>JADJIA010000001.1 GCA_016707285.1 Ignavibacteriales bacterium
GCTGCCAAAATCTTCCAAACTATGGGTTCACGACCATTAATTTAATACTCTCAAAAACATCAAGGGAGGCCGGATTTGCGAGTGCTTCCCTGTTATCGGGCTCTTCTCCGGCGAAGATTTTTGTGATGGCAATTTCAACTTTTTTGCCACTTATTGTTCTGGGTACTTCATTAATTTTGAATATTCTGTGTGGCACATGTCTCGGTGAAGCTTTTTCTTTTAACGACTTTTTTATTTTGAGAACCAAATCGGGTGAAAGCTCACAACCTGATTTTAAGACAACAAAAAGGAAAATTTCTATTTCATCTTTAACATTAATTCCCGCAACTATCGAATCTTCAATTTCAGGGATTTCTTCAACTATCCGGTAAATTTCAGCAGTTCCGATCCGTACTCCACCGGGGTTAAGTGTTGCATCGCTTCTGCCATAAACGATGACTCCCCCGTTTTTCGTTATTCTGATATAGTCGCCATGTCGCCAGACCCCGGGGTATCGTGAAAAATAGGCATCTTTATATTTAACATCCCCTTCATCGTTCCAAAATTCAACAGGCATTGAAGGAAATGGAAGTGAGCAAACCAATTCTCCTTTTTCTCCTTCAAGTAACTTTCCCGATTCATCAAAAACCTCAACTTTCATTCCGAGTCCCCGACCCTGAATTTCACCCGAAATAACGGGTAAAATTGGACAGCCGAGCATAAAACATGAAACTATATCGGTTCCTCCTGAAATGGAAGAAAGTTGTAAATCTTTTTTTACATTTTTATAAACCCATTCAAAATTACACTCCAGCAGGGGTGAACCGGTTGAAAGGATCGCCTTTAACTTATTGTAATTATACATCGTTAAGGGTTTGATTTCATTCTTTTCAGTAAGAGACAAAAATTTGGGACTGGTTCCAAAAACTGACACTTCCTGCTCTGAAACAAACTTCCATAAAATTGAGGCATTTGGATAAACCACTGAACCGTCAAATAAAACTATCTCTGCCCCGACAAGTAAACCGCTAACCAACCAGTTCCACATCATCCAACCTGTGGTCGTGAAATATAATAATTTGTCATCAACCTTCAGATCGGTGTGAAGAGCCAGTTCTTTGTAATGTTGCAACATTGTTCCACCGGTGCCATGAACAATACATTTTGGTTTTCCCGTGGTTCCGGAGGAGTATAGAATATAAAGCGGGTGAGAAAATTCAACTTGTTCAAAAGTTTCAGTTGGATCGTGTTCATCGATAAAATCGTCAAAGTAAACAAAATTGTCCGGTAAATCGTGAGAATATTTGACGGTTTCACCATCAAAATTTTGAAATGCGGGGATCAGAACCACTTTTTGAAGTGACTTAAATGCCCGGGTGATCTCGATGATTTTTGGCAGACAGTTAAATCTTTTTCCGTTGTAATCATAAGACTCAACTGCAAACAAAATCTTCGGGTCTATTTGTCCAAACCTGTCAATGACTGCCTGAGTGCCAAAATCGGGTGAACAAGATGACCAAATAGCCCCGATTGTTGATGTAGCCATAAGTCCCATCACAGCTTCGGGGATGTTTGAAGAAAAAGAGGCAACCCTGTCACCTTTTCCCACTCCGGCAGCTTTAAGTGCTGAAGCTAATTTTAACGAGACAGACTTAAATTTGTCAGATTTTATCCTGAAACTGCCAAAACCTTCACGATAAGAGGTAATCGCAAATTCATTTTGCAGTTTTTTGAATATATTTTCTGCATAGTTAAGTTTTAGACCCTCAAACCACTTTCCACCCGGCATTATCCGTTCAGAGAGGACATTTTGATATGTTCCGCTAAAAGTTAGATCTGCAAACTCAAAAATGTCTTCCCAGAATTTCTCAATCTCTGTGACGGAATAATCGTAGAGTTCCTGATAATTTTTGATTTCCGAATCATGTTTTTTATTCACAAAATCGATGAAACGGGTGATGTTAGCTTCGGAAACTCTTTTTTCTGATGGGATCCAGAGTGGCTTTTTTGTCAAATAAAACTCCTGATTAAAGTTTTCCTGCTTCAAGCGCCAACGCCCAAGCCAGGTCAAGTCTGTTTAGATTAAGCGCCAGTTTGGCACTTTTTTCAAAGTTTTTGATTTTCTGAATGGTTGGTAAACTCATCATTTCATCATTTTTAAACAACAGCTTTACCACTTTTTCAATCTCACCTCTACGCAAATAACGATTAAATGCCGAAGCATCATTTTCGAAACCCGACAGTTCTTTACTTGTAATTGCAAGTAATATCTGTTTGTTCTCAGAAACATCCGGAACCCCGGTAGAGTTTGCAAATGCACCCAATTCATTTCCTGAATAACTGTGGGAATCGAGCATAAACTTTGGTAAATTATCAAATCCGATACACCTCTTCCCCACCGGTTTTTCAACTTCAAAAACTGCATCACCCGAAGCCCTGGAATAGAAGTCACCCGACATTCTTGCAACAAGATCAATTTTATCAGGAATTATTAGTCCATCACGGAAAATATCCTCCGCCACATGGAAAAGAATTACTTCACAAATCGCGATGTTTGCTGCCGCTCCCCCTTCACCAAAACTTTCCATCTTTAGAAGATTACACTCCATCCTGAAAGCAGATTCTTTGACAGCAAAAGGTTTTACCATAACAGATTCTATCCGCGTGAATCCCGCTTTTATAAATTCATCCACTTCGGGCTCAAACTCGGAGGATGCCAGACTTATTTGTTGAACCATCTCGTAAGAAACCGAGTGAATTACACACTCCCCTGTTGCCATGAGGTTGTTATAAGTATCCTTCAAAGTTGCATCCCGTCCTTTTCTGGAGGGTGAAAACGCAACAATCGGAGGATTGGCACCAAATACATTAAAAAAGGAGAACGGAGAGAGGTTTGGGATGCCTTCAGGTGAAAGAGTTGAAACTAATGCAATGGGACGCGGAGCAACATCACCCTGGAGTAATCTCTGCACCTCGGGAAATGTGACTAATTTTGGGTCAATTGTTTTCATATTTATTCCTCAAAATCACCGGGATCGGTTCCGGCAGATTTTAGATATTCTTTAATAATCTCAAAAGAGAAACCTTTTCCAACAAGACAGGCTGTCAATTTTTGATCAATCAGCCGTTTATCTGTAAATCGTTTTTTCAACGACATAAGTTTCTTATTTCCAACTAATTTAATATTGTCCATCTCCACATCGAGATCTTTTGCCTCGGCAAGCATCTCTTCAATTATCTTTTTATCCACACCTTTTTCCATCAAACGGGCTTTTGTTTTTTGCACCCCGTCATGGCGAAGATTCATCGATTCGTTAATCATCAATTCCGCATATTTTCGATCATCGATATATTTTATGTTGGATAACTTCTCGATAACCGACTCAATCACCGGTTTTGTAAACTTTTTTTGATAAAGTTTTCTACGAAGTTCCATTTTTGAATGAAGTCTTCTTCCCAGATAACCAAGAGCCTTTTGTTCACAACTGTAAAGTTCGTTTTCTCTTGACAATGAGTCAAGGGCTTCTTCACCGAGGATGTCGCCTTTTCGCAACCCAAGTTCATAAACAAGCAATTTAGGCACTACAAGACCAACTCCGGAATCGAATTCAACGATTGCAAAGGTTTCGTTTTTAAGTTTAATGTTTAATATTTCAGCCATAAGTAAAAAAGGCATCTGTTACGATGCCCATTTAATCTATTCTTTAACAACCACCGGCTCAATGAGTCCGATCTTTGTTTTAACTTCTACTGCAAGTCGGTCGAACATATCAGGGAATTCCAGCAGTTTTTGTCTGAATTGTTCTCTTCCCTGGAATCTGTCTTCGCCAAAAGTGAACCAGCTTCCACCTTTTTTGATAATACCGGTATCAACACCAAGATCAATCAAATCACCGGTTTTGCTAATACCTTCGTTATATAAAATGTCGAATTCAACTTCTTTAAACGGAGCAGCAACCTTGCTTTTTACAATTTTAATTTTTGTTCTGTTGCCAACCACATCAGTACCCTCTTTAATTTGGGCTACTCTTCTGATATCCATTCTGAGGGAGGCATAAAACTTTAATGCATTTCCACCGGTTGTGGTCTCGGGATTTCCAAACATCACTCCGATTTTGCTACGCAGTTGATTCGTGAAAATAACCGCAGTTTTTGATCTGGAAATTGCTCCCGTCAGTTTCCTTAGAGCCTGTGACATCAGTCGTGCCTGAACCGCCATGTGGGAATCTCCCATCTCTCCTTCAATTTCAGCTCTGGGAACCAAAGCGGCAACTGAATCGATCACAATAACATCAAGTGCATTACTTCTAACGAGTGTATCACAAATTTCGAGTGCCTGTTCACCAAAATCGGGTTGGGAAAGGAGTAAATTTGGAGTATCAACGCCAAGTCTCTTGGCATAATTAAGATCAAGAGCATGTTCTGCATCTATAAAAGCTGCTATTCCACCCGTTTTTTGTGCTTCTGCAATTACATGGAGACAAATTGTAGTTTTACCACTCGACTCGGGACCGTAAATTTCAGTGATTCTTCCGCGTGGAATCCCACCAATTCCAAGAGCCCTGTCAAGAGAAAGTGCACCCGTTGGGATGCATTCAACCTTGTTGATCACCCCGTCACCAAGTCTCATGATCGAGCCTTTACCAAAGGCCTTCTCAATATTTAATATTGTTTCATCAATAATTTTATTTTTTACATCGTGTGTATCAGCCATTTATGACTCCTAAAATTGTTTTTTTTGTAAAATTTTTCACTTGATTGTTGACACCTTCTCAATTAGATTCTGATCCGACTTGAACAGACAAAAAAGTAGTATCATGAATCAAGACTGATCCCAAGAACAAACCTTCTGACCATCTCCAGGGCTGCTTGAGAGGCTCTAATTTTGTTTTCGATTCTTGTGCCTCCGAAGTTAAATTTTTTCGAGAGTGCTTTTTCGTGAGAAGCTACTGCAATATAAACAAGACCAACAGGTTTTGTTGGTGTTGCCCCTTTTGGTCCAAGTATTCCTGTTATGGACAGACCAAGATCAGTCCCGGATATAGCTCTTATCCCCTTTGCCATCTCAATTGCCACTTCGTCAGAAACAGAACCTTTCTCCTGAATCAAATCTTCATCCACCTGTAAAATCTCAACTTTCGCTGCATTGCTGTATGCGATCACCCCTCTTTCGAAGTATTCGCTGCTGCCCGAAATGTCAGTTATAAGATTGGAGATACACCCGCCTGTGCATGATTCAGCAATTGAAAGTGTTAATTGTCTCTCTTTTAAAAGATTACCAACAACAAGACCAAGTTGTTCCTCACCTTTACCATAAATATAACGACCGGCTCTTAATCTTAGCTGTTGATTAGCAGCACTAACAAGTTCGTTTGCCTGTTCCATCGTTTCAGCTTCAGCAGTCAGTCGGATTTTTACACCTTGAAGATTGGGTAAAAAAGCGACTTTAACTCCTCTAAACACCTCATCAATGGGCGAAAGTTTGTCGTAGAGTGTCGATTCGGCAATTCCTGTGGTTAAAACACTTAATCTGGCAATGTGTTTCAGTTTGCCGTTAAATCTTGCAGTGAGATTAGGGAGAACAAAATTGTTCATCATTGCCTTCATCTCTCCGGGCACACCGGGCATCACCGCAAAAACTTTGTCGTGTCTATCAATCCAGAATCCCGGCGCGGTTCCGTTAAAATTCCTGATAGCAATACAACACTCGGGGACACGACATTGATCTTCATTAGTGGGTGAAACTTCTCTGCCAAACCTGGCAAATCGTTCTTTGATGTCGTTCAGGACATCTTCGTCACGACGCAAACCGGTTTCAAAAAAAGCACATATTGCTTCTCTTGTTATGTCATCGTGAGTAGGACCAAGCCCGCCTGTAACGATGATTACATCTGCTCTTTTTCTGGCTTCATTAAAATCTGACAGGATATCTTCTTTTGTATCCGCCGTTGTGATAATCTTTGAAACCTCGATCCCCGCTTCACTAAGTTTTGCACCGATAAAAGATGCGTTTGAATTAATAGTTTGCCCAATCAGTAATTCATCACCAATTGAGATAATATAAGCCTTCATTAATTGACCTCGGGAAACAAAATTAGAATAATACGCATGATCAAAAAAGTATAAATTCCGCTCATGATGTCATCAGCCATCACGCCAAGTCCACCTTTAAGTTTTTCAAAATTTCGCGCCGGAAATGGTTTTACAATATCAAGGACACGCCAGATCAAAAATGCAACAATCAGGTAACCCCATGAGACAGGAACTAACATAAGTGAAATCCACATTCCAACAAATTCATCTATTGTCGCTTCTTTGGGATCGGTTCCATATCGATCTTCAAACTTTCCACTAACCCAGATTCCATAGATAGTGGTAATTATTATCAGAGGAATGAGGATAATAAGTGATGAAACCCCCGGAATCAGGTAAATAAATAGCGCAACCAGACTTCCATAAGTACCTGTAGGACCCTTTAAATATCCCGTAAGCATTCCACTTCCGAGAACTTTATGGATCACATTAAGATTTGCCAATTTTTAATATTTCTTTAAATAAATGAAAATTATCTTTAATATAAATATACGCAGAGTGCACTGTAATAAAGGCAACCACAATCAGCCCCCAATCGATCACATCTTTTACAAACATGGAAGCAAAAAAACTGCGAACCTTTTCAGGCAAGACAGAAGAATTCATCAATAGATAAGTTAATAACACATAATTAAGGTAAACCATTTCAATAAATGTTTTAACTTTTGCATATCTGCTTGTCGGGAATGGTTTTCTAATGTGCTCGGCATATGATCTGAACCCTGTCATAAAAACATCTCGTAAAATGATGATTATTACAGGAAAAATATTAAAAATTCCAAGTATAACCAGGGATATCATTGTTCCGGCGGTTAATATCTTGTCGGCAATGGGATCCCAGACTTTGCCCCAGTTGGTAAAGTAGTTGAATTTTTTCGCCAGCCAACCGTCATACCAGTCTGTAAGAGCTGCTATCACATAGATAACAAGTGCAATTTCGTTAAAATAATTACCATCTGTAAGGATAAAAAACATCACGAAAGGAGTGAGAATAATCCTTAAAACAGTGAGCTGGTTTGGAAGTATCATCTAAATCAGTGTTTTTCCGGTGAGTTTGGAATATGCTTCAAGATATTTTTCAGATGTTTTTTGAATAATCTCCGCAGGGAGTTCTGGTGCCGGTGGTTGTTTGTTAAAATCAATAGACAATAAAAAATCCCTTACAAATTGTTTGTCGTAACTCATCTGAGCTTTACCGGGTTCATAACTTTCAAGATCCCAAAACCTGGAGGAATCGGGTGTGAGCACTTCATCGGCAAGCATCAACTTCCCATCTGAATCAAGAGCAAATTCCATTTTGGTATCAGCGATAATTACCCCCTTTTCAAGGGCATAATCAGAACATTTTTTGTAAATAGAAATTGCTTTGTCACGGATATTCTCCATTAATTCAGTTCCGGCTATCTCACAAGCTGTTGCAAAAGAGATGTTCTCGTCATGATCGCCTATCTCCGCTTTTTTGTTGATGGGGTAAAAATTGGCTCATCAAGTTTTTCCGATTCGAGAAGTCCCTGACGAAGTTTAACTCCTGAGATACTTCCGGTATTTCGATAGTCATTCCAACCCGTACCACTGAGATAACCCCTTACTATACATTCGATTGGGACAATCTTCCCTTTTTTAACCAACATCGAACGACCTTCCAATTCAGAACGATATTCCCTGAACTCAACGGGATAGTCTTCCACATTCATCGAGAGAAAATGATTGGGTACCAAATCCCTTGTATAATCGAACCAAAAAGCTGATATCGAATTTAGAACAGCACCTTTATATGGAATCCCCTGATTCATTATCACATCAAAAGCCGAGAGTCTGTCACTTGAAACAAACAATAAATTTTCGCCTGATGAATAAATTTCCCTTACTTTGCCTGAAGCAACATGGGTGAGATTTTTAAATTCCGGTTTTAAAAGGACTTTGGTCATATCTATCATTTTTTTGAATTTGAATAACAAATTTAGGAAATATTAAAAAATATTTCCTTCTGATTTCATAATATAAAAAATTCTTTGTAACTTGCTACCCTCACAATTCTCATTTAATACATCTATCGATTGGAGCACTCATGACGGTTTCGTTACTAAACCGGATAGCCACTGGTTTTTTGTTAATTTGCGGTTTCATTACCGTAAATGCTCAAAATAACCCTGAAGCAATTTTTGACCGCCTGCCTTCTGACTGGCAAAAATTTGCACCCCCATTTCTTTCACTTGAGTCAACACCGGTTAATATTGGTGACTACGACAACTTTTTCTTTGGCACTGAACAAGCAGAGCCACATTTTTCGATGGATCCAACAAATCCTATGAGAATGTTTGCTGCTTATAATGTTAATGCCGCCTATTATACCGCCGATGGACATGACTGGACAAGAATTGTCCCCTCATTTGGTGTTTCTGTTCAAGGTGATCCACTCACAGCCTGGGGCATCGACGGTGTGCTCCACTATCAAAGCATGTATGGCAACATCACTGGTTCAAAAAACATTAGATCAACCAATGGTGGCCAAACCTGGACTGCAGCTGTAACAGGCGTTGACGGTGTTGATAAAAACTGGATGGCAATTGATCAGACCACAGGTCCCTACTCAAATTACATCTATAATGTGATGACAGGTGGATCAGGAGTTGGTTATATCCATAGAAGCACCAATGGTGGTCTTACTTTCGCAAGAGTTACACAGTTATCAACCCAGGTTCTTCCTGGAATGATGTCTGCAGTTGGTAGTTATTTTAATGGAACAAGCTGGATCGAGGGTGGATCAGTTTTCGTCGTAACCCACTCAGGAACAAATGCTGCCGGTATCTACAGTTTTTACCACTCAACAGATGGTGGAGCCACTTTTACCCTTAAATCTCAACAGACATTTTCAAATATTATCGGAACTGAAATTTCTGGCAGATCCACTGTTCAAAACATGAGAACAAGACCGTACCCGATGATAGCAGCCGATAACAGTAATGGTCCGTATAAAGGCAGGTTGTATCTTGTTTATGCTTCCAACAATCCTTCGGGAACCGGTAATAAATCAGATATCTTCTCACGCTATTCAACAGATTATGGAGCAACATGGTCAGCTCCAAAAGTTGTAAATGACGATGCCAATCCACAGTCAAATCACAGTTTCTTCCCTGCAATCTGGTGCGACATCAGTTCAGGAAGACTCTATGTAAAGTTTTATGATACCCGTAGAGTTCCCACTTCAGACAGTATGGATGTTTATGCAACTTATACAGACGATGGTGGACAGACTTTTGCTCCGAACCAGAGAGTTACCAACCGTACATTTAAAATTAAAGTCTCTTCCGGAACAGGCGCAAACTACCAGGGTGACTATGATGCCATTCAGTCGGTTGACAATCAGGCATTTATGGCTTATACTGATTTTAGAAGCTCTAATTTTGGAGCATACGGGTCATATTTCCCGGATTATGCAATGAGAGTTCTACCTTCAACTGTAACAGCAGCAATAGATATGGACAGCGCATTTGTTTATGTATCTGTTCCATCTGTCAAGGCGTATGAAAAATCGGTAAAGTTTACTGCTGCTATTTCGCCTACACCAACGACAGGAAGTTTTTCTTTTAGATTTGAAGGGAAAGATTCCCTCACCAGCTATCCTGACAGTTTAAAACTGTGGATCATTACATCAGGAGGCATTCCTGAAGCAAACTACACCTTAACTGTCACGGGAAGAGGACCCAGAGGAATTCCTGTTCATAAAAGAACTGCCACTGTAACCATTAACGGTGTCGTTCCTGTTGAACTTTCATCCTTTGCTGCCACATCTGACGGTTTTAATGTGAGACTCGACTGGAGTACCGCAACTGAGACCAACAACAGAGGCTTCGAAATTGAAAGAGCCGCAGATGATGCATCAGGAAGCATTTCATGGAACAAAATTGCATTTGTTGATGGAAAAGGTACCACTTCTGAAACCAACGAATACCTGTTTAATGATAAATCAATCAGTAAACCAGGCCGTTATCTCTACAGACTTCGTCAGATTGATTTTGACGGCAGATTTGAATATTCAGATATTGTTGATGCAACAGTGACTACACCTTCGGTATATGCACTTCATCAGAATTTCCCAAATCCATTTAATCCTTCAACAACCATCTCATTTTCACTTCCGGCAGAAAGCAATGTGAAGCTTAGTTTCTACGATGCAGCCGGAAATCTTGTTGAACAGTTCCAGAAAGGTGTTCTTCCTGCAGGAATGCACTCGCATATTCATGCAATGCAAAATGCAGCTTCAGGTGCCTACTTCTATACGATAGAAGCGGTTTCTGCTGATGGACAGAATACTTTTCGTTCTACCAAAAAGATGTTGTTAATGAAATAATTTTTTTGGATTCAGAGTTGAGAGAAATCAAAAAAAATACTGAAATTGGCTGATTTCAGTATTTTTCTCTTAACTCTGAAATTTTTTTTTGATTTTTTCGTATCAAGCTCTTGCTTAATATTGTAAAAATGCTTAAATTTGAAGTCTAAATTTTTGGAGGGCAGGTAGCTCAGTCGGTAGAGCAAAGGACTGAAAATCCTTGTGTCGGCGGTTCAATTCCGTCCCTGCCCACATTAAGCCACATTACCGAATGTGGCACTTTTTTTTTGATGCCGAAATGGCGAAATTGGCAGACGCGCTGGACTCAAAATCCAGTCTGGCTCACACCAGGTGCCGGTTCGACCCCGGCTTTCGGCACCATTTTTATCCTTCTTACTCTCCCCAAAATTTCAACTCGCAAGTTTTAACCCGACTATCCCTGCTATTATCAGAAAAACTGAAAAAACTCTTGCCATGGATGTTGAATCATTAAAAAATAATATCCCAATTAAAAAAGTTCCTGTTGCCCCAACTCCTGTCCAGATAGCATATGCAGTACCAATCGGGATATTTCTCTGTGCCAGCCAAAGGAAATAACCACTGCCAGCCATGCAGATGGCTGCAGCAAAAATCCATCCGGCTTTGCTCCATCCACCTTCGGTTACCTGTGAGAGTTTAAATCCCAAAGGCCATCCAACCTCCAATATACCTGCGATAATCAAAAAAATCCAATCCAATATATTCTCACTTTCTGTTTACTTGTAATTATTGTGAATTATGGTTAAGTTAACGGCCAATCATTAATTTCATTGTGCAAAAAAAACCACTTATCATAAATTCAAATATATGGGTAAACATTTATTTTCAATTATTGACGGTTTACACTATATTTGTATTCACTTTTGAACATTTTAAGAAATTATTCAAATATTCATATGCACGAAAACAAGCTCTGTCGGAGATCAAAGATACTTAACGCCTTCACTTCCCTTGTAAACAGATACGGGGTGGAGAAGACAACAATGACTGATATCGCCCGACATGTGGGTTGCAGCGTTGGTACCATTTATAATGAATTCAAGGATAAGGAAGACCTTATCTATGAGTTTTTTCTGGAACACCTCAACCACATCACCTCACGACTTGAAGAAATAAAAAACTCCTCACTCCCCCCGGAAGAAAAACTTCACAAAATGATTCCCGGCAACCTGAAATTTGTGATCCACGAACTAAAAGACAATTCCCTCTTTGCTGAATACTTGAAATCCAACACGATTACTGTAAGGTATCTGGGGCAACCGGAACTAATCTCACAGAAAGTGTTCAGAAAAAAATATGCTGCATTGATTGAATCTGTGATCGTGGAAGGTGTTCAATCCGGTGTTTTTGAAGTGGAGAGCCCTGCAGAAATTGCCGGGATCTTATCAGATTCGATGGATACTTATGCTCTTAGAGTTTTGATAATGCAAGAAAAACCAAAAAAGAATCTGGAACGCGCTGAACTTATGTTCAAAATGCTTTTAAAGTCTATTAAAAAAAATGATTTTCAAATTCAAGGAAATTAAATGTTAAAGCACTTATTATATATAACCGGCTTTTTCCTTCTTTCATTTACCATTTTAACTGCTCAAAAGAGCCTGGAAATGAGTCTCGAAGAATGTATAAAATACGGTCTGGAGAACAATAAAGGCATTAAAATTGCCGGAGACAAAGTTAAATCCGCACGATTAAAAAAGGATGAAGTTAACACTTCAGGATTACCTTCTTTGTCACTTCAGGCAGGATACACTCGATTGAGTGAGGTTGATCCGTTTACCATCACCGTTCCGATGGGTGGAACATCTCAGTCGTTTACAGTATCACCAAGTTTACTAAACAGTTATTCATCAAAGCTTACACTTACACAACCAGTATTTACAGGATTTAAAATCGACCTGAATAAAGATTTAAGCGATCAATCGATCACTGCGAGCATGTTTGATCTTGAATCTGAAAAAACTAAATTAAAATATGCAATATCCAATGCCTACTGGTCGCTCTATAAAGTAACTGAAGGTAAAAAAGTATTGGAGGAATACATAAAAACAATTGAACTTCATTTGAAAGACCTCAATAATTTTTATGCACAGGGGTTAATAACCAAAAATGAGGTTCTGAAGCTTGATGTTCAACTCTCCTCGGCACAAGTTCAGTTACTCGAGACTGAAAACGGGATTCAAATGGCAAAGTTGAATTTATTGAATAATCTGAATCTCCCCATGGATACAGATATTTCATTAAAACCCCTGACAACCATAGAAGAGATTCAGGATGTTCCTTCCCTTGAGGTAATAAATTCGCAGGCATTAAACACCCGTCCTGAACTTAAAGCAATGGCTGTCAGAATTAAATCAAGAGAAACAGCCATAAAACTGACTGAATCTGCCTGGTATCCTGATATCTATCTGATTGGTAACTATAACTATGCCAGACCAAACCAAAGAATAGTTCCAACAAAAGATCAGTTCGATGGCACCTGGGATGTGACTCTTTCACTTCAATACACACTATGGAACTGGAACGCCACATCCTACAGAACACAACAGGCCGAGTCGGATCTTTCGCAAACCAACTACCAGTATGAAATGATGAAAGATGGTGTGCTGATTGAAGTTAAACAGGCATACCTGAATTATGCAGCAAACAAAAGCAGAATCAATCTGGCAGAAAAAACCGTGACTCAGGCTGAAGAAAATTACAGAATAAGTTATAATCTTTTTCAAAAAGGTTTGATCAGAAATTCTGATCTAATCGACGCTGAAGTTGCAGTTTTCGAATCAAAGATCAAACTCGTAACTTCAATTTCTGACCTTAAAAATGCAGAAGCTCTTTTAAATAAAGCAATCGGTATCTAACTAAGAACTTAGAGAAAAAAATGTTAAAAAAATCAATTTATATATTTATTGTCGTTGCGGTTATTGGCATAATTGCTTTTATACTGTTTAACAACAAACAGAAAATGGCTGCTACAGTCCAAACTAAAAAGATAACTGCCCTTCCGGTTTCGGTTCTTGAAGCCACAAATGAAACTATTGACAAAAAACTTGTTCAAGTGGGTACCGTGTTTGCTGATAAGGAAGTGGCTGTAACTTCCGAAGCGGATGGTCTCATCAGATCGGTTCACTGTGATGTTGGTGATTTTGTAAAAGCCGGACAACTTCTTTTTAAGGTTGATGATGAAATCATCTCTGCAACTGTTAAACTGCGCGAAGCTGACTATGAAAAAGCTAAAAAGGACCTCGACCGATATGTGGCATTACTTAAAGATGGTTCCGGCACAGAGGCTCAGGTGGATGCCTACAGACTCGGTTTTAAAGCTGCAGAAGCTCAACTTACAATCGCAAAGAGACAGCTTGAAAATACACGGGTTAAAGCCCCTTTCTCCGGCGTGGTGTTGTCAAGAATGGTAAATCTCGGCAGCGATGTAAATCCCGGTTCAGTTGTAATTACCCTTGTTGATATCTCAAGCTTGAGAGTAAAAGTCAGCATCTCCGAAGCTGATGTAGTATTCCTGAAAACCGGTGATAAGGTTACGGTAACTTCAGACATTTTCCCTGATCAGACTTTTTCAGCCAGAATAAAATCAATCGGCGTTAAAGGTGATGATATTCACAGTTTCCCGGTGGAATTAATAATTTTGAACAACCGTAGTTTAAAAGCCGGAATGAATGTAACAGCGGAATTTGACAGACGCGTCAACCGTGAATCTGTTGTTATTCCAAGAATTGCTCTTCTCGGAAGTTCACTCGATGCCAAAATATTTGTGGTCGAAAATAACATTGCCAGGATGAGAAAAATCACCACCGGAATTGAAAGTGGAACAAGCATTGAAATACTCTCGGGTGTTAAGCCGGGAGAAAAAATCGTAACTTCAGGTCAAGTAAATCTGACTGATGGTGATCCTGTTACAATTATAAAATCTAAATAGGTTTGAGAATTAAATATGACAATTACTGAATTATCGATCAAGCGACCATCACTGATCATAGTAATTTTTACTGTGTTGATATTGATGGGGCTGTTCAGTTTCAACCAGTTGAGTTATGAACTGTTGCCCAAGATCAGCCCGCCTGTTATAGTAATTATTACAACATATCCCGGTGCTTCACCGGATGAAGTGGAGACTTCTGTCACCAAGATTATTGAAGATGCAGTTTCCGGTCAGGATCAGGTTACCACAGTTAACGCAACTTCATCGGAAAATGTTTCTTTGATTACCGTTGAGTTTAGCCAGTCGGTTAATATCGATTTTGCCCTGCAAGATGCACAAAGGCGTGTAAATCAGGTTATAGCAAAACTGCCAAACGATATTGATCCACCAACCCTTCTGAAAATCGCTCTTGATGAAATTCCGATTTTAAGGTTGGGAACCACGAGCACACTTCCACCAAACGAGTTCAGAACTTTTCTTAACGATTTCATTAAGCCCGAACTTGCTCAGGTTAAAGGTGTTGCTCAAATAAATTTTGTCGGTGGTGAAGAGAGGGAAATAAAAATTCTCCTCAATGAAGAGCGACTAAAAAGTTACAACCTTTCAATTGGAACTGTAACTCAAATCATAAAGTCGGCAAACCTCGATTTTCCCGCCGGTTCAATTAAAGATGCGGATGGTCAGTTCATTGTTAGAGTCGCCGGTAAATTCAGGAACATTGATGATGTTCGAAATCTTACGATTATCAGAACTCCGGGTGGTTCTGACATTCTTTTGAGTGATGTTGCCGAGGTTGTTGATGGAGTAAAGGAATTTACCCAACAATCCAGAATTAACGGTGTACCCTCTGTTGGGGTTCAGATTTCTAAACAATCTGATGCCAATGCCGTTGAGGTGGCAAAAAACAGTAAACAGGTGCTCCTGGACCTCGAAAAACAATATAAAAACATTGAACTTAAGTTTGATATAGCTCAGGATGGATCGTTATTCACAATCACCGCAGCGGATGCTGTTAAATTCGATCTTGCTGTCGCTGTAGTACTGGTCGCACTTGTGATGCTGCTTTTCCTTCACTCCTTCAGAAATTCGGTAATTGTTCTTATTGCAATTCCCTCTTCATTAATCTCAACTTTTATTGCGATTTATGCCTTTGGATTTACCCTTAATCTAATGACTCTATTGGCATTATCCCTCGTTGTAGGTATCCTCGTGGATGATTCGATTGTGGTTTTGGAGAACATCTATCACCATCTTGAAAAAGGTGAGGACAGGAGGGTTGCTGCACTTAAAGGAAGGAACGAAATTGGCTTTGCTGCCCTCTCAATCACTTTGGTGGATGTGGCAGTGTTTCTTCCACTTGCGTTGGTTACCGGAATCGTGGGTAATATTCTGCGACAATTCTCATTGGTTGTGGTTGTTTCCACTTTGATGAGTTTAATCGTTTCGTTTACAATCACACCGATGCTTGCATCAAGATTTTCGAATATTACCAAGTTTTCGGATTCAACTCTTTTTGGAAGATTTGTGAATGGCTTTGAGCGTGGTTTTAAAAAGGTTACCGGTGATTATCTTGTATTATTGCAGTGGGGATTAAACCACAAAATGACAGTCTTTTTTGTGACAACCGTTTTGTTGATTGGCTCGTTGAGTCTCGTTCCTCTTGGTTTCATCGGTTCCGAGTTTATGACAGTTGCAGATCGTGGCGAATTTACAGTTGTTGTTGATCTCCCCGTAAGTACAAATATAAAAGAGACCAACTTCAAATCGATGGAAATCGAGAAATTGATTGCCACAATTCCCGAGGTTAAAAAAGTCTATACCACCGTTGGAAGTTCTTCTATGGGGTTGATAGGACAAAGTTCCAACTATAGTATTTCGATCGATGTTACTCTGTCACCCCGAAAGGAAAGATCCAAGTCAACCGATCAGATATCGGAAGAAATAAGGCAAAAACTTAATGTAATTCCGGGATATAATGTGAGAGTAAACCCAATCGGTATTTTTGGAGCTGCAAACCAGACTCCAATAATGATTGTAGTTTCCGGAGCAAATCTCGACAGTGTTCAGGTGGCGGCAGAAAAACTTGCTGATCTGGTTCAAACTGTTCCCGGAACGGCAGATGTGAGGCTCTCTTCAGAACAGGGTAACAAGGAAATTTCTGTTAAAGTTGACCGAAAACTTATGGCAGGGTTTGGATTAACTCTCGCTGAAGTTGCCCAAACGCTAAGAATTGCCTTCACCGGTGATGACAACACAAAATTCAGAGATGGCAGAAATGAATTTGATATCAGGATTCAACTTGATGAATATTCACGGAATAAGACATCGGCTCTTGGCGAGATGGTGTTCACCTCCAGAACAGGCAAACAGGTAAAGTTAAGTCAATTTGCAACACTTGAATCGACAACAGGTCCATCAAAACTTACCAGAACCGACCGTAACAGTGCCATCTATGTTTATTCTCAAGCAGTTGGTCGTCCCACAGGCTCCATCGCTCAGGACATCGATGCCAAGCGCGCAACCGCAACCTTCCCTGAAGGCGTTAACTTCGCTTATATGGGCGATGTCAAGATGCAGGGAGAATCATTTTCAAGCATGTTACTGGCTCTCACTGCTGCAATACTCTTTGTCTATTTGATCATGGTTGCTCTCTACGACAACTGGGTTTATCCGTTTGTTGTATTGTTCTCGATTCCTGTTGCCATGGTGGGAGCTCTCCTCGCACTTGCGATGACGATGAAAGCACTTTCTATCTTCTCGATGTTGGGAGTTGTGATGCTCGTTGGACTTGTCGCCAAAAATGCAATATTGCTTGTTGACCGGGCAAGTCAAATGAAGATTGAACAGAATGTAACTTCAAGGGAGGCACTTCTTGAAGCAGGCAGATCAAGATTAAGACCGATTATAATGACCACTCTCACCATGATTATGGGTATGGTGCCTATCGCAATTTCCACCAGTGATGGTTCCGAATGGAAATCGGGTTTGGCATGGGCAATTATTGGTGGTCTTTCAAGTTCACTTCTGCTCACTCTCGTTTTAGTGCCCGTGGTTTATGAACTTGTGGATTCAGTCAGGGATAAAATCAAGCGCAGGTTTGGTAAAAAAGAAGTAATAGCTTAAAACTAAAAGAGGCTGTCTCGATAGTAAATATCCAGCAGCCTCTTTTTTTTTCTTTAATTTATTACTTTCGCCCGTTTTCGCTTTTCCACAATATAATAAATCACTGGAAGCAGCATCAAGGTTGCAAGTGTGGAAGTAAATAATCCGCCAATCACCACAGTTGCGAGAGGTCTTTGAACTTCTGAACCGGGGCCCGTATTAAATGCCATGGGGATAAATCCAAAACTTGCAACGAGGGCTGTCATTAAGACAGGTCGTAATCTGTCCGCCGTTCCCTCAACCACAGCTTTTCGAAGGTCTGCAATTTTATCCTTTGTATGATTTAGATGCTCGATTAATACAATTCCATTAAGAACCGCTACTCCAAACAACGCCACAAACCCGATACTCGCTGAAATCGAGAGATATAATCCCCTCGCCAAAAGAAAGAGGATTCCACCTGATAGAGCATAAGGCAGATTCAGGAAAATTAATCCGGCGTGAACAAAATTACCAAACATAAGGTAAAGCAATCCGAGAATTATAAAAATTGCCAGAGGAACAACTATATATAGATGTTGCATAGCCCTCTGCTGATCTTCAAAAGAGCCGCCATACTGAATAAAATATCCGGCAGGCATATCAATCTCTTTCGAAATCTGCTCTTGCAAATTCGCGACATACGTTCCGATATCAATACCTTGCAGATTTATCCCGACGATAACTCTTCGCCATCCATTCTCCCGGGCTATCTCTCTGGGACCCTCCTGATTGGAAATATTTGCCACTTCTTTCAAAGCAATGCTTCCACCCGAGGGTAATTGAACAGGAATGTTTGAGATATCATCAAACGACTTCCTAAAATCCTCCCTCAACCTGACAACAATATCAAATCGCTTTTGTCCTTCATAAACTGTTCCGGCAGCATTACCACCAATTCCGGTTTCAACAACCTGTTGAACATCATCAACATTCAAACCAAATTTTGAAATGGCCTCTCTATCGATCTGAATTGTTAGGTATGGCTGACCTGACGATTTCTCAACAAAAAAATTGTCAGTACCATCAAGAGACGCCACTTCCCTTGCAATGTTGTCTGCGATAAGAGATAGTTTATCCAGATCTTCTCCATAAATTTTCACAGCAAGATCAGATTTTACGCCGGAAGTAAGTTCATCAACTCTCATCGCAATCGGCTGTGTAAAGTTATATGAGAGTCCGGGTTCTTTATCGAGGAAAGGTTTTATCTGCTCCTGGATTTTCTCCTTTGTCATTCCATCCCGCCATTCATTCATCGGTTTTAATACCACCCAAACATCAGTTTGGTGCACACCCATCCAATCGTTGGCAAGGTCTGATCTTCCTGTTTTTGGCACAACGGTTTTGACTTCAGGTATATTCGCCATAATATACTTCCCGAGATCATTTGCCCTTTCCATCGATTCTTTTAAAGTAACGCTGGGAAGCCTCACTTGCTCAACAAGAATCGATCCTTCATCCAGCTCGGGTAAAAATTCTGTACCAAGGAACGGAATTGTGGAAATTGATGCAATGATTACGAGAGTGGAAACCAGGATTACTAACTTTTTTTGATCCAAATGCCGCTCAAGTTGTCTCGAATAAACCGGTTTTATCCATTCAATCAGATAGTTTTTTCTTACTTTCACACCTTTTCTGAAGACAATTGCGGAAACAGCGGGAACATAAACAAGAGCCAGAATTAAAGAACCAAATACTGCGGTAGCCACCGTAATTGCCATTGGTCTAAAGAGTATCCCTTCAACACCGGAAAAAGTTGCTATTGGAACATAAACCATCAATATGATCAACACACCAAAAAAGATAGGTCGTGCAACTTCGTGCGCAGCCTCTCTAATTATTTCACCTTTGTTTTTACCGGGGTCCTTCTGCAGCTTCGATACTATGTTTTCAACCATTACAACCGAACCATCTACCACCATACCAAAATCAATTGCACCAAGACTCATCAGGTTTGCAGCCAATCCAAATTCCTTCATCCCGATAAATGCAAACAACATCGAAAAAGGAATGACAGAGGCAACTATAAGTGCACCTTTAATCTCGCCCAGAAGCAATAACAACACTGCAATTACAAAAAAGCCACCTTCCAAAAGGTTGGTTTTGATTGTTGATGTGGTTCTGTCAACAAGATCGGATTGATCGTAGAACTTTTCTATTGTCACACCTTTTGGCAGATTTGTGTTGATATCATCAATTTTTTGATTTATTAACGATATAACCTCCTTGCCATCACCACCTCGAAGCATCATCACAATTCCGGTGACTACTTCCCCTTTACCGTCTTTTGTGACACCACCCTGCCGTAACTGTTCAGTAATCTTCACTTCCGCAATATCACCAATGGAGATGGACCTGTCGGGGAGCTTTTTAACAATTATTGCGGAAATGTCAGTTGCATTTCTGATTTGTCCAAAACCCCTTACGATATATTGTTCCCTGTTGTGCTCAAGGTAATTACCTCCCGATACACTATTATTACTTTCAATAGCATCAAGAATCTCCTTAAACCCTATGTCATATGCTCTCAATTTTCCCGGGGTTACCACAACCTCATATTGTTTTACAAATCCACCAAAAGAATTTATTTCAGTAACACCCTGGATGGTTTTAAGCTGAGGTGCAATTATCCAATCCTGGAATGTTCTCAATTCAGTTAATGAGTAGCCCTCCCCTTTTACAACATACTGATAAATCTCCCCCAGAGCCGTTGAAATTGGACCGAGATTGGGAGTTGACACTCCGGGAGGCAGTTGATCAAGAACGCTCTGTAAACGCTGTGAGACTATCTGACGGGCAAAATAAATATCCTGTGATTCATCAAACTCCACGATAACCGCCGATAGCCCAAATTGTGAAGTTGATCTTACTTCTCTGACTCCCGGAAGACCGTTCATTGCCGTTTCAATGGGGTAACTCACAAGTTTTTCTACATCATAGGGTGAATACCTGCCGGCTTTAGTGATAACAAGCACCTGCACAGGGGTTACATCAGGAAGCGAATTTATCGGCAACACGCTTAGTGAATAAAAACCACCAAATGCCATTAAAATGATTAAGCTAAGTGCAACAACCTTTTGTCTTAAACTGAAATCAATTATTCCCTTAAGCATAGGTTATTCTCCTTCACCTGATGCTTGGGAAAGTGCTTTCAAATCAAATACATTACTTATCGCAATTTCTTCTCCGGGATTCAGACCCTCTTCGATAATTGCCATCTTTTCTGTACTCTTTTTAACCCTGACTGGTCGTAGTATATATTTCAGTTCACTTTGCCTCACAAAAACGAATGGTTCTTCACCCTGGTAAATAATCGATTCAAGCGGAATCCCTATTACAGGCTCTTCTGTTCCTGTTGAAATTTCCATCCTGAGAATCTGACCGGGTTTGGGCCATTCCCTCTTGGTTGCAACAATCGAATTTACAGTAATCGCTTTGTTCATCTCATCTATGGATGGATTTATTGTTCCTATCTTACCTTCTAAATATTGATCGGGATCATCTTTAGAGTAAACAATAAATTTATCTCCTGATCCAACCAGACGAAGATCTTCCGGCGCAATATACCCCCTGATTTGAACTTTTGAGAGATTTACGATTGTCATCATGTTCTCATATGCAGTTACAGCCTGACCAGGGACTATTAAATCTTCATTTATTATTCCTGACATGGGACTTAGAATTTTTAATACCGGGTATTTTATGTTGTTTGCATTAAATTGATCAATCTGAGTCTCAGGAACGCCCACAGAACGCAGTCTTGCCTTCGCAGCCGAAACAGCCGCTACCGACCGTTCATAGTCCGCTCTGATCTCCTCAAGCCTGCTTTCCGTACTAATCCCCTTCTCTTTCAACTGGATATTTCGGTCAAGTTTACTTTTTTGAAACCCGAGTTCCGACTTGGCTTTTATTAGATCGGCAATGAGATCCGCAAACTCGAGACTTTCGAGCTCACATACAATTTCCCCCCTGGATACCCGATCACCATCATTTTTAAGTTTTTTAATTACTCTTCCATTGATTGGAGAACTAACCCTCGCCACATTTGACGGGGCAGGAAAAACAGTTGATGCAACCACCAAACTGTAATCAAGTGATTTCTTTTCGACTTTGTAAGTTTTGATTTTTAAAATATCTGACTGTTCGTTTGTCAAAATAATTTCTTGATATTTTTTTACCGAAGTGGTCTTTTTCTTGTTTTGAGCCGGTTCTTTTTCCTCTGAACAACCGGAAAAAGCAAAAACTGCTGAAATAATAAGGGATAAAAGAGTCAATTGGAATTTCATAGTCGGCTTTCCATTATTCATTATATAAAAATTCACGATCTGAGAATCGTTCGAGTTCGATCAACCTGTGTTGATAATCAAGCAAATAACCATAATAGCGTTTTGAGCTCGAGAGATAAGTTCTTTGTGCCTCGAGTAAATTTAAAAAATCAATTTCCCCCAATTGATAACCTTCAGTCGTGAGGCGAAGCAATTCTTCACTGTCACTCAAAATTCCTCGAATAAATCTGCCGATGTTCTCGTTTGCGGCTTCGTATCCATGCCATGCAATTTCAACTTCCTTCTTCATTAATAGAAGTTCTTCTCTGTACTTCTCTTCACTCGCCACTATGTTGGCTGTGGCTTCCTCGATTTTACCGTTTTGATTCATACTAAACCAAAGTGGGACAGAAAACCCCACCTCAAATCCAAATGATTTAAATCCTGAACCCATATCCTGACCGAACAGACTTAGTGAAAAATTGGGATAAAATGAATTGCCGGCAAATTCCCTGTAATTTTTTGCCGATTCTATTGATTTCATTTTGGCGAGAACTCCCGGCATCGACACAAAACTACTCAAAATATCATCCTGTGAAATTTCAATAGCCTCGTAATAGAGAGTATCAGGAAATTTAATAGAATATTTTTGCTGAGAAGTTTCCAGTCCAATCACATTAAAAAGTGAATATCGAGAGCGATGCATATTGTTGGTTGCTTCAGAAATTGAATTCCTGGCTTCATCAGCCTGAATTTTTGCTTTAAGCAGCTCCGTTTTGGTTGCCTCACCGGATGTATATTTGAGATTAACCGCTTCGAGCAGTTGTTGAGAGATTTGAAACTCATTCTCTGCAAGGTGAAGCATCTCGAGACCGTATTGAAGTTCCGAGTATAGTTTTTTTATCTCTTCACGAAGTAGAAGAGTTTTGTTTTTATACTCAAGTTCAAGTGACTCTATTGCAGTGTTAATAGATTTGTTGAGGGTGGATGTTTTAGTCGGAAATTCAATTTCTTGAGTTATCCCGATTCGTTGCTCATCATAAGAAGTAAATGAACTGTTGCCTATTCCTTCTCTGCCATAAGAAATCACAGGATCAACAAGTCCGCTGTTGCTTTTTAATTCACCTCTTTTTTTATCAATCTCAGCCTTTAATATCCTTAGAGCCGGGTTTTGCTGAACAGCCAAAGAAATTGCGCTTCTCACCGTCACGATGTTTGTGTCTGTTCGATTTGAGCCTGATTGCGCTGCGAGCAATGTGGAAATACTAAAAAAATAAAATAAATAAAGAATCATTTTAGACATAACTACCTTGAATATATTATGATCAACACGAATAGTCAGTCGCTTTTCGTCCTGGTTTACATAAATAAAAAAAATCTTTTTCTTAAAGTAATAATTTGATGCAACAAAACTAAAAAAGCCGCAAAATTGCGGCTTTTTAACTCTAAAAATTATGATCAGTATTTCAGTGAGCTGTTTTATCCACTTCTTCTTCTTTCTTCTCCTGCTCACCATGATATTTATGAGTTCTGAAAATAAGAAATACTGCAAAAGCCAAAATCAGCATAATCGCAGCCAATCCACCAAACGAAATTATTATGGCAAAAATAAATGATATCATCAAGGCAAAAACGGCAGTTAAAAACCAACCGCCAACAACAGTTATTACACCGTTTACTCGATTAACAACATTATCTTTTTCCCATGCTCTGTCGGCGAGTGAAGAGCCCATGGCAACAATAAAAGTAACAAAAGTGGTCGAAAGTGGTAATTTAAGAGAGGTTCCAAAAGAAATCAAGCTGGATGCGACAACGAGGTTAACAGAAGCTCTGATAAGATCAAATGCGGGCATTTTACCATCTGCAGCTCTCTCCGGTTGGTATTTGGTTTTGTCAAATCTGCCATTTATCCAGTTTTGAATTATGCCGGGCACTACAGCTTTGATCAAATCAAGTAAAAAGAGTGAACCCTGTACCACCCCTTTTGCAATTGAAGATTTTTTAAACTTTTCTTTACCTTTTCCCTGTCTCGAGAGATTAACTTCTGTTTTTGTCACAGAATTGGATTTTTTCGATTTCCAAATTGTAACAATCATTACCGCCCCGGAGAGAATAAGGATCACAAAAGGTACAGTTCCTTCATTGTGAAGAACTCCCATCATATTTCCGGAAGGGTCAGCGTCGAAACTGACACTCTGAAATGCCTGAAAACCTGCCAGTGGAACTCCGATGAAGTTTACCAGATCATTAGCAGAAAAAGAAAACGCCAGGGCAAAGGTGCCGGCAATTACGATTGGTTTAAGTATGTTGAATTTGAGCAGGTTATTAAAGACCAGAAAGATTAAAAAGAATCCAAAAAAGGAGATTAATAAACTTTCAGGTTTATGGGCTGAAATCCATTCTGCGATTACTGTGTGCTCAAAAACCGAACCCTTAATTCCCTTTGTAAAGAGGAAAAAAGTAATCATCGAAAATGCCACTGCACCGAAGATTGCGCCATAACGCGGCATTTTGGATTTGTAGTCAAAAGTAAAAATCAGTCTGGTTATGTATTGAACTATAAAGGAAGCATTAAAAGAGATTACAACTGAGAGGAAAATTCCACTAATTATCAAGAAAGCACGGTCGGTGTTGATGTAAGACATTACAGTATCAATCCCACCCGATGTTTGCATTACTGTGTAAGCTGCAGTACCCATTGCAGCTCCCAACAAACCAAAAACGAGGGAAACTGTTGTAGAGGTAGGAAGCCCGAATGTGTTGTAAAGATCAAGGAGCAACACATCTGTGAACATCACTGCTACAAAAAGTCCCATTATCTGTGCAAAAGTGAACATTTCAGGATTAAATAATCCTTTTCTTGCAACCTCCATCATCCCACTCGAAAACAGCGCTCCTCCAAGAACTCCAAGACTGGCAAATATCAGAATAATATGGCGGGGAGCAACCTTTGATCCAATTGCCGAATTAAGAAAGTTTACTGCATCATTGGCAACACCAAAAACAAGGTCGGAAAGGGCAAGAGCAAAAAGAACAAGAACAATAATTATATAATAAATTTCCATATTCATCTCGTAAGTGAACAAAAGTGAGAATTTTAAAAACCCACATCGTAAAACTAAAATTAAATCAGGAAAATAATCTTAAAATGTCATGTTAAGAAATCATTAAGAATTAAATTCTTGCCCCTGGTCGATAGCCACGATATGGCAAAGATGACTGTACTGAAATGAATGCCTTGGGGTCGATTGATTCAACAAGCTTGATCATCCCCTTCAATTTTTTTCTGTCAACAACCGACATAATCATATTTGTGCCACCTGTTAATCCGACTGCAGGGATTGAAGTTACTCCAAAAGAAGATGATCTCATCTCGGCTGCTATCTCATCCGATTTCAGGAGTGAAACTATGCTGACCTGTACAAATCCAAGACCAATCTGTTGTTCGAGCCAGATACCCACTACATTACCAAGCCCGTAGCCCGTTGCGTATCCCAGGATCATCCAGGGGTTGTCATTTAAAAATTGAAAAATCTGACTTATGGCAATAACCCAAATGGCAGCCTCAAAAAAACCGACCAATCCCGCAAGGTACTTTTTACCTTGAACAACGAGAATTGTCCTAAGAGTACCAAGGCTGACATCACAAACTCTTAGAAGTCCAACAATAACAGGACCAAAAACGCCTTCAAACATATAAAAACTCACATTGATTTAATTAAAACCTGAATTGGGATTTAACTGCACATAACACTTAATAATTAATACCTGATACTTAATAATTAATAAAGTCCCCAATCGCTGGCTTCAAAATAGCGATAAAGTAAGGGATCAGTCAGATTATTGACACCGGGCTTGAATTCGGGATCGACATGAGATTTACCAAATGAAATCAATGCCTTCAACACATTGTTATTTAACCACTTGGTTCTTTTTTCATCAACCTTGATTGAAAGATACCTTCTCTCCAGTTCGTGAGAGTCAATCTTTTGCGATGCAAGAATAAAACCCCATTCACCCATCGTTGGCACATGATTTCTTAGTCGCAACGTTCCAAAACCGGAAGCTTGTATCGTGGTGTCGATGCAATCATACACTTTTGGTGCAAAGTAAGGACTGCATGCCTGGGTTATAAAAATTCCATCTTCAGACAGGTGTTTTTTAACAATACTAAAAAACTCAAGAGAATAAAGTCTGCTGAGCTCAGAATTTTTGGGATCCGGAAAATCTGCGATGATAACATCAAAAATTCGATCAACCCCTTCAAGGTAATTGAATGCATCAAGGTTGACCACCTCAACCTTTGCACTGAATAATGAACTGTCGTTGATAGCAACCATAATTTCGTTGTTTTTTGCAAGGGCAGTCATACTTGGGTCAATGTCCACCAGAGTAATTTTCTCGACTCCATCAAACTTCAATACCTCCCTCACAGCACAACCATCCCCACCTCCAAGAACCAAAACATTTTTAATGCTACCGGACAGGTGCATAGGAAGATGAACCAATGGTTCATGATACATTGCTTCATCATATGTGCTGAATTGTACACTGTTATTCAGATAGAGCCAGTGGTAATCTTTCCACTTTGTCAGTACTATTTTTTGATATTTTGATTGTTCCTCATATACAATTTGATCGAGGTACTTCTTTTGTTCGGAAAATTTTATGATTGGTTTTGCAAAAACAGCTCCCGAAATGATGAGAAGGGCTACTGAGGCGATGGCTATCCCCATTTTTGGACGGGAAAACTTAAATTTATCTCTTAATGAAAAATAAAGAAGCAAAGCTACCGAGAAGTTGATTGCCCCGAGTATGAATGGAGTGTAAGTTAAACCAATAATTGGCAGACCGACAAATGCAAAAAAGATTCCTCCGGCAAGACTGCCGTAATAGTCTTTTTCAAGAACATTTGCGATATTTACCCTAAGTTCCTCAAATTCCTCATTTAATCTCGTTACGATCGGAATCTCAAGTCCGATCAACAGACCAATGAGGATTGACATCGAATAGATGACAATACCACGATATTCAGGAAAGGCAGAAATGGAATAAACAATTACCGCTGAAAATGAAGTCATCAGGGAGAGGACAAACTCAAGCGTGATAAACTTTTCGAGCAAATTATTTTTAATGAATTTACTCAAACTGCTCCCCACCCCCATGGAGAAAAGCATGAACGACACGATCAGCGTCCACTGGATAACAGAATCACCCAGGAAATAAGCCGCAAGAGTTGAAAGAATATATTCCGCTACAATTCCTGAGAGACCTGTAGCGAAGATGCAATATTTTAAAAGGTTTGTTCGCTTCACTAACCTATAGCGCCCAGACTATCAATAATGCAGCCCCAATGTAAACAAACGCTTCTATCAATCCGGCTCCGACATTGGGGATTGTTTGTCCGGCAATCTCATGGCTTAATCTTTTACCCGGAATTATTACTTTATCAGTAAGAATTCTTACTAAAGGAAGGAAAATTATTCCAAGCGCAATGTTTAATAGAACATCACTACCAAAGGTTTCCCAACCCTGAAAATCACCAAACATCGCTTGATTGATAATAATTGATATAGCGATAAGAATTCCGGCAAAAGCTGTACCAGCGGCAACATTATCCTGCTCTATTTCTTTCAGGTAGTCGTATGGAGTTATCAACTGGTATAAATAGGAGAAAAGCACAAGTGCGGATTGTCCGATCAGCCAAAAAGCAAGGGCTGTAAAAAGACTTCCACCCTGCCCGGAAATCGCACTGGCGACCACCAAACCTGTGGCAATGTAAGAAGCTCCCAATACAACGGCAGTTCCTGCATTTCTGTCTTCGATTATCTCTTTTGGAGCGTCTATTTTTCTTAAAATCAGCCAATCGTTGATATAGGAAGAAATATTGAGTAGCAGAATTGCAACAACTCCATAAAAACCTATGTCCAACAGGTCATCCACAATGCCATTTGATTCACCCCAAAAAACACCACCGATGGCGATGATCAAACCTGCAAAATAGCTTGCATAAACAACGGCAAAAGCGAAATTGTCCTTTTCAACAAGTTCATCCTTTACATTCGCCTTAAAATTAAAAATCCTGAATGCTACCATTCCAAGCAATAGCAAAATAAGGCTTGCACCAAAATAGATCAACATGGTTACCAATCTGTCGAGAATCATCTTATTTTCCTCCAGATCCGCCGCGTGACCGGACATTAGGTGTTCCCCTGCCGGTTGATCGTGACACTTTGTTATTAACTTTTTCTTTAAAACTCTGTGAGCCGTTTTTAATTTTGTTTATTTTGTCACCAAATCCGGCAGGTTTCGTTTTACTTGTGTGGGAGCCATAAGTACCATATTGATAAGAATTACCCGTTTTAGGCCCGTAATAAGGTTGCCTGCCCCGGTAGTTTCGGGAATAATTATCGTAATCACCACGAAATATCGAGCCGGTTGCAAGATTTAACATCGAGCTCATGAACATATACTGCCCATAAAACTGCCAAAAAGATCCACCGCTGCCATTGACCCATTGCCCGTATTGCTTGTTACCAACATAATTGTTATAACCTGCCGGAGCAACGGCTTTGGAAACTTTACCATCGGCACCCTTGGATGCAATCTCCATTCCAAGATAATTTTCATTTTCCCAGAAATATTCCTCTTTTACTTCAATCCAATCAGTCGTTTCACTTTTAATATTTAATGAGTCGAACTGACGAATAATCTGGTATTTGTGTTTATAGTCCTGAAAAACTGTGCCATCCACTTCCATATCTTCAAGAATAATTGAATACATGGGCACTTTTTGTGAGTCGAGTTTCGAAATGAGATTGTCAACAGGCGATTTTGTGAATTCTTTACCACATCCTGACAATGCCACTAAGAGCAAAACGACTGGGATTAATGTTTTCATTTGATGTTTCCCGGAAAAATGTTGGAAATTTCATATTCATCCACTACTCTGCCAATACTGGCTTCAAATTCATCCTCACCCCACTGTTCAATAGAAAGAAGATATTTTCCTGTCTCGTCTCTGTAGTCCCAACTTATGAAAGGATCCCAGTTGTTACCGGAAAGGTCTCTAAAATTACCCGCAGCCTCGGCTTTTCTAAAAAAGGTTCTACCGCTGAATTCGATGGTTCTTCTTGGTTTTTCCTGTTCAATAATTTCATCCACGAGCGATTTATCAATGTTATTAATATCCACTTCTTTGGTAATGGTGATCTCGATCTCGTCATCTTCTTCAACATGCAAGTATGCAGTGGCATCTACACATTTAATTTGAAATTCAAGTGTAAAAAAGTCGTCACCCCAATCATATTCATACTCCTTGGTGACTTCCCAGCTTTTGCCTTCCAAATCAAAAATAAACCCTCTTCTGAGGTCAGTTACTTTAAGATTTGTAACATCAAATTGAGGCTCTTCTTCAGTTTTTTTCTTTTTCTTAAACCAATCAAACACAGTCGGGTCTCCGCTCTTATTATAAAAATTGGGGCACCCGGAAGGTGCCCCGTATTAAGACTACTTAAGGTTTTTTAAGTTTACTTTTAAGATCTTCGAGGAGTAAATCTCCCTGAAGGCTGTTTTCTTCAAGAGCTTTGTCGATCTTGGTGTTAAGACTCTCATTTAACCCCTCCATTTCAGAGTAGGCTTGTGCGAGTGTCTCATCAGTTTCAACTTTTTGTTTCATCCTCTCAAGCATTGCGATGGTGCTGTCAGAATCAATTCCGGCAAGTTGTTTATTAACCTTTTTCATCGATTCGGCAGTTTTGGCTCTTGCTTTTAAAGTAACCAATTCATTTTCCTGCTGCTGAACTGTTCTTCTTAATTTTTCAACCTGCATCTGAAGTTTACCAACTGCATCATTTTGTCTCTCAAGATTTAGCGCAGCTTCTGTAGCTTTTTTTGTTGCGTCCTCTTTTTGGAGTAAAGCTTCTTTAGCCAATCTTTCAGCTTCCTGGGGTGCCATTTGACCGTTCTCAGCTCTTTGGAGAAGTAGAACAGCTTTTCGTTCCCATTCAAGTGAGCGCTCGGCATACAGATTTTTGTCCCTTTCCATCTTGATGGCAAGAGCCTTAACTTCAGCAAATGCTTGCATCGCAAGCGAAAGATCCTGCTTCAAATCACGGATAGCCTGCTCTGACAGTTTTATCGGATCTTCAAGTTTGTCGATAACATTATGGGCTTCGGCTTGTCCGATTTTAAATAATCTTTTGAAAAAACTCATTTTGATCTCCTTCTATTTACAAATATCAATTAAGAAATCGGTAGTCTCAGCCATAGCAAAATGTATTGCTGACATCGTGCCTTCAACTTCATTTTCATCGAGGTTTTCAATCTGAAGTGTATCACGAAATAACAAAGTATTTTGATCTTCTTCCAGCACAAACGCACCATGCACTAATGTTCTGTTTATCTGAAGAAGTCTTTTGTAAACATCCTTCTCATCTTTTTTAACTTTTCCGATGTATTGTTCGAAGATTAAAAGAGGGGTTTCAACATCAACGATTAAGTTTGATATCCCTTTTTCACCATCATCAACTATCACCATTTCTTCTTCCGGAATCTCTCTGGAGATGTGATATCCCAGATTGATTAAGTAACTTTTTACCAGTTCATATTTTGACGACATAAATTTTCCTCGAATGTTTTAAATTTGATCGAAATATAACCAAAATTCTGCTAATTTAGAATCTGTTTTTGATTAAATTTTTAATAACCTGACAGACGGCAAGATATCTGCCATGATGAACAAATACTCTCTTATATTTGAGATGTGCCATTGTAAAAAGCACAATCTCTACGATAATCAGCTTGTTGAGAAGCTATTCACGGATATGCTAAAATCTTCGGGCTTTACCGTTATTACCACAATGAAACACGATTTTGAACCCCAGGGTTTAACTTTCGTCGCAATTCTATCGGAATCTCATGCTTTGGTACACAGCTATCCGGAGGAAAACAGACTTTCAATAGACATATATACTTGCTCTGATCCTGATAAACTCGAAAATTTTATCGAGCTTGCAACTCATGAGTTTGAACCGGAAAAATATTTCTTTAAAGTTTTGGACAGAAACAGACTGGTTGACGAATAATCAATTATATTTTTTAATTATTTCGATTACTTCCCTGTAATAGCTGCTCCCAAACAGATTCAGATGATTCATCAGATGATAGAGCTGGTAGAGCCGAACCCTTTCATCACTTCCATACTCAAGTGTGAACTCATTCTTATAGGATAAATAAAACTTTTCATCAAATCCCCCGAACAGTCTCGTCATCGCCAAATCTGTTTCTCTGTCACCATAGTAAACTGCGGGATCAAAGATTACAGCTTCACCTGTTGTTGATGCAAAATAATTCCCCGCCCAGAGATCGCCATGGAGCAGAGATGGAAAAACTGCTGAATCATCGATTATTTTGTAAAGGTTTGACAACATTTTTTCGAATAATCTGTTGAGAGCAGAATCGGTAAAGCCGTTTTTCTCCATCAATTTATACTGAGGCATTAATCTGTTTAACACATAAAATTCACGCCAATTTCTACTTCGAGGTAAATTTATTTGGAGGGAATCTCCAATAAAGTTATTCTCAGTGAAACCAAACCCCGCTTTTGATGAACATCTGTGTAGTTGCGCAAGACTTCTGCCAAAACTCTCATAAAAGCCTGCTGAGGCTCTCCCCTTCTCAACGAACTCAAGGGCGACCACATTTTTTGCCGTGCCAATTATTACAGGTATGCGGATTATTTTTTGCCGCATTAGTTCAGTTAAACCTGTTACTTCAGCCTTGGCTTTAGACTCTCCCTGATCACCGGGATATTGTTTTACAAAATATTTTCTTCCGCTTTGCCCCGTAAGAACAGAGTTTGAGGCGATGCAGCCGCCTGAAACATCGCGGCTTGATTTTATCTTCTCTCCAATCAGGATTTCCAGATCAACCATCTGTTTATAATCTCTCACTTACATATTTGAGCAAATTATTTGATCCATCTTCCAATAAATCGATTACAAAATGAAATTCTTTGGGCCCGTCATAATATGGATCGGGTACTTCAGAAGCACGCATTGAACTGACAAAATCGGTCATCATTTTAATCTTGCCACCAAATTCACTATTTTTGTCAAGCCGGAGGATATTCGAATAATTTGATCTGTCCATTGCCAAAATAAGATCATATTCTATCAGATCCTTCTGCGAAAGTTGTCGTGCTCTGTGAGGTGTGATATCATAACCTCTTTCTTTACAATGTTTTATCATTCTACTGTCAGCCATTTCACCAATGTGATAACCGGCTGTCCCGGCAGAATCCATCTCAATATTATCTCCAAGACCATTTTCTAAAACTTTGCTCCGGAATATCCCTTCCGCTGCCGGTGATCTGCAAATGTTACCGAGGCACACAAATAATACTTTCATCTAAAAGATTTCCTTCTTTCTAAACTTGTAGTCTGCAAATGTAAATTTTGTTTTATTACCTTAAAAGAACATTCCACGGTATATCACCTGAAATTTTTTCCGTAAATTTGGGTTTATGTAAAAATAATTTTGGATAAATATGGCATATGATTTTGTAACCGTCAAGGATCTACTCGCGGGAGGCGAACTCTACCGGGATAAACAGCTTAAACTGACAGGTTGGGTGAGGACTTCAAGAACTTCAAAAAACTTTGGGTTCATCGAATTAAATGATGGTTCCTGTTTTAGAAATTTACAAGTGGTTTTTGAGGATACCCTTACAAATTTTGAAGAAATTGATAAAATTTCCATTGGATCCTCCCTCGAAATAAAAGGAACCTGGATTAAATCTTTGGGCGATAAACAACCTTTTGAACTTAAAGCCGATGAAATAATTATTACCGGTTTCGCTTCGCTTGATAATCCTATTCAAAAGAAGAGACATTCATTCGAGTTTTTACGGACAATTTCCCACCTGAGACCAAGAACAAACACCTATATGGCAACATTCAGGGTTCGGTCGATAGTCTCATATGCCATCCATAAATTTTTTCAGGAGCGTGGATTTGTTTATGTGCACACGCCAATTATCACCAGCACTGATGCTGAAGGTGCCGGAGAAATGTTCAGAGTAACCACCCTCGACATGAATAATCTGCCCAAAGATGCAACCGGAGCAATAGATTACTCTCAAGAATTGTTCGGAAAACCCTCCTTTCTTACAGTTTCAGGACAACTGGCGGTTGAGGCTTTCTGTTTTGCTTTTAGGAATGTTTATACTTTTGGACCCACTTTCAGAGCGGAAAACTCGAATACAGCCCGTCATGCGAATGAGTTTTGGATGATTGAGCCGGAAATTGCTTTTGCTGATCTTGAAGATGATATGAGACTTGCCCAGGATATGATGAAATATATCCTGAATGAAGTGATGACTCAGGCTCCGGATGAACTGGATTTCTTTAACAAATTTGTTGATACCGACCTTTTATCGAGACTCGATAATGTTGTCAACTCCGATTTTGCCACAATTACCTATACTGAAGCAATTGAGTACCTTAAAAAATCAGGACATCAGTTTGAATATCCCGTTGAATGGGGAGAAAATCTACAGACAGAGCATGAGAGATACATCACTGAAGAGATTTTCAAAAAACCTGTTTTTGTTATCGATTATCCAAAAGATATCAAAGCTTTTTATATGAAACTCAACTCTGATAACAAAACCGTAAGAGCCATGGATCTGCTTGTTCCCGGTGTCGGTGAAATTATCGGTGGAAGCCAGCGTGAAGAGAATTATGATGTTCTCCATCAAAAAATGCTCGCAACCGGGATTATACCTGAAGATTATGAATGGTATCAGGACATCAGAAAATTTGGATCATTCCCTCATGCCGGATTTGGACTTGGTCTCGAAAGAGCTGTAATGTATCTCACAGGTATGAAAAACATCAGAGATGTAATCCCCTATCCAAGAACACCAAATAATATTTTATTCTAAGATTTTTCAAGGCTGTTAAATTTATTGAAAATATAACAGCCTTTCTCTTTAATTACTTCAAATTTATCTTTATCTTGCTATAACAATTAACAAAGATTCTAATGGAAAAAAGCCTCAACCGGATATTCGTAGCTCTCCTCTTTTTTGTTGTTGTGCTCGGTTTTTATCTCCTTTTTACTTTTTCATCAATCATCATACCGCTGACATTCGCTTTTATTGCGGCAACGATGTTTCAGCCTATTACCATTTTCCTAAGGAATAAAAAAGTACCGTTTTATTTGATCATCCCCTCGATATCAATTATTACTCTGGGATTGCTATTTCTCTTTTATCTCATAATGGCATCAACCGTGTCGGAAGTATCCGCTCAAAGTGGCGACCTCTCTGTGGTGCTCATTGCTAAAATTGATGGTTTGATGGAGGGAATTGAACAACTTGTTAACACCCGTTTTCATGCAAAAATAAATATTGAAAAGGAACTAACCGACCTTCTGTCTGTCGATTTTCTTTCCAAAGCTGCCAGTAGCGTTGTTTCATCATTTACTGCTTTTACAAACAGCTTTTTCTGGTTTTCTATCTATTTTGTTGTATTTCTATTTGCACTGCCCAATTATAAACGATATCTGCGATATGTGTCCGGCGGACAAAACATAGAAATGGTGACAAGTGCATATCTGACGATTCAAAAATTCATCTACTCTTATGCGAACATCAAATTGTTCATAAACCTGACAGTTGGTGTTACAGTTTATATCATTTGTATATTATTTGGAGTAAAGTTTGCGTTTTTATGGGGATTTGTAGCATTTTTGCTTCATTTTATTCCATTTATTGGTGCAATCGTTTCCGTTCTTTTTCCCTCTCTTATGGCACTGGTCCAATTTGACAACCTGTTTGTTCCCATAGTTGTATTGTTACTTTTAAGCATAGTGCAAATGGGTATGGGGAATATTGTTGAGCCAATCCTGATGGGAAACAAATTGAGATTAAACACAATAACCGCAATGTTTGGCTTGGTATTTTGGGGAAGTTTATGGGGCGTAAGCGGCTTGTTCCTTGGCATCCCGATGTTGGTTATTTTTAAAGTAATGCTTGAGCAATTCCCTGAAACCGCAATGCTGGGACGAGTAATGGGTTTTCCCGAAAACAGTGAGGGTGTCAGAATGCGAAGTTGGGACCCCACTACAATTATTTCAAAAAGATTTAAAAACATCCCTGATTCTGAAACTAAAAAACCGGAATAAAGGTTTACTGAGATATAAACATTCAATAGGAGATTCAATGGCAGAAATTACACTTAAAGGCAACAAGATCAATACTATCGGCTTCCTTCCGGAAGTTGGAACCGAAGCACCCGATTTTAAATTGGTCAATTCAACCCTCGAAGAAACCTCTTTAGCAGATTTCAAAGGGAAAAAAGTAGTATTAAACATATTCCCAAGTCTCGACACCGGAATTTGTGCAACATCAGTCAGAAAATTTAACGCAGAAGCTTCAAAACTTGACAACACTGCTGTTCTCTGTATTTCGATGGATCTTCCCTTCGCCCACAATAGATTTTGTTCAACCGAAGGTCTCGAGAATGTAAAAACTCTCAGTGGCTACCGCGATACATCATTTGGTGAAGATTATGGAGTTACTATCGTTGAAGGTGGTTTCACAGGCTTATTCTCAAGATCAGTTGTTGTTCTTGATGAAAAAGGCAAGGTTGTTTATACCGAGCAAGTCCCCGAGATTGCACAGGAACCAAATTATGAAGCTGCACTCGCTTCACTAAAATAATCCCTTTCTTAGAAAAAAAGGCTGCCCGGTTTGGACAGCCTTTTTTTTGTTTTAAACAATCTTACTTAAATTATTCAAATGAAACTATTTAAGTATTGTCATCTTCTTAGTGGCAGTGTATAAACTGTTGTTTGAACCATCTTTTGCAGTGAATCTAAAAATGAAAGTTCCTGAACTCAGTTTGTATTTTTGAGCATCAATAACAACAGAATAAAATCCGGGTTCAAAACTGCTGTTCACAATTTCAGCAATTTTTCCACCGGTGATATCAAACAACTCTATCACGATTCCGGATGCATCAGCAACTGTGAAATCGATTTTGGTTGAAGGATTAAATGGATTTGGATAGTTTTGTGAGATTGAGAAACTCTCAGGTAAACCAACATTTACTTCATTTGCCAGTGCATGATATTCAACTGTTCCGTCAAAATCGATCTGTTTTAACCTGTAGGAGTATCTTCCTGAAGGAAGTTTCTGATCAGTGAATGAATATTCTTTTCCTTCTGCAGTGGTACCAAATCCTTTTACAAATCCGGCATTTGTCCAGTCAGTATTGTTTGAACTTCTTTCAACCTCAAAACCGTAATTGTTTTTCTCGGAAGCAGTAGTCCAGGTTAAAACAACATTATTTTCACTCACAGAAGAAGTAAACGATGCCAATTCGACAGGAATCAATTCGGCAGCTTCATCAGCACCTCTATAAGGAACAGAACTCGATCTGAAATTTAGATCAATATCGGTTGTGATTCCGGCTATCGGTGTTCCTGCAAGTTCAACATCACCATCTGATGGCGGAATCAGATGAAGATCTGAAGAAGAAACAAAAGTTACCTCTTTGAATATTGTGTGAGCTTCATTGGGAGTTGCAGCTGTCTGATATTGAGCCAGATCAGTATATATGGTGCCTCCCCAACCGGCATGGTAATTACTTGCGGAACCGGTACAATAAGAGACATTATAGTCCATATCAATAGTACCGTTTAATGCGCTCATAAAACTTCCGGTATGAAGTGTTCCGGCATTGCCTCCGGTTCTGGTGTTTTTAAATATATTGTTTTTAAGCGTGTAGCTTACGGTATCATTCGATGCTGATTTAACAAAACATGCTGAAATCACAACTCCGGAAGTACCTCCGCTGTGTGTCCCACTCAAATTTACGCTATTATAAATAAAATTCAGAGTGTAAGGAATGGTGCCTGAAAACTGAGCACCATATGCAGATGATACATTTGAAGGGCCATTGGCATCCAAAGCTATGAAGTTATTGTAGATATTGTAGGTAGCGTCTCTTGATCCTGTACAAGTGATTCCTCTAAGAGTTGTTGCAGATGTAGAGGATGAAGTAAGTCCATATATCTTGTTTCCAATTACATCAAGAACCTGTCCGGGAACTGATGCAATGTTTATCCCGGATACACCTGATGAGTTATATCCTTGTGTCTGATAGATTGTGTTTCTCTCAATCAGAGTAGTTGGACAAGCGGAAAGCAGCCATATACCGGCAAAACTGAAGTTAAATATTTCATTATCCCGAATAACGAGATAATTATTTGGGTTGGCAGCGGTACCACTTGACGCTATTCCCGTTCTACTGCCTTCAATTTTGCAATTGGTAATTTTGTTGTAGGAATTACCTTCAGGATTATTCGCAGAGGTTGAAACCAGAATTACACGCGGACCGGCACTTGCCTGAAGATTATTTTTTGCATGAATGTAGCGCAATTCATTATAGGTGGCACCATTAAGAAAATTAAGCGTTGTGGTATTAGCTCCGGTGGTAGTGGTGTTTTCGATAAATAAATTTATAGTTGAGCCTGTTCCACCCGCTCTGCCGTCTATAGTGATGAAATCACCTCCGTCAAACAGAATAACAGGCAGGCTTGCCTGAAGCGCTGAAATGGTAATCAACCCGACACCCAAAGCAGGGCGAATTGTGATCCTCTTTGAGGAATCGATACCGGCCTTTTGAGTAAGCGTTATTGGAAAGGTCTCACTTGCACCAGTGTAGGTACCGGTCAGTTCAATTGTGTATCCCTGTGTCATCGGAGTGTCTATTGCTGCGAATGCTTCTGTAATTGAGGCATGACTGCTAATGAGTGTACCCGTACCACTCAGTAATGAGACCGACGATGCTTGGGCGAACAGCGATATCTGAAAGATACCTGCGATAAGAATTACAAATGGTAAAAAGTTTTTCTTCATGAGTATTTCCTGTTGAGTTGATGATGATGACCATTTTAATAGTTAGAGGTCAAAACCCAATTTAATCATTTTTATATAAAAACACAATTAAAAATGAACATTTGTCATTATTTTTAATGAATTTTTGATGTGTGATATAAAAATCACTTGACTATGTCACAAAATTATGTTAATTTAGCACTCGCAATTTATGAGTGCTAATAACAATCAATATTTCAAAATAATGGAGGACACATGTCTTTAAATCTTCAACCCCTGTCAGACAGGGTAATTATAAAACCACAGGAAGCTGAAGAAGTTACCAAAAGTGGTTTGTATCTTCCCGATACAGCAAAAGAAAAACCGATTGAAGGTCTTGTTGTAGCTGCCGGACCAGGAAAAGTTACCGAAGACGGTAAATCCGTTCCTATGTCAGTGAAAGTTAACGATAAAGTTCTCTACGGAAAATATTCAGGAACTGAGATTACCCTCGATGGTGCCCAGTATCTGATCATGCGTGAGAGCGATATTTTTGCGATCATTAAGTAATTTAAAAATAAGGAAACTATAAAATGGCTTCAAAAATAATTGAATTTGATGTTGATGCTCGTTCCAAACTGAAAAAAGGTGTGGATCAGCTCGCTAATGCTGTTAAGGTTACATTAGGCCCTAAAGGAAGAAATGTAATTCTTGAAAAGAAATTTGGTGCTCCCCTCGTAACCAAAGATGGTGTTTCTGTTGCTAAAGAGATTGAACTCGAAGATGCAGTTGAAAATATGGGCGCACAGATGGTTAAAGAAGTTGCTTCAAAAACAAGTGATGTTGCCGGTGACGGAACAACAACTGCTACTGTTTTAGCACAGGCAATCTTCAGAGAAGGTTTAAAGAATGTTACCGCAGGTGCAAATCCAATGGATTTAAAACGCGGTATCGACCTTGCAGTTACCAAAGTTGTTGAATACCTTAAAAGTATCTCAAAAACAATCGAAACAAGTGAAGAGATCGCTCAGGTTGGCGCAATTTCTGCTAACAACGAAAAATGGATCGGCGAGAAAATTGCTGAAGCCATGAACAAAGTTGGAAAAGAAGGCGTTATCACTGTTGAAGAAGCAAAAGGTACAGAATCCGTTCTCGAAGTGGTTGAAGGTATGCAGTTTGACAGAGGTTACCTCTCCCCTTACTTCATCACTGATGCTGACGCAATGGAAGCAAATCTTGAAGACCCGTTCATCCTTATCTATGACAAAAAGATTTCTGCGATGAAAGACCTTCTTCCAATTCTCGAAAAAACCGTTCAGCAAGGCAGACCTTTGGTTATCATCGCTGAAGACATCGAAGGCGAAGCTCTTGCTACCCTGGTAGTTAACAAACTGAGAGGAACACTTCGTGTTGCCGCAGTTAAAGCTCCCGGATTTGGCGACAGAAGAAAAGCAATGCTCGAAGATATCGCTGTTCTTACAAACGGTCAGGTTATCAGCGAAGAAAAAGGTTACAAACTTGAGAATGCTCAGCTTGGTTACCTCGGTTCCGCCAGCAAAGTTGTTATCGACAAAGATAACACTACTATCGTTGAAGGAAAAGGCGAAGATGCTGAAATCAAGAAAAGAATTAATGAGATCAAAGGACAGATCGAAAAAACCACTTCAGATTACGACAGAGAAAAACTCCAGGAAAGACTTGCAAAACTTTCAGGTGGTGTTGCCGTTCTGAAAATTGGTGCATCTACCGAGATCGAAATGAAAGAAATTAAAGCCAGAGTTGATGATGCTCTTCATGCTACCCGTGCGGCAGTTGAAGAAGGTATCGTTCCTGGTGGTGGCGTTGCTTTTGTTAGAGCAATGAATGCCCTTGCAGACTTAAAAGGCGAAAACGAAGATCAGACTACCGGTATCGATATCGTTAGAAGATCACTCGAAGAACCTTTAAAACAAATCGTTTTCAACGCAGGACTCGAAGGTTCAGTTGTTTCAAACAATGTTAAAGCCGGCACCGGTAGCTATGGTTTCAACGCTGCAACTGAAGTTTACGAAGACCTCATCAAAGCCGGCGTTATCGATCCTACCAAAGTATCGAGAACAGCGCTTGAAAACGCAGCCTCGGTTTCAGGACTCCTCCTCACAACCGAAGCAGTTGTTTATGAGAAAAAAGAAAAAGAATCTGCTCCAATGATGCCTCCCGGAGGCATGGGCGGAATGGACTATTAATAGTTCTCCCCTTTTTTCAAGCCCCTTACAGAAATGTTTGGGGCTTTTTTATTTCCATTTCAAAAATCATTTCTTTTATATTTCTTTCTAAAGAAGTATCTTTTTATTTCGATTTATGAAGTTTCTGAAAACGATTGACATACCAAAAAATGAACCAGGTTTTAACCTCTAAAGATATCCAGCAACTGAAGGATCAGGTATCACAATATCTGAAAAAATCAGATTTTAAATCCGCCAGAGATGCCGCTACTAAATTACTTGAGTCTTTTCCGAATGATCCGGAAGCCAATTATATCTTTGCTTTGGTATGCCTCGAAAATTATGAAGTCTCGGATGCCCTCGAATACTCAAATTTAGCTGTAAAATTGAATGACAAAGACCCAAATTCGAGATTTTTTCGCGGTATGATCCAATATAGAATGGGTATGTATGAGTCGGCCCTTTCCGATTTTGATTATGTAATTAATCTTTCGGCAGAATATGGTGCCAAATCACTTGAATATAAAACTTCCTGCCTGGCAGCTTTGGGTAAATATCAGGATGCTATGCGGTTTTACGATACAACAGTATCAATAGATACAACCTTATCTCAGAGAAAACCAAAATTAAGAGAATGGCTCAAAAACCTTACCGGTCACAAGTCAACTTTTTTAAGCAAATTGCTCGCACCAACGGGTGATTATCTTCTTGACGCAGAAGATGCATTAATTTATAAAGAATATTGGTATGCCGAATATGCTGCAAAAAAGGTAACAGAAGAATCAACAGAATCTGAAAAGACAGGTAAAGCCAAACTCATTCAATTGAAAGTTTGTTTTGCACAGTTTAAAATTTTGCAAGCTAAAACTCTACTGCAGGAGTTGCACGCTCTCCTCCCCGGAAACCCCGCATTAATCGAGTTCGCCGTTAAAATGGCAGAAATTGAAAGCAGCAATTCGCAGAATAGACCATCTGAAAAGATCGAGGAAATTAACCAACCGGGTGCTCCTGCAGTTGAAGAAACCTCAACTCCCAAAAAAGCGGATCCACAGGGTATAATCGATCTCTCCCCCGGCAGCAAAAAAGATTCCAAAGTTACTGAATCCCAAAGCGATAAAGCTTCTAAACCGGTCACTCAAGGTTCAAGTCCAGGAAAAAGAACTGATTTTGAAATTATCAAAGGGGTAAAATTCAAAGCCTACTTTGCACGAACATTTGATCTTTCAGAAAATCTAAAAAGTGGCAGAAAATATTATGTCCATCAATTTAATGCCCCCGCACAAGGATTTATTGCGGTTGAAGTGATCGTAAATAATCCATATTTTGAGAAAAAAGATGTTTCTGTTGACGGGCAGGCATTTTGGTATGTGAATGAAAAACAGATAGGTGAAAGCAACTTTGAACTTCAGATTGAGTCTGGTTGGAGCAATGTTGCGGTTGTTCAAAGCTGGGGAACCGGCAACCCGGGCTTTTGGAACGCCGGTCAGGGTAGAGTAGAAATCTTTTTGAATAACGAACTCGTTTGCGTTAAATGGTTCATTCTTGGTTTCTCGGTAATCTACGATCTTGAACATTATGATATAAACGAGATTGAAGAAGCCGAGTCAATGGAAGAGTTTCACAACGATGGTGAATTGTCAGTGGAAAAAGTGCTTGCCACTCTTGACGGATTTATCGGTCTCGGTTCTGTTAAACAGACCATGCGTGATTTTGTTGATTACCTGAACTTTGTGCAAGAGAGAAAAAAACTGGGCTTAAGAACTAAAGAGGGGCTCTCTGTAAATTCAGTCTTTCTTGGAAATCCGGGTACAGGAAAAACTACTGTTGCCAGGGTAATTGGTGACATTTTCAAGGCGATGAATCTTTTACCAAAAGGACATATTGTCGAATGTGACCGTGCGGCTCTCGTCGGGCAGTATGTGGGAGAAACTGCCCAAAAAACTGAAAAGATGATTGAAGATGCGATGGGAGGAATTCTTTTCATCGATGAGGCTTATACTCTTGTAAAAAAAGGAGGTTCAGGTCAGGATTTTGGTCAGGAAGCGATTGACACTCTCCTGAAGAGAATGGAAGACAAAGCCGGTGAATTTGTTACTATAGTTGCAGGCTATCCCGGAGAGATGAATGATTTCCTTGAGTCAAACCCCGGAATGAAATCAAGGTTTACTCAATTTTTCCAGTTTGATGATTACACACCTGAAGAATTGTTTCAGATATTTGAAATGATGGCGAGTAAAGAGGATTACACCCTGTCGAAACAGGCAAAGGAACTTTTGATCAAAGAGTTTATGAATCTCTATCGCAACCGGGACAAAACTTTTGGCAACGGTAGATTGGTAAGGAATACCTACGACGATGCAAAGATGAGGTTAAGTAAAAGATATTTAAAACTTCCCCCGGGCATGAGATCGGAAGCCTCTCTCACAACATTTGAACCTGAGGATATTGCAGCAGTATTCAAAAAAGAGGAAGGCAAACTTGTTGATGTTGGCATCAATGAGGAAAAGCTTGAGGAATCACTCGCTAAACTCAATGGATTAATGGGTTTAACCCTCGTTAAAAAAGAAATTAATGAACTTGTAAAAATTGCAAGATTTTATTCCGAAAGAAGCGAAAACCTCCAGAACAAATTTTCTGACCATATTGTCTTTCTTGGAAATCCCGGAACCGGAAAAACAACCGTCGCCCGTATTTTTAGCGATATCTATTCAGCTTTGGGAATTCTTCCAAAGGGTCATCTGGTGGAAACAGACAGACAAAATCTGGTATCAAGTTATGTAGGACAAACCGCAGCCAAAACTACTGAACTGATAAATCAATCCATTGGTGGAACTCTGTTCATTGATGAGGCTTACACTCTTGTTAAAGCAGGTGACAACTCCGGAAGTGATTTCGGCAAAGAAGCAATCGATACACTCCTGAAAAGAATGGAAGATGACAGGGGCAAATTCATCGTTATTGCCGCCGGTTACACCGAGGATATGGAAAAATTTCTCGAAAGTAATGTTGGACTAAAATCCAGGTTTACCAAGTTTATTTTATTCGAAGACTATACTCCCGATGAACTTGTAAATATTGCTGTGAATATATTTAAATCGAAAGACCTGGTTATGGCAGCGGAAACCATGGTTAAACTGAAGATATATTTCAACGAAAAATACAGACAACGCGATAAAACATTTTCAAATGCAAGGATGGTAAGGAACATTGCAGAGGCAGCGATGAAAAGGCACCTGCTCAGACTTGTTGAGATTCCCAACGAAAATTTAACGGATGAAATATCAAAAACAATCACTCACGAAGACATTATTGAACTCGCTCCTGTAGCTTCTAAAAAACAGGTACGGGTAGAAGGCGATCAGGCTCTTCTTGAACAGCATTTAAAAGAATTAGAGTCGTTAACAGGTCTTGGCGAAGTTAAAAAAGCCACTGAGAAACTGATCAGCTCACTCAAAATTGCTAAAATGCGTGAAGAGCGCGGACTTAAAGTAATCAAAAAGAATCTTCATGTAGTATTTATGGGAAACCCCGGTACCGGTAAAACCACAGTCGCCAGACTTCTCAGCAAAGTATATAAAGAACTCGGTTTGCTGGAAAAGGGTCATTTGGTTGAAGTTGACAGATCTTCGCTCGTTGCCGGATATCAAGGACAAACTGCACAGAAAACAGAAGATGTTATCAAAAAAGCACTCGGTGGAACCTTGTTTATCGATGAGGCTTATACTCTTTCCAGAGGATCAAATGATTTTGGTCAGGAAGCTATCGACACTCTTCTAAAGAGGATGGAAGATTATTCAGACCAACTCGTTGTAATAGTGGCAGGTTATCCAAATGAAATGAGGAATTTCCTCGATTCAAACCCGGGATTACAAAGTCGCTTTACAAATTTTTTCATGTTCGAAGATTATACCCCAAATGAAATGATCAATATTACAAAGGTTTTGGCGGATAAAAGCGGATATAAACTTGATGAGACTGCTGTCGAGCATTTACAAGGTGTTTTTCAAGAAATTTATGAGAATAGAGACAGTAATTTTGGGAATGCAAGAACGGTAAGAAATGTTCTTTATAAAGCAATTGGGAACCAGGAGGAACGAATACTTACACTCTCAAATCTGAGTGATGAAGACCTCGTTAAGATTACTGTGGAGGATGTTCAGAATCTTGATATTTAATTATTAAAGATCACTTTCTGCAGCGGCTTCCTCGATCATTTTATGGGCTAAATCTTTACCAAGATATCTATCGATGATTGAATGCAGCAGGTACAATATTGGTGTCAGGAAAATCGCAATGGAAAGTTTGTATATATAATTGACGATGCCTATAGCCAATACCAAAGCAATACTCCAATCAGCTCCAAAATAGAAGGCAATAAAAAGAACAACAAAACTGTCGATGAATTGGGATACAAGAGTTGAGCCTGTGGCTCTTGCCCAAATCCACTTGTTACCGGTATGTTTCCTTACCCACTGAAAAACCGTCACATCTATCAACTGTCCTATTAGAAACGCGACAAGCGATCCAATAATAATCCACAATCCTTGTCCAAATATCACATTAAATGCAGAATCCATATTCACCTGTCCGGCAGGTGTATCTCTTATTATCCAAAAATCAGCGGGTACAAGTCCCATCGAAAAATAGACCATAACATAGGCATAACCAATAAGTCCGGCTGAAATAAAAGAGAGTAGTTTAACTCCCCTTCTGCCAAAATATTCGTTTATGATATCTGTAAAAATGAAAACCACAGGCCAAAGGAGTACTCCTGCCGTGAGGTTAAATGAAAGATTTTCCTGTCCAAAAAATGAGAGAGAAACGGGTGAGAGACCAAATGTTTTCTCAAGTGAGAAAATTTTAACTCCAATAAATTCTGCGAGAACGGCATTCGAAACAAAAAACATCCCCAGGAAGAGGAAAAGAAGGTTCTTTTTATCTTTCATATATCTGACTTTCGTGGATGTTAATGGTTTCTATTCGTAGAAGGCTTTTACATAAAACTCGATCTCATCGATCATTTTTTCACTTATTGTGAAAGTTACATATTCAGCAAAATTATTGAGGATAATCAGGCTGTTGATTCCGGCATCTTTTTCTTCAAGCTTCACGATTTGTTTGCTTACATTTTTATTAAGTATTGAGATACTCTCGTATATATCCATCAAACCGTTCATCTCCCAATCAGGCTCCTGTCCCTTCTTAAACCTTATATACTGAGACAACAAGTAGAGGGAAAAAACTCTTAACTGAGTTTCATCAAGAGTAGCAAAAGGAAGATGGCTGTGAAGCAGTGGCTTCAGTCTTCCCATTATAGGACAACCGCTGGAGACCATAAATATACCCAGGAGACTACTGACGCCTGATTGCACCGAGGTGTGTTTTGCAAAGTTTCTCGAAGTTGTTTCAACTTCCACTTCAACAGTGTCAAACGAACTAAAATCATTAAACTCCCGGATAAGTTTGTGGAGATTTAATGCGAGCGGGCAGTAGCTGTGGATATCACGATCAAGCGGGCAGTGTGAGCAAGAAAAATTTTCGAGAAGCGCCCAATCTGTCTCAAGGAGCTCGTTGTCCTTGTGCATGATGCTGAGATCAGACCTAAGTAATTCCACAGTGAATTCTTTAGTTTCATTGTGTGGAAGTTTAAAGTGATATGTAAACGATAGTGTTTCTTCTTCAGGCATCATTCTTTACCGGAAATTTTTGAACCTTTTGTTTGCTAATATACTCTAAACAATTGTTATAAAAAAAACAGACAAAAAAATCGTTTAACTTATAATAGTTTTATTTAACAAAACACAAAAAAAAAGCGATGATGTTAATCACCGCTTTCTAATATTTTGAAAGGTTAAACCTGTCGGAGAGTTATTCTTTCCTTAGTTGAAGGCTGCTGACACCTCCATCAATGTAAATTGTTATGACATCACCCACTCCGGTGAAATTATCTGAATAGATAGCTTCTCCTTTTTCAGTAAAACCCGGAGGAGTTCTGAAATTGCTTAAAGCCATCGAGTTAACAATTTTTACCTGCGAGTCTTTTTTAATGATTATTTCAATACTGCTGGCACCACAATCAACTCTTATTTCACTGCCGCCAACCGCTGCATTTGGCAGGAAAAGTTTGGTTGAACTTGCCCCAAGTTCCAACCGAAGTTTACGAAAAAAGAGATTACTTACATTCAACTCGAGATCCGCTGCTCCCATTTGAAAAGAAATGTCTTCATAAAATGGTTTAGGATGCAAATTTAATTCAACCAACGCAGCAAAAGTAGTGTCGTCTGTGTCAAAGTTAAATTCGGCCATTTCCACATTTAAATCAGCTCTCCCTCCGGAGATTTCGTTGTGAATCGTAAATCTCCGTCCACTTCTGTCAGTACGAAGGGTCATCAGATTGGTATCTTTGCTCGATACAATATACTTCCCTGCTCCACCATCAAAAGCCAGATCGACAAATTTGATTGTTGTATCAAATGGTTCGGTTTTTAGCGATATAAGTTCGCTTCTGTTTTTTGATGAATTAACATGCGAGAAAATTTTCTTTGGGAAATATTGAATCGTCGCAGTAATGGTCAGTATAAAAAAGGCAAGGGCAAATCCCGCCAGGCCCGCCAAAACATTGCGTGCAATCATATTCTTTGTAAGGTAGATTACACCGGCTGCAACGAGCAACAGTGGCCAAAGTTTTCTTATTTCAGGGAAATAAAAATCATAGTCACCAAAATTTTTGATCAGGAGAAGAACTCCCAACCCGAGGAAAAAAATCCCCCAGAATATTTTACTCGGTTTCATTTTTTACTCCAATCTTTTTTTTCCTTCCACTAACAATTATCCACACGCCAAGGAGCACAAGGATCAGAGGGAATGAATCTTCAATATCAAATTGTGGAACAAAATTGTCAAGTCCGAATAATACTCCCACCACGATAAGGATAACTCCAAGAATAACTGAGAATTTCTCTTTTGTCTCTGAAGGAGCAACAGGAGTATAAGGGATCGAGTTCTCTGATTTCATATCAAACCTCATAACTTGATCCGGGATGATTACCATGCCGACTATATAAAGGATTAGACCTACTCCATTAAAAAGAGTGAGTGCAATAAATGCAAACCGAACAATTACGGGATCTATTTCAAAATACTCCGCAATCCCGCCGGCAACTCCGCCGATCATTCTTTCTCTTCTTGATCTATATATTCGCTTTTCCATTTTGGACTCCTGATTGTTTACGGTGTAAAATTAAGTCCACAAGTCATTTATTCTAAACTATTAATGATAAATGGTTTTTAAGTTGGATAAACGCATTATATCCATGATTTTCTACCCGGCTTTTATCGACAGCTGCTTCACTTTAAGGAAGAACCTTGTGTTTAACATTAATGAGGATGCAACCAGACTTATTGACAAACCATACCATACTCCTTCAGTCCCAAGTCCCATCGGAAATCCGAGCAGATATGCAGATGGTAAACCAATCACCCAGTATGCAATAAAAGTGATTACAGTGGGAATTTTGACATCGGTTATCCCTCTCAGATTTCCAAGAGCAATGGCCTGTGTCCCATCAAAAATCTGAAAAAAAGCCGCAATCATCAGCAATTTTGGGGCAAACATCACTACTTCTGCGTCTGATGTATAAAGTGTCGGGATTAATTCATTAAACACAATGAAACTTAAACCGGCAAAAATCATAAATGAAGCTCCCATGAAAAGTGCGACAGAGCCGGCTCTTTTTACCCCCGTAATGTCGCCCGCCCCAAGAGCATTTCCCACTCTTATCGTTCCGGCAGTTGATAATCCCAAACACGCTAAATAAGTGATAGAAGATACATTTAACGCAATCTGATGCGATGCAAGTTCATCCTTCCCTATCCACCCAACCATAAAAGCAGCAGTGGCAAAACAACCAACTTCAAAAAAATATTGAAATCCGCTTGGCACTCCAATTCTAAGAATTTCTTTGCCAATTTCATTTATTCCTTTAAATGGAAAAACTTTCAAATTAAATCGTGTGAATTCAGTATTTTTATGGACAAATAATGCGAGACTGATTAACATGAAAATTCTGGAGCCCAGAGTTGCAATCCCGGCACCATCAAGACCCATCGGTTCAATTCCCAGATTTCCATAAATAAAAATCCAGTTGAAAAAAATATTAAAAAAATTTGCAAGTATTGCCACTACCATTGCCGGACGGGTGAACGACAACCCTTCAATGAATTGTTTGTATGCAGTAAATACCAGCATCGGGATAGTTGATAACGAGATAATCTGTGTGTAACTAACAGCAAGTTTCGCAACTTCGGGAGGTTGATCCATATATGGAATTAATTCAGCCCCAAAGAAGGTAATCAGATTAAGGATCACACCTGTAAAAAAACTTACCCAAATCCCCTGCTGAAATACAACTGAACATTTTTCCCGGTCCGCTGACCCTACTGCAATTGCAACCAATGGGGTCATCGCCATCACTATTCCAAGACCAATAACCGTGATGATAAAAAAGAAACCAACACTTATTGAGGAGGCTGCCAAAGGGGCATCACCAATCCTCCCTACCATTACAGAATCCACCACCCCCATCATAACAAACCCGATTTGGGTGACTACAACTGGCAGTGCTAACGACAAGGTTTCTTTAAATTGATTTTTGTAAGACATTTTTTCTAAAATAATTGAACCGTAAAATTAAAAATCTGAATCAACAAATAACACAAACAAAACATTTTCTTTTGTAATATTTTGTAAAATATCTACATTTGTAATCTGTTTATTCTGGAATTGCAGAAAATAAGGAGAGATGGCAGAGTGGTTGAATGCGGCGGTCTCGAAAACCGTTGTGGGCTTATAGTTCACCGGGAGTTCGAATCTCCCTCTCTCCGCCAACAAAACAGTTGTTTTTACCCCGTTTGGGTAGTACGGAAAGGTGCTAGAGTGGTTGAATAGGCTCGCCTGGAAAGCGTGTGTACTTTTACCGGTACCGAGGGTTCGAATCCCTCCCTTTCCGCACAATAAATTCCCCTTGAGAGACGAAATGTCTTTCAAGGGGTTTTTTATTTTAAATCTTTTTATTCCGGTTTATGAAAATAGTTGATAAAGAGTTTCCTATTTTATTGTTAAATTAATTCCAATGTTTATTCAATAATTTTAGTGAGACCACAATGAGTTATACCATCCGCAAAATAATTCCAAAAGAGATTAAACTTTTCATGGATTGGGCTGAAAAAGAGGGCTGGAACCCCGGATTGAATGATGGTCGGGCATTTCTCTTCACAGACCCGGCAGGTTTTCTTGTCGGTGAACTCGACGGAGAGATTATCGCTATTAAATCTGCAATCAGATATGGAAATGAATTCGGTTTTATGGGATTCTACATTGTGAAACCGGAATTTAGAGGAAAGGGATATGGATACAAACTTTGGTGGGAAGGTTTTAACAGAGTTATGAATATCCCCTCAGGAATGGATGGTGTTCCGGAACAGCAGGAAAATTACATTAAATCCGGATACGATTTTGCATATCGACAAATCAGATTCGAGGGTAAAGATATTATCCCTAAAGCTTCCTTTAATGTTCAACCCGTGGTTGAAGCTGATCTTTGTAATATTCTTGACTACGATAAAACCATTTTCCCTGCTTCAAGAGCGGCTTTTATCAAAGAGTGGGTAATGATGCCACAAAGTCTCACACTTAAAATTGATGAGGGAGTAACAATAAAAGGCTACGGGACGATTAGAAAATGTGTAAATGGTGGTTTCAAAATAGGACCACTTTTTGCTGATAACGAGGTTTACGCAAAACAACTTTTCTTGAGTTTAATTGATTTTGCCGAAGGAAACCCTGTGTATATCGACACTCCGGAAATAAACCACCATGCCGTTGAACTCGCAAAAGCCTACGGGATGAAACCTGTATTTGAAACTGCGAGGATGTATCATGGAGGGAATCCTGAAAGGCGTCGGGAAAAAATATATGGAGTAACTTCTTTCGAACTGGGTTGATTTACCTCCTGGTTACCAGGGTAAAGGTCATCACACGACTATTCGTTCCGGCATTGTTATCCAATGTCACTCTGAAACTCCTTTTATTGAGTTTGAGGTACGATATTTTATTTGGATAGTCGTGTGATTTATTTTCAAATACTGCTAATGTATCGTTAAGAACCACATTTTGAAAAATGACCGGCTTCTTGTTGTGTGGAACATCAGCGATATATACAAGTTTTTTGTCCAACCATTTAATCGTGAGTTTTTCAGTAACTTTTTTGTTGTTTGATTTAATATGGTATCCCTCTCCCGACAGAATTGAATCGGAAATGATATTCCAGGTTTCAAATTGTTCAACATTTGCCGTCACTCTCGACCATTTCCCTTTTAACCAGCCAAGTTTTTTTAACGAAACTGCATCTTGAGCATTGACGAGAAAACTCGTTGCAAAAAATGTAACCAACAAAACAACAATCAGTGTACTGAACTTATTCATGTTATTTAACGGAATGAAGGGCTATCTTATTGCCTTCTGTGTCCAAAAAATAAGCCATGTAACCATACTCCGGTGAAATTTCAACTTTTTGCAGAAGTATTACACCTCCGGCATTTGGCACTCTGCCAAGCACTACATCAAGATCGGGGTTTCCATTTAAATAGATCAGTGCACCTTCAGTACTTGGAGTATAATCCGGACCTTTACACAAAGCCCCCGATACACTTCCTTTTCCTTCTCCCGGGAAGAATGCCATTTCATGTCCCCATACTTCTGCAAGAGTCATCTCTATCTTAAGAATCTCTTCGTAAAACTTTTTTGCTCTTTTGAGGTCCTTTACAGGGATTTCAAACCACATTATTACCTGATCCATAACCACTCCTTATGTTGTGTTTGCTGTTAACTGTTAATAAAATTTAATCTTAAGTCCAACTGTTAAACCAAGACTTGAACCTTCATCACCGAGATAGCTAAATGTCCCGGTACCTTCCAATGAAAGTGTATTTGTTAAATCGTACAAATATCCTCCACCAAGAATAACACCATACTTTTCCGCTTGTTTAGTGGTGGAAGCTTCCTGTGTATAACCTGAAAGATTTTGCGAGGTGGAAGTTCTAAATGCAAAAGAATTCACACTCACACCAAGCAGTCCAAAAATATTGTTTTTCGAGTAATATTTAAGGCCTGTCATCATTTCACCATCATTAAAAAATGTTTTGTAGGTGGTGTTGTTCACAACACTTTTCTTTCCTGCAATATAATAATAGCCGCCTTGCAAAAACCATGCAATACGAGGTCCTATTCGCCACTCAAATTTGATATTTCCCCCAATACCTCCCGAGGTACGATTTCGCCAGGGTCCGGTGGCTACCAATCCTTTAACTCCGGCAGTTATCGATTTTCTTGTTTAGAAGGTGTTGCAGTTTGGGCTATGAGTGAATATGAGACGATAAAAACTATTAAAATTATAGAATTAAATAACTTCAAAATCATTAACCTGAAAAATGAGAAAAAATATACACAAAAATAGAGTATTTTTTTGTTTTTTTACGAGTCACAAACTCCATTTTTTATAACAAACGAGTATTCATGATCGAATTAATTACCGGTGGGATAGTAAATCTAAAAAATCCGGCAATTCTGTTTTTTATTCTGGGCTTAACAGTAGCCTTAATCAGATCCGACCTTAAAATCCCTGATCCAATAATAAAAATGTTTTCTTACTATTTGATGGCATCAATCGGGTTTAAGGGAGGTTATGAAATTTCGAAAACAGGAATGAACTCTGAACTTCTTGTAGCTGTAATATTTGGACTTTTTTTAGCCGGAATCATTCCTGTCATCGCCTTTTATCTCTTAAAAAAAGTGATCAAGCTCGATGCTATTAATTCAGGAGCGATTGCAGCACATTATGGCTCGGTAAGTGTAGTTACTTTTGTTACGACCATTTCATTTATTGAGCGGGCGGGTCTCGATTTTGGTGGCTTTATGGTTGGAGTAATGGCATTGATGGAGTTTCCTGCAATTCTGGCAGGCATCGGGTTGGCTCTCTACTACACGAGTAAAACGGCGGGAGCCAAATCCCTGAAAGCTGTAATCCATGAGTCGATAACAAATGAGAGTGTTATTTTACTGGGAGGGAGTCTCCTCATTGGGTTTATATCAGCTGATAAGGGTTATGCCCTCACAAAACCGTTTTTTGTCGATCCATTTCAAGGGGTACTCACTTTTTTCTCCTCGATATGGGAATCGTCGCCGGAAGAAAATTAAATGAGTTTGGGCGGGTTGGATATTCACTCACATTATTTGCAATCTTGTTCCCGCTTTTTAACGGGTTGGTTGCAACATTAGGGGCTACACTGCTTGATCTAGGTACCGGAAATGCTGTTCTTTTTGGTGTTTTGGCTGCCAGTTCTTCCTACATTGCTGCACCGGCTGCTGTCAGAATTGTGCTCCCTGAGGCGAACCCCTCGCTATATCTTACTTCATCTTTAGCGATAACTTTCCCATTTAATATTATAGCTGGCATCCCGGTTTATTATTCGTTAGCTGTTTTTTTTAACGATTTATTTCATTGAAGTAAATTAACCTCCACAGTCAGTTTGATGCCAAATTTTTGATATACATCATCTATAACCCGATGTGCCAGATCAACAATTTCACCACCTGTAGCACCTCCATAATTCACCAGCACAAGAGAGTGATTTTTATAAACGCCACAATTCCCCTCTCTTCTACCCTTCCACCCCGATAGTTCGATAAGTTTTGCAGCCGATATTTTAACCTTATCATCTTTGGTCTTAAATCCATCAATCTCAGGAACAAATCTTTTAAGTATCCCATACGATTCTTCAGTTATTTCGGGATTTTTGAAAAAACTTCCTGCATTCCCAATTTCTTTTGGATCAGGAAGTTTTTGAGTCCTTAGTTTAATTACGGCTTCACGCATATCCCTTAGGGTTGGTTTTTCGTCTCCCTTAACAAAATCAATTCTCTTATTCCTTTGTAGGAATAATTCAATTTTGGATTCTTTTTAGTTTTAGTGAGACACTTACTATAATTGATTTCCCTTTTAACTCTCTTTTGAAGATGCTGTCTCTATAATCAAAGTTACATTCATCCCGTTTCAAGATAACTGTCTTTTTTTCCTCTGTTAGATAAACTTTGGCTGATTCAAAACTGTCTTTTAGTTCCTGACCGTATGCACCAATATTTTGAATTGGGGAAGCCCCCACTGTTCCCGGGATTAGAGACATATTCTCAATCCCTCCAAGTCCTCTTTCCACAGTATATTCAACAAATTCATCCCAGTCAACACCTGCAGCACATTCAATGGTTTCGTATTCGGGGGTATCTTCCACGATTTCCACCCCTTTTGTTTGCATGTAAACTACAGCACCTTTATACTTGTTAAAACCCAACAATATATTACTGCCACCACCAAGTACAAAATATTTTAACCGGTTCTTATCTATATACTTCATAGATTCAACCAATTCAGCATGGGAAGTAACTTTAAGGAAGTGCTCTGCTAATGAATCAACTCCAAAAGTGTTTAATTCTTTTTCAAGATTTGTTTTTCTTAATATTCATCCGGTGTCCATAACTTCAAAAAATAACCTCCATAAATTAAATATTCCCTGATGTAATAAAAAATCTTTAAATTTGATGATAAAATTAATTCGTTTTAGAATCTGACTGTTTTTATGGAATCTGTTCAACTTACACTTTTACTCCTGGTATTTCTCGTATTTGTGATTCTTATGTTTCTGCGAAAAATTCCGGCTTTGCTGGCACTTCCCCTGCTCGCGTTTTTTATTCCTCTAATTTCCGGCGTAAATATTGTGGATATTTTCACCTTTGTCCTTGGAAATGGAGCGACAAGACTTTCGGAGGCATATACGATTGCAATCTTTGGCAGTATGCTCTCAATTATGATGCAAAAAACAGGTGTCGCTGAAAGTTTTATCAAAACAGGAGCAGAACTATCCGGAGATAAACCATGGGCAATCTCCCTGGTCATGTTGCTTCTCATCATTCTGCTTTTCACGACTCTGGGTGGTCTGGGTGCCATTATCATGGTTTCTACAGTTGTTCTCCCTATCCTGGCTTCTGTCGGGGTTGGCCCGGTAACCACAACCGGTATCTTCCTTACCGGATTGAGCATCGGTGGTATCCTGAATGTTGGAAACTGGGCGGTTTACACCCAAGTGCTCAAACTTCAAGTTGATGAAGTGCAATCATTTGCTCTTATCATGTTTGTTTTAATGTTTGTGATAGCGGTGGTTTATATCACCATCCAACTTTATAAAGATGGCCACGACATAAACTTTATGAAAATAGGAACATATCTAATCGGAATTGTAGCAATCGGATTTCTGATCTGGTTTGGTTATGGACAAATTCCCGTGGCAGTAAGTGGTTATCTCGATAAAATATTCTCTTACATACCGATGATATTAAAATATGTTGTTGGTGCCGGAATTGGATTTTTGGTCTTGTTGTCACTAATTCGACTCTTCAAAAACGAAGAGGATGGCAAAGTAAGTTTCACTGCATATTTTATTCCCGTAATCCCGTTGTTCCTTATCCTTGTTTTTGGGATCAATTTCATCGCTGCGTTCATTGCGGGATTACTTTATGGTTTTATTTCAACCTACCGGAAAGCTTCTCTTAACATCCTTATCAGATCGATTCTTGATGGTGGTGCGGTTGTAATGCCTGCTGTTGCTCTCATGCTGGGGATCGGGATGTTGCTTAATGCAGTGATGGGACCTCCCGCTGCACTCATGGAATCATTTAAGGAGGGTTGGCCTGTTTTATTACTTTTAAAACCGGTGCTCGTTGCTATAAAACCGGAATCAGCCATGGGATATGTAATTCTCTTTAGCCTCGCCGCTCCCCTTGCACTCTATAGAGGACCATTAAATGTCTGGGGCATGGGTTACGGCATAGCAGCAATATTTCTCGCGGGAGGGATGCCCGCAGGAGCGATTATGGGACTTCTTATGGCAGTTGGACAAATCCAGGGGATCAGCGATCCAACAAACACCCAGAATGTATGGCTCGCAAATGAGATGAAAATTGATGTTCAAAAGATTTTATGGAATACTCTTCCATATACCTGGATTGCTGCAATAATTGGATTGGTGGTAGCCGCCATGATTTTCTACTAAGGTATTCGCAGATGGAAAATAAAAGAAAAATTAAAATTGGTATAGATGTTGGTGGCACATTCACTCATGCAGTGGCTGTTGACATAGCAGATTATTCTATAGTGGGAAAGTCTTGTGCCCCTACCCACAAGTCGCAGGAGGGGGGTGGCTCGAGGAGTGGTTGATTCGATGATGACCCTTATAAACGACTGTTCAATAAGTCCCGATGAAGTTATTTTAATTGCTCATTCAACCACCCAGGCAACAAATGCACTTCTTGAAGGTGATGTTGCCACTGTCGGGGTTGTGGGTATGGCTAAAGGGTTTGAAAAACTTCTGGCTAAAAAAGAATGTAATCCCGATAATATCGAACTCTCACCGGGGAAATTCCTTCATACTAAATTCAGATTTATCGATACTGCAAAAGTTGGTTGGATTGAGACAGTTCCGGAACTGATTGACGAATTGATCGCGGAGGGTGCGCAGGTTATCGTTGCCACCGAGGCATTTGGGGTTGATGACCCGACAAATGAAAACCTCGTAGCCGGTATCTCAATTAAAAAGGAATATTAACCACCACAGCGAGTGGAATCACAAAACTTTATGGACTGCGAGTCAGAACCCGAACAGCTGTTATAAACGCCAGCATGATGCCAAAAATGCTCGAAACCGCCGACCTCACCGAAAAAGCTGTTCGTGAGAGCGGTATCAAAGCTCCCCTTATGGTTATGCGTTCCGATGGAGGTATCATGGATATTAATGAAATGAGGAAACGACCCATCCTTACCATGTTGTCAGGACCGGCAGCCGGAGTGGCAGCAGCCCTCAAATATGTTAAAATTTCAGATGGCGTTTTTCTCGAAGTTGGTGGAACCTCAACCGATATAAGTGTAATAAAAAACGGAAAGCCACAAGTAAAAACCGCTCAAATAGGTAAAAACAGACTGTTTGTCCGAACCCTTGATGTAAGAACTCTGGGTATTGCGGGAGGCTCGGTCCCCCGTTATTCAAACGGTGAAATCACAGATGTTGGACCAAGATCAGCACATATTGCCGGGCTTCATTACGCTTCATACTCGGGAAATATCGATTTTTCAAAAAGTGAAATTCAAAGTGTTACTCCCCTTCCGGGTGATCCGTCAGATTATCTCGCTATTAAATCACCCGACACTGATAACCTGTTTACAGTAACACCAACGGAAGCTTCATATAAATTAAATCTGGTTACATCCCTTGGGCACGGTGGTGCAAATATGGAGGCCATCAATTCGGTATTTAAGCGATTAGAGCAACTTACAAATAAACCGGGCGATGATATTGCCACAAAAAATCCTCACAATCTCTGCTGAAAAATTAAACCTGTTATCAAACAGCTAAGCAGAGAATATAAATTGGATGAGTCGCTTATTGAGTTTGTTGGTGGAGGTGGTGGTGCGTCTTCGATAGTACCGTTCACAGCCAATTACCTGCAACTTCCACATAAAATTGCCGATAATTGTGAAGTAATCTCTGCGATCGGAGCCGCTCTTGGAATCATTCGTGATTCAATAGAGAGGAATATAATTAATCCCTCAGAAAACGATATTCTTTCGATCCGTCAAGAGGCGTTTGAATCAGTCGTAAAAATGGGTGCCAATGCAAATTCAGTTGAAGTGACAATTGAAATAGATAACCAGAACAAAAAAGTAATTGCCACAGCACTCGGTTCCGGAGAATTAAGAACCAAGGACCTCGGGATCACTACAATGACCCCCGTGGAGATTCACCGGGTGGCGGCCAAATCGTTTGGAAAACCAGAGGAGCAAGTTGAGCTGATGGGAACCACAGGATCACTTTTTGCATTCTCCGCTGAGCATAATGCAAAAAAACTTTTTGGTTTAATCACTGAAAAAATCCACGGAGTAAAGGTTATTGACGACGAGGGAACCATCAAATTACAGATCAATGGAGCCAAAGCTTCCACAGTTAAAGCCGGTGAATTAAAAAGCAGGATAAGTGCAATGATAGCCGAGATGACATCATACGGTGATGCAGGTGCATTAATCCCCGGAATTTATTTGCTCGCAGGACCCAAAATAATAGATTTAAGTGGACTGATTTCAGAAGCACAGCTTCTTTCAATTGCTGAAATAGAAATAAAAGATTTTCCGTCAGAATCAAACTGTATAATAATTGCCGAGGAGAAAAATGATTGAGGTTTTAGAAAAATTAAAGGTGGAATGATCATTTCATGTCAATCTGAAGGGAATGACCCTTTTAATTCACCATCAGGTGTCACACTTTTGCAAAAGCTGCCCAAATGGCGGGAGCCGCTGCGATTCGGTCTCAGGGCTCGCAAAAATCAGAATGATTATCAAAAATGTTCCACTTCCCATGATTGGATTGCTTAAAGGCAAATTTAATGACGGAACTGTAAAAATCACAGGTTCATTCAAACAAGTGGAACAGTTGTTAAACACTGGATAGTGACATAATTGCAATCGATGGCACTTTCAGGCTGAGAGAAGGACTTACGGGATCCGATTTTATTTCCAAAGTGCGCAGAAGATTCCCCAAATTGTGTAATAATGGCAGATATCGCCACTTATGAAGAAAGGAATTGTGAGGCTGCCGGTGCACATTGCCTCTCCACAACTTTAAGTGGTTATACACCTGGACTCTCCACTTCCCCAAAAGATAAACCTGATTTTAAACTCCTTGAATCACTTGTGTTAAAGTGTAAAATACCTGTTATTGCCGAAGGTAAAATTAAATCTCCCGACGATGCAGCAAGAATGATGCAACTGGGTGCCCATGCCGTGGTTATAGGAACAGTTATCACACGCCCGCGAGTGGTTATGGGCCTGGTATAACGAGGCAATTAAAAAATCCGGCTCTTAGCCGGAAGAATATCCTGATTTTCGTTTCAGTTGGTTTTCAAGATAACTTACATCCCTGAAATTCTCCTTCCATAATCTGTATCCACATTTTATCACAAGATAATTTCCCTCCATTTATATAAACAGTAGTTTTGTCCCCGGAACTTAATTTAATCTTTTTTATCAAGAGACAAGCCATGACAGCAATGATAAACCAACAGTATATTTCAGTAGAAGACGGACTTATTTCAGTTTTTGATGACGGCAGATCTGCCCTTACGACACAAGAGCCAAAGCTTATGAAAACTTGTAAGTTCGAATTTTACAATAAATTCATTTGGGGACAAAACCTAAAGATTACACAGGTTTGCAACTTTGGCTTCAATTCTGCTCATGGTAAAATTCTGGATATAGGCTGTGGTGGATTGATTCAAACTCACGAGATTTATGCCAGGAATAATCACGAAATGATCCTTTAGACAACTCAATTGAGATGTTAAAAATTGGGAAATCACGATTATTGGCAGAATCTGTACAATTTCCCAGGGAAAATCACTCTGCTTCATGCGGATGCTTTTACTCTCCCGTTTGAAGAGGAAACAGTTCAACTCTGTATTCAGTTTTGGTATGTTACACATGTTTGATGACAAAACAGGTATTTATAAATGAGGGATTAAGAGTTCTTGCCAAAGGTGGTGAATTCTATTTTCATGCCTGACTACAGACAGGAAAAGGGTGGAAGATATCTTAGATTTTTACACAAGAGAAAAGAGGTGGAAAACCGGTTTCGGTTGCCGATGTTCTGGAAATGCTTCCCGCTTTGATTAAAAAGTTGAGCATTATATAAAAGGCAACAATATCTTTATTTACGGAACAAAATGATTTTTAGTTGTTGGTGGTGGTGTCTGCACGATGGGCATCACCACCACTTTTAACTTTTAAGATATACTACTTTTTGCCTGCTTTTTTATCAACATCAATCATTTCGATCATATTTTGCAAGAATATGACCACCTCTTCAAGCAGTGGATCTTCTACAACAAGTGATTCCTTAACAATCTTCCCATCTTTGTCGAGTTCAATAAACCCTTTATCGGCTCTCTCCTTTTTACGCGCTTCTTCTTCTTTTTTTAATTGTTTCCTGTTCGATTTTCTTTTTTCAAGATTTAGAGAGAATACTTTTATTCCGATGTACTTTGGATTTTTCAAGATCTTTGATAAAATATTGGTACTCTGTGTTTTTACCTGTTCTTGCTTCATGTTTTTCGATCAGGTTGGTTATTATGGAACCGATGCCAGTGCTCGCTTGATGTGCAGTTGAAGCAATTTTATCCCAGGGAAGCGCTGTCGGGTAGCTGCTCTCACCCGTTTCATTTGGATCAAAAGCTGAGGGGAACATGATATCAGGGACTACACCTTTATGTTGTGTGCTTCCACCTGATATTCTATAAAACTTTGCGATTGTCAGGGTCAACTGTCCCATCTTCTCGCCCCCGGAAACCTTGTCCAAATCGACCAGATTTTGAACCGTACCTTTACCAAAAGACTGTTCACCCATAATAACTCCTCTGCCGTAATCCTGAATTGCAGCGGCAAAAATCTCACTCGCTGAAGCACTTCCTGAATTTATCAATACAGCAACAGGACCATCCCAGGCAACCAATGGAGTCGGTGTCACGATTAACTTTACTGATCCATCACTCTCCCTCACCTGAACCACTGCTCCGGTTGGAATGAACAGACCTGTAAGTTCTATAGCCTCTAAAGAGAGCCACCACCATTGTTCCTTAAATCCATCACAATTCCTGAGACGCCTTCTTGTTTAAGGCAATCAAGGATTTTTTTTACATCATTTGATGTGCTCTTAAAATCTTTTCTCCTTTTCTTTTCCCTTCAAAATCGAGATAAAAGGATGGAACATCGATAACACCCACCTTATAAGATTTACCGTTTTCGTTAATTTCAATTACTTTTTTTCTTGGCAGACTGTTCCTCAATTTGATTTTTTTCTCTTACGAGTTTAATTTCAAGTGGAATGGCATTTGCTCCATCCTTCTTTTTAAGAGTGTCAGTCTGACAATGGTTCCCTTGGCACCACGAATCAGCTGCACTGCATCATCGGTTCGCCATCCAACAATGTCAACCATTTCGCCATCGTCGCCTTGAGCAACTCCGATTATTCTGTCACCATCTTCCACAAGGCCACTTTTTGAAGCCGGTCCACCAGGAACTACTCTGACTATCGTGACATAATCATTTTCAGATGTGAGAGTTGCCCCAATCCCTTCGAGAGATTGTGCCATGTTGATGTTAAAATCCTGTGAAGTTTTTGGAGACATGTAAGAAGAATGGGGATCAATCGATTCCATTACTGAACCCATAAAAATCTGAAATACATCATCAGGTCTGTATTGAAGGATTGCTTTATGGAGATTTTTGTATCTTTTGAAGCAGTTCTCTGGCATCTTTTCTTCTTTTCCCCCGAGAATTAATCCGATTACATCAAATTTTATCCTCTTTAGCCAGATGTCGTTCAACTCTTTTTCATTTGCTGCATATTTGGCTTTTTCACGATCAAGGTCAATTTCTTCATTTTTCGAAAGATCCAAAGGTTTGTCAAGCACTTCAATAGCAAATTTTACCCGTTCGCTGAGTCTGTCTTTATAAACATTAAAAATATCAAAAGGAGGAATCAGGTTTCCGGTGGATAAATTCTGATCGAGAACCAGCCTGTATTTTTCAAATTGATCGACATCTGATTGTAAAAAATACATCCGCTGAAAATCCAGAGATTTTAAAATAATCGGTATATATCCAGTTCGAGAGACTGTCGTTAACCTCTTTGGGACTGTAGTGATATCTCTCAACAAACATTGATACAAGCTGCATTGCCGAAGAATGTCGCTCTTCCGGTTGTAAAACCTTGTTACTGTCAACAGTCGCCTGCTGCGAACAAATGTTTGCATTAAACGAAAAAATAAATAAAAAGACAACTGCTGCAAATAACGGAGTTTTCATAAATTTCCTGATTCTATTGATCAACTTTTCTTCCAAAACTGTTTAATTGAAACTCAATATAATAAAATGATAAAGCCTGTTTTGTATTAAAAAACACCCATACCTGTTATAATCACTTTTACGGTCATTTTGTTCCAAATGACTCAAATTATAAGAAATTAATTTCTTAATTTTAAAGATCAAAAGATTAAATTTTTGACAAACCAAATAGAAAAGTGATTCGATGGATCAGACATTACCAAAAGAATTTAAACTAAGGGACGAGTTCGCCCCTTCGAGTTATCGGGATTGGAGAGCATTAGCGGAAGCTGATCTCAAAGGAGTCCCATTCGAAAAGAAATTAATAACTAAAACTTACGAAAATATCGATCTTGAGCCTCTTTACACAAAAGAACACCTCGAGATTCTTAAAAATATTGAACAATTCCCCGGCTTCACAAATTTCCTTCGAGGAGCCAAACCTGATGGAAGCAGTGTTAACCCATGGTTGATCGCCCAAAGTCTTACACATCCACTCGCAGAAAATTTTAACAAATTGTTGCTCGATTCCCTGCAAAGGGGTCAGACAGCAGTTGTTCTGCCATTGGATAAAACAACAAAACTGGGATTGGATGCCGATTATGGAAAACCCGGCGAAACCGGTGAGGGTGGAGTCTCAATCTCAGGAACAGGAAGCCTCGCTCGCATTTTTAGGAGTTGATCTTACTGCCTGCCCTCTCTTCGTTTCAGCAGGATTCTCACCTTTCGTTTTTCTTTCGCTCTTAAAAGGATACTCAATAAAAGAGGGCGTTGAATTTAACAAAATTCAAGGCTCAGTTAACGCTGATCCTGTAACATTTCTTTTTGAGAATGGTGAAATACCTGTTTCAATTGAAGAAGCATTTTCTCAACTTGCAACTTCGATTAAGTTTCTGGAATCTGAGAATTCTGAACTTAGAACCGTTGGAATTAACGGAGCAATCTATGTCGAAAAAGGGGCTTCAGCAGTACAAGAGCTTGGAATTTCAATGTCTCTGGCAGTTGAAGCAATATGCAGACTCTCAGAACTCGGAACTGATCCCGCTACCATTGTTCATAAGATGATTTTCAACTTTGGAACGAGTACAAACCTGTTCATGGAAATTGCAAAATTCAGAGCGGCGCGAATATCGTTTTCAGAAGTTTTATCATCATTCAATCTTCCTTCAGACAGTGTTAAGATGTTTGCCTGTGCAAGAACATCCGGTTATTACCATTCATTTGTTGACCCTTATGTAAACATGCTTAGAGTTACAACACAGGCATTTTCTGCTATCATTGGTGGCGTTGATCTTATAGAGACACTCCCCTTCGATTCTTCATTTGCCCAACCCGATGAATTCTCAAACAGGATTGCACGAAACACACAGATTATTTTGAGTGAAGAATCTCATTTAAATCATGTTATCGATGCAGCCGGGGGGTCATTTTATGTTGAAACCCTTACCTCTCAAATCGTTGATAGTGCGTGGGCATACTTTCGTGAAATTGAAGAAAATGGCGGAATTTACAAGGCTGTTGTTTCCGGAAAGATTCAATCAGATATTAGCAGTCTCGCTCAAAAAAGAGCTAAGGATGTTGCAACCCGTAAATCTGTAATTGTTGGTGTAAACAGCTATGCTAATGTTAAAGAGGATGTTAAACAGCCGATGGTGTTTGATGCAAGAAAGATTTATGATCTGCGCTGCTTATCTTCAAAGCTAAGAGTTTCAGGCAATGGTGGAATTCACTCAAGCATTTTAACTGACCTCGAAGATGTTAAAAACGAAAAAGACGGTGTTAATAAACTAAAACTCGCCTCTGTTTTGGCTGCCAAAGGAGCAACACTCGGCGAAATATTCAGTCACCTGAGTGATTCATCAGCCTCTGAAACTGCTCCATCAATTACCGTTGTGCCACCGGCACACGATTTTGAACAGCTCCGCTTAAGAGCATCTGCATTTAAGAGAAAAAACGGAAATCTTCCTAAATTGTTCCTGTTTAATATCGGACCGGTAAAACAACACAAAGCAAGAGCCGATTTTTCAAGAGGATTTTTTGAAGCCGGCGGGTTCGAAGTTACTTATGCACAGGGAGTCACAGAAGTTTCAGCCGGTGTTGACGCTGCACTTGCCTCCGGAGCAAAAGTTTTTGTACTCTGTTCAACAGATGACACATATCCCGAACTGGTACCACAATTTGTGAAGGCAATCAAGCAAATTGACAAAAATGCTCTTTGCATTCTTGCCGGGTATCCAAAAGAACAAATTGAAACCCATAAACAATCAGGAATCGATGATTTCATTTTTGTTGGAGCAAATGTTGTTCAGGTGATCAATAATATTTTTGACAGAACGGGAGTGGAGAAATGAAAAGACCCGAATTTAAAGATCTAAACCATTCAGTAAAAACAGACTCTGCCGGATATAACGAATGGAAAAAGGAATTTATCGAAAAAACAGGTAAAAATCCTGAAGAGATAATCTGGCAAACCATGGAACAGATTCCTGTTAAATCACTATATACTGCCGAAGATCTTAAAGATGTTGAGCATCTCGATTATGTAGCCGGGATTCCTCCGTTTCTGCGTGGACCCTACAGCACAATGTATGTTCAACGCCCCTGGACAGTAAGGCAATACGCCGGATTTTCAACCGCAGAAGAGAGTAACGCTTTTTATCGAAGAAATCTTGCGGCTGGTCAGATGGGGCTTTCAGTAGCTTTTGATCTTGCTACACACAGAGGATATGATTCAGATCATCAGCGTGTGATTGGTGATGTTGGTAAAGCAGGTGTTGCAATTGATTCTATCGAAGATATGAAAATTTTTTTGATTCAATTCCACTCGACAAAATGTCGGTTTCGATGACAATGAACGGTGCGGTTCTTCCTGTCATGGCATTTTATATTGTTGCTGCTGAAGAACAGGGTGTTGATCCTGTGCTTTTAAGTGGAACAATCCAAAATGACATTCTTAAAGAATATATGGTAAGAAACACATATATCTATCCACCTGCAACTTCAATGAGAATTATTGCTGATATTTTCAAATTTGCATCCGCACACATGCCAAAGTTTAACAGTATTAGTATCTCGGGATATCATATGCAGGAAGCCGGAGCAACAGCCGACCTTGAGATGGCTTATACCTTGCCGATGGACTTGAATATGTGAGGACAGGAATTGCAACAGGACTCGATATAGATAATTTTGCACCCTGACCTTTCATTCTTCTGGGCACAAGGCATGAATTATTTTATGGAAGTGGCGAAGATGAGAGCGGCGAGATTAATCTGGGCTAAACTTATCAAAACGTTTAATCCTAAAATCCTAAATCGATGTCGCTTAGAACTCACCTCTCAGACTTCAGGATGGAGTTTAACCGAGCAGGATCCATATAATAATGTGGTCAGAACCTGCATTGAGGCTCTTGCAGCAGTTTTGGGACATACTCAGTCACTTCATACCAACTCACTGATGAAGGATTGCGCTTCCAACTGATTTTTCTGCAAGAATTGCAAGGAACACCCAACTCTTCCTTCAAGATGAAACAGGTATCTGTAAAGTAATTGATCCCTGGGGTGGCTCATATTATGTTGAGGCATCTACACAGGCACTTCTGAGAAGAGCCTGGACTACATTCTCGAAGTTGAGTCTTACGGTGGAATGACCAAAGCAATTGAAGCAGGAATTCAAAACTTAGAATTGAGGAGGCTTCTGCCGTCGCCAGGCAAGGATCGATAGCCGATCAGAAACCATCCTTGGTGTGAATAAATATCCACCCGAAAAAGAGCAGCCAATGGAAATTCTTGAGGTGGATAATACTGCTGTCAGGATTTCCCAAATCAAGAGACTTCAGGAAGTGAAAGCAAAAAGGAACAATCAAAAAGTTGAAGAATGTCTTAATGCAATCACAACTGCTGCCGACACCGGTGAAGGAAATCTTCTTGAACTTGCAGTCGTGGCTGCAAGAGAAAGAGCAACACTCGGCGAAATTTCATTCGCCATCGAAAAAGTGTGTGGCAGATTCCAGGCACAAACAAGAACTGTTTCCGGAGTCTATTCCAAAGAATATTCCACAGGAGAGGTTGATCCCGTGCACGATGTAAGAAAAATGACCGATGATTTTGCTCAAAAAGCTGGCAGAAGACCAAGAATATTGATCGCTAAAATGGGTCAGGATGGTCACGACAGAGGTGCCAAAGTTGTGGCAACTGCTTATGCTGATATGGGCTTTGATGTCGATATGGGTCCACTTTTCCAAACTCCGGAGGAAACAGCACGACAGGCCATTGAAAACGATGTACACTGTGTTGGTATGAGTTCCCTTGCCGCCGGTCATAAAACATTGCTTCCCAAGCTTATTGAGGAGTTAAGCGCTCTCGGCAGAGAAGATATTATTGTAATCGTGGGTGGAGTTATTCCCCATCAGGATTACGATTATCTCTATGAACATGGAGCGTTTGCGATCTTTGGACCGGGAACAAGAATCCCTGAAGCTGCAATGAAGATCATGGAAGAAGTTAACAGGAGATTTTCCGAATAGTTTAATCCTGTTGTTTTTATAACTGTATCATTTGTTATATTGGGGTTCCCAATTTTTTCAAGTGATACAGTTTTTTTATTTAAAGTTGATATGGATATAGAGAACAATAAGTCTTACAAACCCGACTGGACACTGGATAATCATGGCGATGAATTTGCCATCAGAATTGTAAAAGGCGTGGAGAATCGTCCTGAAAATTTGCGCCAAAAGTCTTTCAAGAGAAAAGAATTTACAACTGAGGAACTCGTTAATGGAGTCCTTGAGGGCAATCGCATCCTCCTCGCAAAAACTATTACACTCATAGAAAGTACTTCTCAAAACCATCAACTTCGTGCTAAAGAGGTTTTAACTCAGTTACTCCCCCACTCAGGAAAATCGTTGCGAATTGGTATCAGCGGAGTTCCTGGAGCGGGCAAAAGCACACTCATTGAGGCACTCGGAGTTTATCTTATCAATCTGGGGCATAAGGTAGCTGTTCTCACAATAGACCCCTCAAGTTCTATCAGCAAAGGGAGTATTCTTGGCGACAAAACCAGAATGGAGAAACTTTCCAAAGATGAAAACTGCTTCATCCGTCCTTCACCTTCAAGTGGGACTCTTGGTGGAGTAGCTCGAAAAACGAGAGAATCAATCACTGCCTGTGAAGCTGCCGGTTATAATATAATTTTGATTGAGACTGTTGGTGTTGGTCAAAGTGAGACAACTGTGAGATCAATGGTAGATTTTTTCCTTTTGGTGCTTATTTCAGGTGGTGGCGACGAACTTCAGGGAATGAAAAAAGGGGTGATGGAGATTTGTGATGCCATTCTCATTAACAAAGCAGATGGCGAAAACAAAAGAAAAGCCCTCATGGCAAAGGCTGAGTACTCCTCAGCACTTCACTACCTCTACCCTTCCACCTGAAGGGTGGGAATCCAAGGCATATACAGCTTCCGCTATTACGGGTGAAGGAATTGAAGAACTCTGGACCGAAATGCTTAAATTTGAGGAGATTACAAAAACTTCCGGAGTTTTTGAGCGTAGAAGACGGCTTCAAAATATCGAATGGGTTGAGTTTATGATTAAAGATTATCTCTTTGACAGTTTTTTTGGGAACAAACAGATCAGTGTGCAATTCACTGAGATGAAAGAAAAACTGTTGAATGGTGAGATTCTTCCCTCTGCAGCTTTCGACCTGTTGAAAGAGACTTATTTCAAACTGAAATAGTTATCGTTTTATAAATTCAAGAATTCTTTTTACAGCTTCCAGTGCTTGTGGACTTTCGAAAACGAGATGACCTGATTCGGACAGTTCAATTTTTGTGAATACAATTTTTTTACTGTCGAGTAGTTCATACACTCTCTCATTCTCAACAGTATTATCTTTACTTCCTGTTATCACCAAAGTTTCAGATGCATAGATATTCTCGTATGCTACTTTTCCTGCAAATGCCAAAGTGCCTTTATTGAATTTACCGGCACAACATCATAGGCAAATCGCGGTTTTGGATTGTGTTCAGAAAATGCTTGTGGTCTTTACTTTTTGAACATAGGATTAAAGTTTTAAAAGCCAGCCAAATGGACTGTCAATCAATAAACTTTTGCCAAAATCATGCTTCTTTTTGAAATCAGGTATGGTGCTGTTAAAATCAATTTGTCAACTTTGCGTTTAGAAGCTATATGACATGCAAGTACTCCACCCATTGAATGACCCACCACTACAACTTTTTCGCAATTTGTAGAAAATATATCATAGGCGTTTATCGCATCGCGCAGCCAATCGGTTTCCTTAATTGTTTCGAGTAAATGAACATCATCAATCCCAAATCCTGTTAGAACAGGAGTATAGTATGGGATACCTTCATTTTTAAGGAAATCTGTTAATATTCCGAATTCTTGAGGAGTTGAAGAAAATCCATGAATCAACAAAACTCCTGTTGGTTTCTTTTTTGATTCAAATAATACGGGAGATTGTCCTTCAAAAGTAGCTTCATCGGGAAGATATTTAAAATCCCGAAAGAGCGAGTATGATTCGAGAAGCCTTCGTATATGGTAATATCTGAAAGATACAAATGTAAGTTTGAGCGCAACAACAACTGCGAGGAGATATCTTTCAAACTGAATTGTTAGAATCAGAACCATGATCAAGACAACTTCGAGCACAAGCCAAACAGTGAGCGATTTCTTTTATTTGACAACCGGATTTACCTATATTTCACTTACGAAAAAACTAACTTTAAATTTAACTAAAAATTGATGAATATTGCCACTCACCGCTTCAGAGGATTCGATTCCAACGAAAACACATCAACAGGTTTTGCAAATGCACTGTCAGAGAGTGTAAAATATTTTGAGTTTGATGTACGCATCACAGTTGACCGGATACCTGTGGTTAATCATGATCATTCCACAGAAACCCAATTTAAATCAATTGTAAATATCCCCAAATCAAAATATCAAGAGATTAAAAGTATAAAATACAAACACTCAACCTCTCCCGGGATAATGACACTTGATGAATGCCTCGACATTTTTATGACGGGTAAAAAAGAAGAGAGTAAAATATTTATTGATATCAAAGATTTTGGAGAAGAAGAAAAAATTTATCAAATGTTATCTAATCGATCACTTTTGAACCAATCCGTGATCGTGTCCTGGCTTCCTGAAGTATTATTTTCATTTCACAGAATCGACCCCAGAATTCCTCTCTGCTTTAGTCATAACTTTATTCAAAACCCGCTTAAATATTTTGCACAGAAATTCATTTATGGGAACAAACCTGTAAGAAGTTTGTTTGGTTTGTTATTAAACCTTTTCAATAGAAAGTTGTCAACAATCCTGCTGAATACACAATTCTATTTTGATGATTACAACGGGTTGAAAAGGGAGAGAAAATCAAATCCACAATTTCACCTGATAGTGAGCATACACTTTCAGGGCCTGTAACCGGAAGATTGCTTGAAATTATACTGAAAGCAAAGGATTTGTCTGCATTAACTACAAAGACATCCCCGAAAAACTACAAACAACTTTACCAATATTCACCCGGTCTAATCCCCTACCAATTAATTAAAAAAGTGAGATAGAGAAATTCCTAAAAAAAATAAAGCCTGATTACATCCTCTCAGATGTTCCGGCTTTAGTCTCCAAATATAAATAATTATTGAATCGAAATTTTAATATCCAAGCCTGCTTCATTTCTTGAAGTCGGCGGAATTCGTGCTGCACCCTCGGGTGTTGTATCAGATCTCTTTTAGAAGAGTGCCAGCGTAACTCTCGAACTTATTACATATTTAATCCTCGGTTCAATCGTAACTGTGGTAGTACCATTCTGTGGTACTCCTTCTTCAGTAAATCTCTCCATGTCAAATTGCACAGTCGAGTTTTTTGTACTTGTATATGAAAACTGAATTCAATATCATTTTTCAGCGAAACACCAAAAAGAGGAATTTCAAAACCCGATTTTGAGAAGTTAAAAGAGATACCGATATCCCTGTTCAGATTTTCAGTAATATTTTGGTTGCAGTTCCAAGGTCGTAGGAGGTTCTTGTGTTATATTGAACTCTTCCTGTAAAACTGCCACCCCAAAGGTTGTTGAATGATATTCAATCCAATCAGCGGAGCAAAACTGTAGTTGATTCTTTGAGTTTGCACAACTTTTATTTCCATCAGGGTAATCTTCCATCCTTCGGTATATTCAGATGAATAAGAATGGTCAATTGAAACTCTCTTTGCAAAACCTTCGAATACACCAAGTTTTTTCCAACCCGTCCCATGTCAGTCGCCAGTTTGGTCGTGGAATGTAATTTGTAAATTCGCTTAATGGTCCAAGGCTTGCAAGTAATGGCATCGATTCAAAACCTTTTACAAAGGCTGAAGAAAGACTGCCGGTTGGATCACTTGAATTTCTATCATACAGCTCATTCACCTGTTTTATTCCACTCTTAAAGACAGAAAGGAATAATACCGGCGGCATCGTGAAAAACGACCGGGTCGTATTTCCGGTGGACGAAAGATTCTGTATAAACAGATTACCGTCATTATCACTTTGCATGGTTGTCGATTTGCTGATTGACCAACCCACTTTCCATGAAAGATCAATTTTTGCCCCCTCCCAAAGAGGTTTGGAGGTTTTTATGTCGATATTGTTCCGTTCTGAATAGTTGTCTGTTAGATTCGCATTTGCAGCTCTCGACCAATGTCATGATTCAACCCTAAATGAACAATCTATTGGGACCCTCGGTATCAGTCTGTTTAAGTCCCCAGAAGTTCTTAAATCCATTACCAAATCCTCTTATACCATTCGCAGAAACACTTACATCGTTTGAAAAATCCATTGTGATGTTATCGTAATCGAAAATCAAAATTCGAATGCCATTTTTAAGCAGACCCCAGACATTATTCAGGAGAGAAGCTTTTTTCACTAAGGGAACGGTGTCCTGTGGCATGGATAATTCAGGTTCAGGCAGAGTTTCCGCCTCTTTGGGTTTTTCACCCCTGTCAGGATTTTCTTCATCAAGATCATGTGATCTTTGTCGGGGCTTTGGTGTTGTCGTTTGAGGCTGATTCGTCTGAGCAGTTTTGTCTTCCTCAAAAAGTGGAGCACTTAATGCTTTAAGTCTCAGCCTTAATCCAAAAGAAGTTCTGTTTTGAAACCGGCACTTCTACCAACTTGTGGTTGTCTGAAATCGTTGTTCCATCCATATCTTACATTATACCCGGCAGTAATCTGGAAATACTCATTGATCTTGGCTATGGAAGGAAGTCGAGGCGAAGTTTTGAAATCAAGACTTTGGTTATATCTGAAATCCTGTCCAAAAAACTGTCCACCAAGGATGTCACTCCAGATAGCACTTTCAGGACGCGGATTGTTAAATTCATCAGTCTCCAGGTGTGTAAGCGAAGAGGCAAAATCGGTCTGATAAGCTATTGTTAAATTAATCAGTGCTTTTTCAGTAACTTTCCAGTTGAAATTGAAGCCACGATTGGCTGTAAAGTCACGGGAAACAGTTTCCTGCGACAACGACTGCCCTATCGCTCTGGTCTGAGTTAAACTGAATGATCTTCTTGCAGAGATATTCCAGGAGATTGTTTGTGGCACAAAATAAATTTTGGCATCTTTATAATCAGTAAAAAGGCAACAGGTTCACCAATTACCGGAATTTTCCCGGTTCGAAGAAGTAATCAGGTGGCATCGTAAATCCATAAGAGATGCTGGCATTCCATAACCAGTTTTTAGATGACAAAACCGTCGGATTTCTACCAAAAGAATTGTTATAGTTAAAATTGCAGGTCAAATTGTTGAAAATATCTCTCACCAACCAAAAAATCGCTTGGTATTTTAATCTGGACATTCGCCACAGTCCAGGTATCAGAAACATTTACAGTTTGAGCATCACTTACGATCTGTTGCGCAACAACTTCGCTTCTCCGGGATCCACTCCCGCTGCAATCAATTTGTCTTTTGAATTCTGGCGGCTTCAGAAACCTTTATATCAGTTCCCGGTTGATACAAAGGATTTCCGACACTCTGTTCTGGAATAGTTTACCCGAAGATTACTTCCGGTAAGCGGGATTGGTAATAGTTTCAGAACATCTAAATCGGCAGAAACACCCCAGTTACGGCTCTCGATTCTACTGCCAAATCTGTCCGAAAGTCTGTGGAAATATGGATCGGTCTGGCTAACATTTGCGTTAACAGTAAGGATATCAGCAAATTTGATTGAAGTTGAAGCGGTATATGCCCATCCGGGAGTGTTATCAGCCCCAATTACTCTAAGTTCGTTTACCCATACCTCACCTGACAAATTTGAGAAGGGATATGTATTATGAATACCAACGCTTAGAAATTTCACTGAAGTAAGTGTTGCATTTCCTTTAACTACATAATAATGCCCGGGTTTACCCTCTACAGGGAGTCGAAAGATCGAATTTGCACTGTCTCTCGCCTGTTTAATGGCGGTAAGTTGATTAAAGAGAATACTGATCTCCTGCCAACCTGACTCAACCGGCTTTCGATATTCGTATAGTTATTGGTATCAGTACCAAACCTGAAATATATTTCTGATGAGTAAACTCCCCGGTTGATATTGATAAGCTACACTACCGGGTAACTGCGTGGAATCACCGTGAACAAAAAGCTTCATCTCAGAATAGTTAAAAACATCAAGTGGTCTGAATAGATACTTAATAGCTTCGCGGTTCTCTTGAGGTTGTAACCCGTTAAGAATAAGATCGAGCGACTGTTCGTTTCTGAATATTTCCTGATCAGGACGACTGCGATCTCTTTCACGCTGAACCCCCGGAGGTGAGTTGTATGATGGGTTATCTTCAATATTTACAACGGAGATCGAAAGAACTGTATCACCCTCAATCGATTTTCTCCACTGATTTCCAACAAGGTTAAAATCTGCAAGTCTGATGGCAACCATATCGTTTGCACCCGTCACAAACAGTCGGATGTACTCAACCAAAGTAAGACTGGGTCTGCCAATCTCAGATTTATAATCTTTAAGAGGAATTCATACCAGATACCATACGGCATTATTTCAACCACCATGAATATAAGGGTTGTTTGCTGCTGTGGTATCGATAGGAATTTCGTAACGGAAATAAGAATTGGCCTGATCCAACACACCATTTCTATTCAAATCTTCAGTGTCAGGAACACGCCCGATATCAGTAAGCTGTGCGTTGCCTTCAGTTCCGTTGATGTTGAAATAGTTGTACAGATCAAAAAGTGGAGAGTTATTGTATGCAAAATTATCGTTACTTGGATCACTCTTTTGACTTCCAAAAACCGTCTGCTCCTGAGGATCAAAATAGCCATCGAGACCTGTGTCTTCGCCTTCATCAATAAGTTCATTTTGCGGAGCTTTATCCTCAGAGTCAAGCCTGTTATTTGGAATTACATCCTCTGAAATTTTACCAAGATCAATATACATTTTAGAATTTGAGGTGCATTTCTAATATTCATCCAAAATTCGATAAATTCGATATTTTCATCAACAAGATTATTTGCAGTGGATGAAAGGGTTTTCATCATACCACCCCAAGACCGCGTCGGGTCACTGGAAGTTTGGTTCATAATTGAAAGTACCGGATGTATCAGGCTGGAAAATATAATCAAGAACGGTCACCTGCTCTTCGCCTCTTGCAACTCTTCTGTTGGGCCAGATATTAAAAACAGTTACATCTGATGGAAGCACATTAAACCACCACGATTTACCCTTAAAGTTCATCCTCTGCTGACGGTTTAGACCACTAAGTGAAGGAAGACTGTCAGGCACTGATAAGTCTTTCCATGCACCATATGTAATACCAATTGGAATTGTCCTTTTGCCCCTCAAAATCATCAATGTAAGCAATACTCTGACCACCGTCACTTTAATGGTACTCTTTTAGTATTCGGATCCGATTCATGTATGCAGCTTCACCCGAAAAAGTGAAAGTTGACATCTCTTTGGTTGAAAATATATTGTCAACCAAATCCGTAAGGAAAGGCAGATCATGAGCAGTTTGAAAATCGAGTCCCAAAATAAAGTTACTTAACGGTTCTCGCCGATTCTGACTTTATCAGAAAGGGTTTGCTGTGAGAGCGTAAGAGCCGAAAAACCCAACTTGGTTTTCTTTGAGATATCGAGCATACCTCTCGCCCCAAAAAGGGTTTTTGAAGCAAGTTGAAAAGGTCATTCTCTTCGTAGCTAATTCTGAGTTATCCCCCCCGAACAAGCGCAGCAGCGTTTCTTATTGTCACCTGACCGATATTATAATCAACTATGTAGTCAGATCCCGGGCTCAACTGCCTTCCGTCAAGAAAAACTTTCACTGAATTTTCAACAACATTAAATCCGAGTTGATAAGTTGATGAAGCCTCACCTGAAAACTTTCCTGTAAGCAACCATTTGTCTTTAATTTTGTCCTGTTTTGCAAAAGTTAAAGATTGGTCATAAACAGCAAGATATTTAATCGAATCACTATTTGGAACCGTGCTTGAAAGGTTTCTACCAAATGGTTGGAGGGTCGGGAAAATAACTTCTCCAGTCTCTGCAAGAATCGTGATTCCGGGCTTAAAGTCAAACTTTCCATCCGGAGGAGGAAGTTTACTTGGTCCCACAAGATCAAGTCCCAAAGCATTTAACAGACGAATATCACCCAATACTGACTGGGGGTCACCACCATCGATTTCATATTTAATGTCAAATTCAAATCCTTCTTCTTTAACATTTCTTCCACCCATGGGATAAATGTTTTTAAGAAGCAGTTTCCAGGCTGTGGAAAGCTGAGGTTGCAAAAATTGAGGTTTTACCAATTTAAGAACAAGCCTTCTTGTTGTATCCGCAACGGCATTGGTTTGTTCAAGAAATTCACCGTAAAATTCATCATCTGCAGCGCTGGTTCCACTAAAACCTTCATTTCGGTATGCAACTGCTATAATATCCTGATCCTGAACATTTGTTTTAAACGATATGTAACCCGTTTCACGATGGATAATATAATCCACTCCTCTGCAGTTTGATAAATCTGCCTTTACCTGTTGCCCGGGTATTTCGTCAATATCGAGGTCTCTGTAACTGTCAGGGTAACTTTGACCCTGCAAGATCGGAGGAAGGCTGATATATGCATTTGCAGACCGTTCATTAGATCTTTGAGAGTCTGGTTTATCGATTTCCAGACTTCAATATCTTTTACATAAAGTCGTTGAACTAGTTCAGGAGTAGCATTTGCATAATATCTGTAAAACAAGTTTAAAGATGAAGATGTGTCAGCATAAACTGTATCGAGGAAATAGTGGTTGATCGAGTAGTCGTATGCTCTTTTCACAAAATCCTGTGAGATCGTTCCGCCACCAAGGTCTTTTTCTTTCACCTCTGCTTTTTTCTGCGAAACCAGAGCAGTAAGGGTGAAAGGACCCATTTTAAAATTTGCCTTTACGCCAAAGAGTGCTTCCGAACCTCCAACGAGTCCACTGGTCTGTAACGATACGTTTCCGGCTTCAACACTTTGAACAATCTCATCCTCATAACCGGTATATTTAATTTTTAGTTGATTTTCATACTCAAAAGTTCTTTCGGTATTCCAATCGGCATTAATATTAAGCTTGTCTCCGATGGTACCACTAACATTTATCTGAACCTGCTGTTTAAAATCAGGCTCATTTCTTGTGTTTCCAAGTCTTGATGCAGTTATTCCCTCCGTTGATTCGTTTCGCCAGGCTGCTCTGATGTCAACTGCTCCGCCGATCCTCAAACTGATAACAGGAGGACCAAAATACTGAGAACCCCAACACTTGGTAGTGGAATCTCAAAATCTGTAATGTCTTTTAACAGATCAGAAAGTTCTTTTTGATTCTTTTAATTCATACTTGTAACCAAGTTCCTGCCAGATGGAAACATCTCGATTATCAAGCGCCATCTGGAGATATTGGTCGAATGTCAATCTAAGAGTATATCGAATGGGGTATTTCCAATATATTCCTTTTATGTTAACAAATCCACCGGCAGAATCAATTTCAATTACTCTTTGTAATTAGTGGGAGTGGCATAAAATGCAGATCGTTTAACATTATTAAATGTGGTATATGGCACATCTTCTCTGACCACTTAAAATGTTCGAGGCGTGCAGTTGAATCCAGCGCAAGGGAATCGATCTTTACAGTGTCTTTTGCGAGTAGTGAATCGGTGGCTATCGAGTCTTTTATACCAGGGTATCAAAAGTTAAAAGGGAGTCCCTTTTGTCGATAGTATCAGCAGGTGCAAAATCGAGTTTGATCACCGGTAATTTTTGAGGAGAAACCGGCATTTTATCCCTGTTCCTGCTTTTCTCCACTTCTTTATTTTCAGGGAGACTGACGGATTTTGGACAGATTGTCCAGAAATTCAGGGATGTATAACGATTTAAATACAGGAATCTCTTCTTCCAGAACAAAGCCTGTGAGAACAGAGGCGATTAATCCCGTAATAGAGTAGAATAAAAGGAGTTTAGAGCACCTTCCGATAGCAGACGCAACTCGTTTAATGGCTGGAAAATCCGTATGTTGTGAAAAAATGGTAGAAATGTCTATTCGAACTCTAAAAATGTTGTATCAAACAGGTAAAACTAATAAAAACGCTTAATCAGTTAATGTAATAATTTATGAACTATCTGAAAATTGTTGATGAAATATCCATATTATCTGTCTTCTCAAAGATAACATCAATAGCATCCACTCCATCAGAAACCAGGGCAGTCAGTTTATTCCCGTTGGAGGCACCTGTATCGATATAATATGCTTTTTGTTTTTTATAAAACTTAAAATTTGGAACAGGTGTATGCCCCACAACCTGAATCTTGCCGATGTCCAAAAGTTCCGTTCTGTTCCACAAAAGGCCTTTTTCATTGTCAAGATTATCAGTTGCAACTTTTGCCATCATATCCAGATCAACTTTTTTATCATACTTTAGTAAATTAAGCCAATGCCTGCCAAAACCGGCATGCGAGATAAAGTAGTCATCAAGATCATAAAAAAGTGGTAATTTCGAAACAAAATCGAGGTGTCTCACTAAAATAACAGGATTTTGTTCATAATCATAAATCGTTTTTGAGGAATTGTTGTAAATCCACAATTGAGCAGGAATACTCTCCCTCTCAGTAAAATAAGAGATAAACATCCGGTCATGATTTCCCATGACCGGACGAATTCCATTTTCAATAACATACTCCACTGCCTCCGGAGAATAATTGCCCCGGTCAACCAGATCACCGGTTGCATAAAAGTCGATTTCACCATAAATCTCTTTTACCCTTTGTGCAGCTTTAAGAGTATAAAAACAGCCGTGAATGTCACCGAAAACAGCGAACATAAATCAAATATATTTCATTGATTTAGCGTAAGCCTCCAATTCATCCCTGAACTTTGGATGAGCTATATTAATCAGAGACTTCACTCTCTCTCGAATTGTTCTTCCCCAAAGTTGGGCAATTCCGTATTCAGTTACCACATAATGAACATCGGCTTTATTGGTTGTTACTCCGGCTCCCGGCTTCAAAATAGTGGTAATCTTAGAGATAGTGTCATTTTTTGCCGTGGAAGCGAGTGCAATGATTGGCTTCCCGCCTTCTGAACGGGCCGCACCACGAATAAAATCAACCTGTCCTCCAAATCCGCTGTATAATTTTGGACCTATGGAATCTGAACAAACCTGACCGGTAATATCAACTTCCATTGCAGCATTAATCGCAACCATTTTTTTATTTTGAGCAATAATAAACGGATCGTTTACATACTCCTGACGGTGAAACTCAATCAACGGATTGTTGTCGATGAAATCATATAAAGCCCGGGTTCCCAAAACAAATCCCGCGATTATCTTTCCGTCATGAATACCTTTTCGGCTGTTGGTTACAATTCCTCTTTCAACGAGATCAATTATCCCGTCACTAAAAGTTTCAGAGTGAACTCCAAGATCGCGTTTGTCACCAAGATATCGTAACACATTATCAGGGATTACCCCAATACCGAGTTGAAGAGTTGAGCCATCTTCAATCAAACTCGCGATATTTTCACCGATTCTTCTGTATGTCTCTGCCATCTCGGGAGTTACTTCCCTGCTTCCCTGTGCAAGTTCAAGTATCTCTTCATCAACTTCAACTATATAATCGATTTTGTTGATATGAATAAAACTGTCGCCAAGAGCTCTTGGCATTTTGGGATTTATCTGCGCAATCACTACATCAGCGAGTTCAGCCGCAGTTTTAATTAAACCAACTTCAACGCCATAACTGCAAAATCCATGCTCATCAGGGGCGAAAGGTGAACCATCGCAACATTTATATGTAAGTGACCCTGTTTTACCAGAGCGGAAACTCATGCAGATAAATAGGAGCAAAGTCTGCTCTTCCTTCTGCAACCGCAACTCTCGCTTCCCCACCCATGAAGTAGGATCTGTGATTAAAATGACCCCTCCATTCCCGGACGAAGATATGGCAATTTCCCAACCGAAAGGCAATGAATCAGTTGTACATTTTGAAGTTCTTCTTTTCTCGCAACCATCGCCTCTATCAGAGTCATTGGGAACGCAGTATTTGCATGTACAAATATATTATCATTTGATTTCACGACACGAACAGCCTGCTCCGCCGTCACTAACTTCTTTTTGTAGTTAGTTAATACACTTGAAGATAAATTGGTTCCAAGTTTTATTTCATCAGTCATTTGAATTACCTAATTTTTCGAAAAAATATGAATTCTTCTGAATTCTACATTAAATGCCTCAGCTACTGCTTCGTTTGAACAAAAGCCATTCCTTTTGTTAGTCCGATATCATTCATCAAGGCAGCGTTCACCCCTTTATCCGCAACGGACAGAATGTATGGCAATGCAGCGTTTGTTAAACCAAAACTTGCGGTTCTGGCAACTAAAGCAGTAATATTTGGCACACAATAGTGGATTACATTATGCATTACATATGTTGGACTCGACAAACTTGTTGGTCTGCTCGTCTCAATACATCCCCCTTGATCGATTGAAACATCGATTATAACCGAACCCTTCTTCATGGTTTTAACCATATCTGCAGTTACCAGATTTGGGGTTTTTCTCCCTCTTATCATAACTGCACCGATGATTACATCGGCAAATTTCACGCCTCTGGCTATGGTGTAAGGATTTGCGACCACAGTTTTGATCTGTTTGCTGAACATTTTTTCCAATCTGCGAAGTCGATGAATATCTTTATCAAGAACAATCACCTGGGCACCTCTTCCAATAGCGGATTGTGCTGCAACTGTTCCAACAACACCTGCACCCAAAATAACAACAGCAGCAGGGGCAACTCCCGGAATTCCACCAAGAAGAACCCCTCTGGATATGTCATTGGTTGATTCCAACAGATTTTCAGCAGCCTGAACAGCGAGTTGACCTGCTATCTCACTCATCGAATGAAGCACCGGCAGTCCTTTTTCATCTTCGATAAGTTCAAATCCTATTGAAATAACTTTCTTCTCCATCATGGCAGAAATTATCTTTTTGCTAACCACTGCGAGATTAAGAAACGAAAAAATAATTTGATCTTCCTGTAAATAGGTAACTTCCTCATCAGAAACTCTACCAACTTTGGCGATAAGTTCTGATCTGGTAAACACTTCTTCAACACTATAAACAATTTTAGCTCCCACTTGTTTATATTGCTCATCAGTGAAATGACTTCCATCACCTGCTCCTGATTGAAGATAAACTGTATGTCCATTTCGAACAAGTGCATCCACACCGGCAGGTGCCAGAGCTACTCTTTTCTCCTCAAATTTTACTTCTTTTGGTATTCCTATTCTCATCGTGAATCCGGGCTTAAGTTTTTAAATTTGTTCCAAAGATCTGGAAAGGTCTTTTATTATGTCATCCGGGTTTTCGATCCCCACTGCAAGCCTGATACCGCCGGGATGAATGCCATGTTCAAGCAATTCACCAGGAGGAATAACCGAGTGGGTCATTGTAGCCGGGTGTTCAATTAATGTTCTTGTATGCCCAAGGCTGACAGCAAGTGTGAGTGTATAGGCATTTTTAGCAGCAAAGTTCATTAATGAACGACCTTTTTCTTTTTGTTCTTCGAGTGATTCTCCTTTTACTCCAAAAAACAAAAGACTTCCAGGTGCAAAATTACCATTAAAATCTCTCATTTGTTTCTGGGCAAGTTCAAAATATTTATAACTTTTTAACCCGGGATAGTTTACGAACTCAACTTTTGGATGAATGGCAAGAAATTCAGCTATTTTCATGGCATTAGCTGTCTGTCTGCTGATTCTTAAGTGTAGTGTGGGCAGTCCGTAAGTCAAAATTGTCCAGGCTGCTTTTGTGCCCAAAACAGCTCCAAAATCTTTTCTGTATAAAAGGAGAATATCCCGGAATTTTTTTGGACCGATAACCACTCCACCCATATCGGTTCCAAAACCACCAATCCCCTTTGTTAAAGAGTGTACTACAAAGTCAGCACCAAGTTCTATTGGCCGTTGACAAAAAGGAGTGGCAAAAGTGTTGTCAACTACAATATAAATCTTTTCAGAGGGTTCGCGTTTACTGTTCTCGATATCAACAAATTTCCTGATTTCACCAATATCGATGAGGTCAAGATTTGGATTTCCGGGTGTCTCAAAATATATAACTCTGGTTTTGGAAGTAATTTTTTCATTCAATAGAGAATGTTTTGTCAAATCACATGAGACATAATTGATGTTTAATCTCGGATACCAGTTCTTAAAAAGAGAAAGAGTACAACCATAAAGTGTTCTGTGAGCAACTATCTCATCCCCTGCTTTTAGTAATACCCCGAGCACAGCAGAGATGGCACCCATTCCCGTTGTAAAGGTAACAGCCATTTCGCCTTTCTCGATATAGGAAAGGTTTTCCTCAAGAAGATCTTTGTTTGGTTCGCCAAGCCGGTCATAAATATAAATTGGATTGGCTTCCGATTGAAGGATATCGGTATTTGCAAATTCCATGAATCCTTCTGCACCTCTTTCAACCGAATCAAGTCTGAAAATGACTGATGATGAAAGTGGTGAGACCACATGATGGGAATAGTCCCATTTTGTGCTTATATTTTTCCATAAATCAAATGTGTTTCGGCTGAATACTGCTCTTCATCAAGCAGTCCGTGTTCTTTTTTTTCAGAGTCCATAAGACCTCCTTTAATACCAATAGTTATTATGTAAACTTAACAAAAACAGATGAGATATTAAAGTTTTTTATATTTGAATATGGCTGTATTTAAATTTTTTCTTCTCTTTTTTATTCATTTTTTGATTCTCCCGACATCTGCATTTCCCCAGGGAAGCAGAACAGGGAAAGTTGTGGAAATTTTATCAGAATATATTGCCTCGCCCGAATTTGGATTGAACCGAATTAACTCCGGAGAACCGGCATCTGTGGACTCCATTTTTAGTGCAGCTCTGAGGTTTAGTGGTGGCGATATTTCACTTGCGCTTTCTGCTTGCACCTGGACATGCCTTACTGTCAAAACAGCTACGGTGGTCACCCCGATTTTGGGTACAAAACTTGTAATCCCCTTCTTTTCGACAGACGACCTTACTTTTGCAGCAAAAAATAAAAATCTGCCAAGATATTTTTTTGAGGATTCACCTGTGTCGTCGAGCGGAGACATAGATAAACTGGCTCATTTTTTTGGTTCGGCTTATCTGCAATACAACAGTTTTATTCCCGGAATCGTAGAACTTTTTGGCTATTTCATTGAAGTATTTGAAGAATCTTTTAAAGTGGATTCCAAATTTTCTGCGAGAGATATAATTGTTAATAAAATTGGGATTAAATTTGGAAATGAATTAAGAGAAAAACCGGAAGCCAAACCTTCTGACTTTCTAAAACAATACAAAATCGAAAAATAGTTATGCCAAGAATCCTGATTGTAGATGATGAACCCGGAATAAGAGAAAGTATCACCATGATCCTCGACTATGAGGGTTATGAAACAGATTCTGCCGCCAACGGTGAAGAGGGTCTTCAATTTGTAAAACAGGGCAAGTTTGACGCGGTTCTGCTTGATATCAATATGCCCGGTATTGATGGTTTTGAGACTCTAAAGCTTATCAAAGAAATTGACAAAAATCTTAATGTTGTTATCATCTCGGCTTATGGAAATATAGAAAATGCCATAAAGGCTACAAAACACGGCGCTTTCGATTTCCTTGAAAAACCGATTGACAGGGAAAAACTTCTTATTACAGTGAGAAATGCTTCGGAGCAGGCAATTCTCAAAAAAGAATTTGAAACTATAAAAAAGGAGATTGATACTCCCTCCCCTATCCTTGGTGTATCTAAACAAATTATAAATATCCTTGAAATTGTTAATAAAGTGGCTGCAGCTGATGTAAGAGTTATGATTCTGGGAGAAAACGGGACTGGAAAAGAACTGGTTGCACGGGCAATCCATCAGAACTCACCTCGCGCTAACATGCCTTTTGTTGAGGTCAATTGTGCGGCAATTCCTAATGAATTGATCGAATCAGAACTTTTTGGCCATGAAAAGGGATCGTTTACAGGTGCAGTTAATCAAAGGTATGGAAAGTTTGAACAGGCTGATAAAGGTACCCTCTTCCTCGACGAAATTGGTGATATGAGTCTTCAAGCCCAGGCAAAAGTTCTCCGTGCTATCGAGGATGGTAAAATTGAAAGAGTTGGCGGCGCAAAAAAAATACCTGTTGATGTAAGAATTGTTGCCGCAACAAATAGAGATCTGCAGGAAATGATTTCAAAAGGTGAATTCAGAGAGGATCTTTTTCACAGATTAAATGTGATACCGATTATTGTGCCCCCGCTGAGAGATAGAATCGAAGATATTCCGGTGCTTGTTGCACATTTTGCAAAAGAGATAGCCACAAGACATAAAAAGCCGGTCCCCGTTTTTGCAGAGGATGCACTTAATCTCTTAAAGAAGTTAAAATGGACGGGTAATGTGAGAGAACTTCGAAATATCATTGAGAGAATAATTATTCTCGCCAACTCCCCTGTCATAAAACTTGATAATATCGATTTTCTTCTCCCAATGGAGAAGGTTTCAATAGATGATCTCATAACTGAGAGCAGTTCTTTTCAGGATTTTAAAGATAAAGCCGAAAAGGCTTATATACTTCGTCAATTGGAATTGACAGGTTGGAATATTAGTAAAACTGCGGAAGACCTCGATATTCAACGAAGTCATCTTTACAGTAAACTTAAAAAATATGGCATCGAAAAAGGAGACTGATATGGCTGATACAATATTTACAAAAATTATCAATAAAGAGATTCCGGCTTCAATAGTTTATGAGACAGATACAGTTCTGGCATTTAAGGATATTAATCCAAAAGCCCCTGTTCATATACTGATAATTCCAAAACTGAATATTGACAGGATTCAGAACTTTGACACAATTAATCACCCTGATCTATTGGCACATCTCGTGGAAGCAGCTCAAAAAATTGCTACGGATTTTAATCTTGCTGAATCCGGTTACAGACTTGTGATCAATAATGGTGACAATGGCGGACAGGAAGTAAACCACCTGCACATTCACCTGTTGGGAGGACGGAAAATGACATGGCCCCCGGGTTGATATCGTCAAACAGCAACCAAAAACTTTTATTTAACTTCTTTTAATACGATTTTATTTTCCGGATCAAAAATTACAGATTTAACATTCGGTTTCACCTCAAAATTGAATTTTTCGCCATTTTTTGAGTTAAAACATTTAAATATCTCTGAAGTGCCATCCTTGTAAACAACTTTTAATTCAACTGTTGATTGATAATAGAGTCGGTCACTCTCTTTTTGTGTAAAGGTGTAAACAAGGTAATCTTTGCCATCCTCCTCAATAAAATCGTAGCTGTTTTTGTAAACGGGATGACCCGGATGTTTAATCCACTGATCAAAAAACCAGTTATATTTCTTCCCCGTGATCTCATTTGTCAGATTAACAAGATCGTTTGTTGAGGCATTTGCAAATTTAAATTCTGAATTTGTGGTAAATTGTTTAAGAATTTTAAAGAAATTTTCATCTCCTGTTTCCTCCCGCAACATATAGACAACGCAAGCTGCCTTCTTGTAAACAAGCGCAGAATTATAAAGTATCCCACCGGGCGGCGTGTTATACTCCCATGATTCTTCAAATATTGCCTCTTTTGGTTCCATAGTAAAATAATAGGATGCAAATTCTTCAACAACCTCGCGATATGCTTTTTTACCATCAGGAGCCCAAACCTCAACCCAATATGCTTCCATAAATTCGGCAAAGCCCTCATTTAGCCACAAATCACTCCAGGTTGAGGGAGTGATGAGATCACCAAACCACTGGTGAGCAAATTCATGCACAACCAGCAGCTCATACCAGCAACCGGAACACAAGGTAATAAAAGACTGATTCTCCATGCCACCGTATGGAAAATCAGGGGTCAGAGTTGCAAATGCTATCTTTTCAAATGGATATTCTCCAAATCTGGATTCAAAAAAATCCAACATGTAGGGAATCACCTGTCCAATGTATGTTACGGCATCGTAACTCTCGCCATTTCGCCAGTAAAGTTCAACCGGAATCGTTCTCCCGGTAAGTTTTGAAACGGTATTAAAATTTTCAATTCTGTATTCATTGGAGGCGGAAAAAACCATTAAATAGGTAGCCATTGGAATATTACTTTTCCAATGGAAAACTTTACCACCCAGAGAATCATATTCACCCTCAAGCAACCCTACAGCCCCAACCTTCACATCCAAAGGAACCAATAATTTTAACGAAAAAACAGCTTTATCTATTGGATGATCTTTGCTGATGAACCAGTCCCGCGCTTCAACAGGTGAGTTATTTGTGAAAACTGATCCCTTGGAAACATAAAATGCTTCATCTTTCGAACCGTTATGGGAATAATATATGCCCGCAGTCAAGGTATCACCGGTTTTTACTTCACCCGGTATCTTCAGATAAACTCTGTCACCGATTTGTGCAACCAGGTCTAATTGTCCTTCTACTTTGTTTATTTTTAATGACTTTGAGGACGCATGAAGCCAGATTTTACCGGAATCAGGCAGAGAAACAATTATCAAAGTAATCTTTTCATAGCCATTAAAACTGCGCGATTCAGCAGATTTAAAATTGTTTAATAAATTTATCTCCAATTGATATTCCAGAACATCTATACAAGTATCATACTGTTTAATTTTTTGATACTCACCTTGCGCAAAAATAGAAACAACAGGAATTTGTGATAAAATTAAAACTGCGACAAAGAGGAATCTTTTCAAACAACTTCTCCCATAATTATGGCTTTTTCTCCCAAATTAGAAGCTGTTTCAATAGCCTTATCCAATTTGTCAGCTGGAACAATCGCAACCAGCCCTATCCCCATGTTAAAAACATTTCTCATCTCTTCGTCAACTACTGAACCTGTTTTTTGAATGAATTTAAATATCTCCGGAACTTCCCATGCATCCCAGTTTATCTTTAACCCAAGCGATTTAGGAACTACCCTCATGGTATTTCCCATTATTCCGCCGCCGGTTATATGAGACAATCCTGTAACGAGGTCATTTTCTGCAAGGGGTCTGATCAAATTCAAATATGATTTATGAATTGCAAGAAGTTCGTTTCCAATCGAATTGTTAATTTCCGGGATATGATCGGAGGGAGAATATTTAGCAAAAAGTATCTTTCTGGCGAGTGAATATCCATTCGTGTGTAATCCGGAGGATTTGAACCCGAGAAGAATATCCCCTCTTGTGATTCTGGAACCGTTAATAACTCTTTCTTTTTCAACAACCCCAACTATTGTGCCCGACATATCATACTCACCTTCAGTGTAGAGTCCCGGCATTTCGGCAGTTTCACCCCCGATAAGAGCACAATTATTTTCTCTGCATCCTCTTGCAAATCCTTCAACAATTTTCTCTGCAACATTTGGATCAAGTTTTCCAAATGCCATATAATCAAGAAAATAGAGAGGCTCGGCACCACAAACAGCAATATCATTCACGCAATGATTTACGAGGTCGTTCCCTACGGTATCATGTCTGTCCATTGCGAATGCCACTTTAAGTTTTGTTCCAACACCATCAACACTCGAAACGAGGATTGGTCTTTTATACTTTTGAAGATCAAGTTCATAAAATGATCCAAACAATCCAATATCGCCAAGAACATTTTTATTGTATGTGGATCTCGCTAATGATTTTATTCTTTTTACTGTTTCGTCACCGGCTTCAAGGTCAACTCCGGCGCTTTGATAAGTCTCGTTCAATGTGTCTCCATTTGATGTAAATCGCTCAAAAGAAAATTCTTTTAAAGTTTAATTTAAAGATTTGCTATTTTTATTTTATAAAAAATCAGAAAACTTTATTAGGAAAAAGAAATGTTGCCTGCCTCAAAGGTTATACTACTGCTCGTTTTTTTATTATTTAGTCGTTCGGTTTACTCGCAAGAAAGCCAAATGGTTCCACAAACATCTCATGTTAATGGTATAAAAACGGCCGTTTTATCCCCTGATGGTAATTATTTTGTTACTGCAGGATTTGATTATTTGATCAAAATTTGGGATTATAAGACCGGAAAGTTGCTTCAAAACAAAAAAACTGAATCCGCCGTTGTCAACTCTATAATTTTTATCGATAATTCACATTTTCTGACCGGTGACTCGAGAGGTTATGTCACTCTCCACAATCTCGCTGCTAAAAATCCAATTTTAAAACGAAAAATTTCGAGCAGGCAAATTAACACAGTCAAATACGACAAAAAAGGTCATAGATTCTGGTGTGCAGGTTATGGTGGATTTTTCATGGCTGTTGATGCCGATTCATTGACCCCCCTTTTTGAAATGAAAAATTTTCAAGCCGAGATTAATGCTTCTGAATTTTTACCAGAGCAACAGGTTGTGCTTCTTGCTTCCACTTCAGGCAAAATTTATGTTTTTGATACAAAAATTAATTCTTTAAGCGATTCAAGTGAAGTTTTTTCATCCGATATTTCGGGCGTGTGCAGTATAAACGGAGGAACCGAGTTGGCGGCATCCTCATTTGACGGGGTGGTCAAATTCTTCACCTTCGACCGGAACACGGGCTTAAAACAAACCCAAATCATTGCAACACAATCAATTTCGATGTTTACTTCACTCGCAGCTTCCCCATCAGGTAATTTTGTGGCAGCCACAACATTCAACAACGAAATACACATTATAGATACAAAATCGAAGTCCAACAAATCTGTCATTAAAGCTCATGAATATACAATTGCGGGTTTTGGTTTTTTGGATGACAACCACGGATACAGTTACTCTTTTGGTAACAGAACTCTTATCTGGGATTTAAAAAATATTTCAGCTCCCGTACGGGAAATCTCGGGGCAGACAGGTGAAATTGTTCATTTTGGGAGTGGAAACGGCTTACTTGTCTTTTCAACCTCTGATGGCTCCGTTTATTCAGTTGATTTAACAAAAACTTTTGCCACTTCAAAAATTTATCAAAGTTTCTCTTCAATTACGGCTCTTGTTGTTGACTCAGTTAACAATTCTGTTGCTCTCGGTGAAGAGGATGGAACTGTAACAATAATGAGTATAAAGTCAGGAGATCAGATTTACCAGTCACAACTCCACTCGAAACCGGTTCTGGCTCTTGAATTGAATCAGGATTTTCTGATAACATCTTCATCAGACAAGACGGTAAAAATTCTTTCAATCAACAATCTTTCTGCACCTCCTCTGAGCCCGGTCAATCCTGGCAGTCGTTTCACAGCTTTAACATACAACAAAAAATTAAATTTAATAGCCCTCGGCTCGGAAGAGGGTCTTATTTACTTTGTTGACCCGGTTACGGGAAAAAAAGAGAGTACTCTTGCTGGACATACTGCCCCGGTAAACTCATTGGAATTTAATCTGGAAGGTAATTTTCTTTTGTCAACAAGCGTTGACAGAACTACAAGGGTGTGGAACAACAACGATTTGTTCAACTTTAAAACCTGGCAAAACAAATCGGGAATACCTTACGATGGATTATTTCTCTCAAATGAAACAATTCTCTCTACCGGCGATGGTGGCTGGGTTATGCGATATGAATTAAAAAGTGATTCACTTTTTTACTTCGAAGAAGGTGTGCAAACTTTAATGAATCTCGCAAAATTAAATGGATCTTCACTCGCAGCGCTTTCCACTGAGGGAATTATCTACATCTGGAATTTGAATGCCGGTAATCTCAAATATCTAATCCATTTAAAAAATGAAATATTTTCAATTTTTGATGTGGATCAGAATATCACCTATTCATCAAATGGGAAAAACGATATCTTTCAGCCGGCAGGTAAAAGTGGCAACAAACAATTTGAGGTGAAGCCACTTAATACTTTTCGATTCAATTTTTAGTTGTCGAAAGATTCCACAGCTTCTTCAGTGGTTCTAAAACTTTCAAGGAGATCGGAGTATCCGGTTATGCCAAAAAGTTTCTCCACTGTCTCGTTAAGATTGCAAAAAACAACCTTTCCGCCGGAATTTTTCATTTTTTGTACAGCGACAATAACTGCCCTTAGTCCTGCACTGTTAATAAAATTTAATCCGGCAAAGTCGAGAACAAGTTTCTTCTCTCCTCTATCAATTATCTCATTTAGGTGTTGACTAAGCAGATCAAAATCCTGTATCTCACATCTGCCCACCAATTCGAGAACCGAGACTTCGCTTTTTTTGATTAGATTAATTACCATAATTACTCTTTAATCTATTAAATTAAAAATTGAAAGATATCCCGTAATGTCGAATATCTTTTTTGTTGTTTCATTCAATTTGGCAATATAGAGCTCAATTCCGGTTGTTGAAGAGAGTTTATGAGCTTTCATAAAAACTCTTAATCCGGCACTTGAGATAAAAGTCAATTCTTCACAATTAAGGATTACTTTTTTAGGATTCTCATCAAAAACCTCTTCCACAGTTTTTTCAAGTGGCTCCTGCCATGTTATATCCAATCTTCCGCTTAAAAATATCTCGTGAGTCCCGTCTGTTTTAGTAATGTTGATTTCCATGATTATTCTCCGGTTTTTAGTTTTATTATTCTTAACTTGTTCTTCTGTCCAACTCGATTGTATTCTACAGAGTTCATCAGTTTTTTTACAAGAAATATTCCCAATCCGCCAATCTCCCTCTTATCGACAGGCACTGATGTGTCGGGGTCTTTCTTTTTTAATGGATCAAATTCCACACCTTCATCACTGAATTCCAGTTCAACTTTTCCATCATCTATAAGAAAAGCGACATCTATCCTGCCGTCACCACCTTCGCCGTAGGCATAATAAACAATATTCGACAATATCTCATCAACGGCAATGAGAATATCATAAACATCTTTTTGGGGGAATCCGGCTCTAAAAACTTCATTTTCGATGAGTGCAGTCACTCTCGGAGTCTCTTCGATTCGGTTGGATATTGAAATGTTATATGTTCTGGTCATCAAAATGAATAGTTATCTGTCAATTCTTTAATCTGTGTGATTAATTGTGAAACGCTTACCGCATTTCCTTCCATCTGTTGTATTAAATTCCCGTTTGCGAGTAGTATCACTTTTGGTGGTGCCGAACTCAAATGGGGATAAAACTTTTGGGGCGTTAAAAGTGTGTAAATAACACTACCGCCCGATTTACTAAAAAATGGTGTAATCTCTTCTTCCGCACCGAGAAACAAATAATGTCTCTTAACCTTTGTAAGTAAAGACTTTACCGCGTTCAGTTCGGTCGCCACTTGAAGACAATGTTCACAATCCAAACTGAAAAAAGCTATTATAGTGAGTCCTGCATCCGCACCCGGAACAAGATTTGAATAAACCGAAACCACACCGGGATATTTGCCTGATAATTCAGGTTTTTCCTTTTTAACTTCGGTGTCCTTCTTTTTAACTGTTGTGTCTTTTATTGCAGTTTTTGCTTCAACAGTATCTTTTATGGTTACAGGTTCCTGCTCCAACCTTTCTTCCGAAACTTCCCCTTTGGCAACTGCAGGTACTGCTTGAGGTGTTTCGTAAGGTTTTATGTTGAAAAAGAATATCATCAGCGCAAAAATTGAGACATATCCTGCAGCAATATACAAATAAGATGATTTTTTCTCAACCCCTGTTACGATAAAAAGATAAACCGCCATCCCGATAAAAACGATATTTTTAATAATCGATTCAATCCCTGTCATTGGGATGAGCTCACCAAAACATCCACAATTTTCACCACCATTACCTGTAAGTTCAATTATCATCAGATAAATGGTGAAAGCAGACAACAACAACAACGACGCAGGCAGGGTAAATTTTCTCATTTTATACCCGATGAGAAATAATCCGCCTAACAAAATTTCAAACGAAATCATCAATCTTGAAAAATATGGAGCAAGCTCCAAACTGACAACTCCCTGTTGCCAGGTAACAACTTCAAATGCTTCTATCGGAAAAAGTTTACTGATTCCGGAAAATAAAAACATCACTCCGAGGAAAATCCTGAGAATTTTTTCTGCTGTCTCTTTTAACATAAATTATGATTGATTATTTCTATGTATGAAGTCCAAATTTAACGATTTTTTGCAAGTTTTCAATCTAAATTATTTTTCTACCAAAAGAATTAATATTTTTACGCATTGAATAAAATATCTTGGTAGATGAATACAGCAATCCTCATCGTTTTGGCAGTTGTTAACCTCGGTTTCCTTCTCTTTTTTTACATGAAGTTTTTAAGAAAAAAGTCTTCTGAAAAGATGGTTGAAACTGTTCCGGAATTAGTAACTAAAAAGATTGAATCCGCAGATGTCTCCACCGATACCATTCCACAACCACAGTCAGTTTACAACCAGCTCCTTATTTCCCTTTTTGAAAGATCTTCTCTGGGGATAGTTCTTTTTGACCAAAAAGGGAGCATTCTGGCTTTAAATAATAGCTTTAAGGAAATACTTGATCTGCCCGATGATACTTCCGAAATAGTATATTTTACCGATTTGTGCAGTTTATTTCCTGATCTTTTTTCGCAGGAAAAAAGATCAAATCACGATTTTAACTCTTATGCCTCTTACGATTGCCAGTTGAGTCTAAACGAGAATGAAAAATTTCTTAGGGTAAACTACTATTCTTTTGAAGTTTCGGGGAACGAATCTGCCTTGATAGTACAGATCAGCGACTATTCAATCTACAAAAAATTTGAATTGGAACTGATTAATTCAAAAGAAGAGGCAGAAAATCTTAACAGAATGAAATCGATTTTCCTGGCAAATATGAGTCATGAGATTAGAACTCCAATGAATGGGATTATCGGTTTTTCCGGGCTGCTCCGCGAGGATGTAACAGAACCAAACCACATCGAAATGGCTGAGAGGGTCTATAAGAGCGCAATGCGATTAATGGAGACCCTGGAGTCAGTGCTTGATCTTTCAAAACTGGAAGCTGAACACCAGAACATTGAAAAATGCACAGTTGACATTAACACCGTGGTAAGTCAGGTTTATCATAATTATTTCGATTTCGTAACAGAGCATAAATTAAAGTTTACCTGCGAAACACCATCACATCCCGTCCCGCTTGAACTTGATGAAAGTATCCTCGTCAAAATTTTAAAACAACTCCTCTCAAATGCTGTCAAATTCACTGAAACGGGTGGTATATTCCTTAAGGTGGATGAAGAAATTCATAACAACAACCGAACTGTTTTGATCTCGGTTGAAGATACAGGGATTGGTATTTCTCTTAAAAATCAAGAGATAATTTTCGAGGAATTCAGACAGGTCTCTGAAGGAATTGGAAGAAATTACGAAGGGGTTGGGATCGGCCTTACTATCGTGAAACGATTTTGCGAAATGATAAACGCTAAAATTTCCATCAAAAGTTCTCCCAATTCCGGATCCAAATTCACACTGAGATTTTTGGACAAAATGGCAGACCATTCAACCGATATTGAAGAGATTACCGACTCTCAAACTGAAAAAAATCTTCAAAAAAAGAAAATTTTGGTGGTTGAAGATGACTTTACCAACAGAGAATTAATTAAGATTTATCTTTCCGAACACTATAATCTTACATTTGCCGCATCTGCGAATGAAGCACTAAGAGCCACCGATAATAATAAGTTTGATCTTTGTCTTATCGATATTAATCTTGGCTCGAAACCAAACGGTATCGAACTTCTTGGGCTCATCCACAAAAAATCGGTCGAACCTCCAATTGCAATCGCCATGACCGCCTATTATCTCAACAGCACTGAGAAAGAATGCCTTGATGCCGGTTTCAACTTTTTCATCTCAAAACCGTTAAAACGAAAAAAACTTTTAGAAACGATTGATGGTTTCCTCCTCTCCTAATTTAGCGGTTTAATTCAAAAAAATTTCTAAATTGCGTTTTTTATTTTATTAATTAACAGAATGCTAAAAAACCTCCTCCTCGACAACGAATATTCCAAAAGGATTCTGAAACTTGCACTCCCTGTGATTGCAGGGCTTTCTACACAAATGATTCTTTCACTTGTGGACACAGCCATGGTGGGACGCCTCCCCGACCCCGGTTATACGCTCGCAGCAATGGGGCTTGGGCTTCTCGCAACATGGGCAGTGGTATCACTCTGTTCTTCTCTCGCCACCGGAACTCATATTCTTGTTGCCCGTCGTTACGGTGAATCTGATTATCAGGCAATAAGCGATGTCCTTTTTAATTCCTTCCTCCTTACAGTGGCTCTTGGAATTGTAATAGCAAGTTTGGGGTGGGTGACATCCGATCTTGTCTCAAATCTTTTGTCAAAAGATGATAGAGTTGCAGATTATGCATCTCAATACATGAAATGGCGTTATTTGGGACTCCCCTTCTTTATGATAACTGTCTCATTTAGAGGATTCTTTTTTGGAACCGGAAACACAAAAGTATTTATGGTTTCTGCGATAATCATAAATCTTTTGAATATCCTGTTTAATTATATGTTTATCTTTGGGAAACTGGGCGCACCTGAAATGGGGATTGCAGGAGCTTCTATCGGTTCATCTCTTGCCACTGTGGTTGATGCCATATATTATTTTCTTGTATTTTTTGGTTCCAAATATTATCGAAACAGATATCAATTTAAGAAGAGTCTAAAGCTTCATTCTGCTATCATAAAATCAATCCTCAAGCTTTCAATACCTGTTTCGTTCCAAAATGTATTTATTCTTATCGGCTTTCTTTCCTTTGTGGCAATAACGGGTTTACTGGGGATTAATCAGCAGGCTGCAAGTCAGGCAATTATCTCAACTCTCTTCATTTCGTTTCTACCCTCGAACGGATTTGGAGTGGCAGCTCAAACACTGATTGGTAATGAGGTTGGGAAAAATAATATTGCTGCAGCAAAAAAATATGGATATGAAACTGCCAAATTAGCTACTATTTACACTCTTGCGCTCTCTGTTGTTTTTATCTTTTTCCCTCATTTGTTATTAATGATAACAACAGATGAAGTAGCAGTGATTGAACAGGCGCTCCCGGCTATTAAACTTGCCGGGATAGCCCAAATATTTTTTGGTGCCGGAGTCGTTTTTGCTTACGGTCTGCAATCGGTGGGTAAAACTTATTTTGTTATGACAACTGAAGTGATCACTAACCTGTTGATCTTCGTTCCGGCAAGTTATTATTTGGGTATTTATCTCGAAGGTGGTTTAAGAGGTGCATGGTCGGCTCTTATTCTTTATACCACCCTTTACCTTCTTTTTATGTTTATAAAATTTTATAAAGGTAACTGGCAGAATCTGAAAAAAATCTAATCCTTTTTAAAGAGGGGTGTTATAAACGCAAGTGAAATAAAAAATATCCCTACTGCAAGAAATGGATACCTCACCCCCAGCAAGGTGACTAATTTTCCCGAAACTACCGATCCAATAATTACACCAAGTGTTTGAGAACTGGTTGCCAACGCCAAAAGTCCTCCTTTGTTTCGTTCACCCGCTTGCTTGGAAATCTGAGTGAATAAAACAGGAACTATGATACCATAACTTAATCCCAGAACAATTCTCACCGGTACCAGCCAGTATATATCTGGAACAAAAGGATGGAAACAATACATTATTCCTGTTCCCAGGGAAGCAAGTCCAAGAATTTTCTTTAGACTGATCTTATCAACCATCTTGCTAAAATAAATTGAACTGAAAGTGGAGAATATTCCGAGAATACTGTAGAGTGCCCCGGCTTGAAGTGCAAGGGAAAATGCTTCACTCAGATCAAAACTCTCGATGTACAACACAAAAACGGGCCTTACAGAGGCAATCCCAAGCGAGGTCAAAAGAATAAGTCCGGCTGTCCCGAATAAAATCCTGTTATTAATCAAAACTTTAAAATTATCTCTTACCCTGATCTCACGCTCCGTGGTCTTCTCATTTTTGCTCTCCTCCACAAAAAATATAACTACAAAAGCGAGAATCACGATGATAATCCCTACTATCAAAAAGACACCGCGAAAACTCAAAAATGTGGAAAGAAGCCCGCCTATTATCGGACCAACTACAACTCCCCCGTTACTCGCAGACTGCAACATACTGATCGAGTAGCCTTGTTTTTCTTTTGGGGCAATCGAGGTTATAAGAGACATTGCCGCTACATTAAATCCACTCAAAGTTCCCTGAAGAAGACGAATTCCCAATAACCAGTAAACATCAGGGACAAAATAAATTAACAATTGTGCAAGTGCCAACCCGAACAGTGCCCTCACAGCCATGAGTTTCCGGCCACTACGGTCGCCTAATGTACCCCATAAAGGTTGAACAAGAAACGAGGTTATAAATGGACCTGCGAACACCAATCCACTCCACACTGCAGTCTGATTGGTATCCGTAATACCCAATTCCCTTATGAAAAGTGGAAGAAATGGAACAAGTGCACTCATCCCGCTCATCGCAATGAATTGGCAGACCGAGAGTATGAATAGTGTCCGTTTCCAGCTACCTCCATTCTCAGGAGATAAAGTTTTTTTCATAAAAGGCATTTTGATATAAAAAAGTACTAATTTGTGTTTTAAAAATGATAAATTTTAATCTGATGTGAAAACTTTGAAATATTTTATCCTTTTAGTCATTACATTATTTACTTCTTCTCTAAGCGGACAGGCGCTCGATTCATTGCTTTCGATCCTGCCAAAAACGCCCGAGAAAGATAAAGCTGCGCTGCTGGCTCAAATTTCCTATCTTTTTAAGGATCGTGATCCAGCTCGTGGACTCATTTACGCCGCCGAGGCTGCAAAATTGGCACAGGCTAAAAATGATGTTCTTGCAGAAGGAACTGCCTATTCATCGTTTTCCATCAATTATATAAATCTCAATAACTATGATTCGGCTGTTACTTACGCACTAAAAGCAAAAGCTCTCGGTGAAAAGCATAAGCTCCCTGCCCTTCTTGGTGATGCCAACAATTATATAGGTCTCGTTTTTTATTTCCTCGGAAATATTAAACAGTCAATCGTTTTTTATGCTGAATCACTTCGTCAGCGGAAAATAGAAAACAATCCCGATAAGCTTTCAAAAATTTATAATAATCTTTCTCTTGCCTACAGAATGAGCGGTGATCTCCATCAGGCTGAGTCATTTCTCCGGATCTCAATTGAGTTAAAACGGAAATTAAAGGATGAATTCTCGCTTGCAAGATCATTCTCAAATCTTGCATTTATTTATCGCCAAAAGAAAGACTATGAGACCGGACTTAAATATATCGATACCGCCCTGGCGATCTGCGTAAAAAATAATTATGAGGCAGGAAAAGCTGTCTGTTACGACAATTATGCTGATATCTATTCGGCAAAAGACGACTATCAAAAGGCGATTGAAACCATTGAATTGGCAACAGCAATCTACAGAAATACCAAAGATATTCGTGGAGAGTGTCAGGGGTTGTTAAAACTCGCAAGGTATGATAAACATCTGAAAAATTATGATAGGGCGGCAGTAAAACTTCTTGAAGTTGTAAGACTGTCTTCCAATTTAAATATCACCAACCTCCTTACAGAAGCCTGTATTGAGCTTTTTTATGTTTACAAATTAATGGGTGATACTCCCGGTGCAATGAAATACGCCGAGTTTCTGATTTCAAAGCGGGACAGTCTGTTTACCGGTTCAATTTACAATAATGTCCTTCTCAAAGGGATCGAATATGAAATTCGACTGAAAGATAAAGAGATTCAGGATCTTTCCGAAAAACAGGTTATTTTGGATTTGCAAAATGAAAGAAGATTTATTATAGTCCTCGTTATTGCGGCTACTTTCTTCCTTCTGTTTCTCTCCTTCATCATTATCTATCGCCAAAAAAGATATTCTCATAAAGTTACCCAGGATATGATCAATTCAGTCACCGATCCATTTATGCTGCTTAACGCTGAGACCGGTGAGGTGATCTTACAGAATCAACCATTTGGCACCGGAAGTTATAAAAATATCGATTTTTCTGATAAAGTAACAATCGAACGATTAAATCGTATTAAAAATGAAAAATTACCTCTGATTGAGGAAGCATCTTTTATCAATTCGAATGGTGACGAAATCTTTTTTAATTTGAATTTTTATCCCGTGAGAGGGAAAGGAGATTCAGTTGAAAGAATTGTGTTGTATGCCGCTAATACCACTGAAATAAAACTTGCTGAAAAAACCATCCGCAATTATCTCCAAAAACTAAAAGCTTCAGAAGAAGAATTAAAAAAATCGAACGAAAGCAAAGATCAGTTAATCTCTATTATCGGCCACGATTTGAGAAATCCTTTTGTTTTGTTGATCAACATTGCCGATATCCTGATCGATGATTATGATACAATGACAAATGAAGAGAAATTTAAACTCCTCAAGGATGCTCAAAGAACTGCAATTGCAACACATCAGATACTCGACAACATCCTGAGTTGGACCCGATCGCAGTCGCGTTCCTTTTCGATGATCAAAGAACCTCTCAATTTACACAAGATAGTTAACGATACAATACTCTCTATTATTCCCCTCGCCGAAGCAAAAGGAATTAAAATCGAAAACGAAGTGCCCAGGCAGATGCCGGAGGCATTGTTCGATAAATTTATGCTAATTACAATTTTGAGAAACCTGATCAGCAACTCAATTAAATACACAGAGAAAAATGGAACAATTGTGATTAATGTATCCATGAATAATACTTCTCACCTTGTGTTAAGAGTGTGTGATACCGGAACCGGAATGAGTGCTGAAGCAATTGAACAATTAATTGTTGAAGATTCTGTCACTTCAAAACCGGGAACAAATAATGAAAGGGGCACAGGACTCGGGCTTCTTCTGGTGAAAGGTTTCTTGAAACAAAACGGATCAGCTTTAAAAATAGAAAGTGCCCCGGGAAAGGGCACTTGTGTAATATTTGAACTGGAGAAGAAGAGGAATTAAGGGTTAAACACCTCTTAATATTTCCGTCAACATCTCTTCTATTCCACCAAAACGGGTCTCGTAATCCATCTGGCTCCGCCTGATTACCTCATGCGCCTCTTCCCTGCCATATATATGAGTTATCTCGGTTCTCGATTTTGAAGAACCCGGAATATCTTTATATGTAAGGAAATAATGCCTGAGTCTTTCGACAAGTGAAGGTGGACACTCGTGAATATCCCGCATGTTTCCGTAGATTGCATCACCTTTCATCACGGCTATAATCTTGTCGTCAGCTTCGTCACCATCCAGCATTCGAAGCCCGCCAATTGGTATCGCTTCAAGGGTGATTCCCCCCATCGTAATAGTTTTTTCAGCCAGAACACAAATATCCAAAGGATCGCCATCGCCAACAATCCCCTTTCTGCCCGTTTTTTCGTCACAGTAAGCTGCAACATTTTCAGCACAAAAAGTTTGTGGAATCAATCCATACATTGAGGGACTAACATTTGAAAATCGCTGTGGTCTGTCAACTTTTAGATATCCGGTCTGTTTGTCGATTTCATATTTTACTGTATCTGTGGGAACTATCTCAACAAATACCGTTACTTTTTCGGGGGCATTATCCCCGATTGGGATTCCGTGCCAGGGATGGGGTTTAAACAAGAGCCCCATCATTTTCCAGATGGGGTCTTTTTTGGGATCAAGCATTTTTTTCTCTTTAAATTTTAGCTGAAATGAGTGTTACTTCGATATTATTGACCAAAATTACTGTTTTCCATCGATTTGTAACCTTCAGGAATTTCAAACATTGATGCAGGAACATCCATCATTTCATACTTCGTAAGCTCAAGTACTTTGGTTTCTTTGTCACCATCTTTTTTAAGAATTAAAACAGGAAACTGTGTAGCCAGATCTTTCATTTCTGCAAACAATTGTGGCCCGTTATTCTCTTTTCCGGCAAGTTTAAAAAGGAAAAATCCACCAATTTCTTTTGTGAACCAGGCAATCATGTCGCCTTCTTCTTTACTTTTAATAAGATATTTTTCACATGAAAGTCCATTAATGGTTTTTGTTTCGCCTGTCTTTGTAATGGAGTTTTCATCAAATGTAGAGTCAGCTTTCATATCACCTTCACCTATTGGCATCTCCATATACATTTTCATTGGATGTAATACCATTATTACCTTCTCTTCTTTCATCATGAGGGTTACCGACATCCCCTGCTCCTCAATAGAAAAGGCTGCATCTTTACCGTTGGTAAAATATTCCAATGGTTTTAGATTCCCTGATTCTTCATCAAAAATGGAAAGTGTCACCTTGCCTTCAAATATTTGAGCATTTACCGCAAAGCTCAAAACAAAAAATGTTAACAGCGAGAAATTACGAATTTTAAACATGGATTTACCTTTTGTTGTGTGATGAGTATTAAATAAATTTTTAAATGTAATTTGTAAAGATAATGGACAAAGTTTAATAATAAACACCATTCATGGCATTGAAAACCGCTGTTTTACCGGAATGTGAAATATGACACTTTGGTAATCGACTTTGTCCATTAAAATGATCTGTTAACTATCTGGTAATTGTGAAAGAAGCAACTTTTTTAACTGCCGATGCAAACACTCCAATTCCGTCTCCCTTGATATTTATCAACGGTTCGTGAAAATTGCCGTCCATGTCTTTAACATTTCCCGCTGTGATTGCAAAATTTCTGAAATTTTGATCACCGGCATAAACCACAACTTTATATGTATCATAAAACCAGTAATTAAACTTGCGAATCCCAATCCCATAATTAACCGGCGATGATGTTATTATATTTTGCGCAACAATCGACTGAAAACTGTAGTTGTTTAACTCTTTTAACACATCTTTTTTATCAAGATTTGGCATAAAAGCGTTGTCGTAAATAAAGTTCTCTGTTGTGGGGTTATGGGGTAAAACAGAAACCAGATAAAAATCAACTCCGGGAATTGTGGTAAATTCGACTTTTGGAGTCACTTCACTTGTATATTTGAATTCTCCGAGATTGGAGTTTACCAGGGTAAAATCTCCGTTGGGTGTTTTTGTCTCTGATGAGGCAGAATACATTTTCCCGTCGATTTCAGCGCTCACCTCAAGTTTATACAATGTGGCATACTCAACCATCACCTTATTTGTTCCATAACTTTTACGAACGGGATCATAATCCAAAAGTGTTCCATTAATCGTAACCACAACTTTGTTCTCTCCGGGGGTTAAAACAAAGCGATTTGTATCGATCTTTGAGGATAACGGAAAATTCCTGGAGATCACGATATCCTTAATTTCTTCACCCGGATAAATAAATGCATTCACAACTATTTTTGGCTCATAACTGAAGGAAAGTGGATCAACAGAAGGATCACCACAGCCATTCAAAAAGAGTAAAGCGACTACCATTACGGCTGCTATATATAATTTCATCTTCATTTTAATTTTTCCTTTAGAATGTTATCGTAAAACCAAGACTGGGCAGAATTGGAAGCATATTTACTTCTTCAACAGTCTGCACCATCGAATCGCCAACTTGCTCCTGTTTGTAATTTACGAACCAGATGTTTTTGCGGTTTCCGATGTTATATATCTGCAAAGTTACACCCAGTTTCCAGCTTCCATAATTTTTTTCGTATCCCAGACTAAAATCAAGTCGAGTATATGCAGGCAGTCTTGTTCCGTTGATAGAACCAGGATACAACTGATAACCGGGATGGTTGTCGGGCACACCCGGAACTCCCTGCCAATCTGGTACTGTATTGGCAAAATATGCGGAGCCGGGGGTTGTAAGCGGTTGCCCGGTTGCATAAATGAAGTTTAATCCCGATACCCATTGTGACTCACCGGCAACTAAATTACCGGATTGATCACCACCAAATAGTGATGTCAGGTTTATATTTGCCACTGCATTCACTGTATGGCTTCTATCATGTCTTGGGCTAAAAGATTTTTGACCGTTAATACGATCAAATTTGTTTTCAGTATTTGAATATGAATATGATAACCATCCCGAGATTGTTCCCATCTCTTTTCTCACCAATAATTCAAATCCGTAAGAATCACCATCACCCCTGTTGTAGAGGCTTTCTGTGGTGGAATAGATTGGTTTACCATTCTCAAACCTCTCCGACTTTATCTCTGCAGCCAGATTATTGTTCAATAACTGTAGATTTTTGTAAGTTTTGTAATAAACCTCAGCTTCGATTGCAATGTCCTGACCAACTATTTTATGGTAACCAAAAATTAAGTGATCAGACATCGAAGGTTTGTTATACTTATCTGAAGTTGACCAGATGGCTGACAAAAATGATCTTGGCACTCTGTTTAGATACTGGTAAAATCTTCCGACCGCAAGTTTAAAACTCGATCCTTCATCCAGTCTGTATTTTAATGAAAACCTTGGCTCAAAGTCGTTAAAGGTTTCATCAGAGGTAAAATGGTTGTACCTTATTCCGGCTTCCACCTGCCACACAAGTGAAGGATTCCAAACCATCGAAACAAAACCGGATGAGTGTTGCCCCATCTGTATTCAAATGCGAGTGATTCTTTTGCCTCTTTGTCAAATTTATAGTCGAGATTATCCTTCCCGGTGAAAAAACTCACTGTAAGTTTGTCATTATCACCAAGATCCAAAAAAGCCTTCAAATTACCGTCATAAAAGTAATATTCAGGGACTTCATTCACCCATTTTGATACCGTCTGATCAAGATATGTTCTGCGGAATGATCCTGATAACGACCCGATTGTTCCGATTGGCATCTGCAGTGTTGTTGAAGCTGAAAGAAGTGAAACATTCACAACTCCCTCGGTTCTGTTCCTGTTGCCATCCAGATTTGTCACATCCAAAACCGATGATAATCTTCCACCATACTCCGCACCAAATCCCCCTTTGGAGACTTCCACTTTTTTGATGGCCGCTGTATTAAATGTGGAAAAGATTCCAAATGCATGTTCAGGGTTATAAACATCAACCCCGTCAATCAGATAGAGATTTTGATCCGGGGTTCCCCCTCTTACATAAAGCGCAGAGGAAAAATCTGAAACTGATGTTATTCCGGGCAGAGTCTGAAGTGCCCTTAACAAATCAGCTTCCACAACCTTTGGAATCCTGTTTATTTGTGCCGGTGAGAGTTCAAGCTCCGATACTCCTTTATCATACAACTTCTCGGAGGGTGAGATGCTGTCACCAAAAATCACAACCTCTTCCGTTTTAAACGAGGTGGGTTCAAGTTCAATTTTTAGATTGACTTCCTTCTCACCCGCTATTGTTATTAGTTGCTCATAATGTTTATAACCGATGTATGAGACAACCACGGTATATTTGCCCTCTTTAAGACCTTGAATGATGAAATATCCGGCAATATTTGTGGTACTTCCGGCTTTGTTTTCTTTAAGGTAAATGCTGGCGCCAATCAGCGATTCACCATTTATTTTATCATACACATACCCTTTGATCACTGCTCCGGCTCCTTCAGCGGCGTAAAGCCCAAAAGTTAGAACTAATGTCAAGAATAGTGAATACATGCTCATCTTCTTCATTAAATTTCCTTGATTAATTGAAATTGACAGTACAAACTCAACTAATTTTTATGAAGAATTATTCAGTTATTAAAGAATCGAACATAATTCCTGAATGATGGCGCTGAAAGATGATGGGTGGTGATTACTCTTTTTCGTGGATGTATTATCTTACATACTGTAATCTAATTTATTCTTACAATAAGAATTTTTAATTAACCGGAGTATCCGATGAAAAAATTATTGTTTTTAGTTTTTACATTTTCCTGTTCTCAACAGGATTTACACAGAGTCTTGAGGAAGTCCTTCAAACACATTTTAAAACGATTGGACAGGAAAAATTAACCACTGTTTCAGGCTACATCGCCAAGGGCAAAATTTCACAGATGGGTCAATCAATGCCGATAAAGCTCACAATAATGCGCCCGCAGAGTATGCGTCTTGAAGTGGTCTTTCAAGGGTTAACTCTCATTCAGGCACTTGATGATTCTATTGGTTGGGGAATTAATCCTTTTATGGGTGATTCAGATCCACAAAAAATGCCCGAAGACCAACTAAAAAGTCTTAAGGTGCAGGCTGATCTCGATGGTGCCATGTATAATTATAAAGATAAAGGTTACACTGCCGAATTACTGCCTGCCGAACAGGTGGAGGGTGTGGATTGTTTTGTAGTTCTCCTTAAAAAAACGGACGGAGATGAATTTAAAATCTTCATCGATAAAGAATCTTATATGATCCTCAAACAGGTAAGCAAATCCACCATGGGTGGAAATGTTGTTGAAATGGAAATCTTCCTTCCAACTACAAAGAAGTTGATGGAATAATAATGGCATATTCGATGGAAGTGAAAGCCGGCGGTCAAACGGTCTATTCAGCCAACTTTGATACCTATGAATTAAATGCCAAAATTGATCCTTCAATTTTTGCTTTCCCTAAATAAAATGATTTAATATTTTCTGAGGGTTGTCTCCTTTTTTTATAGTGACAACCCTCAATTTCACCGGAGTATGTAATGAAACCGTTGTTTTTATTATTATGGTCGGTCCTCCTCTTTTCACAAGTTTTTCCACAATTTCCCCTAAAACCTGAACAACTCGGCGCACTAAATCCCCGGTTTATTGGACCCGCAGCAATGAGTGGAAGAATCACGGACATCGACGCATCCAACAAAAATCCCGATCTGTTGTATGTTGCCTCCGCCGGAGGTGGAATCTGGAAATCAACAAATTCAGGAACATCCTTCAAGTCTGTTTTTAACAAACACAATCAGGCTACTTCCGTTGTGGTTATGGATCAGAAGAATAACAGTGTAATTTGGGTTGGAACCGGTGAACAATGGGTTCGTAACAGTATCTCGATTGGAAACGGTGTTTATAAATCCACCGATGGTGGCGACACCTGGACTCACATGGGACTTCAAAACACACAACACATCTCCGAAATAATTATTGATCCCGTCAAATTCCAAATATCATCTATGTGGCAGCTCTGGGTTCAGTATTCTCGGCAAATAAGATCGTGGAATCTTTAAATCAATTGATGGTGGAAAATCGTGGAAAACATCCTGTTTGTTGATGAAAACACAGGGTGTGCCTACCTGATAATGGATCCGTTAAACCCGCAAATATTTTATGCTGCAATGTGGGATTTCCGAAGAACGGGATGGAATTTCCGTTCAGGCGGTAAAGGAAGTGGACTTTATAAAAGTTTAAATGGTGGTGAAAGCTGGACTAAAATTGAAAATGGTCTGCCTAAAGACAGTGTTGGCAGAATTGCTCTTGCAGTCTCCCCTGCCACCCCCAATCTGATTTATGCACTTGTGGAAGCAAATCAACATGGACTTTATCGTTCCAATAATGGTGGTGAGTCATGGGAAAATCGTATTCAGGCTCTCTCTCCAACGAACGACCATTTTATTTTGCATTGATTGTTGCCGACCCCTGTTGAAAAGGAAGACTTTATAAACCGGGTTTTCATTAAATGTCAGTAACGACTCGGGTAAATCATTCAGATCAGCCTTTGTTTCGGGAGGAAATGTCCACTCCGATCATCATGCCATCTGGATCGACCCAACTGACAACAAAAATATCTATCTTGGCACCGATGGCGGAGTTTATATCTCCCACGATAAAGGTAATTCCTGGAGATTTGCCGCTGATATCCCCGTTTCACAATATTATCATGTGGCTTTCGACCGTGCAACTCCTTACAATGTTTATGGCGGGTTGCAGGATAACGGCGCATGGCGTGGTCCTTCAAGTTCTCCCGGTGGCATAACCAACTCCGATTGGGAAAACTTGACCTACGGTGATGGATTTAATTTAATCCCCGACCCATATAACCCTGAAATTGTTTATTCACAATACCAGGGTGGCAACCTGATGCGTTTTCACAACAATTCAGGGGAAGTGAAGGACATAATGCCCTACTCCCCCGTCGTAAATGTTAAATACCGTTTTAACTGGAATACACCGATCTACCTCTCCCCTTCACAAAAGGATGTATTGTATGCGGGTTCACAGTTTTTACTTAAATCAACTGATCATGGAGACAGTTGGGTCAAAATTTCACCCGACCTTACAACAAATGATCCCCAGAAACAGCGACAGGAAGAATCGGGCGGAATTACAATTGACAACTCCACTGCAGAGAATCATTGTACCATTTTCACCATTTCCGAATCACCCAAAAACAAAAATATTATCTGGGCAGGCACCGATGACGGCAACCTTCAAGTAACTTCAAATGGTGGAAAAGAGTGGTTAAACACCGTAACCAATATTCAGGGTCTCCCAAAAAACACCTGGTGTTACCATGTTGAGGCAAGCCGTTACGATGAAAAAACTGCCTATGCGGTTTTTGACGGACACTGGAGTGGTGATCTTAATCCTTACATCTTCAAAACCACTGACCTTGGAAAATCGTGGACAAAAATCAGTTCAGAGACAATTGAATCATTTTGTTTCGTTTTAAGAGAAGATATTGTTAATAAAAATCTCCTTTTTGTGGGTACCGACAGAGGTTTGTATCTCTCACTTGATGGAGGAATTAACTGGGTTAAACCGTCAGATATTCCCGAAGTTTCAATCAGGGACATGGCAATCCAACCCGACGAATCAGATCTGATCCTCGCCACTCATGGCAGAGGTGTGGTTATTATCGACGATATTTCAACCCTCAGAAGTCTTACACCCGGAGTACTTCAAAACGAAGTAACTTTCCTCCCTGCAAAACCTGCCTTCATCAAGGCATCGGGATATCGTGTTAAAGAGACAGGTGATCAGGCATTTTATGCACCAAATGAATCGGAATCGGCAGTAATTGCCTACTACCTCAAATCAAAACATATTTTTGGTGATATGTTTATTGAGGTATTTAATAATCGAAATGAAAAAATCGCCGACCTGAATGCCGGGAAGTCGAAGGGACTTAACAAAGTGCTTTGGCCCGTGAGGAGAAAAGTACCAAATGTACCTGCAAACCCCGGTTTAATTGGAAAAGTGGCAGCAGGTCCCTTTTATCCACCGGGAACCTACACCGTTAAACTCACTAAAAAAGATACCGTTTTTACAACGCAGATTGTAATAAAAGACGATCCCAAGTCGATGCATTCTCCTGCGGAGCGTAAACTTCAGATTGAGACCGTGGAAACAGCCATATTCATTACTTGAAGAGATTGCATCATTTAACACAAAATTATCTGATTTGATCGCCAGACTCGATTCACTAAAAGAATCGGGAGTAAGCCCCAAGTTGGCGGGATCGATTAATATGCTTGTCGGCACTTTCAAAGAATATCAAAATCTGATAGCTGCCGATTCCAAAAGCCGCCTATCTGGTGAATCAAAACTCAGAGAAAAAGCTGCGGATGTTTATTCCGGAATCATCGGTTATCTCGGAGCCCCAACCACCTCCCAGATCGAAGCCCTGAAAAGCATAAAAAAAGAAGTCACCCGAATCAAAGATGACTTCAATAACTTCTCACAAACAAGTGAAGAACTGCTAAACAAACGACTTAAAGATGAGGGGCGGCCGGGGATTAAGTTTTAGGGTGGTCTTTTAGTTATTTACAAGAACCCCGGAAGTTAAGGCAGAGAAATTTCTGGGGTCCCCAGTGAAATTTTTCGAGAAGCAACTTACTGCCCTTAAATGGCGCACCATTTTATCAAATGATTCTTATTGCGAAAAAATTTGCGTTGTTCTATGGTAGTATTTTTAATCCAATCATTGTCGGAATAAAATATTTACGCGTAATTTGATTTTTTGGAAATGATGAACCTTTGCACCTGATCGAGTCCTGACAATAGTGTTTAACTCATCATATGCCCTTTTATCACATATCCATCTCTGCAAAAGAGTTTGTTCGGTAAAATTATTTCTGTAACTATTATTTGGCCCCATAAACTTTTCCAACCAAGCAACCTTGTTACCATTTTTCAATAGAATGTAGGGATTGATTTTGTCAACTTCCCAAGAAGATATATCGAGCAGTAGACCTGATGGTATGTAATAACATTGCTGAGAAATTAATTTCGAAATTCCTCCTGAAATTGAAAAAAAAGAATTGCCTAGAGAATGATATCGATCTTGCTCATAAATAAAAGCAGTTCTGCCATTAAAAGTACTCGATTCAATAAAATTTGGCATTATTTCATCAAATATAATGTATGTATTCAACGAGCCTGTCACCCTGATATCCCCGTAAAAAATCTGAATATACCCACCAATCACAATCTCATTAGGTGAAAGACCATCAGACAATAAATCACTAATTAAGTCATCTGGATTGGTGAATGGTTTTTCAATTAACCTCCAATCGATTACTTCAAGGAGCTTTTATATCTATGTTCTAAATTCTGCGGATCATCATTGTACATCAATGCCTGCATGATTGCTGGTTCATCTCTTAAATCAATATGCGACTTGGCTAGTTCATGCTCAATCATCTCATTAAATAGATCGCCAATTTCTCTATCTGTGATAATAATATCTTTAAATAATTCAGATTTAGTTGGACTCTCATTTTTTATTGGTCTTATTGTGAGTAAGTATGACAACTGTTGTTCTAGATTTTCCTTTGTAAATTGATTGGAAGAACTTAACATAAACTCAATTCGACGATTGAGTAGATGGTGATTATTTGTTATCAAATTTGGTTTTTCTTGGGATTGCTCGGTTAAAATATCAATTACTGTATTAAACGGGTAAATTAATTTACCTTTCTCCTCCAAGGTCGATGAAATTTTGCAATTGAATGGCGGAACATGATCTTGATGCACTCTAGTCTGAGTTTTGTAAACTAATAGCACATGCAATTTATGGGCTAAATTACCATTCACAAAGATATTATTTAATAGTGAAAGCATTCGAAAGTAGTCACTTAGTAGATGAATTGGGACAAGTTCGAATAGCATTAGTAGGTATTCCTGTTGGTCATCAGAAAAACTATCCCATTGTTCCACGAGAAAGAAAGTAACGCAGGTTTAAGCTTAACAAATTGCCAAATTGACGATAATGCTCTTTCGATTTGGATCACACTCCTGGAATCCAATTTTTCAAGAAGCACTTGAAGATAGAACTCATCCAAATATTTGATTGATAATTGCGAAGTAAACTCATTGACGATTAAATTTTCAGGAGAGATGGTTTGATTACCAAAACCACTGATCCAATTCTCGTGCATTTGAAATCAATCTTAAATAACCGCGTTTTAATAAAAGTTGATCATCTTTACTTATAGTCGCACAAAAGTCTTCGACAGAGCTAGAAGGAGTATAGAGATTTACAGTTTCATCAACATTATGAAATGATTCAACTACAGTCTGTATAAACATCCATCTCTCATAATTAGATAAATTTGGAGTGAAAATTTCAAAAATCTCCCTTAACCCACCATATATCCAGGCTGACGTAAGATTCGATTTTAGAATATAATTAAAAGTTCTCTTCATTAACTCCCTGCTATCGTCGGGGGTTAATTCTACAATCGATTGGAGTATTCTTTTCAGATAACGCCAGTCATCTTTCTTCTCGTCAATAAAATCTTCAAGTAATTCAATTGGGTTTCCTGTTAATGGGCTAATTTTAATTTCAGAGTTTCCCTCATCTCCTCCAGAGAATTTCTCTATATTGAATTCAACATTATTGGTTTCCTGCATGAAATCAATCATTCCCTCGTCTGTCATCGAGTTGGAAAGAATTGTATGTTTAATCTTTTGAATGATTTTTTGATCATCATACTCTGTTGATATTTTGTTCCCTTTGTTAGATATTTAACTTTATTAATTATTTCTTGCTTTTCAAAATTGCTTGATTCCCATATTTGACCTTCGTCGCCAATAACTGAAGATAGCATTAAACTACACTGATCATCAAGATTTTTTTTGAGGAAGAAGTTCCAAAAATACATATATTTTGGAATATCCTGGATAACGGTTGTAGTGGTCCATCAGGTTTTTTGAAAGGGTTACAGAGTATTCAGCAGCTGACTTCTCAGCACAATAAATCAGTATTTTAATCAAAAATACAACAGAATCAACGAAATTAATATACCCGTGTGTTAGTTGGCCGTTATATAGAAGTAATTCAGTAGTTAAATCCTTCATTTGGTCAACATCCATAAAAAAGAAACCGTCTCTTTTCCCATCAATTTGAATTTCGTAAAACCATCGGCCAATCTGAGCAGATATTCTGAAGAGTTGTTTATTTGCTATTATCTCGGCTTCCAAATCATTCTTGCCTGGGAATTTTTTCGAAATTGTAGAAACAATATTCGAAGGGTCCTCGGCGATATTTGTATAAGCAAGAATAAAACTAATTATGATTATTTTTGATGTTTTGTTTTGTAGACGTCCCTATCTGTTTCATCATTTGCATATTCAAACATACTATTTTTTATGAGGTTCCACCCATTTTGAAATTAATCTTTGGTTTTACTGAACAAAGCAGCAAGCATGGCGTATAGTTGCACACCTCCAGCTAAATCTGCAATATCATAGCGCTTTAAAAGCAAATATAAATTAACCCATTCCTCATGATTAAATAGATAAAGTATTAAATTTTGGATGTCTTTGGCATAATATATTTTTGGGAGAATTTTCAGTAATCTAAGAAAATTTTCATGACCTCCAGTGTCTTGATACTCCTCCAATATGCCTTTTGTAAAGTTTGCTAAACTATGATCCACTAACTCACTTTTCTTGTCAAACTTAATTAGCTCTATCCTTGTGTGATAAAATATTCTGCCAAAGTTTGACATTAATATTATAAACGGATCACCTTCAAACCCCCTCTAATAAGTTCTTTTCAGATTCTAAAGGAACAAGTGTAAGTAAATCTGAGATAGTTATTCCATTGAACCATCTAATTAGTAAACTTTAGCTCGATCTTTGTAGCCCGCATGAAGTAAATCTTTAGCTGAGTCAAGCAAATCAGCGATCAAATCCAAATTCCAATCAGTTTGCGGAACTACTTTTAATTCGTTTATAAGACTTTGATCGATATCATAATGTATCCAGCCTGAATCAGTCTCAAGAATTGAGTTATTAAGTTGTAATATACTTTTAATGCAACAATTGATATTATGGAGATCATCAACAGACTGCTTTTTTTAATCGCCTCATTTAAGCCAATTTTAATCTGTTCTTCTAAAACAGAATCACTTGATTTTGCGATGAATGCTTCCAGAATAAATTTTGGAGAAAGGAACTCCAAAATTCTTGCTGTGTTATTCGACTTTTTCAGCAACTTCACCAATTCATCATGCCCTTGGCGGATGAAAATGTCTTCTGAAAAATAAAGCTTAATCAAATTTGAAGCAATACCCGGATAAATGTCTTCACATCCAGAACTGATCATTTTGGTGAAGAAAACTTTCACATCATTATGCAAAACCCGGTAACCAGAATTGTCCTTCTTAATTATGGGTGAAAGTTTGTGTAAAATAACAGACCAATCTTCCTTTCTGCATTCGGGGACAATGAAATTAAAATTTTTAAGATTTAATCGTGCTGCACTTAAAGAAAATATGCATGCAATTTTTAGAGGAAGTGAGTAAGAACCATGGAAGTGTAAACTACAATTTTGCCAAAGTGTATTGTAATAAGTGTTAAGACCCTCTCTTAGTCGGTTGTTCTCAAATTCTTCTTTTGCAAAAAGTAGATCCTTGGATTCTTTCAGAGTCTCAATAGCATATAATACTGACAAAGTATTTCCATCTGTATGATTCAGGATTAATCTTGTTGAGGGCTCTAAATCAAGCGTAACTCCAGAATGTTTTATCAACTGCGAAATATCATTTTCATTTAAATTTGGTATCTCAATTTTATAAACATTCTCATTATCCTGCCTTAACCATAGGGGATATTTTTCATAAGAATCACCACTTTGACCGGAAATTATAAATACTATTTCCTCTGGGACGTTATCTGGTTGAATTAGACTAGATAAATAGTTCCCGTTATCTATCTCAGCTCTTGCTGCATGATCTATGCCATCAATGCAGATGACTGTTTTCTTACCATTAAGTTGCGCCCATGCTTTAGAAAGTCGAATAACCTCATCTCTTATTTTGTCAGCTGTTGGAATAAAATCATTTCGGATTGGTACCCTGTTTTCTGAAAGTTTACCCTTAAATAAATCCCTTAATTGAGAAAGTAAATCTCCCCAAAGACTTCTAGCAGTAGTCGTAATTCCAGCATCAACAGGTAATTGGTCATTACCTGGTGCGATAGGTTTAAAGGTATAATATCGAAGTTGAATTTCGGATGTTCTGTGATTCCTGAGTTGACTGATTATTGAGGTTTTTCCGACCCCCTGGTTTACCACAGAGAAAAATTACTTTATGGTCGGACTTATTGCATTGAGCAATTGGTCAATTATTTTGGTCTGCTACCAAAAAAAGGAAAAGGAGGTATAAGATTGTGATCTCCCACTAACTCTACCGAAGGTTTTTTCAATTTTTCATAAACCTCTTCTCTGGTTATTTTTTCAACTCCATTCCTTGATGTTGTGGTCCAAATTCGCAGAGAGTGGTCAAAAGATTTTAAGACATCTTTAGCTAACATTTGAGAGATACCAAAAGCTTCAGATAATTTTCTAATTAATTCCTGCTCAATCTCCTCCAATGATAACTGATCGCTTTCAATATCAAGTTGACGATAAAACTTTAGCTTATTTTCTTCTGTTAGAACATCTAATTCAAGCACCCATTCATTCTGATAAGCATTTTGGTATTCATTTGGAATCTCAATACTTTTGTATCAGTAATATCAGCAAGTTGAGACTTGAGGATTTCGAAGAACTTCTTTAATGGAGGTCTTCCTGATGTATGTGCTGAAGCTTTTCGACTACTAATTTTCTGTTAGTATATATAATGAATCTATCGTCGCTATTGTATGGTATTTTAAGCCAGCATTCAGCTTAATAGGAAAGAAGTGATTTTTTTTCTGAATTTGACACTAGATAGCCAAACGTGATTGAACCTTCAGTTCGTGAGTGTTTTATCTGATAATAATCCACCTTCCCAGATTCATATCGTACAACAACATCATCCCATCCTGAAACTTCAAATGACTGAAATGTTACTGAATCAATCCCATTGTCAGGATTTAGCATGTCAATAATTCTTAATAATCCAACACTCACTCTATACCAATAAGGATCACCACTTCCTGCAGTTCTATTTTGATTTGACATTTTTTAACACTCAATTGTGGTTTACTAGCAAACTTTATTATAAATAGATTTTTTCAACGACAATAATTTTATTTTTGATTGAGATATGACTATTGGGCTCTACTTCACTTCCCCCTAAACGCCCTCTGAAGCTCCGCCTGAAAATTGTTCTCCAGTTCTGTCAGTTGGGACTGCATTTTTTGTTTGAGCGAGATATTCTTTCTATAAATTGTCTCAAAATTGTTTTGCAGATCAATAGGTACCTTTTGAATCAACTCTGAATGGAATAAATTTCTGTTTAATGTGGGGACTCCCGCGCCTCGAGTAAATCGCTTTAGATCAAAATATTCTAAGAAATATTTTAAGTAAACCGGGTTATTTCCGTTTAATTTTTGTGAATATAATGTTGTATTTAAAAGGCAGTAATCCTCTTCAATAAATAAACAGCGAGTTGGTATGTACCTGAGCGACCAGTCACTATACCTGGTGCTATTATCTTAAATTCACTTATCCTATCAACAATCCCATTTGATGCTACCAGTGGATAACTACCTACTACTCTATCTTGTCTTGGAAGATCAAATCCTGTTCAATACCAATACATCTGTAAACTTAACTACTCCCACCCCTTAGGATTACTCACCGGATCCCCAAACATATCCAGGAAAACTGCTTTGATATAATCATCTAAATATGAAATTGCCTGTTTTCGTTTTTCAATTAGCGATTGTGCCAGATCAAGAATTTTTACAATACGGTTTTGTTCTTCGATTGAGGGAAGAGGTTTGTTTGCTTTATACACTCTGGGTTAATTGTAAGTGATTAAATCCTGGATTTTCGAAGTGTTGACAATATTAAATATGTTTAAAGACCAAGTAAATATCGGAATTCGGTGATAAATTATTGCATCTGTTCTGCAAGGAATCATCTATCTGAAATAACATGCCTTTCCCAAAGAGTCCAGTATGCAACAATATTGCCTTAGGTAGATAAATATATTTTATCTTTTTGGTTGCTCTTGGGATTTGACTTATTTACAACTTGTTATCTATCGATAAAGTTAACTGCATTAATCTTCACAAATCCATTTTTTTCCTGATCTTTTCTCCCATACCTCAACAAAAATGCCTTTCAAATTCTATTTTCAAAAGTAACTTTTCCATAATCATAATTTCTTCAACTCATTAATCCCCAAAACTATCTCATTTTCAAGAGCCTCAATCTTTGCCAATATTTCTGTCGGGTCTTGATAAACAACCTCTTTGTATTCAGCCACTTTATACCGGTTGATGCTTAAATCAAGGTCATTTTTTTCAATCTCTACTTTTTCAACATAGAAGAATTTACTGCCTCTATCATTTTCTGTTTGTTCCGACCTTTTATTCCACTTTGTTACAATATCGCTCAGATCGTTGGCATCAATTTTATTCCTTTTGTCATCAAGACTGTAACCGTCTGCCTGCATATCATAAAACCATACTTTTTCAGTTTTACCCCCCTTAACAAAAACCAAAATCGCGGTACTCACTCCTGCATAAGGTTTAAATATTCCACTTGGCATCGAAATAATCCCCTGAAGTTCACAATCATCAAGAAGCATTTTTCTTGCCTGTTTATGGGCATTACTCGAACCAAACAAAACCCCGTCAGGAACAATAACCCCTGCCCTGCCTCCAATTTTTAAGGAATTAATGATTCTGTCCAAAAACAATAATTCGGTTTTTGTGGTTTGTAATGATAAAGATTCGTTGATATCCCCTTTATCAATACTCCCCTTAAATGGCGGATTTGCCATGATCACATCATAAATACCATCTTCATTGTAGTTTTTGGAAAGTGTATCCTTCTGTTCAATATTTGGATTTGAAATACCATGCATCATAAGATTCATAAGAGCGATGCGAACCATACTTTCATCGGCATCATAACCGTAAAAAGTTTTCTCCTTCAGATGAGTCCATTGTCTTTCATCAGTGAGTTTGTCGCCAAGCAGACCACGCATTAATCCGTTTTCGTCAACTTGTTGATTTTGATCACTGGTAAATTGTGTGATGATATGTTGATAGGCACCCAACAAAAAGCCGGCGGTTCCTGCTGCGGGGTCACAGATGGTATCGCCCAACTTTGGGTTAACCAGTTCACACATTAGTTGAATTATATGCCTTGGGGTTCTGAACTGACCCAATTTACCCGCAGTTGTAATCTCGGAAAGTAAAAATTCGTAGAGGTCGCCCTGTGTATCCTGAAAGCCCTGCCCTTCCAACTGCTGTTTTAAAATCTCTTCAAAAATTTCATCGATAATCGTAACAGCTTCAACTAAGAGAGACGGTTTGGCAATGATAAAAACAGCATTGGTCATGTATTTTGCAAAAGGAGCATCATCCCTTCCCATTTTTTTAAGAAAAGGAAACACATTAGTTTGAATATGTTCGAGCATCGCTCTGGATTCCATATGTCGAAAATGACTCCACCTGAGAACCTCTTTTTCTCCTTCAAAAAGAGATTGATAAGATTCCCCGTAAAATCTGAATCCTGTTTCTTTTTAAGATCAAGTTCATCCAATCGTTTCATAAACAACAGGTATGAAATCTGTTCAATTGCGGTAAGAGGATTTGAAATTCCCCCACTCCAAAATTTATCCCATAAACGATTAATTGATGATTTTAGAGTCTGGTTAAGCATAATTTAGAATTCTGTCCGTTAATTGTAAAATTTCTTGTTGTAATTTATGATCAAACAGCCCCAAAAAGCCGTTATTGTGGAATTTTGTGAATGGCTCGGATACCAGATCCTTTTTACTTAATTCTCCATTTTCAATAATAAATGATTGAAGAGTTTGGATAAACTGAATCTGTTTTGTTGTTAAATTATTGTGTTCGGCGATAAACCCGTCAAATGCAGTTGTCACCTTTTGTGGGAAAGTTACCAATCCGCTTACTCCCATGATATATTTAATCAGGTCGAGAAATTTAACTTTTCTTGCTTCATATGCCTTTTGTAAATTTTCCTCTGTGGGATAAGGGTCATTTTCCTGAAGTGTTGCCGCAAGTTGATTTAATTCTTCATCGGTTATGCTTTCACCCATTTTGATTTTGCGAAGCACAACATTTTTGTTTTCAAGGTTTTTGATTAGAGTCTGAACACGATCACGGTATTTTTGCACAGTGATCCTCTCGTGTTCGGGACCAAACTTAATGTAACCTTTTTCATGGGTAACATCCTGTAGATCAAGTGACACCTGACTTTGTTTTACGGGGTCACGCAATTTCATCAAGGGACCCAATTTTTCAACAAGGTTATTTAACTCCGGCTCACCGGCTTTTTGTAGATAACCGCCTGTTAGAACAGAATTAATCAAATCCTTTTGTTTGGCGACCACATTTACATTCAGGGGAAGATCAGAAACCATTTCGATTATTACTTTAGCCGATCTGGAAAGCAGGTTCTCTCTTAATTTCTTTTCCTGCTTTTCATCAATTTTGGCGATTGAATAAAACAACACCTTCAACTCAAAATACATTGCTTCATAATCTTCACCCGAACGGGTACGCATCAGAGGAGCTATCTCCTTCTGCAGGAACTCTGTTTTTTCTTTGGTCAGATCTGACCAATAATTTTCGTCGATTTGCTCAAGTTTGGTTCTTGCATCGAGAATCACTACATTATTTTGAGGTAATGAGGCGATTTCTTCTATTAACTTTGTTACACAATCTTCAATAATCGAGTCTTTTTTAAGAGACACTGCCAATGTTAATTTTTGCAAACGGGTTAAAAATAATCTGACGGGTAACGGAATGGATTGTTTCTCAGTTTCCCCACCGGTCTCTACCATAAAATAGTCAAAGTTTCCCCAGCAGTCGATTATCAAAAATTTATCTTTTGTTTTACACCAGGGTTTAATTTTTTTGGGTTCAAGTAAACGGGTTCCCCGTCCAATCATCTGCCAAAATTTGGTATATGAAAAAACAGGTTTGGCAAAAACGAGATTAACCAACTCCCTGACATCAAGTCCAGTGTCGAGCATATCAACACTAATTGCGATCCGGGGGAAGTTTTTATTCACAAATTGATCGAGCAATCCTCCCTTGCCATAAACCTTTGGGTCCTCAGAGACAATTACTTTTGCGATCTCTCCTTTATACTCAGGAAACAAGTCATCAAAAACTTCCCGAAGTCGGTGAGCATGTGCAATGGTCATTGCAAAAAATATGGTTTTCCCCGGAAGAACTCCACTTTCATCTTTTATACATTCTTCCATAAATTCCCTGACAATCAGGGTATTGGTGCCGAGGTTTGTAACACTCTTTTCAATCTCAGTACCTTCGTAATTAATTTCCGCAGGTTCTTTCCCGGCTTTGAGTAATCGTTTTTGATCCTCAATCGAAATTGTGTCTTTTCTAATCCCCTTTTCCAAAAACCATGTTCTAATTTTCAGAACTTCAAAATCGCAGAGATAAGGAGGATTGTTTTTTAATGCCTCTTCGTAAGAATATGCAAATGTCGGGAGTCCGTCTTCACACTGAAACAACTTAAATGTATTCCGTTCAAGTGCATCCTTGGGGGTAGCTGTTAAACCGATTTGAAGTGCATCAAAATAATCGAATATGTTTTTGTAAACATTGTAAATCGACCTGTGACTTTCGTCCGCAACAATCAAATCAAAAAAGTGGGGACTTATCCCGTAACCCTCATCATCGATGATGTTAGACATTGTTTGATAAGTTGTTACATAAACTCTGCGGTTTGTGACAAATTTGGTTTCATTCCGTTGGGGCCAAAGAGGAGCATTTGGGAGATATTCCCTGAATGCATCAAGTGCCTGATTCCCCAGGGCAATTCTATCAACCAAAAACAAAACTCTTTGGATTCTGTTTGTCCTCATCAGGACATCAATCATCGATACACAGGTGCGGGTTTTTCCTGTACCTGTTGCCATAACCAAAAGAAATTTTCTTTTAGCATGGTCGATACCTTCAAAAACAGAACGGATCGCCTCAATCTGGTAAGGTCTGCCGCTTATATCAACATTAATAAGTTCTTTGGAGAGTGGTTTTTCATGTTCGCGCAGGAACATTAACCTTTCAAGGTCTTTTTTTGTGGGGAATCCATAAACTTTGCGTGGAGGGTATTTCTCGGTATCCCAGAAATAGATGTCATTACCGTTAGTGTAAAAAACGAACGGGAGTTTGCCTTTTAATTGAGATTGTATATTTTTTGCGTACTGCTAGGCCTGTTCCTGGCCAATTCTTGCATCACGGGAGGATTTTTTTGCTTCAACAACCGCCAAAGGATAACCATCGTCACCAAGCAGAGCATAGTCGGCATATTGATGCCCATCATATATATGCTCCGATTCCTCAACGGAATCTGACTTTGTAAACTTTATACCCAGCTCGGATTTAACCTGAGAAGGATTGTTTACATTCCAGCCTGCTTTGGCAAGCCGTTGGTCAATTATGTCCTGACGGGTCTTGGCTTCATTCATATTAAAATTCAATATTTTAGAATCCTCTAATTTATGAATATTATTGGAATATCCATACTACATCAGAAGGTAATTACAACTTTATTCCCATATTATACTTCGATACACTCAAATTGTGATTTATTAAAATATATTACTACAAATGCTTTAAAGTTTGCACCTTCTTCGTTATTTAACGAATCGCGATAACGAGAAGCTTGCTCGATACCTTTTTGTTTAATCTCAGCGAAGTTTTTCATATCTCTTTGTTTTAGATACTTTAATTCAATCAGGATGTCCGATTTCCCCGGATTTAATCCAGTCCTTTTAAGGATCAGGTCAACATATCCACTTTGAGTTTCGTGCTCACTCTTAACAAAATAAACATTTGTCCCCATCATCATCGTCATAAATATGATTTTTAGGTGCTTTTCGCTGAAATTTTCCATATCACGATTTGATAATGTCTTCATTATGCTTTGCATACTCAACAAAAGTTTATCAATTTTGTCTTCTTGCAATATCTCAAGGATTGAATACATTATTTGTGTATTATCGTATTTAATCTGTTTTTCTGTGGTAAATAAGAACTTAAAATACTCCCAATACATTTGTTTAATCACATAATTGGGGATAACAAAGTTATAAATACCCAATTCCGCATTTTCGATGGTTAACAGACCGTTGAAGTATAAAAGAGATATTGCCTCCACTCGGGTGAATGGCAGTTCAAAATTAAATTGAACTGTCAGCAATTCTGAAATCTTTTCTTCTTCAATTACTGTTGAGATTATTTCATCAGAATCTTCTTTTGAGAGAAATCGAAGGATATTTGATATCTTTTTATAGTCAGAGGTAACATTAATATCTGCCATTGAATCAGGAAATTCAAATTTTTCAGAAAATTTTGATAGAAATGAAACAACCATCTGAGGATTGTAAAGTTTTATTTCTGACTTTGGCGAGAACCTGCTTCCATTGTACCACAATCTCATTTGGTTTACAACTTTATCGACATCAAATTGCTTGGGTTCATATATCGTATTTTCGATCATCGCCCGCACTTCAGCTTCAGTAAATCCTGACATTTGGTGGAAATTTTCTTCAAGACTGATATTCGCTGCTACATTAAACCCGCTCGTCATGCTATCCAAAGTTACCGGGGTAACCCCTGTGGCAAAAAATCTGTCGATTAATCCCTCTCCCATATAGATCTTCACGACCTCATAAAACTTCCGAACCCACCCGTTTCTTGAAACAATTTCCTTAAAATGATCAGGATTAAATGAAAATAATTCATTCGTAAAATGGTCATATTCATCAATCAGGAGGTATATCTTCCCTGTAAAACCCCTCTGTTTAAGTTTTGCAAAAAATTGATGAAGCACACCCGTGGCAGTATTTTCAGAAGCAATTTGATCGAGTTCAACATTTGTTAATAGGTCATAGTCCAACTTGAATTGATTAATCCCGTTCATCAGACTTTTTATGAAGGATGTGCGGATATTATCAATTTTATCAGTTTCAATTGCACTAAAATTAAAAGTGAGGGTGTAATAACTGTTTTTTAGAGAAGTGGTATTTTCTGATTTCCCAATAAAGTATTCACCAAATAAATTTTCGAATCTGTCTTCATGTTGAATTCCGTAATAGTATTCCAACATTGAAAGAAGTAGCGATTTACCAAACCTTCTCGGACGCAAAAAGAAGAGAAATTAATCGCTGATTAATTCCAATTTGGTTATAAATTGGGTCTTATCAACATAAAAGGCGTTCTCTTCAATTAAACTTGCAAAATTTGATGTTTTTGAGGGGATTCGCTTCTTCATTCTCGATCTCAGAAAATTTTTGTTATTAAGTTGCAATATATTGAATCTTTAACACCGTTTAGGGGGAATGACATAATTCAACTTACATATTGCAAATGAAAATCATTTAACAGTAAAAATTTCAGTGAATTTCATGAATCTCGTTTAATCTCAATTCACGAAAGCTCTAAAAATAAGTCCGTTCCCTGAAGTTGACACCAATTTCATCAACTGCAATGGAGCGGGCTTTTTCTATATCCACATCGGGTATTCCAACGACGGATAAAACGACAGTCGGCACAAATTTTTTTGCTTTTTTGGTGAAATCAAGCATCTCTGCATACATCTTTTCATCCACTCGCATCAGTTCCGCATATTTTTTTGCGTCGGTTGCGTTTAGACTCACTGATATCGTATCAATCAGTCCTTCCATCTCGGGAGTGATGTCGCGGTGATTTATCACATTTCCGGGACCATTGGTGTTTATTCTGGTTTTACCACCGTTTTCTTTAACAAAACCGGCAACACTTTTTATTACATCCCATCTTATTGTTGGTTCACCATATCCGCAAAAAACGATCTCAGAATATTTCATCGGAGCACCAATCGCAGTGACATATTGTTGAACATCGGGTTCGTCATTTTTGTCCATTCCCAAATTATATCCTGCCAAAAACGGTGTTTCTTTCCTTCCGCAAAATACACAATCGGCGTTACACCTGTTTGTTACATTCACATATAATGCATCGCCAATTGGATACACAATGGAAGTTTCGGGAGCTTTCCCAATCTTAAAAAATCGCCAGGCGTTGTAAGCTGTGATTCGTGTGATATCTTCCACGGTTAAATGATGAAGTTTGGCGAGTTCTTCCGCGACATACAAAACATTTGCCGGTTCATTCCTTTTTCCCTGAATGGAACAGGAGTCATAAATGGTGAATCTGTCTCAAGCAACAGATGTTCGGGATGTACCTTTGCCGCAATTTTCCGAAGTTCTTCCGCTTTTTTGAATGTGATGTTACCCGTGAAGGAGATCATATGTCCCATTCTTACATATTCGAGAGCATGTTCAAGCGGTGCGTTAAAACAATGGAATTGTGCCCGAAGTCCTCTTGGAGTGAACTCCCTGATTATTTCCATCATATCATCATCAGAATCTCTGTTGTGAATGATAACCGGCAGATTAAGTTTTATTGCCAGCTCCAACTGGTCACGGAAAGCTTCAATCTGTTTCTGTTTTGGTGAATAATCGTAATAATAATCGAGTCCAATCTCCCCTATTGCAACAATTTTTTCTTTGTTTGCCAAAACTGTCTGCTCAAGAAGTGGAATCCATTCCTTTAACCATTCTTTGCTGTCGAGAGGATGAACCCCAACCGAACCGTAAATTATCTCATATTTTTTAGTCAGTTCAACAACTTTTGCCGAACTTGCCAGATCGGTTGCTGGAACAAGGATCGATTCAACCCCCGCAGAAATCGCTCTTTCAATAATAGAATCAAGCTCTTCTTCATAGTCAGGGTAAAACAGGTGTGCGTGTGTGTCTGTAAGATTTTTCATAATAAAGTTTCTTTTAAATTCAATTACAAATTTACAAAAAGTTTCTCAGGTCGGGTTGAAATCTGATTTCTACTCCCGGTTTATTAAGCTGTCTAATACTGAATATTGAATCGGTTATGTTCCAAATTTATTATTTTAGACTATAAAATATATTAATAGTTAATTGGGTAATACTATCTATATTTCATTCATAAATAATGATTTTTATGCATTTTTAATATTGTTTTACAGATATAAAATATTTTAGATGCTAAAATTAATTAACCCTTAAACCATTTAATCGGGCAGTGTAATAACCTTTTTGTTGATATTTTATTGCATTATTCGATTATAATACTTTTCAATACAAAAAGAAAGATGGAGTTAACGATGAGAATCCTCGTTAGATCTTGTTTCTTCTTCGTTGTTATCTTTGCTGGAATTACAGCTCAGAATGGCACACGAATGCTCGGTTTAGACGCCAGATCCGTTGGGAGAGGCGGTACATCAATTGGTACTTTCGACAGTCCTGAACTTATGATGACTAACCCCGCAGGAATTTCATTCCTGAACAATTCAATGTTAAATGCCGACATCGCTTTGATGTTTCCAACCGTAAAATTTCAAAATACAATAAATGACACAGAAGGTGACAAAAACACTTTCCCAATGCCAAATGTTGCTTATGCCCATAAATATGAAAACAGCCCTTTTAACTGGGGTGCTGGCTTTTTTACCGGCGGGGGAATGGGTGCTGATTTCACTCTAAAACATGCTCTCTATCGCAACCAGGATGGTTCGTATAACCTGCAAAAATATCACTCAATGCTTGCAACAATGCAGGGTGGACTTACAGCAGCCTACAAATTCAGTCCAAAATTCTCGGTCGGAGTTTCATTACACATGGTTTACAGCATGCTCGAGTTCTCGATGCCATATTCCCTTAATCCTTCCATTATGAAAGGAACTGCAATGCCGGGAATGACATTTGGACAGATGTTTGCCGCTCCCCCATCACAGGGTGGATTTGGTTACACCGAAGTTACAGCTACTGCTGAGATGAAAGAGCTTACCGCAATTGGATTTAATGGCAAAATTGGTGTGGCTTACAAAGTAAATGAAGAACTTTCGATGGGATTAAGTTATACACTTCCCACAAACCTCACTTACAAAAATGGCAAAGCATCAATGGATATGACAGCCCAGCTTAACGATGCATTTGGCAAAGCTGTTGCGGGATACATGCAACAAAATCCGGGCAAAACTCCCGCTGAGGCACAAGCCGCAGTGGCAGCTCAATTTGGCGGAATGGGTATCGATCTTAGTAAAGGTGTTCTTGCCAACTATGACCTTAGTGTAGATCTGAATTTCCCTCAAACCATCGGTTTTGGTCTCTCTTATAAGGCAACCCCAAAACTTAATCTCTCTGCTGATTTTGAATGGGTTAACTGGGAAAAAGCTTTTGACAAGATGACCATTAAACTAACAAATGGCACCAATTCAAATATCAACACCATGCTTGGAAATACGGGAGCTTTTGATCTCGAATTTCCTATGAACTGGAAAAACAGTTTTGTTATTAAAGTTGGTGGAGAATATAAATTCTCCGACAAATTTGAAGGCAGACTTGGTTATGCTTACGGCTCAAATCCCGTTCCCGAAACCACAGTTTTCCCTGTTTTCCCTGCAATTGTTGAACATCATGTAATGGCAGGATTATCATTTAATGCCTCCAGGGCGTTAACCCTTAATGCTGCATTTGAGATGGCTTTAAACAAATCGTATACCGCTTCAAATCCAAGCCTTATTGCTGAAGAATACAGTGCAAGTACCAGCCAACTGGCTACCACTCTCATCCACTTCTCAGCAACCTATCACTTTTAGTCCCCTCTTAAAACTGCCGGAGTTATCCGGCAGTTTTGTTTTACATTTTGTTTTCTCCCAACTAATACCTTATATTTAGAACCTTATACTTAATATCTATATTTGTGTATCAAAACAATAAAAAATCTACAAAAATGAAAAAGCGAATTCCTTCAAAAACAGCCAATTATGCAGATCTAATCAACGAAAACGGCTATTATGTTGATAAAACTCCATTTATCGAGGTGCTTGAACGAATAAGCGATAAATATGTCTTCTTTCTGCGACCACGGAGATTTGGGAAATCGTTGTTTCTTTCAGTGCTTGAGCATTATTATGGTATTCAGTACACAGATAAGTTTGATTCATTATTTGGTAATTATTTTATCGGAATACCGGGAAATACAACACCCCTCAAAAACAATTATCTTGTTCTTCGATTTGACTTCTCAGGAATCGATACACAAACCGAAAAAGACATAATGAGGTTATTTAACGAAAAACTTTTTATAGGATTTCGTGAGTTTAATTACAATTATAAGTTACTTACCAACGAACAAATTAGTGAAATCACAAAAAAAAGTTATCCAAGTGAGATATTGGGATCATTTTTATCAACACTTGGTTCTCAGGGCTCTGATTCAAGGATTTATATATTAATTGACGAGTACGATCATTTCACCAATGAACTGTTTTCTTTTAACCTCGAACATTTTCAGGAAGTTGTGTCAAGAAATGGTTGGGTCAGGAAGTTTTATGAAGTAATTAAGCAGTTTACTGGTTCGGGACTCATAGATCGTTTTTTTGCTACAGGAGTTACTCCCGTTACACTTGACAGTATGACAAGCGGTTTTAATATTGCCAGAAATATTACTCTCGACCTCGAATTTAATAATTTGGCAGGATTTACCGAGACAGAGTTAAAAGAATTAATTGTCGGCACAATCCATGAAGAAGGTAAATTCGATCTTAATAACCTGCTCACAGATATGCGAGCATGGTTTAATGGTAGTAGATTTTCTCCTGATGGTGGAGGTAAGCTATATAATCCTCAGTTGGTATTGAGTTTTTGGCTTCTTTTGAAAATAATTTTACCTATCCAAAATTTATTACTGATAATAATGTGACCAGTGATTGGAAAAAGATTAGTAATATTTTGATGAAATTACCTCAAAAGGAGAGAAATTCCATAATTGAGGAAGTTTACATCAATGAAAGAATAGAAGGCAGTTTAGCTACACAGTTTAATCTGGAAACCCCTTACAGACGGACTGACGCAATTTCAATTTTATTCTATAATGGTCTGTTGACGATAGATAAAGAAGAGTATGGCATAATGCATTATGTTATTCCTAATTATGTGATAAAAAACATTTATTGGGAGTATCTGAGGATAATGTATGAACAAGAATATACATTATCTCTCGACCTGACAGAGATGGGAGACATCTTCGTACAAATGGCGAGTGAAGGGAAAATTTCACTTCTGGTTGAAGAGGTCGGCAAGATCATGGAACCACTCAGGAATCACGATTATCAAAACTTCCATGAGAGCAACCTTAAGATGATAGTGATCTCAATTCTGTCATTAAATAAAATTTTTATAATTGACAGTGAAAAGGAAGTTTCAACCGGAAGAGTTGATCTGTTGTTAACCAAATATGATCCTTATGACTCTAAATATCAGTTTTACTTGAATTTAAGTACATCAAGCTGAAGGATGAAAAACTCAAATTTAAAACTGAAGATGGAAAAACTGAAACCAAATACGAAAATGTAAAAAGAGAGGGCATCGCCCAACTTAAAAAATATCTTGAATCTGATCACATAAAATCCCTCGACAATCTCAAAACATATCTTGTCATTTTCCGTGAAAAACGGAAGGGAGAAGTAATCGAAGTTTAATTGTAGAAGTCAAAAATAATAATTAATACCTACCCCGCGTATGCCCTTATCAGTTTTTCCTTGTCGAGGTTGAGGGTGATTTGTGTTTCCTCTTCAAAGATTTTTTCGTTTTCACCGTTGTAATTGCTTTCGGAATATGTTGCACCCTGAAGCAGTTCCATATCAAGTTCACCACCAATCACTTCAAGTTTGTTTACAATCAGGTTGTTTCCGCTTAATGCATCAACCTTTCCCTCCACCAGATATGGACCAAACGACAATGTTTTTTCGGCATATTTAGCGTATGTTTCGGGGAAAAGCACTGCTTCAAAAGTATCGGTCAAATCCTCAAGTGAAAGAAATTTCATGGCTTTGCCATCTTTTGTTCTTATCCGTTTGGCGGTCATAAACCAGCCGACCATTTTCACATTTTTCCCGTGCATTTTGGGGATTTCAGATGCGGTGGTAACAGTTGGATCGTTGGTCCATCCACCATAAAACTGTAACGGGTGGCGGGTCACCATATAGTCAAATGCCTTCATTTCCGCGAGGCACCTCTCCTCGATCGAATAGTCAAGCCCGTCGATCACCTTGTTTTCAAGTTCAATTTCCTCATCGGCAAAAAGACTTTCCTGGAGGGTGTCGAGTATCCGTCGGTATTTAACATAGATATCAAGCTGCCTGAGAAGATCGGGGCGCGCCATCCCAAAACAGTCCATTGCTCCACACTTTATCAGATGAACCGTGTCTTCAAATCCGGCACGGGTTCTTACCAAAAAATCTTTGAGGGAAGTGTAGTCACCGTTTTTTTTCCTCTCCTCAATCACAGTCTCGGCGGTATTTCTTTTAAGATTTTAATCGCCTGCAGACCAATCCGAAGTTGATCCCCCTTCCCCATGTATGAATATAAACTTTTGTTCACACACGGCAGAAGGATTTTCAGACCCAGTCTGCGCGCCTCCTGAATGTAAACAGCAGCAGAATAATAGCCTCCACCGTTACTTAAGACACCCGCCATAAACTCCGCAGGATAATGGACTTTAAGGTATGCCACCTGATACGAAAGAAGAGCAAACGACGCACTGTGAGCCTTGCAAAATGCATAACCGGCAAAGGAGCTAATCTGTCGCCATAACTCCTTTGCCACATGTTTTTTTAATCCACGGGTATCACATGACTCAAAAAATCTCTCCTCAATCCGAATCATTGCACTTTTGCTTCGTAGCTTTCCACTCATTGCACGACGGAGAAGATCAGCCTCCTCAAGAGTGAGTCCGGCAATGTGATGCGCCACCTTGATTACATCCTCCTGATAGATCATCACACCGTAGGTTTCACCCAGTATCTTCTCCATCCCGGGGATCAGATACCTCCGCCTTTTGGGGTCTTTGTGCCGTGCAATAAACTCCTGCATCATTCCACTTTCTGCCACACCCGGACGAATAATCGAGCTTGCCGCCGTCAACATTTCAAAAGTGTCAACATCCAACCGCGTGAGCAGCGACCGCATTCCCGGCGACTCGATGTAAAAACACCCTATCGTCCTCCCCCTTTTTATGATATCAACAGTCTTTGCATCCTGAAACAAAAACTCATAATCAAAAATGTCAAAGTCCACCCCTGCCGCTTTCCGTGGTATGGGGCGGTGAAGGGAAATTATCTTTGTTTTCGACTGCTCCGGCAGCCGATAATCGATCATGTCAAACATTTTTTACTGCATTCGTCATCGTTTCTCTAAGTACTCCAAGGGATCGCTGGCTGAGAAGATCAATCTTGATCAGTCCCATATCCTCAACGGGGTACATATCAGGTTGCGTGATAATTATCCCCAACCCTTTGTTACTTGCAAACTCGAGAGCAACAAAGTCGGTTATGGGAGTTGGAGTAATAACAATTCCCCCCGGGTGAATACTCAAGTGACGCGGGAAGGATGCCAGTCGCGAAGCGATTGTTATTATACTTTTCCACGGCTCCCCTTCAAACTTCAGTGATTTCGCCTCGGGAAACATGGTTGCCAGGTTTGAAAGATTTCTGGCATCGGTCCAGGGAATAAATTTGCTGTATTGTGATATCTCACTTTCGGCGATTCCAAACACTTTTGCCGTCTCCCTGAAAGCCGATCTTGCTCTAAATGTAACCGTTGTTGAAATCATCGCCACTTTGTCATAACCATACTTCTCAAAAACATATTTTACTATTTCGTCCCTTTCACGCCATGAAAAATCGAGATCAACATCGGGGGGACTCATTCTTCCCCTGTTCAGGAATCTCTCAAAATAGAGGTCATATTTTATCGGATCCACCTCTGTGAAGCCAAGACAATAGGAAACAAGACTGTTCGCTGCCGACCCCCTGCCAAGCAGCATCATTCCCCTCTGTTTTGCCTCCCTTACAATATCCCAAACCACCAGAAAATAGTCGGGGAAACCAAGGTCGTTTATCACTTCAAGTTCATAACGCAAACGATTGATGGCGGTCTCGGTGATTGTGTGATATCGCATTTCCAACCCCTTAAACGCAAGTTTCCATAAATATGAAAATGACGGTTCATTATTTGGTGTGGGGAAAAGAGGAAATTTGGTCTTCCCCATCTCCAGATTTAAATTACAGTTGTCAACGATGTAATTTATATTTTGAAGTGCACCCGGTATCTTTTTCCACTCCCTCATGACCTCTTCATAACTCCTGAAATAAAAATCTTCCGGCTCGGTCTCATCCGGTTTTATACTTCCAAGCGTTGTTCGCAGTCTTATCGCGGTAACGGTTTTGTGAAGAAGATAATCCTCCCTGTCTAAAAAATAAACGGGAGAAGTGGGGACATACCTGTAACCGTTAGCCACACAAAATTCATAAACCTCCCTTGATAATCTTTTTGTGGATGGAGTTACGGGAAGTTCACCAAAAACAGTGGCTCTTTTTCCCGCGGCTTTCAGAAGTCTGATCGAAGGAGTAATAAGAAAAAGCCCGGGCAATTCCCCCCTTACAAGTCCATCAAGTGTAAAACTCTCTCTCAATTTCCTGGCGGTAATTATCCTGCAAAGATTTGAGTAGCCCTCCCTCGTTGCTGAGAGAAGAAGAACATACTCTTTTGTATCTGCGGGATCATCAATATATGCCCCAAGAATTGGCTTTATCCCCTCTTCGGTGGCTTTTTTATAAAACTGAATCAGTCCATACATGCCATTCCTGTCCGTAAGAGCAAGAGCCTTCATTCCAAAGCTCTTCGCCCGCCCGATCAGATCGTCTATCGATACCGCTCCCTGTAACAGGGAATAATTGCTGTGTGTGTGAAGCATGCTGTTAATGCAGTAATCCCATATTAATAGCTTCAAAGCCATATTTCCCGCGGATCTGGTTTATTGCATTGATCATTTTGGTCCGTTTATCCTCGGTTGATTCAAAAAGTGAATGTTGTTCGTGATACTCTACAAATCCACTCATTCCCACGCCTATAAGTCTCACTCCCACTCTTCGGGTGTAGGCTTTCCTGAATAAATCAACGGCAGTGGTGTAAACAAATTTATCATCATTGGTGGGGATCACCTGTTTTGCACGGGTAATGGTTGAAAAATCGGCATATCGAAGTTTGATATGGATATTGGTTGCCATACTCCCTTCGTCCCTGATTTTTTGAGAAATCTTTGCAACAAGACCAAACATAATGGCTTCAATTTCTGCAGGGGATGAAATATCCGATCTGAATGTCTGCTCGCTTGAGATACTTTTTCTTTCTTCCCCCTCAGAAATATATTCGGTTCCTTTGCCATTGGCTTTTTCCCAAATATCGAGTCCCCCTTTACCAAAAACTGAAGCAAAATATTCAGCGGGCATTCTTGCGATGTCACCGATGGTATAAATCCCCCTTGCGTGCAATTCTTCGATAAACACTTTCCCCACACCGGGCATTGTTTCAGCGGGAAGTGGAGCGAGGAAATCTTTTTCCATTCCGGGAGCTACATAAGTGATACCCCTTGGTTTGTTAAAATCTGAACAAATTTTTGCAATCGTTTTGTTGCTTCCGATACCAATTGAACCGGGAAGTTTCACTTTATCATAAATCTCCTGCAAAAGTCTTTCAGCCAGGAGCATCGGGTTACCATAAATTTTTTCACAGCCTGTGAAGTCCATGTAAAATTCATCAACTGATGCCTGTTGGATCATGGGAGGGTATTTTATAAGAATTTCACGAACCATATTGGAATAACGACTGTATTCGCCATGACTCCCCCTGACAAATATGGCTTGTGGACACAGTTTGTATGCCCTGTTTGTAGGCATTCCCGATCTCACTCCAAACTTTCTTGTCTCATAGGAACAGGCAGACACAACTCCCCTTCCACCGGGTTGACCCCCAACAATCACAGGTTTCCCCACTAAGGAGGGATCAAGTATCCGCTCTACTGATACAAAAAAAGTGTCGAGATCGAGATGAAAAATCAGTGACACAGCTCATCCCCACAATTCTGCCTGGAGGTTTTTACTGATCGGTTTAAGCGACTGGAAATAGTTGCCGGTTTGAGGCGGCATATTCACTTTAACTTTTTCTTCGAGGTAGTGAATCAGTTCAAAGGCGTTTGCAGGAGCATTTCCCGCAGGGTGATTGTTAAAAATCACAAACACTTCCCGCATACCATCAACAACCTGTTTAATCAATTGAGCAAGTTCTGCCACTTCACCCGATGAGTAGAGATAACGATATCTTTCGTTTTGTGCCTCGTAAGTTTGTTTGTTCCCGAAGTTTGAAATTGAATTTAACCAGCCTTCCTCATTTCGTCCATGAAGACGGATATATGCCCTTCCATTTATGGTATATAACTTAAATGGAAGTGACTCGCCAATTTGAGGTTGGTCGATACTGGCAAAAACCAGATCCCACTCACGACAAAATTCGAGTGCCTCATCACTTCCCCACGATTTATGTCTCACCTCAATAAACTTGTGGTATCCACAAAACTCGTCATTAAGATTCATAAGATAATTTGCCGTCACGGAATTAAAGGGGAAAGAATATGGAAACTGAATCAACAGTCCCCCAAATCTCTCCCCGCGAACCAACACATTTAAAAGACTTCTTACAGCATCAATATTTTGTTTAACATATTCCCTTTTATGTGTAAAATCCTGATGAAGCTTCACTGTAAAAGAAAAATCGTCACTTTTCTCCACTTTTTTGAGCCATTCAAGAGCAGTGCCGGGATGTGCATATTGATAATAAGTGGAATTGATTTCAACACAATTAAAATATTGTGAATAGTATGAAAGTTTTGAAAAATCCACCCCCTGCTTTTGAGGATAAAACATCGGTGCCCAGTCTTTATATGACCAGCCTGCCGTTCCGATATGTATCTTTGCCATTGTTTTTTCCCCTCCTAAGAATACCGGTTTGATTTCGCTTCCATGCTCCGGTAAATTCCGACAACTACCCCCACAATATGAAAGTGACGATATGACTCATCAACTGTTATTGGCACAAACTCGGGATTCTCCGAAACCAGCTCAATCACTTTCCCCTTTTTGAAATAACGCTTTACCACAGCCCCCTCATCAAGCACAGCGGCAACTATCTGCCCATTCACGGGTTCAACATTTGGATTCACAATTATTACATCACCATTAAAGATATAGGCATCTTTAAGACTCTGCCCCTTAACCTTTAAGAGGAATGATTCTTTTGGAATTTTAATCATGTTTGGAAGATCAACCGTATCGATTGCTCCGGGATAAATTGTTACGGGACTTCCCGCAGCAGCTTCTCCTATAATTGGTCTTGTGACAAACATGTGATCATCCAATCTGAGATCAATCCCCCGGGCAACCTTTTCGTCCCTTTGAATAAGTCCCTTTTTTTCAAGTGCCTGAAGATGCTCCCGAACTGTTGATCTGTTTTTATATCCAAATTCCTCTGCGATCTCGGAAAGTGACGGTGGCCATCCCTTTTCATCACGAAAATCGATGATGAATTGAAGAATTTTTCGTTGTATTTCGGTTAATATTTTTGTCATTAGACATCTCAAGGTTGTTTTACAAAATACCATACATTTGTATGGTCAATGTATAATTTTTATTTGAGAATGTCAAGTGTTTTTTTTGGTAACTTTGTTTAATCGATTGCAGATTTTTACAATCCCAAAAATATTATTGATTAAACTTCTATATTTCGTTATCAACAAATGGAATTTCCTCAAAATGAAAAACTGTCTCCTGCTTCTTGCTTGTGTTATGATTATCGGAACCACATATTCACAAAAAATATCAACCCCTCTGGAATTATCGGGGTTTAAGACTCTTACATCCCATCAGCAGATGATCAACTATATCAAGTCCCTTCCCCGGGATAAATCCCCTTTTTTAACAGAAGATTTTGCAGTCTCGGCAACCGGGATGAAAATTCCTGTCCTAAAATTTTCAACCGGTGAGTTTGGCAACGATGAAAAAAAACTGAAAGTTCTGCTGTTTGCACAACAACATGGAAACGAACCCTCGGGAAAAGAAGGAGTTTTGATGCTCCTCTCAAAATTTGCTTCAGGTGAGTTGTCACATCTCCTGCAAAAGCTTGATCTTGCGATCATTCCCATGATGAATCCCGATGGTAATAACTCAGACAAAAGGCGAAACGGAAACGGTGCCGATCTCAACCGTGATCATTTAATATTATTGCAACCCGAAAATCAGGGATTACACAAGTTTTTTAACAAATATCTCTTTGAAGTTTCGATGGATGTCCATGAATATGGTCCGTTTTCAAGAGATTGGATGGAACTTGGTTATCGCAAAAATTCCAATGTAACAGCCGGAATTTTAACAAATATTAATACTCCTCAAGCGATCAGAACCTACTCCAGAACAAAATATTTCCCCTGGTTAACAGCTCAAATGAAAAAATCAGGGTACTCATTCTCTGAATATACACCCGGTGGACCTCCGGAGATTGAATACATAAGACAAAGCACATTCGACATCAATGATGGCAGACAAAGCATCGGTTCGCTCGGGGCGCTCTCATTCATTCAGGAAGGGATGAACGGAAGGGATTCAATCGACAATATTGAAGTTCGCGCAAAAGTCAAATGACAGCTATGTTATGTTATCTTGAGTTTATGTACCAAAATGCCGATGAAATAAAATTAATGGTTAAAACTGAGAGAGAAAAACTGGTTAACGGCTCCCCGGAAAAAGTTGCCATACAGATGAAACATGAAAGGGATGGAAGCAAACTTGAGATGACTCTTCTATCTACAAGAACAGGAAAAGACACGGTTATAACCGTTTCAGATTACTGTCCTGTTGTAAAATCATTGTTTGATGTTGAAAAACCATTTGGATATCTGATTCCGGCTGATGACAGGCAACTGCTCGATTGGGCAAACCGTCACCAGTTCCAACTTTCAAAATATACAGTCGGGAATAATGATATGATCGAAGGGATGCTCATCACATCGATAGATTCAATCGATTTTGAGGGAGATATTGTTGTTAATCCGATCTATTCAACCCGGAAAGTGCCTTTAAATGACCTGAAAGGAGAATACTATCTTCTTCCAACAAAACAATTGGCAGGTAATGTAATAGTACAAGCTCTTGAACCTAAAAGTATGATTGGACTTGTAACATATAAACAATTTGAACATCTGTTAAAACCTGCACAGGTCTATCCTGTTTTAAGAATTTACAGATAAACTAAAATTAGAAAGCCCGGTTTTAGATTCCGGGCTTTTTTTTATTCTTCAGATTTTTTACTCATCCGCCAACTTTCGTCGCGGGTAAGATTTTTAATATTTTTTGCTTTTCGGAAACGAACCGCTGACCAGTCTTCATCAATCGCCACCATTCGAACACCCTCATAACCGAGGTCACCAATCGCTTGCCAACCATTATCACGGTCAATATCAACCTTGTATTTTTTTGAACTCTTTTTAGGGTAAGCCCACCAGTAGCAACCATCCTCCACCAGAAGTGCATCAACCTTTGCTGCATTATCAAGAATATCCTGTGCAGATTTTACAAATACAAGTGCAAATGGATAACTGTTTAAAGCAGCATGACAATGAACACCCGTTTCGCTTTGAAATTCAGTGATAAAATGTTTAAACTCTTCCGGATGATTTATCAGCAGGATGGGACCGTGCCCCTTAAAATTCATTTTTTTTAACAATGCGTGCATAAAGACTCCAATTCGATTTTTAATCACCTCAAAATTACAATTTATTCCTCTCCTTTTCAAGTTCTTAAGCAGAGTTTTGAATCTTTTTAACCAAATTTACATCATATTTTTGATAATTTTAAACAAGGAGACAGATATGTCACAAGTAAAAGCTTATGTAAAACAAATTAATGGTATCAGTTTTGTAGGGAAAACCGATTCAAATCATTGGATTACAATGGACGGTCCGGAAGATTTTGGTGGAAGTAATGCAGGAATCAGACCAAAAGAATTGATGCTTCTTGCTCTGGGTGGTTGCACAGGCAGTGATGTAGTTTCAATTTTGCAGAAGAAAAGGATTGATGTCCGCTCATTTGAAATCAACATTACCGCTGAAATGACCGACGACCATCCTAAAGTTTATAGCTCAATGAATATCGAATATGTCTTTAAAGGCAAAGGAATTAAGGATTCGGATGTCGAAAGAGCAATTGAACTCTCCCAGACTAAATATTGTGGTGTAACAAAAATGTATGAGAAAGCGATGGAGATCACCCATTCTTTCACCATACATAACGAAGAGTAAGTCTCTCCGTTAAAAATATATCCTTAAGTTAATTCTTAAATTTTCCGTATAATTAAAGTTGTAAAATTCTATTTTAAGTGACCTTTAAAGAAAAAATATGGAGATAACTTATGTCGCATCATCTTATAGCGCATGTTGAGATACCTGGAACCGATTTGGAGAGAACAACTAAATTTTATTCGGATGTCTTTGGATGGGATCTGAAAGAGTTTGGCAATAGCTATATGTTATGTAACACTCGCCAGGGAACCACTATCGGGCTTCGTAAGGTTAAAGAAGTTGCCATCGGCGATTCTCCGGTTTTTCATATTTTGGTTAGTGATATCGAGGATACAGCAAAAGCGATCAAAAAAGCAGGCGGTTCCATTTTCAAGGATAAAACAGTTATCCCTGTTTATGGCTGGTATGCAGTAATACAAGATCCTGACGGGAACAAGATCGGGCTATATCAAGCCCATTAATCGATTATTTTGCAATCGAACCAAAAAGGAATGACTTATGGAAAATGGAACAATAAAAAGAATTGCTGTTAACACCGGAGGTGGAGATGCTCCCGGGTTAAATGCCGTTATCAAAGCGGTTACAATGTCTGCAATTCAAAGAGGCTGGGAGGTTTACGGAATTAGAGACGGCTATAATGGCGTCTTTCTTCCCGCTCAATATCCCAATGGAGATGGAGTAATAAGACTGACTCATGAGTTGGTTAAAGATATTACTGCCATGGGCGGAACCATACTGGGGACAACAAATAGAGGAAATCCTCTTAAGTTTCCTATGAAAACCGCAAACGGAACGATCGTCGAAGTTGACAGATCTGATGAAATTGTTGAAGGATTAAAAAGACATAATATTGATGCGGTTGTCGCAATCGGCGGTGATGGTTCATTAACAATGGCTAACGAATTCCATAAAAAGGGTGTTCGAATAGTTGGCGTTCCTAAAACAATCGATAATGACCTTTCAGGAACTGATACAACATTTGGATTTGATACTGCAGTATCCTTTGCAACTGAATGTATAGATCGCCTCCATTACACTGCAAAATCCCACAAAAGGATTTTGGTTGTTGAAGTTATGGGAAGATACGCCGGCTGGATAGCACTTAACTCTGGTGTCTCCGGTTCAGCTGATGTTATTTTGATCCCTGAAATACCCTACGACATCAAAAAAGTTGCTGATTTTCTCAATGGTACTTTCACTGAAGAGAAAGATTATGCTATTGTAGTGGTCGCCGAGGGTGCATTCCCCAAAGATGGTGGTTATGCTGTCATTGAAAAGGAAGCCGGTAAAGCCGAGAGACTTGGTGGAGCCGCTGACAAAGTAGTGGAACAATTGAGTCATCTGGTTAAAAAAGAAGCCAGAACTGCGATACTTGGACATCTGCTCAGAGGTGGAAGCCCGACAACCTTCGACAGACTTTTGTCGCTCCGGTTTGGCGCTGCCGCGGTTAGAGCACTCGAAGAAGGACAGTCGGGAGTAATGGTTGCTCACAAAGTGCCTATTATGACTTACATCCCTATTGAAGAAGCTGTCGGCAAATTGAAGACTGTTAATCCTGAGGGAGAAACAATCAGAACCGGCAGAGAGCTCGGAATCTGCTTCGGCGATTAAGCGACCAATAAACTAAAATTAAAAAAGGCTGCCATTTTTTTTGACAGCCTTTTTTTGGTTTAAAGTCTCTTCTTTGGATTTTATTTCATCAGGTTAAGTTTTAATACTTGAGAAAAACTGCCATTTTCAGATATAAATTCCACTCTGGCAAAATATACACCGGATGAAAACCTTGAAGCCTCCCAGATATAACTTCCCTTGCCGGCGTGGGTAACACCCATCATCTCAGATGAAACGATCTGACCTAAAGTATTATAAATATACAGGTTAAGCACACCCGTTGAAGGTAAATTCCAGGCAATTGTTGTTGCGGGATTAAATGGATTTGGATAAGCATTTTCAACAACAAATGATGTTGGAAGTTCTATCTCCTTAATACCGGTTGGAGTCTGTTTAAATATGTATTTTTGATATACAGGGATATGATCAGAAGCATAATGAAGTGCATCAGCGATCACCTGACCAACTGCGGTGTTTGATGGTCGATTGATTGAATCGTTATAATGTTGTCCGTCGTTACCATACGCAACATTCGAATTTCTTACATACTCAATCCCACCAGTGTCGGAAACGGCCTGCGAGAAAAGTATCATATCAAATCTGTCATCCATACCACCTGTTGCACCACCCCCAAATGATCTTGTTCTTGGAGACTGTGTATGATGAATTGCATACTGAGACTGTCCAAATGACCCGCTCATTATTATTGGATCAATAAAATGTCCTTCAGTTCCGGCTACATTTGCTCTCAATTTCTGATAAGCAACTTCGGTGGCACCATAGATGTTAAAATCTCCCAATACTACAAAATTTCTTCCTGCAGGCCAGGAATTGGTTACTTTTCGTAATGAATCAACTTCCCTGCCTCTTGCAATTTCATTATCAGAGCCGGTGCTTGCTTTAAGGTGAACAGAGAAGATGTATAGTGTATCGAGTGTCACTCTGTGTCTTATTTGGAATAGATTTATGTCTCTAAGTGCTGTGGCTATTGGAGTGTTGCTTAAATAGTCAAACTTCGTTGAATCATAAAATATGGCATTATCGGAATCAGGCCCGTCTAAAAATGCTCCCTTGTTATAATTTGGGGATACTGTTTTCATCACATTAAACAGGAAACCATCAACACCAATCTGGGAGGTAATTTCCTGAACCAATAAAACATCAGGTTTTACCGCATTCATTATGGTTTTGTAATAGTTGTTTCGAACGGCGGCTGTCGTTCCCGGATAGTTCAACAAATTATACGACATTAATAAAATTGTATCTTGAGCCACTATCGGCAGGGTTAAAAACACAATCAGCGTAAAGAATCTTTTCAAATTTTACTCGTCTTTTTTAGAATATTAGTCTTCTGAAATATATGAATATCTTTCAGAATAAGAGGTTAATAAATCTTTACTTTTCGAGGTTGGCAAAAAGCTCAGCGGCGGTTTTCACCGGTAACAAACATGCTGCTTTTTTACAGAGATAAAATGAACATCCCCCCTCACCGGGTTGCATATCTGCTGTGAAAGGAGCAATATTCTCAATTTTTTTACTGTTTTTTTCATCTTTACGTATCACAAACACATTTTCATAAGCTGATTTGCCAAGTTCAATCAAAGCGGATTGGATTTCAGGATGATCCTTCTCCCCTGCAATTACGAGTTCATATGCCGGAAACAACAACGATTCCATTGATGACAGGAAGAAAGAATGTGCAAAAGGTGCTTTGTTGATATTACCTGAAAAAGCATCGATGATTTCTGCTGTCATTTCGAGAAACTTTGGTTCCCCGGTATAATGATAAAGGGAGTTCATCACATTTAGCGCAACCGAATTGCCTGAGGGTATTGCTCCGTCATAAACATCCTTCCACCTTGCCGGAAGCTTTTCAGCTGTTGATGAGGTAAGGTAAAAACCACCACTCTTTTTATCAAGGAAACCATCTATCAGTTCATGGGCATATTTAAGTGCAAGTGCAAGATATTTTGAATTGAAAGTTGTTTTATATAACTCAACTAATCCAAAAGAATAAAAAGCAAGATCATCAAGAAATGCCGGAATAGCGGTATCCGCTTGACGATATCTGTGGAACAAAGCCCCGTTCACAACCATATATTTTTCAATAAACCTTACTGTACTTTCAGCAGCTTCTGTGTATCCTGATTCTTTTGTGGTTCTACCCGCAAATGCCAGGGCTGCTATCATCAGTCCGTTCCAGTCCGCAAGAATTTTATCATCCAGATGGGGACGAACTCTTTTGCTTCTCTCTTCAAGAAGTCTTGCTTTATATCCCTCAACTTTTTCAGCAACCCATTCTGGAGGTTTTCCAAGTCTGCTTATGGTTAATTCCAGCGGTTCAGAAAGAAAAATTACATTTTCACCGGTGAATCCACCTCTGATCCTGTCAACAAAGTTTCCTCTTTCATCCACAAAAAATATTTCTTTGAAATTTTCGAAGTCTTCTTCAAAATATTCTTTTAATTCATCGTATGACCAGACATAAAACTTCCCCTCTTCCCCATCGGAATCGGCATCCTCGGCACTATACCAGCCACCCTCCTCAGACCTCAAATCAGTTTTGATATAGTGGAAGATTTCAGAGATGACCTCTTTATAAAAACTGTCGCCGGTAATCTTAAATGCTGATGAATATGCATACATAAGCATGGCCTGATCATAGAGCATTTTCTCGAAATGAGGTAAACGCCATTCTTCATCTGTGGAATATCTGTGAAAACCGTTTCCAAGATGATCATATATCCCCCCCAAACGCATCGAAATTAAAGTTTTTTCTGCCATCTCGAGCGCCTTTGTTTCACCGGTAAGCACAAAATAGCGTAATAGAAATATCAGATTGTGTGGTGAGGGGAATTTTGGTGCAGACCCAAAACCGCCGTGGGCTGAGTCGAATCTCGATTCAAACTGTGAATAGGCAGTGTGAAAATCTTCGAGACCGGGGTTACTGTCATTTACCGGTTGGGGTGTTTCATTCAGGGCTTCAGTAATCTGGTTGGCTGAAGCATCAATCTCTGATCTTCTCTCATTCCATAAAGAGTTTACCTTGTTTAACAGGTCTATCAATCCCATCCGCCCGTGTCGGGATTCTTTTGGGAAATATGTACCCGCAAAAAACGGTTTTTTATCCGGTTTGAGAATAACCGTAAGGGGCCATCCCCCACTGCCGGCAATCATCTGACAAACAGCCATATAGATCGAGTCAATGTCGGGACGCTCTTCCCGGTCAACTTTTACAGGAACAAAGTTTGTATTCAGGATTTCTGCTACAGCGGAATCTTCGAAAGACTCCTTTTCCATCACATGACACCAGTGACAGGTGGAATATCCAATTGAGAGAAAAACGGGTTTGTCTTCCTTTATTGCTTTTTTAAAAGCTTCTTCACCCCACGGATACCAATCAACAGGATTGGTTGCGTGCTGCAACAGGTATGGACTTTTTTCATGAATAAGCCGGTTATGTTTTTGCTCTGCCATAATTTATCTTAGTTAGCCATTTCAAACAGAGAATGTGCCGTAATTTTTAATATTGACAAATCAACTTACTTCTTTACTACCCAACCGAGAATTCCATTGGGGGAGATCAAGTGTTTAATCTTCTCAAAAGGAAAATACACATCTGTGTAACCAAGAACATACGGTCCAACTTCATAAGGAACAAATGTGTAATAGAGACCATCAGCCTTGACGATAAAATTACCATTCAACTGGAATTTATCATTTTCAAACCAGTAACCATAATCTGAAAGAGTTTGGTTCTCTGGAATTTCCCTCTCTTGCCTCACGATTTGTTCACCAAGTCTGTTCAATTCCTCTTCAGATCCTGCAATAAATATTTCAGATTGTCCCACCGGTTCACCCGTTCTGATATCAAAATTCAGTCCGACACAATAGGAATTTGGATGTGCACCTCCCAAATACTCATCGTGGAAGAGAAAAATAGAGATAAGCGATTCTTTGGAAAACTCATGACTCACATTTGTGGAATAAGTCCAATAACCTGTAAAATAGGATGAATCTTCATCTTCCTGAACAATTTGAAGAAACCCGTTATAAAGTTCATCGGAACCACCGGTGGCTTCTCCAAATATTGCTGTTTGAATTGTGGAATTTATTTTTTTAGCAACCTGCCCTACAGAAGTGTCACCATAAAACACCGGGTATGAAATTTGCATCTGAAAGATGGTATCTTTTTGATTATTTTTGCCACTGTAAGCTTTCTCAAATGTCTCCATTTTATACTGAAGAGACTGGGCGCTCAAAGAAAGTGTAAATATTGCCAATATTATTGAGATTTTGAGTTTCATCACTGTTACCTTAAATAGTCTTTAATCCATCAAACAATTTATCCAAGAAAAAAAATTCCTGAAATGACACCTTATAAAACGATTTACTACACCCTTGGTTTGCTAATTTGTATCATAACACCAACTCTTCAGGCACAAAACCAGGATAGTTCGGCGATATGGAAAGAACTTTCAACAAATAAATTTTTTACAGTCTATTACGACCTCAATTCACTGATAAATGCAAAAGGCAACAAGTTTGATCAGCCTGTAAAGACTGAATATAATTCTGAGCAAAAAATGTCAGGAATCGCTGACAAATATTTTACCGAAGTAATCATCTATTCAATAAATTTTGATGAAGGTAAATATTTCATCAAAAAAGCAAGCTATCTAAATCGTAAAAAACAGGTAATAAAAGTTTTTGACTATACTTCCAATGGTAAAGTTGACACAAAACAGATGTTGCCGATAACAAAGGGCAGCCCCGTTTTTGATATATTCCAGTTACACAAAACTCTCCATGGCAAAGGCTAAAGTTTGTAAAGTGGAATCGAGAAACTAAAGGTTGAACCTTCACCTTCCCTGCTCTCAACCTCTAATAAACCGCCGTGTCTTTTTATAAATTCATAACATAAAAGCAGACCCAATCCGGTCCCCTTTTCGTTTTCTGTTCCCACTGTTGTAACAAACTCATTCATTCTGAATAGTTTCGACATGGTTTCTTTCGACATTCCAACTCCGGAATCGCTTATGGAAAACTCAACCATATCGCCCACTTTGTCGGCGGTTACAATAATGCTTCCATTTCTCGGTGTAAACTTTATGCTGTTTGAGATGAGATTCCTTATTACAGTTTCGAGCATATCTTTATCTGCTAAAACGGCAAGTCCTTCCTCAACTTCAAGTATCAGTTCAATTTCTTTTTCATAAGTCAAGGGGAGAAGGATACTGTTTACATTGTGAAGTATGGCATCAACTTCAACCCTGTCGGGTACAAATTTTAATCTGTTTGTCTGAATTCTTGACCAGTCAAGAAGATTGTTTAATAGTTCAAGGATCGCTTTTGCTGAAGAGTTTATTTTCTCAGCAAATTCACTGATTTCGTCTGCTGAAAGATCACCTATTTCAGTAATCAAAAACTCAGAGAAACCAAGAATTCCGGTGAAGGGACTTTTTAAATCGTGAGCGAGAATTGAGAAAAATCTGTCTTTTGACTGATTTGCTTCAAGGAGTTTGTGTTCGCTCGATTTAAGATCATTCTCCATCATTATGCGGTCGGTAATATCGGTTAACACTCCATTAATCTGTCTTTTACCGTTGTCCTCGAATACACTGTTGGTGGTTTGGAAATGGAGAACTCTTCTGTCTTTATGATAGATTTTAATAGTGACAGGGTGGAAATTACCCTTTAGAAGGTCAATTGTGTGTTGTTTAAACTTAAGGATGTCGTCTTCGTGGACCAGATAGTCAAGTTTTTTACCGATTAGTTCTTCGGGACTGTAGCCATATTTCCTGACTGCGGAACTTACATAAGTCAAGTGCCCTTTTAGATCAAAAGTGTAGATGATATCACTCAAGTTTTCAATTAAAGAGCGATATTTTGCCTCACTAAATTTTAAGGTTTCTTCTCTTTTTTTCAGTTCGATGGCCATGGCGATCTGGTGAGAAACAAAATTAAGAGTGTCCACATCAATCTGATCGTAGTAACGAGTAGTGTCGTCGTAGCGTTGAACCACGATAACCCCGATAAGTTCACCTCTCATGTTCTTTAGAGGTACGCCCATCCACTCCTCTGAATCACCACCAATAAGTTCAACAATTCCCAATCGTTCAAGATTTGTAAAATCATTTCTATCGAGTAGAAGAGGTTCCTGTTTTTTAATAATGTAACCGGTGAGGGTTTTTCCATTAATAGGCTCTTCTGCGAATGTAACCGCACCTTCAGGGGCATCAATCTCGTCAACAAAATAAGGAAAGGATATCATTCCCCTCTCATTATCTACAAGAGCTATGTAAAAATTCTTTGCGGGCATCAGTCCTGATACTATTCCATGAACCTTTTCGTAAAGCTCAAATAAATTTTCTGTAATATTTGTGGCTTGCGAAATCTCGTTGATCGCACTTCTTAACTTCGAATCACGCATCTCGAGGGTAAGATCGTTTAACATCACAAGATCAAAATATTCGTTTTCATAGAAAATCGGCACAGAAAAAATCTCAACATTTTTATCTCTGCCGGATACATCTTTAAATTCAAGTTTTACGCTTCCGGTGAGGAACTGAGATTTGATGAGCAAACACCGCTCTTCTGTATAATTTTGACCAAGCAGGAGTTTGGAGAGGTCTTTGCCAATTATTCCATCCCGCCCAAACCCAAGATACTCTAAAGAAGCGTTGTTTGCCTCTTTGATATAACAGTCATCAGCTATATCAATAATCATCATTGGTGACGGGCTTTTATGAAATTTGCCGGAGAAGTTGAGACTTCTGCCGGCATTAATATTTAATTCTTCATCCATGGTTTTTTCAACTGTTGTTGTTTTCTTTATCCAATTGCCTTTGAGCAAGTCTGGCATTTTTTCTGTCCATTTCGGTCAGATATCTCTTTCTTATTCTTAAAGAGAGTGGAGTAATCTCAACAAATTCATCGTCTGTGATCCATTCAAGCGCCTGCTCAAGGGTTAATAACCTCGCAGGTTCAAGTCTGATCGCATCATCTGTTCCCGAAGCTCTGAAGTTTGTTAATTGTTTGGCTCTTGTCACATTCACCGGCATATCCATGTCACGGGAATTTTCACCAACCACCATACCTTCATAAATTTTGGTACCGGGTTCTACAAAGAAAACCGATCTCTCTTGTAACTTATTTATTGAATAGGCTGTTGCAACTCCTGTTTCCATGCTTACAAGGGCTCCACGCGTTCTGTGTGAAATCTCCCCTTTAAATGGTTCATAAGAATGGAAATTGTGATGTAAAATTCCCTCTCCTTTGGTATCGGTCATGAACTCACCTCTGTAGCCAATAAGCCCTCTCGAAGGAATAAAAAATTCGAGTCGGGTGTTCTCATTAAATGGCAACATATTTTTAAGCTCTGCTTTTCTTTTACCGAGCTTTTCGATAACTGTTCCAACAAATGCCTCAGGTACATCAATTATTACATGTTCCACAGGTTCACTCACAACATCAAGTATCTTTTTCAGAATAACTTCAGGCCTGCTCACCTGGAGTTCATATCCTTCTCTTCGCATGTTTTCGATAAGGATTGAAAGGTGGAGTTCACCTCTTCCGCTTACCTTAAAAACATCAGGGGATTCGGTCATCTCAACCCTCAACCCAACATTCGATTTAAGCTCTTTTGAAAGTCTTTCACTTAAATTCCTCGTGGTAACATACTTCCCGTCCTGTCCGGCAAATGGTGAATTGTTTACCATAAAGTTCATTGTAATTCTGGGTTCTTCCACACCAAGTGAAAAGATTGGCTCCACTTTTTGTGGGCTGCACAATGTATCACCGATATCAAGATCTTCAAGACCTGCGATGGCGATAATGTCTCCTCCATAAGCTTCATCAACTTCTTTTCGTTTTATGTTTTCAAACTCATAAAGTCTGGTAACTTTTGCGTTCAGTTTGTTCCCCTCGCGACTCACGAGTACAATTTGATCTCCGGTTTTTACATGACCAAAATGAATTTTACCAATTCCGATTCTGCCAAGATAATCGTTGTAATCAATTGCCGAAATCAACATTCTGAATGGTTCATTTCTGTCAGCGGATGGAATGGCAATCCTGTCAACTATCAAGTCCAACAATGGCTCAAGAGTTTCAGATTCATCTTCCAGGTTAACTTTCGCGATTCCCTGTTTTGCAATTGCATAAACATAAGCAAAATCGAGCTGTTCATCGCTTGCGCCGAGAGCTACAAAAAGGTCAAACACCTCATTTACAACTTCATCGGGTCTGGCATCTTTTCTGTCAATTTTGTTAATCACCACTATCGGTTTTAACCCAAGTTCCAGCGATTTCTTTAATACAAACTTTGTTTGTGGAAGAGGTCCTTCGGCGGCATCAACGAGTAACAAAACTCCATCAACCATCTTAAGAGTTCTTTCAACTTCCCCACCAAAATCGGCATGACCCGGTGTATCGATTATATTGATTTTGTAATCCTTGTAATAAACACTGAGATTTTTTGCAAGGATGGTTATTCCGCGTTCTCTCTCAATGTCGTTTGAATCCATCACTCTCCCCTGGACTGTCTGATTATCCCTGAAGGCTCCCGTCTGTTTGAGTATAAAATCAACTAAAGTGGTTTTGCCATGATCAACATGAGCAATTATTGCTATATTTCTTATCTTATCTATTTCGAACAATCTGTTCTCCTGATTATTAACTGTGCCTGATGTTTAGTATGTCACCATCTTTAACGATATACTCTTTTCCCTCAAGTCTCCAAACTCCTGCTTCTTTGCATTTGCTAAAAGATTTGTGGGTCATATAATCGTCGTAGTGTACTACTTCTGCACGAATGAATTTACTAAAAAAATCTGAATGGATTACACCTGCCGACTGTTGGGCGGTGTATCCTGTTTTTATTGTCCAGGCTCTACATTCATCCTCACCCACAGTGAAAAATGATTGCAAACCAAGGAGTTGGTATGAAGTCCTTAAAATTCTTGTTAACGCAGAATCTGTAATCCCAAGGTCTTCCTTAAATGCTTCGGCCTCTTCCTCGTCCAATTGCGAAAGTTCCATTTCAAATTGTGCAAAAAATGGCACAACATTATTTTCAAATGATGGAAATTTTACTTTTATTTTGGATATTAAGTCATCAACTTTGTCTTTTGATTCATCTGAAAAATTGACACCGATTATGACAGGTTTCATGGTCAAAAATTGATAACCGCTTAATAATCGGAGATCATTCTCATCCATATTCACGGTTCTTAGCGGCTTTTCGTTTTCAAGATGTTCTTTAAAAACCTCAAAAAGACTCATTTCCTTAATTATCTTCTCAGTTTTAGTTTTCATGAGTTCTTTTTTAAGCTTTTCGATCCTGTTCTCAACCATTTCAAGGTCTGAGAGTAGAAATTCTGTTTCAAGAAACTCAATATCTGCCAAAGGATCAATTCGCCCTTCGGGATGCGACACTGAATCGTTTGCAAATTCGCGAACGACATGAAGAAGCAGGTCATTATTTTTAACTTTTATCAGGAAATCTGATGTTATTTTCATCTTGCCATCGTCACCTACCTGCAATCCGGGGATGTCAACCACTTCAAGAGTAGCGTGAACTTCCTTTTTAGGATTGAATAATTCAGTCAGGTTCTCAAGCCGGGAATCGGGTACGCCAACCACGGCACGGTTAGATGCTACCCCTGATGATCCTTCAGCAAGTGTTTTGAATAGTGTTGTTTTACCTGAATTCTGCAATCCGATCAAACCAATTTGCATATTGTTTTTTGTCCTGTTTTTCTGCTAAAAGATCTCTTTGAGTATATTGATGAGTGTAAGAGGGAGATTATCAAATAATTATTTAAATCCAAAAAGTAAATTTACGAAAAAATAATCCTACAAAGGTTAGAAAAATACTTTATCAATTCGAATTACTTTATTATATTTCACCCGCATAATGATAAAAAAAGAAGAGCAACTTATGATACCGGGAGCATCAATACTTAGAGACACCATCACAATGATTCTTGCTGGTGGCGTGGGTCAGAGATTATTTCCTCTGACAGCTTACAGGAGCAAACCTGCCGTCCCTTTTGGAGGGAAATATAGAATAATAGATTTCGCCTTGTCAAACTGTCTGAACTCGGGTTTGAGAAAAATTTACATTCTGGTACAATATAAATCTGATTCACTCAATCAGCATATTTATGAAGCCTGGAGTATATTTAATCCCGAATTGGGCGAGTTCATCTACTCAGTCCCCCCTCAAAAGAAAATGAGTAGCGACTGGTATATGGGCACTGCAAATGCAATCTACCAAAATATGAATCTCTTTCAAGGTGATAAAAGAGGTAAATGGGTCCTTATACTTAGTGGTGACCACATTTACAAAATGGATTACCTGAAACAGCTTCTATTCCATAATGATGTGCAAGCTGATCTTTCACTTTCCTGCATGCCTGTTCCTACCGAAGAAGCAGACAGATTTGGTATAGTAGAAACCGACGAAAATTCAAAAGTCAGAAATTTTATTGAAAAACCGGATAACCCACCGGAAATTCCCGGAAATCCCGGATATTCCTATGTGAATATGGGTATCTATGTTTTTAACGCAAAACTTCTCAGAGAAGTTATGATTGAGATGGAATCAAAAAATCTTCCCAACAACGACTTTGGACAGGATGTTATCCCCTACATGATCCAGCAGGGTCTAAATGTGGTTGCATATCCGTTTGTGGATGAAAACAAAAAGAACAAACCCTACTGGAAAGATATTGGAACTATTGAGAGTTATTACGAAGCCAGTATGGACTTGATAAATGTTGTTCCTGAGTTTAACCTCTACGACATGGAATGGCCACTAAGAACTTATCAATATCAGTTCCCCCCTGCAAAAACAGTTTCCCACTGGGGTGAGAGAATTGGACGGACTCTCAACTCGCTGATCTGCGATGGAACAATCGTATCCGGAGGTCTTATCGAAAGATCAATAATCGGTGCAAATGTTAGAGTGAATTCATACTCTTATGTAACCGATTCAATGATTATGAATAATTGTAACATTGGACGAAATGTTAAAATACGACGCGCAATTATTGATAAAAATGTTCACATACCGCCCGGTACCGAAATCGGGTTTGATCTTGAAAAAGACAAACAACGGTTCACGGTTACCGAATCGGGTATTGTTGTGATTCCAAAAAATTATGTTTTTGCATAAATAATCATTTCAAAAAGGCTGTCTCGAAAAGGGCAGCCTTTATTTATCTGTCAAATCCCATTTTCGTTTTTAATCATTCTCCCAATTTATTATATTTACACTTTCCTTAATTTACTTAATACGATGAAAGAAGCTTTAGAAACCGCTATAAAAAATCTCCCGGATAATCCTGGTGTATATCAGTTTTTAGACGACGCGGGTAGAGTATTATATGTAGGAAAAGCAAAAAACCTTAAAAACAGGGTCAGATCATATTTCGCCGGCAAAAGTTCAAGCTACCGGATTGAATTGATGGTAGCCAAGGCTGCGGATATCGAGTTTATTATCACTACAAGTGAGATTGAAGCACTTGTCCTTGAAAATAATCTGATAAAAAAACTTAAACCACGCTATAACATTAGTCTTAAAGATGATAAGACTTACCCCTACATAAAGGTAACTTCAGAATTATATCCAAGAATTTATCCGACGCGAAAAGTGCTTAAAGACGGTGCTCAATATTTTGGTCCCTATACAGATGTGAAAAGCATGAGAGCTGCTTTGCGAATGATTACACAACTTTTTAAAATACGAAGTTGCAAACTCCCTCTCTCACCGGAAACGATAAAAGCAGGTAAGTATAAAGTTTGTCTCGACTATCACATAAAAAAATGTGATGCACCATGTGTAGGATATCAGTCTCAAGATGCGTATTCAACTACGGTGCACCAAGTGACCAAACTTCTAAAGGGAAAAATTGAAGAACTGATCAAAGATTTTAAGATCGGTATGAATACGGCTTCACAAGAACTGCAGTTCGAAAAAGCAGCAGATTATCGGGATAAACTCACAAAACTTCAGGCCTTTTCTGAAAAACAAAAAATTGTGAGTGATGACGAAACCGACAGGGATATTGTCGCTTTTGCCCTCGAAGGTAAGGATGTATCATGCTCAATATTGAATATAAGAGCCGGTAAATTGATTGGGAAAAAGGAATTGCAGATTCAGAATTCTTCCCAGGAATCGCTTGAAGAAATCACTGCGGCATTTATTAAACAGTTTTATATCGATTTTATCGATATTCCGGAAGAAATAATAACAGAAGCAGAACCGGCGGAAAATGAAGAAATAATTGAACTTCTTAAATTCAGATCGGGAAAGAAAATAAAGATAATCACCCCTAAAAGAGGTGATCTTAAATCGTTGCTTGACATGAGTAAAGAAAATGCTGCCTTACAATTGAGAGAAATTCAGTTACAAAAGGTGAAAAAAGAGGGAAATATTCCTTATACTCTGGCAGCGCTTCAAAGAGACCTTTATTTAAAGAAACTGCCAAGACACATTGAATGTTTTGATATTTCAAACTTGCAAGGGACCGACACGGTTGCAAGTATGGTTGTGTTTGTTGATGGAAAACCAAAAAAGAGTCTCTACAGAAAATTTGCAATCAAAACTGTTAGTGGTCCCGACGACTTCGCAAGTATGGAAGAGGTTATTACTCGAAGATATACAAGGCTCAAAGAGCAAGGTGATCCACTCCCCGACTTGATAATGGTGGATGGGGGTAAAGGTCAACTTTCAACTGCTATTTATGCACTTAGACTTCTGGGACTAAAAAACTTTGAAATTATTGGTTTGGCAAAAAGACTTGAAGAGGTGTTTCTACCGAGAGACCCTGAACCCGTTTTAATACCCAAAACATCTTCTGCCCTCAGGTTATTACAACAGGTGAGAGATGAAGCACACAGATTTGCAATCACTTTTCATAGATTAAAGAGGAGTAAAAGAACTTTTACGACTGAATTGTTACAGATCAACGGAATTGGAGAAAAATTAGCAATCAAACTTCTTACCGAACTTGGAAGTGTAAAAGAAATTGAATCCGCCTCTTTGGAAAAACTCGCTTCTGTGATTGGTGAAAAAAAAGCCACACTTATTTATAACTATTTTCATGTTAAAGAATGACATCCATTACTAAAATCATCATCTTTTTGGCATTCTTCTCAGCTTTGATAGCTCTATCTATGGCAGAGATACCAAAACCTGTGCCCACAAAACCAATTTTACATCGTAAAGTTGATATCAGTTATCTTAGGTACCTGGACAGAAAGATTAAAGACACATTATATACAACAAAAAAATCGTATATCACAATTGATCTTAAAACTCAGCAGGCTGCTGTGATAATGAAATCGGGTGAAAGATTCAATTTTCCTGTTTCAACCGGAACCAATCAAATTAGTCAGGGAGTTTTAACCAACCAGGGGATTTTTGCAATCTTTTCTAAAGCGGAAGTCGCTGTTTCCAAAGATTTTAATTGTAATCTCTACTATTGGATGCAATTTAATTATGGAATTGGTTTACACGGGCTGGATGGAAACGGGTATTATGTTTTCCTTGGGAAACAGCCAAGTTCTCACGGTTGTGTCAGAACTGCCAATGAAGATATCAAAATTGCCTATTCTCTTGTCGAGTTTGGCTCACCCGTAGTTGTTACTACCGGTGATAATAATGCAATAACAGTTTCATTCGTGGAAAAAGATGACCCTTATATATATAATCCCGGTGCGGCTGAACTCCAAAAATTAGTAAAACAAAGATTACAAGACCTCTATGCAGGTAATTTTGAAAAACTCTTTTCTCAGAAAATTGTTATAGACAATTTGAACTGTGGAATGGGTGGACTCCCGATCGGTGATATTTCAAAAATCCCTGATGCAAAGATGTTACTCTATAAATCGACTATCGAAAACAGCTATATGAGTAAAGATCTGAAATCCAAATCTTTGAACATAGATCAAATCGTGGATGTGAATGATTCAATAGAAATTAATGATTCTCTGAAAACCAAAACAAATGATTCAACTTATACAAAAAAATAAATTACTCACGGTTCTGCCTCTTATCCTGCTTATCTGGGGGTGTGGCAAACCAACCCCAAAATATGACTCAAAAAAGGTAACCGGACACGAAATAGTTACTCTGATTGACAGCTACATCAATGGTGATGAAAAAGCAGAAAACAGACTCAAAGATCCATTTGAATTGAATATCCTCGATGCAAAACGATATCGAAAGGTGGAGATCGACAGTCTTAAAATTGACGGAGTTACTTTTTTTGGTGTCCTTTTACAACATAAACAACCGGAGAATAACAAATTCCTGATCTATGATGATACCCTTGGATTGTTATTGCACGATAAAAGTCTCTCAGGCTCACTTAATTATAAACGGGTTGAGGTTGGAAACAAACAGTTCTTCTCTGTAATTCAGAAATATTCGGTTAAGAACATTATAAATGTTGAGTATCTTAAGATTTATGATATTAAATCAAATCGTGCATCCATAGCATTTGAAAATTATGTCGAAGTGTCCTCCCCTTCTCTTCTCGCAAAAATGACTACAGCTTTTGACAAGGGTAACCCGCTGAAATTGAATTTTAAACTTTGGGGGAATGCCTCGGTTTTTAAACCTTTAACAGTTGAATACAAGGATGAAGAAGGGTTTTCGACTAAAGCAGAAAAGTGGAAGGAACTACTCAAATCGTATGTAAGGGGTTATCAGACATCGGAAAAAATCACTCCTATTGCGGAAGAACTCCCTAAATATTACAATACACGATTTGACCTCCTTAGAATGTATCTCCCGGCAAAGTGGGAAATTAAAAATGGCGTCGAAATAAAATCGTTATTTTCCGAAAAAGTAACAGGCACCGTGGTTACAAGGGAGAAAAAAGATATCACCATCTTCATCTTTGATCTGGAAGGTAAAAGTCCCGTAAGAAAACACATTAAAGAGATCAATTTTAATCTCATTAGTGATGAGTACAACTATTCTTTATATGACTCAAAATTGATTAAAAAAGAAGATGAGGTCACACAATTTCTGTTATCAAAATGTGAAAATGAAGAATACCTTGTCGCAATAAGATGTGATGCAAAATTTTATGATAATAATTACCCATTGATCTACTACATGGTCAATTCGGTAAATGTAAACTGTTATTAGGGGGAGAATAAAATGAATTTATATATCGTTAGACACACAGACGCGGAATATCTGGGAACAGGACCCGGAGGCGAAAGACAAATCACTGAAGAAGGTAGAAGGTGGTTGGTAAATTCGGTTAAACACTGGGAAAAATTGATCCCGAAACTTGATCTGATTGTTTCTTCCCCCGCACTCAGGACTCAACAAACTGCGGCAGTGATTGGAGGAGGACTTGGTTATGTGGGTGAAGTGGTGGTCTCCAAAAGTCTGCAAAGTGGCACTCCGATTGCAAACATTTATTCTTATCTACATTCAAACAGTGAAGAAAACATCATGTTGGTGATGCATGAGCCTGAAGCTTCATTACTGACCATTAATGCTACAGGTACCGGATCGATCGAATTCTACTTTAAGCCCGGAACTTTGGCAAAAATTGTTTTCCCCGGAAAAATGCGTCCACACACAGGGAAATTGCATTACTTCCTCCCACCCGATATTTTTGCACAATAAAAAAGGCTCTGACTACACGAGATACATGCTTGCCGCTGCTTCCTTCCGGACCTGACGGGGTTGGGCACTCACTTGTTAGCAGAGCCAAAAATCAAAAAAAATCAGATATAAATATAAGCGTATTTTCAACAATAGAAAAATGAAACTTGAGTGACTTGAAGACAGAAGTACTGAGGTTCCGAGGTTCTGAAGTTCTTAATTTCTGAGGTTCTCAAGTTCTAAAGTTCTCAAGTTCTCTTTTCCTTTTGCTCTTACGGTTTTAAAGGTTAATTTTAAAGAATGGAAAAACTTTTTTTCACAGGAGATCAAATGAGTATTAGCCCATTCACAAACGAAGCGTTTATCGACTTCACAAAGCCGGAAAATTTCGAAAAGCAGAAAAATGCGATAGCTGAAGTTAAGAAAAAACTGGGAGCTGCTTATCCCCTCGTTATAGGAGGTAAGGAAGTTACAACAGAAAGAAAATTTAATTCACACAGTCCTTCAAACACTGATGAGCTAATTGCTGTCTTCAGTAAAGGAGATGTGGATCTTGCAAATAAAGCAGTTGATGAAGCTTTAAAAGCTTTTGAGACATGGCGTTATGTTGATCCAAAAGAAAGAGCTGCTCTTCTTTTTAGAGCTGCGGAAATTGCAAAGAGAAGAAGATTTGAGATAAATGCCTACATGATTCTCGAAGCCGGAAAAAACTTTGCAGAAGCTGATGGCGACACCGCTGAAGCAATAGATTTTATGGAGTTTTACGCTCGTGAAATGTTAAGATATGCAGAAACACAGCCTGTCACTCCACTGCCTGGCGAACACAACGAACTTGTGTATATCCCCCTCGGAGTTGGTGTAATTATTCCACCGTGGAACTTCCCATTTGCCATTCTTGCAGGTATGTCTTCTGCTGCAATTGTAAGTGGAAATACTATAGTTCTTAAGCCATCTTCAGATACACCGATGATGGGAAGACTTTATTTTGAAATTATGAAAGAAGCCGGTGTGCCGGATGGTGTTCTCAATTTCCTGCCGGGTTCCGGTGGCGAAGTTGGTGATACACTTGTAGCGCACCCAAAAGTAAGATTTATCTCTTTCACAGGCTCAATGGAAGTTGGTATTCACATCTATGAACTCGCTGCCAAAGTTCAACCGGGACAAATCTGGTTGAAGAGAGTGGTTGCTGAGATGGGTGGAAAAGACAGCATCATTGTTGATGCAGACACCGACCTCGACGATGCTGCAGATGGAATTGTTGCCGCAGCTTTTGGATATCAGGGACAAAAATGCAGCGCATGCTCAAGAGCAATCATCGATGAAAAAGTATATGACTCAATGGTTCAGAAAATTAAAGATCGTGTGGCAAAAATTGAAATTGGACCTGCTGAAGATAACTTTAGACTGGGACCAGTGGCAAGTGCCTCCGCTGAAAGAGGTATCCTGAAATATATCGAAATTGGGAAAACAGAAGGAAGATTAATTTGTGGCGGCGAAAAAGCTCCCGGTAACGGTTATTATATCCAGCCAACTGTATTCGCTGATGTCGATCCTGAAGCCAGAATCTCTCTCGAAGAAATTTTTGGACCTGTTCTTGCAATCATCAAATCACCAAATTTTGAAGAATCTTTAAAAATTTGCAACAATACCATTTATGGTCTCACAGGCGCTGTTTACACAAACGACCGTGCCAAACTTGAGCGTGCTAAAAAAGAACTTCTTATTGGTAATCTCTATTTAAACAGGAAATGTACCGGTGCCCTTGTTGGAGCCCATCCCTTTGGTGGATTTAACATGTCAGGAACCGACTCAAAAGCCGGAGGCAGAGACTATCTGTTGTTATTCCTTCAGGCTAAACTGATGAGTGAAAAAATTAAATAATTTCCGGGGAGTGGTCACTCCCCTTTTCTTAAAAATAATCGACAGGTTTTTATAGATGAAAATTCATGAATATCAGGCAAAAGAGATACTTCGGAAGTATAATGTTCCTGTGCCCAAAGGTTTTCCTGTTTTCACCCCCGAAGAAGCAGTTAAAGTTGCCAAAGAAGAACTTGGTGGTTCAGTTTGGGTTGTGAAAGCTCAGATTCATGCCGGTGGTAGAGGTAAGGGCGGTGGCGTTAAAGTTGCTAAATCTCTCCATGAAGTATATGAATATTCCAAAGCGATCCTTGGTATGACTCTGGTTACACACCAGACCGGCCCGGAAGGACAGGTTGTAAAAAGACTTTTGGTTGAGCAGGGCATCAATATTGAAAAAGAACTTTATATCGGGATCACCCTCGATAGAGCAATCTCAAAAAATGTTCTGATGGCCTCCACTGAAGGTGGCATGGAAATTGAAAAAGTTGCGGAAGAATCACCCGAAAAGATTATCAAAGAGACCATTGAGCCCTCTCTGGGACTTCGTCCACATCAGGCAAGAAAGATTGCTTTTGCTCTTGGTTTAAGTGGAGTTCAGCATAAAAATGCTGTTAATTTCCTCCTCGCCTTCTACAAAGCCTACGACGCAACTGATGCTTCTCTGGCAGAAATCAACCCTCTTGTGGTCACAAAAGAAGGTGATGTGATGGCACTTGATGCCAAAATGAATTTTGATGATAATGCGCTCTACCGTCACAGAGATATTATGGAATACCGCGATATTGACGAAGAAGATCCACTTGAAGTGGAAGCTTCACGCTATAACCTGAACTACATTAAACTTGATGGGAATGTTGGTTGCATGGTTAATGGCGCAGGTCTCGCTATGGGTACCATGGATATCATTAAACTTGCAGGTGGTGAACCGGCTAACTTCCTTGATGTGGGTGGTGGAGCAAATAAAGAAACCGTCGCAAATGGTTTTAAGATAATACTTTCAGATCCAAATGTTAAAGCAATACTTATAAACATTTTTGGTGGTATTGTCCGGTGCGATCGTGTTGCAGAAGGTGTTATCAATGCAGCAAAAGAGATTGACATTAACCTGCCGATTGTCGTAAGACTTGAAGGTACCAATGCGAAAGAAGCCCGCGAAATGTTGGCGAAATCAGGTCTCAGCCTCATTCCGGCTTCAACTCTTGCTGATGCGGCAGAAAAAATTACTCGCGTATTGGCAGCAAACAATTAATTCCCGTAATATTTTTTTACGGAGTTTCATTTAGCAAGGATATAAATGTCTGACATACAACGAAATAATTATGATTTGGGAAATGACGACTTCAGCGAAAGTTATCTTGAAGAGATAATTGAGAGGTGTCGCCTTATCCTGTCGGAAGATCTCCGGGAAGAATCGATTGTGTATATCGACAATTCCATTGAGATTCTTCTCGATAACTATCGTTATGAAGAAGTGTTGGACATTGTAAAGAGGCTTATCTCAGTTAATCCTTTCGATTATGAGAATTATTACAGAGCCGGGTTTTGTTTGTTTAGAATGAACGAACCCGCTCTGGCTTATAGAAGTCTTACAAAAGCTCTTACACTTAACCCAAACGATAGCTCTGCCCTTATTGAAAAAGCCATGGTGTGCATCCAACTTAATCGCCTTAAGGAAGCCACGGGTTATCTAAAAGCAGCTTATGAGATCGATAAAGAAGACCCAAGAACTTATTTTTCATTTGGAATCATTTTCAAAAGGTTAAAAAAATACAATAAATCGATCAAGTTCCTAAAGAAGGCTTCAACTCTGGACCCGGAAGACCCTGAAATTCTATTTCTTTTGGCTCACTGCTACAGGGATGTGAATAATCAGACTTTTGCGATGGATACGATCGAAAAATACCTCGAACTTGAGCCCAAATGTTCTGATGGCTGGTTCTTTAAAGGTCAGATGCTCGAAAGACTTAGCAGAATTGAAAGTGCATTAAATGCATTTGCCACTTCAATGGCTATTGATCCGTTAAATCTCGCAGCTGTCTTCTCCTTCGTTGAACTCAATATAGGTCTTAGAAAATACAAGATTGCAACCGAAAGTTTAAATTCAGCACTCAACCTGCATCCTGAAAACTTTGCCATCTATTTTAAACTTGGTGAAATTTCTCTTCTAAAACAGGATTATTTTACAGCCGCAGAACAATTTACCAAAGCCATTGAAGCTGATAAAAAGTTTGCCGGTGCCTACCTTGAAAGAGCCTTTTGCCAACTTAAACTCGGTGAGTTTGCACTTGCACTTCAAGATTTCAGAGACGGACTTCTCTATTCAACAAGAGAGGGAAAAACACTGTGGGGTCCCTTCGGTAAGTGGGGTTTCCACCTTGGTGATGACGATAGAGAATACATCGCTCACTTTGAAGAGATATTAAAGATTGACGACAAAAGCCATCTAACCTGGCTCCAATTGGCAGAAATCAAGCTTGATTACCGTAACCCTCACCACGCTCTGCTTTGTCTGTATAATGCTCTTTCTGCTAAACCTCTGGATGGAAGAAGTTTTTATCTTTTAGCCAGAATTGCTTACAAACTTGGCAACAATAAACAAGGTTTGGTTTATTTGAGAGCAGCTTTCAAGCGTGACAGTGAAATATTTGCAGCTTTTCGTAAAAAAAATCCATTGCTGTTTTATTCAAGGGTTTTCCAAAGTCTCTTTGGTGATCTGATGGAGAAATAGTGAACAATATCTCCTTTAGTCCGGAAACGATTGTTACAGGATTGGTTGCTCATCCGGCAAAACATTCGTTTTCTCCGTCTATCCACAACACAGCGGCGAGTCTGCTTGGATTAAATTTTGTGTTTCTTGCTTTTGATGTACTACCCGAAAATCTTGAATCGGCATTAAGTGGAATGAAAGCCTTTAATATTCGTGGACTAAACCTTTCACTCCCCCACAAAAAAAAGGTACTCCCATTTCTCGATTCAAAAAGCCTTGAAGTTTCCTATTCAGGAGCGGCAAACACAATTGTGAATGAGGGGGGTAAACTTGCCGGCTATAATACCGACATTAGTGGTTTTACTAAGTCACTTGCAGTCTATGATGAACTTTTTAGAGGAAAATCCGCGTTTATCATCGGTGCCGGGGGTGCCGCTTCCGTTGCGATCTATTCACTTATCGTTAATTTCCATGTGAAAAGAATCCACCTGTTGAACAGAACTCTTCAACACTCTGCTTATCTTGCAGCAAATTATTCGATGCTGTTTAAGGATGTGCAATTTGAGATAATTCCACATAACGATCACAGGGTGGAATCGGCTCTGTCCTCCTCCGGGATTGTTATAAATACCACTTCTATTGGTATGAGTCCAAACACTGAACAGTTGGTGGATATCCCCTTTGAAGCTCTAAATCGTGATTCTCTTGTTTACGATATGATCTACAATCCACTAAAAACAAAATTCCTTGAGGAAGCTGAAAATTGTGGATGTATAACTGTGAATGGTTTATATATGCTGCTTTATCAGGCTGCAGAGGCTTTTAAGTTATGGACAGGTAAACAGATGCCTGTGGAAGAAGTAAAAAAACTCCTCCCACAGTTCTGAAAACAGGTTCAGGTTAGTTTTTCCAACCCGCTTTTTAATCTTTTTAATCCTTCAAGTATGTTTTTATCGGAACATGCAAAAGACATTCTGACACAATTATCATTCCCAAAAGCATCACCGGGAACCAATCCGATATTTTCCTCTGCAAGCAAATATGTACACATATCTGCAGAAGATTTAATTGATACATTATTAAATGATTTTCCATAGTAGAGCGAGACATCAAAAAATGCGTAAAATGCACCACCCGGAACAGGACATTTTATGCCTTCAATTTCTGACAAACCTTTAATAATTAAATCCCGTCTCTCTTGAAACTTTGTTGCCATCATCTCAAGATCAGTTGTAGGTCCGGTCAATGCTGCCGTTGCTGCTTTTTGCGATACAGAACATGCATTTGAGGTGCTGTGACTCTGAAGATTTGCAGCCACATCAATGATGTATTTTGGTCCGGCGGCATATCCCACTCTCCATCCCGTCATCGAATACGCTTTTGAGAGTCCATTTATAACAACAGTTTTATCTCGAAGTCCCGGATATTGGGCAGGTGAATAGTGTTGACCGCCATCAAATGTTATTTTTTCATAAATCTCATCTGAAATGGTGATGATATCTGTTTCAGCCAAAACAGCACAGAGTGCTTGAATTTCTTCAGGGGTGTATGCTGCTCCCGAAGGATTTGAAGGTGAATTGAAGATAAATACTTTTGACTTTGGAGTTATCGCTGCTTTTAACTGAGCCGGGGTTATCTTGTAACCACTCTCAGGTCCCGCATCAATAACAACCGATTTACCTTGAACAAGTTTAACCATCTCCGGATAACTAACCCAGTAAGGAGATTGATAGATCACCTCATCACCCGGGTTGCAAATTGCCATCAAAACATTGTAAATCGATTGTTTTGCACCACTGGATACCAGAATTTCAGCTGAACCATATTCAAGATTATTGTCGTTTTTGAATTTGGCTATAATAGCAGCAATCAAATCAGGGGTGCCGGCATTTGCCGTATATTTTGTAAAATTATCATTTATTGCCTGAATTGCTGCTTCTTTGATGAATTTTGGAGTCGGGAAATCGGGTTCACCGGCACTAAAACTAAGAACATCTTTTCCTTCGGCTTTTAATTTTTTAACTAATGCAGTGATAGCCAGTGTTGCACTGCCCTCTACTGATGATACAAGTTTGGATAGATCAGTCACAGAACGCTCCCGTATATTATTTTGAGAATTTTTTCATGAGTGCTTCCTGCACACAACAGGGTACAAAATCAGAAACATCCTGACCCAAAGATGCAAGATTTCTGATAAGCGATGAATTTACGTAGGTATATTTTTCATTTGGCATTAAAAAAACAGTAGTGATCTCCTCGGCTAATTTTCTGTTCATCAACGCCAGTTGGAATTCATATTCAAAATCTGAAAGGGCTCTTAATCCCCTTATCAAGGCAACCGCACCTTTTTCCCGGGCATGGGTAACAAGCAGCCCTGAATAAGAACTAACTTCAACCCCGGGAATATCCTTCAGGCTCTCGTTCAAAAGTTCGAACCGGTGTTCCACAGAAAACATTGGAGTTTTGGAGGGGTTTATTCCGATGCTTACATAAACCTTGTCAAAGATATCTTTTGCCCTGAGAACTATGTCAATATGACCATTGGTTACAGGATCAAAAGTACCCGGATAAATAGCAATTTTCTTCTTTTTTTCGTCCATTTACAACATTTTTTCTAAATTTTTTGTTGATCTCAAATATAATAAATATTTATGTAATACACTTTCTTTTAATTTTGGAAACATACAAGGAACCAAAAAATGATTTATTATTATGTACAAATCAGCGTGGATACAAAAGTGCAAACAGACTGGATACAGTGGATGATGGAAGTCCATATTCCGGAAGTTGTTGCAACCGGCCACTTCAAAAACTGCTATTTCCAGCAAGTAATTGATCCATTGCCAACAGGCGAAACTGTATCTTTTCTTTCGATCTATGAATGTGAATCTGTTGAAACACTCAGAAAATATCGTGAAAATGATGCCCCAAAACTGATGGCAGAACACGAGAAAAAATTTGGCGGTTCGTTTACTGCAACCCGCTTTGTGGGTGCCCCACTCCGTGTTCCGGAAGGAAAAGTTAAATTTTAATGAGTTTGGGGAGTGATATTAAACATCACTCCCCTTTTATCCCCTGTTTTGTGAGCTGATTCATTTATGCTTCATATTTTATTCATATTTTGCACTGTTATATTTAATATTTTAGGCTCTATATGCGTTATTTAAGTTTGTTATTTATTCTATTATTTACCTCAGGCATCTCACAGCAGGCAACTGAATATTTCCCCGCCGCAAATGGATACAAATGGTACACTAAAACCGTGGTACTCGACTCATTGAATCAGGAAATTGATTCTCTTGCTGCATACACTATCGATTCCCTCGCAGGTGAAACAACCTACAAAGGTTATCAGGCTCAATATATTTTAGGGAAAACAGGTTTATATGAAACTGTCCCCTTTCAGCCATATATCGACACATCGTTTGTTTCTCTTTCAGGAACTGAAGCAAGAACATATTTTGGTCTCGGCAATATAAACTCACTGCTTGGTTTGATTGATACCACAGGCATTGACAGCACTCTGCTTGGTGTACTAAGTTTACTCTCCTCCGTTGAAGGATGGTATCCAACATATAAATTTACCAGCTCAGTTGGAACCAACTATACTCTTTTTACAAAGGATACAACCATCGTAGTTGATGACGTTACTTTGCCGTTGCGTTTTCAAGCTCAAGCAAAGAGAGTTAATGATGGTCAACTGACAACAGAAATTGGAACATTCAACTGCAAAAAGTTTGTTTTGTCATATTCAGTTAAGTATATGTTGATTCCAATTTTTCCAATCACCCTGGTCACGATTCCTGATACTCATTATGTGGCACAAGGGAACTGGATAGTTAAAACCATTGCGCCATCTACCACACTTGATTTGAGTGTTGTGCAACTTGGAGTATTCACCTTCCCGGGAAGATCGGAAGTTGTGATTCCACCAATTATTCCAACATCAGTTGAAGATTTTGAACCAACTCGGATTGATGGATTTGCGCTAAATCAAAACTATCCAAATCCTTTTAATCCGGAGACCACAATTAGCTTTAATCTTGCTCAGAGTGGTTTTGTCTCGCTTAAAATATATGATAACCTGGGGAATTTAATTTCAACTCCGATAAGCAGAGATATGCAGTCAGGAACTCATAAAATGAGTTTTAGTGGGAACGGGCTTGCAAGTGGGGTTTATTTTTACAGATTGGAAACAGAAAGATTTTCAGAGACTCGACGAATGATTCTTCTAAAATAAACGACTGTTAAAACTTTTGAAGGAAGATCAGTTACCTCAAGTGACTAATTGATCTTCCTTTTTTATTTTAAATAATTTTAAGGGCTTTTTGCAGATCAATTTTAGTTTTCAGTAAATCTTGAGACAACACTTTCACTGATCCAATTACCGGCATAAAATTTGTGTCCCCGTTCCACCTTGGTACAATATGGAAGTGAATGTGATCGGCAATTCCTGCACCTGCAACTTTACCAAGATTTGCACCAATATTAAAACCTTCCGGATTGCTTATCTCTCTTAAAGCTGTAATTAGCGTTTTGATAGTTGATGTAACCTCGGAAAATTCTTCATCCGTTAGCTCAATTATGTCAGAAATATGCCTGAATGGTATCACCATGAGGTGTCCGTTATTGTAGGGATAAAGATTGAGCATGGTAAAGGTTCTCTCTCCTCTGAAAACCACCTGCGACTGATCATCCAAAAGATCATCATTTTGAGAGCCACAAAAGACACACCCTTTATTGTCCGCTTTTTTGTCTTTAAATGATTCGATATATTGTGAACGCCAGGGTGACCATAATTTATCCATCTGTATTCCTGATTAAGATTTGTTAATACTTCAAAAATAGTGATTTATTTTAAGAAAACTCAAACGAGCCCGTAGATTATAAAATAAAAAGGCTGCCCGTAAAAGCAGCCTTTGAAAATATGATGAAGAATGTTTTATTCTTCTTCAAGTCTCGATTTGTTATATTCTTCAATGATCTTAACTTCCTGCTCTTTAGGAACTTCCTCATAAAAAGAAAATTTCTCTTTATGAGTTCCTCTTCCTGCAGTAATACCACGAAGATCAACCGAATATTTGTAGAGTGACGATAAAGGTACATTTGCCTTAAGTATCTGGAAATGACCATCGGATTCCATTCCAAGGATTCTACCTCTACGAGATGTAAAATCACTCATAACATCACCCATGAACTCTTCAGGTACTTTAACTTCAACTTCATAGATTGGTTCAAGCAAACATGGTTTACAAGCTGCAAAAGCTTTTTTGAAACATTGAGCTGAGGCAAGCTTGAACGACATTTCATCAGAATCCACATCGTGGAATTTTCCGTCAAACAGAGTCACTTTTACATCAACCACATTGTAGCCAGCGAGCACTCCTTTTACCATCTGCTCCTGGATACCTTTTTCAACGGCAGGAATAAATCTACCGGGAACAGCACCACCAACGATGGCATCAACAAACTCAAATCCTTTTCCGCGTTCCTGAGGTTCCATCTTAAAGAATACATGAGCAAACTGTCCCCTGCCACCTGATTGTTTTTTATGGCGGTAGTCAACACTGTCAACTCTTCCTTTGATGGTTTCTCTATAAGGAATTCGTGGTTGAACAAGATCCACATCCACATTATATCTTTCTTTCAGTCTCTTAACTGCGAAAGTGAGCTGGGTCTGTCCCTGCCCCGTGATGATGGTTTGTCCGATTTCAGGATCAAATCTTACATTAAATGAAGGATCTTCTTCGTGGAGGGCATGTAAACATGTGGCGATTTTATCTTCATCACCTTTAGCTTTAGGGATGATCGCTCCTCTAATAGAAGGCTCCGGAAATTTGATATGTGCAATTTTTACCGAATAGTTCTTTGAACTCAGGGTATTATTGGTGTGGGAATCTTTAAGTTTAACCACTGCACCAATGTCTCCGGCGCACATGGAGGAAAGATCTTTTCTGTTGTGTCCGTTTAGTACAAAAAACTGATTAAGTCTTTCAGGTTTTCCGCTGGTCTGGTTCACAAGATCCATACCGGGTTTTAATGTGCCTGAATAAACTCTAAATAGTGAAAGTTCACCAACATGTTGTTCTGCAATTATCTTGAAAATAAAGAGAACGGGCTCACCGTTTTTATTGCAAACAACTTCTACTTCTTTTCCGTCTCCAAGAAGTCCCTTTGCAGGGGGCATATCGTTGGGAGCCGGGAAGTAGCTTACCGCAAAATCAAGGATATTGTTCATTCCAACACCTTTGGCGGCGGAAGCTGCAAAGACAGGTACAAGGTCACCATTTCGGATCGCAATTTTTAGTCCTTTTGTAGCTTCTTCAGGGGTTAAATCCCCGTTTTCAAAATAGTTATTCATGAGTTCTTCATCAGCTTCAGCAACTTTTTCAATCAACTGAGTGTGATACTCTTCAGCAAGGGCTTTTAAATCTGCAGGGATATCAATCTCTGTTACAGATTTAGTGCCGATTGCTCCATATTGATATGCTTTCATCTTAAGCACATCTACAACAGTATCGAACTGTAATCCTTCTTTTGCAGGGAAGGTTACAACCACACAACTGTGTGAAAGTCGATCAATCGACTGTTCAAATATCCTTTTGAAATCCGACCTTTCATGGTCAATTTTATTAATTACTATGGCTGCCGGTTTATTATCTTCTTTAAGATATTCCCAGGCATGTTCAGTTCCTACTTCAATACCTTCGACTGCTTTTATAAAAATAAGACCCGTATCGACAACTTTTGCACCTGCCAAAACTTCACCTTCAAAATCAGATGTTCCCGGAATATCAACGATATTCAGCTTGACATCTTTCCAGTCCAAGTGACAGGCAGAGAGGGAAATGGAAATCTTACGCTCAATTTCATTCGGAGTATAGTCAGAAATCGTGTTTCCTTCTTCTATTTTGCCGATACGGGTAGTTTCACCGCCGGTGTATAAAGCCAACTCGTTAAAAGTTGTTTTTCCGGCGTTGGCATGTCCAAAAAAACCGATGTTCCGGATGAGCTCCGGAGTATATTCTTTCACAGATGATCTCCTTTACTTCTTTAAGAAAAAGGCTCTGAAGAAGGCGAGAACGCCACCTTTCAGAGCCGTTAAATTCGTAAGCAGCTTATCCACCGGTGATTCAAGACTATCTTTAACCTTCTCTTCGAAACTGAATAAACTTTCCAGCCTCATTTTTACCTGATCAATTATCCAACCAGTCTTATCAAGCTGCTCATTCACTTCGGATGAAGTGTGTTGCAGTGTTTCAGACAGTGACTGAAGTGAGTCGATCAGGGGCTCAAATTTATTCGTAAGTTCGCCCAGGTCCTTCTGCATCTGTTGTACACTCTCAGTGAGTTTTTTAAGATACACTATTAGTGCTACACAAAGTGCTGAAGCACTCAGATAAAGGATTACTTGAAATATCTCCGTAAACATAGCTACTCTTTCATTTTAAAAGATTATGCGTTTTCAGTTTCCTGTTCAGCAGCAGGTTTCCCTTTTGCTCCTTTCATCAGCCTCTCAGCATCATTTTTGATCTCTTCGGCTTTTTTCTTTGCGTCATCAATAATTTGTTGACCTCTTTTTTTGCCTTCGTTAACCACTTCCTGTGCTTTTTCTTTTGCTTTTACGAGCTGGGATTCTGCTTCTTTTTTGAAATCTTCAGCTTTATCCTGAATGTCTTTGCGGAGTTCTTTCCCACTCTTTGGAGCAAACAACAGGGCTAATGATGCACCGACTAATCCGCCGGCAAGAAGACCTAACAGCAAACCTTTACTAAGATTTTTGTCGTTTGACATAACAACCTCCATTTTTTTTTTGAATTTTACAACATTTTTTTAAATGCACTATAATATACTCTCATTTGTAAATAAAATCAAATATGAATTTAATCTTGTTTAAAAATTAAAATATATAATACTAAGTAAAATAATAGTAATTACTCATACATCAAACACAAAAAGGAGGCCATAGCCTCCTTTTTCTAAAATAGTTTCGATAAGTTGATCAAATTTCCCGAAACATGAGACTTCATGCCCGCGAAATAAGTGATTTTCCGGTATTACATGTTTTTTACTATTTCATTTGCAAATTCGCTGGTCTTAACTTCTTTTGCGCCATCCATTAAACGTGCAAAATCGTAGGTGACCACTTTACTTGAAATTGTCTTTTGAAGAGCAGATTCAATCATTCGTGCAACTTCAGTCCATCCAATGTAATCAAACATCATAACACCGGAAAGGATTACTGATCCGGGATTAATTTTGTCAAGATTTGCATATTTTGGAGCGGTTCCGTGAGTTGCTTCAAATAAACCGATCGAATAACTCAGATTTGCTCCTGGAGCAATTCCAAGACCACCTACCTGTGCTGCTGCTGCATCTGAAAGGTAATCACCGTTCAGGTTTGGGGTGGCAACCACATCATATTCGTCAGGTCTCAACAAAACCTGTTGGAACATACTGTCTGCGATACGATCTTTGATAAGAAGTTTTCCTTCAGGAACTTTTCCACCGTGATTTGCCCATACTTCATCTTCAGTTACGGTTACATTGCCAAATTCTTCTTTGGCAACTTCATATCCCCACTCCTTAAATGATCCTTCGGTAAACTTCATTATGTTCCCTTTGTGTACAATGGTAACACTTTTTCTACCGTGAGTGAGAGCATATTCAATTGCTTTTTTTACAAGTCTTTTTGAACCAAAAGATGACATTGGTTTTACACCAATCCCTGATCCCGGTCTGATGTTTTTACCAAACTTTTCATTTATTAATTTGATTATTTCGTTGGCTTCAGGTGAATCAGCTTTGAACTCAACACCCGCATAAACATCTTCTGTATTCTCCCTGAAAAGAACAATATCAAGTTTTTCAGGAGTTTTTACAGGGCTTGGAGTACCTGTGTAATACTTTACAGGGCGAACACATGCGTAAAGATCAAGGCGTTGACGCAATGTAACATTCAGGCTTCTGATACCGCCACCTACCGGGGTTGTGAGAGGTCCTTTAATAGCAACGAGATATTCTTCTATTGCTTCAAGGGTTTCTTCAGGCAGCCATTCATTTTCGCCATAAACTTCGAGTGATTTTTCACCGGCATAAATTTCAGCCCATGCAACTTTCTTTTTGCCTCCGTATGCTTTTTCTACAGCAGCATCAAAGACATGCTGTGAAGCTTTCCAAATATCTGGACCCGTTCCGTCTCCTTCAATATAAAGAAGTACCGGGTTGTCAGGAACAACAAGTTTCCCGTTATCTACTGTGATTTTAGCACCAAATTCAGGAACTTTTACATGTTTGTAGTTTCCCATTAGTTGACCTCCGTTTTGTTAAGAATATTTAAATCTATTTTTCCCTCTTTTCTCTGGTAAATCCAGAAAGCAACCAAACCAACAATAACCGCAAACCACAATGTGGCAACTCTTATCAATATGGTTGAGGATACTGCAATCGCCTCGGGTTTATTGAGAGATTGAATAAAAAGCGTAAAAAGTGCATCTGTTGCTCCAAGTCCCCCCGGTAAAAATGAAAGTGCACCTGCAACTGTTGCAAAAGAATAATAAAATGAAGCCCTGAAGAGTGAAACATCAACAGTTAATTCATTAAGTATCAGATAGTAAGCATAACACTCAAAAAACCACGAAATGAGACTGAATAATGTCATCAAAACCATCGGTTTTGGTTTCAGAAGGGTGTAAGCACTCTCATATAATTCAATAAAATGTGGTAAAAATCTTTTTAGAAAACCAACTCTTCCAAGTATGTGAACAAGTGGCAGAGCCAATCCCCTGTTCGATATTATTGTGATCATTATCGTAAAAACGATCAATGCACCAATTGCAAATTCTCTTCCATAATTAAAACTTAAAGCACCCGCGAGAGCAATGATAATTAGTGCAGTCATGTCGGTTACTCTCTCGGCAAATATCACGGGGGCAGTTTTACTTACCGAGACTCCAATTCTCTCCTTCAAAAGAAAAGATTTTAGCACCTCTCCCATCTTTCCGGGGGTAACGCTCAACATGAATCCACTCAAAAAAATTAAAAAGGACTCCCATGCTCCAATTTTTACATCAATCAACCCGAGATAATAGTGCCACTTGAAAAATCTAAAGATATAATTTGCAAAAACCAAACCAAAAATCGCAGGAATCAGCAATAAACTGAATTTTGACAGTGCATCAATTACTTTGTCGATGTCGGCATATATCGAAAAAGCGAGATACAAAACCACTGATGCGATGATCGAATAAATTATAGTCCTTCTATAATTTTTCAAGATGCAACCGTCTTAAGAGCCTCATAAACCGAATTTGTAGGCAACCCCATCACATTATAATAACATCCATCAATTCTTTCCATGAATATCGAACCATAACCATCCTGAACGCCATATCCCCCCGCTTTGTCTAATGAACTTCCGGTAGCCACATACCCGGCAATCTCATCTTCGGTCAAATTGGTAAAAGTAACTTTCGTTTCGGAAAAAGAATCTATTCTTTTTTTGTTTTTTGTATTCAGAACCGAAAATCCTGTAATCACGGTATGGGTTTTACCACTTAATCTCCGGAGCATCGATTTTGCTTCAAAACTGTCGGCTGGTTTACCAAGTATTTCACCATCAAGCAGAACGATGGTATCCGCCGTAACTATTATCCCTTCGATTCCACGCGAGATTGCATCATCCATCTTCCTTTTCGCCAACATCAAGGCAACATCGTTTTGATGCATCTCTAAAGGAAACGATTCATCTGTGTCGAGACTGACAACTTCAATCTCTCTGACTATCTGACCAAGCAGAAATTTTCTCCTCGGTGATCCCGAAGCTAAAACGATTTTAAGATCAATTACCATAAACCCTGGTGATTTCTGTTTGTGGGAAATAATGAGCTAATATCTCTTCATAACTTCTGCCAGCACGACTTTGATTCATCGCCCCCCACTGACACATCCCGACTCCGTGTCCATTACCCAGACCTTTAAGATTAATTTTCTTAACCACGCTGTTCTCTTCTATAACTTCAATTTCGAAATTTGAACTCCTCAAAATCGAGTTGTCTTTTTTACTTTTTATGACATCTCGAATTCTGCTTCCTGTAATTTTAACCGGTTTTTCCTCCCTGAGATATACCAACAATTCCTTTGCCCTGCCGGATGGATGCCTTGCCTTGATTTCCATCCCTTCGAGAACAAAATTTTTCGATTTGATCAGGCCTGCATCAAACAAATATCGGATGATTTCAAATGCAGAGTAGGATTCAGCCCATCTAAAAGAGGGAGATTTTTCGCAATACGGTGGATCGCCATCCTCTACTCCCTTTAAATACGGGTGATTAACCGGTCCAAAAACATTTGCAATATCCTCGGTATGTCCACCACAGTTGGCATGATAAAAAATCAATGCCGGTTTGCTTTGCCAGGTGAGAATCATTCCTTCTGTCTCAAAAACAGCCCGGCTGTCGATCCCCGTCTCAACATCAATGCCACCGTAAGCCTGATCCTTCACACCATCAGTTACATCATAAAAAGCCCTCTTTTCGAGTAATCTGTTTATAGCAAATGTTCGTGCGGTAACTGCAGCACACTTAAGCGCCTGAAAAAAATATTCGTTTTTTAATCCAATTTCAAGAGGAACAACTCCCAGAACATAATCTTCGAGGTCGAGATAGTTAACAACTAAAGTTTTGGAATTCTGAGCGGAAAACCAAATTTCACCTCTGTAAGATTTTTTCTTAAAGTACAGATATTCATCATTATTAACCGGTCTTAGCTTGATTATTGAAGAATTGTGAACAGTTTCACCAATTGTGACAGTCACTTTTCCACCCTGAGATCGTATCTTCAGGGTTTTCCCTTCATCCACTTTCTCCTCAGTTCCATCGTACATCATATACGAGTCAATCTCTAATTTTACTGAAAATTCTTTTAACTCCTCAGATATTAGAACCCGAATATTTTGTCTTAAAGAGTTGGAGTTGTCCGGTTTCGAAACATTATTATTTGAAGGTTTTTTATCGTTTGTTGTATTATTGGGAGAATTCCTGAGCGTTGCAGCGCAACCGGGGAGAGAAAAAAATATAATTAATAGAAAAAACTTGAAGAAGGGACTTTTTAGAGTTATCGGGGTAAGAGCCAAAATAGATTTTTAATTAACGAAACATCGCCTTAATGCTGCCCCAGGTTTTCTTAAAACCTGAAACTGAGTGACTCACAGAAACTTCTCTGGAATATGAAGTGGAGTTATCACGATCAAAAATCTTTAATCTGTAAACATAGATAACATCGGTAGTTTTGTAAGCTCCCTCGTCATAATAAGCGTAATAGGAATTGTTGCCTTTGGGTTGAATGGTCGTAACTTCCATAAAAGGTGTGTTATGGGTGCGTCTTTCAACAACAAATTCCTTCAGATTGCTCTCTGAGGCAGTCTTCCATTCGATTTTAACCTGACCGTCCTCACTTTTTGCATGAAAAAAGTCGAGGAAAGCTCCGGCAACTATTGTTCCGAAGGCAAAAATTAATGCGAATAAAACTACTTTTATTTTCATGTATGCAATATAAGGGTTCTTGAATAAAAAATCAATGAAAAAAGAAAAATATTTTAGAAACTTGAGTAATTGAGTGACTTGAGACACCAGAGTGTCCTGAGTACCTGAGTGACATGAGTACTGAAGTTCTAAAGTTCTAAAAAAATATATCATCTTCTATATTCTCGAGCAAACGCAGATAACTGTCATATCTCTCAGGATCAATATCTTCCCGCTCTACGGCTGCTACAACTTCACAACCGGGCTCATGATTATGGGTACAAGGCTTATATTTACAAGATTGTAGATAAACAGCCAGGTCGGGAAAATAATGAGCAAGATCATCTTTTTGTATTCCAAAGGGTGCTATCTCCCTGATTCCGGGAGTGTCGATCAAAAAGGTATCCCGATTGATTTGGTTCATACTCACAATTACTGTGGTGTGTTTCCCCTTTTGATTATAACTGCTTACTTCCCCTGTTGAAAGTTTCAGTTCAGGAAAAAGTGCATTAATCAAAGAAGATTTTCCTACACCTGAATGACCCCAAAACAACGATTTATGACCATAAAACAGTTCTCTAAGTTCCGGTATCCCTTCCCCTGTCATGGCAGAGACACTGTGTATTTTATAACCAATTGAAGTGTAAAGATTATACCAAAATTCAATTTCGACAGGGTCTTCCACCAGATCAATCTTGTTAAAAATAATAATTGGTTGGATATTGGAGCTTTCGGCGATTACGAGAAATCTGTCGAGTACTTTATTATTGAAGACAGGTGAACCAAATGAACATACCGGGAAAATATAATCAATATTTGCCGCAATTACCTGTTCATATCTTTCACCTCTGGTCGTGGCTCCTTTTTGTTTTGGAGCTTTACGCGAAATAAAATTTTTTCTATCGTCAACACTGTGAATCACGCCGGAATTTGCGTCGATCATGTCAAAATTGACATAGTCGCCCACGGCAGCCACATCTGTTAAAATCAATTTATCTTTTTTATGCCGAAGATCGTGTTTGAACTTACCTCTTAATACACAGCGGATAACTCTTTGCTCTTCGGGAATCATGACCCAATGGCTTTGCGCCTCGATCCTGATCAACAATCCTTTGATGTTAAACTCCTCAAATCAAAAACGGAAAGATACTCCAAAAACTGCACTATGCAAAGTAATATCTTGAAGTGTCCTTGACTCTGCAAAACCGTAATTTTCGCCAAAATCTTTCCACCAGCCATACATGTAAGCCGCATCAAATGATAACTCACCGTCAAGCAGATAACCAAGACCAAAAGTGACAAATTTTTTGTCGTAATCAGAGGGATCATCTTTATACGGAGATTTTTGAGTGAAATATCCGGCTCTCACTCTTGCATCAACAAAAGGAACTGTGTATTCTGCGCCAAAATTATAATTCAGTACAGCTCTCAGTGAACTCTGTACATCTTTATTAAGATCACCCACAAAAGAACCACCCAAGCCTGAAACATCCTTAAATTTGGATTGTGAATAATCCATGAACGAAGCTTGAGCCGAAAGAATCAAACCACGAACATTAAAGGAAACTCCACCTGTGAACTTAAACGGAGTGGAAATCTCATATTCAACACTGCTTTTATAATCTTCGGGATCAATGGAAACTTCTCTGCCACTACCCCAATAGCTGGCAGCTTCTATACCATATCTTTCTTTTATCGTAAATGTTCTTGGTAATTCGATAGTTAAACCAACTCTGGCTAAGTCCTTTACCTGATATAACATACCAAGTTTCACCTCATAAAAACTGATATCCCAGTTTAAGAGGGTTTTATACGAGAATCTTCTGAAGTCATTGGTAAAACTGTTTCCCGGGGCGAGTTCAGTTCCGGTGTAAACACCCAGGGGATCGGTTTCATGATAATCATAGTTATTTTCGTACGAGCCGTTACCAAGCCCCAATGTCAGTCCCAAAAACAGATTTTTATATGCTTCATAGCCAACTGAAAAATTCCAGACACCGGTTGAACCCGATTGCAAGCGAGAACCTGCCTGATTTAATCTTCCGTTTATTTTGGTGTTATAATCATCATCAGTAAGATATAGCTCAAAAGGAATTTCGGAATAACCGTTCAGGTCCTGAATCATTGATGAACTTCCTCGATTATAGCCGTTAAAATCCATTTTACCGGTGAAATCGTGTTGTGAGTTATAGGAAGTTCCAATAACCAGACTGCCTCGAAGAGTTGGAATAGGGAAAAGTAATGAAAAATTATCAAGATTGGCAGAAGTATTCCCTGCTTGTAATTGATTTCCAAAAAATGTGGAATTATTTTGAACATTTGAATACTTAAATCCACCACCTAATTCAAATCTTCTCACAAGTGCAATACCTGCAGGATTATAATTCATGCCAAGTCCATCGTCACTCATGGCAACAAAAGCATTTCCCATACCCATAGCTCTTGCTCCGGAACCAAATCCGGGCAGGGCTAATCTTACGGCATCATTTACTGTCTGTCCGAAGCCAATCCCGACAAACAACAATGAAATCACAAAAAGTTTTTTCATTTTCTACCGCCTCCGGAACCGCTTCGTCCTGAATTCTTTTTACCGTCATCTGAACTGCTGCTATTCCTGCCTCCACTATCATTACTTGAAGTGGACTTTGTGGGTGTTGGAGTTGTTGCAGTTGTTCCTGAGCCACTATTTCCGGAACTTCTTGTAGCTGACGAACCCATGCCGTCACCGGAAGAATTCCTGCCACCATCACGGTTTCTTAAATTGAGGCTCTCTTTATCACGCTTCCTGACAACAGTTGTTTCAGATTTAGTGTCATCGGAAGAACCACCGCTTACCACCGTGACCGGAGTTATTGAGTACCACCACGGTAAAACATAATAATCGGAATATCCGCCATAGTGACTACCAGAATAGTAGGATTCACCATAATCAGTCTCCTCATAATCCTGTTCAATCTCGGTTATAAGTTCCTCTTCAAGGGGTTGTCCCATATCAACTACTGTATAACAACCACTCAGTATAAATGGTAAAATCATCAATAACACTAAAAATTTCAACTTTTTCATTATAATCCTCTAATTATCTTGAGCGTCTGGATCCACCGGAACCGGAACTTGAACCGGACCCTGATCTTGAAGGTGTTGAAGAACGACTTCCACTACCGGAATTTGAAGGTGATCTGTAAGTTCCACTTGATCCACCACTGTTTCTGCCTGGAGATTTGTAACTGCCGCGTGAACTTCCTGAATTTCCATCATTTCTCGATGGCGATTTATAACTCTTGTTACTTTTTCCACTATTGCCATCATTACGGGTCGGGCTTTTATAATCTCTGCCTGAAGGTTCTTTTACATCCTTTTTGGGTTCTCGCGTGGTCTTTTTACCACCCGAATTGTTACCATCGTTACGCGGATCTTTCCTCGGAGTAACAGTTTTTTTACCGCCGTCATTCCTGGGGTCTTTTCTTGGTGTTACATTTTTGTTATCACCATCGTTGCGAGTATCTTTTCTCGGGGTAACATTTTTATTATTTCCATCTGTCCTGTCGCCTGATCGCTTGTCAACTCCGGAGTTATCGCCTCTTCCGTCATTTTTAACAGAACTTCTTTTGTCATCTTTTTTTGTTACATCCCGTCCGGAGTTCCTTTTTACAGCCGGTTCTTCATCACGATTCCAGGTGTCAAATGCACTCCGTTTTCTTTCGGTTCTAATCTCTTTATCAACTGCATCTCCCGAACCTCGTGATCCGTCATTTTTAATTCCTGCCCTTTTGGCGATATTATCATCGTGATTGGTAATTCCGGGAGTTCTTACACCTGAGCCATTTCCTCTTGTTATAGAAGAACCACGCCCGCCATCACGCCCTCTGATTGAGCTGATCTCTCTGTCACGATATTTGTGATTTGAAAATCCATTCCAATTGTTGTTATTGTGATGGTAGTTGTAGCCATAACTATGGTATCCTCCCCAATAAAATGGATATGGATCATACCAGTACCAAGGATAATAAACCCAGCGTGGATAATACACATACGGATTGTAGAAGTAATCCCAATAAGGGTCGTAACAAAAGTTATTCCAGCCGTATCCGTAACCATAACCATATCCATAACCCGCGATAAGATTAACTCTTACGACAGGCCTCGACCAATAATCATCTTCAATATATGTATATTTTTTTACGGAGATTTCCACTTCACTTTCGTTTTCATCGTCGTAAACGAAGGTGGTGTCACCCTCATTGACCACGATGTCAGGTTCGGTTTCTCTCTCTACAATTACAACTTCTTTTTCAACCTTTGGTTGCTGCTGAGCTTCAAACTGGGTATAACAACCCGTAGCCCAAAAGGCAAACAGAACAATTGGTAATAAAATCTTGGCTTTCATAACAGCTCCTTTTTTGTTTAATCATGCAATTTTCGTGCCTGATTAAAAAATGCACAAAACAGCTTTATTCTTATACATCACGAGGATTCATTTTGTTCAGTAATTAGAACAGGTGTTTAATATATTGTACAAAATACTTCCATACAAAAGTTCAATATATCACTTGAAAAACCAATAAAAAGGGTAAAAGAAGGTCAGTTTGTCATTAAAATGTCGATTTTACCCGACATTTCATCAAAATCGAAAGGTTTATATAAAATTGCGTTTACATAACTGCGCAAATGTGATTCAAGCGACAGTATATTCCGGGTGAATACATATGTCATGATGATGGGAAGTGGCTCAATATTTTTTATAAGATTTTCGATTTTCTCATTTGGCTGAGAATCAAGAATCAGCATATCAAAATCTGAAGTCTTCAGATATTTTTCGATCTGATGAAAATCATTTGTTGTGGTCACTGCATACTTTTTCTCAAAGTACATCAGCACACTGGCACAAAAACTGAGATCAGGAGAGTAAAATAAAATATTCTTCATTTTCTTTAAAATTGTTCACTTTTCTATAAGCGAATTTAGTGCCAATCAATTGGGGGTATTACATTTTAAAGTTTTTATGATATTTGTGGTTGAAAATGGGTAATTTTTCATCCGTTATATTCTCTTTTTCGACAATGTAAACGGTTATTTCTCAATATTGAAAAACACAAAACACGCAAAATGAAAATTCCAAGTTATATCATATTCTTTATCCTAATATCTTGTTTTCCACTTTTTTCACAAGAAGAACCGGACACTTCAACAGTTGTTACGGAAGAGGATGTTTATGAAATTGAGCAGGATACCACATATTTGGAGAATATGGACTCTGTTGGTGTTTATGTTATCGAATCATATTTGAGAGAAGAGGAGAAAAAAGAGATAATTGTCTATTTTTTTGCAACGAGTCCCGTAAAAGCCAAAATTATTTTTGACGGTGGCAAAGAGTTTATTGTAACTGATACTCTAGCTGAAAGCTTTAGATTCACTTCTGATTTATCTGTTTTTGCAAATGCTTCCGAAGTGTTGCGGGGAAGAATTTTTGTAGAAGATGAGGCAGGCAACAAAAGTTCAAGTGAAGAATTTGAGATTCCGCTACCTGTTGAACCAAAAATTGAAGGAACCGCACTCGGTTACCTCGCTGATTGTACACTGGGGGCACTTGCATATTTGGTACCTTCACCGGGTCTCTCCTTCTTTAAAGATGAAACCCGGTTTTCACTCTTTAAAGAGATCCCGATAGTGGTTTTTCAGAGCAACATATCAGACCTTCCATGGATGGCAATTGCTGTTGAATATGTCCACACTCCGGATATAGATTTTAGAAATCGTTTTTTCCTCGGTGCAAAATTTCCATTCGAAGTTCCTGTTTTAAAATATGCAGCTCCGGGTATCAGTTTTTCAACCAATTTTCTTGGAGTTAATGGAATCTCACCGGAGGTGTCTATTGGATTTTTTGAAATATTCAGAGTTATAAATTTTAATCTCAAAGCGAGATACAACTACTACCCTTCTGCCACAGGACTGAATCATTTTGACATTAATATTGGCTTAACATCCTACTTCCTGACATTCGCTCTTTGATCTGTTGATTTTCCATTGACTTTGGAATTATCCAAAGGAATTAAGTGTTGACTGATTGAAATGATCTTAATCCAAGGATATGATGTATAAGTTTGTTGTATTAATAGCTTTGTTCAGTTTTTCTACAGTCTTCCCACAATTTGGCGGGCTCAAAGGTATTGTCTCTGCAGATGGTGAACCGCTTCCCGGTGTTACAATTAGAGTATTGGACACCAAATCCGGCACTGTTACCAATTCTGATGGTTATTATGAATTAAAGAACCTCCCTGTTGGTAAAATTAAATTACAATTTACTTATGTTGGTTATCTGACTATTGACAAAACTGTAACCATCGAAGCAGGTAGAATCCTCACCGCTAACATCTCTTTGACTGAAAAAAATCTTGAACTTGATGAAATAGTAATTTCAGACAAAGCAAGAGATGCCTCGGATACCGAAACCAGTATTATCGACCTTGAACCGGAGCAGGCAAAAGTGTTACCCGGCGCCGGAGAGGATGTTCTTCGTACCCTGCAAGCACTACCGGGAATACTTGCACCAAATGATTTCTCATCTCAGCTCGTTGTCAGAGGTTCGGGTCCTGATCAAAATTTGATTATTATAGATAATGTTGAAATTTTTAATCCATACCGGCTTTATGGTTTTATCAGTATGTTTAATCCCGATGCCGTATCTGATATAACTTTAATTACCGGTGGTTTCCCTGTCAAATATGGTGACAGACTCTCCGCCGTTCTCGATGTCTCCAATCGTGAAGGTACATCAAAAAAGCTTTAACAGGAAGTTTAAACGCTTCGATTACCAACGCAAACCTTGTTTTGGAAGGGAAAAATCCCTTTAATATTCAGGGTGGATGGATGATAAACAGCCGCCGTACTTACTATGATCTTATTCTCGAACCATTTGCCAAAAGTGCAGGTCTTGTAGAGGAAGAAACCGCATTCCCCAACTTTTATGACATTCAAGCAAAGGTAACATTTGGACCCTTCGATGGACATAAAATTAATCTTTTTGGTATCTATTCTGCTGATGGTGTAAATATCGTATCCGGATCGAAAAGAGAAACTCCCGGAAGTGTTGCTGCCAATAATGTAACAAGAAACGATGTTATCGGATTAACCTGGGAATATTCCCCCAATGCTAAATTTTTCCTCCAAAATACGCTAAGTTGGTATAATAACAGCGGTGATGCAGGTTTTACAGCCGAAATCCTTGACCCCTCACTTAATCGTGATGCTTTTAAGGGGTTTAGTGCTGATACTATCAAACCCTATCTTTTTGGATTTAAAGTAAATTCCACTTTCCTTTTCGAGAAATTTTCATGGGACACCAAATCAAATCTCTTGTGGGGAAACAATAACATACTTGAAGCAGGATTTGGTGCGGATGTGCTAAAATCAACTCTGATCTTTGATTTTGAAATTGATCCCGAGCTCAGTGCAATTTTTTCTGCAAACCCCAATTTCAGGTCCGCTGTGGGTGATATAAAAGATACAAAAACCTATGGCAGGTATCGTTTTTTTGTGCAAAACAAGTTTAATTTTTGGGATCTGGTCTATATTAATCCCGGTGTCCGGTTTGATCATTATGAAATAATCGGGAAATCGTATCTCGCTCCCAGAATATCAGCTTCGCTTCAGATCGATGAATTAACAACTTTAAGAGGTGCATGGGGAGTTTTTTACCAGTCACCCGGTTACGAGAAACTTCTTGATGCAGGAGTGCTTTACGATTTTTCTCCTGTAAATGTCTCCCTTCTTGAAGCAGAAAAAGCTATTCATTATGTCCTCGGAATCGAAAAATGGCTCTCATTCGAATGGAACCTGAAAATAGAAGCTTATTACAAAGATTTCAGCAACTTGATAGTCCCTAAAATTGTAACCGGAACACGGTATTATACCGAAAGGGTGCCTGGTCAGGATCCAAACACAACTGCCGGATGGACAAGACCTGTCACAATTCAAAGTGACTCTATAACGCAAATACCCGTGAATAATTCTTATGGCGAATCCTACGGTCTCGAAGTGATGCTTGCAAAAAAGAATATGGATCGAAATTCCTCGCTGAGTGGATGGATTTCTTATTCATTTTCAGTGGCAGACAGATTTGAAAGAAATTTTACTGTACCGTTTAGATTCGACCAAAGGCACACTTTTAATATTGTTCTCGACTATCAGTTTGCGGAAAACTGGAATTTTGGTGTCAGGTGGCAATTTGGATCAGGTTTCCCAAACACCACCCCGGAAGGGTTGAGACCAAGGATTATTGCAGTTGATACCGATGGTGATCTTAAGCCCGATTCACCACAAATCTCGGTGAGAAGGAGTGCTACAGACCCCAATGTTTCAGAGGTGATTTACGACATAGCTTTTGAAGATAAAAACCGTTTTAACGATCGTAAACCTGTTTACCATCGAATGGATATCAGGGTTACTGCAGCAGCGAGATTTTGGAATCTAAACTGGAATTTTTATCTCGATGTGATAAATGTTTATAATCGATCAAATATAATCGGATATGATTATTATGTCACAGAAAACAAAGAATTGGGTGTGAAACCTACTGCAATGTTTCCCATTTTACCGACCTTGGGTTTTAGCATAAAGTTTTAATTTCGTATAATTATATTCAGCAATTTGTGATTTTTTAATGCAACTTCCCCAATATAAAACCATTACCCGACTTACTTCTGAGATCAAAGGAACTCTTGAGCAAGGTTTTAAATTCGAAACCGTAATTGGCGAGGTCTCTAATTTTAAACCTCATTACTCGGGGCACTGGTATTTTACTCTAAAAGATGCAGGAGCACAAATTTCGTGCTGCATGTGGGCAGGCAATAACAAAAAAGTAAACTTCACTCCAAAAGATGGTTCTCAGATCGTTGTTACAGGTTCCATAACTGTTTATCCTCCAAGAGGCAACTATCAGTTAGACATCACTGATATGAAAAACACCGGGGTGGGTGATCTGCAGGTTGCTTTCGAATTTCTAAAGGAAAAACTTGGTAAAGAGGGACTTTTTGAAACCGCACGAAAAAGAGAAATTAGAACATTTCCTTCAAAAATTGGAATTGTAACCTCCCCCACCGGAGCTGCTTTCCAGGATATGATTTCGGTTGCCAATCGGAGGTTCCCGCTCGTTGAACTTATTCTTGCACCCGCTAAGGTTCAGGGTGAGGGAGCTGCAATGTCTATCGCAAATGGCATCGCCGCCCTGAATGAGTTTCCTGATATAGATGTAATTATTATTGGTAGAGGTGGAGGAAGCCTCGAAGATTTATGGGCATTTAATGAGGAAATTACTGCAAGAGCGGTCTTTAACTCCAGAATCCCGATAATATCGGCTGTGGGTCACGAAGTTGACTTCACTATCTCCGATTTTGTTGCTGACAGAAGGGCTGCTACTCCCACTGCGGCAATGGAACTGGTAACTCCGGACAAAATGAAGGTGGCATCTGCTCTCAACGATTTTATGAACAATTTTGGTGCTGCTGTATCCGCCAATCTTAGCGGAAAAAAAGATTCGGTTTTAAGGTTTATCAACTCCCCCGTTGTTAAAACTCCTGTAAATATTATTAAAATGAACAGCCAAAAACTTGATCTTGCAGCGATGAGACTCGATAACATAATGAATACAAATCTTAAAGACTTGAAAAACAGAGTCAATTCAGCTATATTGCACTTAAAATCGAACGATCATAACAGAATCCTTAAAAAAGGTTTTGTTTTTGTTACCCAAAACGATAAATTTATTAAATCATCACAAGAGCTCAGAGTAAAAGATCAATTTCAATTGAACTTTTTTGACGGGAAAATTCTTATTGAAGGTAATAATGGAAAAAGTAAATAGCGATATCACAGCTTTCAAGATTAAACTTGAAAGAATAGAAGAGATATCTGAACTTCTTGAAGACCAGGACCTCGACCTTGAACAGGCAATTAAACTCTACGAAGAAGGAATGATTCTTTCGCAGGAGTGCCTTAAATCTCTTCAGGCAGCTGAAGTAAAGATTACAGAATTAAAAAACTCATTCAATACGCTTTAATGATCACCCATTAAACCACTTTTTTTCCTTGGAGAAACCAAATGCTTGATATGAACAACTACCCCGCACTATCGAAGGTAAATGTTCCCGCAGATTTTAGAGATTTTACCATACCCGAGCTTAAGCAGCTCTGCACTGATGTCAGACAGTATATGGTGGATGTGATCTCAGTTATTGGTGGTCATTTTGGCGGCGGGCTTGGCGCTGTCGAATTAACAGTAGCCATGCACAAAGTGTTTAATACGCCACAAGATCAGATCGTCTGGGATACAGGTCATCAAGCGTATCCACACAAGATTCTCACAGGAAGAAAAGACCTCCTGCCTACCATCCGTCAACTTAACGGCATCTCAGGATTCCTCAAAAGAAATGAGAGTGAATACGACGCATTTGGTGCCGGACATGCTTCAACCTCCATCTCTGCAGCACTTGGTATTGCCGAGGCAAACAAATATATGGGAACCAACCGGAAGGTCATCGCGGTAATTGGTGATGGTGCCATGACCGGCGGAATGGCTTATGAGGCGATGAATAATGCCGGTATGCTGGGGGCAAACCTGATTGTTGTGCTTAATGATAACAATATGTCTATTGCATCCAATGTATGGCAGTTTTCAAACTATTTTACTTCAATTATAACCAACCCGGAATACAACAAATTTAAGGGATATGTTTGGGACCTTACCGGTAAAATGGATAATTTTGGCGACAGACTACGAAAAGTTGTTGGAAGAGTTGAAGGTGGACTAAAGTCAATCGTAACCCCGGGAATGCTTTTTGAGGCACTCGGTTTTCGCTATTTTGGTCCTATAAACGGTCACAATGTCCATCATCTTGTTAAGGTTTTTGAAGCAGCTAAAGGCCTCACAGGTCCAATTCTTATCCATGCCAACACTGAAAAAGGAAAAGGTTACGCTCCCGCTGAAAAACACATTCAAAGACTTCATGCATCAACTCCCTTTGATAAGGTGACAGGGATTGCCTACAAAAAAGAAGGTGCTCCTGCTTCATACACTAAAATCTTTGGTGATGCTCTTGTTGAGATCGTAAAACAAAATCCTAAAGTGGTGGGAATTACCGCAGCGATGCCTGATGGAACGGGATTAAATATTCTTCAGGAGAAATGCCCGGATAACTATTACGATGTTGGAATTGCCGAAGAACATGGTGTTACATTTTCTGCCGGGCTTGCAACTCAGGGTGTAATACCTGTTGTTGCGATTTATTCCACATTTCTTCAAAGAGCAATCGACCAGATTGTTCATGATATTGCTCTTCAAAAATTACATGTGGTGTTTGTTCTCGATCGTGCCGGTCTTGTCGGTGCAGACGGGCCAACTCACCACGGAACTCTTGATCTTACTTATCTCCGAATGATACCAAAAATGGTTATCATGGCTCCAAAGGATGAAAACGAATTACGAAATATGCTTTATACCGCCACAAAACTTGAAGGTGGCCCCGTGGCAATCCGATACCCCAGAGGAAATGCTCTTGGAGTTCCGCTTAGTGAAGAATTTACACAATATGAAGTTGGCAAAGCTGAAGTAATCTCAGATGGAAACGATGTTGCAATTCTCGCAGTTGGATCGATGGTTGACTATGCAACAAAAGTGATCCCCCGACTTGAAGAATTTGGAATATCAGCTAAACTCGTAAATATGCGGTTTATTAAACCACTTGATACCAATCTTCTTGATGAAATTGCTGTTACTCATAAAAGAATTATTACTCTTGAAGAGAACACTCTCGTTGGTGGGTTTGGATCTGCGATCACAGAATATTTCTGTGATAAATTTTATAAAAATGATATACTTCGTATCGGATTGCCCGATGGTTTTGTTGATCACGGCACTCAGGCTGAATTGCATCGAATACTTGAAATTGACGCTGATGGTATTCTCAATAAAATTAAAAACTTTTGTCAAGCAGAAAAACATATCAATGAGGTGTTAGTCTAATGTCAAAAATAAAATTCGGAATTATCGGATTGGGTGGAATCTCACAGTTGATTCATCTCCCGGATCTCTTTAAAAACCGGGATGTGGAAATAGCTGCCATAGCAGACATCAATAAAAACGCTCTTGATGAGGTTTCCACTAAATTTAAGATTGAAAAACAATTCACCGATTATCGAAAAATGTTGGAAACGGTTGATATCGATGCGGTACTGATTGCCACCCCCACCAAATCACACAAACAAATTGCACTCGATTGTGTGAATGCAGGAAAACATATTCTTGTTGAAAAACCACTGGCACGAACCCTTGAGGAAGCACGAGAGATTACTGAAGCTGCAAAATCGAGAGATGTTCTTGCAATGGTTGGTATGAATATGAGATACCGTCCCGATATTATGCTTCTGAAAAGTATCGTTGGGGCCGGTGAACTTGGCAAACCTTTTTATGTAAAATGTTCATGGTTCAAATCGCAGTCAAGTTCTGCAAAATGGTTCACAAAAAAAGATGAATCGGGTGGTGGTGTAATATTTGATCTTGGAATTGTGTTGCTCGATCTCGCTCTCTGGTTCCTCGAATTCCCTGAAGTTCGATCAGTCTCAACACAAAATTTTAACATCAGAACAAAAAATGTTGAAGATTCCTCAATCAGTCTTATCAGAACAGAACCCGGGTCATTAATTTATATGGAGTCTTCCTGGGCAATATCATCCGAGAGGGATACTTTCAATATTGAAATATATTGCGATAAAGGAAATGCGCTAATCAATCCACTCCGGGTAATTAAAAATATCGATGGACAAAGTCTCGAGTTAAAACCGATGATGAATGAAAATCGTAAAATCAATTTTGAAAAATCATACCAGAACGAACTGAATCATTTCATCGGTGCAATTAAAGGACTCAATCCACTCCTTTCCACAGTTGAAGACTCTGCCTCAAGGCTAAAAATAATAGAAAACATGTATCTCTCAGCAAAATTGAATCAGGAGGTTCTTCTCTGAGCATGAAAACAAAAATATTAATTGTGGAAGATGAAAGAGATATTGTTGAGTTTCTTACATACAACCTGGAACTGGAAAACTTTACTGTTATCGCCGCCCACGACGGTGAAGAGGGGTTAAAAAAAATGTCCGAAAAACCGGATATTGTTCTTCTCGACATCATGATGCCAAAGATGGATGGTTATGAGGTTTGCCGCAGAATCAGAGAAAATAAACAGACCGCAAAACTGCCCGTCATTTTTCTCACTGCAAAATCAAGTGAATATGATGAACTAAGAGGGCTTGATCTTGGAGCAAACGACTACATTCTAAAACCTGTCTCCCCTGCTAAATTAGTCGCAAAAGTTAAATCCACTCTTCGTAATGTCTCAAACATTGGTTCTGATGAAAATGAAACCTTAACAAATGTAAAGATGGGACCGATTGAAATTGACAGGGAAAAATATACAGTCTCCATCAACTCAACTGAGAAGGTTTTTCCAAGGAAAGAATTTGAACTTTTGTTCTACCTGATTAGTACCCCGGGAACGGTATATAACAGAGCCACTCTTTTAAGAGATGTTTGGGGTTCTGATGTTTTTGTTGTGGACAGAACCGTTGATGTACACATCAGAAAAATCAGAGAAAAACTCGATGAATATCAATACTTAATTGAGACCGTAAAAGGCGTCGGTTATCGCTTCAAAGAGATTGAATAATCCTCTCTCAGCCGCTTCGAGGTATAGAAAGGAACTGTTCCTTTCTCTTTCTTCTTTTATCGTTATCTCGATAATATTTTATTCTTTAAATTCAAACCCGGTAATCTATATTTTCACAGGTTCGATCTGGTTGGTTGTTCTCTACTTTTACATCGGCAAACGAAGATATTCAGATCTCTCAGATATAAAAAAAACTCTACGCATAATTGCCTCTCGAGAAATGGAATTAACGAGTAACATCGAATTGGATAAGGGACTCGGAGACATTCAGGCAGAACTTAATGAGATGATCAAAAAAATAAATGACGATTTTATCTATCTTAAAAAACTTGAGCAAACCAGAAGAGAATTTCTGGGGAATGTTTCGCATGAATTAAAAACACCTATTTTCGCTATAGGTGGTTATATCGAAACTTTGTTGAATGGAGCCATTTCAGATCCAAGAGTTAATATGCACTTTCTGCAAAAAGCCTATGATCACACTCAGAATCTCAGTAACCTGCTAAATGATCTGATTGATATCTCTCTTATCGAATCAGGACAACTCAAGATGAGTTTTAGATATTTTAATTTGAGAAATTTCCTCGCTGAACTTGCCGAAGAATTTAATCCGACAATCTCAGAGACACCCATTCAACTTGTTATCCAACCAGTAAGGAAGGGTTTGCAGATCTACGGTGACAAAACCCGATTCAGACAGGTTATGATCAATTTACTGCAAAATGCTGTCAAATACTCAACCGAAGGTTCTATCCAAATAATAGTTGAAGAGAACAGCGACGACTGCACCATCATGGTAAAAGATGAAGGAGTTGGAATTCAGGAAGATGATCTCTCAAGAATTTTTGAAAGGTTTTATAGAGTGGATAAAGCCCGATCACGCGATGTGGGGGGAACCGGTTTGGGACTCGCCATTGTTAAACATATTTTAGAAGCTCACAATTCAAAAATAGAAGTTAAAAGCAAATATGGAGAGGGCTCAACCTTCTTCTTTAAGCTTGCCAAATAAATTATATTATGTCATTTTATTTCGATACACAAACAGATATTACAGAGATTAATTCACATTGTTATCCAAACGGGATCTCATCCAAATATTATAAATTGAGCATCCCCGGGGTCTCACTGATTCCCTCTATCCACTTCGACAATGATGACTTCTTTTATCTTCGTTTCCCGGAGAAATTAATTGAAATTGTGGCATTTGGTAAACTTAAAACCTTTTCAGTAAATAACTACCACGAACTCGGCAGTTTTAAATTATCATTTGATTTCCCGCCCAATGATGCAAAATATGAAAAATTACCCGATTATTTTTCGTACATCTCTTTTCCCTTTAACTCCTCTCAAGGGATTCCTTATTCAAGTTGGGTAATTCCCGAAGTGGTTATTAAAACGGTTGGTGAAAAATGTCTGATTCGCATCAATTCAACGGATGAAAATTATAATTTCGACTTAAAAATTCATGAGTTGGTTAGCCGGCTTGGTCTTCATACTGTAACCGGAACTAAAAGTCTCCCTTCAGGAGGAGTAACCATTACATCTGTTGAAGATGAATCAATTGCTGAATTTTCCGAAAAAGTAGTTAAAATGAAGTCACAAATCACTTCGGGGGTTTTAACCAAGGGAGTCGTCTCTCGACAACGGGTAATCAGATTTGAAGGAAAATTTGACTTTCACAGTGCTATCGACACTTTAGCTGAAAAATATCCTGAATGTACAATATTGCTGACAAACTATCCAAACAAATTATTTTTAGCAGCCACTCCGGAGACTCTGTTCAGACTTGACGGGTGTAATCTCGTGACGGAGGCTGTGGCAGGTTCAATTCAGTCTTCTGAAAAAACTTCTGAACAACTAACAAGAGAAAATGAGCTTTTACACTCGGCAAAAAATCTTGAAGAGCATTTTATTGTGAGAGATTTTATCGTCAATAATTTAAAACTGATCGCTCGCGAAGTTTCGTTTGATCACAAACCCGTTACAAGAAAATTAAAAAATGTTACCCATCTTGTAAGCAGGGTTTCTGCAAGATTGCCCGGGAATACTTCTCCGGTTGAATTAATCAAACTCCTCTTCCCTACTCCTGCACTTTGCGGAAGCCCTAAATTAGAGGCTGCAACAATAATAAATGAGATCGAGGGACACCCGAGGGACCTTTATGGCGGCGTGTTTGGATATATCACTGCAGGTGGATTATCCGAGTATTTTGTCTCGATTCGTTGTGGGTTTTTGCTCGATAACGAGGCTGTATTATATGCCGGTGGCGGGATAGTTGCCAACTCGGACCCAACTGAAGAATTTGCTGAAACAGAAATTAAATTTACACCGCTATATTCCCTCTTTACAGATGAATTACAACATTAATTTCCTCGTCTCCGAACTTCTTGTAGAGACTCTCGAAAAACTTGGTCTGAAGTATGTGTGCCTCTCTCCCGGATCGAGAAACACACCAATCACACTCGCTTTTGCGAGAAATGAAAGCATCGGGAAAAAAGTCTTCATCGACGAAAGATCTTCCGCATTTTTTGCCTTGGGAATGGCAAAAGCAACAGGATCACCCGTAGCAGTGGTGTGCACTTCCGGAACGGCTGCTGCCGAAATCTACCCGGCAATTGTGGAAGCTTACACAGCACAAATCCCTTTAATCGTGATTACCGCTGACAGACCCGAATATCTGAAAAACACCGGTTCAAATCAGACAATCAATCAAACAAACATCTATTCGGCAAATTGTGACCATTTTTTTGATCCCGGATTGCCGGAAACTTCTTTGTTTTATCTTCAAGGCATCGTGGAAATGACCAAAAATGCGTTTTTGAGTACCCTCTCTCCATCCAAAGGACCGGTGCATATCAATCTTCCTTTTGAGAAACCACTTGAACCTTCGTCATATAATTGTGAAGTAACAAAGAGTGAACTTAATTCGCTCCACTCATTAGTTAATTTTTCAGTCGATCTTAAATCTGACAGAATTAACGATGAGCACAAAACAGTTAATCAAATCGGGTTACTTCCCAATGATAAAGTTTTGATAATCCTCGCAAACAAACACTATGATGTAGAATTTTTGGAAAAAACAGCACATTTTTCGGGGGATCAAAACATCCCTGTTTGTCTCGAGGCAACGCTGAATGTCAGAGCTTCTTTGAAGGAGAAATTCATTCAGAATCTTGGGAATATGCTTCAATCGCAAAAATTTGTTGATCAATTTAATCCTGATAAAATAATTATCTTTGGAAGGAATCCGGTCTCAAAAAACCTTGAAAGATATTTGAATCGTTGTAAAGTCTCCCTGTTTGTGGTCAACACTAAAGGAGAAAATTTTGGAAAAGCTTCATCCAACAAAACGGTGCTTAAAATGGATGAAAATGAATTCATCGGGACGCTGCTTACACTTGAAAAAAATTTTTCGAAGCTCAGAATTGATTTTAATCAGATGATTCAAAAATCTGATGAAATTTACAGTAAAGAATTGATTGCTTCTTTTAAGAAAGAATCTCTCGATTCTGAAGTTGAAGCAATGGCATTATTGGCATCCATGGTTTCCGATAACCCCGATATCCCGGTTTTTATATCAAACAGTTTACCAATTCGCGATTTCGATTTTCTTAAACAGTTTTTTCCAAATCCTGTTTATTCTAATCGCGGTGCAAGTGGAATAGATGGAATAATCTCCACTTCCGCAGGTATGGCAACTGCATATAAAACAACCGCTCTTTTGGTCATTGGAGACCTGTCATTCCATTACGACAGTAATGCATTACAGTTTATAAAAAAACATCAAATTCCTTTATTGATTATCCTGATAAACAACAGCGGAGGCAGTATCTTTGAATACCTGCCGATATATTCTGAAAGTGAAGAATTCGACACATATTTTAAAGCAGAAACAGAGATCGATTTTGGCAGTCTCGTGAAAGCTTATGGTTTGAAATATTATGATGTTGATTCTGTTTTGAGTTTTAAAAATTGTATCAATAATTTTTTTGACAAACCTGAACCAACTGTGCTCGAACTTAAATTCGATTCCACTAATTCGAGAGAAAAAAAGGATGGAATTAAGGATGAAATACGGGCTGTCTTTGAAAAGAATCTGTAAAATTTCTGACCCCTTCCTGAAATTTCATATCTGTCTCAAATTGTCGATAAATTGAACCTATTTAGATAAGCCATTGTTTTAATTTTTAATCACATCCAAAAGGGCTGCGATTTTTCAATCATAAAACAGGAGCTTTAGACTATGTATTGCCCCGTATGTAAAGACACAAAACTTGTAATTTCCAATAGACAGGAAGTTGAAATTGACTATTGCCCCGATTGCCGAGGAGTCTGGCTCGATCGTGGTGAACTGGATAAAATAATAGAGAGATCAACAAAAAGTTTCTCGTCCCCCAGGGACGATGACCGCCGGGAGCCATACCGCGAAAAAGACGATGATCGTCGTGATTTAAATCGTGACAGCTTCCGGGAAAAAGATGGTTATTATCGCGATAACGAATACAAGAAGAAAAAACGAGGCGGTTTCCTCGAAGATATTTTTGATTTCTAAGAGGTTATTAATGAAGTTTGGGAGAGAGGCATTTTTACCTCTCTCCTCGATTTTAATTATTAAATTTTAATAAATATTTTATATCTGTAGAGAACCCACAAAATTGCCAGCCAGAATGTGATAAACAAAATTGCAAATGCCAGAGATGCATTGTATGGGTCAAGATATGGCAACAAAAACATTTTATAAATATATTCTTTTGAACTCATCTCTACCCCGTCGGGGCCTGCTATCTTAATCATACCCATTATTTTTGCCATTAATCCCGATCCGGCAAAAACCGTAATTGCATTCATCCCGTAAACGACAAACGGTTTCGCCCACTTTTTATAACCCTGAACATCAACGATCCAATAACAGAACCCAAAAAAGATGAGAGCCACACCTGCTGTATAAACTACATAAGAGCTGCTCCATAATCCTTTATTCAGCGGGAAAAAGATGCTCCAAATCGAACCAAGGAATATAAAAAACGCTCCGGCGGAAAATATCCACGACACTTTTTCAGCGTCACTTAACTTTGTTCTTATAAAATGACCGAGTAATACACCGCTTAGACAGGTGGATATTGCAGGCATGGTTGAAAGAACTCCTTCGGGATCCCATGTTTTTGATACCTTCCACATGTGCCCCGACAATAACTGGTTGTCAAGCCACGCTGCCAGATTTTTTCCGACCTCGTAATTAGCCTCTCCAACTCCCGGAACGGGAATTACGCCCATAAGGAACCAATAGAACAACAACAACCCACCCGTAATATATATTTGGGCTTTCATTGAAGTTTTTAAGAAGATTAGAGATGTGAAAAAATAGACAACCGCAATCCGTTGCAGAACCCCCGGTATCCGTATTTCAGAAAAATCAAATCCCGGAAATCCATTTAAGAACAAACCAACAAGAAAAATAATAGCTGCCCTCCTGAAAATATTAAGAATCAAGGCGGTTTGATTATCGCCCCGCTCTTTTCTTTTTGTAAGTGAGAGGGTAACAGCTACACCCACAATAAAAAGAAAAAATGGAAATATCCAATCTGTGGGAGTGCATCCGTGCCATTCAGCGTGTTTAAGAGGAGCATAAATGTTGCTCCACGACCCGGGATTATTAACCATAATCATTCCGGCTATGGTTATTCCCCTGAATATATCCAGAGATTCAAGCCGGCTGCTTTTCTTTTCTTCCATGTTTTAAGGTCCGTTTAATCAATTAACTTTTTGCTCATTAGCTCTAACTTTTGCAAATTTAGAGTTTATATTTAAAATATTCCGGATTAATGAAATATCTAAAAAAACTTTACAATTGGATGCTCCACTGGGCAGAAACACCCTATGGACCAATAGCCCTCTTCTTGCTTGCATTTGCAGAATCATCATTTTTTCCCATTCCCCCTGATGCTCTTTTAATTGCTCTTGTTTTGGGAGCAAAAGCAAAGGCTTTTAAGTTCGCACTTAACTGCACCATTGGATCAGTGCTCTGGTGGAATCGCCGGTTACCTAATAGGATATTTTGTCTGGTGGTCATCACCCGGTGAATTCTCCGGTCTTGCCAATTTCTTTTTCTCCTATATTCCAAGTTTTACACACGAACTTTTTTACGATATTAAAAAGATGTTTGATCTTTATAATTTCTGGATCGTGTTTACTGCCGGGTTTACTCCAATCCCCTATAAAGTGTTCACAATTGCCGCCGGAGCATTTGATGTAAACTTTGTTATGTTTATGATTGCATCCATCGTCAGCCGTGGTGCAAGATTTTTTCTTGTCGCAACCCTGCTCTGGAAATTTGGCGAACCAATCAAAGCATTTATCGATAAATATTTTGATTGGCTGGCTATCGGTTTTACACTTCTCCTCATTGGTGGATTTGTTGTAATAAAATTGATTTTATAACAGGTTAATTTACAGAAACCTGCGCTTAAACCACATATTATTGGCTTTAATTTTTACTTGAATGTGAAATTTTTATTTCGCTACTCCGATACTTTGCTACTCTGATACTTTAAAATAAAAAAAGACTCCCTCTTTCGAAGGAGTCCCTTGGTCGAAGTATTGTTGAAAAGAGGAAACTATTTCAACAAGCTCATTTTACGGGTGATTTTAACAGCACCTGATTCAAGAGTATAAATATACATGCCGCTCGAGAGGCTGCTCGCATCAAAATTTGCAACAAAACTGCCAGCTGACATATAACCATTAACCAATTCAGCGACCTGTTGCCCAAGAACATTATAAACTGAAAGTTTCACATTTCCGGGTTCAGCAACAGTAAAACTAATTTTGGTTGACGGGTTGAACGGGTTAGGATAATTCTGCGAAAGTTCAAATTTTACAGGAATTTCTGAACCCGACTCCTGCACAGAAGTTGGTGCGTCAAATCTTGCCCATCCTGATGTCCAATCGGTAGTTCCAAAAGCTCCTCTGAAGGTAGCTGTCTGATCGAAAAATCCATCCGCAGGAGGAACAACTCCACCTGTGAGCAAAGGTGAACCTGCTTGAAGTGTGGCTTTTGGCGATGAACTATTAAATGGATCTACCATCTGTATATCAGCGGCAGATGTAAATATTGCACTGTTCATGGTTGTAGTAAACCATGTATTGATATTAAATGTATTATTTGATCTTGCTGTATCGAGAGATTTTGTTGTCTGCGCTACAACAGAGTTTTTTACGAACATACTTCCGTTTACTGCGCCATTGATGGTTCCAAGGTTCTCGAGAAGTATGCCGGTTGGCCAACCAACTATTACAGCATTGTTAATTTTATTTTGTGAATTTCTTCTGAGGTGCATGCCTCTTTTATAATTTGAGTTAATACTTGCTCCGGTCTGGCTGATTGGACCGATTAGAGAAACATTAAACCACTCGGGGGATGTAAGAGGGGTATTGTTTGAGCCTGTTCCATCGTTATCAGATTCGAATCCGTTTGAACCTGACTGATCTGCTATAGCAGGATCGCGGAAGGAAACAAGGAACTGAAGTTTTCCACTGTAACCAAAATCGGTATCAAAATCATCATCCCATCCTTTATAGGCGATGAGATGTTTTGCGTTAACATTTCCACCAAAAAACTCAAATGAGTCGTCACCTGAATAACTGACCTGAATATAGTCAAGCACGGTACCTCTTCCAACTCCACCACATGTAAGACCGTTGATCTCATTATTCTGGCTGAAAGCGATACCGGGGTATTCGATCCTGACATATCTTAGTACACCGCTGTTATCATCGGCATTGCTTCCACCGTATGTATCACCGGGACCTTCAATTGCTGTGGTTCCACCCGGGATATTTATTGGTGCATTTCCAAGTAAAATGATTCCACCCCAGTCACCATAAGTTGGAGGTCTGCTGGCGCCTGGTTTTGTGAACTCTGAAGTGAAAACGATTGGTGAATTTTGTGTTCCTTCGGCTATCACTTTTCCGCCCGGTTTAACGATCAGGGTACCCTGTGTTGCATTTTCACCGTAAATTATTGTTCCGGGCTCAATCGTAAGAGTTGCTCCGGAGTTCACTCTCACAAAACCTGAAAGTAGATAAGAATTGTTTGCGGTAAGAGTAGTATTAGTTGTAATATCTCCCTGCAATACAGTTTGAGCATTTAAGCTCATTGCAAGAGCGAGGGTAAATATAACAGTTAAGACTTTAGACATGTTGCCTCTATTATTTATTGGTTGTTTGAATTAAAACTTGTACGAAACTCCAAGTGACAAATCACTCCCTTTTTAATTCGCAGTGCAGTCTTGTCTCCTCCGGGAGCTCTCTGGATATAGAGATAATCTTGTGAAAGAATATCTCTCACTACAAATTTGATGGTGAGTGAACTAAATAATTTTTTTGAAATTGAAAAGTCAACCTGATCTCTCGGCATCTCGATTACATCACCAAGACCGCCAAATCCAACTTTATCAATCTTTTGACCAACTTTATTATAAACTAATGATGCAGAAAGGCCATTTTCATATCCGTCATAATAGAGGCCTGAGTTAAAAACATATTCAGCTTGTCCCTGCATTGGTCTTTTTGTTTCCTGATAAGTGGAACCGTTGGATGAAGCCGCCTGATCAAATTCAACATCTGACTTTATTAAACTGATATTACCGGAGAAAGAAAGTTCATTTAAGATTGGAGATATAAAATCGAGTGACTTCCTGATCTCCATCTCAATACCATAATTATTTGCTGTTTTAGCGTTTTTGAAAGATCTTATTGGCTCAAACGAAGATGAAGGAAGAAATACCTGCTCAATAGGATCATTAAATTGTTTGTAAAAAAAGCTGACAGCAATCAGATCGGAGGCTCTTTGTGGATAAAACTCGTATCTAAAATCAAAATTATTAATCAAAGATCTTTTTAGATCAACATTTCCTTGAACTATTTCATTTTGAATAAAATCGTAATAACTGAATGGTGCAAGTTCGCGGAACTCCGGTCTTGCGAGCGTTTTCGAGAAAGCCGCTCTAACATTCATATTGTTTGTCGGCTGCCATGTAAGTGTGATAGCCGGTAAAACATCATGATATTCAGGGGATATTTTTACATCAGCATTTGTAAGCGATTTTGAGCTTAAATCCTGTTTTGAATATTCATATCGAACACCGGTATTAACTTTGATGTTGTCGAGTAGTGTAAAATCCAAAGCAACATAAGTGCCAGTTACATTCTGACTTGAAACATAAGAGTCAGATGGTTTTGTTATTTCGGTAATTTCAATGAAGTTTGGAGCAAAATTTTCAGAGACAAATATCTCATCAACAGAACCCATCAGAATGCTGTCTTTTTTTTCAAAATTACCACCCGGTTTGTTCTTAAAACCAAAACTTCTTGCGTCAAAAATTCTGTCCTTAAAATCGATTGCAAAGCCGGTTTTAATCGAAGGAAGTGAAGGATCTTCAAAAGGAGTGAATGTAAGATCGAGACTCACACCTTTGTTTTTATCGAGCAACTTACCAAAATATCTGGTTGCAAGACTCTGATCAAGCTGGAATCTAAGTGGTTGTTCCTCATCCAACGGCTTCGAGTAAAGATATCTTCTTGCGTCGGGTTCATCTCTTTCAGACTGTGCAAAGTTTGCATTCCACTCTATCTTTAACCCGTTTAACAGTTCAACAAAATGTTCACCGATTAATTGGGTGGAAAAGAGATTCCTCGTTACATATCGGAGCGAAGTTTGATCACGGAAGTCAGGATTATAATAGTATGGTCCTGAATAATGTGTAACCTCATCGTCAGCATTCTGATTATAGAGATTTTTAAGACTTATTTTGTTGTTAAGACCTATGCGGTAAGAGAAATTCAGTAATCCCCCCATCATCACTGAATTTCTGTAGTTATTACCGCTGTATTCATATCTCGGACCATCAAAAGTGTAGTTGTTTCTTTCAATTTCCTGTGACTCATTTGAATTTGAATAAGTTACTGAAGCTATATATCCAAGTATGTGATCTTCAAAGAGATTATATTTGTCACCAAATGATAAATTCAGACTGCTGTTAACGGGCATACTTGTTTTTTCAGTAGCCCATTTATTGCTGAATGATCTTCCAACTTCCTGTAGAAATGCAGGATCATTTGAAAGCAGTTTCCCCGATGGAACAATCGAAGGAAGCGACCTTGTGCCGTCATCGTTTGCCAACCATCTTCTCCCACCCGAGTAGGTTAGGGCATCTTTACCTGTGCCAAATGTGTTGTAAGATGAAGACATCCCAAAATTGACAAAAAACTTGTCAGGGAATTCAATGGTTTTAATTTGAACGAGTCCACCCGAAAAGTCAGCAGGTTTGTCAGGTGAAAATGTTTTAGAGGTGATGATACTCTCAATAAGATTTGCAGGGAAAATATCGTAAGAGAAACTTTTCTTTTCGGGTTCGGTGCTCGGAAGGTTTGCACCATTAAGAAGTGTGTTATTGTATCTATCCCCAACTCCTCTGATATAAGCAAATTTACCGTCGCTAATAGTAACACCGGTCATTTTTTTAAGAACATCAGTGCCATCTGAACTGTTTGTTTTGCTGATCATGTCGCCGGAAATTCCGTCAATAATGTCAAGTGAGTTCTTTTGGTTTTTTACTAAACTTGCATCCGAGTTCTGAAGTGCTTCAGCGGTAACCACTACTTCTTGCATGGTTTGTGCAGAACTTTCAAGTGCCACATCAATCCTTGTGGTTTCGCCTGACTTCACTTCTACCGTTTCTACCCTAAGTGGATTATAAGAGATGTATGTGAATTTAAGATTGTACTTCCCGATTGGAAGATTTTTAATTGAATAATTACCATCAAGATCTGCAGTTGCTCCAAATCTTGTTCCCTCAACGATGACATTTGCCCCGGTGAGAATTTCATTTCCGGTTTTCCCAAGAATTTTTCCTGAGATCGTACCTGTCTGTGAATAAACTATTGAACTTAAAATTGTTATAAAAGCTAAAAGCTTCATAATCCTGTGGTCTGTTGAACGAAACATTTTTTCCTCATATTTTTTTTCTTCGACGCTCCAAATTTCGCCTTCGAATGTTAAGTTAATGTTAAGGCAACTTTATCTATATGTTAAATCAGTTTTTACAAACTGCTCTTGTTTTACCGAAGCAATCTCCCCTCCCGCTACTCACTATCTTCCAATTATTTATATTGCATGTTCTATTAAAAAAAAATTGGTACAATGAAAATTGCAGTTTGTCAGATTAATCCGGTAATAGGAGATATCAACGGAAACAAAGAGAAGATATTAAAGGGGTATCAGAAGGCAACCGAGGATGGAGCAGATATTGCTGTCTTTCCGGAACTTTCACTGACGGGCTACCCGCCTCTCGATTTTGTTGAGAAAAAGGCTTTCAGAGTAAAAGTCAATAAAGCAAATCTTGAGTTGGCAGCAGCAACAAATGCAAAAACAGCATTAATCTTTGGCTCAATTACCGAGTTTGAAGACAATGTTGGTACCAACATCGAAAACAGTTCTCTTTTTTGCATCGAGGGTAAAATTTCTGTTATTCAGAATAAATCGCTAATCCCCAACTACGATGTATTTGACGAGGTTCGCTATTTTGAAGCAGCATCCGAGGTAAAAGTATTTGAATTCCGTGGCGAAACCATTGGATTATCGGTTTGTGAAGATATTTGGAACGATGAAGACTATTGGAAAAAAAGGATGTACCCCGTCGATCCTGTTAAAAAACAGATCGAAAAAGGGGCAACTCTCCTAATAAATATCTCCGCCAGTCCATATTCATACGGAAAAAGAAAAGCGCGTTATAAAATGCTTTCCACACTTACAAAACAGGATAATGTAAAACTTGTTTATACCTGCTGTGCCGCCGCACAAACAGAATTGATTTTTGATGGTGCAAGCATGTGTTTTGATGAAGAAGGTAATCTCGCCAGACTGGGGAAAACATTTTGTGAAGATTATTTTATATTTGACACAGATATCAAATATCCACCAATTTTAACGGTTGAATCCTCTTTTGAGGAAGAGGTTCATAATGCCCTAATTTTCGGACTAAAAGATTACTGCAACAAACTTAATTTCAAATCTGTTTGTCTCGGATTAAGCGGGGGTATTGATTCAGCGATTGTTGCATATTTTGCAGTGAAGGCGTTGGACAAAGAGAGTGTTTATGTTACACTAATGCCATCCGAGTTTTCTTCAGAGGGAAGCATTGCCGATTCTCTGAAACTTGTTGAAAATCTGGGCATCAAACACAATATAATTCCTATTCAACCTGTGTTTGAAACTGTAAAACAGATGCTTGATCCTCTGTTTAATAATAAACCCGAAGATGTTACCGAAGAAAACATGCAGTCCCGCATCAGAGGGCTCTACATGATGGCAATCAGTAATAAATTCAATCACCTCCTTGTAACTACAGGAAATAAATCTGAACTTGCCACGGGTTATGCCACCCTCTACGGTGACATGTGTGGTGGACTTGCCATAATCGGCGATGTTTATAAAACAGATGTTTACAGGTTGTGTGAATTTATAAACAGGGATGAGGAAATTCTGCCAAGGGAGATCATTGATAAGGTGCCCTCTGCAGAACTTAGGCCCAATCAGACGGATCAGGATTCTCTTCCACCTTATCCTGTTCTCGATAAAATTTTAAGAATGTATCTGGAAGAAAACAAGGAGCTCGATGAGATAGCTCCCGGGATTGGCGATAGAGAGCTCGTTAAGAAGATGCTCAATCTCGTTGATCGTAATGAATTTAAGCGTAAACAGGGGGCTCCTGTTTTGCGCGTTTCTAATAAAGCTTTTGGTTACGGTAGAAGATTCCCAATAGTTCAAAGATGGAGTAGAGAATGATGTATTTGAAGTCAATAATCCCGGTAATTGCCGTTTTACTCTCCTTTACAGCTTCGGCTCAATTTGGAGGTGGAGATAAGTTGTCGCTTGAAACAGCCCAACTTTCGAGAGATATTGTTAAACCCGGCGATGAGATCAGAATTGCAGTGAAAGCCGCGGTTGATCAGGGATATCATGTTAATTCGAACAAACCGAAAGAAGATTTTTTAATTCCCACTTCCCTCTCCATCACCTCAACGAACGGGATAAAAAATACCGGGATTGTATATCCTAAATCGAAGGATTACACTTTTGCATTCTCCGATAAACCTGTTTCCGTTTTTGAAGGGAATTTTACAATTTTTGCAAAGGTCAGAGTTCCTGAGAACCTGAAACCGGGGAATTATAAACTTACACTTACTGTGGAATATCAGGCTTGTAACGACGAAACCTGTTTGCCTCCAAACTCCGCAACCTCCACTGTGACAATTAAGGTTGGAACAAAAGAATCCGTTGTAACTGAGCTTAACGCAGGTCTTTTTGCCTCTTCAGGATTGGGATATAACGATAAATCCATGGGTGAGGATGCAATTAAGGATTCAATTAAAAAAGCTGATGCTGAAAAAGATTCACTTGCAAAACTTGACAGTCTAAAAGCTCTCGAAGATTCTGCTTCTTCACAACTTGAATCATATGATACAAAAGATTCTGCGGCTGTTTCTTCATCAGATGATGGCGATATCTCCTCTACGCTCGAAAAAAGTGGACTTCTTTTTTCACTTCTGTTTGTCTTTTTGGGTGGACTTGCCCTCAACCTGACTCCATGTGTTTATCCCCTTATTCCTATTACTATTGGTTATTTTGGTGGACAGGCAGAAGGCAAAACCTCACGCCTCGCCATGATGGGATTCCTTTATGTTATGGGTATTGCTCTTACTTATTCCCTTATCGGTGTGATTACAGCACTGACGGGTGGAATTCTTGGATCGCTGCTTCAGGAGTGGTATGTACTCGTGCTAATCTCCGGAATTTTTGTTGCTCTTGCACTTTCACAGTTTGGATTTTATGAGTTTAAACTTCCCGACTCCCTTGTAAATAAGGCAGGTGGAGCAAAAACAGGGCTCTACGGTGCGTTTTTTATGGGTCTAACCATGGGAATCGTGGCTGCTCCATGTATTGGACCTTTTGTTTTGGGACTTGTCACCTATGTTGCCAAACTTGGTGATGTACTCACTGGATTCCTCCTCTTCTTTTTCCTTGCCGTGGGGTTGGGAACTCCTTATTTTGTTCTTGCACTCTTTTCCGGCAAAATCAAGGCTCTCCCAAGAGCCGGTATGTGGATGGAAGGAATCAAACATATCTTTGGTGTGATAATGATTGGTATGGCAATCTATTTTGTTTTACCACTTTTGCCAAAAGAATGGTCGGGATATCTGTTGCCTGTTTACATAATTATTTCAGTTCCCTATCTGGCAATTTTTGATCCACTTGATGCCAAAATGAAAGCATTCAGGATATTTAAGTATGCACTTTCTGTGGTGTTCATTGGACTTGCAGTTTGGTGGTTCCCTGCAAACACTTCTGCTGAAACCGGAGGCAAAGTAAAATTTGAAGCCTATTCAGATTCCACTTTTCAGGCAGCCAAAGGGCAAAAGAAAATCATTATCGACTTTTATGCCGACTGGTGCATCCCCTGTAAAGAACTTGACGCAATGACCTTTGTTGATCCTAATGTAGTTGCAGCCAGCAAAGATTTTGTGAGTCTTAAAGCTGATTTAACCAAATCCGGCGACGCACTCAGTAAAAAACTCACAACCGATTTTAACATCAAAGGTGTTCCAACCGTCCTCATCTTCAACGAAAAAGGTGAAGAAGTTTACCGCCTCACCGGTTTCGTAAACGGAGAAGAATTCCTGAAACTGATGAAAAAAGCGAACTAATGCAGTAATTCAATAATGCAATAATGCAGTAATATTTTTAAGGCTGTCTATAACTGGCAGCCTTTTTTTGTTGTGTCATTGATACATTAATAGCAATTGTCTGAATCAGGATTTCCCAGATTAAAGGATTTGCAGGACAACAGCCGTAAGAGTGAGGAGAGGTAATCGTCCCGATTGCCATCTGCAATACGAATTGATAAATTGGGAACCTCACAAACTTGCTTCCCCGGAGGGGTCACCTCTGGGTAGAATTGTCCAAAATATTAAGAATTTGGCCCCGGATGGGGTCATGTGTGGGTGAAGAGGGGGGGGGGGGGGGGGGGGGGGGGGGGTAGGAATGTATGGATCGAATAAACCCAAATGCATTGCACGATTCAACATGCAAAAATATGTGGTAAATCCCGAAATGCCTATTGCCCCGGATGGGGTAAAGTAGGGATAGCATTCTCCAACATATGAAGAATTTGGCCCCGGATGGGGTAAAGTATGGGTAGAAAATGCAAACCAGCCCAAATGCCATTGTCCCCGGCAACATTTTCCAACATATGAAGAATTTGGCCCCGGATGGGGTCACCTCTGGGTAGAATTGTCCAAAATATTAAGAATTTGGCCCCGGAGGGGTCACCTCTGGGTAGAATTGTCCAAAATATTAAGAATTTGCCCCGGAGGGGTCACCTTTGGATAGAATTATTAATCCTGATCTATTAAAATCTTATATTGCAGAGGTATTTTTGATTCTTTAATGCGGTATTAAATGCGCCATATTTACTTAACCTTGCTGATCTTTTTAACTTTTTCCATTCCCCTCCTCCCCCAATCCGTTATTCGGATAAACCAACTTGGTTACCAGCCTGATGCGATAAAAGTTGCTGTTTTGTTGTGTGAAGATGGAAACATCCCAAATGAGTTTTACATTGAAGATGTATTTACCGGCAAGGTTGTATTTTCTTCAAAAACAATAAATAATAAAGGCCCCATCGGAAATTTTAAGGGTACAGCTCGACTAAATTTTTCTGAACTTCGATCCAATGGAACTTATAAAATAATTGTTGGAAAAACCGAATCTCCCAATTTTCGAATCTCTGATACCATCTACAATTCAACCCCGGATTTTATACTGCAATATATGCGTCAACAACGATGTGGCTATAACCCCTATCTAAAGGATTCCTGTCACACCCACGACGGTTTTACTGTCTATTCTGAAGATGCCCCGGGAAATGATTCCACCCAAACCTCAGAATTAATAATTAATAATTTATATTTAATAATTGCAAAGGGCGGCTGGCACGACGCCTCTGACTATTTACAATATGCAACAACCTCCGCAACAGCAGCATATCAACTCCTTTTTGCATACAAAAAAAATCCCAAAGCTTTTGGAGATTATTTTGACAGAAATGGTGATCCGGGAGCAAATGGAATACCCGATGTTCTCGATGAAGCAAGGTGGGGACTTGAATGGCTCGACAGGATGTACCCGGGTGGTGAGGAAATGTATCAACAAATTGCCGATGATCGTGACCATCAAATGTTCAGACTGCCTACTGAGGACTCAGTCAATTATGGCAAAGGATTATACAGACCAGTTTATCGTGTGACGGGCAAACCCCAGGGTCTGATGAAATTCAAAAACAGATCAACAGGTGTTGCATCGATAGCAGGGAAATTTGCCTCCACAATGGCACTTGGATCTGAATTGATGCTATCAATCGACCCTGAATTCTCTGCCAGACTTCACAAAAAGGCAATCGAAGCTTATGAATATGGTGAAAAGTATCCGGGAATCTCGCAAACAGCACCCTGCAAGGCACCCTATTTTTATGAAGAGGAAAACTGGGTTGACGATATGGAACTCGCAGCCGCACAACTTTATGCAGTTACAGGAGATTCAAAATACCTGAACAATGCTCGAAAATATGGCAAAATGGAAGAAATCACTCCCTGGATCGGTGCAGATACCGCCTCCCATTATCAGTGGTTTCCATTTATTAATTTGGGTCATTATCTGATTGCGGGTGATAAGTCTGATTCGTCTGAACAATTTGTAAAGTTTTATCAAAACGGACTTGAGAAGTTATTTAATCGGGGTAAAGGTGATCCATTTTTTATTGGTGTCCCCTACATCTGGTGTTCAAATAACCTCGTTTCTGCAGCGATGACACAAGCAAAACTCTATCATGAGTTAACAGGTGATCAAAAATTTCTTGAGATGGAAGCTTCACTTCTCGACTGGCTTTTTGGGTGCAACCCTTGGGGCACAAGTATGATTGTTGGTCTGCCAAAGTGGGGTGACTTCCCTGTCGATCCACATTCAGCTTTCACTCATGTCTATAATTATCCCGTTGATGGAGGTCTGGTTGATGGTCCCATCTACTCTACAATTTTTGGAAAGTTGATCGGGATCCACCTGGCGGAACCTGATGAATATGCTCGATTCCAACCGGGAAGAGCTGTTTATCACGACGACTGGGGTGATTATTCAACAAATGAACCAACAATGGATGGTACTGCGGGGCTGGCTATCTATTTGTCATCTTTGTATAAAACCGCAAAGAACGCAGAGGACGCAAAGGAAGAGGGAGAAACGTTAAGAGAGAAATCCGTGAATCTCGGATGGGTTTGGGGACTAAATCCGTCTCCTCCACGTTCTATCAAACTTTTTACAAAGGTGCGCTAATCCGTCTTGATTCAACTAAAAAGAACATAGCGCTTGTGTTTACCGGACATGAATTTGCAGATGGGCATAAAACCATTACTGAGACCTTGAATAAATTTAATATCAAAGGTAATTTTTTCTTTACAGGTGATTTTTATCGAAATCCTGAATTTTCAGAAATCATAAAAGACCTTAAAAAATCAGGTCACTACCTCGGTGCTCATTCCGATAAACATCTTTTGTATAATTCATGGGAGAAAAGGGACTCATCTATTGTATCTAAAGCAACATTTGAAAAAGATGTAATTGACAATTATCGTGAGATGTTAAAATTTGACATTTCGAAAAATGATGCTCCCTGGTTTCTACCTCCATATGAATGGTACAACAATGAAATAGCAAGTTGGACTGAGGGTTTGGGGTTAAAACTAATCAATTTTACTCCCGGTACAAAATCGAATCAGGACTGGACAATCCCCTCGGGTTCCTACTACTTCTCCTCCGATTCAATTTATTCAACAATCGTAAATTTTGAGGAATCTTCGACCAATGGAATGAATGGATTTCTTTTGTTAACCCATTTTGGTACACATCCTGAGAGAATTGACAAGTTTTATGCAAAATTGGAACAATTAATTTTGCATCTTAAACAAAAAGGGTATAAATTTGTCAGGTTATAATTTTTCACTTCTCACCTTTTAATCTTCGGAGTCTCATGGAAATCCTCAAATTTATTGAAACAGCTATCGACACCGCCGCCGGATTCCTCTGGGGATGGCCACTAATTATCCTTTTATTTGGTACCCACCTTTATCTTACTGTAAGAACCGGATTTATCCAAAAGTATATCTTCAAAGCGATCAAAATCTCTGTTAAAAGAGACGAAGGCGCCGAGGGAGATGTTAGCCAGTTTGGAGCTCTCGCCACGGCTCTGGCTGCTACTATCGGTACAGGCAATATTGTGGGAGTATCAACCGCTATTGTCGCAGGTGGACCGGGTGCCGTGCTTTGGATGTGGTTAACGGGTGTTTTTGGTATCGCAACCAAATATTCTGAAGCTCTTTTATCTGTTAAATATAGAGTCAAAAATGAGGATGGGGGTTTTTCAGGCGGTCCAATGTATGTTCTCGAGAGAGGACTTAACATGAAGTGGCTTGGAGTCATTTTTGCGGCTTTAACTGCCATTTCTGCATTTGGTATCGGAAACATGGTTCAGGCAAATTCAATTGCCCACCTCAGCAGTGATACATTGGGTATCAACCCACACATTGCCGGGATAGTAATGGCATTGTTTACCGCACTTGTAATTCTTGGTGGAATTAAGTCAATTGCCAGAGTTTGTGAGGCTCTTGTCCCCCTTATGGCATTTATTTATATCATCGGCTGCCTGGTTTTGCTCGTGATCAATTTTACTACTCTCGGTGATACTTTCATGTTGATATTTGAATCCGCCTTCACCGGAAGTGCCGCGATTGGTGGATTTGCCGGTGCTGCTATGAAAGAAGTGGTTAAAGCCGGTGTCTCTCGTGGACTTTTTAGCAATGAATCAGGTTTGGGAAGTGCACCCATCGTGGCTGCAGCTGCTCAAACAAGAAACCCTGTCCGCCAGGCACTTGTGTCCTCTACAGGTACATTCTGGGATACAGTAGTTGTTTGCGCTCTTACAGGGTTAGTGGTTGTTAATAGTGGATTCTGGAAAGAAGGTGGACTTAACGGATCAGCTCTCACAAGTGAAGCATTTGGTCATATTGGAATTATAGGTCCAATCTTTTTAACTTTTTCACTCCTGACATTTGTATTTTCAACCATACTTGGTTGGTCATATTATGGTGAAAAAGCAGCCGAATATCTCTTCGGAAAAAAGATTCTGCTTCCCTATCGAATCCTTTGGGTTTTATTTGTTTATGTTGGCTCAGTCCAGACACTTGATTTGGTATGGGATTTTGCCGATCTCGCAAACGGATTAATGGCTATTCCAAATATTGTCTCGCTGATTCTTTTAACCAAAGTCCTTAAATCGGAAACTGAAAAGTATATTCATGAGATTTAAACATTTTCTTTTACAGTCTTTAAAGCCACTTGGATTCCTCCTTGTGGCTTTCATTTTTTTGTCATGCACAAATGCACAAATGAGTTCAACCGGACTTGAACTCCCCTCAATTTTCTCTAATAATATGGTACTTCAACAAAATTTTGATGTAACGATTTGGGGAAAAGCTGAACCCCGGAAAAATGTAAATATTATTTCAAGCTGGGGTGAATCGGCTACAACTTCCACAAATGATGATGGAAAGTGGAGTGCTAAAATTAAAACTCCCGGTGCCGGTGGTCCGTATGAATTGAAAGTAGTTTGTGGTGGCGATTCAATCCAATATAGAAATATTCTTATGGGTGAGGTATGGCTCTGCTCGGGACAATCAAATATGGAGATGCCACTCGCCGGATGGCCTCCAAGCGATACGATATTCACGGCTGCAAATGAAATCCCAATTGCAAATTATCCAAATTTAAGGTTTTTTACTGTGGATCGGGCAACTGCCATCTCACCCGAAGAAGATTGTGAAGGCTCCTGGAGTCTCTGTTCCCCCTCGACTGCATCAACATTCAGTGCCACAGCCTTTTTCTTTGGTAAAAAATTAATGACTGACCTCAATGTCCCAATTGGTTTAATTCATTCAAGTTGGGGCGGTTCCCCAATTGAAGCATGGATGGGGGCAGAGCCACTTTCAAAATTCCCTGAGTATGCTGAATACATAAAAGGAATGGAAAAATTTAAAGAGGAATCGGAGAAATTAAAAGTCTGGCTTGCCAACTTACCTCAGATCGATATGCAGGGAAAATCAGGTACAAACATCTGGGAAAATCTTGATTTTGGTGATGCAATGATGTCAAATCCCGATTTTGATGATTCAAAATGGCAAACAACCGAAATGCCCTCCGATTGGGCAAATTTTGGATTTGGAAATTTTGACGGAGTAATATGGTTCAGAACCATAATCAATATTCCTGATAGCTGGTTGAATAAAGACCTGACCATTTCACTGGGTCCAATTGATGATATGGATGTTACATTTGTAAATGGTAGCAGAGTTGGTGGATATGAAACAGGTGGTCACTGGCAAACTGAACGAAACTATCTGATTCCGGCAAAATTAGTAAACTCAAAAAGCCTGCAGATAGCTGTTCGGGTACTGGATAATATGCAAGGCGGCGGAATGTATGGCAGAGGAGAGTCTTTTAGAATCCATCTGAAGGATACGCAAGAATCGATCTCGATCGCCGGAAAGTGGAAATACCTTCCGGTAGCTGAATTCAGAAATTCAACTTTTTATCTCTATTCAGGGAATAATTTCGATTTTGTTTCGCGTCCAAAAATCACATCCGAAGTCACCTCCAATAGTCCCACAACTCTTTTTAATGCCATGATTAGTCCAATAGCCCCATTCAAAATTCGTGGAGCCATCTGGTATCAAGGTGAATCGAACACCTGGAATCCCGATCGTTACACAGAACTGTTTCCAATAATGGTGGAAAACTGGAGAGAAATGTGGGGTGATAAATTTTCATTTTATTTCACACAAATAGCCCCCTACAGATACAACGAAGGAACAAATTCCGAACTTTTGAGGGAAGCACAATTCCTCTCGATGTCAGTTCCAAAATCGGGGATGGCGGTAACCCTTGATATCGGCAATCCGCTAAACATACACCCCGGGAATAAAAAGGATGTGGGTGAAAGACTTGCTCTCTGGGCACTCGCCAAAGACTACGGCAAAAAGATTCCATACTCCGGACCTGTCTATCGTTCTCATACCGTGGAAAATGGTGCTGTTTTAATATCATTTGAACACTCTGACGGATTGATTCTTAAACCAGTGGCAGGCAAACTCAACTTTCAAATCGCCGGTGACGACAAGGTGTTTTATGAAGCTACCGCAGTTGTAAATGGTACAAATGTTGTAGTTTCCTCACCAATGGTTAAAAATCCGGTTGCCGTCAGATATTGTTGGAATGATACTGCTGAAGCCACACTCTTTAACGGGGCAGGTCTTCCGGCATCTTCATTCAGGACTGATAAATGGAAGTGATGCCCGAATTTCTTAAATTTGCCGGTTGATATTTAATTTTTATAAATTTAGACTGATTCTCAAAATTCCAGAATAAACGGAGTCCCTATTTTATTTTCGAACAAAAGTTTTTTTGATAACAGATACAAAATCTGGTTGATCCTTTTTGGTGTAGCTCTCTTTTTTGGTTTGTCTTCCACAATATCCTCTTTTTTATATTATGTCGGAAATAATCAGGAATTTCATTGGGATGTTTATCTCCCTCAACGCCTTCCCAGTTACTTGATGTGGGCGCTGTTTGTACCCCTGATTCATTCAAAAGTTGCTCAACAATTTAGTCATCATGGTTCGCTGACTGAAAAAGTTATTAAACTCGCGGGATGGATTATTCTGATTTCAATCATGCACAGGCTGTTTGCCTTTACAATGATTGGTTTGATTATGGAGAATTTGGGCGAGATACTATCCACTCTCTTTTCAAATCCCAAAGAAATCATTTTACCACTGATTTCACTTTCTGCCGACAGTTTTATGTTGGCGGTAATAATTGGTCTGACAGCCGGTGTAATTGAATATTCACGATTTATCGAAGAAGAAAAAGTAAAACAGGAAGAAATTAAAAGAAGACTTGTTGAATCACAACTGCAAAATTTAACCGGAAACCTCCATCCCCATTTCCTTTTTAATGCGCTTCATGGCATCTCTATGATGATTTATAAAGACCCAATGATGGCTGATAAAATGATTTCTTCGCTAAGTGACTTGCTTAGAAGCACTTTCCAGAATTCTGAAGATCAATTTATCACACTTAAAAAAGAGATAGAAATCGGCAGAAATTACCTTTCGATTCAAAAACTGAGGTTTGGCGCAAGAATAGTTGAAACTGTGGAACTGCCCGGAATGGGAGCTGAAGTGATGGTGCCTAAATTTATTCTCCTTCCACTCCTTGAAAACTGCGTTAAACATAATGTGGATATTTCTCCCGAATCTGTTGAGATTGGGTTGAAGATATCAGTCTCTGAAAACGAGGTGATGATCGAAGTGAGAAACAGCCGACCCATAAAAAAAGTAAAAGACCCGCTTCCTTCAGGCGAAGGAATAAAACAAATCAGATCAAGACTCTCGATTCTCTATGGTGAAAATTTCCATTTTGATATTAGAGAAGCAGAGTCAGAATACAAAGTGGAATTAAAATTGCCTGTAAAGCCACAATGATAAAGGCAATAATCGTTGAAGATGAAGAGCTTGCACGCGAAAAACTTCGGTTTTTTCTTGAAGATTTTCCAAATGTTCAACTGATTGCAGAATGTGGAGATGCAATCTCTGCACTTGAAGCTTTACAAAAATTTACTCCTGATTTGTTATTCCTCGATATCCAATTGCCGGGTGTTTCCGGAATTGAATTGCTCCGCTCAATCAGGAAACAGTCGCCAAGTGTCATCTTCACAACAGCTTTCGAAAACTATGCGATTGAAGCTTTTGATTTTAAAACCATTGGATACCTGTTAAAACCATTCGACAGACAAAGATTCAGAACCACAATGATCAAGGCATTAGAAAAACTTGAAGAGTCTGCGGCCACTCCTACACTTAAAAACAAAATTGCTGTCAGGAAAGAAGGTGAAAAGAGTAAATATATCATGCTCAATACACCCGAGATAAATCACATTCAGTCGAACGGAAATTCTGTTTTGATCTACACAGACACAGAATTTTTTGTTATGAATTCCACTCTTGAAAATCTTGAGAAAACCCTTGGAACTGAATTATTCCAGAGAGTTCATCGAACAGTGATCGTTAACAAAGCAAAAATTATTGAAATTGAAAATCTTTCAAACAACGAATATCAACTAAAACTCAAAAATGGCAAAAAAATATGGACAGGGAGAAAATATGCCTCAGTTGTTCAGTCTCTGTTAAAAATTTAATCATTCGCTTTTAACTGTTCACCCTCTTTTAATAACATTTCATCACCCTCCCTTCAACTGCATTTTTTACTTTCACTTTATTGCTACTGAAATTGAATTAATTTATCAGGAGCAGTTATCATGAGAACAACAATTATTTTTCTCGTTCTATTCGTATTTGCCACATCAGCGCAAAGATTTATTAAGATTACTGAAGGAGCCATCGTAAATGACGGGGGTGATTCACGATCAGTTAACTGGGTGGATCATGACCGCGATGGAGACCTTGACCTCTTTGTTAGCAATGGGAAAAACGGTGGTCAAAACAATTTCTTTTATAAAAATAATGGAGACGGCACCTTCACTAAAATCGATTCACTCGCCATCAACCTGGATAACTCCCCCTCCGTGGGTGCATCGTTTGGCGATTTTGATAACGATGGTTTCCCCGATCTGTTTGTCTCTACTTGGTATAACAAAAAGAACTTTTTGTATAAAAACAATGGCGACGGTACATTTACACAACTTTCATCTTCTTCAGTTATGGCGGATTTCACATATTCAGAGACCGGAACCTGGGGTGACTATAATAAAGATGGTTTTCTTGATCTTTTTGTTACCAACAGCGCCGGAAACACACGAAACCTGTTATATACCAACATTGGCGACGGGTCATTTACCAAACAACCGCAAACGGGATTTTTAACGGATCAATATTTTTCAAGAAATGCCGATTTTATTGAGTATAACGGTGACTATCTTCCCGACCTTTTTGTTGTCAACGAATCAGGACAAAACGAAAATCTATATACAAACCTTGGTACAGGATTGTTTAACAGAGTTATTCATCCAACTTTATTAAATAATGGAGGAAGTTCTATCAGCTCCAATTATGAAGATATTGACAACGATGGTGATATGGATTTTTTTATTTCCAACGCTGAAGGTGGAAGAAACTGGATGTTTTTGAATGACGGACAAAACAACTTTACCAAAGTAAGTGAGCCTTTTAATACAGATGTCGCAAATTCATTTTCGAGTTCTTTTGGTGATATCGATAACGACGGTGATCTCGATCTGTTTGTCTCAAATGCATTTAATTCAACCGGCACCCCTATGACAAATTATCTCTACATCAATCAAGGGAATGGAAGCTTTGTTCGTGATACCATTTCACTTGCATCACAGACAGGTTGGACTTACGGAGCAGCTTTTGCTGATTATAATAAAGACGGTTGGCTTGATCTTTTTACGGCAAATTGTTTTGGTGCGAATCAGAATAATTCACTTTACCGTAATTCTGGTGGATCAAACAACTGGCTGATGATCGATCTTGAGGGAAAACGAAGCAACCACGATGCGATTGGTTCTATAGTAAAAGTTAAAGTTACTGAAAACGGTACCTCCAGATGGATGACAAGAAGAGTTTCGGCACAATCAGGGCATTGCAGTCAAAATATGCAGTTACATTTTGGACTTGGAACCGCAACCTCTATCGATTCCATGGTTATCTATTGGGCTTCAGGAATTGTGCAAAATGTTTCAGGACTGCTCCCCGGGTCATTTAATAAAATTGTTGAAGATACCACACTTACAGATATTGAATCTGAAAATGAGGGATCCATAATTCACGAATTTAAGCTGATGCAGAACTACCCAAATCCATTTAATCCCGGTACCACAATCTCTTATTCGATTGTTAATCCGGGAAATGTAACGATTAAAGTTTATGATATCATTGGGACCCTTGTAAAAGAGCTTTACAACGGTTATCTACCCGCAGGCAACCATTCTGTTCAACTCGATGCCGGTAACCTGAGTTCTGGAATTTATCTGTACGAACTCGTATCAAACGGGAACAGGATTGTAAAAAAACTGTCGGTTATGAAATAATTGGGACAAAAAGTGCCGGGATTACACTGAAGTGGCAGATTTTTTGTAATTTCAACCCATGAAAAAAGAGAAATTATTACTTCTGTCTTCGATATTACTTCTGTCACTTGGTGTAAACTCATGCACCTTTTTGGAAAAGTCGAATGTCGATTTTCAAGAACAGATTATAAAAAGCTTGCTGAGTGAACCGCGTTTCGTTGAGGCAGAACTCCTTGTTATCATAAAAAATGTTGAGATTCTTAATGGAGATTCCTTAATTGCTAATAATAAAAGAATGGGAATTCCTGAGAATACTCCCCCAACATTTCGATTATGGAGTTCTCAACCAAAAGAATATATTAATCAGAGAGATGTGCAATACCTTGGAGTCTCTCCTGCTCCCACAGAATCATTTACAGAGGATGAAAACCAAAACCTGATTTATTATTGGGACTTGATGAAATCTTTAAAAACAGGTGACTCTCTTGTGATCTCTCGAAAAGTGCGTTATACATTGTATAATTTGAAAACGCCGGAAAATATCGATCAGATTGATCCAAATGCCTTTTTTGAGGATGACCCGGCAAGATTTCTAATTTCGGAAGATTTTATCGAAATCACTGACAGTATAAAAGAGAAGGCGGCGGAAATAACAGCCGGCGAAACCAATTCTGTAAAAAAAACGAAGTTGATTTATGACTGGGTTAACGGGAATATGAAATATACCTGGAACGTTCCTGAAAGAAGTGCACGATCTGCGCTTAAAACTTGCAGTGGAGATTGTGGACAATACTCTTATCTTTTTATTGCACTTTGCAGAGCTTCAGGAATCCCCGCAAGATTGGTTTCTGGTTTTATGCTTGCACCTGATACTTCAAGTTATCACGTCTGGAGTGAAGTCCAATTCCCCGGTACGGGGTGGCTCCCTGTTGATTGCACAGATAAAAATGGATTTTTATCTTTGGATAACAGAAGACTGGTTACTTCGAGAGGGATGAACATCCCCCTCTTTAATGTACCTGATTGGGCAGATTACAAAAACAGTGAAGCAAAAGATGACCACACCGATTTTATGCAGATGGTAACCGTTGTAATGAGTGGCGTGAAAGCCAACATCCGGACTCAGAGAATAATTCTCAAATATTCAAAGTAAACCTATTCAGGTTTGTCTATCCACTCAAGAAGTTCTGCCAAATGCTGTCTCCCCCAATTTGGGTGGATCGAGGATGCAGGAGTAAACTTCTGAAATTTTTCCTGAGCTGTTAGTAATACCGGTTTTGCTTTGGCTTTGCCGCCACCCATCATTTCAGGTGTGAACAATAGAATCAATCCGCTTTGTAGATAAATTCGAGGGTTCTCAGGGTCAAGTTCAGTAGCAGTCGCCATATATTTTGTTGCCAGTGGTAACATTGTCATATATCTTTCCATTGGACTGATACTGATTCTGGCATATACAATTACTGATTTAATGATATATATCTCAGAATTATTTGGGTTAAGTGAATCAGCTCTGTTTATATAAAACTCTGCTTTGTCGATTATTTTTTCTTTAAGAACATTATCTTTTTCTCTCATCGAATAGGCGGAATTCGCCACAGATGCATAATATTGAGCTATCCACTCTCCTGTTTCTACATCTGCTATCCTCTCAAAGTTATTTATTAAAAACTTTGACGTCTCGACATTGCGTGCTGTATCAAGAATAGCAATATTTTTTTCGAGGGCTTTTATCATCTTTTCGTTTTGAGAGAAAAGAGAGATCATTCCAAGTATAAGGATTAAGAGTAATTTTTTCATGGCCAAACTTTATAATTATTTGTAATCAAATGAGATAAACACTCCGAAAAAATAAGTCCTGAGTGCCGGAGCAATAACTTCCTGACTTCTGGTTCCATCAGCAGAAAACCTGTAACCGTAAATATTCTCGTAACCGGGCAGGTTAGTAATGGAAACATACACAATTGCAAAATTATCAAAAATTGTGGTTAACCAGCTACCGTTAAAGCTAAGGCTGTGTTGTACCGGAGTTCTGTCACCATTAAAAATTGGATTATTTGGGTTATAATAGGGTCTTCCTGATGAAAAGGTATAAGTGAACCCGATAAAACTGTTTAACGCCCTGAAAGCTTGTTTGTAAACCAATGTGAGAGTATGTTCTGACGCGAATGTTGGAGTTGCAAGTGTTGGAAAATCCCGGTAATCCCTTTCAGTATCAAGCCAGGAATAGGATATCCAATAGTCAATATTTTCGAAAGTGTTCCCTCTGTCACGCCAAAAAACATCAATTCCTTTTGCATATCCCGAACCATTGTTTTGATAGTCCGGAACTCCAAAAACGGGACTTGTGATATTCCTTTTCATCAATGATTGATAATCTTTGTAATATCCTTCAATTCTGAAAGTGGTTTTTTCACCGATATACTGATAGTTCAAGATGTAATGATCCGCTCTTTCATAATCAAGGTTGCTTCCTTGATAAAGAAATTGTCTGTCCGGTGTTTGATAAAATTGCCCGTAGGCAAAGTTTATCTGATCGTTTTCTCTAACTCTTACAGCTAATGAAACTCTTGGAGCAATATTCCCTTTTTTAAGATAATCTGAATATTCATACCTTGTTCCAACCCTAAAAGCGGCAAAATCAGAAAGGAAAAAATCAGTTTCAGCAAATCCGGCGTAATATTTATCTTCAAGATTCGCTTTTAAGGAAGAAAATGAATCATCCGCTTTTAAAAACCAGGTCTCGGCTCCCACGGTAAGAAATGCAATATCTGCGATATTTTTGGTACCCTTAACCTTAAATTGATGAAGTTGATCATCCCGATTTGCCGGAAATGTATTTAACTGAAGATCATCATTATTGTTACTGTAAGAATAACCGGCAAAAAGAGCAACATCACTTAAAACTATATCAGTATAGCTTGTGTTTATGTAAAAATTTGTATTGTTGAGTTGGAATCTGGGTTTAAATGTTGGATCATCAAGACTCTGTTGGTAAAGTGACAACTGACTGTTTGAGAAAGTACCATAAAACTTGTACATCCCCGATTCTCCTGTTTTTTGGCGAAACAGAAAAGTCCCGGCTTTGCCGACAGGTGCTTCATCCCACTCAACCCTTTGTGGAATTAAATTGTTATAAGGTGCCAAATTAAAATAGTCGGCAGAAACACTGAGTGCAGTATTCTCCCATCGTTGAGTATGAACTGCATTAAATCCCGCTGCCAAAAGACCAAAAGAGCTCCTCGTATCGGGCGGAAGGTCAATACTCTTAAGGATTAATGTGGATGACAATGCCTGACCATACTGGGCTGAGTATCCTCCCGTGCTAAAGATTGTACCCTTAAACAATATTGCTGAAAACCTGCCTCGCTGAGGAACATCCGGAACATTGGAAAAGTAAGGATTTTGAACAATCATTTCATCAATGATTGTTTTTGTTTCTGCTGATGAACCTCCTCTAACAAAAAGACCTTCTGTCTCCCCAACTTGAGATGTACCGGGAAGTGTGTTCAAAGCACTTGAAAGATCACCTGTAGCTCCCGCAGTGGTGAGAATATCAAGTGGTTTAAGAACTACAGATTTTCTTTCATCTGAAGCTTCAAAAGAACCGGCAGAGATTGTAACCTGTTTTAAAATTTTTGAATCGGGATCAAGAACCAGTTCAAGCACAAGAGGTTTCCCGTCAAGTGTAACCTTCATTTCTTTTGATTTATAACCGATATAACTTGAAACTAATACCTGTTCGCCTGTTTCGGTTGTTAAAAACTCAAAATTCCCCGACACATCACTCGATGCCCCGTCATAACTCCCTTTTATAAAGATATTGGCACCGGTCAAGACTTCTCCTTTTGAGGATTTGATTTTTCCTGAAATCTTTGTCTGTGCGAATAAAGAGCTGCCGGAGATTAATATTAGTGTAAAAAACAGAAATATTTTTGTCATACTGTTCCAATTTTAGTTTATTAGATAACCAACCAAAATTACTTTAAAGTTTCAAAAATTGATCAGAAAATGTGATGGGTGGGCATTAAAAAAGGTGTAATGAAGAGTGGATGATGAAAAATTAATTCCGGTTCATTCGCTCTTCATAACACAGGAGGAAAATTAGAATATTTTGACAAAGTTTATTGAAATATTTGCCGGTGCGGTTTGTGATATATTGTAATCGAAATAAAAATTCCAGGTGGTTTCGATGCTTTTGTTATATCTCGAGACAAGTCTCACTGCGTTTATTGCACTCGCAATTCTGTTAAGGATCATTCCACCGACAACAAAACGAATGTTATTGTTCCAACTCTCTGAAGATACCCAAAGCTCTCTATACGACTTCCTGTCGTCATTGCTTGCCCAGTTCCAGTTGTGCGTGGAAGTATTGTACATTTTTCAAATCTGCCCTGTTTCGCCATGTCATTGTTGAAATCACTTATATTTAAGTAATTACCAATATCAGCAGAATAATCACCACTTTTGGCTTCCATATTCGTAACACCACCATACGACTCGGCATATTTAAAATAATTATCTTTTTGTCTTTCGGAATAATATTTCATCCCTCCCATGGTAATCCATAATCCTGCTTCAGCAATTGTAAAGTATTTACCACTTTCAAATCCCTCGGCGTAAAGTTCACCCATACCGGGCAAAAGGACTGAATAGAGAATCGCAAGTCCAACTTTTTTCTTTTCCGGTGCAAATTGGATCGACTTGATTGTCTCATCCTTGCTTTCATAACCATCGTTCAAATTAACAGTTGATTTTAATTGAGCAATTGAACCGGGGTGTTGAGCGAACATAACGGTTGCGAATAGAATAAAAATAACACCAAATTTTCTCATCGAAAAACCTTATACAGTGATCGGTTGGTTTTCTAATATCTCACCATAACAGTTTTCACCATCATGTGAGAGGATCCTGAATTTTGTAAATTTATTTGTGTATTCGGGAATAAAATCGTGACTGACTCTGATATATTCAGTCGAAAAACCTTTCATATCACCCGAATGATTACTATTCTCAAACAAAACATCAACAATTTTCCCCTGTTTTGTCGAATAAAAATCTTCCTTTTTCTTTTGACTCATTATTCTGAGTACATTTGTTCTTCTTTTTCTTTCAGCAACATCTACTGAACCCGGCATATTAATTGCCTTGGTTCTTGGTCGTTCGGAATAAGTAAAAACATGGAAATAAGAAACCGGCAGATTCATCAAAAAATTGTGAGTTTCAGTAAACTCTTTTTCAGTCTCTCCGGGAAAGCCGGTGATAACATCAACTCCAATCCCCAACCCGGGGATAACTTTATTTGCTTTATATATCAATCGGTCATAGTCGGCAGTATTATATCTGCGTTGCATCTGTCTTAATATCGACTGACTTCCACTCTGAAGTGGTATATGAAAATGTTTTGACATTTTGTCTGAACCTGCTGTAAGTTCAAGAATCTGATCTGTCAATAAATTCGGCTCTATTGAGGAAATTCTAAGCCGGTATTCCCCGGGAACTTCAATAAGTTTTAATAACAGCCGGTAAAATGGTGTATTCACATTTTTACCATAATCACCAACATTTACACCTGTTAGAATTATTTCTTTGTAACCCTGATCAATAAGTTCGGAAAATTTTTCAACCGCTTTGCCGGGATCCATGCTCCTGCTTCCCCCTCTTGCGAGAGGAATTGTGCAAAATGTACATTTGTAATCACAACCATCCTGAATCTTAAAATAAGCCCTCGTTCTGCTGTCAGCGTCACTTGATGATGCAAAACCAAACTCATTTGTAAGTTCTTCTGTCGGAGACACAAAAATACAGGCGAGATTTTTCTTCTCAAAATTCTCTATGAATGAAAATACATCAAATTTCTCCTTGCTGCCAAGAACTATATCAACACCCTCAATTCCTGCAATTTCATCAGGACGCAGTTGTGCGTAACACCCTGTAACCATAACATAAGCTTCAGGATTTGTTCTTAAGGCTCTGCGAACCACCTGACGGCAGTCTCTTTCGGCGTTTTCAGTTACGGTACAGGTGTTTATAACATAAACATCTGCTTCGTTATTAAAATCGACGACTTCAAAGCCGTTTTGAAGGAATTGCTTCCCTATCGACGATGTTTCGGAAAAATTAAGCTTGCAGCCTAATGTATGTAAAGCGACTTTTTTCATTAACAGTTAAATAATTGAATTTTAAATTTAACTCACTGTCTTCAACTAAAAAAGGCAGTTAAGGAGTCAGATAATACAAAAAAGAGGCTGCATTAAAAAATGCAGCCTCCAAAAATATGATCAAATACTGATCATTAATTCCCGTCTTTTTTTGGTTTTCCTGCGGCAGGAGAAACTTCAAATGTAGGGAAATCAACGCTTTCAACTTTGGAAGTTTCAGCATTAAGGAAATCGGTTACGCTCACTTTTTCAAGTTTATGATTGGTGATGTATTCCTGAATCTCTTCTTCTGCTTTATCTTTGAAATAAGCGATAGAGCTCAGAACGATTTTTTTATTCTCTTTGTCGAAATCAATAACTTTAAGGCTAAGTTCCTGGTCATTAAGGAAGTGATTTCCAAGATTTTTAACCTTACCTGGTGAAAGCTGTGAGGTTGGAACAAAAGCATCAACGCCCTCTTCCAACTCAACAATAACACCTTTTTCGATCAATCTTGAAACTTTACCTTTGGTTTCGGTTCCGTTACCATAAAGTGTTTCGAATCTGTCCCATGGATTATCTTGTATCTGTTTGTGTCCAAGAGAGATTTTTCTCTGTTCGGTGTCAACGGTAAGAACTACAACATCAATTTTCTCACCTTTTTTGACAACTTCCCCTGGATGACGGATTTTTTTGGTCCATGAAAGATCACTGATATGAATAAGACCATCAATACCGGGTTCAAGTTCAACAAACACACCAAATGTTGTGAGGTTTCTCACGATACCTGAATGTTTGCTTGCCACAGGATATTTAGCCATTAATTCATGCCATGGATCGGGTTCAAGCTGTTTCATGCCCAGAGATATTTTCTTCTCTTCAGGATCGAGGCTGAGGATTACAGCTTCAATTACCTGTCCCATCGAAACCATCTGTGAAGGATGTTTGATGTGCTGGGTCCAGCTCATTTCGGAATTGTGAATCAAACCTTCGATGCCTTTTTCGATTTCGATAAATGCACCATATTCGGTAAGAGATACAACACGACCCGAGACTTTTTTGCCAATTTCATATTTGATAGCAATATTTTCCCATGGGTGTGGTAAAAGTTTTTTGAGACTGAGGGAGATTCTTCTCTTCTCTTCATCAAAATCAGTTACTACCACTTTGATCTTCTCATCAAGTTTAACCACTTCATTTGGATGGTTAATTCTACCCCAACTAAGGTCGGTGATATGAATAAGACCATCAACTCCGCCGAGATCAACGAATACACCAAAATCAGTGATTGCTTTAACAGTACCTTCGAGGATTTGTCCCTTGTCAAGGCTGTGTAAAATTGCATGTCTCTGATCTGCAAGCTCTTCTTCAACAAGAACTTTGTGAGATACTACAACATTCTCAGTCGGGATGTTAACTTTAACAACTTTAAAGTCCATCTCTCTTCCAACAAATGCGTCAAAATCTCTGATTGGGCGAACATCGATTTGTGATCCGGGAAGGAATGCATCCATACCCATAAGATCAACAACCATTCCACCTTTAATTCTACGGGTAATTTTACCCTGTATAACATCACCGCTGTCATGAGCTGCGAGTACTCTTTCCCAAACTCTGAGAAAGTCGGCTCTCTTTTTGCTGAGTACCAGGTTTCCTTCCTGATCTTCAACGCTTTCGAGAACTACTTCAACTTCAGTTCCAACCTTAAGATCTGTCATTCCCTCAAATTCACTTATGGGAATCTGACCTTCAGATTTGAAACCGACATCAACGATAACATAATCCGGCTGAATGCGGACTACTCTACCCTTGACCATCTCTTTCTCTTTGACATTCCGAAAGGATTCGCCAAAAAGGGATGCGAGTTCTGAAAATTCTTCTTGTGTGTATTCTTCGTCAAGGAAAAACTTCTTTGACTTGTTAAATAAGACTTCAAAATCGTGTGCTGAAGTCTTGATTTCTTCGGACATTAATCCTCCAATATACTGTTGGTGCCGTTCACTCAAAACTGCCCATTGGGCGAAAGCGGCAAGGTATTTGTTAGTGTAACATGGTTATCTAACGGCAGTTATTTTTTATAAACTGTATTGTTCTATTCCAAATTTCTCTTCAATCAGGCGTTTTACATCTTTCATCACCCAATGTGGTGTTGAAGTGGCGCCTGTGATTCCGACTGTCTCAACTCCTTCGAACCAGTTCCAGTCGATGTCCTCTTTTGTCTCGGCAAAATATGTTCTTGGATTTACATCGTGACTGATGTGAAAAAGAACTTTTCCATTACTGGATTTTTTGCCGGCTGTAAAAATTATAATATCGTTTTCGGAAGCAAATTGCTGAAGTTTTTTCTCCCTGCCTGAAACCTGTCCACAAATTGTATCTTTAGCGTGATACTGAACGGCTTCTTCTTCCATTGAGCCAATAACCAAAGTTTCAAGTTTTTGTCTTAATGCTTCAGCCACTTCCTTAAATTCCTGTTTGTCCATTGTTGTTTGAGAGAACAAAACTGTCGGTTTTGTAAAATCAACCGAGCCAAGCGCTTCCTCTTTGTTTAAAACAACTATGGATGTGTTGCCGGTTACCCCGTTAATTCCAACAACTTCCGCATGGTTTTTCTTTCCAAAAATGACCACCTGGAATCCCTTGTCAACAAATTTCCTGACCCGCTCCTGAACTTTAATAACTATCGGACAGGTGGCATCAACAAGTTCCACGCCATACTGTGCGGCAAGTTTATATGTGGATGGCGGTTCTCCATGAGCTCTGATGAGAACACGACTTCCCTTTTCAAGATTTGGAATCTCATCAACTGTGATGGTTGATAACCCTAATCTGTTGAGTCTTTCCACTTCCAAAGTATTGTGTATTACATCTCCCAAACAGTAAACTTTGGATTTATCCACTAACGAACCTTCAGCGATGTCAATTGTTCTTACAACACCCCAGCAGAATCCGGCATTTTTATCAATCGTAACTTTCATATAATCACCATTTTTCTTAAGATAACCATATTATTCGTCAGTATGTTCCTTTTTTCTCACAAGATCCACAATATAATCACATTGTTGTTCGAGAGTCAAAGATGTCGTGTCAATTTCAATTGAATCGTCGGTTTTGTTCAGAGGTGAAATTTCGCGCCCCGAATCAAGTCCGTCCCTTCGAATGATGCTTTTTCTTACCTCTTCAAAAGAAATATCAGAACCTGATTCTTTGAGATCGGCAAGCCTCCTGCGCGCTCTTTCATCAACATTTGCAGTAAAAAAGAATTTTAGATCGGCTTCAGGAAATACGACAGAACCGATATCTCTTCCCTCCATTACCACGCCCCCTGCTTTTCCCATCTCCTGTTGCATCCGAACAAGTTCGGTTCTTACTTCCGGAATACTGCTGATGGCTGAAACATTCAGATTAATCTCTTCAGTTCTTATTGCATTTGTAATGTCTTCATCGTTCAGAAAAACAATATTACCGTCTTTTCCCGGTTTTAAAACAATTTTTGAGCCGGAAAGTAACCTTAAAAGCTCTTGTTTATTCTCAAGATTTCCCGTTCTAATTGCAAGAAGTGTAACCGCCCTGTACATAGCTCCCGTATCTATGAATAGATAGCCAAGTTTTCGGGCTACTCTCTTTGCTGTGCTGCTTTTACCCGATCCTGCCGGACCATCTATAGCTATCGTAAACATTTTTTTCATAGCTTGGAAATATACGGAATTTTTTGCTTTTAAACAAGATTTTAGGCGGGTTTTAGGCGATTTTTCATGGGCTTAACCGCAATGATCGCAAAGGACGCAAATTTTAACTCCGACTTGTCGGAGGGGAGGGATAAACCACAGAGCTCACAGAGTACACAGAGGGGATCAAACCGCAAAGACCGCCAAGATCGCAAAGGTTCTGTTATAAAATCAAAGAAAAAAATCCGTGGAATCTGTGTTTATCCGTGATATCCGCGTAACTATTTCCCCTCTCTGCGAAAATTCGTCTAATCTGCGTGTACCTGCGTCCCCTACATAATCTTCATAATTGTATCTGCATCAATCCCGCCTTCTCCGGAGAAATCACACTTTTTCGGGTCGCCCGGGCAGCGGGTTGCACAGTAGTTTTCAGATGGGAGAATAAATTCTGCTCTGTTCCCCACAGGTCCCCAAAGTGAAGGACGACATGCAGGAAGTGGACAAAACAACGACAAAGTTTCCACTTTTAATGCTGCGGCAATGTGCATTGTGCCGGTTGACGATGAAACAAGAAGGTCTAAAACTGAAAAATTTACGATTGACTCTCTTAAAGTTTTCCCTCTGTTGATTTGAATAACTCCCTCCGGGATTACAAATCCATCAGATAGTTCATTGTCTGTGATTACTACTTTTACCCCCGGTCTATCAGAGAGCTGTTTGCACAATTTTAGATATTCAGCGGGTGGCATGTTTGGGGCAGAGCCACCACTTGTAATATGCACACCTGCTATCCTCTCACCCTCCGGTGCAATCTCGCTTTTGATTTTTATTGATTCGGCGGTTTCTGTTTCACTTAAAAAGATTTCTGTGGAATCATTATTGACGGTTCCACCTGATTTAGTAACAAAATCGAGACACCAGGCAGCTTCACTACGCTCTATTTTTTCATCATCGCGCACAATCGATTTTGTTGCTGTAATAATGTGATAGGGTTTTCTACTGGTGCCATATCTCTTTTTTACTCCCGCCAGAAAAAATGCATACGCAAGAGTCTCATTAGGTAGAAGCATAAAACCATCGGTAAACCGATAAGGTTTAATCAGAGATGTGAGGCTTCTAATCGATTGTATTCCCCTGCTGAAATCATCCCATACAAGAATATTGTCAACATGAGGATTATTCAGAAAAATATCCTTTGTATAACTTCTTACCAGCACCGAAACTTCGCAGTCGGGATAGCTCTTTTTAAGTTCCCTGGGAATGGGGGTTGCCAAAACGGTGTCGCCAATCCTGTCGATTCGCGCCACCAAAAATTACGCTTTCCGGTCATTTTCTGAAATTTGCATTATCTTTCTTTTTGAATTTTGAAATTTATGAAAAAATAACCGAATAATGAGAAAAGCTGACTTTAATTACATCGAACATTACAAAAATGATGCTGAACAGTTTGATTATTTTGAAACAAGATCGGGCGCAACAGCTCATGACGAACGCAGATTAAGAGAGTATATCATCTCCGAAATTGATGTAAAAAAAGGGAGAATTTTGGATGTTGGGGCAGGCAGTGCCTGGGTGGCTGAATATTTCACAAAGTTCGATTTTGATGTTATTTCAATGGATATAAGTCTGATAAATCTCGAAAAGGCAAAATCCAAAGTACCATCCATTCATCATTCTTGTGTCAGTAGTGATGCTTTTGCTCTCCCATACAAAGATGGCTCTTTTGAGGTTGTTGTCGCAAGTGAAATAATTGAACATGTTTACGATCCTGAAGCCTTTGTGAAGGAACTTACAAGAGTCCTTAAAAAAGGTGGACAACTGATAATTACCACTCCTTACAAAGAAAAACTTCAATATTCCCTGTGCATCCATTGCAACAAACCCACTCCATTACATGCCCATATCCATTCATTTGATGAAAAGGTACTTACTTCTTTTTCAGGGATATTGAGAAACAAAAACTGGAATGGGAGACATTCGGAAATAAGATCTTAATTTTTACAAGAACCTGGGTTATTTTAAGGTTTTTCCCTTTTATTATTTGGAAATTAAAAGATAAGGCTGCTAATTTTTTCTATAATATCCCGGCGCACATCATGATTAAATTGACTCGATAGTCTAAATAAAATACCGCCTTACCAAAGCATATTCATCGTCCCAGTTTAATCTTTGATGAGCAATCTCTGCATTTGCTTTTATCGTATTTCTGAACTCAGGATTCCTTAATAACTCTATTGTATCAACTATCTCATCCTGTTCCTCCGGATCAACATACTTCCCTACCCCGAATTCATCAATTATCTGAACCATTTGCGGCAGGTTACTCGCCAAAACAGGAACCCCAACGGCTATATATTCAAAAAGCTTGTTTGGAAGAGCATAATAATAACTTCGACTAATGTTCTCAATCAAAACACACCCGATATCCGCAGATGCCGTGTAGGAAAGTAACTCACTTTGAGAGATTGTTCCCGCAAATTTGACTCTGTGTGTCATTTGCAAGTCAGTGACATAATTCTCCAGCTCCGGCCTTAAATCTCCATCGCCAAGAATCACCAGACATACATCTTCCAGAGTTGGTAGAAGTGAGATCAGTTTACCAAGCCCCCTGCCTTTCAGAATTACCCCCTGATAAATAAGGATTAGAGAGTTTTCGGGAAAACCGTACAGTTTGCGAAGGTCTAACTTTTCGAATGTTTTAACAGGTTTGGGAAGATTTCTTAACAGAATAAACTTTTCGGGTGCAATTCCATAATCTTCCATCAAAACTTCTGCATCCATCATGCCTGTGACAATAATCTTGTCACATTTTACGATGAACGATTCTTCAATTTTTGCGAGAAGCCACTGAACATTTACTTTGTTTTTTAGACCGGCAAGATATCTAAACAGTTCTCTCGAGTCATAGTAGAGTGGTTTGCCTCTGAATTCTGCAAATAAGGCTAAAATTGGCAGATTATAGATATCAGAAGCTATATACAGATCGTATTTATTGAAGATCAGTTTAAAAGTAACGGAAAAGAGAAATTTGAAATAGAAAAGAAGGGATGATTTCGACTTGTCTAATCTGATTACAGGGATTTCACCCCCCGGTTTCCTTTGAACCCAATCAAAACTCAGGGTATCAACTTCCAGTCCATCTGCTTTGAGGGAAGAACAAAGATTTGCACCTCTGGTATCGTAATTTATATTGCCCAGAAAGGAAATGAGAACCCGTTTTGGTGACTTGTTCTTAGAACTCAATTTTAAGTGTATTCCTCATTACCGTACGAGCATCAAATTTTTCCTTAAATTCGATAAGATTCATACTCGGAGTCATCGGGTTTTGAGCTTTTGTATCTTGTGACACTCCGATATCAACATATTTGTAACCGTTCTCAGTTGCCCATTTTACCACTTCATACATCACCCGTTGAATAGGTTTCATGTATTCAAATTCATATTTTAGCATGTTGTAAAAACAGAGGGTAACATTTTTATTGCTGTTGAACAGAAGTGAACCGGCAATTGGATTACCTTCATGATAGACCATAAAAAGTTTCATCATGTCAGGCATTAATTCGGCAATTCGATAGATATCGGGCAAAGAATGAGTCGGTTTAACATCATGGCGGGCTTTATTTTCAATCAGAATTGGATAAAACTCGTCATATTTATCATTTATCTCAACATCCAACCAGCCTTCTTTGATGGTCTTACGGATGTTTCGTCTTGTCGTTGGGGCAAATTTTTCGAGAATATCTTCCGATGGATCAAGCTTGATACAACTTGAGATGTAATGCAAATCATATTTGAATCCCCTCCAAAGCATTGCAAAATCAAGACTTTGATTACGGGTTCTCTCATAAATATCAGGAGCGGCTGTGAGTGAATATCCCTTAAATCCTTCTTTTTTTCCAAATTCGATTAAAAGGTCTATCATATCCAAAGCCTCTGCGAAGCGGATATCATCGGTGACTAATGAGCCATAGCTCGCACCAATTGGTGATTCAAACATTCCGTCAGATTGAAGTCTTCCCGGAAGTACCGCTTTAATGTTTCCTTTGTCTAAAATCATCAAATGATTAAAAGAAAACTTACCGGGAGTGTGGTAATCAAAAAATATTTGTTTGTGAAATATTGTCCCGTTGTTTGAATTCTCGACAAAATTATCCCATTTAGCTTTCCAATCGGGTGTATATCTAACTATTTCCATTTTTGCAAACGATTTATTTTCAAAACTTTAAAAATATGAAATTTTTGTCAGAATCAGGGGGGGTCGAGAACTTTTGAAGAACACTTCGAAGCAAGTCGGGAAGAATTACTTAAAATAAAAAAGCCCCGGATAAACCAGGGCCGGATACATACGGGAGATCAATTACTATTTTGTGAGATCAAGAAGACCGTTTTGTGCGTCACCATAAGGTGTGTCAACAAATCCGTCAGCTTCTGTATCGTTCACCCAAACTTTTCCATCAAGTACATATCTGAATTGATAAACTAATCCTGTTGGGATCTCAGCAATTAAAGAGAATGAACCATCTTTTTTAAGTTTGCTCATCTGATGTGCTTCAGCATTCCAATTGTTAAAATCTCCAACCAGACTGGCTGTTTCAAATGATTTGCCGGTCTCTTTAGGAATTCTAAATGTTACTTTGCAAACCTGGTCACTCTTTAAAAACTGTTTTTTAACAGACATTAATACCTCGAAAACTGTGTGAGAATAATTTCTTAAAATCTTTGATTCAAATTTAATCGACTTGAAACCATTTTGCAAGAAAAATCGACCGTTCGGGCGTACGACCGAGCTTTTTTATGCCATTTCCCTCTCTTTTTCTTCCCGTTCGGGCGTACGACCGAGCAATTTATGTGCCTGTTCGGTCACCTTTCAGCATAAATTACCATCCCGTTCGGGCGTACGACCGAGCTTTTTCGGAACTTCAGTACCTCGGAACTTCAGAATTTCGGAGCTTCAGTACGACTTCGGTACTCGGAACTTAAGTGACTTGATTCCTTGAGTCTCTCTGCCGGTGTTCTGCGGTTCTGAGTTTCTCAAGTTTCTCCAGTTTCTCGAGTCTCTCAAGTTTCCGAAGTTCTGAAGTTCTGAGGTTCTGAAGCTCTGAGGTTCAAAATAACCTCTCTTTAATTGCTCATTTTTGAGTAAATTTTGATTCTTGTTTCGCAAAATTTTCCAGGATTTTAATGTCAACAAATCAGAAAAAACACAGCCTGGTTACGGCAATCACAGTAACGATTTCTACAATGATAGGCACCGGAGTCTTCACGAGTCTGGGATTTCAATTATTTGATATAAAGTCTGTTCCACCAATTCTTGCTTTGTGGATAATTGGAGGAATTATTGCAACTGCCGGGGCTCTGACTTATGGTGAACTTACTTCAGCATTCCCCCGCTCAGGTGGTGAATATAATTTTCTCTCAAAACTTTATCATCCTATAGTTGGATTTCTGTCAGGGTATGTTTCTGCCACTGTTGCTTTTGCTGCTCCCATAGCTTTAGCCGGTATGGCGTTGGGTACCTATTTTGGTGGAGTGGTTGCAGATAAAACTTCACCTGATTTTGAATCAACCAAATTGATGATTGCGCTTGGTGCTGTTGTCCTGATGACGATTATTCACATAATTAAGGTAAGCCTTAGTGGGAGTTTTCAGAAGTTCATTACTTCTTTGGTTGTTGTTTTGATCCTTGGATTGATAAGTTCTGCATTCATTTTTGGAACTCCTGTTGATCTTCCATTCCTGGGATTTGATTACGACTTTAACGCCCTCTTGAGCGCACCCTTTGCAGTTTCACTTATATATGTATCATATTCATATTCAGGATGGAATGGAGCTGCATATATTACAGAGGAAGTCGAAAATCCGACAAGAAATGTCCCTTTGGCTCTCTTTATTGGAACAATGGTGGTGATGGTTTTATATGTACTCTTAAATTTTGCGTTTTTATATTTAGTACCGGTGGAACAATTACAAGGTCAGATTGATGTGGGCTTGCTTGCTGCAAAAAATGTTTTTGGAGAATCAGGTGCATTAATAGTTGGTTTATTAATTTCTGTCTGTCTTCTTTCTGCCGTCTCGGGTATGACTTTTATTGGTCCCCGTGTTACCCAGGCTATGATGAAGGATGTAATTCCAAACATTTATAACAAGTTTAAGTTTCTCTCAAGGGAAGTGCCTGTTGTACCCATACTCTTCCAGAGTCTTGTAGCAATCTTTATGATCGTAACCTATACCTTTGAGCAGGTTCTGGTTTATATCGGATTTACACTCAGCCTGTCAACAACAGCAACCGTATTTGGTATTTTTATTCTTCGTACAAAATTAAAACATATTCCGAGAACTTATAAAACTTTTGGTTATCCTTTTACTCCAATCATTTTTATCCTCTTTGAAATATGGATGCTAACACACATTCTGATGGATAAACCAATGGAATCATTAGCAGGGCTTGCCACCGTCCTTTCGGGCATTGTGGTTTATTATATTGCCAAACATTTTAATAATAAATTCGAAAACTAACAACAAGGTAAACAACGGATGAACAAAGATTTTTCATCGATTATCAAGAAAATACTTCCACTTAATTTCTTTTCGTTAGTGGTTATTCTCTTTATTTTTTCGGGATGTGAAAAGACGACATCTACCACCCCTGTAAAAGAAGACACCACCAAAGCAACTAACTCTGCGACGACTAATGAAGTTAAAAGCGAAAAGCTTGACCTCTCAAAGTATAATATGCGTTATGATGATATCGCTAAAATACTCGGCGGTTTCGAAGTTTCTGCTACATCTTCACTTTTCAAAATTTCGGAAAGCAAAGCCTGGAAAAATCATCAGAAGTTCTTCACAACCAGATGGGCTGATCTCCAAAAAGATATTCTCGATTCAGTTGAATATTGGGCTAAAACTGAACTTGCTGATTTTGATCCCGAAGCCAAAACAGTTTTTTATCCATTTGGTGGACCCGATTTCCTCTTTGCTTATGAGTTTTTCCCAAACGCCAATACATATATTTTACAAGGATTGGAACCTGTCAACAGACTACCTGAAAAGATTGACCCAAGCGACCCAAGTCTCAACAGTTATCTGGATGACCTTCAGAACTCTTTAAGAGTGCTTACAACCCGTGGTTATTTCATCACCAAACAGATGAACAGCGACCTGAACAAAGGGCTCTTTAGAGGTGTTATCCCTGTTATCCTTTTATTCATGGCAAGAACAGACAACACTGTTCTCGATGTAAAATATATAACAACCGATAAAAAAGGCGATTTCCTTCTTGAAGAAAGTCAACTTCTCGATGCAGATCAAGCAAAAAATGGAGCCAAAGGCTGCGTAATCTATTTTACTGACAAAGATCAGAAGGAAGTGAAAAAACTTTATTATTTTAGTTCTGACACGCAAAATAAATCATGGGCTAACAGAACCAATCTTCAAAAATTAGTTACTGACAACAAACCACTGATTTTCTTCACCAAAGCAGCATCATATCTGCTTCACGGGCAGGATTTTGGTGATTTACGATCCTTCATCCTTGAGCATGCTAAATATCTCGTTCAAACCGATACAGGTATTCCGGTGAAATTCCTTGAAAACGGCTCCTGGGATATGACTTATTATGGAACCTATATCAAGCCTGTTACTGATTTCCCCTGGGCTTATCAGGCAAATATGAAGACCATTTATAGCGACGCCTCAAAAGTGAAACATATGCCTTTTGGTATTTGTTATCGCTGGAAAAAAAGTGAGTCGAATATTATGAAGGGTATTAAGAAGTAGTTTTTTTTGGGAAGAATAGAAGAACCATCAAACCGGGTATAAAAACTTAAGTTGATGTTTGCTTCTATTCTTCCTTTTTTATCTATCCAAGGGCGTAAAGATAACCATCTCTACTTGAACAATAGACAGTATTATCCCACACAATCGGGGTAGCTTCAAATGAAGTATCGGGATGAAAAGTATCAAGTTTTTTAAGTTTGACGCCAAATTCAACTCCTGCAGCATTTTTTGCAGTCTCCCCATCGCGTGTTTTTCCACGCACAAATTCCATCTGTACCAAATGAAGACCGTTGTAGGTTGCTGCAACAATTTTATTCCCGCTTGTAAAAATTGGCGTGCTGATTGAAGGACCAACATAGATTTTCGCCAACAATTTGGGAACGGAATATTTCTTCTTATTCAACATATCAAGAGTTGTTTCGCCTGATACTTCATGTTGACTCCCAACATACAAATTCCCGTCAATGGCAAGTGTTGCCCAGACAGCAGGAAAATCGTTGTTAAGATTATATTCATCATTTATGCAAACGGTACCTATTATACCACCGGCCCACTCAGCGACATTTGTGTTTTTAGTCGGGAAATACCATTCAACCGATTCGTCCGCCGGTTTTGCCGGGTTTAATTTCATAACTCCACCACGACCGGGAACATATTGTTTTTCGATCGAGCATAATATTTTGTTGTCCTTTGTTACAACGGTTGAACCGTCAATATCGGAGCCAACATACAAATCGAAATCGATTTCCATTTTTTTGATGTCAACGCCATAGATATGCCCGGCACCTGATGCAATAAAAACTCTGTCACCCAATCTTGCGGGACTGGCTTCAACTACAATGTTGTTGCCATGTTTGCCGGCGTCAGAATCATCATAAAGTTTAACTTTTCCTAAAACTTTTGGTTGTTTAATTCCATCAAGCATCGCAGCTTCATTCACTTTGCTACTCAGGAAAAAACCATAACCACTCTCTACAGCATTAAAAATCATTCCATCACCGAGGTACAAAGGTGAACTGTCGTTATCCCTGCTGTAACAAACCGATAATGGTACATTAAATTTCCAAATCTCTTTTCCTGTACGGTAAGAAACTGCTCTGAAGCTTGGGATCACTTTTGATCCTCTAACTGTGTTGCCATTTCCAAGGCGGCTTCCCTGTAGGAGAATTATCCTATCATTTTCGGGGGCAGTTGTATCAATATAAACTGATCCCCCACCCTTCATGATATCATCATTTTTATATTTCCATACTTCTTTTAGCCCATCCGCTTCAAATTTTCTAAGATATTGATCATAGCCCCCCAACACAATCATCAATTTGCCATTCTCCATGTAAACCGTTGGTTGACCCGTCCAACCTGCCCCACAAAACGATTTGGTTCTGCTTCCGACTGTTGATTGAGAGCAACCAAGGCGGAATTTTGACTTGATTGAGAGTCGATTTACATCCCCTTTTCCGTAAAATCTTCTAAATTCGTTACCAAGAAATGTTGACATTAACACTTCTGTGTTTCCGTCAACCCAGGGATTAAAAACCGGCTCCTTCTCAGAATCATCATTACCATTTGCTTTTACTTTACCGCTGTCACAGCCAAGCATTGAGAGAGTGCCTGCACCTGCAGCAGTTGCAGCACCGATAATTCCCATTGCTCTTAAAAATTCTCTACGAGTAGTCATATAACTTTTTTGATTTATTGACAAAATTAAAACATAAATTTACGAAAGAAAATTGAAGTTATGGGTGTCTTTTGACTGTTTTGGACAAATAAAAGAATGACCCTGCGGCAATTCCGATAAGCATGGGCTCAACCTCCGCCAGAATTGTTCCGGAAAACAACTGCTCCCTGAAGAAGAACCAAATCAGTCCAACAATCGGAACAAAAATGATCTGAAACAGTGTTATGCCACTTCCAAGCTTCAATTTTGGGAAATAAGACCCCGAAACAAGAAAAATCAATGAAGGTACAAAAAGTGAACCGATATAATACCAGATATCCACAATCGACCTGAATACGAGGCTTAACAGAATTGCAATAGTGGTTGCTATAACCATTCCTGCAGCTGTAAAGAGTTTCATGTCATATACCTCACTAACTACAAGTTTTTTCAAAATGTCGTTCGAGAATGTAACTCCACTCAAAAAAGTAAAACTGTTAAGAGTTGTATATACAGTTGCAAAAAGAGAGATCAGAAAGAGTCCTTTTATTCCTGTAGGAAGGAAATCCCTGGCAAGTGCCGGGAAAGCTGTCACGGGGTCTGTAAGATCGGGCAGAAGGGCTCTGGAGAATAGTCCCGATGCATTGGAAAACAGATCGAACACAAACCAAAGCACAACCGAGATAATTATCCCCTTTTTTGCAACACTTGCATTTTTTGTGGCGTAAACTCTTTGGTGGAATCCGGGGTCAGCAATTGTCCATGCTGCCACGAGATACCAAACGAGCATATAAAAATATCCAGTCCCTCCTGAAGGGGTGAGGTGTGCCGGGGGAAGATTCTCCTCGAGAAACGAAACACCACCATGATTTATCAACAGATAAACAACTGCCGTTATGAAGCCCAAAAACATAAACAAAAACAAAAACAGATCAACTTTGATGTTCGATTTAAATCCTTTTATAGAAAGATGGGTAATCAATGCTACAGGAATCAAAAAAAGAGGTATTTCCAGACCCACCCCAAAAACCGTTGAGATAATTTGTGCCGCGGTTAATAAATAGGGTGCAGGCGAGGTTATGATAAAAATCAGAATTGAGGCTACCATTGCTACTTTACTGCCATATTCAGCTTCAACTTTTTCAGGAATCGAGAGGAGCCCGGTCGCTCTTATCTTTCCGGCAAAAAGAAATGCGAAGATCAGCGCAAATATATAATACGGCAATCCTTGTGTAAACCATGATGAAATACCATATCGATAAGAGTATTCACCAATTCCCAGGATTCCACCATACCAGGTGGTAACATTCACGGCAACAAATGTGAAAAGTCCCATATTTCGACTGCTGACAATATATTCGTCAGCACTGCTGTCCTTTAATCTTCCACTGAAGAAGCCAATTAACAAAGTAATTGAAATTACTCCAATAATAATAATCCAATCAATGCTCTGTAAAGAATCCATTTTCTTTCACACTTTGTAGAGACCTGATAAATAATCCGGCACCCGTGGATGCAGAAACTTTAATTTTTTTTGAAATAACGATATTACTTGTGCTTTCCCTTACACCAAACGGCAGCGGTTCAGATTTTAATCTATACTTTAACCCTGTAGTCGTAAAAAGTGTATCCCGGGTAATTCCATAGATTGATACAGTTTCTCCAACCGTGCATTCTCTCTCGATAGTACCGGTAAAAGGCTCAAGAATTGATTCACCACTGACCAGAAAAATATCTATAAGTTCCATAAATTTTATGGTAATTCCAATATTGCAGAATGAATGATCAAGGCGATCACCAGTAGCCCCCATGATCAAACACTTTGTGAATTTACTTTTTGCTGCGAATTTAATACATTTTTCTACATCGGTATCGTTCTGTCGTTTGTATTTTACCACTTTTGAGGTACCCCCAAAATATTCAAGCGTGGCAGGTTCTATTGAATCCAGATCTCCAACTATAAAATCGGGTACGACCCCCAACATTTTAGCAGAATTTGCTCCACCGTCTGCACAAATCAATGAATCAAAGCCTGTTGCCATAAAATATCGCAACACCTCAATTTCGGGCGGTCTCCCGTTTGCAAGTATTATGCAACCTCTTCCCATTAAAATTCAACTTTCAGATTTGTCATTAAATTTCTGCCAGCTGAAGGGAAAAAATTATCCCATCCAAAACCATTCATTAAATATTTATTGTCAAATAAATTGTTCACTTCTATAGAGAGTTTCAACCGGACGCCTGACAATGTATAGTTTACACCTGTGCTAAAATTCACGACTGTAAAAGGATCAACAGTAACCTCTGTCGGTTTCATTCCATCCGGGTGGATGGAATTATCTGTATATTGAACACCCGTATGGTTTACATTTACAACAGCAAAAAAGTTTTCGTTTAAGTAAGTCAACCCCATATTCAGAATCAATTCCGGAGCATTTGCTATATAATTGTCATTTCTTGAAATAACAGTTCCATTACCATCATATTCTTTAAATTCAACATAACGGTTCCTACTGATGTTGCCGTTAAGCGATAATTGAAAATCCCAGGGCAACTTGTAAACACCCTCTAATTCAATTCCGATGTGATGCGTTTTTCCTGCGTTACCCACTCTTGGCTGACCAAACACATCCAATCCACCGGACGGTACAATCTCATTTTCAAAATTCATATAATAAAAATTTACACTGCCAACAAACTTCTGCAAAGAGATTCTGGCTCCGAGTTCAAGATTTGTTAACAACTCAGGTTTCACCAACGGTTCGTCATAATTGTATGACCCATCACCATTTTTTTCAAATTGAGGGACCGCTCCCCAACTTGCGGATTCAGCTTCATAAAGATTTTTAAGCGGTGGTTCCCTCCGGGTTAGGGAAGCTGAGCCATACACAGACAATATCGGAGAAATTGAATAACTTATCCCGACCTGTGGATTCACAAAAAAATATGGAGTTTTAAAATCAGTTCCCACATACTTTTCGTTATTTAACAAATACTGTTGGTAAATGGATTGCAGTTTTCCAATCACATTTAGTCTGTCGGTTAAATGATGTGCGACACTTACATACATGGAATAGACATTTTTACCGCCGTTATATTCATAAAAATGTTTATTCCCTTTTTCCCCCACCACATCATCCGGGAGGCCTGACCCCGATTCTATTCTTCCCCAGTGGAGTGAGCGATGAATTCTGACTTCACCTCCCGCCATCAGTTTTCCGGCTCCATAATTATATTCGATTTGTGGGATCCAGCCAAATTGATCATTATCAACAAAGGCTCTCATCATAATATCGGAAGGAATGGTAAATTGAGGATCCAGTCTAAAATAGTTGTTATCTCCATAATTCGCGTTAAAATCGAAGAATCCATCACCGGACAAAAAGAAGAAAGTGTTTTTTAACCAAAGATTTTCACCAAGTTTTAGATCATGTACCAAAGAAATTTGTGGCTGATTTAATACTTCTCTATCGCGGGAGGATGCCCCGTAGTTATACTTTCGTGTCTGCTCATCCCCGTTTTGTGATTTGCTTATCCCATAAAAAGCGAGACCATCTTCTTGTGGACCACCATAGGCACTCAATGAAATGGTTTGATTATCATCAAAATATGAAGCTGTTACAAAAAAACGATAAAACTCTGACCATGACCAGTCACGATATCCATCACTCTCAACCTTGCTGCCTCTGAATCGAATCATAAATCTCTCGGCAATAAGTCCCGAGTTGGCATTAATAGCATATTTTTTTGTATTATAACTTCCTGTCCCTGTCTCAAACGAAATACCCGGCTCAACAAATGGTTTTGTGGTAACAAGATTTATTGATGCTCCAATTGCCGGCGGCCCATAAAATGAAAGTGATGAACCCCTCTGCACTTGAACATCCTCCAGAGAATTGGCAAGATCATAAAAATTTATCCAATAAACAGAATGGTCCTCCGGATCATTTTGTGGAACTCCATTGATCAAAACTGAAATTCTTCTTTGATCAAATCCTCTGATTCTGATATATCCATATCCAATACCTGTCCCTGATTCCGAGTAGTATGAAGTTGAAGGGAGTTGATTCAAAATCGATGGAATATCTTTGTTCACAGAAATTCTTTCAATCTCAAGTTTATCCAGATTTGAATAGGTGGCGCTGCTCCCTTTGTCCTCTGCCCTCGTTCCTGTAACAATTATTTCAGAAATTTGAACCTGATCGTTATACATTAATATTTCAGATTTATTATTTTCTTCCTGAATCGTAATCGATTGTTTGGTTGTCTTGTAACCAACAAATGAACAAATGACCCGCCACTCGCCTGTGGGGATTGAACGCAAAACGAATTTGCCTTCCGTATCTGTTACTCCTGTAAACGGGAGATTTTCAAATTTAATCACGGCTCCTTGCAGTTTCTCGCCACTGACGGCATCCTTCACCACTATTTCAAGATTTGAAGCGTTTTGTGGTAGAATAACAGAAATTAAAAGCAGTGAAATAAATATTAGCTTTCTCATAAATTAACCTCATTTAAAATGAAAAAGCCGTTTTTCAGAGGGGTAAACTGAAAAGCGGCTTTTAATTGTTCCCTACGCCGGTATTATCCGGATCAGGTTCAAGGGTTTGATCTCAGCCCAAAAAGGGCACCCCTACATTCAACTTGCGTTGACAAACAATAAGATTAGAACAAATGCAGTTATTTCTTTTTAGTCTTTGTTGACGGCTTGGTGACGGATTTTTTTGTTGTTGTTTTTGGTGTCGTCACTGATTTTTTAGTTGTCGTCTTAGGAGTTGTAACTGCCTTTTTGGTCGTTTTTGAAGTAGTTTTTCCTTTTACAGCAGTTTTATTACTGTTGTTTGATTTTTTGGAAGTAACTGCTTTTTTAGAATTTTTTGAATTGTATTTAGTGCCATACTTAACACCGGTGTTCGATTTGTTTGCGGTGTATGATTTTTTGTTGTAGTTGTAAGTTGTTTTCTTTGCTACAGGAGTTTTAACATCTGTAATGGTTTTGTTGGAGTATATTCTTAAATTCTGCCCTGCAAGCAAGTATTCAGAATTTAGATTATTCCATTTTTTGATGTCTTCAACTGTCACACCATATTTATTTGCAATTGCCGCAAGATTGTCATTTACTTGAACTTTATATGTGTTCAGTGTTGCTGACGCTTTAGTGGTATTGTCACCATAAGTAACAGGCGCTCCACCTGTATAAATGGTTAATTGTGTGTTGGCATAAACGAGACCATTTTTGATCTTTGTTCCATTCCAACCGGTAATATCAGAAACAGAAACTTTATACTTTTCAGCTATTTCAGACAGGTTTTCACCATATTTAACTGTATGGTAATAAGTTTTTGACTCCGGTTTTGAAACAGCTTTTGTAGTTGACTGTTTTTTGTTACCGGTGTTTGCCAAAGCAAAGTATGTTTCATACTTGGATGCTGGAACATTAATTACAAGTTCCTGTCCTGTTTTGGCATTTTCGAATGCTGAAATATTGTTCCAGCTCCGTAATTCAGAGACTGTAACATTAAATTTCTGAGCAACCTGAACCAGACTCTCATCACCTTTAATTGCGTATTTAATGGTTGCGTTAGAACCATTATTGTTTGAGGCGAACTGAATGTCTGTATTGTTGGATTTAAGCCCTGCGAGAACCTGTGTGGTGCTTCCGGTCGGGATGCGGAGAATATAATCTTTATTTGCAGGGGTATTGTTCTGAAGAAGTTCGGGGTTGAGGTCTTTTATGTCAGTTAAAGAAACACCGGCGGCGTTTGCAACTGAAGCGAGCGAAGTTGATTTGGAAACATTGATGGTTTCATAAACAAATGCAGTCTGATAGCTGATCTCAGTTAATCCAAACTTTTCAGGTTCCATTGCAACAAGTGTAGCTGCAATGTATGCAGGCACATAATTTCTTGTTTCCTGTGGAAGAAGTTGTTGAATTGCCCAAAAATTGGTCTCAGTTCCGCGTTTTATTGCTCTTGAGATTCTTCCCTCACCTGCATTGTAAGCAGCAAGTGCGAGATGCCAGTCGCCCAGCGAATCTTTTAGATCACGGAGATGCCTTGCAGCAGCTCTGGTGGCTTTTACAGGATCTTTTCTTTCATCGACATTATAATCAACTTTAAGATCATACATCTGTCCTGTGCCCTTCATGAACTGCCACAAACCCATTGCGCCGGCAATGGAGCGGGCATTTGGATTTAATCCACTCTCGATAAGAGTAAGATAAGCGAGTTCGAGCGGAACACCTTCTTCTTTAAGAATCGGGATGATTACAGGGAAGTATTTATCAGTACGAGCTATCCACTGTTTAAAGAAGTTTTTACCTTTTCCTGTGTAAAATGTGATCCATTTTTCAACCTGATCATTTATTACGAGTGGAATTTCATTGGAATTAAATTTTGAACCGGCTGCTGCAAATGCAACTTCAGATTCATTAACTCCAACAAGCATGTTGCCTGCGATAAGATTTTTATCAGCATTTTTAAGAATATCCTTAAAAGCATCTACAGAAACATCTTCAATGCTTTCATCGATATTTGCCACCAGACTGCTGGTTTCATCCAAAATGAGAAGTTTTAATTCCGCATATCTTGGATTTGCATCTATCCCGGGATAATTGTCAAGTCCGTTCATAATTTCTACAGCAGATGTGAGGCTGTTGATGGCTTCCTGTGTAGAATTTTTCCTGGCTTTTTCGACTGACTGCTGATAATATGAGTAAGCTCTGTCGAGCTCCTGTGGTACGATGTCGAGTGTACTTAGATTCTGCTGCGTTTCAGGTTTTATAACCTGTGTATTTGTGGTTTCGGTTCCGGGAATACACCCTGTAAGTCCCAGAACTGAAACTGCAAATATCAGGAGCACTGCTTTACGCATTAAACCTCCTTTGGTTTATATGGTTGTGAACGATAAATAAATCTTTGCCTATACCTGACTCCCTAAAGTGGTATGTTTGAGTGTTTTTTACTCGGGTTTTTATCTTTTTTGGTCTTTAAAAGCTGAAAAGCGTTTATCAACCTGATCCTTGTGTCCGCCGGTTCGATTACATCATCAATGAAACCTCTCTCAGCAGCAGTATAAGGATTTGCAAACTTTTTAATATATTCTTCCAATTTCTCATTTAATGCAGCTTCGGGATCATCCGCTGCTGCAATTTCCCTCTTAAATATTATTTCAACTGCTCCTTTGGGTCCCATAACCGCAATTTCAGCCGAGGGCCAGGCGAAGTTGAAATCACCTCTAATATGTTTTGAATTCATCACATCGTAAGCTCCACCGTATGCTTTGCGGGTAATCACTGTAATTTTTGGAACAGTTGCCTCACAAAAAGCAAACAAAAGTTTCGCCCCGTGTCTAATTATTCCATTCCACTCCTGATCGGTTCCGGGTAAAAATCCCGGTACATCCTCAAGTACCAACAACGGAATGTTGAAAGCATCACAAAATCTTACAAATCTTGCTCCTTTTACTGAAGCATTGATATCGAGCACTCCTGCGAGAACCGATGGCTGATTCGCCACAATCCCAATGCTCATCCCCCCCATTCGTGCAAATCCGCAAACGATATTCTCTGCATAATTTGCATGTACTTCAAAAAATATTTCCTCATCAACTAAAAGTTTTATTACTTCTTTAATGTCATAAGGTTTGTTTGCAATCTCCGGTATAACATAGTTTAGACGCTCGTCGCGTTTTAATGTTCCCTTGTTAAATTCTTTGCTTAACGGTTTATCCTTAAAATTTAAAGGAATATACTCCATTAGATGCCTGACATTCATCAAGGTTTCAATCTCATTGTCGAAAGCAAAATGTGCAACTCCACTCTTTACAGAATGAGTTTCAGCTCCGCCAAGGTCTTCAAATGTCACTTCTTCATGAGTAACGGTCTTAACGACATTTGGCCCCGTAACAAACATGTAACTTGAATTTTTCACCATAAAAACAAAATCTGTTATTGCCGGTGAATAAACAGCACCTCCTGCACAAGGTCCCAAAACAACACTTATTTGTGGTACAACACCACTCGCAAGAGTATTCAGTAAAAATATGTCGGCATAACCACCCAAACTTACAACACCCTCTTGTATCCTGGCTCCACCCGAATCGTTTAATCCGATTACCGGAATTCCGGTTTTCATCGCCATATTCATGATTTTGCAGATTTTTTCGGCGTGAGTTTCTGACAACGAACCGCCAAACACTGTAAAATCCTGACTGTAAACCGCTACGGGTCTTCCCTCAATAGTACCAAATCCGGTAACAACTCCGTCACCATAAAAAGTCTGTTTTTCGAGTCCAAAATCTTTGCTTCTGTGTTTAACAAAAACATCAACCTCTTCAAAACTTCCCTCATCAAGCAGTAACTCAAGTCTTTCTCTTGCCGATAATTTCCCCTGCTGGTGTTGCCTGGCAATTTTATCTTTGCCACCCCCCTGGCGCGATAACTCTCTCTTTTCTCTTAGTTCAGCAATTTTATCGTGCATTTTTATCTGTTTACTGCGTATATTTCAAATGACTCTCGGGAATTTTAGAAAAATCCATAATCCCGTTTCCTAAGTTAAAGAAAAACCAATTAATGTGAAAATTATTTAAAATTTTTTATGACACATCTAACTTCGCTCCTTGTATTGATTTACATCACTTTGCTGTCAAATAACTTGAATGCCCAACCCTGGAGATTGGTGAAGGAAATTGGTATTTTTGAGAAATCATCCTCATTTTGTCTTTCTCCTGATGGCTATTTTTATGTAGCTGATCAAGGTTCCAATCAGGTGCTAAAACTTAATTTGGATGGAGCGGTTTTTAATACCACCGGAGGTTATGGATGGGATGCGAGTGGACTCTCCAGACCAACCGATGTAACCGCCGAGGCTGTTTATGTTTTGGTTGCCGATGAGGATAACAGTAAGGTGAATAAATACGACAAAAATCTAAACCTCGCCGGCACGGTATTTAAAAGAGACAGTCAAAATCCGGAGGAAGTGTTTGGTTATCCCCTCTCTGTTGCTGTTTCCACCCTGGGTGATCTGTACATCCTCGATGGTGAAAATAACAGAGTAGTCTATTTCAGTTTTTTTGGAGATTATAAAGGTAATTTTGGAGGATTTGGCACAGGTTTTTATGAATTCTACAGACCCGAAAAAATATCTGCTCTTAAAAATGCAATTGCTGTTGCGGATGATGATAAATTAGTACTTTTCGATCTGTTTGGTACTTATCTACGGAATATACAATTTCAGCAACGGATTCGTTCTGTAAAATATAATGATGGCAAAATAGCTGTTGTTACAAAAAAAGAAATTTATATTGCTGAAGACAATTTAATGTATGAATTTAATCAACTTGATATCGAACATGACGGGGTCTGGTTTGTAGATGCATTGATGTCGGGCGATAAATTGTATATACTCACGGAAAATTCAATACTCTTTTTCGAGAAGGGATTTTGATCTCCCGCTCCTCCATTATCAGATATCTGCCGACACTCCTCCTCTTTTTGTTGCTGATTGTCTCGTTTCTCCCGTTTTATACTGACGGCAGCTCAGTTCTCTACCCTTTTACAAAATCTTTATTCTCGAGAATTTGTCACGGGATCTCAGACAGATGTTTTGAGATAAACGGGATGTCACTTCATCTTTGTTCAAGATGTCTGGGAATCTACTCAGGGTTATTTGCAGGATCGATCACGATACTGTTCCTTAATAACCGGATGACTGTTTTTACCAAAAGAAGATACCTGTTTATAGCCTTCTCACCCATCCTGATTCATAAACTTTTGGAACTACTGTCTATAGTGGATTATTCAAAATTGTGGGCGTTAATTTCAGGAATATTAAGCGGTTACCTTATCTTTTTATATATTGGAAATCGGTTTTTAATTAATTTTTCAAAAAGAAGTGATGGTTAACAGCAAATATTTTCCCACTCTGGTCTCCGGTTTTGCGGCAGGAGTTCTTACAACAGTTCCACACATCAAGTCACTCTCATGCTGCATTCTTGTGCCGGCTGCCGTAGTTTTTGCACTTTATGCCGACAAGAGAATCAGTGGATTAAAATCCCCGATCAATATAAAAAGTGCTTTAATGTTTGGATTGATGACCGGCTTGTTCACCACCCTGTTTGGGACCACATTTGATGTTTTAATCACATTTATTACCCGTCAAAACGAATTTGTAATCGCTTACCCCGATGTACTCAAAATGTTGGGGGAAATGCCATTTTTACCAAAGGGGGATGCATCCTACAATGAGGCTCTGGATATCCTTGAGAATACGCGAAATGAAATAGTGGAAACCGGATTTTCGTTTTTTTACACTTTTATGATGTTGATTAACAATCTGATTTTTTATCCGGTGTTTGGTTTGTTGGGCGGGCTTTTAGGGAAAGCAATACTTGACAAGGCCGGTAATACCGACCGTTGATCATCGAAGTCTAAACGGGAAAGTGATCGTAACCGACTGAACAAAGGTCTCTCCATCTTTTAACTTTTCAAATCTCCATGTCCTTAATGCAGAAATGCAGAGATTGTCAAGTTTTGGATCAAGCTTTTTAACCGGAACCACGCTTCCGACACTGCCGTTTGGCAGTATGGTGAATGATAACACAACATTCCCTTCAATATTCACACCTGAAGGGTATTTAGGAATATTCCAACTCAAAACCGCTCGTTTTCCTTTTCCACCCCAACCGATTGAATATCCGGTACCGTAAGTGGTTCCACCGGTAGTACCGGGTTTTGTTGTTGTCCCCTTTTTATCCTCAGTTCCCTTTTTTGATTCAGTCTCTTTAGGTTTGGTTTTTACACCATCCTTATCGGTGTTTTTGGCTTCAGGTGTTTTCACCTTCTGATCTTTTTTCTTGTCTGAAGCATCCTTCTCTGTTTGCTCAATATCCTCGTCAGATTCTTCTGCGAAGTCTCCCTTTTTGCCCGCATCTCCGCCGATATCTTCAGGTGTCTCAAATTCGATTTCGAGAATATTTTTTTGCGGAGTTTCCGTGATTTTCCCACCAAAATACATCGTAAACATCAGGAGGAACCCGAGGAGATGTAATACAAGTGACACACCAACAGAAATACTGCGCTCTTTATTCAAAATTACTCTTCCTTCACCGCTTCACGTTTATCTGTTTCGAGAGTGAATTTATCAAAACCGGCTCCTTTTGCAGCATCGATAACCATCACTACTTTTTCAATAGCCACATCTTTATCAGATGCTATTATCAAATTGGCTTCATCAGATTTTGAACGAAGCGATTTTAATCTCCCTTCAAGTTCAGGTTCGGCAACGATGGTTTCACCGAGATAAAAAGTACCTTCTTTTGTAATTGTAACTACAAATTCTGAAGGTACCACCTGCTCTGAAGTTTTTGATCCGGGCAGTTTTACTTTAACACCGGATTGAACCACATACTGCGATGTGATGATAAAAAATATCAACAATAACATCACCACATCGGTGAGTGATGAAAACTGGAACTCAGCCAAAGACTGATTTCTTCTTTTAAATTTCATATCTGTACCTAAAAATCGACATCAAGTTCAGATTTTTGAGTTGTCTGACCGTGGCTAACATCTTCAAGAGTATCAATTACATCTGTGGAGATTGCTTCCATGTTCAAAACAACTCTGTTTATTTGACTCAATAAAAAGTTGTAAGAAATTAGTGATGGAATACCAACTACCAATCCAAAAACTGTGGTGATTAAAGCCTCGTAGATGCCACCGGCAAGATCTGCAGGACTCGCGTTACCTCTGAGTTGTTCAACTGTCATAAATGCTTGAACCAAACCTGTAACCGTGCCAAGAAATCCCAATAATGGAGCTGAACCTGCAACTGTGGCAAGAACCCAAAGTCCTCGTTCAAGCTTCGCAATTTCCTGATTTCCTGAATCCTCAATCGCTTCTCTTACTCGAGCATAACCATATTTATGTTTCTTTAAACCTTTTTTAATTATTGCGGCAATAGGCGACTTGTCACCTTTTAACACCTGAATGGTACCTGACACATCATTTTTTCTTAACAGAGTTTCCACAGTCAGAATAAATCTGGGAACATTTACATTAGCTTTTCTTAGGGAAATCAGCTTCTCAATTATCACTGCCAATCCTATTATTGAAAGCAACAAAATGGGCCACATGACCACGCCACCTTTAAAAAACATTTCTATGAGATTCATCTATTTATTTCCGTTCTCTATTTTTTCAATTTGGGGTTTAATGTATTGTTAACCTCACGGGCTTTTTCTTCTTTATCAAAAGGACCAACTCTTACCCTGTACCAAACGCCTTCTTCACCGGCAACACCACTCTTTTTAATCTTCATGACAAATGATTTATAACCTTTTTCTTAAGTTCTTTTGCAAGTTTTTCTGCTGTGTCAAATGCTCTGTGTGCAGATATCTGAACATAATACTTCTTGCCCGACTTAAAAATAAAATCGGCAATCTTCGTCTCTTTAACTTTGTTTTTTACCGCATCCTGAAGGGTAATGTTCCCGCTATTGGAATTGTCATCAGCTTTTTTTACCGGTTTTTTGTCAACTTCCTTTTTACCTTTATCATCTTTTTTTGCTTTTTTCTCCTCTTTCACAGCAGCACTGTCGAATGGTACAAACACTTTGTAAGTTTTTTCAGTTGAGGTATCATACAGCACAGGATTCAATGTTCCGTTTTCTTCCACCTCAAAATACCTGCCATCCTTAAAAGCAGCACCTTTAATGTTAACATCATTTTGCGTGTCTTTATTGAAAGGATATTCACGATTGTCAGCTAAAAGATTGCTGTCAACTATCACCAATGCACCCTGGGCAAGATTTTCATCAGTTTTCACTGCATTTTTGCCCCTAAGGTATCCTGATGCCTGAAGTATAAAATATGTGGCAATAATTACCGCAAGCACAATCAACATTTTAATAAGAACTGATAACTGGCTCTTTGGAGGTTCTGTTTCTTCTTCCATCACTCGACTCTCATCTTTGACAGTATTTCCATCATCCTGATCTTGAATTAATGGTGGTTGATTAGATTCCTCGTTTTCATTTGTTGAGATATATTCTGTCATCTCAACAATTGGAATTTGAGTATCTGTTAAATTATCACCGGTATTTCCGGACTCCCGACCTTCAATCTCTCCGTGTTCATCCAAATGTTTAAATGGAGGGGGCGCATCAGGTACTGCCACCTCATCATATAGAGGTATATCAATTAGTTCAGGTTCTGCTTCAGCTTTCTGATCGGTAACCTGTGGTTCCTCTTCCCCCGGAAGTTCCGTTGGTTCAGGCTCTGATAATGGAACATCCCCGGCAACGGGGGATGCTGATTCTTCCGGTATTTCGATTACACCATCAAAAAAAGACTCATCAAACATCAATTTGTCTTCTTCAGTTTCTGCTTCAACAACCTTTTCCGGTTCAATAACTATTTCTTCCCCGGGTTGAATCAATTCGTTAACTGAATCAATTTCATCTCGCACCTCAATTGGATCCACCGATCCGGTTTCAATTGTCTCGATTTCATCATCGATAATTTGTGCTTCTTCTTCAAGTGATCCATCAATCACTTCAGGTACTGTTTCGGAGGATTCTTTTAATTCAGACTCAATTTCAGGTAAAATTATATCATGTTGAATATCAGCTTCAAGTGCTTCTTCGGGCTCACTATGAATATCTTGATCACTTTCAGATTCTACAATCTCTTCAATTTCAAGATTAACCTCAGTTACTTCATCAACCTCAGCAACTTCCTCGGGGGCAATTTCCTCATTGACTAAAGAAACAACATCATCAGCGGCAGCCGGAATCTCCGATTCATCAGAAGTCTCAACCTCCGGCTCGTCTGTTATATCATCTATATCGGCAAAAATGCTGATTCTTTGTTTCTTTTGCGGTATATCTTCAGATTCGACAATTTCCTCATCCCGAGCAACTTCAAATTCTTTAACTTCTTCTGTTAACTCTTGAATTTCCGAATTGAATTCTGCAATTTCTACTTCTTTCAATTCTGCAACATCTTCAGAGAGATCGTCCTGTTGTTCCATTTCTTCAATATGATCAATCAGCTCATCTACTTCGTCAATCTCTTCATGTGGTAGAGAAGCCCCTATAGTTTCGTCATTCTCATCTTCAATTTCAAATTCCTCAACAGATGCGGGAAGTTCGGCTTCAATTTCAAATTCATCGATAGGTTCAGGAAGTTCGTCTTCCATCTCAACCTTTTCTACAGGTTCAGGAAGTTCGTCTTCCATCTCAACCTCTTCTACAGGTTCAGGAAGTTCGTCTTCAATTTCAGCAATTTCTGTGGTTTCTATCGAATATTCTCCAGAGGCATCAATTATATCTTCATCTCCAACCTCATCAACAACTTCCAACGGTGGCTCCGGGACAGCAACAAGACTTTCAAGAAAATCAGCCACCTCATTGTTATCGGTCACCTCTTTTTTCGGGGATTCATCTTCTTCGGTGACAGGGGTAACTTTGATTCCACCTGAAAATATTGAATAAGTCTCTTCATCGTCATCTTCATCATCAGGAATGACAATCGAAGAGTGTGTAAATACAACTTCTTCTTCCTCTGAATTCAGAAAATCAGGAGTTACCGGTTCATCAGTCTCTTTTTCAGGATGAATTCCAAGATCGGAAAAGAGATCAGGCTCGTCATTATAAGAAGATTTAATTGTCAAATCTTCCTCTTCTTCAAAGGCTCTTGACAATGGATTTACCTTCTGAAATCCATCCTCGGAATCTTCAAAAAGTGGAATATCGGGTCTGTCAGTGTACCTTTCACTTTTTTTATCTTCCTCAAGCAGAATTCTGGATAATCTCCCTCCCCCTTTTTTTACAAATCCGGGGTCATTTAAAGACAGGACATCATTAAAAAACGCACTTACCTTGGGAGATATCTCAATTTCAGGTGAACTTTCACCATCTCCGTCAAAAGAGAGGAATTCATTTACTCTCAACCGTTCGGTTGCACGGTCTTCCAAAACAATTTCTTCAATTATCTCGAGTTTATCATCAAAAAACTGTAGTACTTCCCCATCACCACTGTCTGATGGTTTTCGTTTTACAAAACATAACTCGTGAAGATTGTAAACCGTGCCCGGTTCAAAATTCTTTTTAGCGAGATGCATGAACTGACCAAGAAAATCAACCATCTGCAAATCAGCGCCGATAAACCGGTCCAATATCTTATATAATATGCCGTCTTGACTCATTTTTAAAAACCTAAAAGTGATTCACAAATTAATGAAATCTTCTGAAACAATTCAAGTGTTTCTTTCACTATTTTCTATAACTTGTTTAATATTTATCAGTTACCATGAAAATTGTACTCCTCCCATGATATTTAGACCCGGAGTTTCATATTTGCCCCACTTCATTATCTTTGTGTTCAAAAGGTCGGTACCACTGAGAAAAATCTTAATATTTGGTATATAATTGTATTCAACATTCATTCCGAGGTCAATTCCACCGTCAATTTCAATGGTATTTCCAATATCTGCAAATGATTTACCGATATACCCAATCTTTATATCATAGCTGATGGTTTTGTCATAATTGTTACCATATGCCGCGTAAACTTCAAACTGCGGTGTAAAAGGAATCTGCTTCGAAAAGTCGTCCTGAATCGTATTAAATTTTAATTCACCGACAAATCTTCCCAGAATTCCGGGATGAAAAGTGGCAGAGAGAAACCCTTCAAATCCTTTAACATCCGCTCCAGACATGGTGAACAACCCGCGTGATGTCGATTCTTGATAAAAAGGATAGGCATCAGACATAAACCATGAGACACCTGTTTCAAACTCAATCAGTTTTTCATACTCATATTTTAATACGGCATTTAGATTGTGTTTTTTTCTGAGGACAGAAAAAGCAGAACTATCTGCAAGTTTAAAGTACTGGTTTGCAGCAACCTTGTCCTGATTATAAAGAATGGTTGTTGACGGATTGTAAGATGCAATGAGAAACAAGCCATTAACAAATCTGAGTGAATATTTTACTACAGGCGAAAGATACGTATCATCAGGTGTGGAAGTAATATCAATACCACCCAAAAGTTTCATCGTTCTGCCAACCACAATACCACCCAACCCGCTTACCTGCAAAAAATTGTTCTTAAAACTGTTTCCGGAAGAATCGGTCAGGTTTTGTTGTCTGATTGCAATATTTGAAAATATCTCAATAAATTCATATCTCGTGTTAAAAAAACCTTCGGCAGAAATTATATTTTCGCTGAATTGTCCAAGATTTTGGGCGAAGAGATCACCTTTTAGTTTAGCTCCATACTGCAAATATTCATATGACAGATTCCTGAATCCAATTTCGGGATTAAAGTAACTGTTGTCTCTCGATCGGGTTGGATCGTCACTTGCAAAAAACTTAAAAAGTGATTTTTTCATTCCAAAACTGGCAAAATATTCGGTTCCCGGATCAAGTAAACTGTCGTTGTAACCAAAATATTTTATCCCTGCATGTACAGCAAAATTGGTTTCATCGGCATTGTCGATAAATGCCTGTCTCCTGCTAAAGTCACCTCCGGCAAAAAGAACCACATCTCTCATGGGTGCGCTGATAAATCCTTTTATAGCAGGTTGAAACATATTCCCAAAACTGCCTGACACATATCCTGTTGTGTATTCCGAAGTGTCGCGTAGAATTTCTCTTGCCACTTTGGGATCAAAATCCTTGCTAAGTGCCAATATGGAATCAGCAATTTTAGGTCTTTTAAAATTGTCCGACAAAATTGAATAAAAATCAGGATTTATTTTATCCCTCGGGGGGAAATCGTAAGATCTTAAACCTGTAATAACAAAACTTGGCAGTTCCACATCAGGTTGAGCTTCAACCTGAGAAACAGAAACAAGCAAAAGCAGAATGGTTATCAAAAATAATTTTTTATTTATCATTTTTTCTTCTTCTTAATTTCTTTAAGTTTTTTTGAGGCTTCTTTACCATAATCATCATCGGGATGGCCTTCGATAAGCTTTTCAAGTATCGAGATAGCCTTTTTATTATCTTTCAGTTTCACATATGAATCTGCAAGTTTTAAATATGATTTTGCCAGCCAATCAGCGAATTCACCAAAGACAGATTCAACCCTCACAAATGCCGTTATTGCGTCTTTGTAATCCCCTTTTTCGTAATAGGCGGTTCCAAGCAAATATTGTGCTTCAGCTCCGATAACATCCTCCCGTCTCATCGAAACAGCAATAAAAGCTTTAACAGCATTTTCATATCTGCGGTTTTTAAGTTCAATTTGTCCTTTCATGATATACGATTTGTCGGCAAACTGATCTCCAACAAAAGTATTAATTACTTCATCAAACTGATCATAACCGGAAAGAGTATCACCCTTTGCGAGGAATAGCATTCCTTTTAAGTATTTAAGTTCCGGAACTTTTTGATCCTTTGGATATTTTTCAATTGTTCCATCAATCATTTTACCGGCTTCTTCGTAATTTCCTTCCGAAAAGAAGATGTAAGCCAGTTCAACGGATGCAAGTGATGAGAAGTTTGTTGTGTCATACTTCTCCAACACCCATTTAAATGAGTTTGTCGCTTGTCCACTTTCACCCGAGGACTGATAAGATTTACCCAACCAGTAATATGCCTCGGCGAGGTGGGGTGATGCAGGATAAAACTCTATAAATGCAAGATAATTCTCTTTTGCCCTGCTAAAATCACCTGCATTATAAAAGAGTTCAGCCCTTTTAAGATAAAGTCTGTCAGCATCTTTTAATCTTGGGTTATTGGTCAGAAAGTTTTCAATAAGTGTAAATGCAGTGTCCTGTTCCCCCAAAGCGAAGTAGCTGAAGAAAAGTCCATTAAATGCATCATATACCTGAGGTGAATTGGGAAATTCAGTCAACACTTTTTCATAATAGATGGCTGAGGTCGAAAACTGCTCCATATTGTAGTAGCAGTCCCCCATGTTGTAATAGACAAGGGGTACAATTTTTTGATCGTCAGAGGTTTCAAGAAATTCGTTATAACTTGTGAGAGCCTTCTCATAATCCTGCGATTTGAAATAAATCCAACCGATAAGGAATCTCGAATTTTCTTCCAGTTGAGTCCCTTTTGCTTCCCTGATTACCCGTTTAAGCTCTTTGATTGCCTCATCCTTTTTCCCCATGTTAAACAGAGTGAGCGCGTAGTTGTAGCGCATCAGATTTCTATCAGTTTGCTCACCACCTGTCAAAAGGTTGTCATACATTTTAGCGGAATTCTCAAAATCCCGCGTTGCATAATAACATTCTGCAAGTCTTACTTTTGAGTCAACTAATCTATCATCTTTTGGGAATCTTGCGATATAGTCCAGAAAAGTAAACTTTGCATTTTGGTAATCTTTAATATTGAAGTATGAATAAGCCTTTCCATAAAGTGAAAGTTTTCCAAATGAACCATTATCCGGATTCACTCTGCTGTAATAATCGAGTGATTCTTTAAACTTCATTTTTTTGAAAAAGACTTCTCCGAGGTAAAAATTGTAAACATCGGGTTCAAATCCGGTCCTTTTCCCCTCAATATCCCTCAGAACATCGTACGCTTTATCATAACTTTCCATAAGAAAATAACAAACACCCAAACCCAACTGACCTCTTGTATATAGGTCACTGTTTTTAGGAGAGAGTTGGGATGCCACCTCAAAGTTGGTTATTGCCTCAACATAATTTTTTTTGTTCGAATTTAACTCACCAAGGTAGATATTCGCTTTAGCCCTTATCCCATAATCTGCAACATTCCTGAGTGCATCAAAAACAGCATAAGCCTCATCCACCTGACCCAGTTCAATCAATAAAATCCCCTTACTGATCTTTGCCACATCAATGTATGGACTTTTAGGCTGAGCACCTATATAATCGTTAAAAAGTCGTAAAGATTTTTCCTCGTCTCTCATGTATCTTTGGGTTTCTGCCTCCCAAAAACCTGATGCAATTGCTATCGAATCCTTTCCAATCGTCAATGAAGAGAAAATTGAGTAGGCAGAGTCATATTTTTCCTTTTGAAATTTGCACCATGCCAACCCGTATTTTGCTTCTCTCCCGATGGGACTGTCTTTTTCCTGTTTAACTAATTTCGCAAATTCTTCTTCAGCTTTTTGGTACTCTTTTGTATGAAAAAGTGAAGATGCAAGAATCAGAGTTGCCTCTTTTTTCTTTTCAGGAGGAAGATTCTGGAAATCAGGCCCCATCAACTCAAGAATCGCTTTTTCATATTCCCCTGCCTTGTAGTAACTAACTCCCAGTTTTATCTGGGCTCCAAGTGTGTAGGGATTATCGGGGTAATTGTTTAATATCTCTTCATATATATTTGCAGCTTCCTCAAAATGTCCAAGATATTCATGACACTCGCCTATATAAAAGAGCGTCTCAATCTTAAATTTGTTTGTGGTTTTTTGTGCTTTTGCCTGTTCATAATAAAAAAGAGCGTCGTTATATTTTTTTTCTTTTCGATATGTTTCACCCAGATAAAACAAAACACTTCCATAATTTGCAAAACCGGGGTAATTTCTGGCAAATGCCATAAGCTTTACTCTGGCTTTTTCAATCTGTCCATTGTATATATAAATGAGTGAGAGTTTGTAGAGTGCAACCGCACGAAAAGAAGTGTATTCAAACTTGTTAACAAGATATTCATATCCCGCCATGGCGCCGCCATATTCGCCCAAATTAAACAATGCCTCGGATGCATAAAACTTGGCAGAGGCATATAATTCATCTTCCGGAATTTTGATCTTCAGGAATTTCTCAAATAAAATGTACGACTCATAATATCTGCCATCCTGGAAAAACTTCACAGCGGAGTAATAATCCTGTGTCGTTTGTCCCTTCAATAAATATATTGGTAGTATAAGGAGGAGGATCAGTGTTCTTAAATTCATATAAAAACTTTATAAATTATTGTAAAAACCATGATTGAGTCGATTTTATTCCGGCTTTTCTTCACAAAACAAAATTGACTCATTGTGGATATTTCGATCTTCTTTCCACGAAAATCACACAAAATTGCAAGTAATAATATAAGGAAATCAAGGCTTGAAAAATATGAAGTAATTAATACCATCAGGAAGGTGAAGGGGGTCGTATATTAAACTAATTACACGACAAACCCCTTTAAAACAGAAAAGCAGTCCAAAAGGACTGCTCACTGAATTTCTGGTGCGGAAAACGGGACTTGAACCCGTACGGGTCTCCCCACACGCCCCTCAAACGTGCGCGTCTACCAATTTCGCCACTTCCGCAGAAATTAGACTACAAATCTAAGGTTTTTTTCGATTTTATGCAAATCTTAAATCGTTTTGTCTAATCTTTTTTTAGAAGATCCCGCAGTTCCCGTCTGAAATTTCGTTCAAAAACTATATATTTGGCATGCGATTCAGGATTCAAAATTTCCGATAATGAAGCTATGAACTGATGTTGCATTTGGCGGGTCTGATCCATAAACTGACCAAATTCCGCTATTTTTGCATTTATTTCTTTGTTTTTTGAACCATCTTTGTTCTCATCGATCAATTCTTCCATCTCATCGAGAATCAGATCAGCTTTGTGATTCCGTTCTTCCATAACTTTTTGATGATCAGCGCGTCTTGAAAAGAGTTTTAACATCGTTTCTTCTTCAAGATTAAGTGTCTCAATAAGTTTAACCTTTTCAAGTTGCTCAAGTTTTTTCATGGGGTCTCCACCACGATTCCGGAATTTACCTCTTCCCCCTCCCGGCTGGGCGTCTGCTGAACTCACAACAAGTAAAAGTGCAGTTATAAAGATGAAGATGTATTTCATTGTTTTCCTCAATTATCTGTCGGATTTAATTGTTTTGAAAATTTTTCAAAATCCTCTTCACTAAGATTTTGTACCAGATCAACTAATGTTATCCCATATTTATCGGCTATTTCAACCAATGTGGCTCCATTCAACTCGAATAGAGAAGAATAAACACCCTCAAAATCGGTATGGGTTGCTAAAACTTCATCATCAACAACTCCTGTTCCGGAGTTTATGATAACGGCTTCCTTTTCTGTATTCTCCATAAAAGGTGCACTCGTGGGAGCTGTATAAACATATCTTGTTTGTGCCACCGGTTTAACTTCAGCTTTCAAAATATCATCAACCACAGGTTTCTGCGATTCGATCGAAGTTACCAACTCTGATGGAGCAGTTTTCTGAGTTGTTGACTCAATAGTGGTATTTTGCCATGGCTGAACCATAAACAAAACCACCGCAGCGGTAGCTAAGATCAAACCACTTGCATATTTTGCAAAAAGTGGAAAAACCGCGCGATTTTGTTTTGTTGCCACTTTTTCTCTGAATCGTGGTAACACATTCACAAAATAATCGGTATCCGGTTCAATCTCCGAGATTGATTTTAGTGTTCCGAGTGATTCCTTAACTTTCAGATAATCCTTATATAGGATATCATCCTGTTTAAGTTCCAACTCGAAATTGTCAGAGGCAGCTTTACCCTGTCTGCCGTCCAAGTATTCGTAGATCCGGTTCTTTTTTTCCATACTCTCTCTCCATTAGAGAAGTTACTTTATTTAATGCGTGAAAATAATTTGCTTTTAAGCCTCCGATGCTCTTCCCCGTCACCTCAGCGATTTCTTCGTAACTTAGTTCGTCGAAGTGGCGCATCACAAAAACTTCCCTTTGTTTAATCGGCAAGTCTTTTAATACCTTGTCGAGCAGCCTTAGCTTCTCTCTGTTTTCTACATCACGAACAACATCTTCGTTCCCTGAAATGTCAGGCATTTCCTCTTCACCTATCGAAAAGAACCGTTTTACTTTGTTCTTGTTGATCAGGTTGAGAGACCTTGTATAAGTAATCCTGAATATCCATGTATATAGAGATGACTCAAATTTGTAGTCTTTTAATTTCTCGTAAATCACCATTAGCACTTCCTGCAATATATCATCAGCATCGAAGTGATTGCCTGTGAGGCGCCTCGCATGCCAGTATATCTTTTGCTGATATTTTTTTACGATCAGATTAAAAGAAGACTCATCGCCTTTTAAAAATCTCTTTACAAGTTCTTCGTCAGTCATCAATACTTATTATTGGATTTTAAGATTTGACATCAAAACATTCCATTTGGTTTAAAGTAATATAGTAAATTCTTCCCAAATCATCCTTTTAAACCTTTTTTATCGCTGAAGTTGTCACAGTAACAGAAAGTTGAAAATTTCATAAACACAATGGAGAAATAAATGAAACGCTTAATATTAACATCAGTGCCCACGCTAATCCTTACATTCTTCCTTTCAGGTCTGGCATTTGCACAACCGGGAATGGATAATCCAAAAGGTGACAGGTGTATAAACAAACTGGACCTTACTAAAGATCAGGAGACCAAAATTGAAGCTCTTAGAATAGAACACCAGAAAAAAATGGTGGATATGAGAGCTGAACTTGAAAAAGCCTTACTCGACAAAAAACAACTGCTCGCAAAAGGTGATTATTCAAGAAACGACTTTATCAATGTAACAAATAAACTCTCAAAAATTAGAGAGACAATGAATACCTCAAGAGCCAATCACCAGATGGATATCTATGATCTGCTTGACAAGACCCAGAAAGAAAAATGGAACAGTTTTCAATCTGAACGCCCAGGAAAAGGCGGCAAAGGTTTTAGAGGTTGTGGTAATGGACCCGGTAACGGAAAAGGTTTCCACAGAGGCGGTGGCAGAGGGCAAGGTAGAGGAATGGGATACCGTGACGGAAGGTGCTTTAAATAAAATAATCATATTCCTCCAAAATCATGATTATAAAAAGACTGTCCCAGCTCCGGGACAGTCTTTTTTTGTTTATTTTTACACATCAAAAATTAATTTGGAATAGATCAAAAATGTTAAAATATTCACTCCTCTTTTTGTTGATTGTAACCACCTTTGTGTCAGCTCAGATTATGAAACCGGAAAAATTTTCGGGGATAATTGATCTTGAAGTAGGATATGATTATCTCGCCTATCTTCCCGATGGATATGACGACACTTCTAAAAATTTTCCTCTACTCATCTTCCTGCACGGTTCAGGGGAAAGAGGATATGACCTCGAGAAAGTGAAGATTCATGGAGTGCCAAAACATATTGAAAAGGGAGAAAAATTTCCGTTTATTGTTATCGCCCCTCAATGTAAACCCAAACAATGGTGGAAGGGACACGAGCTTGTGGCTCTGCTCGACCACATCGAATCAAAATACAGAGTGGATAAATCAAGAATTTATGTGACAGGACTAAGTATGGGAGGATTTGGTACATGGTCGATGGCACTGGAAGCACCAAACCGTATCGCAGCTATAATTCCTGTTTGTGGCGGTGGACTCCCCCATCGCATCTGCGAAACAGGAGGAGTCCCCGTTTGGGCATTCCATGGTGACCAGGATTTTGTAGTTCCTCTATCAGAATCCGAGAGAATGATAGAAGCCTCAAAAAAATGTGGAATTGAAGCAACATTAACCATTTACAAAGGTGTAAACCACAATTCGTGGGATGCAACCTATGCAAATCCCGAGATATATGAATGGTTGTTAAAACATAAAAGATAAATTTTACCTATTTAATGCTTATTGCAACTCCACCCGATCTTGCAAGTTTAACTTTAATCTTTGATTCGGAGGTGACGGTTTTTGTCTCAATTTTGTATAACATTGGGTTTTCATCCCAGCTTGCACCGTCACCATCCATATAAAATTTAGCTGTGAATGAGGTCCCTTTTGGCAGAAAATCGAAAGATATTTCCATCTCTCTCTCATTTTCATCGGTTATTCCTCCAATGAACCATTCATTAAATCCTTTAGCTTTTCTTGCTATAATGAGATAATCTCCGGGTTCAGCAGAAAGTACCTTTGTATCATCCCAATCCACCGCAACATCTTTAATAAATTGAAATGCGTCGGGGAATCTTTCATAATTTTCAGGCAGATCGGCAGCCATCTGCAATGGACTGTACATAGTCACATAAAGTGCCAACTGTTTAACTAAAGTTGTGTGGACCTGAAACTTGCTTCCGGGAGTGTAATAATCCATTTTTGTCTGAAAAATCCCCGGGGTGTAATCCATTCCACCACCCATTATCCGGGTAAAAGGTAAAATTGTTTCGTGCTCAGGTGGATTTCCCCTGCTCCAACCATTAAATTCATTTCCCCGGGCAGCTTCGGCAGAAATCCAGTTTGGCCAGGTTCTGCTTTGTCCTGTTGGACGACTTGACTCGTGAGAGTTTACCATAATTTTATATTGAGCAGCTTTCTCGGCAACCCTGAAGTAGTGAGAGACCATCCACTGGCCATCATGCATTTCGCCTCTGGGTATGATTCTGCCAACATATCCCGTTTTTACGGCATCGTATCCATTATCTTTCATAAACCTGAATGCTTCATCAAGTCTTCTTTCATAATTTGTGGCTGATGCACTCGTCTCATGATGCATTATTAATTTTACTCCCTTAGTTGCAGCATACCTCTGAAGTTCTTTTACATCAAAATCAGGATATGGTGTAACAAAATCGAAAACATTCTCTTTCCAGTTTCCAAACCAGTCTTCCCAGCCAACATTCCAACCCTCAACCAAAACACCTGCAAAACCATTTTTTGAAGCAAAATCGATATAATATTTGGTTCGTTCTGTGGTTGCCCCGTGTCTGCCATTTGGCTTCACTTTCGACCAGTCGATCTCCCCAAGTTTAATATTATTGATATCGGAGTAATTCCAACTTGATTTATTAACATGCAATTCCCACCAGATACCAACATATTTTTGTCCTTTTATCCAACTCACATCACTAATTTTTGAAGGTTCATTCAGATTGAGTATCATCCTTGAAGTAAGAATATTTTCAGCTTTTTTTGATACAATAATTGTTCTCCAGGGAGTTGAACAAGGCGCCTGCATGTATGCAATATTTCCAACAGCATCAGGTGCAAACGCTGTTTTAAGTGAAAATTCTGATTTATCCACCAACAGATGCATCACGGGATAATTTGTTACAGCAGCTTCAAAAATATTGATGTAAACCCCATTATCACTTTTCATCATCAGCGGGTTTGCACTGCATTATGAGCAATGATTCTTCGAGTGCTTATTTCAAAAAATCCCTGTCCTTTTTCAGCATCCACTTCACTCAGTTTACTTGTCATATATGGATATTCATTACTGTCGAAATCACCCGGAATCCAAAAAGTTTTATGATCGCCTGTCAGTCTAAACTCCGTTTTCTCTCCCATAATCGTGAAATATCTCTGGTTTTCCATCTGTGGAAATTCATACCTGAATCCAAGTCCTTCATTAAATAACCGGAAAACAATTGACATCTCTTTTTTGAATCTATATTCTGCAGGGTCACTGTAAACTGATTATAATTGTTCCTGATCTCCTTTTCTTCACCCAATACAGGTTGCCAGGTCTCATCAAAATTTGAATTTTGGGTTGAAACAATTGCGAGCTCATCGATAAACCCTGGATCATCCTTGATCATAATTCCCAATGCCGACTCCCTGATTACATACTCATTGTCAAGTTTAAGAGTATAATAGGGTATTCCCCCTTTACTCATCATAAAATCAAATTCAAGTCTCCCGTCCGGGGATTTGAGCGCCTGGCTGATAATCAATCCATTAAGAACAATCATCAGCATTAATAGTTTTTTAAGCATTTTTTTGTTTTTATCTAATTATTGAATAAAACCATTATTTTTATTTCCCTGAGAATGAATAATTGTGGGTAATTTACACCAATAGTCCCGAGACATCGGGACTATTGGTTTTAATATCACGGCTTCTTTTCTTCCGAATTAATTCGGAGTATATTGGTTTAGCTTCCACCATACTTCTTTTCCTCCGGATAAATTCGGAGGCTATTGGTCGATTCCTTTCGGGACTTTAGACCAATAGCATTGGGTTTCAACCCAATGAAAATGGCAAGTTCTACTTCAGCATAACCATCTTCTTAACTGAATAATGGCTTCCTGCTTTGATTGAATAGAAGTAAACTCCTGAGTTCACCGGAGTGCCGTTCAAGTTCTTTCCATTCCATTGGACAAAGTGGATTCCTGCAGGCCTTACCTCGTTAACAAGGGTTGCCACTTCACTTCCAAGCAGATCATATACTTTTATTTGAACCTCACCCTGAATCGGGGTTCTATATTCAATGATGGTGTTTGGATTAAACGGATTTGGATAGTTTTGCATCAGTTCAAACTCACCGGGAATCTGAGTGAAATCACCTTTTATTCCAACAGGAACATCAATTCCACCCGAGAAAGCCACTACTTTACCGTCTCTTGAACCCGCAAGAAACTCAAGAGTTCCATTCATGTCAATATCTCCCATCGCCCAAATTGCCTCGGCTGCATAGGAGTTTGTGCCTCCTCCAAAAGCATAAGTAAGAGAGTGTCGCTGTTTTTACCACCAAATACATATATTTTGTTATCAAGTGAAGCTACACCTATTTCAGGAAACCATCTGCATTTAAGTCACCAAGTAAAACCCGTACCAAGGTTGTTTCCACTTGTGGGAATTGCAGTTATCATCATACCGGTTTTCCACTAAGAACATAGATGTAAGGAGTTAATGCTTGAACAAGCACATCAGCTACACCATCTTCATTCATATCGTTAAACACAATCAAATCCTCAACAAATCCACCACCAACTTGACTCGACCACCAAAGTGACCCGTTTGAAATATCCACAGCATAAACCTTGCCCTGGATGTCCCCTGCCACAACATACCTCTTTCCACCGGTGGTGTCATAAAGTAAATCAATAGCCCAACATGAGGCATCCGTTGCATAAGTCCATTGGAACTGGGCAAGATCGTTGAAGGCATAAATCTCTGCCGCGGTAGCATTGGAGAACCTGGTAGTTGAAGCTCCGCCTCCTGGGTAAGAGATCACAGCATCTTTCATCTTTTTCGCCTGAGAATCATCAATTCTCCAAATTTGCGCACCTGTTCTTCCATCAAGCAAATAGATTGAAAAACGACCACTGCCGTTAAATTCATTGCCACTGGCAGAAGCCAGTATGTCAACTATTCCGTCGTTATTCCAGTCCTTTTTGCCATCAATTCCATTTACATCTCCCTGATCATAATTGATCGGGTCACCAAATTCCCAAATCATTTCACCGTGGCACCATCAATCATATAAACTGTTTCACCACCACCAGCAGTACCAATGCAAACTTCACCAACACCATCACCATTAATATCAGCTATCGGTTGAAGGGAGCCGACTCTTGATACCGTACCGGTGTTACTATTATCGGGTGCGGAGGAAAATTTCCACAAAATGTCAGCATCCACCGAAGAATTGCCATTGTAGGCAATAGTCCAATAGTTATCAGTTGCAACGATCATATCGGCGATGCCATCTCCATTCAGGTCACCTGCTTTTTTGATAAATTTTGCAGATCGGCCCTGATAACTCGTTGCCGGGTTATCCGGGATTATCCTTTCCACATCTTTGCGCCAAGAACTGAATCCATGGGGATTACATTTGCCGCAAGTGGAATTTTATAATGAGTTGAATTGGAAGCATTTGAGTAAACACGGAGTGTATCCTGGAGCAATCCGTAACTTAATGGATTTGCCCATACTCTGAATGTGACTATCCCAACCGAATCTATTGTAAAATCATCGTTGGGTTTAACAAGATAAAAAGTCTCAGTGTCAAATCTGATCGAATCGACATCTAATTCAGCCGAACCAAGATTTTCAAAACTGATTTCCCGGTATCCCGTACTTCTGATCCTCTTGTTTCCATAATTAATGTCAGAGACTGAAGAAGAGATCACGGGACCAACAAAAATTCCTCTACCATTAAGTTTCACTTTCGAATAGGCAAAATTGATATCGTTGTGGTAGATAAATACACTGTCTTTATAATATACCGGGTCAGCAGGTGAAAGTGATCGGGATCTGCCCCATCTGATTTGGCTGGACAATCACGGGGAAAGTGACATTTGTTGTGAATGCACCCGATGAAAACTTCATGGAATCGATCTGAAGTGGCGCTGTTCCAACATTATTCATGAACATCTGTGATGTTCCGTTTGAGCCAATTTGAACATTACCATAATCGATTTGAGTTGTAACCAGCTGGATTTGCGGGGTTCCGCTCCCTCCAAGGTCAAACTTGTAAAGTGCTCTTTGGCTGCTACTGCCAATTACTCGAGCTATCAACCACAGATATTTTCCATCCCATGCCAATCCTCTCGGAGAAATGCTGGTTCCCGTGCCGGTTGGAACCGGGAAAGAAAAAGTGTATCCTCGGTAGCAACATTTACAGCATAAATTCTTTCGGCATCTCCTCAAAATTTTCCATTACATAAAAGAGGGTATCCCCTTTCATCATAACACCTTGAGGCTGAATACCAAAGGTTGGGAGTGTATCCACAAGCTGTTTGGTTGCGATATCAAGTTTATAAACACCGGCAGATGCATTTGGATAATAAACAGTAAACCACAAACCTCCATTATCATATGCTGTGCCACCCATATAATATGTTGTCATTGAAATGGAATCCACTACTGCTCCCTGTACGGTCACTTTTCGAAAGTTGTGCCTCGAAGTCAGTCGTTCGTTATACCAAAAATGGGTTCCATCCCAGGCAAGTCCCTGCGATTCCTTATGGTTGGATAATCTATTTGGATACTGTCAACCACATTTCCAAGAGTATCCATACCGATGAGTTTTCCTTTGTTTCCGGTAGCAGAGCTTCCGGAGGAAATCCACAGCTTGCCGTTGGCATAGACGAGTCCATATGCACTGTTATAATAGGCGACAGCCGGAAGGGGTATTGTTTTGACAAGAGATTGAGCGTCGATGCTCAAAATAAGAACAGTAAATAGTAAAAGAAATCTTTTCACTATAACCTCTCTTTTTAGATGGGGAGTTAGTTGCGGGGGTTTTCCTCACCATTTTTTATGTACAATGCTATTTCGGGAGTGGGCGTACCCGGGGTGAAAAGTTCACCTGTTCCAAGCAATTTTAATTTCCCTTTGTCTCCTTCAGGAATTATTCCCTCCGGTTAACAAAACATCATCAATCCCCCTTCTCTTTCATCAGACCCAGAACTCTTGGGAACAGTGTCATGTGTGCTCCTGAAAGAATACTTAACCTGATTACATCAACATCTTCCTGAACAGCAGCTTCAACTATGGTTTCAGGTGTCTGCCTTAAACCTGTGTAGATCGCTTCCATTCCGGCATCCCAAGAGCTGCAGCAATTACTTTAGCGCCTCTATCGTGACCATCAAGTCCGGCTTTGCTACTAAAACTCTGATCTTCTTTTCCATTTGTCCGATTCTCTCCGTTAAAACAGTTGTTTTTGATCTTATCAGCATACGACTGCATCGTAATCGAATGATCGTATTTTTTAAAATTCAGCCTCTTAAATACCTCATCCTCGTGATATCGCGGGATAATGTGATAATGCAGATGGAATACCGATTGAGAAGCGGCAGCACCTGTGTTGCATATTATGTTAAATCCATCCGCTTGGTAGCTCTCTCAACTGCAAGTGCAATTTTTTGAAGTTGAGCAAAATAATCTCCATCAGTTCAGTGGGCATCTCCCTGAAGTCGGTGTAGTGACCCACAGGTACAACAAGCGTGTGTCCATAACTCAAAGGTCTGATATCCAAAAATGAAACAATTTTATCATCCCTGAATATCATCCCCTCATGTTCATCTTTATTTATGATACTGCAAAATATACAATCCATTTCAAAATACCAAATTCAGTTAATAATTTCTCTATGAAAATGAAAGGGCATAAGTTCTTGCCCTGTAAAGGTCCTCGGGTGTATCTACAGAAATGCTCTCAAAGTCGGTCTCAACAACTCTGATTTTGTAGCCATTTTCGAGGTTCGAAGTTGTTCAAGTTTTTCTGCCCTTTCAAGGAGGACTGTGGCAATTTGTGTAGTAAAGGAGAAAATCTTTTCTATAAACATACAAACCTATATGTTTAAAGAACTTACAGCTGTTATTTCAGAAGTGATTGAAACTGTATCTCTGGAATAGGGATCGGAGACCTCGAAAAATAGATTGCATTGCTAAAATTGTCAAATACCACTTTTACTGTTGAAGCATTATACAGCTCATCCTGATTGGATATCTTTTACGAGTGTGGACACCTGAAGTTTGGGGTCAACAAGCAACGGCATAATTGCATCATCAATCAGGGCACCTGGCAAAGGCCGTCTCCTGAACATTGACGATAATATCCGCTAGAGGAAGTTGTCTGCAACATATGCAATCCTGTCGGATCCTGTCTGATATCAAGAGGAGTCATCACAACTTCACCGCCAAATCTTTTACTTCATCAAAAACCCTTTGATCGTCGGTTGCAACTATTATCTGTTCGATAAGTCTTGATTTTTACACTGCGATATACCCATTCAATCATCGGTTTATCCAGTATTGTAGCGAAGGTTTCCCGGCAGCCCGTTAAGCGTATCTCGCGGGATTATACCAACAATTTTCATCGGGTGAATCTCATTCAGGATATTTTCTTTTAAAATTATATTTATCGTTAAATCACTTTTGGGACTATAAAAAATCCATCTTCATGGCTGGGCGTTTAAAATGCCTCTGTGTGAAATTGATTTTGGGTGATATCTTCTGAGAAGTGTTGCCTTACTTCCTTCTATGGGATGATACAATGGTTCAATATCCGAGAGGTCAAGGTCATTAACTGATCAACATATTCGATAATCTTGTTAAATTCTTTCGTAAATTGAATCAATTCATCTTCTTCAAATTCAAGCATGGAAAGTTTAGCCACATAACGAACATCATCTACCGAAATACTCACGCTCCATCCTTTCCTTGTTTTCTATTATTTTGTTTCTTACTGTCGCCATCAACTCAAGTTCCTCTTTTTCCGATGTTTCCTTCGGAGGATAAATTGGTTTGTCATAATGGACATACACGGTGCCCGGTACAATCTTGAATTTACCACCGGCATTTGCCCTTTCTCTGGAACCAACGAGAGTGACGGGAACAATCAGGTGTTTCACTTTCCTGCAAGATAAAATGCCCTTTAAATTCGTGAACTTCACCGTCCTTACTCTGGTGCCCTCTGCAAAAGCAAAACCGAATATTTTCTTTCGTTTAGAAGTCTGTCAGCCTCTTCTATGCTCTGCATCCCGCTCTTGGGGTTTTTTCTATCAACCGAGATATAGGGACCCAACACAAGTTGCCATCCAAAAAGGAATTTTTCCCAATTCTTTTAAATATCATTACCATCCTGTTTGGAACAGAAAGCTGCATTACCGGAATATCAAAAAAGACTCGAGTGGTTTGGAACATAAACATAAGCTCTTGAAACATCAATATTTTCTTCCGGTTGCCACAATTTAACACCACTGATTTTAGGATCCCCAGGGAAAACTCTTGAAAGCCAAAAATAAATGTTGTGGTTCCTGTCAAATGGCAGAGTTATGATACCAATTGTTGAACAAACAGTTATATAAATAACAAGCGCAATTATGCGGGAGTATAGTCAAGGGCAACTCACAATTTCTAACAACATTAATATAAAAATTTTACAGTTTTAATCACTTCAATTTAACACTTCACACCCAGTGGACAAAGCATCAAATCCCGGCAACTCCTTTTTGATTATCCATCCCTCTTTTCCGTTGGACAATTTAACGAGATACCATCCTGAAATATCATTCAGAATTCTTAATTTATTGCCTTCATAAATTTGAGCTCCTCTTTGCCGGAATCTTCGGGGACTTCCAAAAAGAATGATATTTTCATCCAAACAACAATTTCTCTTAAGTTTACTTCCTGTCGTAGCTAATGATAAATGCCGGAACAGAAACAGCCTGGAATACAACAAACACCGGGAGAAAAATCATAATATTCCGGTTTGATGCAAATCCCGCTTTAAGATATATCCTGAAAGAAACACCAATCCAACAATAAAAAGTGAAAATGATAACAAGCCAACCCCAACTACCATATAATATGAAACATCATCAAAAAATTTGAAGATAAAAACTGTGGAATGACTGCAATTTTTCTTTTGATCTTTAAATTTTCATTCACAAAGTAGTTGTGCTCTGTTATTCGAAGGTCATATCTAATGCCCGTTCCAGATTTAGAATACTTTTCCCCGTCTCCCCATTTTTGGAATATGAATACGCAAGATTAAAATAGAGTTCGCTGCTCCTGTGACCTGCCTTTAATAAGGAATCATAGATGATTATTGCTTGTGAATATTTTGCCGATTTAAAAAGTAAATTTGCTTCTTCAAATCGTTCTTCGGGAGCAGCGGCGTTTAACAGGTTAAAACTCAACAGAAAAGGTGGTAAAAAGATAAACAAAAAGACTTTTAAAGATTTTATCATCCGTTTATCCCTTCAAATCTTTGGATGATAACCGATGTCCTGTCGTAAAACTCGTCCATTCTTTCCTTTTTCCATCCACAGAGCAAAACGCATAAGTTCACAATCGTCAAGCAGACATTTAACATCATTTGCAAGATTAGCCTCTATCCCCGACTCAATCAGTTTGTCTAAACCACACCTGATGTAAATTCACTTTTCTGAAGAGAATATTTTGCCTCAAGATATCCCTCAAGTGCTGTTGCAGTTTCGGTATAAAACAGGTCATGGTTTGCTGTTTTTCTCATTTTATCAGCAGTTGCAAGTTTTCCGCCGCAATTTTTCTTGCAGCATTTCGTTTAAGCAATTCAGGATCGGAAAGCCTGACAGCCTCTTTCTTTTTGTAATTAACAAAAAAGGCGGTAGCAAAAGCCGGTAAAATAAAGAGAGTAATCACAAACCACAGGGCCGGATAGGTTGGAGGAGAATCATCCAGATCAATATCCCCCGTGAAGATATCAATGTTTTCAGTTTCATTTCCGTTGCTCCTTCGTTATAGGAGACATCAGAAATAGTCAACGGAATCTCTTCGGTTTTTATCGTTTTAAGCTCTTTTGAAGCCAGATCAAAATAGACAAAATCAACGGACGGAAGGACATATTTCCCTCCATCTCTTGGTATCAGCACATACTCAATCGATTTTGAACCCGAGATAACCCCTGTTCGCACAATCTTTTGTTGATGTTTGGATCGAGCACTTCAAAACTTTTATCAAACTCGATCCCGCCTGCATCCACCAATTCAATATTACCACTACCCGAAATTAATATCTCGAACCGTATCGGTTCATTTCTTTTGTAAACTCTTTTGCGGGTGTTTGTTTTAACATTAAAATTTCCCACCCTCCTGAAAAATTGACATTTGTCAAATCAACAGGAAGTGATGATATTTCCACTTTTGCAGGTGTAGAAGTTATCTTATAATCGATTTTGCGGGACCTTGTTAAAAAACGGATCGTTAAAAAATCATCAGTTTGATTTTTGTTCCGAAGTGTTGAAACCTGAACAGGAAGCGTTAAGATGATTGGAGAAATATCAAGTGAACCCGTTTTTGTGGCAAAAGTGCTGCTGTTTTAATAACACCTGCATAATAATTTGACCGTTGTAATTCTCCATGTCAAGCATAACCTGCCCCGGCATATCAATTTCTTCCGCCCAAATCCTTCAAAAGTTGGAAGTTTTATATTGATTTATCGGGTTGAAGCGCGGGTTAAAATATAATTTATATGTCACGGTTATCTGTTCACCAACAAGTGCCGACTGTTTGTCAACTATGGTTCTGATGAAATCTCGTTTTGCAAATCCTGCTGAATATCAGAACCGGCCTTGGGGATTTTTACCTCCTGCTCCTTTTTTTACAATCACCTTTACTGAGTTGGTACGAAAAGTTTTTCCATCAATCTTGATAATTGCCTTGGGTATCTCAAACGATCCCTCTTTTTTGGCAGAAAGGATGTATGAATAACTTCCCGTAACATGCAGGTCCATGTTGATAAGTGAAGTGCTCCGAGACTCATTAGGACCGGAAAAAACATAAAAATTACCAAGATTTGGAGCAGTAAACCGCACCTCCCCCGTAGTTTTCATCTCAAAACTGAATGAAAGCTCAAACTCCTGACCAATCTCCACTCTGAGTGTGACTGACAGTAGCTTTTACACTTTGTCCATTTAAAGTTGGAATCAAAAGTAATAAAGAAAAACAAAAAATGCCCTTGGACATCCTTACCAATCTTTTTCCCTCCCAAAGCCTTTCAACTGTTGGTTTTTCTTCTTTTTACGAAGATCTTTTTCTTTGTCTTTTAGTGCATTAAGAATTTTTTCTGCATCCTCTTTACTCAGATTTTGATTCTGTTTTGGATTGGGTTGTGGTTGATTGTTTTGTTTATTATCCTTTTTGTCTTTATCCTGGTCTTTATTGTTGTTGTTTTGCTGATCTTTTTTATCATCCTTCTTTTCATCAGGCTTTGGAGGATCCTGCTTCTTCTCCTGATCGTCCTTTTTATCCTTCTTCTTTTCTTCTTCCTTTTCTTTTCTCTTCGTTCTCTTTTGTTTCAGTTTTTTAAGAGTGTATGAGAGATTATATTTTGCATCGGCGTCATTTGGATCGAGTTTCAAAGCGTTTTTTGTAGGCTTCAACGCAGATTTGTAATCACCTGCTTTAAGCTGAGCATTTCCGATATTATACCATGCCTTCGACTGAAAATCGGGGTCTGTGCTTTTCCCGAGTGAGTTCTGAAAGCATTAATCGACTCTTTGTAGTTCCCTTTATAATATCCTGCTCCCAGATTAAAATCAGGAATAGCGGCCTTGTTATCAAGTTCGGTGCCTTTTTTTAAAGAGTCCTATGGCTTCATCATAGTTTCCACTTTCGTATTTATCAACACCTCATTGTTTGTCCTTTTAAACTTTGAGCGACAAGTCCGATGGTCAAAATCAGCATAAAAATCAATAATTTCATCTATTTCTCCGGGCTATATTTACACAAAAAACAGATATCATCCTTCAAATTGAAATCATCATTGTTTAACATCATTTTCACTTTCTGTTTTCTTCGGTCCCTGATAAAAAATTCTGCAAACAGCAGAACTATCGCAGGGGAAAAGAAACCAATGAAAAACTTCTTCATACTCAACCACTTTAAATGTTCCAAATTCTGACTTTTCGATGCTGCTTATCTCATCGTAAAGTTTAACAAGATATTCTGAATTGTCATCACTTCTAAAAAATTGTCCACCACCACTGGAAGCCAGTTTTTTAAGCATCGTTTCATCCACTTTTGTAACAACCTCTTCTCCCATTCCATCTACTTTTATACCCGGTGATTACATCATGGAATATATCGAAATTTTTGCTCCATCGGGTGATCCCAATGCAACTGTATAAACTCTTATCCCTTCGCCGACAGCTTCTTTTATTGCCTCCTCAGCCCCCTTTTCATGGTTTTCGCCATCAGAGAAAATGATGACAGCCTTTCCTTTATTGTTCGAAGCAGAAAAGGACTTAATCGCCAACTCCATTGCCCCGGCAATATCAGTACCTTGTTGTGGAATGCTCCCTATATCAATGGTACTCAATATCAATTTACCAATTGAATGATCGAGGTTAAAGGAAATTGAAAGATAACTCTGTCCTGCAAAAATTATCATCCCAATTCGGTCACCTGCCATTTTTTGAGCATTATCTCAATATCATTTTTGGCTTTTCCAATCGACTCGGTTTTAAATCCTCAGCCGCCATCGAATTGGAAACATCCAGGAGGAAAATACATCGATCCCTGTCTGTTTTACCGTCTCAACTTTGGTGCCAACCTGGGGTCTTGCAAGCGCGATAATCAACATTATTCCGCAAAAAAGAAGAGCAGAAAACGGATTATTTCTTTTTGTATAATCTTTTTTTTCAATCAACTCCACAAAAGAAACCTCTGAAAGAATTTTTTTTTTATATCCTTTTTGCTCTGTAATAAAAGACAAAAACTGGAATGATGGCGACCAACAAAATGATAAAAATAAGATCAAATTCGTATGCAAATTTTAACATCTAAGGAAGCCTCCTCAACCATGTGTAACCAAGGAATCGAGAGCAACAACAAAACCAATCCTGCTGAAACAAACCAAAGATATTTCTCGGATTTTCTTTTTAAAGAGCTAACTTCAATCCTGGTTCTTTCAAGTCGATCAATTTCTTTATAAATACTTTCAAGTTTCTGGTTGTCGGTTGCTCTGAAATATTTACCCCCGTTCCTGCAGATATTTTTTGAAGTAGAGGTTCATCGATTTCACCGGTACCATAACCTTCGTGTTCCAAAAGCGTCAGGAATGTCATACGGGGCTTCCCCCCATGGTTCCAACTCCAACAGTATAAACTCTTACACCAAATTCTTTTGCAATCCCAGCCGCAGAATTGGGATCGATTTCACCTGCATTATTAACACCATCAGTAAGCAGAATTATCACTTTACTTTTGCTTTCAGAATCTCTTAACCTGTTTACCTCCGCTTGCAAGAGCATTCCCGATTGCAGTACCATCTTCAAGAAAACCTCCTTGAATTTCATCGAGAAGGGTGATAACAGCAGCATGATCAACCGTAAGAGGACACTGTGTATAAGCATCCTTTGCAAAGACCACCAAACCAATCCTGCCATTTGTCCGCCCCGTTACAAATTCACGGGTGATCATTTTTCAGCTTCAAGACGATTGGGATCAAAATCTTTTGCAAACATACTTCCCGAAACATCGAGTACTACACAGATGTCAATACCCTCAGCATAAACACTCTCTTCCGATAACTCGGTTTGCGGACGAGCCAATGCAATTATTAAAAGAACTAAAGCCGCTATGTTTAAATATTTGGGCAGATTACCGAGTTTTGATCTGATATCGCTGAATTCAGCGGCACTTCCGGTTTTGGGATAAAAGATTGCTGATCGCCCTTCCCCCTTTTTGCGCAAATACCATAAAATAAATGGAACCGCACAAAGAAGGAGAAGAATCCATGGATATGCAAAACCAATTCCGTTAAACACTTTGTATCCTTCCGGAAATGTCCCTGTCACATTCTCTCATAAGGGCTATGGCACCTGCAATATAATTGCCACTCTCAAGATCAGATGGAATATATTTGGCAAATTTCACCATGTCAGCTCTTGTCAAAAAGTCGTCAACACCCGATATTATATCCTGTGAAACTCCTTTATTCCGGAGTTTTGAAATGGTTTCACGAGTGGTAAGTTCAAGTGATGGAAAACCATACTCCACCTCAAAATACCATCTGACGGTATCTGAGACTTCACTAAAATGTTCTTATGTTTCAAGTTCAGAAGATATTCTTTCCTCTGAACTTCGTCTAACTTCTCAATAGCTTTTTCAAAGTTTGTGAGAATTTTAATCGGTTCAGGAACTATCTTTTCTTCCACCGGTTTTTTTGTGAATCGTCTGTAAATCAGGTATCCGAGCAAAGCAACCACAGCCAAACCACCAAAAAGAACAAGATATTCAAACCATCCCCAGGGGATTCTCGGGTGGTTTAAGATCACTAAACTCTTTGGTTGTGTCAATTTCAAGAGGTCTTATTTGAATCAAAAAGGGTGATGTCGATTTTATTAAAGTGTCATTTCCTTTAATAAACCGATAATCAAATTTCTCAATTTTTACATCTAATGAGTCGTATCCTGCAAAGGAGATATCCAGATGTCTGACAATTTTTGCATCTTTTTCATAATTCTCAAGAGTATCAGTTGTTAAATAATCCAAACCCTTACTCACAAGAGAGTCCATCATCCCGGGTTCAATCAGTCGATACTCACCGGGATAATCCAACCTGAACTTGATAACGATCTTGTCACCAACCTGATACATTTTCTTCTCAGGAAGTAAGATAGTGTTTATCACAAATATTGAATATTTTTTCATATGCTTAACATTTCCTGCCCCTACCACCGTTTTTCTCTCAACTTAAAAAATGTTGTCAGAGGTTTAATGTAACTCTCCCCTGTTCTAATTTCAATCCGGTCAACTTTGGCGGCTTTAAACAATGATTCCCTTTTTTCCCTCTCCATCTGCCATTTTTCAAAAAATTGTTTCCTGAATTCGGAGAGGATGAGTTAACTGTTGTTCTGATTCCTGTTTCAGGATCAACTAAATCAATTAAACCTAATTTGGGAAGTGCAATCTCTCGATCATCTTCCAAAACCCACAAATGAGGTCGTGTTTTTTGCGACGGTTTTGAGTATCTGATCGTAACCAGAATCCTGAAAATCTGAAATCAGGAACACAATAGCTCTTTTGGAAATCATACTGTTTAAGTGTTCAAGAGCAACTTTTAGATTGGTCCCTTTTCCTTCGGGAACAGCATTTATCACTTCACGAATAATCCTCAATGGATGTGACCGGCTCTTTTTTGGAGGAATAAATTTTTCCACTCTGTCGGTGAAGAGCATCAACCCCGATTTGTCGTTATTCTTTAATGCAGAAAAGGCAAAAATTGCAGAAAGTTCGGCAGTCAACTCCTGTTTTGTCTGTACCCGTGTCCCAAAATTTTGGGAACCGCTCATATCAACAAGCAGCATCACGGTTAACTCCCTCTCCTCTTCAAAAACTTTCACAAAAGGATGAGCAAATCTTGCACTTACATTCCAATCAATAGTTCTTACATCGTCACCAACAGAATATTCCCTGACCTCCGAAAAAGGTCATACCTCTCCTTTTAAATACTGAGTGGTATTCACCGGAAAAAAGATCGTTAACTACACCACGGGTCTTAAGTTCAATTCGCCTGACCCGTTTTAAAATCTCTTTTGTGTCCATTTAAGGCACTTCAATCCTGTTCAATATTTCTTTGACAATATATTCGGAAGTGATTTCCTCGGCTTCCGCTTCGTAACTCACAGCAATTCTGTGGCGTAATACATCTTGTGCGATCGATCTTACATCGTCGGGCACTACATAACCTCTTCTTCTTAGAAGTGCCATTCCTCTCGCTGCCATCGCCAGATTGATTGTAGCTCTTGGTGAAGCTCCATAACCAATCAGGTCTTTAAGTTTATCCAGCTTAAACTGTCCGGATTTCTTGTCGCAAACACCAGATCAAGGATGTATCTCTCAATTTTTTCATCAAGATAAACCTCTTTGAGCAGTTGCCGACCTTTCAAAACCTGCGCTTTGGAAACAATTTTCTTTAATTCAATAGAGTCCTGAAAAAGATTTTGCCTCATAATTACAAGTTCTTCTTCTCTCGTAGGATAGGTGATCTTAATTTTTAACATAAACCTGTCAACCTGGGCTTCGGGAAGAGGGTAGGTTCCCTCCTGCTCAATCGGGTTTTGTGTCGCGAGTACAAGAAAAGGCTCTTCAAGCTTAAATGTTTGATCACCAATGGTCACCTGTCGCTCCTGCATCGCTTCAAGCAAAGCACTCTGCACCTTGGCAGGGGCTCTGTTGATCTCATCTGCCAGAATAAAATTCAAAAAAACCGGTCCCTTCCTTATAGTGAAGTTTCTTCTTTTTGATTGTATATCTGGTTCTGTCAAATCTGCGGGAAGCAGATCTGGAGTAAACTGAATCCTTTGAAATTTTGCATCCATCACTGAAGCAAGGGTTTTTATAGCAAGGGTTTTTGCAAGTCCGGGAACACCTTCAAGCAAAATATGTCCGTTTGCAAAAAGCCCAATGAGCAATCTCTCAAGCATATCTCCCTGACCAACCACCACTTTATGCATCTCCTGCAACATTTCATCGATAAAGTAGCTTTCGCTCTTTATCCGTTCATTTAATTCATTTATATCCATTGATCAATTCCTAAATTTTAAAATCTTTTTTTTCGTTTGATACAACTCTGTCTTAGAGTTAAATCATTTCTCGCAAAAGTTCCTGCCTCGGTTGTGGAATCACTATCTTGTTTACAAGCAATCCCTTTTCCTGTATTACCTGAGCACCGGCATCTACTGCAGCCTGAACAGCAGCAACTTCTCCCGTGATAGTGCAAAAGGCTTTCCCACCTAATGCCATCGCAAGACGAATCTCAATCAAACGAACTTTTGCAGCTTTCACTGCTGCATCAGCAGCTTCAATAAGTGATGCAACTGAAAAACTCTCGAGTATTCCAAGGGCTTCAAGTAAATCAACTCCTGAATGTCCTGCCAGTGCAGGAAAAAATGTCGGGATGTACATTTGGAATGATGAAATAGTCAATTACCCCAAAACCGATAGTATCAATCGCAGTTTCAACCGATGATCTTACCGCAGCAACATCGCCGCCAATAATGCTCATATATTTTCCAGAACAAATGGTGCGCGAGATTACAAGCTCTACATCAGCAGTCTTTAACATGATATCGGATGCGTGCATCCTGAAGCGATGCTGCTTAATTCAATCAATCCTAATGAATTTTTCTTAATCATCTTATCTCTAATTTTTAATAATTCTTATAAAATCGTTGTTTACATCTACCACCACACCTGAAATTGAGGCATGAATAGTTGAACCAAGTTTTCCATCACGAATTTTGGCGATCACATCCCCTTTTGAAACTCTGTCTCTGAGGGAAACGGTTGGAATTGAGGGCTCACCAACTGCCTGTTTCAATTTGAGTTTCACTTCTGAAGGTTCATAGTTCATTTCCACAAAAGGAGTGTGAACATTCCAATTGTCAACTTTTAATTTTTCATCAACATTTTTAGTGGAACTCTCCGCCCCTCTTTCATTGGATGAACTTTAACGGGGTGTTTCTGAACATATTTAACGCCCTCGGCTCTCATGTTTTGTTTTGACTGATCACATGCTTCCTTTGGAAAGAGTTCTTCGGGGCAGGCATAAAGTGTACACAATCCACAGGAACAACAAAGTTCTGCCATCTGGTTCCAGTAATCAGCGCCGGTTGCCGTGAATCCAAGTGATCTCATCACCTTATGTGGCTGAACATCATAACCCAGCAGGTATCTGGGACAAAATTCGGTGCAATAACTGCACTGATCACAGGCTGATTTTCCTATTCTGTGTTTGTTTTTATCGGGCTGACCCGTTCTGAACACCAATGGATGTTTTTTGGGCAATACGATATAACCACCTGTGGTCTTGGTTACAGGTTCATCAAGATTCTCCATCAATTTTCCCATCATCAAACCACCATTAAACACAGCATATTCTGACTCTGTAGCACCTCCGCAAGTTCTATCACTTCTCTCGCAGTTATGCCCACCGGTACAAAAAAGGTTGAAGGATTTTTAACCGCCCCAGCCACACAAATAAATTTTTAGTCACAGGTTTTGAGTCTGATGCATATTTTACATTCATCAGAGTCTCAACATTATTGACTACACATCCAACATTCAACGGAATTCCACCTGCGGGATCAACCTGCCGGTTGCAGTATAAACAAGCTCGTATTCATCACCCGAAGGATAAAAATCTCCAAGTTCACAAATCTCAATTGGATGATTGCCAATTACTGATTTTACCACCTCAATCGCTTTTGCATTTTTTGTTTTAATTCCAAAATAGCCTTTTTTTGCGCCTGTGGCTTTTATCATCATCGCCATCCCCTCAATCATTTCTTGAGCTTTGAGCAACATCAATTCATAATCTTTATGAAGAAGAGGCTCACATTCGGCACCATTTGCCAATACAAACTCTACTTGTGAGGAAGATTTTATATGGGTCGGAAATCCGGCACCCCCGGCCCCAACAACTCCCGCCTGTTTTATCAGATTCGCAAGATCCATTTTATCTGTTTTCTGTAAATGTTCTAAAAATGTCTTTACTAATTTTATTGCCCCGTTAAACTTCACCGGGATAGACTTTGAATATAACAACTCGATAGCCCCTCTGAGGCCTTCAAAACTGAACGATTGTGTGGATACCACCACATATTCCGCTTCACTCCCGGAAGAAAATCATCAACAACACACCTTGGTTGGGTCATTGCCTCTAAACCAATCTCGCCGTGAGTCCGTTCGAAACCTGATTCCTTAAATCCACCCCAGGGTGTTTCTGCCATCCCATGGGACATAAGGTGATCGTTTATGGTAATCGTCCCGGCTTCAAGTTTGGAAGCAATTACATGACCTTTTTTCTTGTCTGTTGTCCAAACTGATGCGGTTAATCCAAGATTGGAATCGTTCGCCAAAGCTATTGCTTCTTCAATAGTCGAGAATTTTTGGATTCCCAAAAGCGTTCCAAATGTTTCTTCCTGCATCATCAACATTTCAGAATTGACATTTTCGACAAGATAGGGCCGATGGAAAAAACCATGCGATAATTCAGGATCAACTGTACCAATTTCAGTTACCAATCCTCCTTTAGACGTCGCATCTTCAAGATGAGTTTTTACCAATTTTTGTTGACTCTCAGTCGTCATCGAGCCAATTTCAATATCGTAAGAGTGCCAACCCCCTGACGCAGTTTGCTCCCCTGTCGTTTAATTTCTTCCATAAACCGGGAATAAATATTAGCCTGTACATAAATTCGTTCAACACCGGCACAGGACTGCCCCGAATTACTTAATCCTCCCCACAATGCTCCTGCAGCTGCACGATGAACATCTGCATCGTCCAGAACTATCATCGCATCATTTCCACCCAATTCAAGAGAAATTGGAAGCAATCGCTCCCTGCTTTTTCATCAGTTTTTCCCGACAGGAACTGATCCGGTAAAAAACAATTTGTTTATTCCGGAATCAATAAACGCATCACCGGCAACATTACCCGGAATGTTTAACAGCGTAAACAATCCTTCGGGAAGTTTTGCCGCACCAACAACCTCAGAAATGAGTTTTGCAACCTCCTGGGTTTGTGAGGCAGCCTTTAGCACAACCCCGTTTCCTGCAATAAGCGCCATAATAATTTCATGCATCGGAATTCCAAATGGATAATTCCAGGGGCTTATAATTCCGATTACTCCAAAAGGAACACGGTCGATATATGAAATTTTATTGGCAAGGAGGATATTTCCCGGTCTTAATCTTTTCGCCTTAACACCCTTTTGGCATTTTTTGCATAATAGTTAATTGCCAAAACTGTGGGCATCACCTCGGTGGAAAGAGCATCAAAAATCGTTTTACCGGCATCTTTTGAGATCACCTCCGAAAATCTGTCGGCATTCTCCGTGATATAATCCTCATTTTCAGGATTATATCTCTTCGATCTTTAAATGAAAGTTGTGCCCATTTTTGTTGGGCAATTTTAGCTTTTTGAACGGCCTTATTCAACTCCTCAACAGTATTTAGAGGTGTTTCGCCGATTTTCTCTCCCGTCGCCGGGTTGTATGAGATAGTTGTTTCCATAATCTTTTCTTTTTGGGGATTATTTGGCTACAATCAGATTGTTTTCCCCAAAATTATCTAAATTTCCAACATACAATTTAGAGATTTTTACTGAAAGATTCTGACTCGATAGAAATGACACTCTAACGACATTATTGAACTGCTTACCGGAGAAATTGCAATTAATTATCAAATCGATATTCCAAAATTTGTGATTTCGCCGATCCCCTCTTAAACCAAATCAAAGATAAATCTGTCAACAGATGATAAATTTAGGAATTTTTAATGAAATATTGTTTCTCGTTTTTATTGTTGTTTTTTGTGACAATTTCATCACAGTCGATTTATTTCCCTCCGGTAACGGGAAGCCAGTGGGAAACCGTTTCGCCCTCAACATTAAATTGGGATACCACAAAATTGATTCACTCTACTCATTTTTGCAAGGAAACAAACACAAAAGCCTTTCTTGTATTAAAAGATGGTAAAATTGTTCTGGAAAAATATTTCGGTTCCTTTACCAGGGACAGCAACTGGTATTGGGCATCTGCGGGGAAATCTTTGACTGCATTTCTGGTGGGTATTGCCAAACAGGAAGGATCATTAAGTCTTTATGATTCAACTTCCAAATACCTTGGGACAGGTTGGACATCCCTTACCCCCGAACAGGAAGGCAAAATCAAAGTTATAAATCAGTTGACAATGAATTCGGGATTGGATGACGGGGTGCCTGATCCTTATTGTACCCTTCCCTCCTGTTTGGTGTATAAATCTCAACCCGGCACCAGATGGGCTTATCACAATGCACCCTACACACTTCTTGACGGCGTAATGGAAAGTGCCGCGGGACAAAATCTAAACCTTTTTATGCAACAAAGAGTTAAATTTATTACCGGGATGAACGGTGCATTTTTTCCCAACGGATACAATAATGTTTATTATAGCACTCCGAGGAGTATGGCGCGGTTTGGACTGTTAATGCTGAACCGGGGTAATTGGGATGCGACACCAATCTTAACCGACACAACCTATTTTAGGGAAATGACAAACACTTCAAATACAATTAACAAATCTTATGGATGGTGAGAATGGGTGATGCACCGGGTTCAGCGATTGAAGTACCAACTCTATACAATAACGATATCTGGAAAATACTTAAACAGGTGATTAGATACACTCCAACATCTGTTAAAGAACCAACCTCTCAAACTCAATCCAAGGGAATGGTAGTTTATCCAAATCCTGCAACAGACCGCATCAACTTTTCGACTCCCGCTACAGTTTTGGAAGTTGATGTTTATATCTACTCAGTCCTGGGAGAAAAAGGTGGCAGAGGGAAAAATATTACATCTTTGGATATCTCACACCTCTCCCCGGTGTGTATCAGTTGATCACAAAACTCAGGGAGAAATGTCAGCAACAAAATTTGTTAAAACACGATGAAAAACATGATGCCCTCTTTTCCTGTGAATGAATTTCCCGATCTATCGGGACTATTGGTTAATTCTTCTGAAAATCAAAACCAATAGCACTGGGTTTCAACCCCACGAAATAGTTAACCCCTATTTCCTCCCTTTAAAAGTGCTCATGCTCTCGGTAATTTTAAGAATCCAAGCAACCATTGAAACCATGAATCAGGCAATAGTCTGAGTCTTGGTGTAAGGTGAACCGTTAAAGGGCGTTTTGGTGAGTATCTCCCTTTTTTGATGGCAGCTTCCACAATTGCTTTTGCAATAACATCATGACTTTTAAGCAATGGTACAATTAAACCTCCGGGGAAAGGAATTTTAGCCCCCTCAAACATACCTGTCCTGATATATGAAGGGTGAATGGATGAAAATTTCACTCCTTTTTTGCCAAGATTTTTAGCTTCAAATCGAAGTGATTCGGTTAATCCCCATACTGCCCATTTTGTGGCGGCGTAAATTGCAAGTCCCGGAACTCCAATTGTACCTGCGGCTGATGAAATATTAACAACATGTCCCCTGTTCTTTTCATACATCGCAGGCAGAAACGCTTTTGTTGTATAAATAAAACTTGTGAGGTTAACATCTATTGTTTTTTCCCACTCATCATCAGGCCTTTCATGGAAATATCCACCTCGGACATATCCTGCATTATTAACAAGAATATCAACATTAGACATCTCTTCAAACGCAATTTTTCCAAGTTCATACACTCTGACTTTATCGGTCACATCACACTGGTGGTAAAAAACCTTCCCCAAACCCGCAAGTTCCTTTTTTGCTGATTCAAGCGCTTCACTACTCAAATCCCAGATTGTAACGGTGACACCTTCAGCAAGTAATCGTTTTACTGTTGCCAATCCAATTCCCATCGCTCCACCGGTGACTACCGCAGTGGCATTACTTAAATTTTTCATCAAAAATATCCAAAATGTTGATAAGAAACTTAGATAAATTTATCCAATATGAGGATGAAGTTTTTCCGGCTGGATATGGATAAAAATAACTCCCGAAACTTCGAAAACTGTTTCGTTTAATTATTTTTTGTACATTTATAAATATTCACGTTAGAATAACTTAAGATCAGTGGAGTAATTCATGCCTAAAAGCAAGTTACTCCACCGATAGTCAGGAGATTAAAATGCAGAAATTTGATTTTTCGGAGAAATCAAAACTAATCGAGTCTCTTTGGGAGGCCAATCCTGGATAAAAACTGTTATTGTCCTCCTCAACTCTTCAAAACGCCCGTGAAAGATTGTTTGAGTATCTAAAACGAACTCGAACGATCATATTTTAATTTATTGAGTGAACTCCCTATAAAACCTCCATATTGTTGAAAGGAAAAATGCTAAAGCGAGTATTCAAGTTCTAAAAAATATCATAAGAACTGAAAACGAAAAACTTGTCGGGTTTTCCGCCATAAATTCACTATTTCTCCTGGCAAAGGCTGAACCCGGGACAGCCGAAGATACCTCACCCGGATTCATTTGTGAAATCCTGTTTCTGTTCCAGGCGATTAATGGTAAAACAAACGACTATTCCTTTGGAAAAGATAATCTAACCAATCAACTTGGTGGCTCCAACAGCGAAGACAAAAACAACATGCCGGATATTTATGCAAAAACTATTCGGGAAGGAATCTCAAGATACAAGACAGGCACACATCCTCAACTGAAATTAAATCACGCTGACATGAAAAAGTTGATTCTCGAAAAATTTGGAGGTTCGGAGTCGGATTGGAAGGATCCTTCATGGCAACTCGCAAATGTTATCAACGACTTCGAAACATTAAAAACTCTGATAAAACTTGAAGAAGATGAAATCGCAGGACTCACAGCCGCTGAAAATGGAGGTACTGTTTCAAATCACCCGCATTATTTGTCTCTCATCAACAAAGACGGGAGGAATGATTTGGACAGGGCGGTAAGAGCCCAGGTGATCCCGGGATTCAGGTACTGCCAGAATGTTTATAATAATAACAATACCACCGTGAATATGGATTTTATGGATGAAAAAAATTCACAGCCTGTTGAAGGAATAACCCGTCGCTACCCCCAAATAGTAATATTAAAAGTGTTTGATTCCTGTCCCCAGATTTGTGTTTATTGTCAAAGGAATTGGGAATTGAAGACTTTGGACAGGGGGAAGGTTGCAATAGAGACTATAGATAAAGCAATTGACTGGATCAGGTTGAATAGTGAAATTACCGAGGTACTTATTACAGGGGGTGACCCGCTCACCCTTACAGATTCTCGAATTGAATACCTGCTTAGACATATTTCTGCAATTAAACATATTGAGAGAATTAGAATTGGAACGCGTTTTGTAACCCTTCCCTTCAGAATAACCGAGTCACTCATCAAAATATTAAAAAATATCACATCCTTGGAAAAAGAGAAATTTGTCTCGTAACCCATTTTGAACATGGCTGAAGTGACAGAAGACTCCATCAAAGCAGTTGCAAAAGTTAGAAATGCCGGCCTAAGTGTCTATAACCAACAAGTATTTACTTATTATAACAGCAAAGATTCGAGACTGCTGCACTCCGCAAAGGTTAAAGCTTTGTGGAATCGATCCGTATTACTCCTTTAATACAAAGGGAAAAAGGAAACAATCGACTTCAGAGTTCCGATTGCAGGTTCCTGCAAGAGAGAAAGGAAGAAGCAAGATTTCTACCGGTTGGTAAGAACCGATGAGCCTGTTTTTAATATTCCAAGGTTTGGTAAATCCCACTTAAGATCAAGACAAGATCACGAAATAATTATGATTCTGAAAACAGGTGAAAGAGTTTACAGGTTTTACCCGTGGCAATCAAAAATTACACAGGTTGATGATTACCTCTACACCGATGTCTCAATTTACCAATACCTTAAGAGAATGGACGAGGATGGTGAGAATATTAATGCCTATTCGTCAGTTTGGTTCTATTACTAAAATTAAGAAAAACGACGCAAGCGAAACTGGCTCTTATTTTGGACTCATTTATTTTTGCTACTTCTTATTTCATCACAAATACAATTAATATCTAATGTAAATCCGCCTGCGTCAATCTCAATTATTTTTAATAAAGTTGTAAGTGGCGAACATTTTTTGAGAATGGTTTTTTTATTTGTTTTGTAATAATTATTTTTGCGAATAATAACAATTTGAGATTTCTATGAAATATTTTTCTGCTTATAGTTTGTATTTCTTCCTTTTAATATCAACATTTAATTATGCACAGGATTTTATCCCCAAATTCGATATGAATCTCCAACAAACCATGAACCATTACAAGATAGAGAAGTGGAATACGGAAACAGTAGATATTGATGGAAGCACTAAATACTTTTTTAAGAATTGTGAAGAGTTTGATTGTGAGAAAAAATATGGTTTTGCATATCTCGATGATAAACTTCAATACATCGATGTTTCGGAGAACCATTGGGTTGATTTCAAAAAGTTTTGGAATATCCTTGATAAAAGGGTAAAGTTTTGGAAGAAACAATATGGCAAGTTAACTTTTACAAAAAAAGCACTTCTCGACGAAGCGGAAACTCCCATTCCTGAAAATCAATTCACAATGAAAAATGTTGAACAGAGTTTTGCAAATAGCGAAACAATTTTCATTCGCTACAAAGGAAAAGGAATCGAATTATCAGCATTTGTGTTGAATAATATTGTAACAAGTGCTTATTATATCAGAACAGAATATTTGACAAGTCTCTATCGTGTGTACCTTGATAAAAAGGAAAATGTAAAGTAAACCTGTAGAAGCGTATTTAACCGGGTATTTACCGAATTGAATACCAAATTATTACACCTAATCGCTTATCTTTGTAGTGTAATTAATAATTCAGTTTGATGCCGAAAAAAAACAACACAAGAGAACTCGAGAATATAATATTTTGTACCGAGTGTGGAAGTTCCCTGACAGATTTTTATCTTTCATCAGATGTAAAAGATGTGGAGAAACTTGAGGCACATTATAAAAATTGCCGAACCTCGGGCAAATTTAAAGGTGAGATGTGTTCCAAAATGTTTATCGCTCTCGATTTTGAACTTGAAAACCTCGAAGAGTCCGACGAATAGTAATTAAAAGTTAATCCACTACCTCTGCGAATAATCCAGGACAACAAAAAAATCAATCTCCCCATTCGAGTAATCTATCGCTTCCCTGTTCAGATATCACAACTAACCACATACAAAAAAAACTGCCCCTCATTTCTGAAAAGCAGTCTTAAAACTCAACAATTAATACCTAATAATTAATACTTAATACCTATTTCGTTTTGTAGTTCTCCAGGATGTATTTAGCAACGGCTTTTGCCTCTTTGGGTTTGAGACCCTGTGCCGGCATTGGAGGGTATGCAGGATTTTTCTTAACAGGATTGTTGATAAAATTTACCAGCTCATCCAATTTACCTTCATAATTTGGCAATGTCTCTTTGTATGGAGGACCCACAAGTTTTACATCCCATTTGTGGCAAGCCTGACATTTTTGTGTAAATATGGCTTCTCCACTTAACTCAGAACCGGTTGCGGCAGCAAGCATCTTTTTCATTGAAGAATCGTGTTCTGCAGCAAGTACAATTGAATGAAGTTTTGTGCTTTGTTTAAATGCACTCTGATCGGCAATAATCAAAGAAATCGTTGAGAAAAGAAGGAAAAGTAAGGCCCAGCTTGTGGCATTAAGATTTTTGTTTTGAACAACCTGATATATTGCATGGTACAATCCAAACACCAGTAGTGCTGATAGAGCTGCATAAATCAAAGTGGATTTACTCAATGATTGTCCGGGAATCTGAACAACATGTATTAATATCAAAAGAGGTAACGAGAGTGCTGCAAACATCGCTATTTTTGAAAGTAATTCTCGAGCGAACTCTTTGTATTCATCAGTTGCTTCTGTGAGACCACCATCCCAGTAAAAAACCTTAAAAAGCATTAACGACGCTGTTGCTGCAAATCCGAGAGCAAACAGATATAACCATTTAATGAAAAAACTTCCTGATACAAAAATGTGGAGAAGGTTTTTTGAAGCTTCCCATTCATTGGAGTAAATTCCCAGTGAGATTCCGGCAACCACAAAATAGGAAGATGAAATCATCATAAACAGCCCCCAAGGACCGGCAAACTTAATCAGATTTCCCGCGCTGCTTAGGTAGGAATCAACCTCTTCATTTGATTTTACCGAACCAAGAAGTCCCTTAAACTCTAACGAATAACGGTAAATATATACCAATATAACCGCCGGCAACCCGACTAAGGAACCAAAGAACAGATAACCCACTGCAGCAATTTTCATTTGATGCAGTAGCTGTGCAAATATGAAAGTTAACACAAACGGCGGAATAATTGCCAAAAGTATTCCCGCTGTTTTCTTTACTGTTACTAATTTGATTATATCGTAAGAAAGAGCAAGGTATTTTGGATCATTGGTTATTCTCCCCCTTCTCTTAAAATAGAGGGAAAGAGACAGACCACCTGTTAACATCCCGACAAAAGGAATGTACATAAACAGAACCAACATCATCATATAATGCAGAAGCTGGATATGTTCCGATGACTGTGGTAAAACTAATTTGTCAAGAAACTCCATACCTAAATTATCCTTTCGGCATCAATTTATCTATTGAAACAACTAAAACCAGATATAACACAAAATAATTTATTCCCATAAATGCTTTTTTGAATGACTGCCTTCCGGTGTCGTGCTTTAAAAGCTGAATGGAGTAAACTATCAGTGACGCTGATGAAAAAACTATTAGTAATAACGAAACCCACCCGTTTACCAACCCGAACAACGGGAACAACAGAGCAGATAGCGCAGTGGCAAATGTCCATACAAAGGTTATTCTTGCCAACTGTGGTTCATTAAAACGACTCATTATGGTTGGCAATCCTGATGATTCATAATCCTTGTTGAGAAACAGGAGCAGAAGCCAAAAATGGGGAATTTGCCATATAAAAAAGAAAAATGCAAGAAAAACACTTTCCGGTGAAGCAAGGTCTCCCCCGCCGGCCACCCAGCCCACGACGGGCGGGATCGAACCAATTATTGATCCGGGAACCACTGCAAACGGGTTCTTCCTTTTCATTGGAGTATATATAATGTTATACCATACCAATGCAAGAAGAGATAACAACATTTCAACAACTCCAAGAGCAACAAGAAGCAACATCGAACCCGTGATTACAAAACCCGCAGCAATTAAAATCACCTGAAGTTTTGAAAGCATACCCGAGGGCAATGGTCTGTTTTTTGTTCTGTTCATCCTGATGTCAATGTCACTCTCCTGCAAGTGATTAATCGCCGCTGAGCCACACGCTGTCAGAAAAATACCAAGAACAGGATATATCACACCGATGTCAAATGTCCCTCGCGAAAGGAGATAACCAAATCCCGTTGTAATCGACACAAGAACTGTGATCCTGATCTTAACCAGATCAAAAAGAGTTTTCATTACTTCTTTTTGTTCCCGTCGGATTTTTTTGCTGTATCAGCAGGTGCAGCAATGGTATCCTTTTTAACTGTATTTGAATCAACAACAGGAACAGTTCCACCATCTTTTAATGCTTTTTTATTACTCAACCACTCATCAAAAACCGGTTGAGGAACTATATGAACTTTTGTGTACATATTCCAGTGATTTAACCCGCAATACTCCGCACATGCAATATCGTAAACACCTGTCTCATCAGATTGAAACCAGAGCATGTTATTTTTGTTTGGGAGTGCATCAGATTTAAATCTAAAATGTGGCATATAAAAACTGTGACTCACATCCAGCGAGGTGATATCAAGCTGGATTGGTTTACCTTGGGGTACATACAATGTATCTGTTGTTACACCGTTAACATATTCAAAATTCCACTTCCACATTTGCCCGATTACTTTAATCTTGTAGGCATTTGCCGGAGGTGTAGCAAGAGCATCATACCCCAAATAGCCATACCAAAACATCCCTGCAACAAGAAACAATGGAATAATCGTCCAGGCGATTTCCAATGTCATGTTTCCTTCGATGTTAACCGCCTTTTTATTCCTCTTCGCATTGTATTTATATACAAAATACAACATGATAATCGTGATAGCGATAAGTAGAGCAGCAGAGATGACAACAATGAATGTGAATGCATTGTTTACACTGTCTATGTAATTTGTCTCATTAAACATTTATAACTATCCTTGCAAAAAACTGTAGTCAGAAAATAAAAGAATAAGTGATACTGTCAGAAAAAATAACGAAGTATATACAAAGACAGTAAAAACTCTTTTCTCTACTTCAAGGTGCATAAAAACCTTTAACACCAGAAAAGACTTCAACGATGCAATTGCAAGCGCTGTGATAATGGTGAGATTACCAAAATCGATGCCCGCTACCGCAACTGTCAGTCCGGTCAGTATCAACAGGGCGAACCATATAAGGATATAATGCCCGTAACCGTGATCGTGATTTTTATGGTCGTTTGTGTTATGTTCGCTCATCTAAAACCTCACGATATAAGATAAAATAATGGGAAAAGAAATATCCAGATAATATCAACCAAATGCCAGTAGAGACCGGCAGATTCAAGACGAACATATTGATCTTGATTAATTTTATCTTTCCAGGTGAACCAGGTCATGTATGCGATTACTGCCATACCAATAACAATATGGAGACCGTGAAGACCTGTCATCACATAATAAAGTCCAAAAAAGAGAATCTCTCCGTTGCTTTTTTCGAGTAATTGTTCACTTCCGGGGTAAATCCCGTGAGAAATTTTTGCCATCCACTCAAAATATTTGTTTACAAGAAAGCCAAGAGCCATGGCAAGTGTCATTAACTGAAAGAAGAGCGAAAGATATTTCTGTCCTCTCTTTATTGCAACGATTGCAAGCACCATTGTTAAACTGCTCGTAAGAAGTATGATGGTGTTAAGAGCTCCAAACAGCGTATTAAGTTCTTTAGCAGCAAGATGGAACTCCTCTGCATGAGTAAACTTATATACAGCATAAACGAGAAACATGCCACCAAACAATAAAAGTTCGGTGAATAGAAAAAGCCACATTCCAAGGCGTGAACCTTCATCGTCCCTGTGGATATGGGTTTCTACTCCGGGTGCTGAAGATGTTGTACTCAAACCTTCTCCTCCTTTACTTCTGTTTCTGATACTTCATTTCTTTTGTATTCGTAAGGTCCTGACTCAACAGTAGGTGCCTCTTTAAAGTTGAACAGGAATGGTGGGGTTGGAGTTGACCACTCCAGAGTTTCACCGTTCCAAATATTCTCCTCTGTAACTTTTTTACCATTCTTCAGAGCATTAAAAAGATTTATAAACATAATGAGCAAGCCGGTTATAAGTATCCATGAACCAACCGTGGAGAGCATATGGTAAATCTGAAATTCAGGAAGATAATCGTAGTATCTTCTTGGCATTCCCAACCATCCCATCACAAACATCGGGAAGTAGAGGAGGTTAAATCCAACAAAAAGTACCCAAAAACCTGTTTTTGCTACAACTTTGTTATACATCCTGCCAAACATCTTTGGCCACCAATAATGCATCGCTGCAAAGATTCCAAATCCCGTTCCACCAAACATTACATAATGGAAATGAGCCACAATGAATGATGTATCATGGATATGAAGGTTAACCGACAAAGCTCCCTGGATCAGACCGGTGAATCCGCCGATTGAAAACAGGAAAATAAATCCGAGAGCAAACAACAGTGGCGGGTCGGTTAAAATTGACCCTTTATAAAGTGTTGAAACCCAGTTGAAAACCTTGATTGCTGAAGGAATGGAGACAAGAAATGTCAACACTGAAAAAACTATCATTGCGACGCCGCTCATTCCGGCTGTAAACATGTGGTGCGCCCAAACAAGCGAGCCAAGGAATGCAATAGCTAAACTGGAAAATGCGATAAACTTATAGCCAAATATTGTCCTTTGCGAAAACACGGGAATTATCTCTGAGACAACCCCCATCGCCGGTAGAATCATGATATAAACCGCCGGATGAGAGTAAATCCAAAACAGATGTTGAAAAAGGACAGGATCACCACCAAGGGCGGGATCAAAAATTCCAACTGAAAGAGTCCTTTCAGCTACAACTAAAAGAAGTGTGATACCAATAATCGGAGTGGCAAGAACCTGAATCCATGCAGTCGAATAAAGAGACCAAATAAAAAGTGGCATCTTAAAAAATGTCATTCCAGGGGCTCTTAATCTGTGGACTGTAACAACAAAGTTCAAACCTGTAAGAATTGAAGAGAAACCAAGTATAAAAGCAGCAATGAGTGCCGGAATTACATTGGTTGTTGTTCTGACAGAATAAGGGATGTAAAATGTCCAACCCGTGTCAGGTGCACCTCCCGGTAGAAAAACCGAGATTATTGCCAGTAACCCGCCAATTATAAAAAGCCACCATGAAAGCAAGTTTAACCGTGGAAAGGCAACATCAGCCGCACCGATCATTATCGGAAGGAAAAAGTTTCCAAATACCGCAGGTAAACCGGGAATAATGAACAAAAAGATCATTATAATCCCGTGCAGGGTGAAAAATGAGTTATAGGTCTGTGGATCTACAATGGTTCTTCCCGGAGCGATCAGTTCGAGCCTCATAAGGAAACCGAATGTCACACCTACTGTAAAGAACACCATCATCGAGATGAGGTATAGAATACCTATCCTTTTATGATCAACAGAAAGTATCCAACCCAATAAACCGGAATGTTTGCCTTTGTAATCGAGATAACTAACATTCACATCGTTTGTTGATGAAGACATATTATGCACCTTCTTTAATATCTTTTGTTTTTGATTTCCTTACTAAAAATATAAGTCCGATTGCTGCAGCGAAGATTATTAACACCCCAAAAATACGGGTGACATTTAACATGTAGGTTTCGCTCTCGCTGTCATAATTGAAGCAAAATTTAAGGATTTTTGCAACTGTCGGAGCAGTTTTGCCATCCATCGCTTCTATCACCGCCATCTTAATATCAAATGGCAAATATTTTGGTCCAATTATATACCTTGTGATCATACCGTCTTTGGCGATTGCCATAATGGCACCCGGGTGAATGATCTGATCATCCATTCTGGTAAATGTGATACCAGCCAATTCAGTAATTTTTCTTATGGAAACGGAATCACCCGTCAAAAAATGCCATGAATTTTCAGGCAGACCAACAGCTCCGGAACTTAAAATTCCCTTTTTTTTCTCGGCTGCATCTTTCCAGGTCTCGTTATGATCTATCGAGATACTGATTAACTGATACTCTTTTCCGGGAGCCAGATCAACTCTCCTTACTTGTGACGCAACATCAGCAAGCATTGGTGAGCATATTGCCGGACATTTGTAATAAACAAACATCAGGATAGTTGGTTTGTCGATCAAACTCTTTAGAGCAACTTTCTCCCCTTTCTCATTGGTAAACACCATGTCGAGGGGGAGTTTGGAGCCAAGTTTACTATCATCAAGTCCGGCTCTCCCCGTCCCCCCGGTCGCTGATATCGCAATCGAGAAAATAACAAAAAGGAGAAAAGCGCGAGTCTTAATTTTAATCATCTTCACAAAGAACTTTTTAGATAATTATACATTTTTTCAACATCTGATTCTTCCATTGAAAAAACTTTGTATTTGAATCCGTTACCGTTAAGATTTTTTCTTACGATTTTCAGAAATGAATCAGTGCCCTCTTTCCACTCTTCATTCGAAAGAAGAAACGACAATGCAAGCTTTTTGTCAAGCACTGCATCGAGGAAAAGCCTTGCGCCGATATCACTTTTTGATTTTGTTTCAAGCGATTTTAACGCGCTCTCAAGCTTTTTAACCAATTCTGCATCCTCTTTAGCAAGAATGGCAACGGCTCCTGAAACAGGAATTGTTCCGGGTTTAAATGTCCCCTTTGTCAGCTGATATTTATCATCAATCTCTTTGATGGTCGCATCAGTAATTTCCGGAGGATTTGTCATAAAGTTGTTTCTAATGTAATGGATCAAACCAAGCCGCTGATCAGCGGGAAGCACATCATAAGCAGCCATCCCATTAGCGGATATCCCTTCCTGAAGAGTTTTCCACATTCCTGACAGGTCAGCACTGTTAGTCCATCCATCATTTGAATGAAAGTTCCTTGGTTTTGGATTCATTGCCACTCCTGCAGCTCCGTCTCCTTTTCCATCGGCTCCATGACACGAAGCACAGCTTGTGGAATAGATTTCTTTTCCTTTAGCAATCAGTTCGTCGGATGGTTTTTTCATCATCGCAATATCCACGGCTGTAAGAATTGCAGGGTCAGAAACCGGTAATTCTTTAACTATGGTTGTGGAATCAAACATCCTGGCGGGAAGTGAATTTTCATTCACTGTACCAAGGTTTTTAACATAAATGACACCTATCCCAAGCAACACAATAAATAAATACGGATAGGATGCAGCAAGAAATGTTAATGGATTATCAAAAATGCTTTTTTTCTGTTCACTCATTATTTCATTTCCTCCTACAGCTTGAAATTAAGCCCCCTGTCGAGTTTTGGATCTCCGACAGGAACAGCGTTATGCTTTTTGAAATTGAAATAGAAGACGATTATCAGAACACCGATTGCGGCAATCGGGAAACCGAATTCAGTTAAAATATAGTGTAATCCACTCTTTTCACCGTGATATTGTGGCATTATCAACCAATACAGATCGAGCAAATGCGCAACAAGTAACCACACAGCGGCAAATTTAAGTCTTTTAGGATCTTTTTTCGCAGGAGCCGGTAAAAGCAATGCGTATGGTACAAGGAAGTGTACAACTATAAGCGTAAGTGTTATGGCACCCCACATCCCTTCCCAACGATCGATAAACCAGAATGTCTCCTCAGGAAGATTTGCATACCAAATGAGCAGAAACTGTGAGAAAGCAATATATGCCCAAAAATTTACAAATCCAAAAAGGAGTCCACCCAAACTTGAAAGATGATCGTTTGTCATTCTTGGATGCAGATACCCGTTTTCTTTTAACAATACTACAGCAAGTGTGGTTGCTGCCAATCCTGCAAGCATTGTGCCCGAAAAGACATATACACCATAAATGGTTGAAAACCAGTGTGGTTCCAGACTCATCATCCAGTCAATTGCAGAAAAAGTAATGGTTATTGCAAAAACGGGAATAAAAATAGCTGAAGCAATAATATTCTTCTTTGTTAATTTTTGGTCTTTCGTCTCATCCTGTTTTCTGGAGTTTCTTACAATAAAGAAGTAGTATAGTGACCAGATTACAAAAGTTGCCACAACTCTAATCACAAAAAATGTGATATTCAAATACGGCTCTTTTATTTTTAGAAGTGCATCAGTTGCTACTGCATCCGTGTGTGACCAGTGATAAAGGTCGTGGATAAAGAAAAAGAGAGGGATCGCAACCACAATAAAAAGTGGTACCGATGCTGAAATAAATTCAGGAATTCTTCTGATCGGAGTGCTCCAGTCGGCGTTCACTACATATTCGAGAGAGATCAGAAAGAGAGCACCCATTCCAATTGTCAACAAATAGAAAAAACCAAGCAGATAAGAAAACTTTGCTCTGGTTGGATCAAGAAGCAACCCAAAAGCACCCACAATCAATCCGATGGCGAGAAGAGCGATACCGATATTGAGGATCTTACCCGGCAATTCTTTTTTTACATATGTCAAATCTTTAGTTGCCATTAGAAGTATTCTCCTTTCTGAACTGTTCGATCTCTGTTTCAGAGGCATTTTTTGCCTTTTGCAGTGCTCTGATATAAGAAACTACAGCCCATCTCTCTTTTACCGTCATTTGGTGCGAATAAGAAGGCATTACATTCTGTCCATTGGTAATAACATGATAAATATTTCCATCTTTCCAGTCACGCAATTTTGTTGTGTGAAGACTTGGTGGATTTGGGAATTGTTGGTTCAATCTGCTGTCACCATCACCATAATCACCATGGCATGGAGAGCAAAATGTCAGATATTTTTTCTGACCAAGTTTGAATATTTCCGGAGAATTCACTAATGGGTTTTCAACGGGATCAGCGGGTTGGGCAACTGAATCTTTAAATTCGTAGGGCATATGACCTCTCGCCACGGTTCCAGCCACAGGTTCCCTCATCATTCTTGAATCTGCAAAGAAATCACTCTTTTCCTGAGGAACTCCTCTGAATTGATGTTCCATCCAGTTAAATGGTGTGATGTAGAGAAGTTTGTTGAGCGCAAAATAAGTGCCGCCTGAAACAAGAATCGCCGTCGTAACCAGGATGCCAATAAATTTAGGATTAAATGCATCCTGCCAGGTTTTTTCAATCTCCATTATTTCAGAGATCTTTTTGCCACCGAGGGATTCAAAAAGTGCTCTTACTTCTTTGACATCAAATTTAGGATCAGATGCTCCAATAAAAACACCATATTTGTCTCTCGATACCGCTTGCATATAAGGAGTATCATGAAGTGGATGTTTGTTATCAGGGAACCGGAAGAAAAAGGTAATCATACCTATCACAGTTGCCAGTGTAGCAAACAACACTGTTAATTCAAATGTAACGGGAATAAACGCCGGTAGAGAGAAAAATGGTTTTCCACCGATGTTCATTGGATAGTCAACCACCATCGTCCACCACATAAGCAACAGAGCAAATGCAGCACCTGAAAGTCCAAAAACAAGGGTAACATACCCGAGCTTTGATGGTTTCAGTTTCATTGCATCATCCATCCCATGAACAGGATATGGTGTATGAACATCAAAATCTTTATAGCCGGAATGTGACACCTTTTCTGCAGCATGAATAATCTGATCAGGTGTGTCAAACAAAGCGACCAAGCCGTGTAATTTTGTATTTCGTTCCATTAGTGGTCACCCCCATGATGAGTTGGTTGTGCACCGTCTGCAACGGCTTTAATTTCTGAAATTGCAACTACGGGCATTGCTTTCACAAAAAGCAGAACAAGTGTAAAGAATAACCCAAAACTGCCTATGAGAATACCAAAATCGTAGATTGTTGGTACATAATATCCCCAGCTTGAGGGGAGAAAATCCCGGTGAAGAGAGGTGACTGTGATTACAAATCTCTCAAACCACATTCCAACATTTACAAAAATCACAATTACCATCATTACAGGAATTGATCTTCTCAACTTCTTAAACCAGAAGAATTGCGGGAAGATAACATTGCAACTAACCATGATCCAGTATGCCCAGGCATAAGGTCCAAAAGCTCTGTTAATGAAAACAAATGTTTCAAACTGAACCCCGCTATACCAGGCAATAAAGAATTCCATTGCGTAAGCATACCCCACCATCATTCCTGTAGCAAGGATAACCTTGTTCATTTTTTCGAGATGATCGATAGTTATAATATTTTCAAGGTCGAAGACTTTTCTCACAAAAACAAGAACCGTAACCACCATCGCAAACCCGGAGAAAATAGCACCGGCTACGAAGTATGGTGGGAAGATTGTTGTGTGCCATCCGGGGATAATCGATACAGCAAAATCGAACGATACGATTGTGTGCACCGATAATACGAGTGGAGTTGCGAAACCGGCAAGAATTACATACGATTTTTCGTAATGTTGCCAGTTGCGGTGTGAATGTCTCCATCCAAGGCTAAAAAGTGAATAAATAAATTTCTTCACTTTTCCGGTTGTTCTGTCGCGCATTACGGCAAAATCAGGGATTAACCCGATATACCAAAAAACAGCGGAAACAGTAAAATATGTGGAAACTGCAAACACATCCCATAACAGAGGTGAAGTAAAGTTTACCCACAGCCCGTGTTGATTTGGATATGGAAGTAACCATCCATCCAACCATGGACGACCGGTGTGAATTGCCGGGAATATACCCGCGCACATAACGGCGAAGATTGTCATGGCTTCGGCAAACCTCGCAATTGCGGTTCTCCACTTCTGCCTCAATAAAAATAGAATTGCGGATATCAGAGTTCCGGCGTGACCGATACCTACCCAGAAAACGAAGTTTACGATGTCAAACGCCCAACCCACCGGTTGATTGTTACCCCATAAACCTGTTCCATAGTAGAATGTAAATCCAAGACTGGTTGCGCCTATCATCAAAAGTGTCAGCGTAATAGCCAGAGCAATATAATATTTTGGAGTTGGCTTCTCCGACATCGGTTTTGCAATCAGATCCTCTAACTCTCCCAGGGAGAGACGGCCCTGAACTATCGGAAGTTCTTTACTGTAATCTATATTCACTTACACTTCCTCCGTATTTGTATTCCACAATCTGGCGATGTATGAGATGTTTGGTTTTACATTCAACTCTTCCAATACATGGTAGGCAAGATTATGGTCGTGAAATTTCTTGAATTCGGAATCTTTTTCTACGAGATCACCAAATGAGATTGCATCCGCAGGACATGCTTCCTGACAAGCGGTTTTAACATCGCTTCCTTTAAGCTTCCTTCCGGTGGCAACTGCTTTGCTTCTCTCTTCTTCAATTCTGTGAACGCAGAATGTACATTTTTCCATGACACCTCTCGGGCGAACAGATACTTCAGGGTTATGACCAAGATTCACAGGCTGCTCATAATAGTAGCCTTTTGCAAAATGGTCTCTGAAATCATAGAAATTGAATCTTCTAACTTTATAAGGACAGTTGTTTGAACAGTATCTTGTACCCACACATCTGTTGTAAACCATCTGATTTAATCCGTCAATACTGTGTGTGGTTGCAACAACGGGACAAACATTTTCACACGGCGCATTATCACAATGTTGACACATCATTGGCTGGTAGGATGCGACAGGTTCTTCCGGTGTTCCTGCGTAATATCTGTCAATACGCATCCATTGCATTTCTCTACCGATGATAACCTGATCTTTACCAACAACAGGTATATTATTTTCGATACTGCATGCAACTGAACAGTTTCCACATCCTGTGCATTTATTCAGATCAATGGTCATCCCCCATTTGTTGTCGGGATATTTGTGTTCATCGTACAAAGAAATAAGGTTATGTTTCTTTCCAAGGAATTCAGGATTTTTCTCATACTGTTTTACAGTACCTTCCTGAATGATGTGACGCTTCAAATGAGCATCTTTAACATCTTTAACAAGTGTTTCATCGTAACTGTGGTGATCCTGGGTGGATGCGAGTATATATTTACCATCAACAGGCGTCACGGTAGCATTGGTAAAAACTCTGTCAGTCAATGATTTCATAAATAATGAAACATCTTTTCCAACTTCAAGAGCAACAACGGGTGATTTTGTTCTGCCGTAACCAAGTTCAACAACAACTGTATTATCTGCAAGACCCGGCTGAATTAATACAGGTAGAGTTACTTTTTTACCACTTACTTCAACTTCAACGAGACTATTGGTCTTTACACCAATTTCTCTGCTTGTTTTATCGGAAATGGCAGCATAATTGTCCCAGGTTACTTTTGATATCGGGTGTGGCAGTTCCTGTAACCAACCATTGTTTGCATGTTTTCCATCACCAAGGGCATAACTTTGAGCAAGAATCACAGAAAATTTTGCTTCATTAAGTGGGTTCTTTAATGCAACTTTTTCGAGTGTAAACTTGTAATCTTCGGTTTTATTTGAAGTCTCAAGTTTTAACCCGTCATGGATAATACCCGACCAGAATTTGTCGAATGATCCTGTAACCTCATTGGATTCTTTCCATGAAGCTTTCAGGTAATCGAGATATGCAGTTTCTTTATATCCTTCAGCATTGCCACTCAACCATTGGAGCAGGATTGCTTCTTTTTGGCGGGTGTTATAAAGCGGAGCAATTACGGGCTGCATTGTGCTTGTAACATTACTTCTGACACTTGCATCTCCCCAGTTTTCAAAGTTATGATTTAAAGGAAGAACAAAGTTTGAAGCAAATGTAGTCTCATTTTGCAGTGTCGCAAGTGAAACCACTAATGGAACACTCTTAAGTGCCGCAACAAAACCGGAATCTTTTGGTAAATGATAAACAGGATTAGCATCCAGGTTTACTAAAAGTTTAACCTTACCTGATTTCATTTTTGAAATAAGGTCTGTTATTTCTGCAGCAGTTGAATATTTGTGAAGTTCAACATTAGAAACTGAATCGCTGTAGAGTGAAGAGCCGCCTGTCATTTCATTTAGAAGATTAACAAGAACATGAACTTCAACAGGCACTGTTTCGCCTGCGTAAACAAGTGTTTTACCGTTTGTGGATAAAAGATCACCAACAAGTGAGTTTAATGCTTTAACACTTTTTGGTGCAAAACCTGCTTTTTTTGCGAATGTTTCAACTGAAAATCCTGAAAGCACACCTGCGATCTCTTTGGGAACAAGACCTTTCCCTTTTCCTCTTTTGCTGACCTCATTAATCAATGTCATAACAAAATCGTGGTATTGGGTGGGTTTTATTCTAAGTCGGTAGTCAGCATTTGCTCCGGTGGAACTAAAATTAGCTTCAGCAGCATAAATACGATTGAATTTTTTTGTGTCTGTTACCGATCTTCTTGATGTAATCAGTCGTTGTTGCTCAACACTGTTACCATCAGTTCCATACAGGTTGGCTTCAAGTGCAACAATTACATCCGCCTGATCCCAGTTGATAACCGCAGGAATTGAATCTTCACCGTAACATTCTCTCCATGCAGTTGCTCTATTCACATCGCTAAAAAGATCGTAGTAGTAATACTTAATTCCGCTGAATTTTTCCTGCAATTCTTTCATTAGCTTCATCGCAGTTGGTGATGAAACTTTGTTTGAAATAAAAGCTGCTTCGCTTGCGCCTAAAGTGCTCAGAGCAAGTATTACCTTATTATCCACATCCTTCCAACTTATCGGGTCATATATCCCCTCTTTTGAAACCTGTGGTTCGGTAAACCGCTGTGGATCATAAAGATCCATTATCGAAGCATGTCCCTTAGCGCAGATTTTTCCGGCACTGACAGGATGATCGGGATTTCCGTCAACTTTAATTGGACGACCTTCCCTGGTTTTGATCAGTATTCCACACGAATGAGCACAACTTGAACAGGTGGAAGCGTAATAATTGGCTTCACCAATGGTCATTTCTTCAGGTTTTTTGTTATAGGGCATTAGTTCACCCTTGTCGCGGTAGTCACTGCAACCGGCGGCAGTAAAAGCTGCGGATGCACTTAACAACGCAAGAAATTTCCTTCTCGAAATTCCACTTCCCATCTTCTGTGGGTCAAATTCTTCTTTTACGCCGGGCATAAATTCGTTATAATGGACATCATCGAGTTTACCACCCGATTTATATTCCTCAACACTACGCCACAACAAATCTTTGTTCATTTCTTTGGGGTCTTTATTAAGCTCGTCCACTTACTCCCCCTCCCGTTTTTCTTTTCACTGAATAAGGGTTCTCTTTAACCGTTATTTTCGTTTTTTGTTTCTCTTCCCCGTTCCCACTGAAAAATGAGAACAGATTTCTGAAGAAAAATACTCCTGTTCCCAGTAAAGCAAGGGATCCTAAAAATTTTTTTCTGTCCATCTTAAGATTTTCTTTGTTTTCGGTCATCGCTATTTCTGTCTCCTATCTATGGCAAGCCCAGCAATGCTCGGGTCCTTTTTTAACCTGTTTAAGATAAGGAAGTTTCTTTTCCGGGTTCCGGTGGCAGTCGAGGCAAGCATTCATATTGAATGGATTAACCTGCGAAACTTTATCCATGTTAGCTACATCGCCATGGCATGATGTACAGTCAATCCCTGTGCCCACATGAACACTGTGATTGAAGTAAGCATATTCAGCAGTTCTGTGAATCCTTTTCCAGGGAATTGGATTACCACTTTTATAATAGTCTGTCAGTTTGATGATGTCGGGACGGTCTGTGCGTGCCTGTGTGTGACAGTTCATACAGATTGCGGCAGTAGGGATGGTGGCAAATCTTGTCTTTTCAACACCGGTATGGCAATATTGACAATCGATTTTCATCGTGCCCGCATGCAACTTGTGAGAAAAGTTGATCGGCTGGTCGGGTGCATATCCAACCCCGTCTCTCTCTGCTCTTGAGACATAAAATGTGGTTACAAAAGACGCAAGCGCCACAAATATCACTATCGGTAACCGTATCCGTAATAGATAGTCGATAAAACTACTCATCGCTTACCTTCGCTTAAATTACTAAAAAATTTACGAGTTAAGTTGAAACTTGGGTGAGACAATTCGATAAAGGAACTTTTTTGGGGAGTACCTTCAGAATGGAATAAAATATGGAATCGGGTGCAATTAGGTATCAAAATATCAGATTATACACGAATTACTGAAAAAATCGTTATTTAGGGTGATATAAATTTTGTTGCGGAATATTATAAATGAGATACGAAAAAGTAAGAAAAATCTGACAAATAAAGAAAAATATTTCCACTTTGGGAACCATTTTCGAGGGTGTAAAAGAGAATTTCTGAAAAAAAATCAGTTTTTCTTCTTTTTGTATGCCCTGTTAAGAAAAGTTGCCAGATGAAGCACTTCCATTTTGTGATCATATTTATCAGTTCCATGTTGAATCTGACCCATACACCCGGGATTTGCCATTACCACAACTTCTGAACCTGTTGCTTTTAGATTTCCCATCTTCCTGACAAGAAAATTCAGAGCATCATCGTAACGGGCTACATTATATATTCCCGCACTGCCACAACACCATGAAGCTTCATTCAATTCTGTGTAATTAACTCCGCCAACAGATTTTATAATTTCCCTTGGTGCTAATGTAATTTTTTGAGTATGAGCGAGGTGACAAGCATCGTGATAGGTTATTCGCCCCTCATATGTATAGTTCTCTGCTCTAAACCCTGTTTCATATAAAAATTCGGAAATATCTTTCACTTTAGATGAGAACATTACAGGGAAGTTTTCATCACTCGTGACTTCGTGACTCTGTGACTCCGTGTCTTCAAAAACATGCCCATACTCCTTCATATAAGCTCCACATCCGGCAGAATTGGAAATCAAAAAGTCGTATTCAAAATTCTTAAACAACTCCATGGTTTTAAGAGCAAGCTCTTTTCCCTTTTTTTGTTCACCATTATGGGCATGAAGAGACCCACAGCAGCCCTGATTCCGCGGAATTATGACTTCACATCCATGTTGAAGCAAAACATCCAGCGTATCAGAATTGATATCTGCAAACGCTACATCCATTAAACAACCCAGGGGGAGCAAAACACGATATCTAACAGGTTCAGCAGGAGTATAAATCTCACTCATCATGTCACTACTGAATCTTTTGGAGAATTTTGGCGACATCTGATCAACTGCTCCAAGATTTCCACCCATAATCTTGAACATACCGATATTATGAAGAAATTTTTGAAGACCTGATGCCTGATAAATATAGATCAGTCTTGCTACTATTTTTAATATCGGCTGATTTGCAACTATAAAATTAAGCCCAAATCGCCTGATTGTCCTTACTTTTAAGGGTTCCAGGTTCTGCCGTGAAACCTCTTCTCGAGCAGCTTCAACTATTGCTCCATATTTAACCCCGGCCGGGCATGCAGTTTCACAAGCCTGACAATCGAGACAAAAGCTTATCTCGTTGAGATAGGTATCATTTATTTCAAGCTTTCCTTCGGAGACAGATTTGATTAATCTTATTCTACCGCGCGGGGAAGATGATTCGAGTTTTGTGACATTATATGTAGGACAAGTGGGCAGGCACATACCACAGTGCATACACTGCAAAAGCAGATCGTCTGAAATCAATCCACTTAACAAAGATTTTTGAAGGGGTGGTTCAGCCATATCAGTGATTGTGAGAATGTGGGAAATCGTGTATCTGTTCCCTGTTTTTAGGGAGAGAACCCTCACATTTTGGTTTCATTGTAAAAATCTTGCCGGGGTTCAAAACATTGTTTTCATCCAAAGATTTTTTAATTTTTTTCATAAAATCAACTCCTGTGGAGCCGACTGAACTTTCAAGGAAATCTTTCTTTGCAAGTCCCGTGCCATGTTCACCTGTTATGGTTCCGCCAAGTTTTATAGCTTCATTAAAGATGTATTCAAAAGCACGATGAGCGTTTTGTATCCCTTTTTCATCCCTCTCGTCTGTAAGACATGTAGGGTGAAGATTGCCATCGCCGGCGTGTCCAAAATTTCCAATTGTTACATCAAACTTTTTAGCGGCATATTGCACTTTTTCAATCATTACAGGCAATTCACTTCGGGGTACTGTGGCATCCTCAAGAATTGTTGTAGGTTTAACCCTCGCCAAGGCGCTGAATGCTGTTCTCCGGGCAGCTTTTAGTGTAAGTGCTTCCGCTTCATTTGAAGCAACTTTTACAAATGTTGCGTGGTTTTTTTTGAGTGCGGAAACCACTTTAGCCGCATCTTCATCAACTTCAGCACCCATGCCATCAAGTTCAATGATCAGAATGGCTTCACTGTTTCGAGGAAGTCCAATTTTAGTATAATCTTCAACACTATTGATTGTTGTATGATCAAGAAATTCCATCATTGCCGGAACAACATGTGCAGCGATGATATCGGAGACAGCTTTCCCGCTGTCAACCATGGTGTCAAAATATGCAGTCATGGTTATCGATTTTACCGGTTTGGGGATCAACTTGAGAAGTATTTTGGTAAAAATGCCAAGTGTCCCCTCACTTCCGATCATCACATCCCGCAAATTGTAACCGGCAACATCCTTAAAATTTTTGCCACCGGTGGCTAAAAACTCTCCATTTGGAAGAACCGCTTCAATTCCCAGCACATAATTTTTTGTAACACCATACTTCAAACCCCGGAGTCCCCCGGCGTTTTCAGCAACATTTCCACCAATGGTGCAAATTTTCATGCTTCCGGGATCAGGGGGGTAAAACAAACCCATTTTTTCAACACGACTTTGGAGTGTTTCAGTGATTACTCCCGGTTCCACCCAGGCAGTAAGGTTCTGTTTATCAACCTCAATTATCTTGTCCCATTTTGTCATAACAAGAACAATTGAGTTCTCAACGGGAACTGATCCGCCACTTAATCCGGTCCCCGAGCCACGAGGAACAACGGCAAAATTCTCATTATTTGCAAGCTCCATTATCCCGGCAATCTGTTCCTTGTTTTCAGGAAACACGACTGCCTCTGGAAGTTTACTTAAAAGAGGTGTCCCATCGTATGAATAGGCTTCTTTGTGGACAGGATCGGTAAGGAGATTTTTTTTGGATACTATCTCTCCGATTTTGGAGAGTATCGATGGTGTCATTTTACAAATCTTTGTATAACATATTTAACTGCAAAGCCTGTTAGTAGTGCAATAATCAAATAAGTGGCGATAAGCTTTACACCGTCGATGGTTAAAATGAAAGTGGACTTATAACCTCTCCAGCCGCAATTTGTACATCTGTAAACTTTGAACCAGGTGAGATTTTTGATAGCACCTTCCATAAAACTGCGGGTTTTTGATCTTCTTAAAGTATTAAACTGTGTGCACGAGGGACATTTTGAAAAAGTTGCGTCCCGACGAAATCCTACTCTTTTTGATTTTAATCTTCTTTTTTGAGCCATCTAATTTAAAGCCAGTAATTTTCTGTAAAGTGATTTATTGTTGATTATATCCAGGGCGGTTTTGAACTGTACATCGTCGGTCAACCTGTACTTGATTCTGAAGCCACTATCGTGGTATCTACCCGCCAATTCGAGGAGAATTTCATTCGCTGTCTCTGTTTTATGCAGATCCAGGATGTTTTTTGAGGTTTTCTCAATCTCTTTTTTTAATTCTTCAATTTTCCCCTGCAAATGTACATAATTTTTGTCTTGTCCAAAAGTTAGAATCAGTTCATTCAACTGAACAATTTTTGGATGCTTAAATTCATATTTTTTCTTTTTGAGGAAAGAATTGAATTCATCAAGAATCAAATTTTCATTCAAATTTTCAAATTTTAGACTTTTGTTTTTCTCGTAGAAACCGTTCACAAACTCAAAAATCATACCTTTAGCGAGAAGGTCTTTTACAAAATCTGATTTGAGTTTGGCACTTACTGTTGTATCAGGTGAGATTCCTCCCCCACTATATACAAGTCTGTTGTTTTTTGTTCTGAATTCTGTTGTCAAAACAGAATCATGTTTTCCAATAACTTTATTGTCTTTGGCATAATCAATTTTTTGGATGCTTCTGCCTGATGGAGTGTAATACCGTGAAGTCGTGATTTTAACCGAAGTGTTGTAGCTCAAAGAAGTTACAGTTTGAACGAGGCCTTTTCCAAAAGATTTTTCACCTACGATTATCGCCCGGTCATAATCCTGGAGCGCACCTGCAACTATCTCTGAAGCGGAAGCTGTTCCACCGTCGATTAATACTGCCATGTCAACAGATTTTAAAAGTGGTTCCTGTTCGGCAAAAAATTTGCGCAAGGAAACAGAGTCTCTTCCCTTCGTGGTGACAATCAAATCACCTCTGTTAAGAAATTTGTTTGAGACATCAATTGCCATGTCAAGAAGTCCACCCGGATTCCCTCTCAGGTCGAGGACAACTGTTTCAATCCTCCTGACGGAATTTAATTTAACAATTTCATTCCGAAGTTCATCACCCGCTGTTCGAGTAAAACCTGACAATTTTATATATGCGTTTGAAGAATTTTCCGGAATAAAACCGGCAAATGCCACATTTTTTACAGAAATTTCTTCTCTTAGAAGTGTAAATGATAAAGTATCAGATGGTTCACCTCTTAATACTTTAAGATCAACAAAAGTGCCCGGAGCACCTTTAACAAGTTTTGATACATCATCATAGTTTGATGGTTTAACCTTCACTCCGGATACTTCAAAAAGTGCATCTCCCGGTAGCAGACCCTGCTTTTGTGCTGAGTATCCATCCATTACCTCGATGATTAGAACATGTTCACCCCTGATACCAACTGTTATTCCGATACCCCCATATTTCCCTTTGGTCATGAGGTCGATGTCATCCTGTCGCTTTTCATCAATAAATGTGGTGTATGGATCCAGTTCTTTCAACATTCCTCTGATACCGGCACGGATAAATTCTTCAGGATTCACTTCATCAACATAATTGAGCGTGATTTCTTTATATACCCGGGAAAAAATGTCAATGTTTTTACCGATTTCAAAATAGATATCACCAAATGCCGTGTAAAATCCCAAGGATAACACAGCTATTCCGGTTATCAAAAACCATTGATATTTGTCGATCAGATTTTTCTTCATCAAATTCCTTATATAACTCCTCTTCGGTCGGAGGCTATATTCATTGTTTCATAGAGAATACTTAAAATATCATTATGTACCTCGATTGCCGATTTTTCACCGTCGATCCCTTTTATTCTGTTTGGGAACTCCAAAGCAATCTTCTCATATCCGGCAATCACATTTGAATAAAAAACATCGTCCGATTTTTCAATCCTGTCAAGGTCGGCTTTACAAACATTTTTTCGTTTAGTGGATTCTTCCACTGACAGTCTTAAATAAAAAGTCAAATCCGGGATCGTTCCTCCGGTGGCAAATTCGTTTATTTTTTTAACTGCATCCGCACTTAACCCTCTTCCAAACCCCTGGTATGCAGTTGTCGAGTCATGAAATCTGTCTGCAATTACTACACATCCCCGGGCAATCAGCGGACGAATAACTTCTCTTACCACTTGCGCACGAGCTGCAGAAAAGAGGAATATTTCAGTTTCGTCACACATTTCAAGATGTTTTTTATTGAGCAATATCTCTCTGATTTTTTCAGATATAGCGGTTCCTCCCGGTTCGCGGATTATCTCAACCCGCCGCCCGATGTTTTCCAGATATTTTTTCAATAAATTGATCTGAGTGGTTTTACCACAAAAATCAATGCCTTCAAAACTTATAAACATATCTCAATACTGCTTAATTATATATCTTATTCGTGCCGGTTTTACATCAACAAACGAAACATTGTCAGGTAAAACAATGTTTGGAACTGTTGTTCCCGATGAGTCTCTTATCATTTCATTATAATTCAACAAAGCTTTAACTTCATCGGGTTTAATTAAACCAATTCTTTCAATACCACCTCTGATCACAACTGTAACTTCATCCGGCACGAGAACAACTTCTCTGCCTTCAGGTTTATCAAGTACTGTGATTTTAACTCCTTCAATCTCTCTGTCTGCAATTTTTTGTACATCAATTTCGAGTGTAACTTTCTGAGGATAAATTTCAACGCCCTTTATTCCCTCCAGATTCACTTCAAACACCATTTTTTCTTTTAAACCGTTGAGTGTGGTCTTTACAGTCTTAATCTGGCGAATTTCAGAAACAATTTTTGCACTCCCCCTGACCCTGACAGATGCGGGTAAAACTTTTATTTTGTCTGCCAGTCCAAATCCCTGTTCAAACTGCAATGCCAACTCGGGAACCACATTTCGTTGAGTAATCTCCACCTTTTCAGTTTTGATACTTAAATACGGGGGTTGAATATCAATTATTCCAAAATCAGATGATAGCCACGAATTTTCATCCAACAAATTTGCGAGATAAACACCGGAATTGATGCTGTCTTTTGAAACCGGGATTGTGAATTTTTTATCTGAGTTGAAATGGAATGAGATGAACTTCCATCCCTGACCTTTAAGCTTTACCTCGATCTCCCGTGGAAGACTGTGGTCAACTATAAGATTGGGCGGAAGATTCGAATATACCACAGGAATTTTCGAAGTGATATAAAAATCACCGGAAAGTGTAATAAATATCCAGGCTCCCATTGCAAGAAGCAGGGAGATAAGAATTGAAGGTAAATTTTGCTTCATTATGAAAAGCCGTAATCCTCTAACAAGAATACCGGGAGACTATCCCCTGCCAATTTGTTCAAAGAACTTCAAAAGTTCTTCCTTATTGGCTTTGGAAATATCCCTGCCCTTGATGGGAAAATCCTGAGTTGCCCTGGCAAGTGTCCGAAGATCAGTAACTTTCAAATCCATAAGTTGAGGATCAATCACAGATTTTGTTTTTGCCACTTTTGTAGCCGGAGTTACCGGAGTAACCTCTGTTTTTAAAGTCCGGGGAATAACTTCCGGCTCAACAGCTTTTTGCACCACTTTTTTGGGAGCAAAAGCTTTATTAACAGGTTTTTCCTCAACTTCCTGAGCTGAAGAATTTTCGTCTTCATCAGGAGTTATCAGCAAAATTTTATCAAGTTGAAGGTCAGGTCGTGGAATTACATGAGTGGAAACAAGATAACCAACCCGTGATGCAGCTGCAGCACCGGCTTCCACAGCAGTTTTAACTGCTCCGGTCTCACCGATAATCTGAACTGTAATCAATGCCGGATTGGTTCTTTCCCATCCAATAAGTTTTACATTGGCGGCTTTGCACATTGCATCAGCCGCCTCAATTGCACCTGTTAATCCTCGTGTTTCAACTAATCCTAAAGCCGGTAGCTGTTTCAATTGCTGCCCGCTTAGATGGATCTTTTAGGGATGATTAATTCAACATCACTGTGTGGTCTTGGAATTACATGTACTGAAACAAGCTCGCCAACTCTTTGGGCAGCTGCAGCGCCGGCATCTGTTGCAGCTTTAACTGCTCCAACATCACCGCGCACCATTACTGTAACATATCCACCACCAATGGTTTCTTTTCCGATTAATTCTACATTGGCTGCTTTAACCATTGCATCTGCTGCTTCGATTGCACCAATGAGACCTTTAGTTTCGATCATTCCTAAAGCATCTAATGCCATTATCTTCTCCGAAATTTATGTAAATTTAAACCTTAAAATAGTCAGTAGAAAATTAATAGTCAATTTAATTCTTATTAATGTGGCAGTTCTACTGTAAAAAACATTGAAGTACCCTCTCCCGGGGCGCTTTTAAACCAAATTCTGCCTCCTAATTTGTTAATAAACTCTTTACAGATGGTAAGTCCAAGCCCTGTACCTTCCTCCTTGGCGGTTCCTTTTTTACTTACACCCCCCACTTGAAAGATCATTTTCTGTTGCTCTTCGTCCATCCCTGTACCAAAATCTTTTATCTCTATCTCCAATTCTGTTTCAAATTCAGTCAAATTAATTTCAATTTTACCGTTCCGGTTGCTAAACTTTATGGCATTTGAAAGAAGATTTCTGAGAACTGTTCTTAAGATATCTTCATCAGAGTAAACAATTACTGTTTGTGATTTATCAAACTTTATGAGGAGCTCTTTTGTAATAATTGAACCGTTTAATTCTTCACAAACAGAGCTTATTAAATTATTAACAATTAATATTTCTTTTTTGATTACAAGAATGCCGGTTTGGCTCCTCGCCCAATGGAGCAGATTGGATAAAAGTCCGTATGTGGTTCGGGAAACGGATTCAATCTGTGAAAGGAAATAGAACCTTTCCGTTTCAGGCATTGTGTTAATATCTTTTAAGAGAATATCTGAAAAAGAAATCAAGACATTAAACTGATTACGGAGATCATGGGCAATAACTGAAAAAAGTTTGTCCTTGGTTGTGTTCAATTCACCAAGCATCTTGTTCATTTCTCTGATTTTCTGTTCAGATTCCAACCTTTCCGTTATGTTTCGCAGAACTGTCAGAATAGAATTTTGTCCCTTAAAATTGACCATTGAAAGTGACATTTCCACAGGAATTGAAGTACCATCTTTTTTTCTCAAAAGGCGGTTTGCCACAACAGAGTCATGCGTTACTATCGCTTCAAGCTCTTCAAGATTTGATATTTGTTCATCACAAAAAACTTCAGAAAAATGTTTTCCCAGAATTTCATCCCTCGAAAATCCCGTGGTTGACATCCATATCTTGTTGATTTCTGTCACTTTACCGCTGTGTCCATCAATTATCATGATGTGATCGAGAAGTTCGTCAAATATTTCTTTGAACGACCGTAAATCCTCGGTCAGTTCGTCATGTTCAGGTTCCATTTGTAATTTGTTCATCTTAAACAAGTGCCTTATTAATATCTTCGTCAGACCATATATGTGAATCGGCAATCGCACGATATAGCCAGGTTGAGTCACTAATAACCGTGTACATCTTTAAATGATCTCTTCCAAGAAAGTTCTCCTTAACCGTCACTTCCATAAATTCGATCCATTTGTTAAAAAAGCCATTTGTGTTTACGACAATAACAGGATTGACATACTGCCCAAGACGCTTCATTGTTAAAACCTGGTAAAACTCTTCCATGGTACCACTTCCACCGGGGAGAACCACAATAGCATCACTTCCATCAATCATTTTTAATTTTCTGGTCTCCATATCATCTGTAAGTTCAAGGCTGTAAATATCATCCCTCCCCCATTCAAGACTCATCATAAACTCCGGGATTACACCGATTACTCTTCCCCCTTTTTCCAATGTACCATCAGAAACCGCTCCCATCAATCCGTGCCTCCCACCACCATAAACTAAAAGATCATTGTTCTCTGCTATCAGATTTCCCAATTTACGGGCATCTTCCAGGTAAATTTCTTTCGATTTTGTGCTCGATGCACAAAACACAGTTATTCTCTTATCCATTTTTATTCACAGGTTCTTGATTGACTAACTTTATAAATGATCTCTAATTTGGTATCCACAACTTAATTTAGTGACAAACAACAATTGTATCTATCTAATTTTTCTTTAAGTTTGCAGGAACTGTTATTAAGAATATAGAGTATAAACAGTATGAAAACAACTAAAACACTCCTCGTATTGGCATTATTTTTAGCATTTTCTGTCCTTGCACAGTCACTTGTTAAAAGTAAAGCCGGAATTCTCGTTTCTTCCGGTGATAAACTGTTGAAACTGAAATCGAATTCGGTATTAAAACTTGACGACAAATACAGAATTCTGCTCCAACCCGATTCGGGTGGTTATGGTTATTTTGTTATGATCACCAATAACAAAGCTAAACTTCTTACTAACAGCAAAGCTTACAAGGATCAAATACTGGCTTACCCTCCAAAAGGAAATTATGAAAAATTTCCGAAAAAAGGAGATTATGAGCTTGTTTTACTTTATTCAATAAACAAAATTGCAGACCTCGACAAACTTTTTAAGAATAATCCGGAAGTTAAAGCCGAATCATTCAACAAAATTTTTGGAGCTTTAAAAAAGAAAATTAAACAAAGTGTCACAGATGACTCCCAGGTTAATATCAATATAGCCGGTAATGTTAGAGGCGACCAAAATGTTCAAGATAAAGATTTTCTTAAAAAGCTAAAACCCTTCGGCACGAAGGATGTCCTCATCTTGCAATATAAAATCAAAGTCAAATAGTTTACAGCAGGCGGGGTATCTTTAAATAAAATTTGGTACCGTTTTTTTCATTACTTTCAAAATAGAGATCTCCGCCATTTTTTAGCATAAATTCTTTGGATAGAATTAGCCCGAGCCCCGAACCCGACTCTCCGTCGGTTCCGTCCCTTGAGACCCTGTATCCCAGTTTAAACATCTTTTTTTGTCGCTCTTCGGATATTCCTATTCCACTATCGGCAACAAATATTATTATATACTCCTCTTCCAAAAAGTAGCCGATGTGAACCACACCCCCTTTTGGCGTAAACTTCAAAGCATTGGTAACTACATTCCTGAATACAGTGTCTATCATATTTGCGTCAGCGAAAACTTCAAGCTTCCCTTTTGTTGAATTAACCAGATTTATCTCTTTTTTTAGAATCATCGATTCACACAATTTTAGCACCCGTTTAATTGTCTCTTCCATGTCAAAGGGAATTGGTTCAAATTCCATATTGCCGGTTCTGAGTTTGCTCCATGCAAGGAGATTTTCGATTAGATTATAAACATGTTGAGCTGATTCATACATTCTTAACGAGAAATCACCAAGGTCATCCTTTGTTATCTCGTCATAATATTTGGCGATATACTCTGAAAATCCCAAAAATCCGGTAAAAGGATTCTTCAGATCGTGTGCAATTATTGCAAAAAACTTGTCCTTGGCAACATTTTGTTCTTCAAGTTCAAGCATCCTGTTCTGTATTTCAGTTAACCCTTCACTGCCTGAGTTAAATTTTTGAACCGTTAAGACTCTTTGATAAAGGTCGAGTCGCTTCTCAACACTTGTGTTGTCCGAAGGAAATACAAGATGATCAGAACACAACTCTTTGGTTCTTCCACCCAATAATTTAAATGATGCCAATGATGATACTATGACCAGAAACCTTTTACCGTTCGCTCCCCTCCCCAAATAATCAACAGCTTCCTCGAGCTTCCTTGAATCATTTGGAGAAAAAAGAAAAATAATAGCAGCCCCATCCGATTCAACATCATGTAATCCGGAATATGAATATGTTTTGTATGAAAATGTTGCCGGGTTAAGCAACTTTCCAAACAAACTCAGATCAATCATATCCTCACCGATCAAGGCTACGGAAAGTTTCATATCAGATTCCGGAGTAAATTAAAAAACGAGGAGTTTTTTGGTTTCATTTATAATTCTATTTATTTAAAGTATAAAATAAGTAAATCCTGATTATTTCCTTTATGTGGATTTTTTGGAGAAGATAGATTTTAATCGATTTTATTAAGATTAAAAGACCCGTCAACTTTGAGTTTTCTAAAAAGTGTCTTGTTTTGATACATATTTTTAAATAAAGTCTCAAAATGAGATTTAATTAAAGTTATAAGGCATATTTAGGGCATATGTTTTGGTACGATTATTGCAGTAAGGAGACTGTTAGACGAAATTAAATTCATTTTAATCAGTATTGAGTTTACATCGTCAGATTTAATAACTGGAGATTCCATGCAATTTAAGTGCATATTTATTACTATGTTCTTAGTCTCTTCTCTCTTCGCTCAGAATACACTTTATGTGTCTTCCGGCGGAAGCAACACGCCGCCTTACTCTACTTGGGCAACAGCGGCTACGACCATCCAACCGGCTATCATTGCTGCGGCAACAGGGGATATAATTTTAGTTGATGATGGTACTTTTACTTTAACTGCAAATATTTCCATTACCAAAGGTGTAACCCTCCGCAGTCGTAATGGTTATTTAAACACAACAATAAGTGGTAATAATGTAACACGATGCCTTTACATCGATCATGCGTCCGCTGTTGTAGAAGGGTTTACAATAGCAAACGGATACAATCCTTCAGCTTTAAATGGTGGCTTTGGTGGAGGTGCAAATATTGTCTCCGGTGGAACAATCCGCAACTGTCTGATCAGAAACAATCAGGCCCGTGATGGTGGTGGTGTCGCTATCCAAAACAATGGTTTGGTGGAAAACTGCGTAATCCGAAATAACAGAGCAGATAACAATAATGGTGGCGGATTCGGCGGTGGGGTAAGGATGTATAGCGGCGGAATTACACGCGGTTGCCTTGTTTATGACAATGTTTCTGTTGACCTGGGCGGTGGTATCAACATCTGGAATGCAGGTACAATTCAGAATTGCACAGTAGTCTTTAACACTGCTCCTAATGGTGGAGGGGTAAGATGCCGAAATGCTTCAGTAATGGAGAACAGCATTGTCTATTATAATGCCGGGTCCAACTGGCAAGTTTCGGGTTCCGGACAAATATTCCGAACAAATTTAACTGTTCCCGGAACTCCGTCAGGATCAACTGTGGTTGCGGCTCCTCAGTTCTTCGATGCTGATGCTGATAACTTTAGAATTCTTCAAACTTCTCCCGCAGTTGATCTTGGAGAAAATTCTATTGTTACGCCGGGGGCAACCGATCTTGATGGCAACAACCGAATATTCAACACAACCGTTGATCTTGGAGCCTACGAGTTCACAACAACTGTACCCACACAAGTATCACCCCTTAATGCAGCAACTGATGTATCAATAGATGTCACACTTTCCTGGCAATCTGTTATGCTTGCAAGCAGTTACAACCTGCAGGTTTCTACCAGTGCAACATTTACTGTTGGTAACACGATTACAGAAAATGTACTAACTGCCTCCTATACTTTTCGTGCGCTAAACAATACCAAATATTATTGGCGTGTTCAGAGTGTGTATAGTGGCGGTGCGACATCTGCTTACTCTGCAGCACAGAATTTTACCACTGCTCGCGAATATGTAACAGTTCCGGGGTGGCCAATTGGGGGTGCTACAGTTTTCACAAGAACACCCGTTCTGACCTGGTATCATAACACAGCAATTCCTGCTTTATTATATGATGTTTACTACAGTCCAAATGCAAATCTGTCAGGTGGCACCTGGATTAATAATTTGACTGCCAAAACTGTAACTCTACCAGCTTTGCAGGAAGGAGCAACTTATTATTGGTTTATCCGCACAAAATTGGCATCAGGTGCAGTAACTTCATATTCTGCAACTGCAAATTTTGTGGTAGTGAATACAACTTTACAACCGTTGATTCCCCAATTATCTTATCCGTTTGGTGGGGAAACGATTTATACTCCGAATGTGAATTTAAATTGGTGGGTAAATGGTGCAAGTACCGGATTCACTTATGATGTAGAAATTCATCAGACAAATTCATTCAGCGGAACACCCACATACACAGGTATCACAGGTCAAAGTTATTCGATTACCCTTTCACCCGGGACAACTTATTATTGGAAAGTTAGATCACGACTTGGTTCACATACCTCAGGCTGGTCGGCTTTGGGTACATTTGTTACCCTGCCTGTTAGTGCACCACTTAAGCCTGTTGCATCCTGGCCTTCGGGTGGAAACACTGTTTACACAGTTAATCCAACTTTCTACTGGTATGTTAATGGTGTCAGCACGGGATTACAATTTGAGGGAGAAGTAAGCACTTCATCCAATATGCAAAATCCGCAGACATTTACCTCGAATGGACTTTTTCACACAGGATTGACCCTTCAGTCTTCAACACTTTACTATTGGAGGATCAGATCTGTTTCAGGTACAACTCTTTCAGCATGGTCTGATGTCGCTTCTTTCAGAACTTACGGCGCACCGGCTAATTTTGTCCTTGTCCCTGTAGCTTCCTGGCCCATCGGCGGAGCAACCGTTTATTCACCCACACAAACCCTCTATTGGTATTTAAACGCAATGCCTGCCAACGGAACCTTGTTTGATGTTGAATTCAGAAATGGAGCTTTAACGGGCAACCCTACCGATGAAAACATCAATGCAAGATTTTTGGTCAAAAATTTGGAACCGGGTAAAACCTACAACTGGCAAGTGAGGTCAAAGTCAGGTGCTATGTTATCGGGATGGTCAAATCAAGGATCATTTACCACGATTTCAGGTGCCTCGAATGTAGCCGCTCCTGTCGCAGGTTGGCCAATTGGTAATCCAATAGTTTATTCTACAACACAAAAATTAAGCTGGTATATGAACGGACCTTCAACCGGTCTTACTTATCAACTAATCCATGCAAATAATCCCGGATTTAATAATGCAACAACGATCAATAATTTGGCAACAGCAAGCTACACTTTCAACAATCTTTCGTATGGATCAACAATTTACTGGAAAGTCCGCTCGACAGACGGTGTCACCCTCTCTGCCCCCTCTTCACCGGTTGGATCGTTTACAGTCTATAATCCGGCGAACCTCTACTCACCTTTGGTGGGCGGTCCCTCAGGTGGTGTAGCTGTCTCACCACTAAATACTTCGATCTCATGGGCTGTCCCCTCTTCGGTTGGGTCCAATACTTATGAACTAAGCTATTCTGAGAATCAGAATTTTTCGAACCCACAAGTGATTGGTGGTCTGACATCCAATAGTGTAGTGATACCTGAATTATCCGCAGGAAAAACATATTACTGGAGAGTAAGAAGTACGGATGGAACCGGAAATTATTCTGATTTTTCCGGTGTTGGTGATTTTGTTACCGATGGAATTACGGGTGTTGAATTGGAGAATTCTCTGCCAACTGAGTTCAGTCTTGGACAAAACTTTCCAAATCCATTTAACCCGTCAACGAAAATCAACTTTGCACTTCCTGCAGATTTGAATGTTAAACTCTCTGTTTACAACACGCTGGGTGAAAAAGTTGCCGAGATAATAAATGGACCAATGAATGCTGGAAACTATTCCATCGAATTTAATGCCTCTACTTTCCCAAGTGGAATATATTTCTACAGAATTGAAGCCGGCGTTAATATCGCGGTTCGCAAAATGATACTTCTAAAGTAATCTCAACTTACTTAAAGACATAAAACCAAAAAGCCCCGGAATTAACACTTCGGGGCTTTTTTTAATCAAAATCTAAATTTAAGAATTTCATCTTTGTGTTAACCTACACTTTTTTTCTCTCCAATATATGTACCATTTAAAACCAAAAAACCCTGCAACTAATTACGAAATAAATAGTTACAAGGTTTTTTTTGTGGAGATAAGGGGAGTCGAACCCCTGACCTCTTGAATGCCATTCAAGCGCTCTCCCAACTGAGCTATATCCCCCCGATTTTAGACTGCAAATATAATGATTTTCTGAATATTACAAAAGTTTTCTATTCAGATGCCATTACAAGTTCATGATTTTTTTTCAACCGCCACATTAATGCAACCCCGATCATTGATAATATGAAACATGCAATCCACATCATTTTCGAACCAAATCCCTCCATCATGAATGCACCGGCTGCCGGTCCTATGAATAATGAAATATTAAATACGAGCTGCAAAAATCCCATATACATCCCTTTTGCACTGGAAGGAGCCAACTCTGCAAGATAGTTTGCCGATGCCGGAGAAAAGATCATTTCACCAAAAGTAAGTATCACCATACAAATTATCAATGTAGGCACTGTTGTTGAAAATGCAAACAAGCCAAACCCGATCCCTGTGAGGATTCCACCAACACTCAACAATTTGCGATCGTCCCACTCAGAGAGAGCGCTGTTGATTGGAACTTCCAGGAAAATCACCATCATAGTGTTCACAAGGAATAAAACACCTATAAAAGGTTCGGGCAGTCCAAGTTCATTTACAACATAAAGAGAGACTGTGCTAAGTTGTGAAAAGAATACGATGTAAACCGGTGAAAGTGCCAGGACATAGTAGATTAGTCGTCGATCCTTAAATGGACTGGTTTTTGGGACGACTTCCGTTGTAATACTTTGGGTAGCGGAACGTCGCTCTTTTTCTTCTTTGGAAAGTGAGGTCATAAAAAGGAATGCAACTGCAAGCAGCGATGTTAAACCATCAAAAATAAATATCCAGTGATAATCAAAAATAATTAGAAAACCACCAAGCAGGGGTCCAATACTAAAGCCAAGATTTATTGCTAATCTGTTTAAAGCAAATGCAATTTTACGGTCTTCAGGTCTTACAATGTCAGAGATTAAAGCCAAATTTGCAGGTCGAAACCCCTCACTTACCCATGATAACACCGTGGTTAACACTATTATCATCCAAAATTCATCAAAAAACGGGAAAAGGAAAAGAACACCGGCACTAAGTAAAAGTGATAATTTCATTAAAGGCAGGTTGCCAAAACGATCAGCAAGTTTACCAACCACGGGACCAGCTGCAAGAGAGCCTATCCCATAAGCTGCGAGTACATACCCCGCATATTCAATACTGTATCCCTGATACTTGGTCAGGTATATCGCAAGAAATGTGAGAAACATCGAACCGGCACGATTGATAAATGTGGCAAACGAAACAGCCCACATACTTTTGGGCATTACAGCGAGCGACTGCCACGGATTTATCTTACGAATTACAGGTTTTAATTTTTTAGAGACCAAATTCTGAAAGCAATAAAGTTAAAATAGTGATACTTGCAGAGCCAAGTTCCAGTTCCCTGTGGTTCACACTGCTAAAAACATCATTTTCCGAGTGGTGAACATCAAAATATCTTTGACTGTCAGGATAAAAGCCAATTAATGCATTTGAACCCTTTATTTGAGAAATGTCGGCTCCGCCTCCCCCTTTTTTGAACCATTCAATTCCGGTCATAGTAAAATAAGGAAGCCATGATGTCATTTTTGAAATTACTTCAGGCGATGCATCTGCCGTAAAACCCCTTGGCACAAATCCGCCCCTGTCAGACTCAATTGCGGCATAATGTTTTTTAACATCATCCTGCGTTACCTTGGCATACCCTCTTGCGCCTGCCAATCCGTTCTCTTCATTTGCAAATAATACTGCACGAATTGTCCTTTTTGGCTTAATACCCATTTTTTTAATCAGATGTAAAACTTCGATTGATTGTACACAACCCGCTCCATCATCATGGGCACCTTCACCTTTATCCCACGCGTCGAGATGTGCTCCAACGACAATAACTTCATTTTTTTTCTCGCTCCCCCATATCTCTGCAATAAGATTTTTAACTTCACAGGTTCCTTCTGTCTTGCAATCCAGTTCCATTTCAAACATGAGAGGTTGAGTGATCTCGCCCATCGCCCGTTTTTTTAACAGTTCTGATAAAAAAACGGCACCTCTCACACCAAGAGATGCTCCGGGTATTTTGGGGATTGAATCGATATATCTTAATGTGCCTGTGTGTGGTACATCGTCAAAGTTTGAGGCGACTGATCTGATTAAAACCGCAACAGCTCCATATTTTGCAGCCCTGTGTGCTCCATTAACTCTAAAATTTACCGCAGGACCATAGGAGGAAAACGAATCATAAACTTTTTGATTAAACTCAAAATTGAAAAAGACAATTTTACCATTAATCTCATCTTTCCTGTGTTCCAATTCATCAAAATCAGATATTTCAATGATATCAGCTCTCAAGAGTCCGTTTGTACCTACCGATCCACCCAAAGCTGCAACATTAAAGTTGACATTTGAGCCCGAGTTTTTACCCCTTAAAATAAATTTTTCAACTTTTCCCCTCTGCCAGTTGGTGGTGGTAAAAGTCTGTGTGTAAACTGTATCAAATCCCATTCCTGACATCGTTTTCAACAAATAATCTTCTGCCTTGAGAAGATTTTTACTTCCCGAAAGTCTGCCACCAAAAGCACAAAGCTCCCTCAACAGATTGTATCCAAAGGTGTCCGCAAGTGCGGTCTGGGTTAATTTGTAACTTAAATTAAGAAAACTGCTGTCAATCGGAGAAATTGATTGTGAGTGTAATTTTCCGGTAAATAGAAGTATTGCAACAAGAAGCGCGAGGCTGAGAATCTTCATCAAATGCCTGTCAGGTTTAAAAGAAAACAAATGATAAAGATAACAGTATCCCGATTATTTTTCAATGATATTATTTATAGTGTGATCTGCAATACGAAGTTTTTTGCGATTTCTTCCGTAAAGTCGGGAAAGTTGAAAATAAGTTTGGATAATTATTATTCTTTGCTTACATTATAACGCATCGTATTCTATTTTTTTTATAAAGCCTCCGGACACTAAAAATCTCCGGAACATTTAACAGTCTTAAAAACCCTTAATAACATAATCAGGAACTAATATGAAGAATTTAAGATTCTTTTCTTTTATCTTCGCGGCTATTCTCTTGGGCTTTACGCTACAGGCGCAGCCAGTGGTGACAATAACATCACCGGCAAATGCCTCAACCTCAGCGTCACTGACTCCTACGCTCGATTGGACAGTGATAAATGGAACGGGCCCGTATAGCAGCACAGTTAACATCTATTCTGACGCGGGATTGACGACTCTTGTCCATTCTCAAAATGTTGGAGCTGCTGTTTCTTATGCCGTACCGATTACTCTCACTTACAACACCAGATATTACTGGAGGGTTGTAGCCGAAGATGCCCTTCTTGCATCGGGTACATCTGCAACATTTACATTTACGACTTTACTCGCCACCCCTGTTTTGGCAACCCCCGCTGATGCTTATATTTCTACTTCGATGACTCCATCCCTTGCATGGACGATGGATCCTTCAAGAGATAATGTTGCTTTCAGATTACTCGTCGGGACTTCTTCAGGTTTGACCGTTGGTGCAGATCTGAATCGCACTACTTCAGTTAACCCGGGTTCACTTTCAACTACACCATTGGCACTCCTGCCAGCTACCAAATATTGGTGGACGATCAATGCAGTGGTTGATGATGCCGGAGCTGACAATAATGGTGAAAATACTCAAGCAGCTTCTGAATGGACTTTTTACACTCCACTTGATGTGCTGACAACCCCGATTCAAGGTGTAACAGGACATACTCTCGAACCTACCTTTGAGTGGGATGATGTACTTTTTGAATCAGAATATGAACTGAGAATCTCCACTGCCGGTGGCTCACAACTGGCTTTCGATGCAGGCGTCATATTTACTGATCTTGCAATTCCTGCAAACAGTACTTCTGCTATTTATAATGAGAATACAACAAATGAAGGTCCGGGTGCTCAATATGTTTTCCCGTTAACCGCTAACACCACTTACTACTGGCAATTAGTAGCTAAAGATGGCGCAGTAAGTATTCCATCACCAATATGGCATTTCACAACTTACCCGCTGGTGACAGTAAGTCAACATAATCCTGCTAATGGTGATATTGTTTATTTAAACAATGTCCAGTTTACTTACGGTATCAATCAGGGTACTGAAGGACTTCAATTCAAATTGCAAGTCAAAGCAGCCACCACTCCACCTGTAAAAACAGACTGGTTAACTTCAAATTTTGTTGGTACTACACCAAATCTCTTCCAGAGTGTAAATCTTCTTGGTGGATTAAAATATTACTGGAGAGTTGTACTCCTGAACAGCTTTAACCAGGTAATGGCATATTCCCCAACCAGCTATTTTACAACAAGTGGTGGTGCAACTGTCCCCTATCCTTCATGGCCAACGGGCGGTGCCAAAGTTTACACCAATGCCCCACAACTTTATTGGTACACTGCAGGATACAGTCCTGACATTACATTTGATGTTGAAGTAAGAATTGGTTCAAGTGGCGGAGCAATCTCCTATTCTGCAACCAATATTTCAAACATCTACCACCAAATCACTACAAATCTCTTACCGGGTACTTTCTACTACTGGTCAGTAAGAAGTGTTTACAAACGCGGTATACTTGGTGAAGAACAAATTTCTGATTGGAGTCCTTTCCATTCCTTCCAGACATGGGGTTCAGGTACACTGGTTATTCCAAACCCGTCATACCCTACCGATAACCTCGATGTTTACACCACCTCGCCATATTTATACTGGTGGCTTGGTCAGGACGGAACCGGTTTAAGGTATGATATTCAGTATGGAACCGACCCGTTGTTTGGTAGTTACACACAGATTGATGATGTTACCGACCAGTTTTATCAGCTTTCAGGATTAATTCCGGGAACAACCTATCACTGGAGGGTAAGATCGGACAATACTGTTAATGAATCCGCTTTTTCAGCTCACGCAACATTTAATGTAGTTGGTGGAGTTGCAAACGGTTATCCCGTACTTAACTGGCCCGTTGGTAACCCAACTGTTTATACAACACTTCCTTCCCTATCATGGTACCTTGAAGGTTCATCACTTGGGATAACAGGTTATGTTGTGAGATACAAGTTAGGCTCCAATTCAAGTAACTGGGATTTGGATTATACCGGTTCCTTTAATGTGGTCGGTTCCGGAAATACATTTTATGATTTTGTAATTCCTTTCGCTGAAGGTCAGGTTGTTTATTGGGCAGTTGCCGCAACAAACGGCGTTACATTGTCAACTTGGGCATCCGATTACTTCACAATTTATAGTGGAGCAACACCGGGTGAACCTGTTATTTCATGGCCTTCAGGAAATGCACTTATCTACACAATTGATCCTCAGTTAAACTGGTGGGTTAATGGTTCTACAAGTGGTATAGTTGGTTATCAGGTTGTTTACAGCTACTCTGATGTTTTTGCCCCTGCAGCAACAACCACGGCTTACTCGCTGACCACATCACTTAATGTGACCGGACTTGTTGAAGGTGCAACTTATTATTGGAAAGTCAGAGCTCATTTTGGTGGCATTTCTTATGGTGCCTTCTCAGCAGTTGAATCATTTACCGTTAACCCCGGTTCATTTGCACCTGTTACACCTATCATTGGTGGACCCGATAACATTATGATTACAACTCCTTCACCGGTTCTTTCATGGGTTCTCCCTACAGCTCTTGCTGAAGGTACCAAGTATGAACTTGAATTTGCTGATAACCAGAATTTCACCAATTCAACTGTTTTCACCGACCTCACCGTTGGCCGTAAAACAATGGAAGGCCTCAGTGAAAACAAGAGTTACTTCTGGAGAGTAAGAACCAAAAATAGTGATGGTAACTACTCTTACTACTCAACACTTGGTAATTTCAGAGTGATTGATGGAACCACTGACATAAAAGATATCTCACAGATTCCTGCTGAGTTTGCTCTTGGTCAGAATTATCCAAATCCATTTAATCCATCAACAAAAATCAACTTTGCTTTGCCTTCTGATATGAATGTAAAACTTGCCGTTTACAACACCCTCGGTGAAAAAGTTGCTGAACTTGTTAACGGAGCAATGACTGCCGGATCTTATGCCGTTGACTTTAACGCATCTGCTCTTCCGAGTGGTATTTATTTCTACAGAATCGAAGCCGGTAGCAATATTGCAGTCCGCAAGATGATGCTGTTGAAGTAATTTTTTGCTGATGGGAACGGGTTCCAACCCCTAATCCACATCACTTAAGCTTAAAAGCCGTCTCATTTTTTGGGACGGCTTTTTTTTTGTGTGATATTTCCGACACCAACTTCGCCTTTATGAATATTTATTTGAATATTTCATTTTTCCTTTGGATCGTAATAATACTTATTGTAAATTATACTCTTGGAGTATAACTTTTTGACTAATTTTTACTCTAATCTTTTCCTTATAGATTTTTGCAACCATTTTTAATAAATTACACCAAAGGACAAACAGATGAAGTATTTAAGATACTTTTTGTCAGTTTTAACCATGCTACTTTTAACCCATTCGATTAGTGCGCAGAATGGTGGAAATGCACTCACTTTTGACGGTACCGATGATTATGTCAAGGTGGATGCCGGTGTTGGATCGGGATTAAATTTTGGCGGAGCAAGCCAGTTTACTGCCTCGTTTTGGGTTTATCCAAATGACCCCGGTTCCGTTGTTAATCAATATTTATTTCACAAACACTTTAGCGCAATAGGGGCAGTTCAATATTCTATCTGGTTGAACACCGGTAAAATAAATTGCCGGATTGACAGGTTTTCTGACGGAGGAAACTATTTCCTCACAGGTCCTTCGGCAATAATAACTCAATCCAAGTGGTATTATATCACCCTTGTAAAAACTGCAACTACATTTGAAATTTATGTTGATGGTGTATTTTACAACTCGGGTACTATTCCGGTGACACAACTTGGTGCTTCCGCATCAACAGGGAATGTCCTCTTTGGTCGTGATAATGATGCAACTTTTCCACTTGACGGGAAAATGGATGAAATTAAAGTCTGGAATGGTGCACGCAGTGCTACCCAAATCAGACAGGACATGTACAGAATCGAAAATTCATCCACAACCAACCTTACACTTTATCTCCCTCTTGATGAAGGAACCGGGCAATCTCCCACAGACAATGGAAATGCTCCTGCCAATACTGTTACACTCGGGCCCACTTCCGGAGTTGATGTTCAAGACCCCACATGGGTCGTTTCAGGCGCAACTGCAGGACCCGGACAGGCTATCAAATTTGATGGTTTGGATGAATTTGGACAAACTTCCGCTCCTCATCCCGTTCTTAATGCAACCGATCTCTCAATCGAATTTTGGCTTAGGCACACGGGTGGTGGAAGTGAACAAGTAGTCCTGAGTCAAGGTACGGCTTCCAATAATCAACAACTCACAGTTGGTTTTAAGTCGAGTATTGATGTCAACCCTAATGCTTTTTTTATGTCGTTCTTTGGAAATGAATTAGTAAGCCCCGGCGGTTTATTGGATGTTAACTGGCATCATTACGCTGCAACCTACAATAGAACCACGGGTGAAAGAAAACTTTATAAAGATGGTTTTGTAATTGCTGAGGATATTTCACCCGCAACACTTAACTCGTCGGGAACGATGTACCTCGCCTCATTAGATGGCACACAAAAATTTGTTAATGCTTATATGGACGAGTTGAGAATCTGGACAAGTGTAAGAACCGAAGCTCAAATCCTGGAAAATGTAAACGGTTCAGTTGATAGCGATGAATCAGGGCTTTATGTTAATTATCGATTTGATCAGACTCCTGATGCTTCACAAACAAACCTGTTTGATTTTACATCAAACGGATTTAACATGGCTCTTTCCAACATGGAGGGCGACCTTGATTTTAGTTTACAGGATACCTATAACCAATGGGTCGGTGGTGTTAGTTCAGATATTTCCAATGCATTAAATTGGGGCGGGCTCTCTGTACCATCAGTTACCAGCAGCGTTGGATTTAACGCCATCTCTTCTCTCGCTAATCTTCCTTCTCTAACCGGAGCTATGGGCTGGTTTAATGCAACCATTACCAATCCCGGAATCACAACAACCACGAGTATGAATGTAGCAGGTAACTTGCTCGGAACAACTCTCCCTTTGGATTTGTCCGGAACTAATGTTTTTATGGGACAATTTGGTAAGTTAGTAGAATCGGGTTCAGGTATTTTGAGCAATGGTACAATTATGACGAGCAGTCTCCTGAATGCACCAAATGCTGTAAATGTTGGCAATTTTGGTTTAACTATTACATCAGCCGCAAATCTCGGTCCTACTCTGGTTCAAAGGACTCATTTTGCCTGGCCACTTGGTGCAGCAACCGGTATCAAAAGATTTTTTAGAGCTAATCCGGCTTCCAACTCCGGACTTAACGCCACACTCGTTTTTCACTATGATGAAACTGAGCTAAACGGCAATTTGGAGTCAAATCTCAAACTGTTGAAGTCAAGCGATAATGGTGTATCATGGAGATATGTCCCATTTATACACAATACGGTTAATAATACATTTACGATTACAGGCCAGGATACTCTCGAAATGTACACTGCATTTGGATATGTAGCTCCGATCATCCTTCCCATGACTCCAACTCTTAATCAACCGTTAGTATCATTAACTCCTACTATAAGCTGGGTTATGGGAGGTGGAATGCCGGCCTTCAGTTATGCAGTTGAAATTTATAGTGATGCGGGACTTACAAATCTTGTTCATACATCACCTGCTTTCACCGGACTACCGACATATAATGTTCCCGCTGCAGTTCTTGAATATAATACAAGATACTACTGGAGAGCTGCTGTCACAGATGCAGCAGGAGTGGTAAACTACTCAACAACCAGTGTTTTCACAACTCTTCTCGATACTCCCGTTCTTGTTTCACCCGCAACTGAGTATGAGTCGCTTGTTATGTCACCAAATCTTGAGTTTAGTATAAATCCAAGTACAAGTAATGTTTTGTATAACTTGCTTATCGGAACTGCCCCGGGCCTTACCGTTGGTGGGAACACCAATATGACTACAGCAGTAAATCCGGGTTCTTTTATCGTAAATCCTGTTGGACTTGCAATCGCAACCAAATACTGGTGGACGATTAATGCTCAAGTAAGTGATGTTTTGGCTCATAATAATGGTGAAAACAAAACAGCTACAGCAGAATGGACTTTTTATACTCCACTTGATATCCTTACAACTCCAATTAACGGAGTTACCGGGCACACCCTTGAACCGTCATTCGCTTGGGATGATGTCGCCTGGGAAACAGGTTATGAGCTTAGAATCTCTACTGCAGGTGGCACACAGATAGCATTTAACAATGGCGTTTTCTTCACTGATCTTAATATTGCACCCAATACAACAAGTGTAATGTATAACGAAAATACTGAAGATGAATTAACTCCCGGAACCTTCCCTTTCCCGCTTTCACCCAACACTACCTACTACTGGCAGCTCGTGGGAAAAGATGGTGCCGTGGACATTGAATCACCAATCTGGCACTTCACAACCTACCCCGCCGTTGCCGTGAGTCAATATAACCCTGCCAATGGTGATTCTGTTTTTCTTAACAGTGTAATGTTCACTTACGGAATCAATCAGGCAACAAATGGTTTAAAATTTAAGCTTCAGGTTAAGTCAGCAACTACACCTCCTGTAAGAACCGACTGGCTAACTTCAAATTTCACCGGCACTTCAACCAACCTGTTCCAGACAGTTAATCTGCTTGGTGGAATGAGATATTACTGGAGAGTTGTGCTGCTTAATAATGCAAATCAGGTGATGTCTTATTCACCAACACAATATTTTAGCACAAGTGGTGGAGCAACTATTCCAACACCATCCTGGCCAATTGGTTCAGTTCGGGTTTATACAAACACTCCTCAATTGAATTGGTACACAGCCGGTTACAGCCCCGATATCACTTTTGATGTTGAAGTAAGAATTGGTTCAAGTGGTGGAGCCGTTGTATATTCAAGTACAAACATCACAAATATTTATCATCAGATAGCCACTCCATTAACTGCTGCTACTTATCACTATTGGAAAGTTAGAAGTGTTTATAAACGGGGTACCGGAGATGAGCAGACCTCTGACTGGAGTCCATTCCAGATATTCCAACCATGGGGTGGAGGCCAACTTGTAACTCCTCAACTCTCATATCCTGTTAATAACGCAACAGTATATACTACTGCACCGTTTGTACATTGGTGGCTTGGTGAAGCCGGAACAGGACTCGACTTTTATGTCAGAGTAAGCTCCACTTCAAACTTTGCAACATATACCGATTTTAATGCCGGAACCAATCTTTTTGTGCAATTGAGTGGTCTGACTCCGGGTACAACCTACTATTATCAGGTTATTGCACAGAATGGACTGTTACAGACCACTGCTTCATCACTTGGAATCTTCACAGTTGCGGGTGGCGTGGCAAATGGATATCCTGTCCTGAACTGGCCAACCGGCAATCCAACTGTTTATACCACCCTGCCCTCACTTTCATGGTACCTTGAAGGCTCACCTTTAGGAATTACCGGATATGTGGTCAGATGGAAAATTGGATCAAATTCGAGCGATTGGAACTCAGATTATACCGCTACAGTAATGGTAATCGGTGCATCCAACACTTTCTACAATTTTACTATACCGTTTGCTGAAGGACAGGTAATTTATTGGGCAGTTGCCGCTACCAATGGCAGTTCCCAATCAGCGTGGGCATCCGATCACTTCACTATTTATAGTGGAACCACTCCCGGTGCACCGGTTCTTTCATGGCCCGTCGGAAATGCGATTTTGTTCACAGTTGATCCTCAGTTAAACTGGTGGGTTAATGGTTCAACAAGTGGCATAGTTGGTTATGAAGTTGTTTACAGCTATTCCGATGTTTTTGCAAATGGCGCTACAACCACTGCTTATTCATCAACCACTTCTCTAAATGTTACCGGACTTGTTGAAGGTGCCACTTACTACTGGAAAGTTAGAGCTCACTTTGGTGGACTTTCTTATGGTGCTTTCTCGGCAGTTGAATCATTTACGATTAATCCCGGTTCATTTGCACCTGTAACACCAATCGTTGGCGGTCCACATAATGTTATGATAGCAACAACCTCCCCGATAATTTCATGGGGTCTGCCTGCTGCAATGACCGCCGGAATGAAGTTTGATCTTGAAGTGGCTGAAAATGTTAACTTCACAAACTCAACATTATTCGAGAATCTGACAACAACCAATCAACCACTTCAAGGTTTGTCACCAAACAAATCATATTTCTGGAGAGTAAGAACTAAAAACAGTGATGGTGCCTACTCATATTATTCAGGATTGGGTAAGTTTCAGGTGATGGATGGTGCTACAGATATCAAAGATATGGCACTTGTTCCTGCGGAATTTGGTTTGGATCAGAACTTCCCTAATCCATTTAATCCTTCAACCACGATAAGATTTGCACTTCCAACTGATGTGAATGTTAAACTTGATGTTTACAACACACTCGGTGAAAAAATTGCAGAAATCGTAAATGGACCGATGAATGCAGGAAGCTATTCAATCAACTTTGATGCCTCTTCCCTTCCAAGTGGAATCTACTTCTACAGAATCGAAGCCGGTAGCAGTGTTGCAATCCGTAAAATGATTCTTCTCAAATAATACGAGACTTATAAGGAAAGGAAACTTTCCATTTCATCAGATATAATCATCAACTTATAATCATCAAAAAAGCCGTCCCGAAAATCGGGACGGCTTTTTTACAACTTAATTGATTACTTCACTATGAAACAATTCATGCGAAAGGCAGTTCATTCAGAAGTCATGACTCGGCAAATTTCGAAAAAAATCCGTGAAATCCGTCCAATCCGTGTCATCCGCGTTCCCTTTCCCTATCAAATCCGCGTCCTATCCCACCGAAGAAACCAACCTACCCCATTACCAAAGCCATGATGGCTTTCTGAACATGGAGTCTGTTTTCGGCTTCATCAAAGACGATTGAATTGGCAGAGTCAACTACTTCGTTGGTTACTTCTTCTTCGCGGTGTGCCGGGAGGCAATGCATGAAGAGATAATCATCTTTTGCGTTTGAAACGAGTTTGTTGTTTACCTGGAAGCCGGTGAAGCGTTGATTTCTTTCCTGTGCTTCTTTTTCCTGTCCCATACTTGCCCAAACATCTGTGTAGATGATATCTGCATCTTTGCAAGCTTCAACAGGATCGTTCGTGATTACAACTTTGCTACCCATATAAGCTGCATTTTTCTTTGCATTTTCAACTATCCAGCCCTGTGGTTCATAACCTTTTGGTGAAGCACAAGCGATATCCATTCCAACTTTGGAACATCCGTTGAGGAGTGAATGAGCCATGTTGTTTCCATCTCCAATGTATGCAAGTTTTAGACCCTGCAAATTTCTTCTCTTTTCGAGGATGGTGAAAAGATCGGTCATAACCTGACATGGATGAAGAAGATCGGTAAGTCCGTTAATTACAGGAATTGAACCATATTTTGCAAGTCCTTCAACATCTTCATGTTTAAAGGTTCTGATCATGATTCCATCAAGATATCTTGAGAGAACTTTTGCGGTATCGCTGATGGTCTCTCCCCTGTTCAACTGTAAGTCGTTGGGTCCAAAATACATTCCGATTCCACCAAGCTGATATATACCAACTTCAAACGAAATTCTGGTTCTGGTTGAAGGTTTTGCGAAGATCATTCCAAGGGTTTTCCCTTTAAGAAGGTGATGTTCTTCGCCTGTGTAAAGTTTTTCTTTTAAGGTTCTGCTAAGGTCAAAAATCTGATACATCTCTTCGAGTGTCAGATCGTTAATGGAAAGAAAACTCTTTCCTTTCATATTTACTGCCATATTGTTATCCGTTAATTTGCAATTATTCTTGTTCCCGAATTCGCATTTGAGAGCGATCCGGCTTCTGTTATAACACTTTTATTACCGCCTTTTTTGATAAAATAGACGGCAGCTTCCATCTTGGGTCCCATGCTTCCCGCAGCAAACTCACCTTTTTTGATATATTCCTCTGCCTCATCAAGTGTGATCGATTCGAGAGCAATCTCATTCTCCTTTTGGAAGTTGAGATAAGCATTTGGAATATCTGTGAGAATGATCAGTTCATCAGCGTCAATTTGAGTGGCGAGAACTGCGGACGCAAGATCTTTGTCAATTACTGCTTCAATGCCTTTAATTGAACCGTTTCCATCCAAAACTACTGGAATTCCACCACCACCAACACAGATAACGATGTTACCTTCATGGGTGAGTTGTTTAACTATTTCAGCAGATCGAACTCTTAATGGTTTTGGTGAGGGTACAACTCTCCTCCATCCCCTTTTGCGGGGATCTTCACGGAACTGCCAGCCATTGGCTTTCGCCAGGAGATCGGCTTCTTCCTTCAGGAAAAATTGTCCCACCGGTTTGGTAGGGTTTTTAAAAGCAGGATCATTTCCATCCACTTCCACATGGGTAACGATGGAAATTACCTCTTTTTGTATGTTGTGTTGCAGCAAAAGTTTTTCCATTTGAACTGCAATTATATGGGCTATTTGGCCTTGAGATTCGGCAACGCACACATCAAGGGGCATCTTGGGGAGCAAAAATTTCTCGTAACCTGCTTCATTTTTCAAAATCAGATTACCCACTTGAGGACCCATTCCCATGCGTGATTACAATAGTGTAACCACGCAGGATCAGGTCAACGAGACTCTTACAGGTGTTGAAAGCATTCTGTTCTTGCTCCCTGATGGTGCCCGATTGATTTCCTCTAAGGAGTGCATTGCCGCCGAGTGCTACGACGGCAAGCTTACTCATAGAAGTCCTTTTTCTCTCAGTATCTTTTCAAGGGTTACAGAACCGATTTCCTGAAGATCATAACCAACTCTGGTTGAAGGTTTGTTAAGCTTCAGAATTCTGCCAAGATCGATAGGTGTTCCGATTACAACACTGTCGCAATCACAGGCATTAATCGTATCTTCGAGATCTTTAACCTGGGCATCACCATATCCCATTGCAGGAAGGAGGACACCAATCTTTGGATATTTTACATAAGTGTCAGTAATCGATTTTACTGTCCATGGTCTTGGATCAACAATCTCGGCTGCACCATAATTCATTGCTGCAACTGTTCCGGCACCAAATTCCATCTCACCGTGTGTGAGTGTTGGTCCATCTTCAACAACAAGAACTCTTTTGCCTTTGATCACTTCAGGTTTATCAACCGTAATTGGAGATGCACCATCAATAATCTGTGCGGTTGGATTTACTGATCTTACATAATTTCTTACTGCCAAAACATTTTCAGGTGTGGCAGAATCTATTTTATTTATAACCACTACATCAGCGAGACGAATATTAACATTACCGGGGTAATATGTTGATTCGTGACCTGCTCTAAGTGGATCGGCTACAGTAATTGTAAGGTCAGGTTTGTAGAACGAAAAATCGTTATTTCCACCATCCCAAATTATAACATCAGCTTCTTTTTCTGCTGCTGCAAGGATGTCGCCGTAATCAACACCTGCATAGATAACACCACCTGAAGCTACATGTGGTTCATACTCTTCGATCTCCTCGATTGTACACTCATGAAGTTTAAGATCTTCAATTGTGCCAAATCTTTGAACTCTCTGTTTTTCAAGGTCGCCATAAGGCATTGGATGTCTTACCGAGACAACTTTTTTACCGGCTGCTCTTAACAAATCGGCAACTTTTCTTGAGGTCTGGGATTTACCACTACCTGTACGCACAGCAACAATCGCAATCACCGGTTTGGATGATTTGATCATTGTCTGGTTGGTTCCGATAAGGGTGAAGGAGGCGCCGGCAGCGTTAACTTCGGCAGATTTGTTCATTACATAGTTGTAGGGTACATCAGAATAAGAGAAATAGACTTCATCAATCTGCATCTCTTTTATAAGTTTGGAGAGGTCTTTCTCATCATAAATCATAATACCATCAGGATACAATTTCCCTGCGAGTGAGGCAGGATATTTTCTCCCGAAGATATTAGGGATCTGAGTTGCTGTAAATGCTTTTACATTATACTCTTCTTTATCCCTAAAGAATGTGTTAAAGTTGTGAAAGTCTCTTCCTGCGGCTCCCATAATAAGGATGTTTTTCCGCTCCATAGATTCTCCGTTTTGTTATTCAACTGTTACGCTTTTAGCTAGATTTCGTGGTTGGTCCACATTTAAGCCCTTTTTCATCGCAATGTGATACGCGAGCAGTTGAAGCGGAATAACGGTCAGGATTGGCATCAGGATCGATCTTGTAGTGGGTATCTTGATAGAGTAATCAGCGAGATTATCAATCTGATCATCATTGGTAGTCGCAATGGCAATAACTTTGCCTTTGCGTGCCTTTATCTCTTCGATATTACTTACAATTTTATCATAAGTAGCATCTTTAGGCGCAATGAATACCACAGGCATATTTTCGTCGACCAATGCTATTGGACCGTGCTTCATTTCAGCCGCGGGGTAACCTTCTGCGTGAATGTATGAAATTTCTTTCAACTTCAGAGCGCCCTCCAATGCCACGGGGAAGTTGTACCCTCTCCCCAAATACAGGAAGTTTGTGGCATTTTTGAATTGTTCAGCTATTTCTTCTATAAGTGAATTTTGTTTTAATATCTCCCGTGCATAGTCGGGAATTTTCTTAAATTCTGATACGAGTTCAATTCCCTCTGCTTCCGACATTCCTTTTCTTCTGCCAAGAAGAATAGTGATGAGTGCCAAAACAACAAGTTGTGAAGTGAATGCTTTTGTGGAAGCAACACCTATTTCAGGACCTGCATGTACATACACACCCGATTGGCTCTCACGGGCAATTGAACTGCCAACAACATTACAAATACCCAAACAGAGAGCACCGCGTCGCTTGGCTTCCTTAAGAGCTGCGAGGGTATCGGCTGTTTCACCCGATTGAGATATAAAAAATACGGCATCGCCCGGTCCAACTATTGGATTCCGGTATCTGAATTCGCTGGCATATTCCACTTCAGTGGGGATTCTGAGAAGAGTCTCAAACATATATTTCCCTACCAGCGCAGAATGCCATGAGGTTCCACACGCTATAATCATTATCCGCTTTACATAAAGCAGATGATCGAGTACATTTTCAAGTCCACCAAGTTTAACATCCCCGGTGTCCATCAACAATCTGCCTCTGATTGAGTTTTTCAGAGATTCAGGCTGTTCCATGATCTCTTTGAGCATAAATGTAGGGTATCCCCCCTTATCTATCTCATCAAGTGTCATTTCAATCTGATGAACAACTTTGTTTACTTCCTCTTCATTGGCGATCATTTTGGTCAAATAGTGGTCTTTAAAAACCTCGGCTATCTCACCATCCTCCATATAAATAACCTGTTTTGTGTGCTGCAAAATCGCAGTCACATCAGACGCCACAAAATTTTCTCCAACACCAATTCCGATCACCAATGGTGATCCTTTTTTGCAGCAATTATCCTGTCAGGCTCTGCTGTCGAAAGAACTGCGATTCCGTATGTTCCCTCCACTTCATTTAAGCCCCTGCGAACAGCTTCAAACAAAGTGTATCCCTCTTTGAGATAAGTGTCAAAAAGATTCGAGAGCACTTCGGTATCCGTGGCACTCTTAAAAGTGTAGCCAAGCTTTTTTAACCCTGTTTTCAGGGTTGAGTAGTTTTCAATAATTCCATTATGGATCAGCACGAGGCTGTTGTCGTTGTTGGCATGTGGATGAGCGTTAATCTCATTTGGTTCACCATGGGTTGCCCAACGCGTATGCCCTATTCCAATTGTTGAGTCGATCCCGCTTTTGTCAATGGCTGCCTGAAGTTCGGCAACTTTCCCCTTAATTTTGGTTATTTCAATCTTGCTATCACGAACCACACCGATACCGGCGGAATCGTATCCTCTGTATTCAAGACGTTTCAACCCTTCAACAACAACCGGTACACAACTTCTGTTACCTATGTATCCAACAATTCCACACATGGGCTAATCCTGTATTAAAAAAATAATAAACTACATTTAATAAGATAAAAAACTTTATCAATATGGAAAACTCTTAAACGCACAAAAAAATATTTTTGGACTATTTCTTACAAACAACGAAGATAATGTAATGATTTTTTGCAGCCACAGCTGACTCAAAGAAATTATCAAGCCTTCCGAGAAATCTTCTTTGCCGTTCCGATCTGCCAAACGCACCAATAAAACCCGCCGTGGCAAAGGTAAATGAAGAAAATTTATTACATAAAATGGCTGCCTCATCAATCGTGAGGTAACGCCAGTAAACTGCCCACTTAATAAATTTTTGTCTAAGAAATGTGTGAAGTGGTGAAGCAACAAGGTTTTCAGCAAAGAGGAGAACTCCACCCGGTTTTAATACACGGTGTATCTCCGACACACCCTTCTGCTGATTCTCAAATGAACGAAGTGCACCCAGGACTGACTTAAATATCACGATATCAAAAGAATTATCAGAGTAGGGTAAAGAAGTCAGATCAGCATTATCATATTTGATGGTATTCGCAAGACCATACTCTTTGTGCAACTCCCTGGCTTCTTGTGTGACCCCGTTTAGATCGGAGGAAATTACGGATGCTCCTTGTTTTGCAAGCCAAAGGGAAAGACCACCATGCCTCTCCCCTATTGCAAGCGCTTTCTTACCAGACAGGTCTCCCGCATTTTCCAAAAAAAACGAAATACACTTTGACCAGTTAACAACATCCCACTCAAATACATCCTGAATAAATTTTTCCTGCGTATTCAACGACAATCCCTATTTAACCTTTGCGATTTTCTCAATCGTTGTTTTGGTTTTGTCTTTATATTTTGTTATCAACTTGTAAAGGTAAACGCCATTGGCAATTTCATCACCATCAGCATCCCTGCCATCCCAATAGATTTTATTTAAACCGATTTGCATTGATGTTGAAGGAATTACCAGTTCTTTGATGAGTCTTCCGGCGATGGTAAATATTTTTATTTTCACTTCATCCGGCAGAGTGTTCCCTCGCAATTCATATGTGAACCAGGTTTCATCCGTAAATGGGTTTGGATAGTTGTAAATACGCTCAATTGCATCTTTGTCAAACACAAAAAACTGGTATTTTTGTGCAACACTGCTATAAGGAATGTCGGAAGCATCTTTAGTGAACACCTCCAAAGTTTGTTTCCCCTCTTTAAACACCGGCTTCCAACTGACATACAATTTAGAGTTTGGATAAGGTGTGTAGGAGAAGTGTACACTGTCTTTTACAAATCCGATTGGCTTGCCATTGTGTACGATACTCAATCTTGTTGTATCCAGCGGCAAAGGACTGTTGTCAGTGAGAGTAATCTCAATCAGAGGACTATTGGCGATGATATCACCATTAATGATCTCTTTTCCGTCAAAAGTTAACTTGAAATCGGGTTTTATTGTATCTCTTGCTACATAAAAACTGTCAGCCACAAGATTGTTAAAAGTGAACATTTCGGTTCCATCCATTGTAACAACAGCTTTTACCTTGTTGTGAAATACAATTTTGAAGTGTTGATTGTATGTTTCACAGTATAAAATGAATCAGTTGGGATTTTGATCTTTGTAGTGTAAAAGGGCTCGTTTGCTGCACCGAGATACAATTGCACAAGACAACTATCAGAATCAACCTTCCCCACATTTGTAATTTTCAAATCGATGTTTATATCAAATCCTTGCATCAAACTGTCGGGGGTAAAAGTGAAATCGTTATTGGAAATAGTTATTTCCGGCAGTCCGGTTGATGCTTCAAATGCCACCTTTTTAAGATAAATCGGATTTGTTGACGAAAGTGATGAATCTGTAAAAGTAAAAAAAGCTTTCAATCTTGTATATACAGACTCATCCACCTGATTAAGTGGATATGGTGAAGCAACATTTACGGCAAGTGTATCCCAATTAAGAGTCTGACTGTTAAATCCGGCTACTGAGGCAGTGAATTTGGCTAAGGCCGACCCGCCAACGATGTCATAAGTAAAGTTCTTCCACTCTCTCGCCGGTCCAACCTCGGTTGAAGTAACATTACCATGCGCATCAAAATAGTAACCTGAAAACACCCCGATTCCTTTAATAAGATGACTTCCGCGTATATAATTTGCAGCAACAACTTCATCTCTTGTATCATCATAATACCATGATGAAAATTGTTTTGCCAATCCGGTTCCGGGCAATACAGTGAACCACTCACCAAGATAGGTGCCGTCACTGATTTTAAAAGCACTCATGAAACCGGAATTAAAATTTTCAGCGACATAGAGGATATCATCAACCACGAAAAAACCGCTAATCCAACCTTCAGGATAAGATTCAAGTAAAGGATAGACATATTCTCTTTCCAACGCAAAATTGTTTTCCGATTCAAACACCCTCAAAGCATACACATTTTTGCCTTGAAGATTTTTGATGGCAAGATTATAAAGTTTGCTGCCGCTTGATGAGATAAGAAATTTACCGTTTCTGGGCATTGCAGTCTCAAGATCGATGAGACTGTCAGGAATAACAACAGTGTCCATCTCCCCGGTGGATGGGGTTAATCGAAGCAGGTAGGCAGGGCTCTCTTGCGGGATATATATTTTTTCCTTTATGGTGGTGAACTGCAGCCTGATTTGCTCATAAAAGCCCGGAACAACTCCATAATATTCTCCACGGGTTGTGCCGTTGTTCCCTGTCCCAACAATATGAATTTCCGATTTACCTTCCGGGTTATTCTGGTAAGCACTGAACCAGTATTCCGCCAGGTAATAGTAGGTACCGTCACCCGCGAAACAATTTAATGCAATAGTGTCTAATTCAGAAACAGCATCGAGATCAATTTTATATTTTAATCTCGATAGTTGCGGTTTTGGTATGTTGAGTGAGGTATTTAGAGTGAGACCATTCAACTGATTTGAGAAATTTACATTTTCTGTCTCAAAAAGACGCAACTGTGTACCTGAATAAGTGAAACCTTCCATTGGTGGGTCGATAGTATTAAAAGTTCGAGTTGAAGACCACCTGCCCAGGTTGTTGCCGTCCACAATTCTTGAACGCCAGAAGAACCTGCCGGGGGTAAGAGTAGTGTTTTTGTAAGTTAATAAACCATCAACACCCGTAAGATTTCCACTACTTACAAGAGGCGACACAAAAGTGAAAGATGTATCGAACTCAACCTGATAACTAAAATTCCGGTTAATATAATAGCCAATATCTGAAATTTTTATTTCCGGGTTGATCGAAGAAGTATAGCCATCTTCAGGAGAGATGATACTTGGATCCGAAATGTTAAACACGGCCATAACACTTGATGCAATGTTATCTGAGTGATCATCTTCAGGCACGAGATTGTCATCGTTAATTTCGGCGGTTAATGTGATCAATCCACTTTTCTTGGGGATCCAGACAAATTCAGTTGAATCGTTGTTACCAAATCCGGGGATTCGTTTGGTTGCAACCACTCCCGAAGTATCTTGCGAAGAAAAGCGGAGTTTTACTGTTACACTGTCGTTGGTTCTGATGCCAAAATTTGACATTGTAAGTTTAATTTTTACTGTATCATCCACGAGTGGATTTGTAGTTAAAAACCTCAAATCACTGTTTTCAAGAACAAAGTCGGGTTTTTTCGGAAGTACAATTTCCAATCCCGGTTCACCAAGATAGGTTAACAAAGCAATCTGATTTATATAATAACCGACGGGAGGAGTTCTCACTTTTGAAGCAAGAATCGCTTTACCGGAGATTGTGTTTTTTTGATTAAACACCTCATCAAAAAAGAGACTGTTATAATAAGTGCCTATCTGCCAGAGAGTAAGCCCCGAACTGCCAAAAAATCCAATTGCTCCTTTATCCGGTATCTTAACAAACTGTTCACCAAACACATCCTGATTATCAAAATGCGCCGTATAACAAGTAACACTTATAATTAGTGGCAGTCTGCCGGCATTATTCAGTGTGTAAATATCGTTATTCAGGAAGGTCAAATCCCATTGATACCCACCCCCATGTCCATAATAGTTGGCGAGCACAGCACCCCTGTCAAAAGCACTCTTTATCTCCGGGGTTGAACCCTGGTAAGGGATCTCTGAAGGATTGTTGGGAAAGCGAATCACAACTGATGAATTATATCCAAGGGGATCAAGAAAATTTTGTTTCAACTTCAAAGATTCACGGTTAAATCCAAATTGAAGTTCATCATTTGCATCGATTCCGGAAGATAATAACATAACAGTTTCACGCCATTTTTTTCCGTTGTCCGTTGGGTAGTTTTCAAGTTTATCGAGGAATGTCATCCCTTCTTCAACAGTTTCGATTGATATCCTTGACAATGCCATATCAGGGGTAACACCATTTCCGGTTACAGCTACAAAACCATTGTCACTCGCAGATTGTCCATACTGATACGAGTGAAAAGGAATCGACGGAATATAGTTTTCTCTGCTCTCGGGCAAAATTTTTCTGTAATCATAACTCATATCTCCGACAAGCGTAACATAAAGCGGTGCAGGTCGTGTAAAGGAGTTAAAGGCAAATGCCAGAAAATCTCTGATGGCATAAGGATCCATCAAACCGTGAGAAAACTCATCATAGATTTCAAGCACATCAGCGATGAAAACCCGTGGAGGTGTTGTGCCACTTCCGACAGGTTTGCTCCTTCTGAATGTAGCAAGTCTCTCAGCTACACTGCGGAATTTTGGATGGGTGACGATAATATAGTCTGCGCCATTTGCGATATCCCTGAGGCGGGAAGGTGTATCAACTCTGATCGAGTCAACAGATTTACCATACAGCGAATCAACTGCGAAATACTCTGATGGAGTATAGACACTATCCTGAAATAATGCCACACCATTGGGTGGCCCCGTTAACAAATTGTTAACATATACAACATTTTTTGCAGGTACATATACAAGCATTGAAGGAGATGTCCATTGCCACATGTAATATCTCACATTGGTGTTGTATCCATCAGGACTTTTAAAGAAATAATGATCTCCATGGGTTCTGTTCATTTTAAAATATTCAAGTTCGATCCAGTTTAGCCTGACTTCATCATTTCCGCCGCCCGTGCAGACATCACCATCAAGGATTATTTTAAGCTGGTTGCCGGTTGAAACAATAACTATCGAATCATTTATCGATTGGAATGTTGTGTCGAATGTGAATGCTTCCTGCCCGTTCCATTTCCTGATACCAATTAATTTGTCATTCAGGAAAATATTTACACTGTGCACAAAATTACATGGCACAACAGTTGTCGTTAATCCATGCAGATTTAACTTTACTCTAAAATAACGAATATCAGGACTGATATTTAGAGGCGCATCAAATCGTTGAGAATATCCTATCTCAGGGCTTCCGTTTTTGGAGGTCAGCTTTTTCCAATACCAATAATCTCTTTTTTCATTCGGAGCCCATCCCAGTCGTTCATAAATTTCATCATTCTCCCAACGGACAGTTGCTTTTACAGTGTTTACCTCAGGTTGACTGACAGTTGGAGACCCCGTTTTGCTGATATATCGTAATCCTGCAGTGTCAGCTTCATAAGAAAACCAAAAAATGTTCGATTTATTATATAGATTCATTTTGGTATAGGGTGATGGGGGAACACTGTCGCCAACAAAAATGATATAGTCACCAGAGCTAAAACGAGAATTATTACTGAAAACGGAAAGCGGCACTTCGCCTGATGTTGAGAAAATCTGTAATTTTTCAACTCTGATATTTCTGTCGGTCGGCATTCCCGCAGCAACCAGTTCATCGTAAGTGAGTTTATAAACATCTTTTTTGTTTAAAAAGAGCTTAAAATATTGTTTATCGGGGTTATACCAGTTGTCATTCTGAACAGCAACACCGTCTTTCAGGTTTTTCTTCTCACCGATCCAGTTTTTGGCTTCGTCAAAATTTAACACCGCATTTTGTAAAAATTCCAGGGTAGCAACATCTTCAATCCCCTGAACTGTGAAACCGTCGTTATACTGATTGTTAAAATCAACCCGGACGGTTATCGAGTTATATTTTACGATCTCCCTTGAAACAGGATTATATTGATAGGGAGAGAGGATAACAGGCTGAACCTCTGCAAAACGAAATGAATATCTGCCTTCAAGTCTTGCAAGACCGTTAGGGAAATTTTTATCAGAATTGTAAACATCTTTATCATAAAAGAGTTGATCAGGCTCAAATGTTAGCGAATCAATAAGCGTGAAAGGCAGAATAAAACGATTATCGACACTTCCTTTTTCAGAAGCAATGATCTGTATTTTTGGGTTTGCGTTGTAATTGATGCCGAGTGAAACCGAATATTCCGGAATTGTGGGCTCACCCGCCTTGATAAAATACATTCCTTCACCGGAAAACCAGGTAAATTTCCTTCCGTTTACAATGGTATCTCTCATTTCAGCGAAATCTCTGAAATCAAACTTTATAACTGCATATTCTGCATTTCTTTCTAATATTTGATATTTTTGGGGTAGAGAGTTGATTGTAAACAGCGGAAGAAAGAATATTATTAATCCGACAATTCTGGGCATAAATTAACCATTGTTTGCATAAAATGAAATTTAATTTACAACCAAATCATTCAGTAAAACAAGTGAAAAAAAAGTGGTATTCAGGGTTAAAAATAGAGGAGATTTATGGATGTATAAAAATAGTTCTCCGGGACCGGGGCATTAAAATTACTTTTGTTAAAAACATACCCCGCCTTAATAAGTGTGTTGGCACCGGGAGTATAAAAAAGTAAAAACTCTACAGTTGTTGTGTTCTGAAACTCCCCTGCTAAAAACCAGGCATCTTCTGATGAAAATTGATTTGTGCTAATGAAAAATGATCCACCATGATTTTGGAGAAGATTTCCTGAATTATCATAGATGTTTTCTCCGTGTCTGATATGTTTAATATCCATTGACAGCCTCAAACGGGGTGTAAACTGATAATCGAGGTGGAGATTTAACATCTCGGAATTGGGTTTAATATCTATTCCCAAAGGGAAACTGTTGTTGGTATAGGCAAGGTTTTCACTTTTACCGGGATGAGAAAATGTGTAGGGTCTCACAAAATAGTAAGTTAAACCAGCAGTTAATCTACCGGCAAACTCCGGGATATAAAGAAGCCCGCCCATAAATGAGAAACGATTATTAAACTTCTGGAATTTGCCCGGTTGAAGAAATTCAAAATTTATGTCATCAAATATCATGCTGCCTGTTAACTCAATTCCGTTAACGGGTTTATAGCGGACATCAAGCCCGATAAAAGAATTGTCGAGATCTTCAAGTGAGCGTTGTGCCGATTCCCAAAATAAAAAAGGGTTAAGATAGGCAAGATCAACTCCCCTGTTTGCGTAAACAACTGACTGCCAAACTGAGATGTTTAGTCTTTTGGACAGATTCACCGAGATTCTGTTTTGAGCTGTATATTTTTCAGCACGGTTTTTATAGTCACCCGAAATCGAATCCCCCGGTGTAATAAATTGTGGAGTGACTAACCATCCATGCAGATAATTGTAAGTGAATAGTTCTGTTTTTATCTCGAAACTGATTTTATCAAAAAACTGTGAGACACCCGAGATTTTATCTTTATTATAAAAATTCTCTCCCCACTCTGTCCTGTTTCTTGAAATAGAGCCGGAAAAAATATCATGTTCAATAAAAATCCCCCCCTCGCTCCCATCAAAATGGTTCAAACCTGTTTTCCTGAATGTAAATTTTTGAACAACTATTTTATCAATCGCGTTTACTTCACGAGAGCCATAGGCATTCCCGTTCCATGCAATTATATAGGCAGATAACCAGTTTTTATAAATAAAACGAACATACCCGCCGTATCGCAGGTAAAAAGCAGTTTTGTCCGAATAAGAATCATCGCCGACACCATGTGCTGTCAGATTAAGGACAGGGTCAAGAGTAACAAAATAATTCTCTCCGGAATATTCAAATAAATGGACCGGCTCTGCGGAAGTTGTATAGTCTTCGAAATTAAATTCTTTGTTATCCCTCTGCGAAAGAAACATCTCTTCATAAAAACTCAATTCTTCTGAAAGTGATACGGGAAGGGAGTTTTTTACATTAAGCAGCTCGGAAAGATTTTTTTTGATTTCAGTTTTACTTTTGGGCAGAATAGCACCATCATAATAAGGGATATATCCGGCAACAGAGGCTCTTCTCAGGAAAGAATATACGGGGTGTTCGGAATTTACGGGCTCAGACTGTGCAAAAATGGATGAGAGGGAAAGAAAGGTTAACAGGATTACCTTTTTCAACTACTATACATTTCCTTCGTTTGTAATTACCACTTTGGGGGTGCGAAGAACAATTCTGAGATCGGACCAGAAAGTTGCATCTTTATAATATGCAATTTCCATTACAACTCTCTCCTCAGGAGAAAGTGTTTGTCGCCCATTAATTTGTGAAATGCCGGTAATCCCGGGTTTAAAGTTGAATACTTCTCTTTGATCAGGTGAGAACTGATCGGTAATCTTGGTTAGTTCAGGGCGTGGACCCACAATGCTCATGTCACCTTTAAGGACATTAATTGCCTGGGGAATCTCATCTATGGACATGCGGCGTAAGATTTTGCCAACCCGGGTCAAACGCGGATCATCCTTCTGTGTAAAATCGGGACCTAATTGCTCGGCACCATCGATCATTCCACGAAGTTTAATCATTTTAAACGGTTTTCCGCCAAGACCGGTGCGGTCCTGGATGAAGAAGGCATCGCCTTTTGATTCAATTTTTATTGCTATTATAGAGATAAGCAATACAGGCGACGATAGAATAAGCGCAAGGCTGCTCAGAATTATATCTGTAAGCCTTTTTATAAAACTTCCGTATCTTCCCATAGGGTTGTCAATATCTTCACCGTGCCAATTACTTCTTAAGCTATCTTGCAAATCGGCTTTTTGATCTCCGTTAGTTATCTCAATTTTGTAACCTTCAAAACTAATGTTTTTTTAGATTTTATCAAAACTAATAAGCGTCAAAATCAATATTAATTTACAGAATTCAACGGGGCTCACACTCTAAAGGTCACCCGTCACTGGTCTGAGAACTATCTCCTCTGCCACCATATTCCCCGAACCGGTTAAAAGTTCAACGACGAACGCGGCTACATCCTCCGGTTTCATCATACGGTCTTTGTGTCTGTTTCTTACTTTTTCGTCCCAAATGGGGGTTTCCGTGGCACCGGGGAGAACATCAATCACTTTTATGTTGTGCTCTCTCACCTCTTCTCTGAGTACTCTGCTGTATTGAAGAAGCCCGGCCTTTGTCGCAGAATAGATGCTGCTCCCTTTTAGAACTTTAATTGCTGCCACTGAAGATATATTTATGATAGTACCCTGTTTTTTGGAAATCATTGACGGAAGCACCGAATGAATTGCATAAACTGATCCCAGCAAGTTGGTTTTAATTATTCCATCAACTTCTGCAATCGAAGTTTCTGCTGCATTCTTAAAAACAGTAATTCCGGCAGAATTTACCAGAGCATCAGGTCCTTCAGACGAAAAAGTTTTTTTATAAAATTCTTCTACTGATTTTGAGTCAGAAACGTCACACTGACTTACAACCAGAGCACCGGAGTTCAACTCATTTGAAAGCAATTGCAGTTTTTTTGCATCCCTCGATGTTGCCACAACCGAAAGCCCCTTTGCGAGAGCCTCGTTTACAATAGCCTTCCCTATCCCTGAGGAAGCACCTGAAACCCAAATTTTCATTAGATCAACCTGCTGTCATTTGCTCTAATCAAACTTAAAAATTCCACTCTTGTTTTTGGATCTGTCTTAAACACTCCATGCATGGTTGATGAAGTGGTTGAAGAGTTTTGTTTTTCAACACCACGCATCATCATACACATGTGGTAAGCTTCGGAAACCACCGCCACACCTCTTGGTTTGAGATGTTCATTTATTGTATCTGCTATCTCCTTTGTCATTCTTTCCTGCACCTGCAAACGACGGGCAAACACTTCAACGATTCTTGGTAATTTACTTAGTCCAACAATCTTTCCGTCGGGGATATACGCAATATGCACTTTCCCAAAAAATGGTAACATGTGATGTTCACACATACTATAAAAATCGATGTTTCTTACAAGCACCATCTCGTCATAATCTTCATTAAAGATTGCACCATTTAATACCTTTGAGATATCTTTATTATAACCTGAAGTGAGGTATTCATAAGCTTTTGCCACCCGTTTTGGTGTTTTTTAACAGCCCTTCTCTTTCAGGATTCTCGCCAATCTCAGTTAATATGGTTTCCACCAATCCTTGTACTTTCTCAATATCCACAATTATGCTCCAAAATATTCAACATAGTTATTCTCAGTCTCCGACAATTTGATTTTATAGAGTCTCCCGTTTGGAATTTTGTCCACAAGTTGATCCCAAATTTTTACTGCTATATTTTCAGCGGTCGGAATTACATCTTTCATAAAATCCACATCAAGATTTAAGTGTTTATGATCCACTTTCCTGATTACATTTTCTATTATGATCTTCTTTAAAACTTTAAGATCAATTACATAACCCGTTTTTTCGTCGATCTCCCCTCAACAACCACCTCAAGCACATAGTTATGACCGTGACCGTGGTAATTGTTACACTTGTCGTAAATCTGTTCATTCTCATCGTCGGTGAATGAAGGATTATAAAGCCGGTGTGCAGAGGAAAAAACTTCTCTTCTGGTTACTAACATTTTTTTTGCCATCGGAGATTAACTCAAAGCTTTCTTCACTTCTTCAGTGTGACCGTCAACTTTTACTTTAGAAAAAACTGTCTTGATAATTCCGGCTTCGTCCACTATGAATGTTGTCCGTTCAACTCCCATATATTTTCTGCCATACATGCTTTTTTCTTTCCACACACCGTAGTTCTCGAGCATCCCCTTGCTCTCATCACTAAGAAGTGTGAAATTCAGGTTATATTTGTCCACAAACTTCTTGTGTGATTTTACAGAATCACCACTGACTCCCACGATAGCAGCATTTATTCCTTCAAATATCGAAAGTTCATCTCTAAAACTACAAGCTTCTTTTGTGCATCCACTCGTATCATCTTTTGGATAAAAATAGAGAACAATCTTTTTCCCAATGAAATCAGATAATTTAACAATATTTCCATCCTGATCGGGCAATTCGAACCAGGGTGCTTTATCTCCGGGGTTTAACATTTTTATTTCTCCAAATATTTGTTCTAATTAAATGTTATAACATTGTTTTTAATAATTAGTTCAAAATCCCCTCTTTTTTTGCCCAATAGTTAAAACCCTCTTCAAGTTGTTCAAATGAATCAATCGAAAAGAGAATTGGTTGCAAGTGCCACACCTCATATTCCTGTGAAGTAATTTTGTAAGGATCAAAATCGATCACCTGAACTTCTGAACCGAGTGCGTGATCCACTTCTTTAAAAGAAGAAACTATTCCGGCTCCATATATTCTTCTGCCTGCCGAATTGGTTATTAAACCAAATTCAACTGTGAACCAATGAAATCTTTCAAGAAATATCTGCTGCTCCCCTTTCGCAACCAACGCTGCTTCGCCAAACTTTTGATAAAAATTTGCAAAATTTGGATTGGTTAAAAGAGGCATGTGCCCAAATATGTCGTGGAAACAGTCGGGCGCCGGTGTGTAATCTATTTCATGCCTTTCACGCACATAATCGGTGGATGGGAAAATTCTGTCACGGAGCAGATTAAAAAAGTTTTGTGCCTGAATCAACCCCGGAACTCTGCCAACCCGCCAGCCTGTTGCTTCATAAAGAACACTGCTCAGTTTTTTCAACGAAGGGATCTCTTTTCCGGAAAAACCCATCAACTCCACCCCCTTTATATATTCATCGCATACTCGTCCTTCAAGAAGACCCGTTTGGCGATTGTATAGATACCCCCATACATCGTTTTCTTCCTTGGAATAGTGGGGGGTCACAATCTCGTCACCAACAGGTGGCAGTGAATTCAGGGTTTGAGGAATACACCTTGGATCAATCCCCTCCTCAGCTGCTTTTTCATAAGCTCCGGTTACTTTTTTTTCTTCTTTCTCCATCATTTGTCTCTCCTCCGTATGTTGTTGGGATCTCTTAATTACTCATCTCAAGCATTTTCTCAAGCGGTCTTAAGGCTTTTACTCTGATAACTTCCGGCATTGTTATTTCCGGAGAACGATTTACCATACACAAATATAATTTTTCAATTGTATTTAATTTCATATATGGACAATTATTGCAGTTGCACGATTCTTCCTCGCCTGGAGCAGGAATAAACCTCTTTGCCGGCATGGCTTTTTCCATCTGATAGATGATCCCGGGTTCGGTCGCAACAATGTATTCGGTAGAAGGATCGGTCTGAACAAATTTTAACAAGGCAGAAGTTGATCCGATGAAAAAGGCTTTTTCAAGGAGATGATCTTCACATTCGGGATGTGCAATCAGTTTAGCCTTTGGGTTTTGCAGCATCAATTCAAGTATTTTTCTGTCACTGAATGTCTCATGAACTATACATGAACCCTCCCAGAGCACCATTTCCCGTCCGGTCTTGCTTGCTATGTATTTGCCAAGATTTTTATCCGGAGCAAAGATGATTGGCTGGTTTTCAGGAATTTGTCTCACAATTTTTTCAGCATTGCTCGAAGTTACGATTATGTCGCTCAATGCCTTTATTTCTGAAGAACAGTTTATATAGCTTAATACTAAATGATCTGGATACTTGTTTTTAAACTCGGTAAATTTATCTGCGGGACAACTGTCGGCAAGTGAACATCCTGCATCCATATCGGGCAACAGTATCAGTTTTTCCGGATTGAGAATTTTTGCCGTTTCTGCCATAAAATGGACGCCACAAAAAACTATGACATCTGCTTTCGATTCTTTCGCTTTCCTGGCAAGTTCAAGGCTGTCTCCAATAAAATCGGCAAGTTCCTGAATGTCCCCTGTCTGGTAGTAGTGTGCCAAAATTACAGCGTTCATCTCTTCCTTGAGACGGATGATTTCCTTCTCATAATCAATAGAAGGTTTGTTTCCAATAAGTTCTTTAATCATGAACTGTTTCTCTAATTTCTCATTTTTGAAAATTTTTTCTCTGTATCGGAAATTTATAGATATTTTTATTAATAATATAGCCAACAGGAAAAGTTTTTCTTTGGCACGATAATTGAGTCATTTAATGCCTAGATGAGATGTTCCTAAAACCCTCCTTATAGTAACACACAATTACTGCCGAAAATGCGCCCTCTTTTTCGGCAGTACCTCTTTTAAACCCGTTTCAGAGTGATTTAAGTTTCGTAAATTTAAAAAGTCTTTTGCAAAAAATTTTTGGATCCTGATGTTTAAGTCACTACTGTTTTTTATACTTCCCTTTTTCACCCTCTTCGCTCAAGACAGCCTGTCGTTCATCATCAGGGTTGATGATGTCCAGTCACGAAATGTCTCTTATGTGCCGGCAGGGATAGCTCCTTTTGAGAATGCAGTTGAATTAAGGGGTGGCAAGGTTACATGGGCAGTGATTCCCCACCGGCTTATTGAAAATATGAACACTTCAGGAATTTTGACTCAACAGTTGATCTCAACGGTTGCAAAAGGTCACGAAATTGCCCAACATGGTTATAATCATATCTGCCCAAAGTGTAACGGCACAAGTCACGAATACTATTGTTCAAGTCAGTATTTTAATCATCCGTATGCTGTGCAGAATAATATGACTCAACTTGGACTTGATTTGCTTCTCGATTCCCTTGGTCAGATTCCAAAATCATTTGTCCCGCCCGGTCATCAGGTTGATACCACATCATATCGGGTTTTGGTTGATAATAATTTTGAATTTTTGTCTTCAAACGGTGTAACAAAAAGTTATATTTTCCCCGGACTCTTCAATTTACGCCACCACCAGGAATATACCTGGGAATTAACACAGGCGAATTATCAAACCAAACTGTCACAGGCTCTTTTTGATATCAAGACTAATGGGATGTCAGATAAATATTTTATCATACTGCTACACGATCCTTTCATAAGGCAGGGATATCAAAATGGAATTGTGGTAAATTGGATGGGAGAGTTGCTCGACTCACTTAACAGTACATTTGGTGACAGAATTAAATATAAAACCCTCAGTGAGGCTGCTAAAGCATTTCGAGATGCAGGAACTTCGATCGCCGATGGTAGTGAAAACTTTAATATCCAGTTCAAGCTGAAGCAGAACTTCCCAAACCCTTTTAATCCTTCAACCATCATCTCATTTCAAGCACCAAACGAAGGCACAGCACTTCTAAAAGTGTATGATATGCTTGGGAATGAAATAGTTACGCTTCTGAATGGACCGATATCGGCAGGGGAACATTCTGTCAGGTTTGATGCAAACGGGATGGCGAGTGGTGTATATTTTTACAGATTAACGATAAATGGTTCAACACTTTCTGGGAAAATGTTGCTCGGGAAGTAAAAAACGGTTTTCGATTCTCTTTTTAGATTATTCCCAAACCCAATAAAACACCGATTAAAATTAACATAATTGCGACAAGGCTTTTGTACAGCTCAAGAGTTACCTTCTTCAGAAGTTTTTTCCCGATTAAGGCACCTGTCATGGCTGATAACATTGCCGGGATCAATAGTGGAAGATTGGCCCGCTAGATCAGCATCCACAAATCTGGTTGAATAAACCGATAGACGCGATATATCTATAAGACATGCAATAGCCACACCTGTGGCTATGTAACCTTCCTTACTTAACCCGGCTTTGATCAAAAACGCACTACGAATTGCCCCCTGAATCCCGGTCAAACCACCTAAAAATCCACTCAGCAGGCCCCCGTAAATCATTTTATCTTCGCCAAACTGGAGTTTTTTAAATGCCGGAATCAATTCAAGAACCGCAAAAACCACCAAGAAGAACACCAATAATCAGATTCACCGGCAAAACTTCATATCTGCTTCCACCTATGGAATAACTGTACAATACAGGCATCTCAGTAATCCCCGTAAGCAGCCAGGCTCCCAAAAAGGATGCAAATATTGCAGGTATGCCAAACCGGATCAAAACATTGCGAGCAATATTTTTTCTTACAAGAATCAATTTGAAAATATTGTTGGTGAAGTGTACAACACCTGTGAGGGCAATTGCCACTTCGACAGGAAAGAAAAACACCATGACCGGTGTTAAAATTGTACCGAGTCCAAAGCCGGAAAAAAATGTGAGGAGTGATGCAAGGAGGGCTACTGCGCTAACGGCAAAAATTTCCATATTACAGCTTAACCGATTGTACTCTTCATATAGTCAATTGCTTCAAGAACATCTTGCTTCTCACAAGTTACATCGATATGCAAGCTTCCGGGTTGACTAATAAGAACAAACTTGACTTCGCCGTTTACTCTCTTTTTGTCCCCCTGCATTGCCAAATAGACAGACTCAGTTGAGTAAGTATTTATCTTTTCATCAACTTTATAACGCCCGAGAAGATCTAAAACCTTCTCCATCACTTTATTATCCATGACACCCATTTTGTGGGCAAGAAATGTAGCTCCGCGCAGTCCCGCAATCACACCGATACCATGTTTTACTGAAAATCCGGAAACTGACTCTATTGCATGACCAAATGTATGACCCAGATTCAGTGAATGTCTCATTTTTAAGTCTTTTTTATCCTGAGTTACGACATCGTTTTTTATCTGCGCCGACTTACCTATCAAGTAGAGCAAATCATCCTCGGGTAGATCGAGACTGCCGTCAAGCCGCGAATAACAATAATCAAAAAAGTTTGAGTCGATTAACGCATACTTTAACACTTCCCCCATTCCACTCAGAACATCTTCCTGTTTGAGTGTCGAGAGAAACTTTGAGGAAGTAATTACCTGCTCAGGTTCATAAAAACTGCCGATAAAATTTTTGTATTTTTTGTAGTTAACGCCGGTTTTTCCACCTATACTGCTGTCAACCATCGCAAGAAGTGTAGTGGGAACATGAATTAATCTTGTCCCTCGCATAAAAGTTGAGGCAGCAAACGACCCCGTGTCACCGGTTATTCCCCCTCCGATTACAATAATATAACTGCTTCTGTCTGCGTTGTTTTCAAGGAGAAAGTCGTAAATCTTGTAGATGCTCTCAAAAGATTTATATTCTTCGGTGGCGTTTAAAACAAAACAATTTTTATCAGTAAACAGATGCTTAAATTGATCGTGATAAATTTTATGAACATTTGAATCGACGATATAAAAACAACTGTTTGAGTTTGCGATACCCTCAATTTTCCCAATCACTCCTTCTATTGATGATATGATTGAGTAGTTAAACGACCCGTTGTTGCTTTCAATGGTAATATTTCTCAAATGATCCTCCGGGTATCCGATTTTCCTGTTCTGATCCTTCTCACAATTTTATCTATGCTCTTTCCAAAGTCACGGGCGTCTGTCTCAATAGTGATATCAGCGTCTTCATAACCTTCTCTCCTCTGTTCGAGAAGTACCGTAAGTTTTTCCATTGCTTCTTTTTCACTCATTTCTTCCTCCATTTCAGATCGAAACAGGGGTCGATTTGTTTTTTTTCTAAGTCGCTGATAAATTATCGGCAATTCTGCTTTTAAATAAATAATAAGTCCGTGTGATTTACACAACTTTCGATTTGATAAGTCAATTAATGATCCACCACCAAGTGATATTACAGCATTTTTTTTTTGGCACAGTTCAATAAGTTTTGTTTTTTCAAGTTCACGGAAGTATTTTTCACCATTCTCAATTACGATTTTTGATACAGAACATCCTGAATCCTTTTCGATTTCACGATCAATGTCATAAAAATCCCAGCCGAGACAATTTGCTATAACTCTGCCAAGAGTGGTCTTCCCGGTACCCATAAATCCTGTTAAAAACAAAAGTTCATTTCGGTTCATACGGATCTACAATCCATATTTTACACCAAGAAGAAACACACTTCCTTCAAGAGAAAGTTTCTGGTAAAAATCTCTTTTCCCCAATTTCACATTCTTCCCCTCAAATGTTCCATTTAGCGACTCATACTCGCCATTAAACTCAACCTCAGGGTCTCTGAATTTCATCGTGAAAAAAAAACTTAAATTCTGATTCAAATAATACTCTAATCCTGTTAAAACATGAATGCCGTAACTCACTTTTGATCCCCCGGATGAAAGAGATATCCCGGCAACCTCCCGTAGTGAATTGTAGAAATAAAGTCCGGCACCACCACCGATATTCACTCTGAAATTTTCAGAACTGAATGGAAGGCGGTATTCGATAGTGAGTTCGACAGGTACAAAATTGTAACCGTCTTTTACGGGGATATAAATGGTACCTTCCTGACTGTCAACAGTCTGACCATAGTATTCAGTTTCTTTTCTCAAATATTCTACCGAAATTACACCGGCAATATCCTCCGTCAAATCATAACTTAATGCAAGATGTGGGAAAACCCGTGAGCCAAGACCAATCTCGATCTCTCGTAAATCATAGTCTGATGCATTGCTGTAAGGATAAATTCGTGAAGATGTGCTGTAACCGGTTCCAACCGAGACCTCGAAGATCCCTTGTCCGGATGCAGATGAGAAAACTGTGATAAAACAAACTGCGATTGTCAAAAAAAATTTCATTTCAACATCCAATTTATAATTATCGTAACGATATAAAAAACCCCACCTTAATTGTCAAACGACAATATTAAAGATGGGGTTCAAAAAATTAGATCAATTTTGAGGGAAGTATTTTACATTTGCCTCTTTTTTCATCGTTTCCATCCACTGCTGGAACGCTGCCTGACGACGCTCGCCAAGTATCTGATCTCTAATGGTGTTTCTCTGAGCAAGGAACTTCTGTTCGTCAAAATTTTGCCTCATTTTAACTATCATCAGATAATATCCTCTCATCCCTTTTACAGGACCGGTAACTTTGTTAAGTTCAGCTTTGGTAGCTGCATAACTAAAAGCGTAATCCATTCCAAGTGATGGGATGTTCCCTGCGACTGTAAATGAATCAGCGGTACCAAAACGGATGTTTTTGTCAAATGATGGGGCTTTTGCAAGATCATTTCCAATCTTGGCTTTAACACCATTCATAACCTCAAGTGCCATTGCATATTTTTTCTGACGGATGACACCCCCGGTAACATCTTCCTTTACAGCATCAAATTTCTTAACACCTGCTTCATTTACTTCGGTGATCTGAGCAACAACAAATTGATCACCAACAGATGAAACTGGTGAAAAATCGTTTAATCCCTCTTTGAAAGCGAAAGCTACAAGATTTCTGCTGTATCCAAGTCCGGGAACTGCGGCAACTTCTTCAGTGAAAGGAGTTGATTCCTGCATTTCAAGATTTTTTGATTTGGCAGCTTTTTCAAGACCTTCACTTTTAGCAAGTTTTAACAGGTCTTCAGCATCTCTTCTTACAAGAGTCATCGATTCAGGAGAGTAATTGAGTTTTTTAACAATCTTCTCAACAACCAATTTCTTTGAAGAACGATCAAGAACTTTTATGATATGGTAACCATAATCGGTCTTAACAGGCGCTTGAATCTGTCCAACAGGGCCGTTAAAACATGCATCTTCAAACGGCTTTACCATTGCCCCTTTGCCAAACCAGCCAAGGTCTCCACCTCTGGCGGCTGAGCCCGGGTCTTTAGATAATTCTTTAGCGGTGGCTTCAAAATTTCTCCCGCCTTTAAGTTCTTCGTAAAGTTTGGTAGCAGCATCCAGATCGGCTTTGTCATTCTCCGTTTTTGGTAGAAGAATGTGAGCAGCTCTTGCAAACGGGTCTGTTCCTTCAACAACTGAAGAAATTTTATAAATACCAAACTCTCCTTCACCGGCAACAGGTCCAATTACTTCCCCACCTTTGATTTCAGCTATATTCGCCATCAATCCGGCAGGTACCATATTTACAGACAAAGTGTCTTTCGAATATGGGGATTCACTCTGTGATTCAACAAAACTTTGGAAAGTGTTTATTGTATCAGCTTTAATTTTTTTAACAACATTGTTCAAAAGTGTCATTACAGCATTGCTGTCTTTGGCAGATGGAACAATTTTTAATGTTACAAATTTAAGCTTGCGGCTTGCTTCCTGTTTGTAGAGATAACTATTCTTTGAATAAAAATCTTTAAGTTCATCGTCGGATGGTTTGATTGTTGAATCAGGATAAACATTCAAATCAAGTAGTGCATACTCAGCACTCAATTTGAGTTCCTGATCTACAAATTTCCGTCTGATATCAGCATCTGTAACAACAACGCCGGCACCAACAATTGCCTGGAGTTTTTCACCAAGTATTTGTTGTCTGACTGCATTTTCAACCATCACGATATTTTGTTTATTCCGCGGGTCTTTAATTGCAGCTTCATATTCAGCTCGCTTAAAAACACCACTCGAATCCATGAACTGGCTCTTAAGATATTCAGGAGGGTTATCTCCCAAAATTACATTTCGTACTTCATCATCAGATACTGTAATGCCATATTTTTTATATGCAGCTTCAACGATTTTGCCTTGTACAAATCGCTCCCAGGCTTGTTCTCTGAACATTGACTCGTTAGTCATGTCAGGTTCCTGTCCGCTTTGTTTTAGCTGTTGCAGATAGTCCTGATAATAGGTTTCAAATTCTTGAACAGTTACTTTATCACCACTTATCTCGCCAATGTTTCCTCTGTCATTCATCAAATTCGAGAAATTCATGTCACTGACGACCATAAACAATATGAAGATTCCACCAACTGTAAGAATGAACCATGGAGCTAAACTCCTGATCCTTTCCATATTACCCATATTTAAGATTGCCTCCGGGATTTTTTTTAAACGAATTACAAATTTAGTGTTATTCACCATTAAAATCAATTTATTTCTAAAGTTTATTTTTAAACCTGACCGCACTACCCAAATTTTTCAGCTCATCTGAAAATTTGGTGGCATCTTTATTAACTCTTAATTTGCACAATTTAATAAAACATGCTCCAAGACGAACTTTCGACCAGTTGTAAAACTGAAAAATATTCTACATAATGGTGACATTAGTCACAAGTTCAATTCTATTTTAGCTGATGCAGATATCGATAGTGTTTTTGTTGTCAATAGAAGTTGACTCCAGAACTTGAATAATAGGGTTCCCCCGAAAATTTATTTTTTCAACCTCTTGACTTTATCAAATTTTAAATGTAATTTATTTCCAAGAAAGTTAATTTTTTATTTTAAGGAAGATCCATATCGATAAGATAAACAATAGACGGCGAATTAGCCGCAGGAGACGATTGTTAATCTTTAAGTAGTTTGTGTGTAGAGAAATCCCGTATTAGGAACGGAGATTGACACATTGCCCCCGCGGACAGTTTGCTGCCCGATGGAATGGCTATGTGTGGATCTCCGTTTTTTTGTTTTAAGAATATTATAGATATAAACTATTAAATAAAAGAAATCAAAAATCATGTTTAGAAATTATATAACAAAAGTATTAGTTCTGGTTTCGATAATTATTCTTCTGCTTGGATCAGAAAGCAAAGCCCAGTTTGATACAAATCTGTTCATCAAAAGAGCGTGGTATTGGCCGGAGTCCATCGTCTATATGGGGGACCAAAACGGTGACTCATGCGATGATTTTTTTGTCACGCAAATGGATAATGCAATGGGAGCAGGTGGTAAATTGAGTTTTTTCTACGGTGGTAACCCTGTAAGCACAACTCCAGCTTTTGTGATCCCCAATTTTTCACCGAAGGGTACCACAGGATGTGATGTAAACCGGGACGGATACCGTGATATAATTGTTCAAAGATATGGTACTTCCAAACCCCCGGTAATAGACGTCTATTTTGGTGGTCCCGGGCTTGATTCCATTCCTGACTATACATTTACGTACCATGATAACAGAGTAATCTATCTTGATATGTATGGAAAGAGCTGGCCAATTGATTTTAATGGTGATGGATATGAGGAGTTTGTGTTTCAGGATTATGAAAGGAATCAAGGAAGCTTTTATGCTAATCTTAGTTATTATTTTTGTGAGACTAATTCCGTATTGACTTCCAGGGATTATCATATACTTGAACTTTATCCAGATACAACTTATGAGTTTGTCGGTTTGTGGTTTTATGCTGCTGATTTGGACGGAGATGGTAAAGATGATTTTACAATTGACATGACAAAAAAATATGCCCCTGCTGGTTCACCCGAGAAAAAAAGATGGTTCATTTACGGGAATAACGAATTTAATTTCAGTAATTACTACGAATTTACGGATACTATTGAATATGTAGATCATATGTATATTGTTCAAGACCTCAACAATGACGGTAAAGGTGAACTTGTACTTGCTAATCAGGGAACCCATCCGTATTGGTTTACAGAAGTCATGTCATTTGGATCCAGACCCCCTAATATCACCCCTGAGTATGGATTAAATACGGAATACTCGAGTTGGGCAGATGGTTTTTCACCGGGAGATGTGAACAACGACGGGTTTAACGATTTTATAAGAAAGATACCCTATTCAAGTATGTTTTTATATCTTGGAGGCAGCCCAATGTGGGCAGAGAAAAGAAGAGCTTACGGAACATCATCATCTTATTACGCACTAAATTTTGGAGGGAGAGTTGGGGATGTTAATGGAGACGGGATTGATGATTTTTGCATTGGAGAGAATGGATACTGATCATTCATCAAGGCCACCTGGTAATCTTTACATAATTGCGGGAAGTGATGTTCCAAATGGAATAAAGGAAGATGAATTTAAAGATGATCAAGATTCAGGGCTGACACTTGGTCTCTCTCCCAATCCGGTAAAGACAGTAACAAATGTCTCCTGCCACTTACCATTTGATGGCGAATTGATAATTGAATTACACGACATCACCGGTCAGAGTATATATAAAAACATTTTACAGAAGGAAAAAGGGGATCACACAGAATTGCTTGACTTGTCGAGATTAAGAATATCCAGTGGAGTTTACATTCTATCCCTTGAACTCAAACAAGGGGACAAAGATCTTATCCAAAAGTTTAAAACTTCAATATATGAAGTAGTAAAAACAACTAATCAAAGGAATGCACTATGAAAAAAGTTGCATTATTTATAATTCTTTTATCAGGGCTGTTCTTAGGACAGAACAGACCTCGCCCGGGCTTAGATTATATCCCCCACATAAGCTTTTTTGATTTTGTCGTAAATGAAAATTCCGCATTAAAATGAAGCGACTTAAGCTTCTTCCTCAACATCTCCAAATAAAGTAATAATTCTGTGAATTTTAATTATTCTCTTTTGCACTCTGTAATTCGAACATTTTGTACCAATAAAAGAATGCTTCAGGGTTGGATTTTTTGAGCTTATTAAGTTTTGTATTGTAGGGTAAATCAATTTTCCAATTATCCATTTTGTACAATGGACTAAATTTAACTAACTTTTCTGCATCATGTTTTATTAAAACTGAAAGATATGCAGCTTTTGTGGCATGAGCGATTGCTTTCTCAATGTGATAATTCTCTGAGAAAATAAATCCTTTTACTCTCTTTAATCCCATTCTTAATTGTTCAAAATCACCAACACCATCCGTCCCTCTGCTCACAATACAAAGCGATGTTTGAAAAATATCTTCTAAAACATCCATCACCGATAATGTTGAAGTCTTGTACTCCAGTTCCGTTTTCGCAAAACGATAAAATGTTGATTTTATAACTTCCAGATTTTCAGCTACATCAAATAAACTTCCAATATCATACAACTGTTTTATGATTTCCATCCCCATACTATCACTATTTTTGAAATATGGTATTCCGGTTGAGTTTGGGGCAAATGCTGTTAATTTATCTGCCAGGATGTCTTCCATACTTGGCATCTGTACAAAAACCGGTTCTTCTTTTGATGGAACAAAAACCGATTGTACGGGTAATTGAACAATTTTTTCATAATTTATTGTCTCAATCAATATATCCAACATGATGTAATCTTCAGCTTTACCGGTCGAATATATTGATTTGTAGAAAAACTTGTAATGCACCTTATTAATTTTTGAATGAGAAGACCTTGGATTTAATTCTAATCTTGTAAATCCTTGTTTGATGGCAATAATATCCAAGGAATCATTCAGTTTTTCAGGCATCTTAGGTAGTAAAATGTCAATATCAATGGATAGTCTTTTGGTTGAGTTGAAATGAAGCATCAATGCTGTTCCACCTTTAAATACGAAGTACAGGTGTTCCTGTGCAAGTCCTTCCAATAACAAGAGTGCACGAATTACTTTTTCAACGAGGATTTTATCCGCATTCCGGTTTTTTAAGGATACTTCATTTATCCAGTCAATGGATATTCTATTTTGATCTATCATATTCAGTATATATGGTTAAAATATCTTATCTATTGTTTAATTAATATCGACGAAAAAAACTCACCAAAATTTTTCTTATTGCCGCGCCTGGCTGAATAGCGGAACATTTTATCCGTATTTAAGGAATATTTTCTAAACGCCTCTTGAAAAATAGTTCGCATCTCAACTCCTTGTTGAGCAGAGAAAAGAGTGGTATCACAGAAAATATCTACCAATACTTTTTCAAGGGTAACTGTATTTACATCCTCTATTAACTTTGTTGGTGCTTCAGTGATAAAATTTTTGACGATAATATTATGTTGATCAAATTGAACATATCTTTCGAGCATCTCGCTAGATGGATTTATAAAAACTGTGTGTTTTTGATCCTTCAAGAAATAAAATACTGATTCTGTTGCATCCTTCTCGACTTCGACGATGGTATAAAAAAGACCTGGCTGATGAATCATAAACTCGTTTAAGATGGAAGTATCCCACAAACAGAAACTCAAATAAGGAAACTCTTTTTTCAATTTTAAATTAAGATCATATATCCTGCTTGAAATTATCGGTGTAAATTTATCTCGTGTACTAATTGAAAACTTACCCCTTCCAACTCTATCAATCATTCCGGATTGCACCAATGAGTATATTCGCCAATTAATGGTTGTTTGATTCAAGTTTGGCTCAAACTCTCTAAACAGTGTAGCAATCTCTATATTGCTCATGATTGTATCATGTCTCAGTAAGGATTGTAGTTTATTTACAGATGGATTCATTCTAAAACCTCAAATATTTGCATAACAAATATACAAAATAATTTACTATAAAACGGCAATAAACTAATTTATTTGCCGAAATATAGTATTGTTTTGTAGCAACTTGATTATCTACTTTAACCCTATAACACGGGCAGAGGTTAAATTTTCTCGGGCTTACCGGTAAACAGCAAGTAGAATAATAGGTTGTCTTGAGAAGGGCAGTTTTTAATAATTTTGAACAAGATATCAAGGTTTAACCACATGTTCCAACTCTATTAATACTTCCCGCAGAAAATATTCTGCTTTTCTTTTACTGTTGTTTTTTTAGACATATTTTTTCCCATGAACCCCCTTTTTCAGAAAATTTCACTATTTTTGTTTTAATTAATTTGTCATCAAACAAAACCAACTCTTATGAACAGACTCCCTGATATTTTAAAGGCTGCCGAACGGCGATTTGTTAAACATGGGACAGCAAAAACAAATCTTGAGGAGATCGCCCGAGACCTGAGGATAGCAAAATCAACCATATATCATTATTTCCCCTCAAAGGAAGATTTATTTCTGGCTGTGGTAAAAAAGCAAATAAATGACTATTTAACAGAGGTTAGAGAGATTTTTAATCAAGAAGACAAAAAATTTCCCGATCGATTTAAAAGTTATTTTTACTTAAAAGCCAACCTGAGATCAAAGTACAAACTTGTTTATGGAATAATGATGGCGGAACTGAATGAACAGTCTATTCAGGGTGAAAGGGATTTAACGGACTACCTTCTCAAGGGAGAAGAGCAGTTAATGAAACTTGTTTTTTTTGCTTATTTTAACGATTCTCTTAACGCTCCCAAGGATGATTCGCCTCTGCTTTTTGTAATGCAGACAAATATGCTTCCTTTTTTAAATGATCTTTATCTGTCGGAAGCAAAATCAGGTGATCTATCCCTTCTTCAAAAAATGCTGGATCAATTTGAGGTTTTGTTAAACAGTCTTAACAGTTATTAATCTTCTGTTTTTTCAGTGGATTCCACAACATTTTCTTTCGGGAAAATCCTTCCGTAATTGTGTTTTATTGCCCTTCCTTCTGAGATAAAAAATACCTCTTCAGCTACATTGCATGCATGATCGCCAATGCGCTCAAGCTGGCGACACATCACAAGATAAGCAACAGCCTCTTCTATGTTATCGCTGTTTTCCTTCATCACATCGATTATCAAATTATGGTTTTCGACATTTAGTCTATCCAAAATTTTATCGGAAACAATTACCTTTTTTGCAAGTCCAACATCCATTCTAATATACGAATCAATGGAATTTTTAAGCATTTCCTGCACAATGGAAGCCATATCAACAAACTTGATCCTGTCAAAAAACGATGGCTTCTTTTTTTTGAGAAGAAAATTTTCGCATAAATTAACAGCGATGTCACCTATTCGCTCAAGATTATAGTTAATTATGGGGGCTGCCATGAGTAGCCGCAGATCAGACGAAACCGGCTTATTTAATGCAAATATTTTTTGGCAACTTTCCGATATCTTTGTATCGTATCTGTCAACTTTATCATCGAGTTTAATCACTTTTTCCGCCAGATCAATATCTTCCTTATAGATGCATTGAAGTGCAGACGCAAGTTGTTCATCAACAAGACTACACATTTTAATCATCCGTCGATTTAATTTGTATATCTGGATTTCTATTCTGTTAAACATCTAATTTTTTATCCTTCCGGTAAGAAATTCTTCGCTCAATCTACTGTCCGGTTTTGTGAAAAATTTAACAGTCTGATTTGCTTCCACAAGACTCCCTTTGTTGAGGAAAACTGTATAATCGCTAATACTCGCCGCTTGTTGCAAATTGTGTGAAACAACAATTATCGTCATTTGTCTTTTTAATCCAAAGATTAAATCTTCAATTTTTTTTGTCGAAACGGGGTCAAGTGAGCCTGTTGGTTCATCCAGCATCAGAATATCGGGTTGGGACACAAGTGCTCTTGCAATTGCAATTCTCTGTTGCTGTCCGATTGAAAAATTTAAAGCAGATTCGTTTAATCTCTCTTTAATTTCTTCCCAAACAAAAGCCCGTTTTAACGCCGTGGTCACTTTTTCGTTTATTTCTTCTTTATCCTTAATACCAAGTATCCTTAAAGGAAAGGCAACATTATCAAAAACTGATTTTGGGAATAATGCAGGTCTCTGAAATACCATTGCTGCTTTTTGGCGAAGATTTATTATATCGATATCATCATTAAGAACATCAACACCTTCGATAATTACCCTGCCTGAAAATCCAAAATCAGGTTTAAGTTCATTAAGTCTGTTAATGGTTTTTAACAAAGTTGTCTTTCCACATCCGGAAGGGCCTATCAGACATGTAATCCTTTTAGCCGGAATTTCCAGATTCAGTTCATTAAGTGCCTGAATTTTTCCAAAATTTACGCTAAGATTATCAACTCTGATTTTTACATCTTTCATAAAATCCCTTTCATCTCAACTTTATTGCGGTAGCGTTGTCTGAGATAAATTGTTGTGCCGTTGCAAAACAAAGTAAGAAAAATAAGTACCAGAGTTCCGGCATACTGGTATGGAAGTGTAGCGACTTCACCCGTTGATTGAGTTGACAAAATAAAAATGTTGTACGATAAATACATAAACTGCTCGGTAGGATCAATTAACGGTAAACAGATCCCCCCCACACACAAATCAAAAAGTGGCAGTGACGGGAGGAAAAACGCACATCCGAGAAAGAGTAAGGGAGCTGTCTCCCCAATCGCTCTACTCACCGCCAAAATAATCCCTGTAAATATACCTGATCGGGACTGAGGAATTATCACATTCCAAACCACGCTGAGTTTATTTGCACCGAGACTGTAAGCAGTCTCTTTTAGATTGTATGGAACCGACCTGAATGACTGGTAGGATGAAATAATCACCATTGGTAACAACATTAGTGCGAGTGTAACTGATGCCCACAACATCGAAGGCTTTCCAAATACAAGAGTTGTGTTAAAAAAATTATCAAGACTGCTCCCCATATTCAGGACAAAAAATCCCAATCCAAAGATTCCAAAAACAACGGACGGAACCCCTGAGAGGTTATATAACAGAAAAATGAAAAACTTGTCGAATTTTTTATTTAAAGAATATTCAGAAAGATAAAGCGCCGTCATTACTCCAAAAGGAACCACAAAAACCAGCATCATAACAACAGTGCCTAATGTGGCAACAATTACCGGGCCAATTCCACCATCTGCAAGATCCGAGGAAGGAGAAGAAGTGAGATACTGCCACGAAATTACGGGAACTCCCTCGATTAGAATATTTAAAAAGAATAGAATATAAACTAATGCCGGAACAAGAAAAATCAGGAAAAAGAAACCGATAAAAAAATTATCAACTTGTTTGTTTCGTTTCATAATCCTGCCCCGTTATTTCGAAATCCGATTCTTTGAACCAGAAATTTAACAATCAAATTGACAAGAATTGAAAGGATAAACAGAACCAGTCCGATGAAAAAAAGTGCATGATAATGCGCAGTCTGAGTGGATACTTCACCCAGTTCAGCAGCAATGGTGGCAGTCATGGTTCTTACACTCGAGAAGGGATTAAGAGTAAGATTTGCGGCATTACCAGAGATCATCAAAACTATCATTGTATCACCCACAGCTCTGCCAAAACCCAATACCACGCTTGCACTGATTCCACTTATGGCTGCCGGAAACACAATATCTTTCACAGTTCTCCATCTTCCTGCACCGAGACTAAAAGCTGCCATCCTGATATCGTCAGGTATCCCCCTTAGTGCTTCTTCAGTAAGTGATGCGATTTGAGGAATTATTATCAATGACAATCCAAAAGCAGCAAGAACCGCATTTAACCGGTTATCTGCATCAAAAACAGAATCAAAAAATGTTACACCAACAGTTAAAAGAATAAACCCTACTGCTACTGTTGGAAGTGATGCAAAAAGATCAATGAGTTGTTTAAGATAATTTCTTATCCTGCGTGGAGCAAATTCAGATATGAATATCCCGATTCCAATTCCAAAAAAAGAGGAGATAATTGTTGCGGGAATTGCGGTTAAAAAAGTGCCCAATAAAAGTGGAATAAGCGAAAATCTTGGGTCATTTGATGTGGGATACCACTCAAAAATATTCTCCCCGTTTCTATCTGAATAGATGAGATCAAGGGGTGACAGATATCCAAAAACTTTAAAACTCTCAACCGCAATGAAAACAAAAACAAGTGCGGTAAGGAGGAAAATGATTAAACCCGAACTTCGTACCACAAATGTAAATATCGTATCAAAAGGGAACTTTTTCTGTTTTGGTTTTACATCAAAAACTGAAACGGGCGGCATTTCAATTTTTATTTCATTTCCTGGATTAATTTCGCCGTTCATCAATTAAGAGGAATATAGTTCATCCCGGCAACAATCTTTTGTCCTTCACCGGATAAAATAAAATTGATAAATTCTTCCATGCCGGCTTTCTTTTGGCTGCGTGAAATGAGTAACAAGGGCCGCGAAATCAAATATTGCCCCGACCGTATCTCTTCATAATTTGGATGATCTTCCTCTACCGGCGATTTTGATTTATCGTCAGCGTCACCTTTAATTTTAACTATTTTAATACCACTTTTTTTGATGAAATAACCAATTCCACCGTAGGCAATTCCTCTTTTATCGCCCGCCACAGCCTCGGCAAGCGCTGCCGTTCCCTGAAGTACTTGAGTGGCACTTGCAAAATCTTCGCCTTTCAAAATCATCTCTTTGAATATCGTATAGGTTCCACTGTTGTTATCCCTGCCATAAAGATTAACGGGAAGATCATCCCCTCCAACTGCTCTAAAATTTTTGATCTTTCCGGTAAACAATCCTTTTAAATCATTTAAAGAAAGTTCTTCAATTATATTGGAAGAATTAACAGCTATTGTGATGCCATCAAACGCAGTTTTTACCGAAGTTAACTTAATCCCTCTCGTCTCTGCCCTTTTTATCTCAGCCGGAAGAAGTTCTCTGCTCATGCAGGCAAAATCCGCTGATCCATTAAGAAGTGCAGTGATGCCGTTCCCCGAGCCACCACCGGTTACAACCACCCGAACATTGGGATTAACCTTCATGTAAGCCTCAGCCCATCGCTGGCAGAGATTTACCATCGTGTCGCTCCCCTTTAGATAGATAGTTACCTTGGAAGCTGATTTATCGCAGCCGGATGTGAGCAGCATCGAAAAAAAAACAGCAGCAAGCAAAAATCTGCCTGCTCCTGTTCTAAATCTGTTGAACAATTTCGTTCCTGTTCTCAAAATGGACTTCTTAAAAAGGAGTGCCAAAAGAAAATTCTATTTCTGTCATCAATAGATCGCCTGCCGGATCTTCGTAGAGATATAATCCATAATCCAGACAACCAGTGCAATCATAATTACGATAAGACCAACTTCATGCCATTGGGCAAGTCCCTGATACTGGATGAGCATTGTTCCAATTCCGCCACCGCCAACCAAACCAATGATGGTTGCCATTCTAACATTGATATCCCAACGGTAAATTGTAAACGACAGGAATGGAAGAATTATTTGAGGAACCACGGCATACCAGATAATCTGAATTTTATTTGCTCCCGTGGCAGAAATCGCCTCAACCGGTCCCTCTTCAATCGATTCTATCGCTTCTGAATATAACTTTGCGTTTGACGCAATAGAGTGAATAAGAAGCGCAAGCATACCGGCATAAGGACCGATACCAATCCAAACTGAAAAAATAATCGCCCAAATAAGTGGTTCAATCGATCTTACAAAATTGGAAATTAATCTTAAAGTTGCGTAAATAAAGAGGGTAAATTTGTTTTCGTTCATCAGGTTCCGGGCAGAAGCGAAACTAACGATGAGAGTTATGGGTATCGAGACAAGCGTTGCGATCAAAGCAATATATACTGTCTCAATAATTGCAAAAAGTGCTTCATCAAATATTGCCATCTCCGGGGTGAATAACGCACTAAATATTCTTTGTGCTGCATTTAATCCTTCTTCGCTGAACAAATCAACAATTGATATCTTTGTTATGATCCAGCCTGCAATAAAAGTGATATTAAACAAGAACCAGCCAAATATCTCAAATGTGTATTTTGTTACACTATTTTTTTTCGATATTCCAAACAGTTTACTCGAAAGTGATGTCCCCGTCAGGCTCCAAAGCACACCAACAACGAGACTTACAAGAGCAATTATCCCGATTTCAGTCCAGCTGAAAGGAATATTTTTCACCTGAAGGATGAATTTATTCCAAATAACTCTGTCAACAACAAGTACTGAATAAAAAACAAAAAAGAAATCCAACAAAGCGGCTTTCACACGGCTCTTAAGTATCTCCTTGTCTTTCCTTTTTGCCATTACATCGTGTGGATTTACATGAGCCATTATCTTATCTCCACTTCTTCGGCTTCTTCACCGTAAATTGTTTTAAACCATTTTTCATCGATATCGTGTGGCAAACCTTCGTAAATTATTTCACCTGCTTTAAGTGCAATAACCCTGGAAGCGTATTTTCTAACAAGACTTAAAAAATGGAGGTTGCAAATAACTGTGGTACCAAGTTCTTTGTTGATTTTTTCGAAATAGTGCATTACCGAATTTGATGTTGCAGGATCAAGTGATGCAACCGGTTCATCGGCAAGAAGAAGTTTGGGATTCTGCATCAGACTTCTTGCAATTGCAACACGCTGTTGTTGTCCACCACTCAACGAGTCTGCTCTTTTATAAGCTTTTTCTTCTATTCCAACAATACGGAGAGCGTTCATAGCTTCTTCAATCAATTCGGGAGAAAAATTTTCAGTAATCGATTGAAAAGTGCCCAATTTGCCTAATCTGCCGGTGATCACATTGGTTAACACACTTCTTCTTTTAATCAAATTGAACTGCTGAAAAACCATACCAATCTGCTGTTTAATTCCTCTGAGCTCTTTTCCCTTTACATGAGTGATATCTTTATCCAAAAAGGTTATCTCACCCGAAGTAGGTTCGTGAAGCCTGTTGATACACCTTAACAGAGTTGATTTCCCTGAACCGGAAAGTCCGATAATCACGAGAAATTCACCATCTTTAACTTCAAAACTGACACCTTTTAAGGCATGAGTTCCTGATGGATAAATTTTATGGATATTGTCAACTTTTAAGATTGTCATAGTGCACCTTCAATCTTAAAATTGATATCATCGAGTATTTTTCGCAGGACATCATAATCTTTATCTGTAGTGGGTATTAACTGTTTAACATTATAAATTCTGTGGAGGGCTTCCTGACCGGAGGGGGTGGCGACAAATTTTAGCAGCGCCTCAACTATTTTCGTTTTCATCTCCTCAGGGAGTTCTCTTCTAAAAATTACAGGGTCGTTGGGGATTGGATCGGTAAGCGCTATAATTTTAATTTTTTCGAATACATCAGGATATTGTGTTACCACCCTTTCACGGGCATCTCTCAACTGACCTGTTTCATCCTTTTGGAGAAAAATATGTTGCACCGGCATCAACCTGTTTTTGATAAACCATTGAAACCACGATGTCATGTTTTTTTGCGAAGATTGAGTCAGAGGGGACGATACCGTTTTTTTTAAGAAGTGCTGCGGGGAGGATATAACCTGAAGTGGAGGAGGGATCTACATAGGCAATTTTTTTACTCATCAGGTCAGTGAGGGTGTCGATCCCCGAATCAGTCCTGACGATTATCTGCCCTCTGTAGAAGGCCTCGCCATTGTCCCTCACAATCCTTAACAAAGCCTGCGTCCCATACTTTTTATTTGCCATCAGGTATGAAAATGTATTGATGACGGCTATGTCGGCTTTACTGCTGCCAAAACTCTCAACGACGGTTACATAATCGGCCGGAATGGCGGTTGTAAAATAATAACCCGTCTCTTTCTCAAGAAACTCAAGCAGTTCACCTGCTGTGGTCGTTATCTGTTTGGCATCAACCGATGGAGTGAAAAAAAACTTGATAGGATTCTTTTTTGAACCCAGTTCATTACTGTATTTCCCCGATTCCCGGTAAGAAGTTGCAGTAATAAACACTATCAAAGGAAGTAGATATAAGGAGTATTTTAGGAATTTCATATTTCATCAAAAAAAAAAGAATACAATCATGAAATATGCCTCACCTCACACTTCTGACAAAACCAAAATCTAATTTTCTAATGTTAAGAAATTGTTAACAAATTGTTACCGTAGTGTTATTACTACAGGAATCGCTTCCAGTTACTACAAGGAAAAAAATATTACTGCATTACTGAATTATTGGATTACTGCATTATATAGATTTTGCAGGTGTGAAAATTTTCACTATTTTGAGAGTGTTCAAACAGCATCTTTTGCAGGTAACGATTTTGATAAGATAAATTATATATGGTGATAAAATCGACTTAAGTTTTCTTGACACAGTCTCCGAAAATCATAGATTTAATCTGTTTATCCTCTCATGCAGGATTGATGATATTTTGGTCTTGGTTGATAAATTAAATTTTAATGGTATTACCACTATTGATATCGGGGTTGAATTGTCCAATCACCTCTCCAACAGGTCTGACCTGACTTCCCTCTCCATCGAATCCCAGGATTTTCTCTCAAAGCTGGTTAAAAATTCCAAAACCAAAACCGACCTATCTGATCTCAAAATTATCGTGTTTTATAATTTTGGAATGTTACTCGATCCGGTGCTAAAACTTAATGCTGTCCAAATTTTTAAAAACATCTCTAAAAAGTGAAACTTTTCCTTATTTGGGAGAATGAGATTGAACTTCCCTCAACATTACATTGGGGTGATAAAAAAGAACAATTTAACCTAAATTTCAACAATATTACACAAGAAATAATCAAGGTAACTAATGAAATATAAAGAGCTTATCCAATTTGAGCCGATAACTTCAGTAATTGAACTTGTAAGTGCTAATGAAGCCGGAACTGCTGAAAACCTTGTAAAATCTTTCGTTTTTTCTAAGAAAATGAGAGAAGATATTTTCGAAGTAATTATTCAAAATCTCCTTCAAAATCCCCCTCATGAAACAAAAGGGATTCAAATTGTTGGTAGCTACGGAACTGGAAAGTCGCATTTGATGTCAGTTGTCTCTTCGATAGCTGAAAATTCCAACTTGCTTCAATTTATCAAGAACGATGAATTAATGAAAGATTTTGCGAAAATAGCCGGTAAATACAAAGTTTTGAGGTTTGAGCTTGGTAGTGATGCACCATTGAAAGATATCTTTTTCGACCGGATCGAAATGTATTTAAAGAAAATTGGAGTGACCTTTACTTTCGATCGCAAATCTACCTTGAGTTGGAAAGAGCTGATTCAACAAATGATGGCAACATTTGAGGAAAAATTCCCAAATTATCATTTTTTGATTGTAATAGATGAGATGCTTGAATATTTAAAGGGAAGAAACCCTACAGAACTTAATAATGATCTCATGTTACTTCGCCAGGCCGGAGAAGCATGTGATAATTCTCGATTTAAATTTATGTTCGGTGTACAAGAACTGCTCTACCGATCTTCTGAATTTCAGCACGCTGCAGAAATGTTGCAAAAGGTTGAAGACAGATATTCGGATCTAATTATCACCAAGGATGATGTGTCATTTGTTGTTGAAGAGCGACTTCTAAAAAAAGACCTTCATCAAAAAGAAAAAATCAGAGAGCACTTACTCAGGTTCTCACATTTGTTTGATGGCATTAATAACAAATTAAATGAGTTTGTCGATCTTTTCCCGGTGCACCCGGACTACATAACCTATTTTGAAAAAATCAAACATGGTAAACATCAACGGGAAATTCTAAAAGCTCTTAGCACTAATTTTCTGAGAATGATGGAAGAAGATGTTCCAGAATCCGATCCCGGACTTATAACTTATGATCAATATTGGAATGAGATTTCTCAACCTTCCATGCTTTCAATCCCCGACATCCGAACTTTAAAAGATAAAATGGAGATTATTGAAGATCGAATTAATAACCACTTTACCGGAGCAAGAGCCAACAGAAAAGCCCTTGCCTCGAAGATTTCTAAGGCTCTCGCAATTCGGATTCTATGTGACGATCTTGACAAAAAAAACGGAGCGAATGCATTAAGTCTTAAAGAGGATATTTGCACTACAATTCCCGGAATTGATGATTCTGAATTCCTCCTTGCCAATGTTGAAAGTACAGCAAAACAACTTATTAATGCCACTTCAGGACAATATGTTGATAAAGACCATGAAGGTAATTTTTACATCAGAACCGAGGGGGGACTTAATATTTCGCAAATAGTGGAAGGCTATGCTTTTGGGGTACTAAAGAAAAAACCGGAAGAAGCAGACCAGTATTTCTTCGATTTTTTACAATTTGTCATGGGTATTCAACAAAACACTTATCGTACCGGATTTAAGATTTGGCAACACAGCCTTGAATGGATAGAGAAGAGGAGTTTCCGGCTTGGTTACATCTTTTTTGGTAACCCAAATGAGAGAAGTACCACTGAACCAATACAACAATATTACATCTTCTTCTCGCCTGTTTTTGGTAAAGTCGAAAGAAATGATGAACCTGATGAAGTTTATTTTGATCTGACAGGACTGAGTGAGGATTTTAAGAATTCCATCCTTCTTTATGGGGCTGCCAAAGCAAAAGAAGTAAGTGCAACAACCGATCAAAAGAAGTTGTACTTGAGTCAAATTGAAGAACATCGAAAAAGGTCAATTATTCTCTTTGATAAAGAATTTGCAGATAAAACGACTGTATATTACAAAAATGATGCAAAACCTCTAAAATCATTTCCCCTGATGGGCGAAGGTTCTACAAAAGAGATAATTTTTACTACAGTTTCAGCAAAAATATTGGATAAATACTTTAATGAAAAATATCCTGATTACCCTGCCTTCAAGGACCTGCTGCAACCAATAACCAAGGATAATTTTGATGGCAGAATTAAAAACGCTCTTAAAAGAATCGTTGAACCCGGTAAACCAAACAGAGATGGCGAAGCCATACTTTCGGGTTTGGGTCTTTGGAGCGGGCAGTCACTTTCAACTGAACACAGCAAATATGCCGACCGGCTTCTACAAAGATTAAAAGATGCCGGTGAAGGGGCTGTTGTTAACAAAATTGATATTATATACTCACATTATCCGAGTCAGAATCTATACTATTCTGTGGATTACAATTTAGACTTCCAACTTCAGTTTGTTGTTTTGACAGCATTAGCATTTAAGGCAGACATTGAAATTGTTTGGTCGCACGGCAAATCGTTAACAGCCGGTAATATAGATACAGTGTTAACATTGTCACTTGAAGATTATTTCACTTTTTCCCACATCAGGCAACCACAGGGTATTCCTTATCGACACTTAAAAGCATTGTTTTCCTGTTTGGAATTACCGGATCTAACCACAGAGCTTGAGAAACCCGATACTATTAATGAAATTCTGACTCATTCTAAAGAGAAAATAGATCGTGTCTTAAAAACCATTACCGAATTATCGAAGGGTTTAAAATGTAGAAATGTTGAACTTCTTACCCTCAGAAAAACACGGGAGATGAAATCAGGTTTGGAGGTATTATCAAAAACTCTTGATACAATCCATTCTTACAATACTTATGGCAAATTGAAGTCTTTTAAGCTTACTGCAGAAGGATTGTTAAATGATTTCGCCTCCTTTAAATTCTGCCAAAAAGTTGAAAATCTAAAAACAAGAACTGAGGAATTTGAAAAGTTAACCGGTTACCTTTACACTGCTGAATCATATATTTCAGACGAGGAGCCCTTAAAAAAGGAAATTGTTTCTGCGCTCGCTCAACTTGGTGAAGTAATCATTAGTGAAAGTAATGCTGAATTAAAGCAATACGAAGCTCTGTTAAAATCGCTTAAGGATCGTTACTCACAATATTATTTGCAAAATTATGCAAAGTACAGGCTCTCGGCGCAGGATAATTTACAAAAAGAAATCATTCTTACGGGAGATGATAAAAAACTTTGTGATCTGCTTAAAGATTTTGATTTCATCGATAAAACAGAATACCAAAACCTGCTAAATGAAATCTCTTCGCTCAAAGAAGCAGACCATTCCCTTTCAAAAGAAAGTTTACTCGGTGAACCATATCATAATTTTAATCCGAGAGACTATATTGGTAAACCCGCACCTAAAATAATTCAGTTGAAAGAAAAACTTGAGATCATTTTAGAAAAATGGAAGGACTCAATTAAATCAGTACTTAAAGACCCTGGACTATCAGAAAATTTCGAGATTCTATCTCAGGAAGATAAAAATCTTGTAGAAGACCTTATTCACTCCAAAGTTGAAATTACAATCAATAATGCCGGTAAATTGCGGTCTGTTATTTCCGAATTGATGTCAGGCATCGAGAAGGTGGAACTTACCATGGATGAGATATCCAAACAATTTAACAAACCGCTTTCTCCTAAAGAAATGATCGAAAGTTTCTCAAACCTCGTTGAAGAAATCTCAAAAGGAAAAGAGAGAAATAAAGTCAGGATTATTTTGAAACAAACTCTTAAATAAAATCAGGCGGAACAAAGCATGAACGATACACTATTCAATTTTGATGAAGACAAGACACAAAAAGAGGTAACTTGTCTTGGGATGGTATTTAAAAATGAAGATGAACGAAAAGAGTATTTCCGTGAAGAACTTCGCAAAAAATTGCCTGAACTGAAAAAGATTGATGGCTTCCCCATCGGTGAAGATGAGGACATAATCGCTTTAAGTGATCCTCCTTATTACACAGCCTGCCCAAATCCATGGCTGAACGATTTCATCGAAGAATGGGAAAAGGAAAAATCAAACAACCCAAACAGGGTGGAGAATTTTTTTGTGGATGAACCGTTTGCAAGTGATGTAAGTGAAGGTAAAAATAATCCTATCTACAATGCCCATAGCTATCACACCAAAGTACCTCACCCTGCAATTATGCGATACATACTGCACTACACTCAGCCCGGGGATATTATATTTGACGGTTTTGCCGGAACAGGAATGACGGGTGTCGCAGCACAAATGTGTGGAAACCCTGATCTTGAGACAAAAACAAAAATTGAGAATGAGTGGGAATCACAAGGTAGAGAAAAACCGGTATGGGGGCCAAGAAAAGCTATTCTCGGTGATCTTTCTCCAATTGCTTCTTTTATTGCATATAATTACAACACCCCCGTTAATGTTGAAGAGTTTAAATCAGAAGCCGAACGAATTCTTAAAGAAGTAGAAGATGAACTGGGCTGGATGTATTACACTCTTCAGGAAGGACAAGAACACAAACAGGATATTATTGACAAAATAATTGAACACCTCCCCAATTGTAAAACCCCAAAAGAAGCCAAGGCATTGCTCGATGGTTCAGGTTTGCTATTTGGAAAAATCAATTATACAGTCTGGAGTGATGTATTTATCTGTCCTGAATGTATGGGGGAAATAATTTTTTACGATGTCGCGGTAAATCATGTTGATGGCTCAGTTAGAGATGAATTTAATTGTCCACATTGTAATTCCATTCGTACAAAACGATCTTGTGAGAAAGCCTGGGTGACAGTTTTTGACAGGGCTATAAATAAGACTATTCAGCAAGCTAAAACCATTCCTGTTTTAATTAATTATTCATCTGGGAAACAACGATTCGCAAAAAAATCAGCGAAATTTGACAATTCACTATTATCCTGCATTGATCATTTAAAGAACCCTTTTTGGTACCCCACAGATGACCTACCATTTGGATATAATACACAGCAACCGATGAGATCGCATGGTTTAACAAATGTAAACCATTTTTATTCGAATAGAAACCTTTTAGTGCTTAGCTTTTTCGTAGATCAATAAGTACTCTTCAACTTTTATTACTGTTTAATTCTCAATTAATAAATATTTCCAAGCTAAATAGACATCGACCTAATATTTCATTTCCTTATAACCCGCTGAATGGTACACTGTATGTTGGCTCTCAAACATCAGAATCAAATGTATTTATTGCGTTTTCAAATAAAATAGACAAACTTGTGAGAGCATTCACTTCAATTTTATTTAAACAAGCCATTTCGCCTCAAGCAGCATCAAGTTATTCACAGGTTGAAAGTAACTCATTTGACTACATCTTTACCGATCCTCCATTTGGTGAAAATATTATGTATTCTGAACTAAATTTCATCTGGGAAAGCTGGTTAAAAGTTCGAACCAACAATTTAAAGGAAGCCATAAAAAATCAAACCCAAAATAAAGGAATACAAGAGTATCAACAATTGATGTTGGAGTGTTTTAGAGAATATTTTAGAATTTTAAAACCCGGTAGATGGATGACTGTGGAGTTCTCAAACACAAGTGCAGCAGTGTGGAATGGGATCCAAACAGCCATTCAGCAAGCAGGATTTGTTATTGCAAATGTTTCGACACTGGATAAACAGCAAGGAAGTTTTAAAGCAGTAACAACAACAATTGCGGTTAAACAAGATCTTGTAATAAGTTGTTACAAACCTTCTAAAGAATTTGTTCAAAGATTTATTTCCGGTAATATTGAAACAACTGTTTGGGATTTTGTTGCCTCTCATCTGGCATATCTTCCACTTCAGATAACCAATAAATCCAAAACCACTTCAGTAATCGAACGCAGCCCAAAAATCCTTTATGACAGATTAATCTCTTTTACATAGTCCGTGGTTATCCTATACCAGTAGATGCCATTGATTTCCAGAAGGGTCTAAAAACAAGATTTGAAGAGCGGGATGGAATGTACTTTACAGCAGAACAAGCTGCAGAATACGAACAGAAAAAAGCTACTAATCAAAACTTTGAACCTCTGTCCCTGATAGTCACAGATGAAAGAGAGGGGATAGAGTGGTTACGCACAGAATTGGCAATTCCGCAAAAATATCAGGATATCCAACCCAAATGGCTCACGGCAGTTAATGCAGTGAGGAAGGGTGACATATTGCCGGAACTGATGGATATTCTTCAACAAAATTTCATAGAACTGCCTGATGGCAAGTGGCGTGTACCTGACATGAACGAAGCAAAAGACCGCGATGCCGTCAGAAACAAGGCACTACAAAGAGAGTTCAACCAATATCTCGCAGATATATCGTTAGCAAAACCCAAAAAGCTCAAAGAAGTAAGACTCGAAGCTCTAAAAGCCGGCTTCAAACAGTGTTGGGAGAAAAAAGACTTCAAGACAATCGTACAACTTTCAGAGAAAATCCCCTCCAATCTGTTGTTGGAGGATGAACAACTGTTAATGTATTATGATATTGCGAAAGATAAAGTGTAATTTTTGCAAAATATTCGTCTATTATTTGGTTATATGTAAAATAAAGCGCATATTTGCAAGTAATTTACAAAAAGAGGTTTTATTATGCTTTTAGAGTTTAGAGTTAAAAACTTTCGTACCTACAAAGAAGAGGCATGTTTCAGCATGATTGCTTCAAACTACGATAAAACGGAACGAGAGGCTGAGAATGTCTTCCCGGAAGAGAAATTTGATCTCAGAGTACTAAAAAGTGCTGCAATATATGGCGCAAATGCCTCCGGCAAAAGCAAGTTTGTTGAAGCACTTGGTTTTGTTAAATGGTTCGTCTTAAACTCATTCCAGTCGCTAAAGGTTGTTGATCCTATTCCCGTTCAAAATTTTTCCCTGAGTAATATCACAGAGAGACAACCATCCGCTTTTGAACTGGTGTTTTTTCAGGACGGAACTATCTTTCGTTACGGATTTGAAGTTAATCCTGAAAAGGTTGAGAAAGAGTGGTTGTTCCGTCGAGAAAAACGAAAAGAAGTAAAGATATTTGAGAGGGATGGTGACGAGGTAATCGGCCATCCTGATCATTTTAAAATATCAAAAAACGAATTCTTCAAACCCTTCATACGATCAAATTGTCTTCTACTGTCAAGTGCTGCTCAGGCAAACGATAAAGAGATAGAAAAGATAATGAACTGGTTCAAAAAACTTGCGATGTTTTCAGGACTGGATTCCAGTGTGCCGGAAAAGATGACTGTATATAAATCCTGGGATCCAAAAATAAAAGAGAGAATACTGGCACTCCTGGTAGCGGCTGACACAGGTATAGTGAATTATAATGTAGAGATGTCTCCTCACTTTCAACTTACTGACCCAAAAACAGGATGGGGTGTAATAGATTTTGACAAGCTAAAAAATCCTTTAGCCCATATCGATGGTGTCAAGACAACTCACTTTAAATATAACGAAGAGACCGGAATGACAGAAGAGGTCGAATTTTCGATGGTGAAGGATGAGTCCGGTGGCACAAGGAAGTTTTTTGCTCTCGCATATCCTATTCTTGAGGCATTAACAGAGGGAAACACACTTGTTGTTGATGAACTCGACTCGAACTTGCATCCAAATCTTGCAGAAAAAATCATCAGCCTCTTTAACTCAGCAGATAATAAAAATGGTGCGCAACTGATCTTTAATACTCATAACACAAATATTCTGAATTCAAATCTTATGCGTCGGGATCAGGTATGGTTTGTGGAGAAGGATATTTATGGCGCTGCGAAACTTTACTCCCTTGCTGATATCCAGGTTAGAAAAAATGATAAATTCGAGAAAGAGTATCTGGATGGAAGATACGGGGCTGTTCCCTACCTCGTTGAACTTGAGAATTTGATGACATTGAGAGATGTGCAGAGGCGATTCAATTGAAAAAGAAACCACGACAATCTGCAAAGTTTGGGCAATCCTCAACTATCGATCAATTTGTAAATCTGAATCCCCGTAAACTTGACAGAGTTAAAGGCTCGATTCCCAAGAGAAAGAAACTGCTCTTAGTGTGTGAAGGAGAGAACACAGAGCCTTCATACTTTGAAAATTTCAGAATGAGCACCGTGGAGATTGTGGTGGTTGGTACGGGAAAGTCCTCCATTGAACTTATAGAAAAAACGGCGAGACGCCCGGACATAAAGAAGTATGATGAAATCTGGTGTGTTTATGATCGTGATGACAGACTTGCCTCTTTTAATGAGTCTTTAAGACTGGCTGAGAAACATGGCTTTAAAGTTGCCTATTCGATTCAGGCATTTGAATATTGGATATATCTCCACTTTTTTGAACATAACGGCTCACCGCTGGAACGGGTTGAATGTAAAAAAAAGATAAACAAATATCTGAATCCGTTTGGATGCTCTTATGGTGACATGACCGGCAAAAAAATTGACACCAAAATTTGGTTTTTATTGCATCTGGTTGATAAGTGCTCCGGCAAAACATACGAAGAATTAGCCATCAACAGGGCGAAAAAAATATATGATTCATACGATCACAAAAATCCTGCTAAAGAAGAATCATCAACCACAGTTTTTATGTTGGTTGAAGAGTTAAATAAATTTAGACAAATTGCATGAAATACCTTGGAAAAGAAATTGAGATAATCTCTCAAAAAACATTTTTTGGCAGAAAAGTTGCAGAGATAAGGATTCTCTCAACAGGAGAAATTTTATCTGTTCCACTTGAAGAGATAAAAGACGATTCAGTTACTGTAACACAGTCAGAGTTGATATTTAAAGCAATTGCCGCCAAAATAAAAAGTGAAGTTTCATCCCAGAACATGCTTGCTCCCATCGAGAGTAACATTATACCACTTCCACATCAAATACTTGCTCTCGAAAAAGTTATGTCGGGGACCTATCTAAGATTTCTGTTGGCAGATGAAGTGGGAATGGGTAAAACCATTGAAGCGGGGCTTGTTCTTAAAGAGTTGAAATTAAGAGGAATAGTAAAAAAAACTCTTATACTTGTTGGCAAAACTGCAATGCAACAGTGGCAACAAGAGATGAAAAACACTTCAATGAAAAATTCCATATCTATGACAGTGAATATATTAATGCCCTGACCAAAACATTTGCCAGACTTGATGCAGATAACGAAATTAATATCTGGACCCAACACAACCAATTAATAGTGTCGCTGGATGCACTGAGACCTCTCGAAAGCAGACAAGGTTGGTCAAAAGCTCGTATTGAAGAGTATAATAAATTCAGAATCCAAAGTGTGCTTGAAGCCGATTTTGACCTGCTGATTATAGATGAGTGTCACAAGGTTGGGGGCAGTACCCGGATGGTTGGAAGATTTAATATGGCTGATATTTTATGTAATGCCATACCAAATGTTTTACTTCTCTCAGCAACACCCCATAGAGGCAAAAGCGATCACTTCAGAAGAATTTTAGGATTATTGGATGCAGATGCCTTTGAAGGTGAAGGAGTCCCTGCAATTGCCGAATTGCAACCTTTTGTGGTCCGTACAGAAAAAAGACAGGCAATTGACTACTCCGGCAAACCTCTCTTCAACAAAAGAAATACTCAAAAAGTCGTTGTCGGTTATGACTCAGCCAGACACCAAAAACAGCAAAAACTTTTTTATTCTGTTACTGAGTATGTTGTAAACGGATTTAATATGGCAAGACAGATCAAAAACAACTCTTATGGATTTGTTATGATCTTGTTCCAAAAGATGATGAGCAGTTCAACTCAGGCAATATTGGATGCTATGAAAAAAAGAGCTGATAGTTTATCGGGAGAAAGAAGTGATATACGGGAAACTGTAATTAATAATATTGAAGAGTTTGGGTATGAAGGACAACTTGAATTCGACTTTGAGCAGAAACTTGATTTAATGGTGAGAGAAACTCAAATTAATTACGATGCAGAACTCGATATTTTACAGAGATTAATTCGTGAGGCACAGGAATGTATTGATACTGAAACTGACACCAAAACAGAATATTTGCTTCAAATTCTGCCCGAATTAAAACAGAAAGAGAATGACCACGATCTAAAATTCCTGATTTTTACCGAGTTTGTCAGTACTCAGAATATGCTCAGGCAAGTTCTCGAAATAAAAGGTGGATTCAGATGTGAAACTATAAATGGGTCCATGGATTACGACAGGAGACTTTTAGCCTTGCGCAATTTCAAAGCAGATACACAGGTTTTAATCTCAACCGATGCAGCCGGTGAATCTCTAAATATGCAATTTGCCCACATTGTTATAAATTATGATATGCCTTGGAATCCAATGGTAATCGAACAGCGGATCGGCAGGGTTGACAGAATTGGACAAACTAACGAGGTGCTTGCTTTAAATTTTCTTCTGAATAATTCAGTTGAACGAAGAGTTTATGAGGTGATTGAGACCAAATTAAATCAGATCATGGCAGATCTTGGCATAGATAAAACGGCTGATGTTTTAGACAGCACTTTGGAGAGAGAAAGTATCAGTAGTCTGTTTCTCGAGTCACTTCTTAACCCGGAGCGATTTGAGCAGACCAGTCAGACCTGGCTTGATGATATAAAACAAAAATTAAAGGATTACAAAAGTACCGAAGGAAGTTTACCAACAGTAAATTCAGATGAGATAAAAGTTGATAAGGTTGACTCGATCAAACACAGCCCGATACCCAATTGGTTGGAGAATCTTACAAAAAATTATCTTGATTCCAAAGGTATTCAATACAAACTTTTACTGGATGGTCTTGGTTTTCGTTTTCCGGGTTTGAAAGAGCAGGTTTATACTTTTAACATTCGCGAAAGTTTAAACAATCCAATCCCCGAGCCGGTTTCATTACAACATGAGATAGCACAAACGATACTTTCTGAATCAGTGCCTCATCAACCATCGTCAAATATCCCCTTAATAGTAATTCAGAATGATAAAATTGTGACCGGTTCATTCAGTTTATGGCATCTTGAAGTTAAAAATCAATTTGAACGCTCTGATTTTTACCACCCCGTTTTTATTTCAGATGAAGGGGACTCATTCCCTGCTTATGCTCAAAATCTCTGGACAAAACTGATACAGAATCAATTAGTATTTAAAATTCATGATGATATGTCGAGTGAAGAATCATCTTCATTTTTTGAGTTTATCCATAATAAAGCAGAAGGCCTGTTGAGTTCAAAATATTCTGAAATGGAATCAAAAATTATGGATAACACTGACAGGATAGAGCAGAATAAAATAAGAGCTTTTTCTTTTAGAGAAAGACAACTAAGTAAAATTGGTATTGAGAATATTCGAACATCACGACTTCAAAAACTCGAGAAGGATAAAGAATCCTGGCTTCATGACTACGATTCTGCAAAACAGATAGTGCAAAACCTTTCTTGCCTGCTTATTGTAAAGATTATAAATGGCTAACTGGGTAAATAAGTACCATGACTTAATCAGGTCAGGGCACAAAAAACACATTCTGCTTTCCGATCCGGATGGTCTTCTGAACTATGCCGGATTAGTTGACAAGTTGAACGAATCAGGCTATGAAATAATTTCTGCTGCATCTGAACTTGAAGTCCGATTACACTTTGAATTGATAGTCAGGTATAGTGATAAAAAGTATATCCTGGTTATTCCTTCCGGTTATGAACCGCCACCGGATATTCTTCAATTTTGTACTCCTCATCGAATTGGTTTGGTACAGATTTTCCCAAATCTGGATCCCGGTGTTTTAAGAGGTGTAAGTTTTGATCTCCTTTATAAGTTGTTCAACTTAAAAGTCTATGAAAAATTGGGCACAAAAGAGACACAAAATCTTGTGATGAAGTTTTCATCTTTGGATGATATAGCCGGACTTCCGGAACTCTTGCAAGTGAACTTCTATGAAAAGATTGATAAGAATAATGAAAGCAGACTTAAAATTGTTTTAGAACAACTTGCAGAACAGTTTGAAGAAATTGAGGATGAATTTGAACAATGGTTTGTAATAATCAAAGTTATTGCAGAAGCAAAACTCAGGACTCTTACCTGTAAGGATAGTGAACTTACTAAAAGATATTATGAACTTGAGCAAAAACTTAATTCAAGATTCCAACTTTATTTAGATAATTATTATGCCGGGTTATTCTCTCTTTCAGGGATCAGGAAACCGGTGGTTGTTTCGCGAATTTTGGAATACCTCAAAGCACAATCTCCATCAAAGAAGGCACTAATTGTTCTGGATGGCATGAACTATTGGCAATGGTTGGCTATCTCTGATGATTTAAGAAAAGTGGCTTCTCTTTTTCTGCAAAAACCACAATGTCCTATATACCTTCCATTACTGCATGGTCACGACAAGCTATTTTTAAGGGAAGCAATCCTGACCTGAATGAGAACAATTCCAAAGAAAAGCAGCTTTTCCATCAATTTTGGGGAGACTGTGGACTAAGCAGTTATCAAATTAAGTATCAAAAATTTGGTGTGGGAAATGAATTAAATCCGGATACCATCCCTGAAGATGTCAAGGTTTTGGGACTGGTATGTAATGATTTGGATGAGATGATGCACGGAACGATCATGGGGGATATCCAGTTGTTAAGTTCTACCATTCAATGGGCTGATAAATGTAATATTTCCGGAATTGTTGGCGCACTCCGTGAAAAGAGGATTCAAAGTTTTTCTAACAACAGATCATGGGAATATCGAAGCAACCGGGATTGGTAACTTAAAAAGTAAAGATAAGGCTGGTTCAATAACTCGATGCAAAAGATTTTTAGACTTTGCAAATGATGTGTTGCGTGATGGCTATATTGAACAAAACAGAAATTTAGAAATTGGGGTCAATGGCACTTCAATTTATCTAAAGAATAAGGATGCTTTTGAACAAGAAGGAGTAAGAGTCGTAACCCATGGAGGCTCACACTTTTTTGAAGTGTTAATTCCATTCATTGAGATTGAGGGGATATGAACAAAAAATATTTGGGAATTAACCAACCAATACCCCTTTCTGTTTTAGAATTTGCTCTTCATACAATTTTAAATGGGGAATCTCTCGATAAATCAAAACTTGATTCCCGGTTAAAAGAGTATATCTCCGGTGAGAACCGTAGAAATAAAGCCATTAGCCATATCAATTTAATTCAAACAAATAACCAATATTTGTTGCAGGAAATTAGAAAAAGAATTGACGGTGACAGATTTCTAAGATTACAGGAAAGTGACAGGAAAATCATCGTTATCTGTTTGCTTGCGAACACTTTCCCGGTCTTCTACGAGACAATGAAAGTACTCGCAATGGTTTACAAGGTTCAACAGTTGATCAACAGTGAATCACTTCTCTTGAAATTGTCAGCCATCTATGGAAGTAATCGTGGAATCTATAACGCCGTAAATGCAGTGCTGCCCATGTTAGTCGATATTGGACTTATAAACAAGGTAAAACCTGCCATCTTTGAAAAAGGAGATCAATTCAAAACACAAATTCCATTTTTAGGCGAAATTTGTGTTTATACCGACATCACCCTATCTACATCCAAAACAATACTGCTCGATGACATCCATCATCGCCCCTGGTATGATTTCTTTGACTTTACAGTAAATCCAGACAATAAGTTTGAACTGTTAAAGTTATCCGAATTGAGGCAGGGCTATGGCTATTTGGAGGTGAAGGGATGATATCTTTAGAAAGCAAAAAAGATTTCCCTTATTTTTATAAAATCATTCATTTATTTAACCAAAATTCATCATAAAAGGTACAATCATGGAATACACATCATTATACAGAAGATATAAAGACCAACCCCGTTCAGAAATATTTTCTCATTTCCTTTTAATAGTCAAGTGGGAGAACGCTGGGATTCAGCTTTTGAAACTATCGCAAAATTAGCTAAACCTGAGAAGTGGGATTTTGAGTCTGAAAAATATAAAAGGAAGGTGTAAAATTTCCAATACTAAACAACTATTTGAATTATACATTTTTAAGATTGATCAAGCAAGATAGCATTGCATTCTCGAAAGATGGTAAAAAAGCATGTTTCAATACAGGACTACAGACAATTAACGAAAAAGATATCTATGCCACATTTTTCAGAAATAATGAAGCAGAAACAAGAAATCAACCTGATTGGACTTTTTATGCTTTTGCAGATTCTTATTCCGACAGGTTAAAGGATTTTTCACCCCTCCCAAATATTGCTACATACATTGAGGGATCCAACAGATTTAGTCTTTAACACAAAGCTTGAAATTGATGTCAATTACGAACATATTTATGAAAACAATGAGATTCGTTTACCTGAAATTCTTCGAGGAAATAGAAACCTTGCAATATCTTCAATCAAAGGTGCTGTCGAACTGTTGAAAGAAAAAATCAGACGGAATTATAAAATTGCGATCCCACACTGGTATGAAGAAAGGATACAACTTTTACTTCCACTAAACATTATGAGTGATTCAACTGCCGATCTCGCTCTCGTTGCCGATAGAGACAAAGATAGAAATATTTATAAAATCAGAACAGTCTTAACCATGGATATGGCCTATATTGATGCTCGATTGATAACTCGACCAGATACTGAATGGTTAAATCCTTAAGATATAGTATTAATTCGTTTTAACTTAATACCGAAATTGCAAAACAAATGTGTTCGGACGAGATTACTATGCTCGGTCTGAAATCATTTGACTTTTTTCGTTAATTCTCTTTTAAATATAAGATCGGGCTTAATAGTATGGCTGAATGTAGTGATGAATCCTGTCTTAGAGAAGTTTGGCATGATCTAGATAAATGCATTCTGCATTGTGAAAAGATAGATTATGGAGCAGATGCACAAACAACTGACAGTCTTCGAAATTTTTAGGATTCAGTGGTTGATTATGTAATTGATAATCACTCCGATCCAGAGAAGCAATTTTATACTAAACCTGAACTGAGAGTTCACCTATCACATTCTTGAATAAAGCAAATACCTCCTGATGCTGTGAAAGCTTATAGTCATGGCGATGTTGAATTTTCTCGGATCTGGTTTCCATCATTGATAGGAGCGAATCTTAATAATTATAGACTGGTCTTGGGTCTTTTTGGTCGAGTTCGTTTCGAGGAATGCATCTTCTCTACTTCCACTCTTGGGTTGAGAAGACCCCAACTTGTATTTCAAAAATGTATATTCTTGAACAAGTGGTTACTTGAAAACCACCAAGTGATGAGAGGTTTGTGTGAATATATCTACGAGGAATGCCAATTTAAAAAGGAAATATCCATCTCGTATGATGCACAAGCGGAGGGAATCGAAAATCCATTGTTCGATCAGAGTCATTTCGAAGATAAAATACGCCTGCAAAATACTTCTTTCGAATCTATGGTTTTTTCGAATAATCTTGAGCAAAAAACTCAACACTCGGATAAATTATTGATTGAAATTGATGGTTGTGTTTTTAACAAGATGTTTGCTCTGAGTGCATTAAGTTTTGCCGATATCAATGTTAAACAATCCCAATTTAAATCAGACTTTTGGTTAAAATCTTGCAAAATTAAAAATCTTCAGATCACTAGTACCGTGTTTGATGCTTCGACTGATTTTGAGGGGTCTACATTTGATAATTTTTTTATTTCTCGAACTATTTTTAAAGATTTTGCAAGTTTTGTAGATTGTAAATTTGGAGACTCAGATGAATCTTCAATTGAGAACCGTACAACTTTTGATTTTGTGACTTTTCTGGGATTTTGTAGCTTCAGATCATCAAACTTTAACCAAGGACTAAACCTTCAAAATACAAGCATGAAAGAGACCCTAAATTTTCATGGGCTGTATCTTGATAAGAATTTAACTAATAGAAACCCTCAGAATTATAAAAAATTCATTTGATAAAGTTGGAAATTATATTGAAGGGAACCGATTTTATAAATACGAAATGTTGAAACATCAAACCGAACTGTCGAATAATGGTTCTCTGAGCGAGAGAATTCTATTTTGGCTATATAAGTTAACTTCTGATTTTGGACAAAGTATTATTCGCCCAATTTTTTGGTTCGCATTAACCGCAATTGTTTACTGGCTTTTGATCGAAACAAAAAATGTTGATCTCATTTTTAGACTTCTTCCTGAATCTACAGGTGATATATTGAATGACTTTTTCATGATTTTCAACTCAATGACGAAGTACATTATACCCTACAAAACATGGTTAAAACCAGGGATGGAGTTTATAAGCTTTATATTCTACATTATATTTACCTCTCTAATTTGGTTGGTAATCTTGGCTATTAAACGCCACACGAAAAGATAATAGGAAAATCCAACAAATTCAAGTTCAGTACAAGGATATTGGTATTTATATTTGATATTTAGTTCTGCCCTGATGCAAATAACACAAAATTAGTCTCAGAAAGATAAAATGGAAAATTTGCTCGAACAACTCGCCTTTGAAGAAATCGAGAGGCTTTTAACGGCAATTGAATTAGAGTTAAAAGAGATTAAACAAACAAATTTTAATGTAGTACTTGAAAACGGGACTTTTCTGAATGAAGCAGGTAAACGGTGGATCTATCTCTTTAGAACTGATACTCCAATAGAAATAGTGGATGACAGTGAGGTCAAAACTACAATTAAATCTAAATCTGTTAACGCGGTTATCATTAGTTCGTTTGGCCTTCAAATAAAGATTGCATTTCAAGAAAATTTTGGAGAGACTATTGAGAGTATTCTTGTAAAAATCCAAACAAATGCGATATTACGACTTCTTTTCAGCAAATTGCAGAATATGATTGTTGTGACACCTGAAAAAAAACTCAGAATAGATCCTTCCACTACTGAACTGGCTCTAAAACTTTTTGGTAAAATAGCAATCGCAAGAGAAAAAGTTGAATGTATTTTGCCGGCGTTAGAGTTTAAGCCAGACATTTATCAAGAAGAAGCAATTGAGAAAAGTCTCTCCAAAGATGTTACTTTTATCTGGGGACCACCCGGCACAGGAAAAACTATTACAATCGCTATCCTTTTGAAAATATTGTATGACTTGGGTCAATCTGTGTTAATCACATCCAACACCAATATAGCAGTCGATAATATTTTTGATAAATTTATTGATCAATTCAAACTTACCTTTCCACAAATGTCAGATGGTTCGGTTATACGGGTTGGTAATTCACAGATTGAAAAAGTAAGACTTTTACTTGGTGAAGAATCTATTATAAATAAAATGTCTGAAGAAAATAATCTTAAGTTGTGGGAGAAAAATGCTATTCTCGAATCATATACTAAAGAAGCCGAAGTTTGTGAGAGAAGAATTCAGAAAAAACAAGAGTTAATTAGAATTGATAAATTTTTAACTAACACTCATTCGAGAAAAAAAAGCATCGAAGAGGAGATTTACCAACTCACAGTCGATCTGGACAAAATGAAACTTGAGATTCACAAATTGAGTGAATTGGCTAAATCAAAGAATGAAGAATTGAATCGTGCAATTGGGAAAGGATTTCTCTATCGTGTGCTTAAGAATCTTAAATCCCCCAAAAAGATATCGGAGCAACTCAACAAAATCGTGCTTACATTAAAGAAAAAAGAACTTAAATATGGTCAATATCAGGAATCAATCAATGCATGGTCAATTGAAGTTGAGCGTTACTCAAATCAGATCGAACGACGTCTCAAGGACAAAAATTTAATCCTTTCAGAAGAAAAAGAGATAGAGATAGAAAGTCTTGCAGTGCTAGAAGCCCAGCATAAATTCTATTTCGAATCAATTGAAGTTAACTAGAAAAGAAATCCACCAAATCAGGGAGGAGTTAGAGAAGCAAACAAACCATATTCTATTAAACGCAATGATTGTTGGTACTACCCTGACGATGTTATACTCAAAACCAATTCTTACCGAAAGGAGTTATGATGTAGTAATTATTGATGAGGTAACTATGGCCTTACAACCAATGATATTTTTCGCTGCACTTTACGCGAGAAAAAAAGTTGTCGTTGTAGGAGATTTTTTCCAAATTCAGCCGATTGTTCTATCTAAAGATCCAAGTGTCAGAGCAAGACTTGCGAACAATATATTTAAAGTTAATCAAATTGATCACCCCAATAATCCAAGTCTAAGTACTTTGAGAATTCAGCGCCGAATGAAAGCACCAATATCAGAGATATCAAATCAAACTCTATATGAAGGCATACTTCAGAATGATCAACTGAAGGCAAAGTTAACCTCCGAACCAGCAGTTTCTTTTTATAATACAAACCAATTTCATCCTCTCAGTATAATTCCCAGTTCAGGAAAGGGCAGAATAAATCTTTATAATGTCCTGGTTGCTGTCCTACTCGCTCAAAAATATTTCAGAAACAGCGAGGTTAGTGATATAGGAATCATTTCCCCTTACAGAGCACAAGTCAAGATAATCGGAGAAATTATAAGGGATTTAGGGATGGAAGATAAAGTAATGGTATCTACCGTTCATAAATTCCAAGGGATTGAGAAAGATGTAATTATTTTTGATATTGCGGATGCGGAACATGGAGGCGACAGTAATATCGGACTACCGATAAAAAATGAAGAGGCTCCGTATCTTTTCAATGTGGCATTTACCCGAGCAAAAACAAACTCATTTTGATTGGGGATTTAGGGTATTTAAAGTCAAAGAAATTTCAATTACCTGATACGGTAAAAAATATGTTTAACATCATCATCAAACAAAATGATATTTGTTATGAAACAATTGATGCATGTGCTGTAACGACTGAACTTAAAGCACTTGACCTCCCCTCCATTTATGAAAAAATAATTTCGAAAATCATACAATCATTCGATGAAAAAACTTTTTATAATGATTTAGAAATTGAGATTTTAAAATGTAAAAATCGCTTAGTAATTTATTCACCTTACATAGGTCTTTTTAGGACACAACAATCATTTAGACTTCAAATGTTTGCGAATCTAAGGCAACAAGGAGTTGAGATTGTCATTTACTGTAAAGGCCATTTGGAACAAAGTAAAAAGAAAGAAACAAGGGATTTGATGGAAAAATGGCAAAAGATAGGTATAAAAATTAATATCGATGATAAATATCATCAAAAAATTGTCCTAATAGACAGCTCGATTCTCTATTATGGTAGTCTTAATGTTCTTTCATTTTGGAATACTAATGAATCAATGCTTAAAATTGAAAACAAGAATATAGTTGATGATATGATAAAGAAGTACGATCCAGGACTGAATTGAAATCGCTATCTCAGTATAAAAGTGTTATGAAATCAATTTCTAAATGATTAAATGAGCATTTTTCTGAAAAGCAACTTCATGTAGTGCGACACATAGAAACTATGTAAGCAGTTACTCAGTTCCCGTCAAAATATTACTGCATTACTGAATTATTGGATTACTGCATTACCTGTAGTCCCCCACCATAATAAATGGAGCCCAATAATATGGGAAGCCATATTTGGGATTTTTGATGAGTTTTAGTTTGGCTTTTTGCAGTGCTTCACTTTTTGGCATCGTTTTAAGGTTTGTATAAAACTCTGTCATGAGGATCGAAGTTGCATCATCCTGAACCTGCCATAAAGAAGCTACAACGGTTTGCACACCAATCTTCAGGAATGCGTTTGCCGGGGAAACAAGCCACCCTTTTGCAAATTCTTCACTTATTGCAGTTTTACACGCCGAGAGTGTAACAAGTTTATAATTCCTGAGATTTGTTAAACCCCACACTTCGCTGATCGTCAACTGACCATCAGACAAAGGATCCTGCCCCGTTCCCTTCATTGCCATGGTAAGAAATGATTTTGTGATCTCACCATAATTCATTGTGCCGTGAGTAGCAAAATGTAAAGCGTTAAATTGTCCTTTTGTTAATGAACGGATTTTCTCTTCTGTGGCATCAGCTTTTGAATAGATTTCAGCATCAGTAAAAAGAGCTTTAAGCCCGTTAACTTCTTTTTCTGCATCGGGCAAAGAAAGATCTGCATTGGCAAAGGCAATCAGTTTAAGCGGAACCGCCTCTTTGTTCATATTCTGTGAAAAAACTTTAAAGGATGTAACATAAAAGAGAAGATAATCTTCAAGTAGAAACTTTACATCCTGATTTGGCTGCGACGAAATCAATGTCTCGAACGGGAGATAATAAAGCTTTCCAAACGGTACGATACACAGTTTTTTCTTGTCTTTTATGATCGATTTAACGGGTTGCACAAGCAACTGATATAACTCGGCAGCCATTTTGCGTTGAGGAGCAAGATACATTTCATCTTCCATCGACATGTTGGCATCTTTTGGAGTATATGATGCAACATTGATTTCCCCGATCTCTTTGGCGGGATATGAGTCCTTCAACATTGAATAAAACTCTACCAATTTCTGTTCAATCTCTGTTTTTGAGATTTTCATTACAACAGCACCCACAGTATCGCTTGTGGCACCAAAAATATAGAGGTTGTTATCCCCCATCAGATATGCAAGCACTGCAACATCCTCGGGAATAAACTCCTGCCACTCGATAAAACTAACGGGATTTATATTGTCCTTAAAATAATCATCAAGTCCGGGATTGGTTTGAACAGTATTCATTATAAATTCGACATAACTGTTCTCCGCCACCTCAAGACTTGCGGAAAGACTTGCAATTTTTTCAGTGTTTTGCAATTCAGCAGGTTTTGCTTTCTCTTTTTGAAGCTCTTCTTCAAGGCCCGATTTTTTGTTTTTTAACTCTTTTTCCTTTTCGATCGCTTCATTTTGAGTTTTATCCTCGAACTTGGGAGTAACTCCACCAAACTGCTCCTTCAAACCCTCATTATAACTCATATCGAGATAATAAAGCGCACTGTCCAACTGTCCTTTTTGTATGAAAGCATTAATTATTGCTTCATAAATTTTAACTTTCATATCCCCGCTTGAGAACATCTTTGCAGCTTTATCACCACCAACCAGTTTTCCTCTTATGTCGGAGAGAACATTAACAGCCTTTTTAAGATAAGTAAGGGATGAATCTGTTTTCGACTCGGATTGGAAATTAAGAGCTTTGTAATAATATGAGTGATACACAAGTTTATTGGTTCCCAGTTCTTCGGCAACGGTTATCGACTGATCCAGATATTTGTTTGAAACGGGGATATTATTATTTATATAGTTCAGTCTGCCAAGCACAAGCGAACTATAGAGGATATCATTTCTGTCTTTCAGTTCAGAGCTAAGATCATAAGCCATTTTAGCCCACTTTTCTGACTCTGCATATTTTTTTGTGTCGATGTAGATGGAAGCCAGGAGCCCGTAAGGAGTTGGCAGATGAGTTTTGGCTCCGATCTTCCTTGCGTGTTCAATTGCGGTGAGTAAAACTTTTTCAGCTTCGTCATAATTTTTCAATTCATAATTTATCTCACCGATATTTGTTAATACCGTGGCGCGGAAATCTCCAAAATATTTCACCGAATCAAGAATTGCAAGAGCTTTCTGGAAGAATGGTAAAGATGAATGATAGTCACCCTGCCAAAAATATACTGTGCCCATATTATTCAGAGGGGTTGCTCTGTAATAATCATTTTTCAAAGCTGTATAAATACTATCTGCTCTGCTGTAGTTATCCACTGATTTTTGATATTCACCCATTACATTATAAACATTCCCATATGAGATGTAAATACTTGCAAGTGCCCAAGGGTTGTTTTGGGTGCTGTAATAGCTGTATGCGGTATCAAAAATAGCCATTGCTTTTTTGTATTCACCGAGTACTCTGTAGAGATCACCTTTGTAGAGATAAACATCGCCAAGGAGAGTATTGTTGTTCATTTCCCGGGCAACTGTTTCGGATTTGGAATAAAAACTCATGGCTTTATCGAAGTCACCACCCGAAATCGAGGCTGACCCGAGACTGATATAAAGATTTCCAATTTCCGACTTTTCCTGCATTTTCTCATAAATTGTTAAAGCAGAGTCAAGATATTTTATGGAAGTGCCTGATTCTCCTTTTTCCGAATAAAGCAGACCAAGTTGTTTGTAACAATATGCAATAGGTGAATTGTTTGCTATTTCTTTTGCAAGCGAAAGAGCCGAATTAAATACCGTGAGTGCAGTATCAAAATTATTCCTGAATCCATATTGAATCTGACCAAGATTAATCATACAATAGATGGCATCCATCTTGTCATTCACGAGCATATTCAGTTCAAAACTTTTTTTGAGCGCTTCCTGAGCGTTAGCTGCGTCATTAAATTCCATGTATGCAAGCCCCTGTTCAAAATAGTTCTCGGCAATTGCATATTTGTCGTTGGCTTTTTCTTTAACTGCAAGACTTTTTTTAAAGTAGTCGAATGTCTTCTCAAAATCTTTAAGTTTTTGTACATCGCACCGATGTTGTCGTAAACGCTCGCCATGCCGACATCATTTTTTGCCGTCTGATATAATTCAACAGCTTTGGTGAAATATTCCATTGCTTTTTCAGGATTTCCCTGTTTGCTGTAAAGACTGCCCACTTTATCGTAGGAAAACGCCTGATCCGAGAGGTTGCCCGTCTTTTTTCTATACTCAATGGCTTTATTGTGAGCAGCGATAGCATCCTCAAATTTTCCCAGATTCCACAATGCCTGACCGATATTTGAATAACACAAACCGGCATTGTCGTAATCATCCATCGCAATATAGATATCGTAACTTCGCTGGTAATAATCCATCGCCTGAATGTAATCACCCAGTTCAAAAAGTGAATAGGCTTTGTCGAACAGCCCGCTTGCCTCTTTAGTTTTGTTTCCCGTTAATTTACTTAATTCATAAACTTTGTCATAGATATCGAGTGATTTTTTATGGTTCCCCATTTTTGAATAAACATCTGCAATGTTGCCAAGAACTGTGAGTTTGTCACCGGAGGCTGATGTACTTTTTGATGAGTCATATGAAGCAAGAGCCAATTCATAAAATTCCACCGATTCAGCGTATTTATCCAAACCGGCGAGAGAATAAGCCTTCCCCCAGTATGAACCGCCCAACCTCTCCCAAAGCCAGTCGCTTGGTTCCTTCTTAACTATGAAGTTTCGAATAGCGAGACTGCTGTCGTAATAATTGATCGACTTCTGGAATTCGCCGAGATCCGAATATAAAATACCGAGATTATGCTGATTTGTAGCCATATATGAGCTGTCATCAACCACATGGGCATACAAAAGGCTTTTCAAATAAGCACTTTCAGCACCGGGTAGATCTCCGGCAGCTTTTAGATACAATCCACGAGAGAGATATGCCCTTTTAATTTTATCATTATCTTTCATCCATTCTGCAAAAAGTACAGCAGCCAGAGAATATTTATCGGCTTTATCCATTGAATCAAGAGGATAGAGCTCATCAGTGGAATCTGAAAATTTGCCAACGATGTCATATTGTACGATGGAGGCACTGTCTGTTTCAAATATTTTCCGAAAGTCCGCATTGCCGTTGGCTTTTAAGACCTGCCGCGAAATTTTTGTTTGTCCACCTATTGCATCGGAATAGATCCAGGAGAAATATGACTCCACAAATTTGAAAGTCAATCCAAGATATTTTGCAGGAAAATCTTTTACGAACATGAGAAAGTGTTTACTTGTCTCGAGTGTCGATAATTTTATTGCTTCGGCAATGGATTTGCCCTTGAATTCACCGGTTTCAGCCACACCGCCATATTCGGGATCATCACGAACGAGATCATCGATAAAGGAATGGAGCGGCACAAATTCATTCAACATCACCGACAACAGTTTTTCCTCAACTGCGATATCAGAAATGTAATTCAGCACATTAAAAGAATAGAGAGCACTGTTTTGGTTATCACGGAAAATAATTTCGAGCCTGGCAACTTCAGCCAAATCAGAGGTATAACCCTGTTTTTTTGCTACAGGAATGTAGGCATGATCAACAATAAAAACTCTTTTCTGTGGATTTATACCATTAAACAGTTTTATCCCGACTTTTGAATTATAGCTTCCAACTTCGAGCACTTTTCCCTTCCCAAGAGAAAAGACATCATGTTCTTCAAGTTCAGGATAAACACAGGCCCAAACATCAAATGCAGAACCTGCGATCACATTATCATACTTACCCCCGGTTACCGTGGCTGTCAGTGAATCAGATGAAACATATTGGATGTCGGTAAAATAAAATACTTTGGTGGTTTGTTCAGGTGATTCCACTTTCCAAAAATTAACATATTCGTCATTTTTTAGATGTCTGAGAACTTGTTCGAAATTGCTAAACAAAGCCATTGTATTTGAAACAGAAGTGTCACTTCCGGTTGTTTTTGCAATTTTTAAACTCTCCAGATAATATTCTTTCGCTATGGCAATTTTGCCGGTATAAGTGTAAAAATCTGCTATACCACGGTTTAAATAAGTCAATTTGCTTTTGTCTGTTGTCGATTTAGTTTCTGCTTCCCAGGCAGAAATTGCCTTTTCAGTTTTTAGTAACATCTCATCAATTGTTACCAGTTTTTCTTGAAATTTGGTGATATAGGTCTGTTGCCCTTCTTTTGTGAAGTAGTCAACTGCATCCTTTGTTACTTCGCGAGTCTTAAAACCTAACAGATATTCTTCGTAGTAGTAGATCAGATTATCGGTGTAGGTATCAACATATTTATACAATTTATATTTTTGAGCGGTGTTTTTTGCTTTAGTAAAGTAATCGAGAGCAAGATCAAATTTTTTCATGTTGTTGTAGGCAACAGCAATATTATTGGTAGCGATAACCAGATTTTCATAATCTTTTACAGTCTCATAGGCTCCAAGAATTGAATGCCAGATGTTAATTGCCACATTATATTTTGCCGAATCGAAAGCATTAAATGCCCTGTTAAAAAGCGCACTAAGGGAGTCATTTTCATTTTTTGTCCCACTTTTTACAATAAATCCCTTGTCGGGCAAGGTAGTGGAAATTCCCGAATTTTTGATAGTGGAATTTTTGTCTGCAATTGATTTATTGTCAACAATTTTATTTGTTGCAACTACAGTTATTAACAAAAAGAGAAAAATGAGTAAAGCTTTGTTCTTCATCGGCAATCCTGTTTATTTACCTGGTGAACCAATAAGGATGAAAGGAGCCCAATAAAACGGGTGGCTCCAATCTCTATTTGTCGAATCGTTTAATACACTTATTTGGGCATCCCTCATCGAAAAAAGAAGAGGACGCTTTTCATCGCGATATTTTTCGTAAAAATGTTCCATCATGTAACCGGTGGACCTGTCATCAACTGTCCATAGTGTTCCCATTACATTAGCGGCTCCTGCATACAATAATGCTCTTGTAAGTCCTGTGAGATCATCTGTTGTCAGATACTTTTGACCACCAAAAGCACCAACTCTACCGGAAAGACATGCACTTAATACTACGAGATTTGAATTTAGTTTCATCTTAAATATCTCAGAGGCTCTGAGGTATCCGTCGTCACTTTCTGTTTTTGTCATCAAAAGGTGACTTTTTAATGCATCTTCCTCGTAAATTCCGTGTGTAGCAAAGTGTAAAATATCATATTTCTCCGCTTCCTGCTTTATCCGGGTTTCGGTTGCCACTTCATTTATTAATAGCAGAGTTTTACTTTTTTCGAAGTGTCGGGTTATTTCATTGGCTTCCTTTTCCGCAAACGGGAGAGGATCAAACTTTTTACTTGGATAAATTGGATTTCCAACTATTAAAATCGACCCATCATCCTCACCTCCGGCTTTTAACAAAAATGGAAGTGAAGAGGCTGAAGGCAGAGTTAAAATTTCCTTCTCTTCGATCCAATAAGTCGGTCGTGCAATATGATGCTTTTTCGACATATCCAAATTTTGAAATGAAGATACCAACGCTGCAAATGGCATTTCGTGCAAAAATCCATGAGGGATTATTATTACCCGTTCAAATTTTTGCAATTCCTTATCCTGCTTATCACCTAATATGGTTTTATAAAGTTGAAACAGAGCAAGTTGTAAACTTCTGTCGGCATCCGATTCATACCACATCCGGGCAAGTTTAGCACTGTCGAGAGTATCATCATTTCGGTTTAAAATTTTCTGAAGTTCAATAAATGCTCCCCTTTTGTTGGGGAAAAGATTGATATCGGTTAATATTTTTGTGACAAGTGAGTCGATAGTTCTTGGACTCTGTTTCGATTGAACAACCGAGATTGAGTTATTTGTAACCAGAAAAGTATAAAAAGCATTTCTGCCGATAAAAAACTCTACAACTGCCGTTTTGTCATCAACTAATTTCTGAAAATCTTTAAGTTTTACTGGTTGTTCACTCACAAGAAGATTTAAATCCGGTTGCAGTTCCTCTTTTTCAGAGTAAAGTTTTGAGTATTCATCCATCAATGAAAAAAAACGACCCGATTCTGCATCTTCAAAATAGAGCCACAATGAATCTCTGAAAACCGCCTCTATCTCGCTCTTTCTTATCATCACCTTTTTTAGATCATCTGGAAGGTCTTCTTCCACTCCCGATGCCTTTGTTGAGAGCATATCAACAAATGATCTTGACTTAACCATTTCGGCAAGATCAAACATCGATTCATAATCACCCTCCTCATACAGTTCATTTATCAGCAATACATAATAATATGTAAGATTGTCAAGAAAGACCGCCCGTCCCCTCTCATCTTCAAATTTTGACCTGTATTCTTCTATTATCCCGAGATTATCTCGCAAAAGTATTATTCCCTTTTTTCTGTAGTCATTTCCCTCTTCAGAAGATGACATCTCAAGATATAGATATCCGAGCCGTAGTGACGCGATAGCCTCCCAGTATTTGTTCCCGCTCGCCTTGTACGAAGTGATACTCTCCTCTACAAATTTTGCCGCGCTGTCAAGTTTGTTGGCGGTTTGATAAGATATTCCAAGATTAAAAAGAATATTTTCTCTTATAACGGTATTGCCTTCCTTCTTTGCCAGATCATTGGCTTTAAGAAGGATGGTAAGTGCATCACTTAATTTTTGTGTATATTCGGGATGGTCGGGGTCGGAGACTGCATCGAGCCTGTAGAGTATTCCAAGATTTAACAAAACCGAGAGATACCCTGATTTGTCGCCACTTTTTTCATAATAATCCAGCACCTCGCCAAAAAGCTTCTCTGCTTCACTAAGTTTTCCTGCATACGCTGCTCTTCTGTCAGATTCCATTAAAGCGATTGCCAAATTATTTTTTATATTGTACACCTCCAACTCAATTTTTGTGTTATAAGGTGGAGAAAACAACTTTTCAACCATGCCAAGAGATAATTTATAAAAACTGATCGACGCCTCAAGCTCCCTGTAATTATAATATAAAGTACCGAGCAGTTTTATCGATCTTATTTTGTTATAATCATCTTTTTCGACTTCAGAAACCCGGAATGCCTTGAAGATCAGTTTTTCCGCTGCTTTATAGTCAGATTTGTTTAAAAGTGCATAAGCCTGATCAACAAATTTCCCCGCATCACCACTTTGAGCGGAAATTATTGATAAAAATAACAGGAAGGCAAAGAAAATTTTTTTCATTGTTATAAAAGATTAATATTTTTTACTAAATTGAATAGTGTAAGATTTGATTTTACCTTAATATGTGATTTGTGGCAATTTTTTGCGCCCTCACCACTTGAATCACAAATTAAGGCAGGATTTTAACTTAAGTTGTCATCAGAGATTCTGACAATTTCTTTACTCGTAGTTAAAGTAATTTAGGATTTAATTTAATAAACTTTATTTATATTTCAAATTCTTTTACATCTCGACGAGCAAAAAGTTTCCCTAAAAGTTTTTTTTATCAACGGAGGACCCATGAAAAATCGAGTGGCCATAATTATCTTTTCTGTTTTAATCGCATTTTCCGCCTCGGCTCAGAATGTGGATATACAGATTCTTAATCCGCTCCCAACTATCGATCTTACCCAGTTTATTAATGCAAAAGATCTTTGCGGCGCCCCTGAAGTTTTTCAGGTTAGACTGGACCCAAAAGGGCAACAAGGATTTATTAAAGCTTTTTTCTCCTGGAGAAAGATTAACCAGACTGCCTACGAAGAAGTTTATAGAATGACTTCAAACAACTTTGCCATTCGGGATTTCTACAGTAATGAACTGTGTAATTCTGAAATAACTGTAAAAGATGAGAACTCAAACAAAACTCTTATTGAAGAGGCATTAACCAAAGGTGTTCCCGTTGGAAGTTATCAGATTAAAGTTGAACTTTATGACGCGAATGGAACCATGCTTGGTTTTGACACAGAAATCCGTGATTTTACAAACCCGACTGCAACACTTTCACTTATTTCACCAATTCAATTGATGAGTTATGATGAAGCTTCAGTTCCTGCTTCATGGAATCCGGTTGTTGGAGCTCAAACATACAAAATCAAAGCTGTGAGAGTTACTTCAATCCCGGCTTCACTTGAGGCTGCAATTAACGAAGGCACACCATGCATCGATAACCAGGATGTTGGAAATGTGACATCGCTAAATGATATTTCAACCCTCCAGTCAGCCAATCCATGGAGACCCGGTGATTTTGTGGTTGTTAGAGTTTCTGCCATTATTCCGGGAGCCGGTGCTTTTCAGGAAGTGAACTCAAATATCGTTCTGTTCCAGATCAGAAACCCAAACGCACCACAATCATCAGGAATTTCACAATTAGTTATGAATTTGTTGGCATTTTTACCACCTGAAATGGTGTCGCCGGAAATTCAGCAATTTCTTGCTCAGTATGGTGCTTCACTTACCGGCTACCAGGGTGGTGATGGACAAAATCTCAATCTCAATGAACTTCTCAATGTTCTTAACATGATCATTGCAAATCCTGAGATTCTTAGCAACATCTATATTCAAACTCAGTAACATTGTGTTAAAAAGTAAAATCGGAGTTTTTATAAAATGAAAAAATATTTATTGAATGTATCAGTGCTCGCTTTGGCTGTCTTTTTCTTTTCGGGTGCCGGCGAAGAAATAAATGCCCCGGCTGCCGTTGTCACTAAAGTGGTTAATACTGCACAATACAAGTCTTCTGCCGGAAAATGGGTTGACTTAAAAACGGGTCAGGCTCTTAGTTCCGAGGATATGATCAAAACCTCCGGTAAATCACTGGTTGTGGTCAAGTTTACAGACAATTCAGTTCTTAAAGTGAGAGAAAACTCGCAAGTTAAGATTTCGACTCTCAAAAAAGACAAAAATGTTTCCAAAACTGTAGATGTTGACAAAGGTTCTGTTAACGCATCTGTTACAAAACAGGATCAGCAGGACTTCAAATTCAAATCACCAACCTTGGTGGCGTCTGTTCGTGGTACTTCTCTCCTGTTTGGAGTGGGTGTTGATTCAACAAATATAGATCTTGAAAACGGACGGCTTTTTTGTGAAGCTCAGCTTGGCAAACAAGAGTCCGGTGATCTTAACGAACAAGAAACAGTGCTTGTGACGCCGGAAGGATCATTTAAACCAAGACAAATGACAGAAGAAGACAAAAAACGATTTAACAACTCTGCTAAATCAAATGTTAAAAAAGTTATCCTGAAAACACCTCAGGGTGATATTGTAATCGAATATTTGGACAATTAACAAATAGCGAATATTTTGGAAAAGCCGCAACGGGCAATTAATTTTGCAACGGCGGCTTTTATTTATTTGTAATCATTATTAAATTTCGTAAATTCCTTAATTGATCCAAGTTTACTCTAATCCCCCTATCAAAAATTACCCGGAGGCTTAATAGAATGTTGAATTACTTTTTAAAAATTGCATTGTTTCTGCTGCTGCCGGCTTCATTGATCGCCCAGGTTAGCAATTTTGTAACAAATGTATCAATGACCGAAGCCAAAGAAGGCTCTGAATTAACTGTGAAAGTTGATCTCACCAATATCAATGATATTTCTGAGGTTATTTTCCTCTACAGAGTGTTTGGCACTTCAGAGTTCACCAGAAAAGATATGGAATTATCGGGTGGAACTGCAAGAATAACACTTCTTCCGGAAGACTTAAGACTCCCTTCGCTCGAATATTATTTTATAATCGAAACGAGGAATAATGGAGAGGAAACCTATCCTCTCGAAGCTGTTGCAAACAGTTACTTGAATGTGCAGGTACAGCCCCGCTCTGCCAAAGACGATGAAGTTATTGTCCTTAATCCTGAACCCGGCATGCCTATGCAAAATGATGAGATGTTGATCACTCTCTCTCTTCTAAAAGCGAGTGACGAAGTTGACAAATCAAAAACAAAAATTTATGTTAATGGCACTGATCTCTCTGCCGATCTTTTTATTGCCGAAGACCTTGTAATTTTAACCGGCGATAATCTTGTTTCAAATCTCAGAACAGGTGCTTCAAACAGTATGAGAGTTGAACTTTACAAAAAAGACGGTTCAGCCTATCATGCCTATACTGCCGGTTTTAATGTTTCAGATAAAGTTGGTAAAAAGGTTGAAGGCATTCCACTCGAATATTATGTTAATCTTCGTGGTGAATCAAGAAACGAAACCGTCAGAGAGACAAACAGATGGTATAATAACATCTCATTGGATGGAAAAGCCACCTACGGCGCTTTCGATTTTGATGCTCAGGTTTACGCCACATCCGAAGAAAAAGGATTCCTGCAACCTTATAACCGCTACAAATTTGGTGTTTACAACGAATATTTCCGCATCATCGGCGGTGATTACACTCCGGGTTACCAATCTCTAGTTATGAATGGTAAAAGAGTGCGTGGTGTCACCGGTAGTGTTCACCTCGGATTTTTTAATGTTCAGGCTTCCTATGGTGAAATTAACAGAGGAGTTGACGGAACAATAGCTGAAATTCTTGGACCAAATGCTTCATTGCTGGGGTCGGATAAAGTATTGCTTGCCGATGGAAATGTGGCAAGAGTTAACCAGGGAACATTCAAAAGAAATGTTTTTGCAGTTAATCCTTACTTCACAGCCGGTGAAACTTTTAAGTTGGGATTCACTTATCTCCACTCTAAAGATGACAAAACCACAGCTCAATATACAAGACAACCACAGGAAAATGTTGTTGCCGGAACCGATCTTACCATTAATCTGGATGACAATAAAATCCAGCTTTATGCTCAGGGAGCTTTCTCGGTTCTGAACAAAGATATTGAGACGGGTGATATCTCCAATGAGACTATCGATAAAGTTTTTGGACCAAATGGTGCTTTTAGTGGAAATTCTGAAGATATCAAAAAAATCAAGGACATCTTAAGTCAGTTTATCACTTTTAACCAGTTCCTTTCCCCTCTTAAACCTGAGGAACTCTCTTCGCTGGCTTATGAAGCAAGTTTGGCTCTTAACTACTTTGGTAACTACTTTAAAGGTACTTACCTTAGCAGAGGTTTCGATTATAACTCTTTTGGTAACAATTATCTAAGAACTGATGTTTCAGGCTTTAACCTGTTTGACAGGGTTGCTCTGCTTGATAACAAGATGTTTTTGTCACTCGGATATGAAAGATTGGAAGACAACAGAAATAAAACCAAATTTGCCACCACCGCATTCACAAATTTTAATGCTTCAATTTCATATTACCCTTCTTTCGATTTGCCGGGGGTTATTCTCTCTTATTCGAGAAATGAAAACAACAATGGTATTCTCTCAACCGACCCTGACATCCAAAGAAGAACCTATGGTATTGATGATTACACTAACAGATTTGGTGTACAAGTAACTTACAGATTTTTTGCAGGTTATAACCACAACCTCTCTGCGACGGGTTCGTTTGCAAGTAGAAAAGACAATACCGTATTCAAATTTGATGCTAACAACACGATGCTTGGTTTAAATTATGCAACCGAATGGAGTAAATCACTCCAGTCGTTTTTAACTTTAAATATGAGCAACAATGAAATCATCAATGGTTCTTTGAATACAACCCAAACTTTCAACATTACTTCAATTGTTGCCGGTGCAAAATATTATTTGATGCAAAATAAATTAGTGCTCAACGGTTCCGTTGCTCCAACATTTGGAGATCTTAAAAGATATGCATTTGATGCCAGTGCATTGTACTACATTTTGCAGAATTTATCACTTCAGCTGCAGGTTAGATATCTTGTTAATGATGGCTTCGCTAATGATTCAATTGTCGGACTTACTTCAAGATATGAGTTGAGATAAAATGAGTTCGCAAAAAAGTAGTTCCGGACTTGTCCCCAAACTAATTTTGAGTTTGGCTGTTGCACTTATAACAGTTCTGCTTACAGGCGATTTCTTTATATCGATAAAACCACTCAAGGAGCTTGAACTCAAGCAAATTGATGAAAAATTTAACGCCAGAGGTGCTGTCCCGTTTAAGGACAGCACCCCTAATGTTATAATTCTCGAGGTAACCCGAAATACATTCAAAGGGATGCCCGAGCAATACAAAAAATGGCCCTACCCCCGTGAATTCTTTGCGAAAGTTATCAGAAATCTCAACAACGCCGGTGTTAAAGCGATTGGAATAGACTTTCTTATGGAGAGTTCCAATATTTTCTCGCCTGAAGACGACTCTTCCCTCATAAATGCCATTCTCGAAAAAAACAATGTCGTTATTGCCGGAAAAACATTTGATGAGAACAGGAGTGCCGGTGGAAATGTAAGAATTGAAGTGGAAAATCTTAATGAAGACTACGGCAATTTTCTGTTTCCCGTTGACAGCTCGGTTGGAATTGTTCAGGTTATAGCTGATAACGATGGAGTTCACAGAAGGTATTATCCATTCGCCTATTCTGAAACTTCTAAAAGAAGTGTACCCACTTTTTCTTTTGCAATCATGAATAAAATGATGGGATTGCCTCCACTCGCCATGGCTGAGTTATCCGATGGTTATTTTAAGCTTGGTGACAAACTGATTCCAAGATATGACAATGTCTCCATGCTTGTTAATCTTTATGGCTCATCAAGAACTTTCCCTCATGTTGATTTTATTAATGTTCTCGATGATTCCACTTTCAACACTGCCGAAGAGCTGGAATATGAAACAGCCCTCAATATCTGGGACGATCCGGCATCCGGATTACTCTATTCGGGTATGTTTAAGGACAAAATAGTACTCATAGGTTCCACTCTTGAAGAGGACAGAGATGTTATTCCTGTGGCATTCTCAACAGATGAGAGATCAGGCAGTAACACAATTTATGGAGTGGAGTTTCACGCCAATGTTGTGCAAAACATAATCGAGGGCAATTTTATCAGTCGTTTCCCCGTCTGGCTTGAAATATTCTTGACAGTTATCTTTGTGCTGATAAGTTTTTTCGTTACTTCTTATCTTCGAGATCTAAAATTCAGAATGAACTGGATAGTCGAAATCGGAAGTGTCGTTTTGATATTTCTCCTTGTTTTTGGAATAAGAGAACTCTCAAACTTCATGTTTATCAATCAGAAACTCCTCTTCTCCTATGTGGGAATTGATCTCGGTATTATTCTTGGATATTTCTCAAGTACAGCCTACTATTTTATCCTCGAAAGAAAACAAAAAACCCAGATTAAGGGGATGTTTTCCCGTTATGTCGATAAATCGATGGTTGATGAACTTATCGCCAATCCTGATAAATTGCGACTTGGTGGAGAAAAGAAATTTGTAACAGTATTTTTCTCTGATATCGCCGGTTTTTCAACTTTCTCTGAGAAAAAAGAACCCGAAGAACTTGTGGCTTTTTTGAATCAGTATCTCTCTGCAATGACTGAAACTGTGCTTGCAAACAAGGGCACACTTGATAAGTATATCGGCGATGCAGTGATGGCATTTTGGGGGGCTCCAATTCCCATCGATAATCATGCATACCTTGCTTGTAAAACTGCATTAATCCAACAGGCTATCATCAAAAAGATGCAGCAAAAATGGAAAGAAGAAGGACAGCCTCTAATTGATGTTAGAATCGGAATTAACACCGGAGATATGGTTGTTGGTAATGTTGGTGGCACCCAAAGATTCGACTACACTGTTATGGGCGACAATGTTAACCTTGCCTCCCGTCTCGAGGGTGCAAATAAAGCTTATGGTACCAACATAATGATTAGTGACTCAACTCACGAACTCGTTAAAGATCAGTTTCTGACTCGCGAACTTGACCGGCTGGTTGTTAAAGGTAAAACTCAACCTGTTCAGGTTTTTGAGCTTGTTGCCGAGGTTGGTGACCAACTCGAAGAATCAAAAATGAATTCTTTACGACTTTATTGTGATGCAATGGCTAAATACAGGAACCGGGATTTTACCGGAGCCGTGGAGATTTTTAAGAAAGTACTTGAAATCAATCCTGACGACGGGCCCACAAAGGTTTATATTGAAAGATCAACTCACTATATCGAATCACCACCTGATGATAACTGGGATGGCGTTTTTAGACTCACTACAAAGTAAATTGTTAAAAGGCGGGGTTATATCCGCCTTTTTTCTTTTAACACTTGCAGGATGCTCCTCTACGGTAAGGATTCCCACCGGTAATGATAAACCGTCTGTTGAAAACCGGCAAGCTGAAGAGCAAGATCACACCACATCTTTTGATCTGACTGTTATCTCTTCATTCACCGGAAACGCTACTTATTACGCCGACAAATTTCAAAATCAGAAAACTGCCAGCGGTGAAACCTATAAAAAAAATAAATTCACTGCGGCACACAAAGATCTCCCCTTTAACACCCTCGTAAAAGTTACCAACCTGAAAAATGGTTTAAGTGTGGTCGTTAAAATAAATGACCGTGGTCCCTTTGGAAACAACAGAGAGATAGATTTGTCATATATTGCCGCCAAGTCGATCGGGATGATAAATGACGGTGTTGTTGAAGTGAAAATAGATGTCCTCCAACGGAATTAATTCTCCCGTTATTGTTAAATTTAAAATTCAAATCTCATAAATATATCGGAAGTTTTAACTGTTTTTCACTCGTCTAACTGAAATAAAAAACTCTGACCTTGCTTTTGCAGGGATCCTTGCGTTTCTGGCAATCGGATCGGCTTTCCTTCCCCAGGTGGCTATTCCACTTTTACTTGGAGTTTTTGTCTATTATCTCTTGTTAAAAGCAGGTGGTTACGATCTCAATCTCTTCGTGACGATCAGCCTTTTAATCCTGACGAGCAGTGACTTGAATGTTGTTCTAAGATTTGGTATAATCGCCTGGGCAGCAGCGTCACTTTCATGGTTTGCCTATTCAAATTATATTCGTGAGAAGGAACAAGCAGGGCTGCCACCGGCATTAATATATTTTGTTATTTTCACGGTTCTTTCTCTTTTATTCTCCTCCATCTTTTCAGGAAATCCGGTCAAAGGTCTTTCGGCAACGGGAAGACAATTTATTTTCTTTGGATTTGTATTTCTTATTTATAAAAATATTACCGGTTTTAAGGAGATGATAATCCTCGTTTCTACTGTGATTCTTGCAGGATTTGTAACATCTTCAGGTGTTTTATACAATCTGATTACCCAGGGATTAATTGTTCTGCTTGCTTCTGAAGCTCCAATCAGGGTGACGGGAATATTCGCCAATATCAATGTGGCAGGGGGTACTATTGCGGTTGCACTTCTCGCACTGTTTTTTTCGTTTTTCATGAAAAACAAAAAATCTGCGTTCTCTAAATTATTTACGGTATTTTTATTTTTCTTCCTGTTTGTTGGACTTGTCTTAACAAATTCCCGTGCGGCACTACTGACTTTTGTTCTCGGTTCTGCCACTTTTATTCTGATTGTCTATCCAAATTTGAGGTTAAAATTTATCCTCTCAATAACAGTTTTTATTCTGGCAGTGCTTTTTATTCCACCGGTAAACGAATTTTTCTCCTTTTTTCTGAGATTCGAAAAATTCCTCAATATAAGAGATCACCTTTGGACAATGTCGTGGGAAACTATCAAAGCAAATCCCTTTTTTGGTGCAGGTCCTGATCAATTTAAAGACTTCTTCTTTAAATATATTACAGCACCATCAGGTTCTTATGCCGAATTTATGATAAAAAAGTTATACACCGATGCAGGAGACACAGGACTCTCACACAATTTTTTCATTTTCAGGACAACCGAGTTGGGAATTCCGGGGTTGATCACAGCATTGTGGCTTCCGGGGTTGTTTATCTATTTTGGAAGCAAGGTTGCAACGAAAATGAGATCAGTCGATTGGAATGGTTTTATCCTCGTTACAGGGGCATTATCTGTTGGAATCGGGTTGTTTGCAAGAGGATTTTTTGAATCAATTGGATTACTCACCCACGGCTGGCTGATGGTTGATCTTCCTTTTTGGATCTGTTTTATGATTATTCTTTTTTATTATCACCGCGCTTTTTTTGACCAAACAAAAATCCTGAAAAACTCCCCATCGCATAATAGAGATGCATCATTATCAGAATCGACGGAAGATTAAGTGCAGCAGCACCATCTTTCATAAATCTTCTGAAACTCTCCACCATAATAGCTGCAAGATATATCCCCATTGTTAGCATAAACAAGCCATTTGTTAACAGTCCATATTTTGGCATCTCAGCGAAATAGAAAATTGCTGTGACAACCGCAAGCAGTAAGAGAAAAGAATAGAACATCACAGGAGCAGCTTGTTTTAAGCTATGGCTAAACGGGTCGAGAGCAAAAAACCTTCCGTAATCAAAATTTTGTTCTCGCAGCTTTTTGATTGAATTTCTTGTTTTATAATAATATTTTAATTCAGGAAATGCCATACCCTTAAACCCCATTCGGCGAGCTCTGCTAAAAAATTCGTTATCCTGGTTCCTGATAAATTTTTCGTCAAAATAGCCTGTTTTTGCTATTATCGAACTCCTTATTGCAAATGCACCGCTCCCAAATCCGGGAACAGGTTTGGTTGGACGATAGATCCTCTGCCAGTTTCTCCCCAACCTCGAGAGATGAAAAAGCTGGATCGACCTCTCCAAAATGTTTTCGGCAGGAAAAAATTCATAACAAGGCGAAAAAATCGAAACATCTTCATAATTATCTACAATTTTTGCAAGATTTGCAAAATAATCGATATTCAGGTAGCAGTGGGCACCGAGCATCTGAATTATTTCAGCTCCCTTTTCCATGGCATGTTTTATCCCGATATTCAGTGCATGAGGAGTGTAGCGGTCAGGATTTTGCAACAAAACAAGATGAAAATCGTCAGACTGTGCATTATTGACAACCCATTCAATTTCTCTGCACTTTGTACCCGAGACAACCACCACTCCGGTTAAATGATTTTTATTGCTTGATGTTAGAAGATTGTCGAGAAGAATTTTTAGTGATAAATGATCATCGACTACGGGGATGACTGCAAAAATTTTAATTGTTTTGTCTGCGTTTTTGTTAAAAATTTTATTAATTTTAAGAGCAATTTAACTTATGTTTTGCAAATATTAAACACCAACAAATTTGCCCGGTATATTGTGACACATTACAACCATATAGGTTCAAAAATTTTAGTTGTTGATGACGATGCAACTAATCTTAAATATCTTTTAATCAGACTTACTCAAGCTGGTTTTGAAATTTCTCAGGCTTCTTCAGGTAATGAAGCTCTGGAATTATTAAATAATTATATGCCCGACCTGATTCTTCTTGATATCAAGATGCCCGGGCTCGATGGTTTTGAAGTTTGTCGTATAGTGAAACAAATGGAACAGACCGAAGATATTCCAATTATCTTTTTAACTGCCCTCACTGACACGGTTGACAAAGTTAAAGGATTTGATGCCGGCGGTGTTGATTATGTCACTAAACCAATTAACTTCGATGAACTGAACGCAAGAATCATTGCTCACCTCACCCTTGTTAAACAGCACCGTGAACTGAAAGCAAGTGAAGCAAAATTTCAGATGCTCGCTGATTTCTCTTACGATTTTGAATATTGGTTGACCACTAAAAACACTTTTAACTATGTCTCCCCTTCTGCAAAAAGAATTACAGGTTATGATGCTGCTGATTTTGAAAATGATCCTTCACTTTTGAGAAGAATTATCCACCCGGAAGACAGAGACAAAATTTGGGGTGATCTTGAAAGCGGATTACAATCGAAAGACCCGCTTGTAAGGGTTTTCCGGATTGTAACAAAAAATGGAGAAATTAGATGGATTGCTCACAAATCTCTTGCCATCATCGACAAAGATGGTATCAATTATGGCAGAAGAGCAAGTAATCAGGATATAACCACACTTAAGCTGGTTGAGGATGCGCTTAGAAGATCAGAGAAAGAATTAAAAGATGCCAATTTGTCAAAAGATAAATTTCTTTCCATTCTCGCACACGACTTAAAATCCCCTTTCACCGGGTTGCTTGGTCTCTCCGAAATGCTTGTGAATTATCTCAATGATCTCACAAAAGATGAAATGAGGGAATTCTCCTCCGGTATTTTTGAATCAGCCAAGGTTATTTATTCTTTAATCGATAATTTGCTCCTCTGGACGAGAGTTCAGTCAGGGAGAATTGATTTTGATCCAAAACCTCGTAATTTAAGACAGACTGTTCAGGAGGTCCTTTTCCTCAGTGAAACTAACGCTCTAAAAAAGAATATTTCTCTTTTTAACGAAGTGGACCCATCTTTCACTGCAGTTTGCGATAAAAACATGCTTGAGATGATCCTGAGAAATCTGATTTCGAATGCTGTAAAATTCACAAACTATGCCGGTGAAGTTAAAGTAACAGCCAATGATTTGGGGGACCTGATCGAAATCTCGGTTACAGATAACGGTGTTGGTATCTCTGCAGATAATCTTGGTAAACTTTTTAAGATTGAATCAATTGTATCATCTGAAGGAACCAACAATGAACAGGGCACGGGCATGGGCTTGTTACTCTCCAGGGATTTTGTTGAAATCCAGGGTGGTAAAATCAGAGTTGAGAGTGAACCAAACCTGGGTACAACCATCTCATTTACATTGCCTGCCCATGTAAAATAACTCCGCCTTAAATGAACTTTAAGCTGTAACTTTGCATTATAATATGTATGCACAGTTCATTTAAAGAATAGGAGTAGTATGGCAAAAAATAACTCTGTTGGTAGCGTTTGGGATAAATTCTTAAACATCATTGAAAAAGGAGGCAATCTACTTCCACACCCGGCAACCCTCTTTTTTATCTTCGCAGTATTAATCGTTGCTGCATCCGGTGTCGCCTCGTGGGCTGGAATAGAAGTTCAACATCCTGCAAAGAATGAAATGATAAAGCCAGTGAACCTCTTTTCAATTGACGGTATTCATTATATTCTTACCTCCCTTGTGGTGAATTTTACTTCTTTTGCCCCACTTGGTACTGTGCTCGTTGCACTGCTTGGAATAGGTGTTGCCGAAGGAAGCGGGCTTATGGGCACGGCGCTTAGACTCATAGTGCTTAAAGCCCCAAAGAAGATTCTCACCTTTGTTATCGTGTTTTCGGGAGTTATGTCAAATGCTGCCAGTGAGGTTGGTTATGTCCTATTGATTCCTCTTGCGGCAATTATCTTCCTTGCAGTAGGAAGGCATCCAATTCTTGGTATTGCGGCTGCGTTTGCCGGGGTTTCCGGGGGCTACAGTGCAAATCTCTTGCTCGGAACAATCGACCCTCTTCTTGCAGGTCTTTCACAGGAAGCTGCCCATATCATCGATAAAACCTATATGGTTAATCCGGCAGCCAACTACTATTTTATGGCTTTTTCAACATTTCTGATTGCTGGCGCAGGCACCTGGGTCACCGAAAAAATAGTGTCTCCCCGCTTGGGAGCTTACACAGGTTCGGAAAAACCTGAAGAACTTAAACCTCTTTCCGATCCGGAGAAAAAAGGTCTTCTTTATGCCCTGGTCACTTCTTTTGTTATCGTTGCTGTAATTCTCGCCGGATTAATCCCTGAAAATGGATTTCTCAGGGACCCAAAAACCAACGACATTCTAAAATCGCCCTTTATGTCAGGAATTGTAAGTATCATCTTTTTTGGCGGTGCACTTGCAGGAATTGCTTATGGAATTGGTGCAAAGACAATAAGAAGTGACTCGGATGTTATGAAAGGGATGGGCAAAGCGATGGAAACCCTTGGCTCCTATATGGTACTGGTTTTTTTCGCAGCACAGTTTGTCGCCTATTTTAACAAATCAAATCTTGGTCTGATTATAGCTGTGGAAGGTTCCACACTATTAAAATCATTAGACCTTGGTGAGATACCTCTAATGATCAGTTTTGTTGTACTTACCGCACTACTAAATCTTTTTATGGGCTCTGCCTCTGCAAAGTGGGCAATAATGGCGCCGGTGTTTATTCCCATGTTTATGTTACTCGGATATTCTCCGGAATTTACTCAGGTAGCATACAGGGTTGGAGACAGCGTATCCAATGTGATTTCACCCATGATGTCATATTTTGCTTTAATTATTGCGATGATTCAGAGATATGATAAGAATGCCGGTTTGGGTACCCTTATATCAACAATGATCCCCTTTACAATAGTCTTTTTCATCATTTGGTCACTTGTATTGGTCGGTTGGGTGAGTTTGGATTTACCATTGGGTCCGGGTTCAAGGTTGTATTATCCGTAAAGCGGAGTTTAAATAAGAGGACATGAGGATAGAAATTTTTCCGGGAAGAGGTGGTTAAATCCCCTCTTCCGCGGAACTCTGTAAAATTTGCGTGGATCCGCGTCCCCTTAAAACCTGTTTGATGCAACCAATAAATACCCCTCGATAATCTAAAGTTATTGAGAGTTTACAGTCAGTTCTCTACAGTTTCATAATCTTTTTAATCTGTTCGATACTGTTGTTTTGAGCGATGAGATTAAAAAACAACATTTGAGAATCGATATGTGAAGTCCAGTATTCCCAGTTGTGATCCCCCTTATCTTTAACACTTATCATCGGAATCTTGAGATTTGCTGCTGCTGACCAAAACATTGAATTTGCCTTGTATGCAAAATCCTTATCACCGCAGGTAACAAACATTTTTAGATTTGTTCTGGCACCTTTAAAAGATTTTAGAAGCTGAACAGATGAATTTTTGTCCCAATATTTTTTATTCTTTTTGTAGTCCCCAAACTTCTTTTTTATCCCCCATTTATCCTTAAACAGAGAGATATCCAGGATACCACTCATCGAACCGGCAGCTTTAAAGTGTTTGTTGTGTTTTAGATAAAAACTGATGGCTCCATGTCCACCCATACTTAAGCCTGTTATAAAAACATTTTTGGGATCCACTCTGTATTTGGTCTCCACATATGGAACAATCCTCTTAAAGAATGCACTTTCATATTGGAGTTCCTTTTTGTTGATATTGTCGCCATACCATGAATCATAGTAGCCATCAGGCAGAACAATGATCATTTTATGTTTGTCAGCAAGTTTTTGGATATCGAAGTTGTTTTTCCAGTCATAAGATGAACCTGCCCACCCGTGAAGCAGATAAACAAGAGGATAACTAACTCTATTTTTTTTATACTCTTTTGGGGTATAAATAAAAATTTTGTTGTAAATTATCGATTTGTCGCTACCCGCTTTATCCAATTTGTTAAAAGGAATCTTCGGAGAAAAGAATTTAAGGGATACCGAATCCTGCGGATATACTGCTGTAACAAACAGGAGAAGTAAAAAGAAAAGAGTTACTTTCTTTGTAGCCATATTCACTTTTTAGTCAACCCATTCTGCAATAAATACATTAGTGTCGCCACGCTCTTTATTAAATCTGTTTGAAGCAAAAACGAGATGTTTTCCGTCTGCTGTGAACATCGGGAAGCCATCAAATGTCTCGTTAAAAGTTATTTGCTCAAGACCTGTTCCATCGGAATTGATAAGATAAAGATCAAAATTTCTGGGATCTTTGCTGTTCACATTTGAACAAAAAATGATTTTGTTACCACTTGGATGCATAAATGGTGCAAAACTTGCTTTTCCAAAATTGGTTACTTTTGTAACCTTTTTTGTTGCAATATCCATTACATGAATTTCGAGAATCCCCGGGCGAACAAGTCTCTCCTTTACCAGTTCATCATAATCCTGAAGTTCTTTTTCGGAGACCGGTCTGCTTGCTCTGTAAACAAGTTTGGATCCATCCTGTGAAAAGAAAGCCCCGCCATCATAACCTTTTTCGAAAGTTATTCTTTCCTGATTACTTCCATCAATATCCATAAGATACAACTCAGGATCACCATCTCTGAGAGAGGTAAATACAATTTTATCTCCCTTTGGTGAAACAGTGGCTTCAGCATCATACGAATCATTATCAGTAACCTGAACTATGTTTTCACCATTCGCATCTGCAATAAATATTTCAAATTCATCGTATAATTTCCAAACATAACCTTTTGAAAAATCAGGATTTGGGGGACATTTGTCACCACTCAAGTGGGTAGAGGCATAGATAATCTTATTATCTCCGGGCATAAAATAGGAACATGTTGTTCTTCCTTTACCGGTTGATACCATTTTTTTATCAGTGCCATCAATATTCATTGTGAAGATCTGATCACATTCCAAACCGTCAATTTTTGCCTGCAAGATCAGTTTTTTCTGGTCAAATGAAAGATATGCCTCGGCATTTTCCCCACCATTTGTGAGCATCTTAATATTTTTAAGATGTTTTTCACCTTCAAATGTCATCTCAGTAGCACTCTGTGCATTTGAATCTACCAATAAATACAAAATTACAACCAGCATATAAGAAAAAACACTCTTCATCAACAAACCTTTTTTGTGAAAAATTTTAATAAATTGAGATTATAACTATTGTGGAACATGTACAAGGAAAAATTCTTTTGCCGAGTTCCCTATCATCTCGGCTTCTTCCATCGACATGTGCATTCCGTCTCCCGATTCTTCTTCTTCTCCTGCTTCAAGTATTGCAAGATCGGCACCTTTTGCGTGTTTTAACAACTCGGGACAAAAAGCAGTATCGCCTCCGTAACAAATCTTTTTACCTTTGTAACCAAATTTGTAACCCAGCGCAGGGACGAGACGGGTTTCATTCCCTTCGTTTATAAATTCACTGTGACATACAGGAAACGGATTAATCGTCACACCCCTCCGGGTAAAACGATTATAGTCCATTATCTTTTTAAGATTGATTTGATAGGAAGTACTTTTGGAATATACTGTTCTGAATGCATTATAGATACTCTCTATCTCAACACATCCTTCAGGATAATATAAATTCAGGTCGGTCCGTTTTCTCATCACTCTTAGATAGGTAAGAAGTGACCAAACCCCACCGACATGATCGTGGTGACCATGAGTAATAAATACATCTGTGATTGAAAGAATCTCATCGGGATGAAGTTCATCATTAAGATCTCTAAGGATACCGTCACCGGGGTCAATTACAAATTTGGAATCCCCTGCCCTGAGCAAAATTCCGGTGGCTATCGCCGGAATGGAGCAAAATATTTTAATGCTGAAATCTTCTTTTTCCCAATAAATCGGGTATTCGGTTTTTACCATCAGTTTGTTCGTTCCGTTATATTACCACAAGTGCTGTAAGTCCACCAACCAAAAATGCAATCACCCATGCACTTACCCAGATTGTAAATCCTTCTTTCCAGCCTCTTTCCTTTAACATCACCATAAATGATGCAATACAGGGGACAAAAAGAGTGATTACTATTAGGGAAACAGCAACTTGCATCGGAGTAAGTGCCAGATTAAACAACCCGGCTGCTCCAAAATCTCTTCTTACTGTTCCCATTACAAATGCGACTGAAGCCTCTGCCGGAAGTTTTAACCAGTTTACAGTAATTGGAGTCAGAAAATCAGTAAATACTTTAAGTAATCCGGTAATTTCCATTAATCCTACTCCAAGTGCTCCGATAAAGAACCATACCGATGCTTCTTTCATAAAACCAATAGAACGGTGCCAGGTTTTTTTAAGAATGTTGTCAATTCTTGGGATTCTCATCATTGGAAGATCAATCAGGAGAGGAGTGCTTTGACCGGGTAGCATTTTGTGTAAAACTGTCGAAACTGTTATCATCATGGTGACTATTACCGCAGCGTAAACGAGCATGGCTTGTGGACCTGCAGTAGCCGCGAGAACGGCAATTACAGCAAGCTGAGCCGAGCAAGGGATAACAAACTGAAGTATGGCGGTTGCAATTGTTTTTTCCCGTTCGCTTCCAAGTATTCTTGTGGTTATAGTTGCCATTGTAACACAGCCAAAACCAAGCAGAATGGGGATCACTGCCCTTCCGTTTAATCCCACGCGGGAAAGTGACCTGTCCATCATAGTGGCTAACCTCGGTAAATAACCCGAATCTTCAAGTATTGCCATCACCAGATAAAATGCCATTACAAGAGGAAGCAAAAGGAACAACAGATAGGTAATCGTCATGCTGAAAACCCCAAATTCACCAAAAAACAGTTTTACAATGGGATTTTTAAAGTTAAAATCAACTTGAGTATCTTTATTGGAAACAGCTTTGTCAAAACTTTCCTTTAACACAGGGTCGTATCTGAATCCCTCTTTAAAGCTGAATTCTCTGCTTCCACCCGTATTACCCTCTGCATCAAGTTCAGTTACATTTATGTCAACTGCAGAAACTTCACTCACAAAACTTTTGGTGTAGAATTCAAAATATTGTTTCCCGAGTACATCCTCAGTATATCCAACTACCTGTTGGGCAACCACATCCCCAATCAGATAATAAAGAATCACCAAAACAACTGCAAGAATTGGAAGTCCTGTTACGGGATTAAGAGACAAACTGCCTAAAAGATTAAAAAATCTCCCTTTGGATGAGTCTTCATACTCAACTTCAGCTATAATCTCATTAACTGTTTTTCTTCTTTCAATATAAATGGCTTCTCTGTCATCTGCCGACCCACACTCAAATCCATATTTTGCAGAGACTTCTTCATCACCCTCTGCCACGAGAAGGGCAAGCCCTCTGCCGTGATTGTTGATGATGTGCTGATTTAAACGACCGGTAATTTCACCGGAGACAAATCCGGTCCTTGCTTTTTTGATCGCTTCAGGTAATTTTTCAAATCCCGATTTATTTACAGCGGATGTCTCAATAACCTCTACACCAAAAAGTGCTGAAAGTCTTGCAGAATCAATTTTAATCTTTTTTCTTTTCACTTCATCGGTAAAATTCAACACAATAGTTACTTTTTTACCCATTTCGATCAGTTGTTTTGTTAGAAACAAATCCCGCTCGAGATGGAGTGAATTCACCACATTGATAATAATGTCAGCCTCGATAATAACATCCCGGGCCACTCTTTCTTCATCATTAAATGAAGAAACCCCGTAGATTCCGGGTGTATCTATTATTTCGTATTCTTTATAATTACCTGAACTGAGTGCAACGGTTGTTCCGGGGAAATTCGAAACATCCACATAAGCACCACTCAGATAATTGAATACACATGATTTGCCAACATTGGGATTCCCGACAAGTACAACCCTTTTTCTCTCAATTAGAGTGCTGCCTTGCACAGGATTTTGTAATAAGTTTTTCGGGTCAACTTTAATGCCCGTTGCTTCTGTTCTCATATCAAAGGTCTTCTGAAATTAGTATCTGACGGGCAAGTTCATAGCCCATCGCTATCTCTTGCCTGTTTTTTTGTATAACAACCGTTCCACCCGGCAATCTCTCGAGGCAAAATATTCTGTCACCTTCCGAAATTCCCAATCTAATCATCTGTACTTTAACCATACCTTGTGGTAAGCCAAGTATTGTAATATATCTGCCTTTTTTGGCGTTATCAAGTGTTCGTTTTTCCATGAAAATAAGGGCATTCCGGTTTCTGTTCACACCGTGCAAAAATGTTGTATGAATAACTTGAAGTCTTAAAACCAAGATTGTCACCTATCTCTTTTGAGATTTCCTCCACTCTGGAATCACTGAATTCAACTATCCTGCCACAATCGATACAAACCAAATGAAAATGGTTTTGTCTTTTAAAATTGCTTTCGTAGTAGTTAACTTTGTTCGAGAAGTTACGGAGAGATAGAAGCTCCGCTTGACAGAGGAGTTCAAGGGTGTTGTAAACCGTCGCCCGCGAAACACGGGAATGATTGTTCTTCATCGAGATGAATAATTCATCTGCTGAGAAATGTCCATCAAATTCGAGAGCGGCTTCGAGTACTTCAAATCTTTCCGGAGTTATTCTGTTACTTCCTCTTTTAAGAAAGTCACGGAAAAGTTCGGTTGCCTGGTTGTTTTTCAATTTTTTCAAACTATTTAGATTTAATCTACATAAAAATAACTATTGTGGCGGAAATTAGCAAATTAAATTTTCAGATTCTTTAGTCTTTTTATAAATTCCACTCCTAACCGTTATATAAATTAAATTTTTTATAATTATTTTACCACATTGATCTTTGCATTTTTGAAAACTGAAAGTTATTAAATTGAAAACCTTAATTTTTACAACATTTCTTTTGTTGTTTACCCACGAAATCCTTCCACAATTCACCTCCTCAAATCTCCCGATTATTGTAATAAACACAAACGGAGGGGTGATAGTTGACGACGAAAAAATTCCAGCAGATATGGGTGTAATTTACAATGGTGAAGGAATCCGTAACAATCTTTCAGACCCGTTTAATCACTACAACGGTAAAATCGGAATCGAATTCAGGGGCTCCTCTTCACAACAATTTCCCAAAAAGCCATACGCAATCGAGACTCGAGATTCCACCGGTGAAAACCTGAATGTTATGCTTTTGGGGATGCCTTCAGAAAATGACTGGGTTTTTAACGCTGAATACAACGATAAAACCATGATGCGTGATGTACTTGTTTATGATATGGCAAGAACCACGGGAAGTTATGCATCACGAACCAGATATTTTGAATTTGTATTAAATAATGAGTATGTGGGCACTTATGTATTGATGGAAAAAATAAAGCAGGATAAAGGCAGAGTAAATATTAAAGGACTTGATCCCGACGATATAGACGGTGATAACCTGACCGGAGGTTACATAATCAAAGTGGACAAACTTGATGGCGAGGACAATGGCTGGTGGACTTCAACTTATCCCCCATTCGCCGGTTGCCCGTTCCCAACAAAATATCAATTTCACATCCCAAAACCTGCAGATATTGTTCCCCAACAAGTGAATTATATTAAATCGTTTATTACCAATTTTGAATCAGTGATGAATTCGCCAACTTTTGAAGACACAGCAACGGGATATCCCAAAATTACTGATGAAATGTCTTTTGTAGATTTTTTCCTGATCAATGAAGTTGCAAAAAATGTTGACGGATACCGTCTGAGCAGTTTTATGTATAAAGACCGCGACAGTAAAAATCCAAAACTTGTAATGGGACCCGTCTGGGACTTTAATATCGCACTTGGAAATGCAAACTATTACGATGGCTGGCTTCAAAATGGTTGGGAGCTGCAATATCTCACAAGTGAACCTTCTTTTCTAAATGGTGGCGACCAGTTTCAGGTTCCATTCTGGTGGAAAAAACTATTTGAATCTCAAAGATTTAAATCAAAAGTAAAAGAGAGATGGGCGGAATTAAAAACCGGTGCATTAAATAAAGACAGAATTTTTGCAAAAATAGATTCGCTTGTCACATACCTTAACGAAAGTCAAATCAGAAACTTCCAGAGATGGCCCATTCTAAATCAATATGTCTGGCCCAATTATTACATCGGCAACAGTTATGCCAACGAAATTACTTACCTCAAAAACTGGATAAATGGAAGATTGTTATGGATGAACTCTGCAATCAACCTCTTTACTACAGTTAATGATGAGAGTCAGATACCTGTAAGTGAACTGATGATATCCAACTATCCAAATCCTTTTAATCCTTCAACAACAATTGAATACTCCATCCCATCTGACGGTTATCTGAAAATAGATGTATTTACTGCTGATGGCAGACAACTAAAAACAGTTTTTGAAGGAAATGTTCAATCAGGAAGGTATAACAAAGACTTAAATTTTGGTGAGATCAACGCCTCCAGTGGAGTCTATATCGCTGTCATTAAATTTGTCCCTGAATCCGGACCGGTAAATATTAAATCAACAAAACTTATGTTGTTGAAGTGATTTGAGTACTTGAGAAACTTGAGTACTCGAGTACTCGAGTACTCGAGTCTCTCTGGTTTCTCACTTCAAATAGACCATCTTTCGACTCTGAATATACACAGGGATGTTCCTCTCACTTTCAACTACATTGATTCTGTAGATATAAACTCCACTCGATAGTGGACCGTTGGCAGAACTTGCCAGAATATCTTCGGCATTGAGTGTAACCGTATAAAATCCTGCATCCTGCTCTTTGTCGATCAGGTTCTTAATAAGTTCTCCATTCGAGTTATATATGTCAAGTCTTACTTTTGATCTCGTTTTTAATTTGTACTCTATCACTGTATTTCCGTTAAACGGATTTGGGTAATTCTGATACAAATGATAATCCTGCACATCAATGTTTCCCTCCTCAACTGATACAGGTACTATCCCCGTCTCCTCACTCGGGTCACTCTTCAGATTCTGATTATCAATTGCCCTTATCTTAATAAAGACAGGTTTATTGTATGGTTTCTTGTGCACATAGTTTATGAGGGTGTCGTTCCCAGTCCATATTAAATTCGTGGTATCCGGAATGAAACCCCTTACACTATCCGCATAAACCTCATACCTGTTGAAGTCACCTTCTGTATTTGGTCTCCAGGATAACTCATAAACCCCGGGTGTGTTTACCTGGCTTAATTTAACTCTTCCCGGTACACGAGGGGCATAATCCTGATATGTATAACTCAAACCGTAAGGACCGCCATACAGTCCGATATCGCTACGACTACCGTCTCTGTCAAGTATCGACGAATCACCTGCATCTATTAGCGGGGAGTACATCTGAAGATGAAAATCCACATCAGGAAAATCACCATAGTCCTTCACGAACATCGGATCAACATAGAGGTTTTCACTGTTTATCAGTGGGGGTTGAGTTCCGCTTAACGGGACTCTCACATTCCAAAAGCAATTATTATTCATTTTCAGATTCGGGGAGCTGTTCCAAATCCCTTTGTCAAACCCGTAAACCACATTGTTGGTAAATGTTACATTACCGGAACTTGTCATAAAGTCCTTCCGATACTCCCTGTTTGGTCCCTCAGAAATGCAAAAAACATTGTTGAAGAAAGTCATAGTGCCGGATCCGCTGACGAACGGGTTATCATCCGAGTTGTAGGATTTTGTATAGAACAGATTATTTGAGAATTCAACCCGGGGATCAATTGTAAACGCTGAAGTGTAAAGTTGATTGTAAAAATCTGAGGAAACATATGGTTTTGTAAATATGTTATTTCGCACAAAGATTCGGGGATAATACAATCCATTATCAATAAAATGGTGCATTGAGTATAGTGGGTGAACAAGCAGATTATTTTGAAGATAAATCGTATCGATCCCATGGCTGTCGAAACCTGCATAAAGAAATGTATGTACATTAAGCATTATATTGTCTCTGATTATCCCTTTAGGAATGTATACTCCACTCCCAAAATTGACCAATTTGCAGTTAGCGATCAGAACCCCGGACGCGTATACCACGAAAGATGTGTCCCCGAATGCTGTTTGTATCAAGGAATCATTCTCTTCGGTTGCATTCCCCATAAGAGTAAAATTGGATACAGATAAAGAATCGGATACATCTATTGCAAAGTGAAACACATAATGCGGGCGAATCATCCCACGACAATCAAGAATGGTTGTCTCCATATTCTCACCAATTATCGTGACTTGGGGTGGTATTCCATGCAGAAATTCCTTGTATTCCCCTGCTCCGACATAGATAGTGTCTCCCCTTTGGCTGACATTAACACACTTTTGAATGCTGTCGGAAGCGGTTGCCCAGGATGTGTAGGGCGGCTGTGGTGTGGGGTTACCTGCTTTCACATAGCGGATTGTACCAAATACATCTGTGTTATGACTAAAGAATAAGATAATAGTCATTAAGACTATCTTAAGAACAATCTCGCTACTTTTGTTTACTGTGAAAATCCTTCCGGACATAACTATCTATTGTTGATTGTGGTGAAATTAAATTCTTGTATCAATCTATTCTTCTTGATGATGTAGTTAAAGATTTTTGTTGTTTTGTCCACTGCTCTACCAATCCTTCTTTATATAAAAATGTGATAGATTCCTTGATTATTCGAATAGCATCATAGTTCTCTATTGAATTGGGTGAGCGAATGATTGGAAAGTTGGGAGACGATCCTTGTTCTGATATAGTGAAGGAAGGTTCGGAATGGGAGGAATTCAGGTATGTAGCCAGTCGTTCCAGTCTTGTTAAATCTCCCTTCCGGGAAAAATAATTTTCCCAAATATCTAAATCTGAAACCTCCACTTTCTCTACTGCATACAACTCAGTTGTAGTTTTGTTCTCAACAACAAATTCAGTTCCAGTGTGTCTCTTTTTTGTCCCACGATTATGGACAAATTTCACCGAAGTTGAGTTATTTTCCAGGAATCCTAAATTATAGGAGATATAGCATACTGACTCATTCAAAAGATCTCCTGACCTGACTGCCTTGGATATTACTGAATCCCTTATTATTCCCTCATCTTCATAACTCAGGATTACTTTCACAATGCAAAGTGTATCCTCATTTTTTCTAATTTCATTCTCCCCGGATAATCTCTTTAAATAAAAATCCACTCTGTATCTGATGGTATCCAGAATCGATTCATTGGCAATTACCCGGTATCTGGTGTCCTGAATATAACCTCTTTCCTCAAAATTTGGATACGATCGCCAAATGGAGGGACCGTAAATTATAGCAGCATTTAGAGGAGCATCTTGATTTGTCCAGTAATATTTTCCATTTAACAAAGTACCTTTTCCGGCATGATGACGAAGGTCAAAACTATAAACATTTGTGTCAGCATTGAAGGCATCCCATTTTTTATGATACGCATTTGATAAATAGAAAATCCAATCCATATTATTAAGCCAATCTCTTTTTGCCTCCAACAAATTAAGTGAATCACTCGATCCGTATGCTCCTATTACAAGTTGTTTCTGTGCAAATGAAAATGAAATAAAAATGAGAGAAAAAACTACTATCTGCGTTAAAATTTTGTTTTGGATTTTCATGAAAGTTCCAATAATTTGTCTTGACTCAAAAGAAAAACAGTGATCGGTAAATATAAACATTTAATCCAATTTACTTCATCAGTATCATCTTAATCACCGAGGAGTGGTTGCCGGCTTGAATACGGAAGAAATAAACACCGGATAGGACAGCTGTGGCATCCCAATCAAAAGAATGATTCCCGGCTGTCATTTCCCCGTCTATTAGTGTTGCAATTTCTCTTCCAATAATATCATAAACAACCCCTTTAACATACCCCGATTGTGGTAATCCAAATTGGATGGTTGTTGAAGGGTTAAATGGATTGGGATAATTTTGAGAGAGCCAAAATTCTGCGGGGAGATCACCTAAAATCTCATTTACACTTACCGGCGCAATTTTCATTTGTATTGTTGAATAGAAATTACCATCCGCTGCAAAGGCATATCCCTCTCCATTTTTCATAATTTCTATACTTTTAACAGGACTGTTGGTGTTCATTTTTTGGAGTTCAAAAGTCGCTCCAAAATCTGTTGAGCACCCAATCCTGCCGGAATCTGCACCGGCATATAATAAGGTATCTGCGAACGCGATAAGAGAATAAACTCCATGCGGTTTTGGATAGTCAGAAAATGTTATTCCACCATCTCTACTGAGTTTTATGAAATTTTCGGAGAATGCAATAATAACATAATTGGGTCTCATCAGAACAATATCGGTATAGGAAGGAGAGTAAGAAGATGTGCTTCGTTCGATCCAGTTTAAGCCATAATTTGTTGAATATTGAAGGATGGTTCCTAACACCGGGACTGGGAAGCCACCTGAGAGGTATCCACCACCTACCCATACAAGGCTGTCAACCTGTGCAACCTCGCTCAAATAACCATAAAAACCGGCTTCTCTCCACGACCAGGTAATGCCTCCATCTGTTGTTCTGCGCAAATAAGCAACATTCTCAAAATCCTGACCGCCACTTATGCCTGATAAAGAATCAAAAAAACGAATTTTTGCAGTAAAACGTCCGGTGTGTACTGTATCCCAGGAAATTCCACCATCCGAGGTAGCTCGTAAAATTTTAAACTTTTGTACAATCCCTTTGTCTTTTGCGTGAAACCTAACCATGTCCAATTCATTGTCATTCAAAATGTGGGTCCAGCTGCCTCCACCATCAGTGGTTTTGTAAAGACCACTGCTTGCTGTAACATAAATACAGAATGAGTCAAGGGCTGATATTGAATTTACATTAAAAAAAGGAGTCTTCGCTCTGAAATACCACTTTTTTTGAGCATCAATCTCTGAGGACAATGTTAAAAGACATAAGAAAATAAATACCGTCACTTTTATAATACAAAACGAACGGGAAATTCCGGTAGGTTCTTTTTTTACGCTAAATGTTTTAGAATTATATTTCATATTAATTCTCGAAATACCTTCTTGGAATAACTCCATTATAATTCAATCATGCCATGAAACTAATAAAATTGGAAACTTTCAATTCAAGATTATTTAACTTAAGAATTTTAAAACTGAGAAGCAAATTATTGCAGGATTTACGGATTTCTTATCTCCGAAGTTCTGAGGTTCTTAATCTCCGAAGTTCTGAGGTTCTTAATTTCCGGGGTTCTGAGGTTCTTAATTTCCGGGGTTCTGAAATTCTGAAGTTCTGAGGTTCCTAATCTCCGAGGTTCTGGAGTTCTGAAGTTCCGGGGTTCTGAGGTTCTAAAGTTCTCGAGTTCTCTTCCTGTCTGCCCTCTTAAGTTCCCACATCTTCATGTAGGTCATAAGGTTGGTTGTAGCATGCAGGATTGAAATTATCAGACCATTTACACCGTCGGTAAAACCTTTGCGGATGAAATAATGCTGGATAAAGGCGGCAACGGGATTTAGGATAAAATTTATCGGCAGGGCGGTTTTTGAGAGATATTTCTCTTCAGCTTCGAGGGTTGAATATTTGTTAATCTTTGAAATTGTGGTTTCCAAATCAAAGTGGGTGTAATGAAGGATATCGCCTTTAAGATGACCTCTTGTACCATCCACTTCAAATCCTTCATGAACTTTTCTTTTTGTAAGGGAGGTTTTATCTTTCTTGAATAATCGGAGCTGGTAGCCCGGATACCACCCACAGGATTTTATCCATTGCCCGTTAAAAAATGTTTTCCGCGGGATATAAAAACCATCTGCAACTCCTCCCTTTAACAGGATTTGTTTGATCTCTTTTTGTAGTTCTTCTGACACTTCTTCATCGGCATCAAGACTTAGAACCCAATCATTTGAACAATTTCTTAATGCAAATTCTTTTTGTGCAGCAAAACCCTCCCAATCGTTGTGAATTACAACACCCGTATATTTTTTTGCAAGTTCCACTGTCCGATCCTTACTTCCGGAGTCAACCACAACAATCTCATCAGCCCAGGTGACACTTTTTAGACATCGTTCAATATTTTTTTCTTCATTAAATACAATAAGAGAAATCGAAATCTTTTCCATTTAATTACCTATAAACTTCTTTTTTAACTCAGGGGTGGGAATCCGACAGGCATCTTCCCTGCCAAAAATCTTGTATCTGTTTTTTGCTATCAGTGAATAAACAAAATTTCTGATGAAAGGAGGGATAATTATAAGTGGATAAAGGAGGGATAATCCCCCACCAAGATTTTTTGCGACTATTAATCCCGCAGTTGATTTGATGTGGTGTTTTCCATCCGCTATCAATACAAATGTATCAAAATCGGTTTGTGAAAGGTTTAATTTTTTCAAGGTTTCCTGTCCAAATTCAGATTGTAGAGCAGCAAATCTGAATCGATCGTCTTTATCTCTGTCGATAATAAAATTCACCCAATAGTTACAAAAATTGCACACCCCATCAAACAGGATAATCAGTTTGTCATCCATTAATTTGACTCTCGTCTAAAAGGGAAAGTTTTATCATCTCTATTCTCCTGGAAGTTGAACGAATGATATGAATTTTGAAGACACCCGCTGTTAAAATCTCACCCTGTGCCGGAATTCTTCCTGTTTCTGACATGATAAAACCACCCACAGTGTTATAGTCACCTTCAGGGATACCGAGGTCAAATTTTTCATTTATACTGTCAATCTCAACATTTCCGCCTATCAGATATTCGTTATCTGTAGTTTTTCTGCAAACATTTTCTTCAACATCATATTCATCTTTAATCTCACCAAATACTTCTTCAATCAAGTCTTCAGCGGTTACGATTCCGGCTGTGCCCCCAAATTCATCAATTACTACAGCAATTGAAATCCTTTCACGCAGGAAATCATTTAACATTTCAACACTCCTTTTCGTCTCCGGAACATTGAGGATGTCACGAACAATTGCTGAGATGGTCTCAGGTTGTTTAAAGAGATCATACGCAAGCACAAATCCCTTTATGTTATCAAGGTTTTCTTCATAAACTGGAATTTTCGAAAACCCCGATTCGATAAAAATGTCAATCACTTCTTCTACACTGCTGCTTACATCAACTCCGACTATTTCAGTACGGGGCCTCATCGCTTCATTCACTCGCTGATCCCGCATATCAATCAGCTTCCGGATAGCAGTTCCCTCTTTTTTATTCACTTTACCGGCGTTTTCACTCTCTTCGATTAAGAGTTGCAGTTCTTCCCGCAACACAAGTTGACCGATCGTGCCGGAAGTATTGGTGTCTCTGCTAATAAGAGATGTAAATCCACCGGCAAGCTTCACTAATGGATACAAAACAAAATAGATGATTCTTAAAGGAATTGCGTAAAAAATGAACAACCCCGTTCCAAGTTCTCTTCCGAGGTACTTGGGAATCAACTCTCCAAAAAAGAGTATTATCAGAGTTGATACGAGTAAAATTTCTATTTCATTAAAACCAAAATAACTGCTTAAAAGAAGGGCGGCAATCGATGCAAATGTAATATTTGCGATATTGTTGCCAATTAAAATCGTTGAATAAAAACTGTTTGGATTGGTGATAAAATGATGTGCTGATTGTGCTGCAGGATTATTTTTACCCGCCTTAATCTCAATTTTTAAACGGTTTGCAACAATATAAGACATCTCACTACTTGAGAAAAAAGCACTGAACACAACAAGAATTACAAGAAAAAGAAGTTCAATTCCCATTGTTAATAAGTCCGCTTTACTTCAACACCATCAATGATTCCTGTTAACAGTTTACCTTTGTATTCGATATTCAGTTTTATGGATATTTTCCCAACCTCCATCAGTCCGGCAGTTTTATTTCTCTCTTTAGAATTAAATCTGACAGAAACAAAACTTGATTTTCCCGGCTTTTGCAGCTTATTTTCATTTTTTTCAATAATGAAAGGAAATTTGGCTATTTCTTTTCCATCATTCAGGACAATGGCATCTTTACAAATTAAACTGTCAAATTCAGGAAGCTCCCAGGCTGCAACTGTGGCTTCACCCGTAAACATAAATCCTGCGGGACCACCCGGCATTAAATCAATCCAGGCCTCAGCTCCCTCAATGTTAATGAAGCCCTCTCCGATCACTTGATTATTTGCATACGAGCCCGTTTCTGATTCGACACTTTCATCACATTTGCAACATCCGCTGAAAATAAAACCGGCTAAAAAGAGGGAGGTTATGAAAAACAACAATTTTTGCATCTAAATTACCTTATAAACAATCAAAAGTGTTACTGCAACATAGAGAAGTGCATTCAAAATTGTGGATACATCATGTAACAAAATATCAATGGTATTTTCACCACGGTGATGTTGATATACAAGATACATATATCTGAAGATACCAAAAACCACAAATGCAGTGGTATATATGAGGTTTTCTGTACCAAATGTTTCAACTGTTCTTGGAGAAACTGTGTAGAGAGCATAAAAAACTATTACACCACCGGCACTTACCGCAGATATCTGATCGATAAATCTTTTGGAATAATTCTCGAGTACTCTCCTCACCGGAATATGATCCTGATCCTCTGAACTGAGCAAGTCGGATTCTGACATCCTTTTCATTACCGCCAGAAACAACGAAATGAATAGTGTGATTAACACCAACCAGCTTGATGCCGCAACACCAATCACAACAGTTCCTGCCGCAACTCGAAGAATAAATCCACCCGCAATCGAAAAAATATCCAGTAAAACGATATTTTTAAGCTTGAAAGAATACACAGTATTCAACAGTATATAAGCGATAACAACCATTTCAAACGCATAATTGAGGTGGAATGAAAACAGAATTGTTAACACACCCAACACAAGAAGTACAACATAAGCTTCCTTAACGGAAATGTCTCCCGCCGGAATGGGTCTTAACCGCTTTTTGGGGTGTAGCCTGTCTCTATCCTTGTCAACTATGTCATTTAACACATAAACGATACTCGAAGCAAAGTTAAATGCCATAAATCCAAGCAATGTTAGAGACAGGTCATCCCAGTTGAATAATTTTTTTGAATATACCAGGGGAACAAAGAGGAAAATATTCTTTATCCAGTGAGATGCCCTGATTAATTTCAAATATTTTTTGATTTTCAAAATACCGCTTCTTCTGTATAAATGCCAAATGGTTCTTTTAAAACATCTATCATCTCACCAAGAGTAACATAATTCGCCGCTGCTTTTACAAAAACAGGCATCAGGTTGTTACCATTTTCCGCAGCATTTTTGATCTCCAAAAGGGAATTTTCAACTTCAACTCCACTTCTGTTTGCCTTAATATTTGCCAGTCTTTCACGCTGAGTTCTCTCAACTTCAGGGGAAACGGTAAGGATCGGGATATCAACCACTTCATCTTTTTCGATAAATTCGTTAACTCCCACAATGATCTTCTCTTTTCTGTCAACTTCTTTTTGATAAGCATAAGCTGCATCAGCAATCTGTTTTTGGAAATAACCCGTTTCAATCGCAGGAATTACACCACCAAGGGAATCGATCTCATCAAAAATTCTGTTGGCTTCAGCTTCCATCTTGTCAGTCATACTCTCAACCATATAACTTCCGGCGAGAGGATCCACTGAATTGATAACGCCCGTTTCATAAGCTATCAATTGCTGTGTCCTCAGGGCAATTTTCACAGCTTTTTCACTTGGAAGTGCAAGGGTTTCATCCATCGAATTTGTATGCAATGATTGAGTGCCACCCATAACCGCCGCAAGTGCTTGAAAAGCAGTTCTTACGATGTTATTTTCAGGTTGCTGGGCAGTAAGCGTGCATCCCGCTGTTTGTGTGTGAAATCTCAACCACCAGCTTCTTGGATTTTTTGCACCATAACTTTCTTTCATTCTTTTGGCATAAATTCTTCTTGCCGCTCTGAACTTGGCAATCTCTTCAAAAAAGTCGAGATGTGAGTTAAAAAAGAAGGAAATTCTGGGAGCAAACTCATCGATATCCATTCCCCTTTCCATGCAGGCTTCAATATATGCAAATCCATCTGCGAGCGTGTAAGCCAATTCCTGAACGGAAGTGGAACCCGCCTCACGGATATGGTAACCACTAACAGAAACGGGATTCCATTGCGGAACTTCGTTTGTACAATATTCGATCATATCCACAATTATCCTCATAGATGGATGTGGAGGATAAATGTATTCTTTTTGAGCGATATATTCCTTCAAAATGTCGTTTTGGAGTGTCCCCCTCAGACTTTTAAAATCAACTCCCTGTTTTTGCGCAACTGCCAGATAAAAAGCAAAAATCATTGCTGCCGGTGAATTAATTGTCATCGAAGTTGATACTTTATCGAGTGGAATCCCCTTAAAAAGCACTTCCATATCCTCAAGCGAAGAGATTGAAACACCACAGATACCAACTTCGCCTTCACTCAGAGGGGCATCAGCATCCCATCCCATCAAAGTTGGAAGATCAAAAGCCACAGATAATCCGGTCTGACCATTATTCAGGAGATAATGAAACCTCTCATTTGTGTCCTCGGGAGAGCCAAATCCTGCAAACTGGCGCATAGTCCAGATTTTACCTCTATAACCATTGGGGTGAATACCCCTGGTATATGGATATTCTCCCGGGAAGTTGAGATCACGCATATAATCATGATCGGCAACATCGTGAGGTCCGTATAACACATTTACGGGCTCACCACTTACTGTGGTATATTTCATTCCATTTGTTTTTGAACCGGCAACTTTTTTGTTGTACTCGTCCAACTTCTGCATATAAAGTGAATCCTTCATATTGGTCTCCTGTTTGTTCAGTGTTTTTGACTACTCCGTATCCTAAAATTACTCAACCCCTCAAAAAATAATACCTGATAATTAATAATTAATAATTCATACCTGCATCAGCTCGTTCTTCCAAATCGCCTGTCAAATTCATCGAGGGAGATTTTGAGGACAACCGGTCTGCCGTGGGGACAAACATACGGGTTTTCTGTGGCAAACAGTTCGTCTATCAACCGGCGCATCTCTTCTTGTGAGAGTCTGTCGCCTGCTTTTATGGCAGCTTTGCATGAAAATGATTTTGCCATGTTTTCAGTTTCATCAAGTATTTTTTCTTGTCTGTTTTCAATGTATTGATCAAGTATCTCAAGTAATATTTTTTCTTCTTCACCCGTTTTCACCTGTGAAGGGATTGCTTCTACCACCAAATCGGTTTTTGAGATGACTTTAACAATAAATCCAAGCCGTTGAAGGTAATCCTGAATCTCTTTCACTAACATAACTCTGGCAGGATCAGTTGACACCACTTTTGGAAACAACAATTGTTGAAACAACGGAAAACCTTGAGTCAACTGCTTTTTTGCCATTTCGTATAAAATCCGCTCATGTGCCACATGCTGATCAATAATCATCAAACCCGTTTTTATCTGGCACAGGATATATTTATTGTGCAACTGAATGATAAAAGGTGTGGAATTTGTCTCGGCATCATCTGCAGGAATTCTCTCAAAAATCTTTGGAGTATAAACATCCTGATCGATCTGTCCACTTTTAAAACTGCGTGACTGACTTTGTGAATCGCCCCCACTCTGCTCATCAAATGGATGGCTCACATCCTCATCTTCGGGTCCTCTTTCAACATTTCTGGAAAGAGCTCCAAATATCAGATCAATATCATTGTCATTTATTCCAACCCGTTTTGAGGAGGATTGCATCTGACCAAACTGATTCCTGCTCTCTCTGTTTGACAAATCACTCTGAACTGCGGGTCTGTCGCTAAAATCACTTTTGTCAGCCCTGGAATAATTGTCAAAACCAAGTCTGTTATGCCCCTCCAAAGTATTAGTTGAGAAAGAAAGGGAAGGCACAAGATCATATTCCGCCAATCCTTTGCGAACCACAGCATTTACAAAATTATAGATATCCTTCTCCTCTTCAAACCTCACTTCAAGTTTTGAAGGATGCACATTTACATCAATTTTTGCAGGATCAATCTCCAAAAAGAGGATAAAAAATGGATAATCCCCTTTTTCAAGGAAATTTTCGTAAGCATTAAACACGGCAAAATTTACCTGTTTTGAACTGACAAATCTGCCGTTTAGAAAGAGATATTGATCCCCTCTCGCCTTTTTTACTAATGCCGGTTTGCCAAGAAAACCACTCAAATTTAGATATTCCGTTTTCTCTTCGATCTGAATGATATTGTTAAAACTCTTTTCGCCAAAAACCTGTCCGATTCTGTCAGAAAGTGATCCCGGAAGGTAATCGAGAATTTTAGAATCATCGGAATAGAGTGTAAAATGGATTTCAGGTTTGCCAAGAGCAAGTTTTTGAAAAGTATCAATAACATGCCTTAGTTCAGTTGAATCGGATTTCAAAAAATTTCTTCGAGCCGGAATATTGTAAAATAGATTTTTTACACTGATATCCGTCCCCTTAAAATATCCACCTTCTTCTTTTAATATGGTCCTGCTGTCCTCAATTTTTAGAATCGTGGAAAGTTCAGAATTATCAGTCCCTGTTTTCATCTCAAATTGTGCAACCGCAACAATAGAACTAAGGGCTTCCCCTCTGAATCCAAGAGTTTTTATCGCATCAAGGTCTTTTTCTTCACTGATTTTACTCGTAGCATGTTTCATTATGCATATCAGAGCATCCTCTTCCCCCATGCCATCACCGTTATCAACCACTCTGATCAGTGACTTCCCGGCGTTCCGAACCATCAATTCAATATGAGTCGCCCCCGCATCAATGGAATTTTCCATCAACTCCTTCACCGCCGACTCAGGCCTCTGTATGACCTCTCCGGCAGCAATCTTGCTCGATATATTCTCGGGTAAAACTCTAATTTTCATCTATCTTTTCTAAATTTATTTCACATTCTCAAGTTCTGATATTCCGAAGTTCTGAGGTTCTGAAGTTCTGAAGTTCTGAAGTACTCAAGTTCTCAAGTACTCAGGTACTCTAGTTCTCACATAGTGCACAATCTCAAACTGTTCTCTTTTCTCCCGATTTACAATGTCCCACTCACTTTTATCAAATCGGGGAAACGAAACTTCACCTTCAGCTTCAAAATCCATCCAGGAGATGATCATTTCATCCACAAGCCCCTCCTGCAAAACCTGTTTATAAACTTCACCACCACCGATAATAAACATCCTGTCTTTGTTTAATGTTTCAACATAATCAAATCCCTCCTTGAGGGTATTAAATACTTTTACACCTTCATGTTTGGGATCAAAGTTTTTATCGTGTGTAATTACAATATGTTCACGATTTTTTAACGGTTTTTTGAAGTAACCATAAGTTTTTCTCCCCATCAAAACAGGAGAACCGATTGTAGTTGACTTAAAATGGTCAAAATCTTCTTTAACATTCCACGACATGTCACCATTGGCTTTGCCGATCACATAATTTTTTGCGACTGCAACAATTATGATTCTTCTCAAACTGCAACCTCAAATTTTATCGCAGGATGGGATTGATAGCCAACCAACTCAAAATCTTCAAATGTAAGTTCATCAATCGGTTTTTTTGCTATTTTAAGTGTTGGCAGGGGAAGAGGTTCTCTTTCAAGTTGAATTTTGAGCCCCGCAAGATGGTCATATCTTTCCAGTTCTGAACCTTTATCCGCCACATATATATGGGCATCAATGATTGTATGACTGAAAATTCCCGGTTCAAGATCCGTTTCATTGGCAATAATCATGGTTAACATTGAATATGCTGCCAAATTAAATGGAATTCCAAGAGCAATATCACCCGATCTTTGTGTGAGGTGACAGTTTAATCTGTTTCCTTGAACATTAAAAGCAAAAGTATAGTGACAAGGAGGGAGTTTACTTGTGGTGGCGTTCCCTGGCTCCCACGCAGTTACAATAAGTCTGCGACTGTAGGGATTCCGTTTGATCTCGTCGATTATATATCTAATTTGATCTACCTGTCTTACCTGCCAGTTTCCGTTTTCGTCAAGTTCTGCCGAGGGGAATTTTCGCCAGTAATAACCGTAAGCAGTCTCAAGATCACCATTTTCATCTGCCCAGGCATCCCAGATTTTTGTATGTTCTCTAAGATTTCTGATGTGATCTTCACCCGAAAGGTACCACAACACTTCGTGTAAAAGGGATTTCCATACCATCTTTTTAGTGGTAAGCAATGGAAATCCTTTTGAAATATCCACACGATAGTTTGCAGAGAAATATGAAATTGTATCAATGCCTGTCCGGGAAGGTTTTCGTATTCCTTCTTTCATCACAAGGCGCACCAAATCCAGGTATTCTTTCATCCGAGAGCAGTCTTTTCCAATGTATTTGTAAAAAAGTTAAACCGTAATTTACAAAAATGAACCGAAAGATGAAGGCAAGTGAAAGAATATCACACAAATGCAAATATTGACTTTATTTTTGCACTATCAACTTGACTGATTTGGTTTTCCCCTCCCCAATCAACCTGAGTATATACACTCCACTCGAAAGATTCTTTCCTGATAACTTAATTGCATGAATCCCCGCTTCCAATCTGTCCATCAAGAATTGAATTAACTTCTCTACCGGAGATATCAAACAATTTAAGAGTGATATTCATAGTCTTGGGGAGTGTGAATTTTACTTTGGTTTCACCATTTCCCACACTGGATTCAGACGAAAATGGATTGGGATAATTCTGGTAAAGGGCAAATTCATCCGGCAGAGCATCAATCGTTATTACATCAGAATAGCTGTTTGACCCGTCATTATCAAGCTGATTTAATCGGTATTTAATCGAAGAGCCGGTAAAATCTCTATCCACGAACTGATAATATTTCACTGAATTGCTTGTTCCACAACCCTCCACAAACCCAATCTGCTGCCATTTATCTGAAATATTTCTTTCGATTGCAAATCCTGAATTGTCAACCTCAGTAGCGGTTTCCCATCTTAATTCAACTTTCCCGTTGATTAATTTCCCTGAAAAGGAGAGCAATTCAACAGGAAGGGCCGATTCCTCACCTCCGGTAACAGTATAAAACCCTGTCATTGAAGTTTGTTCGAATGTATTGTTTATCGCGTTCACCTGCCCCATGATGTTCCATAGTGAACCATCATACCTGGCTCCATAAATTTGTGATTCATCACCTGTTACATCATTTTGGTCGTACTGTATGTAAAGATTCACAGTTGGTGAGGTGAAACCTGTTCCCGTAAAGCTCCATGTTCGGGTCAGATAATTTTCCGCACTTGTATTTGAAGAATGTTTCCCACGCAGAATTTCAAGGGTAACTCTCGCGCTATTGAATGCAGACGCATTAACATACAATGAGAAAAGCGAATAGCGGTATGAGCCACTGGAATAATCACCAACAGGAACCTGAGTTTGAGACTGTTCATCAAATCGAATTATAAGCCGCCCTGTTCCATTCTGAACGATCATGTTTGTTAAAGAACCCTCCGATCCCGAAATACTTAACCCCGGACTTAATGTAAGGTCATAATCACCCATCAACAATCGCCCCTGCAGATGGATAGTTCTGACTTCAGTATCCTTTGAGAGGGTAACTCCTGCAGCATTTAGAATCCCAAGTGTTCCATATTGGAGTGTAGGCAGCCCGGTTCCTGTTACCTGAGCCAAAACCCCGTTGTACCAATAATGGCCATAAGAATGAAAATTTCTTGTTGTCGTTTGAATACTACCTGTAGAACCCGAAGAACTTATCCCCTCTGGATTGTCGATGTAAATTGATGCACCTGAATTCAGGGTAAATGAGCCTGCCCCGGAAATTGTTTTACCTCCCATTTTTAGTACTCCCGAAACTGTAACTGCGCCGGTGGTATTGATGGAATTTGTAAGCGTAACACTGTTAGCATTCGAAATTATTAAATTCCCACTGAGCGATGATGGTAACAGATCACCTGTGTTTTGTGAACCTGACCCGGAATACTCATAATCTGCCTCACTACTAAAAGTAGCTGAACCATAGCACCTTATGTTCCCGGTTTTGGAAGAGGATATCCCCTCGTTTGAAGCAATTTTCAATCCTCCACCGGCATTTAGCGCAAATGAAGTAGTGGAGGAAAGTGCAAGAGACGCGCTCTCAAATATCAATCTACCGTCCACAGTTGTCGATCCACCTACGCCAAGGTTTGTCAGCAACCGGTATTGGCTGCCTGTTTGCAGGTGAAGACTGAAAGCAGCTCCGCTGTTATAACTAACTGAATTTATAACTATATAATTGTTGTTCCCGAAAAGGTTGATGGTGGTAGTTGCATTCCGAAAGCCAATCGCCCCGTATGAAGCATCAAAAGAACCATAGAGATTAAAGGTTTGCGCACCACTAAATATTAAATTACTCGCCAATCCGGATGTAACACCCGTGAAGATATCACCCATAACAGTGAGTGTATATGCCACTGTTAAATCGGCACCACCTTTCAAGATTAGATCACCACTAACAGTTAAGGCACTTGAGGTTGTCACCATCCCATCGAACATCAGAATCAGATTCCCATACGGTCTGGCCTCCCTAAATCCTGATGGATCGTTTATCTGGAAATTGCTTGATGTGCCAAAAGTGCCGTTTATCAGACTGGAACTCGATCCACTTGTGTGAATGTAGGTTCCTGCATCCTCAATATCCAGTTTAAGGGCATGGTCGTAACTGCCTGAACTGGTGAAAGATTTATTTGCCTTGATCACAACTTTGGAACCGGTTCCTGAAACGACCCATTGAGCATTTGCAGTCATAATATGGTTGATTTCAAAAATATCACCGGAAGAAAAGTTGGTTGGAGAGGTGCCGCCGCCGGATGGAGAGGTGTTCCAATTGGAGAGATTATTCACACTCCCGTCAGCTTGTGAATAGTATGTTTTTCCCTGTGAAAAGCAGAGAACTGAAAATAATAGAACTACACCTAAATAAGAAAACTTTTTCATTGTCATGCCTGATATATCGACAAATAAAAGAGAATAATCGTTGTTAATCACAACGGCGTGTTTCTTGCGAAAAAATTGGACACACAAGAAACTGATCGAAACAGTTTTACTGCTTGAAAGAGTTCAGTGATCCTGGTAGTAACTTAAAACAAATTAATTGATTAAAATTAAATAACAAAGAATAAAACACATATTTATTCATTTATGGTTTTGCATGTAACAAAGATCACTTCAGCACATTATCAAGTCTGTTAACATCCGGGATGTTCTCATCGCCAAGCTGATACCATGTCATCTTATCCGGAGTTTCAAGTTCCACTTTAATAGTGGTTTTTCCATCTTTCCAGATTGAAGCAGATTGATAATAAACCAGTTTTTTGAATGTTCCTTCTGCAAGATATATCTTTACGGGGAGTGGCAGTCTGCCGGGGTTTTGTACTGTGTATTCAGTACCCCCCTCGAACTTGAGTTTCAAATCAGGATAATCCCAGTTAAAAAACCAGGATTTAAAGTACCAACTCAGATCTTCGCCATAAAAACTGCTCATGATATTAAAAAAATCGAACGGATTTGGATGTTTCCCCTTCCAAACTGCTATGTAATATTGCATCGCTTCTCTGAACTTATCCTCACCCATCATGTCCTGTAAAAATAGATAAGCCAGTGCCGGTCGGTTATAAGCTGCCATTCTGTAGGTTTGTCCCTTAAGTTGAATTGAAGGCACCATTGGAGGCACTTCAAACTCTCTGCCTGCTCTCTCGTCAAAACCTTTCATTTGAAGTGCAATGGGATTATATTTTCCAACCTCTTTTTGGAATTTGTATGGTATCATACGCGCCCATCCTTCATCCATAAAAGCATATTTAACTTCGTTGGTACCCATAAAAAACGGGAAGTAAGTATGGGCAATTTCATGAGAAGTAAGACCAACCATGGAAGCATAAGTCGGTTCCGAACCGTCATTTACCATCATCGGGAACTCCATTCCCCCCTGGCCATTAAATACTGTCATTGAGGGATATGGATATGGAACACCGGGCAAGTCCTCGGAAAAATATTTGATTGCCTGACGGGAAATGTCTGCAACCTGATAAAAATCTTCAGATTTTTCGTTGTAAACTGCCGAGATTAATGCTTTTCTCCCTGTTTTATTATCAACCACCATCGTTGATGCATCCCAAAGATAATCAATCGCAGCACCAAAGGCGAAATCAGGAACATATTTAGCCTTATAGTAAAAAGTATTTTTCCCCTTTTGGGTTTTCAGACTATTCTTGGTCTCTTTGGTTACAATTTTCACTATTTCATCTGAAGTTTTTGCTTTTTCAAAACTTTTTAATATCTCATCTGAATAAACCTCTGCCGGGTTTTGTAACTCACCCGTTGCCCAGATAAGAAAACCTTCAGGTGCAGTGATTTTTACATCAAAATCGGCAAAATTGTTGTAAAATTCCTGATTCATTGTAAAGTTTTGTTCATCCCAACCTTGAAGATCATCATACACAGACATTTGAGGATACCAGTATGCAATAAAAAGAGTGGAATCACTATATTTCCCCATCCTGACTCTCGAAATTTCAGGAAACTTCACTTCCCAATTCATCTCCACAGTAACATTTACACCTGTGTTTAAAGGTGTATCCATTTTCACAAAAAGTAATGTTCCTGATCTGTTTATTTTGTCACTTTTTAGATCAATTTCTTTACCGTCAATTTTAAAATCCGAAATTATTGTTCCATCGTGAACATCCGCAGGATTAATCTGGAAATCTCTCCCGACACCTTTTTTGAAGGCATCCTGATAGAGTCTGATCACTAACTTTTCGAGCGCATTTGGGAAATTGTTTTTGTAATTTATGACCACTTTCCCCTTTACTTTTCCCTCTTTAGGCAACAATTCCGCATCAATTTTATAAGTGACCTCATTTTGCACATAATTTTTTCCGGGCTTCCCATCATAAGTGCGAAATCCCTTTTCAACTGCTTCACGCAAATTCAGGGGCATGTAATCATTAATTGAAAAATTCTGCGCAAATGCAGAAACAGAATAGATGAAAATTGTAAAAGCCAAAACCTTCAGAGACATTATTTAATCCTTTTTTGAAATCTGTTCAAGTTGTTCGTAAAAATTTGGATTCGAAATATTAACACACTCAGCCTGGTTTACTTTACCACCCTTGTTTAGAAGTGTTGCAAGTATCGAAAAGGCCATCGCAATTCTGTGGTCGCCAAAAGACTCAAAAAGCGCAAAATCATCCACATCTTTGCCGTAAAGAAGAAATCCATCTTCATACTCAACAACTTCTGCACCACAAAAACCAAGATTTTTTACGATGGCGGTTATTCTGTCGGTCTCTTTAACCCTCAACTCTGCGGCATTCCTGATCATAAATCCACCTTCGGCAAACAGTCCGGCGATTGTAAGTGCAGGAATTTCATCGATAATAAGGGGAATTTCCTCGGGAAATATCTCAACATTGATCAGGTCTGATCGTTTAACAAAAATATCTCCAGATTTGCCACATTTCCCTGTTTCTTCCCTGTCGAAAATTATGGTGGCACCCATTCTTTGTAAAATTTCGAGCGCCTTAATTCTTTCGGGCGAAAGCAGAAGATTTTTGATACGAAGTGAATCACCGGCAATTAATGTGAGCACAATAAAAAACATTGCACTCGAAATGTCACCGGGGATCAGGTATTCCCCTGCCTGGGGATAAAATTTTGAAGATAAGGTAATCGATTTCCCGGAGGGATGGTCAACCCGTTCAATTCCCAACATCTCTTCAGTGTGGTTCCTTGTCTCAAATGGGTCGATGATTGTCAACTCTCCATCTTCAATATGGAGTCCTGCGAGGATAAGAGCACTTTTTACCTGGGCACTTGCCACTTCAAGAGTGATCTCCCCTGCTTTAAGTTTACTCTTTTTAATCGTCATCGGAAGGTGTTTTTTGTCGAGTGTGGCTTTTGCACCAATCTTTTTAAGAGGGGCGGTTACTCGATCCATCGGTCTTTTTTGAAGTGATTCGTCACCTGTGATAACAGTTTCAAAATCCTGTGCCGCCAACAACCCCGCAAGAAGTCTTGCTGTAGTTCCCGAATTACCGGCATCAAGCACTTCCTCACTTTTGGTAAATCCTTTAAATCCCACCCCTTTTATGACAATAACACCATCTTTTTGGTCGATTTTGGCACCAATTGACTTCAAACACTTTATGGTTGATTTAACATCTTCACTTGTGGAAATATTTTTGATAACTGATCCCCCCTCAGCCATCGAAGCAAAAATCACTGCACGGTGTGAAACCGATTTGTCACCACCAAATGTCAACTCACCTTTAACTCGTGTTATGGGACTAATATTTTTAATACTCAATTTTGTTCCTTTGTGTTGTTTGAATCAACTAATTTATCAGCAGACATGTTTTTAACAAAAGCTTCAAAAGTTAATTCAAATTGTTTCTTAAAATTTGTGGAAGTGATGTCACCAAATATCATTTGTTGATCCATTGTAAAGCCATTTCATCAAACTCATCAGCCGGCAATCTTGATTTTTCATAATGCCCTGCTGCGAGTTTCTGCCGAAGTGCTTCATAAACTGACACAGCAGCAGCCACTGATGCATTAAGGCTTTGAATCATCCCTTTCATCGGGATGTAATAACTAAAATCGGCTTTTAACAATGCCTCTTCAGAGACTCCCCTGTGTTCATTCCCAAGGACAAGAGCGATCTTTCCCGTAAAATCGATATCGTGAAGGGTCCTTGATTTTTCATCAAGAAAACTTGCGGCGATGGTAAATCCCTCACTTCTCAAAGAGTTATAACAATCATCAACAGTTTTAAATTTTTGTGTCTCAATCCATTTGGAAGCGGAAGCAGAGGATTTTCCGCCAAGTTTTGGGAATTTTTCGATGTTATAAAGGAGTGAAATTTGTTTTATTCCCACCGCATCACAACTTCGTAAAATTGCACTTACATTATGCGGATCATGGATATTTTCGAGAACTATGGTAAGGTCGTTTTGCCGGTTTGATGCAACTCGCATCAGCTTTTCCCGGCGGGAGGGTGAAATGTCTTTGGATCTTGCCAATTTACTTTATGATAAGTTTGTAAATAATCGAAGGAAAATCGGTCCGGGCTCTGTCAACTTTAAGTCGCTTAATATCATCCATATTTAGATAAAAAAGGGACATCTCGAGTATCTTCTCCATAACTTCATCTTCCGTGTGAGCCCAACTCTCACAACCATGTAGTGAAGGAACTTCGGCCGTATAACCGTCAGCGGTTTTAGTAACTACCAGTTCCAGAACCACTGCCACCCCCGGTAACTATCTTAACACTTGCGCTGGCACCAATTCTGTCTGCACCACTTTCAACCATTGCTCTGGCATCTTCTGTTGTTCTGATTCCACCCGAAGCCTTAACTCCAAGTGTTGAACCAACTACTTTTTTCATCAGCGCAACTGCTTGTACAGTGGCTCCACTTTTTGAAAAACCGGTTGAGGTCTTCACATAACTTGCTCCCGCTTGTTTACAGATCAAGGAAGCTTTTACAATCTCCTCATCCGTAAGCAAACATGTTTCGAGGATCACTTTTACAATTACTCTTCTGTTTTTTGCGGGAATTACAATTTGCTGAATGTCATCAAATACTTCGCGGTACATCTTGGACTTTAACCATCCAACATTAAGAACCATGTCAAGTTCCTGAGCACCTTCAGAAATTGCCTGTTCAGCCTCAGCTCTTTTCACCGCTGTTGGATTTGACCCCAAAGGGAATCCAATTACAGTACACACCTTAACTCTGGTTCCACGCAAAAGGTCACTGCAAAGTTTTACATGACATGGATTGATACAAACACTCGCAAATTCAAATTGTTTGGCTTCACTGCACAGAGTTTTAATTTCATCAATTGTTGCATCAGGTTTAAGTAATGTGTGATCTATCATCCTCGCAAGTTCATGATCGGTTAATTCATGTCCAACACCAATTCCCGCTGATATTCTTTCAGCTCCGGCACTTACAATTTTGTTTACTGTGAGAGGTTGTGTTACTACATTCCTCTCCCAACCTTTGCAGGTTTCGGATGTACAGTAAAAATCATTTAATTTCCTCTCGAGGAGGGCCTGGTGTACAATTTTTGAAATTCTGTTTGTTTCCATTTTACATTCCGTGTTCTTTGAATGCTTTAACTGTGTTTTTTAGTAACATCGCGATTGTCATTGGTCCAACTCCACCCGGAACAGGTGTTATATAAGAAGCAACCTGTGACACTCCTTCGAAATCAACATCGCCGACCAATCTTGTCCCTGATTTGGTTGTTGGATCATAAATTCTGTTGGTCCCCACATCAATTACTACAACCCCCTCCTTTACCATCTCTTTTTTGATAAAGCCGGGGACTCCCATCGCCGCTACAAGAATATCGGCTTGTTTTGTATAAACCGAAATGTCTTTTGCTGCTGAATGACAAACTGTAACAATTGCATTGGCAAATTTTTTCTTTTGCATGAGTAATAACGCTGCCGGTTTCCCAACAATATTGCTCCTGCCTACAATTACAACATGTTTCCCAGCAGGATCAATATCATATCTGGCGAGAAGTTCCACCACCCCCGCCGGAGTACAAGAGACATAAGTTGGGTTTCCTGTAACCATCTCACCAACAGTTGTCGGATGAAATCCATCCACATCTTTGATCGGATCTATCGCTCTGATAATTACATCTTCGTTAATCTGTTTTGGAAGTGGCAACTGCACCAGGATTCCATGAAAATCGGGATTTTCATTAAAATATTTCACCTGCTCAAGAAGTTGTTCTTGAGTTGTTTCTGCCGGCATTTCCACAACAATTGAGTTGATCCCAACTTCCACACACGATTTATGTTTATTTCGAACATACACTTCGCTTGCAGGATTGTCACCAACTATGATTACAACCAGACCCGGAACCTTCCCGGTTTTGAGTCTAAGTTCTTCAATCTCAATTTTGAGTTCTGCTTTTATATCAGCAGAAACCTTTTTTCCATCAATAAGGATCATATTAACTTTTTGCTGTTTTGTCAAATTCAGGGAAAATAAATTTCTCTATTTCAAGAGTTTTCCCTGTTTCAGTGTCAATTTTCAGAAAAACACCACATACATGAACATCATCAAGAGCAGTTTCATATTTTTGGGGTGTTTGATATAAAAACCTGTTTAGTGCAGGAGCCACTTTCATCCCAATTACAGAATTATAAGGACCTGTCATGCCAACATCCGAAATATACGCTGTGCCGTTTGGGAATATCCTGTCGTCATTGGTCTGAACATGTGTGTGGGTACCCAAAATTGCAGATACTTTCCCATCCAGATGGTATGCCAGTGCCTGCTTTTCGGCAGTTGCTTCAGCGTGAAAATCTACAACAATAACCTTGGTTTCGGTTCTGATTTTATTTGCGAGAACCCATTCAGCCGATCTGAAAGGACAATCTATTATCGGCATAAAAGTTCTTCCCTGAAGATTTAAGACTGCAACTTTCCCTTTGGAGGTCTCAAAAATGTAGTGTCCGTTACCGTGTGCTCCACGAGGATAATTTTGTGGTCTCAAAACCCTTGGTTCATTTTTTAAATATTCCTGTGCAGGAGCTTTATCCCAGGTGTGATTTCCCCCTGTGATTACTCTAACCCCTTGTGCAAACAACGCTTCCCCCTCTTTTTGAAGGATTCCCTTACCGTCGTTTGTGTTTTCCCCGTTAACTATTATTGCATCAGTTTTATATTTTTGTTGAAATGTCGGCAACCATGTAAGTATCATCTCAAACCCCGGCTTACCTACAATATCTCCGATAAATAATATATTAATTGTTGACATAAATTTCCTTATTTGAACCTGAAATATAGTAAAAATTAGAGTATGGATTATCCCGCCAGATTGAAAGGGTAATCGGAAAGGACAGTAGATTCGGATTGTCAAAGAGATGGATTAAAGATTAATACCAAAAAAGAGTGGCGAAAGAGAAGTCCTAAATTTTGGACGAAGGTTATTAAATAATACAAACCGTTGTATAAACCATGAAATTAAATTCAAGAACTGAAAAAAAGGCTGCCCCTTTCGAGACAGCCTTAATAAATTAGTTATATATTACAGAATCAAATGACTCCGTTATCCCGAAGCATCGGGACTACTCCAATACTCCGCTATTTAAGAAGCAAAGCTTTCATCGTTTTGGTGTAATTAGTGTTAGAATGTTCAAGTGATTGAGCACTTAAACGGAAAATATAAACACCGGATGAGAACTTCGTTCCGTTGTCCCGATGCATCGGGATTCTCATACATTCCTTTTTCCATTTCACCTGATACAAGTTCTACAACTTTTTGCCCTGCGATGTTAAAAACAGTCAAGGTCACATTGCTTTTCTCTTTGAGGGAGAATTTTATCACTGTTTCAGGATTAAATGGATTGGGATAGTTGTTGTATAGATTATAGTCATATTCAATCCCCTTAGATTTTGTTCCACTTACCTGAGGTTTGTTCATTGGACCATTACCTAATGTTGAATTATTTGACACTTCACTGAACAACAGGTTTGCTGATTTTGTATATTCAGATGTTGGGAAATTACTGTTCAGATAAGAAAGTATTGGGGTAACTATTCCGACTGTATCGATTACTCCTGACGATTTGTATTTCTCTTCAAGAAGATTGTTGTAGATCATCATAACTTCTTCACTGTTGTCACCTGCTCCATACATCTTATTGTTTCCTGCATTCAGGATTTCCTGTTTGTATGTATCCATGTTTTCAGTGTCAACATTCATTAAGAGCATTGTGGTAAACTTAAAGAGACCACCTACATTTCTTATTGAAAGCAGATTACTTTTTAATTCACTCATATTTACGAACTCATAACATTGGGGAATTAAACTAACTGCAGATTTTTTGTATCTGACATCAGCAGTTCCGTTTATGATATCAGTAAGAACAACAAGAGCATCACGAAGTTGTCCCTGCGTTATCATCCTTTTGACATCTTTTATCAGAGTCTTAATACTGTCAGGGTCTCCGCCACTTTCCATCTGTTTTGGTGATGACGAACCACCACTCAACATATTTGGATTCAGCCACATCCGGAACAATCAGAATTGTAGCCATCTGTCCAAACAGTAACATTTGGTTCTGCTTCAATTCTAAATTCACTTGGATCAGTAGCTTCCCAATCCGCTCCGTATGCATTTATGTCAATGAGTACATCACCTTCATATATTGCTCTTAAACTTAAAGTATCTGCATGGAAACAATTTCCTCCAAAATAGTTGTCTTTGTAGTCAGTTGTTCCAATTACAGGTATGGAGTTTAAAGAATAAATAGATGTACCAGCTAGTTCAAATTTGTTATTACCAACTTTTGCTACTGTATCCATAAGAATGGGAGCAGATTCTGTATTTGCCGATATACCATAGCCGGTCATATTCGTAAACCAATTGTTATAAATCAATGGTTTTGATCCAACCATTGTTATTCCCCACAACTGACTGTTTTGAAAATATGAATTCTTAATTACAGTGTTGTCTGAACCATAATTGTAGCTGTAATATAAACTCATTCCACAATGAGTATTATCTATCAATACCCCATCAATTGTGTCGCCGGGGCTGACGTGACTGTAAATACCACAACTGGCATTTTTTATTATTGCATTACTGATTTTCAGAGGAGTCCTGTAAGCAAATATACCATTTGCGGCAGTCCAGTTTTTTGAGACAAAGTCAAACTCAACTTCGTTTGATTCTGTTCCATTTACTTCAAGTTGTCCATCAAGTATAAGTAATTTACCATAATTGTTAAATGTCAATTTGGCACCTGCCTCAATTTTCAACTTAACATTTTCGGGAACCACGAGTGTTGTGTCAACGGTGTAAATACCGGACCCAAGTGAATCATTTGTAACAAGTGTTCCACCTGACTGGATTGTAGGCTCAATTTTAAGCAGTGTTCCTTCACCGGCACCGAAATAGATCGTAACTGTCCCTGTTTTGGTGGTTGAATACATGGAATCGGTCTTTAAATCAGTAACCGTGTAATTATTCCATATAGAATTAGGAAAATTCAGGGAGAATGTAATACCACGAACAGAATTATCAATCAGTGAAGACTGCCCTCCACCTCCTGTTAACTCCTGTTGATTGCATCTCGATTCACCATATAAATAAATTTTGCCTGCTCTATTTTTCCGGTGGGAGGATTTTTTTCTTCAAAAAACCTATTTCAACATAGCGTTCTGATACTGGATCGTCTGAGAAAGAAACCGCGGGATTGCATGTTATTACATCTTTTATCCACTCATTTGAACTCGGATATGTAGCCCAATTTCGCGTACTTAACCAATCCAGTCCAAGAAGTGTTTTTTCAATCAATTTTGTTGACTGAATAAATTCTTTTACCGCATAGAATCTACCATTTGGTATTTGCTTTGCAGATGGGTCTTGTACTAAACCAGAACCATTTTCAAGATCGAAAGGATTTCCATCCTCATCAAACAATCCATAAGTGTTCCAGACCACATTTGTATCAATTGGAGTACCGGTACGAGTTGGTATCATGTAATACATGAACCCTTTTGCTCCATAAGCAAGTGCAAGATTACCCATCGCAAAAATCTCATCTTTAGTTGGAGGTCGTCTTGAATGATCTCCATCAATTATTGAGATTCCATTCCCGGTATTCTTGAGATATTGTTCTGAATGAACTCCTAAAGTCATAACAAAGGGAATTTTTGCCTCTTGTGCTGCCAGCTTGGCATTCAAAAGTCCAACATATTTATACCGCTGCGAATCGTAGGGATCACCCAGAGAATCGCCAACATTATTATAATTGCAGAACAAGTCTAATCTATGTTGAATTGAGGATGTAGAGGTAGTAGTATTTTTATCAATTGGATACATATTATACAAGAGGTATTTTTTATATATAGGCGATGTTTTTTCCGGTCTCGCATATTTATTGTCAAAATCAAGGAGGTGTTTTGGAGCACCACCAACAGCACTGTTAATCTCAAAATTTTGATTTCCCGAGTAAATCATAGAAATTGTGTCTTGAAGTTTACCCCTAAAGTGTGCTGACAATTGAAAGGGTTCATCAAAGTAAAAACTCTGGAAATATGGATCACTCTCAATCTCTCCTGCCGGATACCTGGATGTTAGGTCGGCTGCAACATCACCCATTGTTGTTGTTTTGTCAACATATAGTACCTCATAAGCCGTATTGTAAACCATAATTTTATCGATAAACAGATCAGCATTCCCACTCCAAATTATGTTAAATTCAAAGTTTTTACCTTTATCAATTACTATTGGATTTGATTCGAACCAATCGTATGCAGTCAAGTAACCATTATTCAGATCATTTGCGGTTACCTCTTGCACAAACATAGTCGGGACTGATTCAGGCTCAACTTTGAGGTTTCGATGATCTCGTCTCATTTCAATATTATATCCGGGTCTTGGTTCACCTTGGATACTGGTCGCATTAATTGTAAAAAGTGTCACAGAATTTGAGGGGGCTTGACCTCTGCGCAATCTGATTCTTATTTTTAATGTGTCGCTGAGTTGAAACTGTGACCATGGTAGTTGCGCCCACATTATTGCTTCACCCGGAATATGATACTGGGTGAGAGCCATTCTTGATCTGACATTCGGTGTCACCTGATAATCTATAGTATCTATTCCAGTACTGCCGATTCCCAGGGGTTGCCCAACACCGGATTTAATACCCAGTAACTTGTAGTATTCGCATCATTTCCCGTCTCACCGAACCCAAAATTATCTTCTGGACTGATTGATGAAACTTTTTCACCACCTAATTCTATGACATAACTACCCTCTTTGTGACCAAGTGAATTCATGAACCGAGCCGGTAAAAAATTTAATGGTGGATTTAAACCCGGATCATGTTTCCAGGCAAATCCCATGTCATTAATGTAAAAACTATCAAGTGGATGTTTCAGGAAGCTTCGATGAAACTGACCATCTGTTACCAGATTAGTAAGCCCAAGTGATTTGAGTGAATCAAAATACCAATCATCACGCGAATATTGTCTCCAAATTTTCTCCGAATTCGGGGCTAAGTGGCTATTTGGATTGCTTAGGTAGTTGACCACAAAGTCAAAAAAACCGATATGTGGCATATAGTCAATGCCTGGTTTCATTTGCGAAAATATGAAACCGTTAACGAGTACCAATAAAAAAAGTAACTTTTTCATAGTTAATTCTCTTTTGTTGTTGTTTTTTCGCCTATTTAATTAATTGAACTTTAACACTTTTAATTAAAGTCTTTTCACCTGTTTCCAGGGTGAAGTGGAAAATATAAATACCGCTTGTAGCGGCAAAGTTTTGAATATTTAACTCTTTTGTGTGTGTCCCTTTCTCTTCTTGTATTGAATTGTTATATATCCTCTGTCCAAGGATATCAAATATATCCAGACTCAGAATACCCGAATCAGGGATCGAATAATGAATATTAACCTTTCCATTTGTGGGATTGGGAGATATTGAAACATCAATCTTCTTTTCTACCGTGTGGGTCTCATACTCTTCTTCCACAGATGCAGGGGTTCTGGTTCCTTTGTAGATATATACATCACCGTCGGGTATCGATTGGTGATCTACTGATCCATTCTCCCCAACACAAATATCGTCTATGCCATCTCCGTTAACATCTCCTACTCTTCCGGCAAAATTTATTTCCCTTAAAAAAACATGGGAATAATATAGTTTTGCTACTAGTCCCGATATGGTGCTGCCTCGAAGATAGAATGCATAACTCTCATACGGTATAAATTTTAACAGGTCTCCATATCCATCTCCATTTATGTCTCCTGGTGAGATTCCACCTCCTGAAAGGTCCCCGGCACTTATCTCTACTTCAGGTGTTATGTTTGGTGGGCGGGTTCCAAATGACAACACATATGGCATATCTCCACCCGCTGTTCCTCGATAAACTATTAACTCTCCATTTTCATCCGCATTCATATCATTTACCATAAAGATATTGCGAGGTTGAAATGTAGTATCTGAAGAAAACTGGTAGTAATCAGTGAATGAAAAATCATTGTTCCCAAAGTAAAAGCGGCGGAGGTCAACTGTTGGATTTGTTTTCGAAAGCATAAGCGAAATGTCCGTTTTTTCATCTCCGTCTAAATCTGCGAAAGAGATGTAGTTATACCTAAACCGGTAATTTAAATAGACCGAATCGGGTTTTAAAGCATAGTACTCAACCGACTGGATTTCGGGTGTCGATATTAGAAAAAAGAATTTTCCTGTGTTTGAGTATGTAACCCACTCCTCCCATCCGTCACCATTAAAATCAACAGGCCAATCCCTACCATAAAGATAGGGTGTAGAATTCTCGGGATGTAATATTTCAAAGTCTGGAACTGTATCGATATTAGGTCCTCCAAGATAAACGATGAAACTAATTGGATATGTTAAATTAACTCCTTTTCGACTAATCACATCTCTGTACCCATCCCTGTTAATGTCACAAGCCGTGATAGAGATTGGATTAAGTGCCCTTATATGGAAAGCAGGTGTATCAGGAACCGGGTTACCCCCATAATAAAAATATGCCTTCCCTTCAGAACCCGCTGCAGTAGTGTCCATCTTGGTAATCATAAAATCATCACATCCGTCATCATTTTGGTCCCCCATGTAAATAACTGATTCCTTCCAATAAAGACCGTTTGTTCTGAAAATAAGGGGATCGAAGTACTGGGCACTTACTTCAGAAGAAATAGTTAACACAATAAGCAGTCCAGATATCGGGAAAAATCGAAACGGGATTTGTTTTAATTGAAACATAAAATTCCCTCACACAAGGCTAGTGTTGGTGGATCAAAAAATGAAAGGTTAGGAAGAAAAGTTGCTGAAAGGCACAGAGAATTTGGGGATCCCAAATTTATTGGATTTGGAATGATAAGTGATGACAGGAAAAAGACCCCAAATGAAATTAAGGATTTTTTCCTGACTGAAGATAAAAATACTTCCATCATATTAATGTAGTGATGATGTACAAAAATATGGAACAATCGGCTCATGATATAGTTTACTCTCAAAGAAATGTAAAACATTGAATCAAAATAAAAATTCAAAGCTTTGATTATAAATAAAAATTAGTGTTTGGATAAATTAGGGTAAAAATTAATACATTTATCTGTAAATAATCGAATTTTAAAAATTGATGTTAAATTGTTTTCTTAAGAGTTCTCGAGTGTCCAATTATTAAGAAAAACAGCTCTGTCTATCTGCAGTGTGCAGCTTTATTAGTCGCAGGAACAATTGGTTTTGATACACCCTATCGCTACTAAGTCATGTGGATATTTCGCTACTTCGCAACGAAAGTTGCTGGATTTGAGAAATAAATAATATAATGTAACTCTATTATAAATAACATATTATCACTATTTTTGCATAGTATCATTCATACTGTTAGTAGTCAAATACGCTTTTTTCTCTGAAAGATTAAATGACAATAGATAAAATGATTGGGAATATTAGATGGTAAAAGAGTTATTATCAACTTTAGGCGGGATAAAAAATAATTGTATCCCACCTTCGATTTTTGGTAGAATGAAGAAAAATATTTACTTTTCACAAACAACTATTTTAGTGTTTGACAATCCGGGAGGATTTGATCATGGGAAAACTTCGAAATATATTTTATCTGTTTTTTACATTAAGTTTTGTTCCTACGCTACAAGCACAGGACTCGTTATACTTCTTCCAATATCCGGGGCAGAGATATTTAACAATGAGAGATATCACTCATACAGAAATGGGAGATACTACAGATTTCCAACGTTATATCGATTTGGGTGAGGTAGTACAACAGCAGTATGTTAATGGCAAACAATACTACTACCATCCTTTCTTCTCAGCTCCGATGGCATATGCAGCCGGGAAGATTTACTGGCTTGATGGAAACACTGAAAAATTGTTTGCCGATTTTACAGTTCCTTCAGGGAGTACATTCACAGGCACGATCCCTCGATCTACCCAGTCAACACTTACCTTCACTAAAACAGTAAATACTTACCGAGTGAGCGACTGGCAGTACTCATTCTACTTCACCAAAAATTTTGGCATTAGTCGGATGATACGCACATATTCTTATCTGCCACCACTCCCGGAGTGGATCACCATCGAAATGAATGTAAAAGAGATGAAATACCGGAAAGAGGACGGTAGTTATTTCCTCTTTCAGACACCCTTAACCGTCTCCACAGGCGTGGTTATAGTGGATACACTTTTTACTCCTTCGGTCACCTTAAAAGTATCCTCCCAACATCCATATTCCGGCATTTACAGATTAGCAGTTGACTTCTGGGATACTGTAAAGGCTAATTTCGTCTATTCAAAACTGGATGTGGATAATATTACAATTTCCCATCGAATACCAAGAAAAACCAAAGAAGTATTTGAAGCTACTCTTCCCTTGGAAGAAACCCTCCTGAGAAGCGGGTATCGTTTACATGTTTATTTCACACTGACTGACAAGAGTTTGGGACCCAATGTATTCAGATATCCCACTGAAGGATTTCGGGAAATCCATTATTTGATGAAATCTCCTGATTTTTACATAATTCAACCTGATTTTAAGAATTTTTACAATAAGTGGCTCATCTCAAGCGATGGTTTGGATACCAGCTTAGTTGGGGAGGTTGAGCATCACTTTATGATGGATACTATGGTCAACTCGACCCTTTACAAGCGGGAAAAACTCTTCAGCGATACTTTATATTTTCTCACGAATGATTCCAACCAATCCTTCAATTTCTTTCGAAGACTCGGAACCGGGTGGATGTCACCGGTTGGGACTGACACACTTTTGTTTTCAAGCAGTGTACCACGACTTTTGCACTACATTGATTCCGGTACAGGAGTTAGATATCAAGGCGATTTTTTTGATACGCTGGCAGGAGTGGAGAGCAGACTTTATCACTTTAAGGGTGGAATGAACGGCGATGAAGAACTCAAGTTTAAAACAGGTACCGGACCGGTTTTAATCGTCCGTTATGAACCCGATGGGATGGGGATCCTGAACAAAATGTTCTACCGTTTAGTCAGGGTTGACAATCATGGAATAATTACACAGCTCGAAGAACCGAGGAAATCTGACCCAACCGTTACTTCGCCAACCGAATTCTCCATCAGCAACAATTATCCAAATCCTTTTAACCCTTCAACGAAGGTGAGGATCGCAACGGTTGAGAACTCAGTTCTGACATTTACACTCTTCAACAGCAATGGTGAAGAGGTATCAAGTTTTACAAAAGAATATGCCGCCAAGGGCAATTATGAAGAGGAAATAAACCTCTCAGGCTTCCCTTCCGGGGCGTGGTTCCTTTCGGTACGGGATGACAATGGCAAACAGCTTAAATTGTTAAAATTGTTGTATTTGAAGTAAAATCAGGGAGTCGAGAAAATGGTTTTAGCACTACTGTGATAATATAATTCGACCTCCGATTGAAATCGGAGGCTATTGGTTACATCACCCTTGACCCGGAAATTACTGCATTATTGGATTATTGAATTACTGCATTAATCTTCCGTTTCTCTATGTCGTGTGAATTTGATAAATTTGCAGTCCATGACACCGCAAGAAGCACTTAAAAAATATTTTGGCTATAACTCGTTCCGGATGGGACAATATGAGATAATTGAAGCCATCCTGAAGAAGGAAAATGTACTAACAGTCCTCCCCACCGGTGGTGGTAAATCGTTATGTTACCAAATTCCCGCGATCATCTCCAGAGGTTTTTCGATTGTCATCTCTCCCCTGATTGCCTTAATGAAAGATCAGGTTGATGGACTTAGATCTGCGGGCATAAATGCTGAATTTATAAACAGTTCTCTCCCCCCTTATGAAATTGACCGAATTATTCGGGACACCGAACAAGGTCTGATAAAACTCCTCTATGTTGCTCCAGAAAGACTTGAAAATCAGCAGTTTACCGAAAAAATAAAACAGCTTAAACCCGATTTCCTTTTTGTTGATGAAGCACATTGTATCAGCGAATGGGGACATAATTTCCGACCCGGTTACTTAAAAATCCGCGATTTTATCCTTTACACCGGGATTAAATCCGTTTCGGCATTCACTGCAACTGCCACAAAAGAGGTACGCGACGACATTGTTAAACAGCTTAACATGGATGAACCACTTGTTTTTGTAAGGGGATTTGAACGGGAAAACATTTCACTTTCAGTACTCGAAGTAAAGGATAAAAAATCCAAAACAGCCGAGTTGCTCAGGGTTTACGGCACTCCGGCAATTATCTATGCCGGCTCAAGAAAAAAAGCTGAAGAAATCTCCGAATACCTCGCAATCCGAAAAATCGATAATGCTTTTTATCATGCAGGATTACCCACTGAACACAGAAAAAGAGTTCAGGAGCAGTTTCTTTCAGGTAAGTGTAAAGTTATAGTGGCAACCAATGCTTTTGGAATGGGAATTGATAAAGAGGATGTGAGATTAGTGATCCACTTTAATATGCCCGGCACTATCGAAAGTTATTATCAGGAATTTGGCAGGGCGGGACGCGATGGAAAAGAATCATTTGCAGTTCTGCTTTTTGAAAGAGCCGATCTGCGTTTGCAACAATTTTTTATCGATTCAAATTATCCAAAAAAAGAACTTGTTGCAACCCTCTACGATGCACTTCTCGATTCAGTTTCCATTCAAATGGGACAACTCCCCGACAAGGTTCTCAAAATCGATTATAATCTGGTAAATCTGATTTACGGTAAAGAGATTCAAAGAGGCACTTTTATCGGAGCTTTAAATATTCTCGAAAAAGCAGGTTACCTGGCAGCCATCTCCGACTTTATGCCAAAACACTTTTTCTCTTTTACAATTGATATCGAAACTCTTAAACTTTTTACAAAAAAGCTCCCTGATAATATCAATAAAGAGATGATTCTTTATCTCGTTAAAGAGTATGGAGTTACCCCATTTTCTCAAAAAGTATTGATGAATTCAGAAAAAATGATGCAAGACCTCCGATTAAGTGAGGAAGCATTAAAACAAACGATGTTTGAACTCGAAAAGAGTGGAATTTTATCGTATCAGTTGCCCAGTTCAAAAGACACTTTTCGATTACTTGTCCCAAGAATAAAAAGTTCAAAACTTCAACTCAATTCAAAGTTTATCGATCAGAATTACAATAATTCCTTTAATAAGCTAAAACAAATTGAAAATTATGCTTACCACACCGACTGCCGATTTGAATATATATTAAAATATTTTGGAGACAACAAAGAATTTAAGTGCGGGAAATGTGACAACTGTTTAAAAATGAGTGAGTCTTTGTCACTTGATGCTTACCAGTTTGTTAACGAGTCAATACTGAAAGCTGTTTATCATTTTAAGGATGGTATAAGCCCGGTCCATATATTCACCATTATGATGGGAACTTCCAAATCGGATATATACCAAAAACTCCCCTTTTTTGGAATATGTGCAAGTTTTAAGTACAGCCATATTAAATCAGTTTTTAACCAACTCTTGAACTCCGGTTATATTTTTGAAAACAAATCAAAGGCAAACCGGATTTTTGTAACAAACAAGGGTTATGCCTCACTGATTGAACTGAGACTCATTACGGGTGAGGATGAAAGTACCCCCTCTGATCCCGATACTGACCTTGAACTCTATTTTAAACTCAAAAATCTCAGAGAAAAAATTGCTTTAAAATTTACTCAGCCTCCATATCTCATCTGTGAAGACCCGGTTCTTGTTTTACTTGCAAGACTAAAGCCAAAAACAAGAGAAGAATTTTTGGAGGTTGAAGGTACAAATGAAAGAATGTTCAACAAAATTGGTGAAGATGTTTTATCAGTCATCAACAGTGTTACAATTGTTTCTGATGAAGTAAAAAAGAAAAAGATAGTTATTCCCTCCCATCTCTACCCTGTTTATCAGATGTTAAAGGAAGGAAAAACTTATAAAGAAATTGCCTCCACAAAAAATCAAACTGAGACCACCATCTCAATGCAAATTGAGGAGATACTGGGAATTGATATGTCTCTCGATGTGGAACCGATAATTACGAAGGAGAGATTCAGGCAGATTTATCACAGATACAAGGAGGGTTTTGTTGAACTTAAAGACTTAAAAACAAAGCTCGGCGAAAATTTTTCTTATCCCGAGATACGAATTTTTCTTGCAAGATTTAAACATTCTGACAGTAATGTAGGAAAGGGAGGAAAATTGTATTAATAATACTGACCGATAATAACTTTAATTGACCCACCATCATCGTATTTATTCGCCCTTACCTAAACAGTTACATTCACTTAATTATAACAGCATATTGCCCACGGTTATTAAATAATTTCTGTGTTGTTAATCTTGTACTGAATCAAGCAACAATCCAATCAACCGGGAGTCCAAAATGCGATCAAAATTCTTTTCCATCATCCTTTTTGCTGTCTTTTTTGCAGCAATTATTTCACCTGCAGTCAGTGCAAATAATGCACCAAAAAAATCGTTGTCATACAGACAAGCCGAGCTCAACTACATCAATGGAGTTGAATCCGATAATGCAGGTCTTCGTTTAAGCTCCACTCTTTTCCTTGGTGAAATGAAAAGTGATGAAGCGGTAATTCCTTTAATGAAAGTTCTAAAAAGTTGTGATGATGAAGCTTGCCGAATTGCAGCAGCGTTGTCTTTAACTAAAATTGGAGATTCAAGAGGGATTTATGCAGTTAAAAAAGCCGCCATTTTTGACGAGAGCCCACGGGTTCGCGACCTCTGCTGGAAGTTCTACATGTCCACAGTTAAAGAAGGTGCGGTACGATTCTGATTTTAAGGAACCTCAATCCTGAATAAAACGGCGCGTCCCATGCTTTCCGGGATACGCCGTTTTTTTTAATATCTGTCTAATTTAAAATTTTCACCCAAATACATTTTCCTGACATCTTCATCTTCAGCCAGTTCTTCTGCTCCACCCGACCTGAATATTACTCCGGAAATAAGGATATAAGCCTTATCCACGATACTTAAAGTTTCATGTACATTATGATCGGTAATTAAAACTCCGATCCCGCGATTTTTTAGCCCCGCTACGATAGTCATAATATCTTCAACTGCTATTGGATCCACCCCGGCAAATGGTTCATCCAACAGGATAAATCCCGGATCGGTACAAAGTGCTCTGGCTATCTCAGTCCTTCTCCTTTCACCACCACTAAGCTGGTAACCGAGACTTTTACGAAGATGCGTCATCCTGAAATCCTCGAGTAAAGACTCAAGTTTTTCTTTTCTTTGAGCAGAAGCAAGGGGCAACATCTGAAGAATACCTTTGATGTTATCTTCGACTGACAGTTTTCTGAAAATTGAAGCCTCCTGTGGGAGATAACCTATACCAAGTCTTGCTCTTTTATACATCGGGAGTGATGAAATATCTGCACCATCAAGAAACACCCTTCCGGCGTTGGGTTTTATCATCCCAACCATCATGTAGAATGTTGTCGTTTTCCCTGCGCCGTTAGGACCCAAAAGCCCAACAATCTCACCTCTCGATACCGAGATCGAGACTTTGTTAACAACGGTTCTTTTTTTGTAAATCTTTACAAGATTATCACTACTCAGTTTTTCGGGCATGGAATGGATGTCCAACTTCTCTTATTTTAATAAAAAATTCAGTAAAATACTCCGCTTTTCCGGGAGCTTTGCCATAATCGATGTAGGATGGAAGAAAATATTTTTTTTCATTTCCGTGTACAAGATTTTCGGGATAATATTCGCTAACGGGATCACCATACAGTCGTACATCTTCAACTCTGTTGCTGTCGAAAGTGATAACTGCATCATTGGAGCTTGAACGGATTAACCCGTTGGGTTTGGCATCATCGTAAACATAATAGAAACTCAAAACACTGCCGTAAATATTTGTCTGTTTAAGATCACCGTCCTCAAATTTCATAGTAACATCTTCACCCGAAACCTGATCATACCTGAATTCCCCGTTTTTTGAGATAATCAGACTTTTCTTTTTGATCAGGACTGAATCCGGTTGTTTATCTTTTATATAAAGAGTGACAGTGTCGCCTGAAAGTTGAGATTTTTCATACCAAAGGACGGGAGGAACGGAGTCCTTCTCAAGCCGATATGAATAGATTATCTCGGGAACCTGAGTATATTCGGTATAATTGTTTCGAGTTGCAAAATCACCTTTAATGATCACAACTGAATCGTATGCATACAGTTTAGCACTGTCTTTTTGTGTAAAAGATTCAAACTTTACTGCCCTTAATAAAAGTGTGTCAACACTGCTTGAACTGGTGTCGATTTGCATTATGAAGGGATTGCCTTCAACAATTGTATGTTTTTCACCTCTCAAATCTTTAACATACTCACCAAGAATTAAGGTGTTATCTTCAAAATTTTTAATCTGGACATTGCTGTAGGCATCTGTTGTCATGTTGGTTTGGTCGTATATCAGACTGTCGGCAAGAACTACATTTGTGCTGTCCACAATTTTCACATTACGGAAAGCATTTGTAACTTTTGTGACTCTGTTGTGGACAAGACTGTCGGCATCGAGTGAACTTGTTGAATCCCAAAGCCTGACTCCACCCCATGCATAAGCAACCTGTGTATTCCGGAAATAGATCAATTCATTTGAGGTCATCGTACCCGAATTATCGTATAATCTTACATTTTTAAAAAACTTTGCCCGGGTTTCATCAAATAGATATTCCCCCGTTTCAGCTTTTAAAAACACTTTTTTATCATCAAGTTCAACGGGTGTGGAAGCATAAGCTTTGCGAAGATTGCCAAAATAAAATCCCCGCTCGGTTTTAATTGTAAGGGTGTCCTGGGTTATTACCACACTCCCGATCAGTTCAGCTTCATTCCTGTCAATAAAATGGACGGCGGAATCGCAGGTAATTCTCACATTAAGATGAGTAATAACCACATCCCCGGCAAATCCTCTGATTTGTTCATTTTCAGACTCTTTCCCCGTCATCCTTTCGCCCGTAATCACTATTCGCGGTTTTTCTTGAGCGAAAATCAAAGAAATTGAATTGGTTGAAATAAGGAGAAAAATCAGGATAAAGATATTTTTCATCTACAGGCCATTCCCTTCTGTTTTAAGGGTAACTTTGTAGATTGTGTAATTTCTAAGTGACTGGTCAGATTCAAATCCATAACCCTCAATATCTTCGGTTTTGGTTTTAATTTTCACAAACTCGTCTGTCCATATCTTTTTGTCTGCGTTCCTCCACATAAGTTTTTCCGTGGTCAACACCATTCCACTGTCGTTTTTAACAACAACATTTTCATAAATATAAATATCCTTGTTCAAATCATCAACTCTGCCCCGCTTACCGGTAATGGTTGCCTCAATTCTTGTGTTTTCATCGTAAAAATCCACTTGCATGTTATTCTCAAGAAGAGTCTCGTTCCGGGTATAATACATTTTTATTATTCCGGCATGAAGGATGGCGATAACCTTTCCCGAATCGGAGAAATTAACAGTTGAATTAATACTTTGTTGGTCGGGTAATATCTCTGTCTTAATCCCTTTTTGAAGTGGATTAAGCTTTTCTTGTCCGTCGCAACCGTAAAAAAACAGTATTAACAATGGCAAGAGATATAAACTTGCTTTTACAATCCTCATTTTATCGTTGCCTGAGTCCCAAATTAACAAGATCGTGCAGATGAACAATCCCGACGGGTTTATCATCTTTATCAGTAACGGGTAAACATGTGATTTTATAACTCTCCATCTTTTGAAGAGCAAGAGAAGCAAGTTGACCCGGTTTTACCCTTTTAGGGTTTTCAGTCATCATCTCTTCTGCACAAAGGGGAGAAAGATCAGTGGTCCTTTCCAAAAGTCTTCTAAGATCACCATCGGTTATTACACCCCGCAGTTTCCCACTGTCGTCAACGACACATGTAACACCAAGTCTTTTGGATGTAATTTCAAGAATTGAATCCTTAAAAGAGGTTTTTTCATGTACTACAGGAATATCATCTCCGGTGTACATAATTTCCGAGATTCTGAGAGAAAGTCTTTTTCCCAGACTTCCCCCCGGGTGAAGCATCGCAAAATCCTGTTCAGTGAAACCTCTTAATTTTAAAAGTGCAACCGAGAGAGCATCCCCCATTACAAGTGATGCAGTGGTTGAAGCTGTAGGTGCAAGATCATAAGGACACGCTTCCTCAGACACTTCAACATCAAGAACGATATCCACCTGGTTAGCCATTCGCGAACGGATGTCGCCCAACATTCCAATCAGTGGTACTTTTAATCTTTTTAACATCGGAATCAACATCATCAATTCTTCCGTTGCACCCGATTTTGAAAGGAGAATTACAACATCCTCTTTCCTTACCATCCCAAGATCACCATGAAGCGCATCCGTGGGGTGAAGGTAAATTGCGGGGGTTCCTGTCGAGTTCATCGTGGCAACAATTTTTCTTGCAATAAGACCCGACTTCCCTACTCCCGTGAGCACAACCCTGCCCTCAGATCGCATAATCAAATCCACTGCCTCGGCAAAACCAAGGTTGATCTTTCCAAAAAGATTTGAAACAGCTTCCGCTTCAACTCTGATAACTTCTTTTCCGGTGGAAATGATTTTATCAAAATCAGTGACGAGATTTTTTTTGGGGTCTCTAATGAAGTCTTCCATTATTTAAACCTCACTGCTTCATCAATTCGCAATATTTTTTTGAGAAATTCTTCAAGTTTTTCTAATGGATACTGACTTGCAGCGTCACTTTTGGCATTTTTTGGATCGGGATGAACCTCAAGAAAAAGAGCATCGATACCCACAGCAACCGCCGCCAGTGCAAGCGGCTCAATAAATTCAGGCTGCCCACCACTCTCACTCCCTTTTGATGGAAGTTGTACCGAGTGTGTTGCATCCATTACGACGGGATACCCCGTTTTTCTCATAATTACCAGTGAACGCATATCAACAACAAGATTATGATAACCAAATGTAGTTCCCCTTTCAGTTAACATAATTTTTTTGTTCCCTGTGGATGCCACTTTGGAAGCAGCATGTTCCATATCTTCGGGAGCGAGGAACTGCCCCTTTTTGATATTTACAATCTTGCCTGATTTTCCTGCCGCGACTAAAAGATCGGTTTGTCTGCAAAGAAATGCCGGAATCTGAAGGATATCAGCCGAATCCCCAACCTTTAATACATCCTCGGGAGAATGGATGTCGGTTACAACGGGTAAACCCAAAGAGCTTTTAATGCTCGAGAGAATTTTTAATGCTTTTTCATCACCGGGACCTGTGAAGGATGATACACTGGTCCTGTTGGCTTTTTTAAAACTTGACTTAAAAACAAACGGAATTCCGAGGCGAGATGTAATCTCCTTTATCCTTGTGGCAGCCTCAAATGTGATGTCAGAATTTTCCACCACACATGGACCTGCAAGAAGGACAAGGGGGTTTCCACCTCCAATTTTAATATCATTCAGTTCAATCATCTTTACTCGTCAAACAGAGAGTTTTGCTCTCTTTTAAAAGGTTTGTTAAAATGTTTGTATGCAAATGCTGTTGCTATTCTTCCACGGGGAGTGCGTTGTAGAAAACCCCTTTGAATAAGAAACGGCTCATAAACTTCTTCGATAGTATCTTTTTCTTCTCCAACCGCAACTGCAATTGTAGTGAGACCGACCGGTCCGCCGCCATATTTCTCAATAATTGATAAAATAATGTCTTTATCCATCTCATCCAGTCCATATTTATCAACATCAAGCGCCGTAAGTGCAATTTCAGCCACTTCCATATCAATTGAACTTTTATTGAGATGATCGGCAAAATCCCTCGTTCTTTTCAAAAGTCTGTTCGCAATTCTTGGAGTTCCCCGGGACCTGCCTGCAATTTCGAGGGCAGCATCGGGTTCGATGTTAACTCCCAGAATTGAAGCCGATCTTATGATAATTCCTTTTAATGTCTCGTTGTCATAATAGTCGAGACGGAAATTGATTCCAAAACGGTCACGCAATGGTGAAGTGAGCATTCCTGCGCGGGTTGTTGCTCCAACGAGTGTAAACTTTGGAAGGCTGATCTGAACCGTTCTTGCGGCAGGCCCACTCTCAATCATGATATCTATTCTGAAATCTTCCATTGCAGAATAGAGATATTCCTCTACAACCGGAGAAAGCCGGTGAATTTCATCGATAAACAGTACACTTCTTTCTTCAAGTCCCGTAAGAATTCCTGCAAGGTCGCCGGGTTTTTCAAGAACAGGTCCAGAGGTTAATTTTATAGGAACCTGTAGTTCATTTGCAATGATATTGGAGAGAGTTGTTTTTCCAAGACCGGGAGGTCCCGTTAAAAGGGTGTGATCAAGCGACTCACCTCTTTTGTTTGCTGCACCAATAAAAACTTTGAGGTTGTCAACTATTTTTCGTTGCCCCTGAAAACCGCTAAATGAAGAGGGTCGTAAATTTCGCTCAAGTTCTTTTTCTTCGACACTCAATGAAGGATCCAATGTTGAATTTTTTCCCATCAATTCCTCATCATTGAAAAGTTTTTAATGTTTAGTCTATTCACAATTATCACCAACAAAATCATAAAAGAGAGCATGCCAAACGACATAACTGCCGATTCCCAAACATTATATATCCTTTGAAAATATACACTTAAAAAAGTTCTCTCTATGATGATAATGTGTACAACAAAAACCAGCAATGTGTTCCGGCCGATCAAAATGAAAATTTTGGGGATTTGAGGAAGAATGATTGAAACATAAACAACACTGATTAATGCCAGGATAATTAAACCTGCGCTTCGAAAAACCGAAACAACCACTTGATTGGTAATCTGTTCATTTAATCCAACCATATAAAACGCCCACTGCCCGACAAAAGACAATAGAATAAGACCAACACCAATCAACATGATAAGGGAACTGCCCTTCATTTCGATGAAGGCTTCAGGGTAAGTTGACATGAAACACCCAATACAGCTACCGGCGAGGAAATAAAAACCAAATGGAAACAACGGATATTTTGATCCACTCTCAGATATAAAATAAGCATCCAAGGCATCAGGCAACATCGCAGAGATATTGCTGTATTGCATTAATACCGATATCAAAATCAGTAACATGGCACCAATTCCAAAAACAATGTAGTTCCTTATTTTAGTCTTTTCGGCAATATAAAGTAAACCGATGGTCATTATCACCGACATCCCGATAACTTGAAGAATATCCACTCCCCAAAGCTGTTGCCACTGAAAGTCGGTATAAACCACTCCCCCTGTGAATATCCTGTAATCGGGAACTTGAATTAAATAACCCAACAGTATAAGGAACAAAGCCCGTTTTAATCCTTTTTTAACCCTTTCATTCTCAGCAAATGGTTTATTCTGAGTTCTAAAAAGGTAAAGAAACACCGCACCGGATGTTAGAAGAAACAAGGGGGCGATCATACTGTCGAGGTAATACCAGATGTTAATCCAATATTTACCCATTGCTCTATATTCATCAGAGAGAGTATGGTTCATTGTGACTGATAAGACCATCAGCAACAAAGCGACTGATCTTAACAGATCGAGAAAAATAACGCGGTTTTTATTGAGACTGTCAGACATTTGTTATTGTTTAACCAATGCTATCATTTCAATTTCAACTGCTGAATCCAGGGGTAATCCGCTAACGCCAACAGCGCTTCGGGTGTGTTTACCATTATCACCTAAAAGTTCTACCAATAATTCGGAAGCTCCATTGGCAATTTTTGGTTCATTTGCATAACCCGGAACACAATTAACAAATACAGTTAATTTTACAATTCTATCAATTTTTTCGAGGTCACCAAGCAACTTTTTTGCCACGGCGAGGCAGTTAATGGCACAAACCCGGGCTGCGGCAATTCCTTCCTCCTCCGATAAAGCTCCGCCAACCTGCCCTTTATAGGCAATGGCACCATCTTTAAGTGCAACCTGTCCTGAAGTATAAAGGAAAGAACCGACAATCATTCCCGGAACATAAGCTGCCAAAGGGGTTGGGGCTTCAGGGATTGTAATACCAAGTTCTGCTAATTTTTCGTTTATCATAATATTATCTAACTTTCCGTTTATTATTTTGATTTTATTAACATCCACTACTATTTCAGAAAGTAAGTATGTCAGACTTTAAATTTAATGAATTTGTTGATATTTTAAGGAGATTACGCAAGGAATGCCCCTGGGATCGTGAACAAACAAACGATTCGATTAAAATGGCAACTATTGAGGAAGCTTATGAAGCTTTGGATGCTATCAATAACAAAGATTACAAAGAATTAAAGGAGGAGTTGGGCGATCTTCTTTTGCATGTAGTGTTCCACTCCGTTATTGCAGAAGAGGATGGTCACTTTAATCTGGATGAAGTTATTGATGGAATCTCGAAAAAACTGATTCGACGCCATCCACATGTGTTTGGTGGTGTTACGGTTGAGGATACAGCTGAAGTGATGAAAAACTGGGAAGCCATCAAACTTGGCGAAGGGAAATCTTCAGTGCTTTCGGGAGTTCCAATTTCGATGCCTGCTCTGCACAGAGCATTCAGGATGCAGGAAAAAGCAGCAAAAACAGGTTTTGAATGGCAAAGCCTCGATCAGGTTAAAGAAAAAATTATCGAAGAGAGGGGTGAACTTGAAGAAGCTGAAGAATCAGGTGACTTTGCAAAACTCGAGGAAGAGTTTGGTGATTATCTTTTTGCTCTCACAAATTATGCTCGTTTTAAGAAAATTAACCCTGAAAATGCACTGAATCTGGCGAGTAAAAAATTTGAACAAAGGTTTGGATTTATCGAGAGTGAACTCGCAAAGGAAAACAGAAATCCTTCTGAAGCTTCATTGGAAGAAATGTTAGAATTATGGAATAAAAGCAAGTCCGGGGGTTAACCCGGACTTGTAGAAGAATCAGAAATTAAGCCGGTGGGTTCCAGGTCTCAAGAATAAGTTTACTGTCTTTCAACAACTGATTTTTGAGTTCTTTGACTCGAAGAGCTGTCGAGTTAAGCACTGAATAAGTGTTGTCAACATATAATCTTAATTCTTCGATATCATTTCCATCCGGTTTTAAGTGGATAGCTTCAACCATATCGTTGAACATCTGATCGAGAACTTCTATCTCTTTTTCGAATTTAAATTTTGATTTATCCATTTGTCATTCCATATTTAAAATAAAGGATATCCAAATATACTGAATAAGAAATAAACCACGAGTTTCAATCGCTAAAACCTGACTCCAACCGATATTCTCTGAACATTGGGAAGAATATCATAAATTGAGTAAGCATAATCGAAAGTTACCATGGTTTCACCCATTGGAAGGTTTGCACCTGCTCCCAATGTGAATTTTTCGTCATCATAGTTGTAACGATACCCGCCTCTTAGAAATATTCTGTCAAAAACCGAAATTTCGGTACCAAGATTAACCCTCTCAACATTATCATTTGGATGAGTTACATCAAGTGCTGCGCGCATCTTAACAAAATCGATCTTAAAGATATCCATTGCTATTCCCACTTGAAAGTGGAGAGGCAACGAAAATTCTTCCGTTCTAAGGTTGGCAGGTGCAAGTCTTGAAAGTGGTAAATTATCGTCTTTAAGATATTGAACATTTAAATCGGGACCTTCAAACCGCATATCGGGTCCAAAGTTGGTCATACTCATTGCAATTACAAGATTGTTATAATCGAGTTTGTATTGTGTACCGATATCAAATGCAATACCACCTGCGGTTTCGTTCCAGATTCTCTGTGATACATATTTTACTGTTAAACCCACTCTGAATTGCTCAGTCAATGCTCTTGAGTAGGATAAACCGAGTGCGATATCCTGGGCATCATAAAAACGACCTGTTCCATTTGGCTCTTTTTCTGTGGTTATCTCAATTTTTCCTGTGGAAAATGAGATAAAGTGAGCACCTATAACACCGAGGTCAGAACCCAGATTATAAACAGCCGAAGCAGCATTCAGATCAAAAAGATCGAACCAGTTCAGATTGGAAAAGTGGAAATCCACATGATTAACATGTGAGAGTCCTGCAGGATTCCAAAAAACTGAAGAGGCATCATCTGTGTAAGCAATTGAAGCCCCGGCCATGGCTGCCTGCCTTGCACCAAGGGGGATCTGGAGAAACTGTGCCCCCGAGGTACCAAGGTTGGAGTACTGTGCAGTTGCCTGCAACGCGATAAGTATGAAGAGTGATATAAATTTTTTCATTGTTAAATCTCCTTGCCCGGCTTATTTAATTACAGCAAAGCGGTCGATGTACTCGCCGTCTTTGGATTTAACTACATACATATACATTCCTGAAGCAATCTCTCTGCCACCCTGGGTTTTGAGATCCCAGATTGCAGTACCATTCTGAGCAGAATGTTCAATGGTTTTTACAAGATCAGCGTCAACAGTGAAGATATGAATTGTACACTCCGAAGGGAGATTTATGAATTGTATCTGTCTCAACGGTTCCATCCTCAATTCACCAAACTCCGGTTCATAAAGTGAGGAAACCACATAAGGATTAGGTACAACTCTTATTTTGTTTAATCCGCTCTTGATCACATCATTATTAATAACCGGAGCTTTAAGAGTGAAAGCAAACTTATCTTGAACTCCGGGGGCTTTTGGTTTAATTGATGTAAGAGAGAACAAATTCCCCGGTTGTGGAGGATTACCGGCAGTGAACTCAAGCCTTCCTCTCAATCCGTTAAAACTTACATTTGAAAGTGTGTAAACGGTATCAAAAGTAATTGTTGGGGCACCAGCTGCAGTATCTCTGATTTCGAGAGAAACAAATCCTTCTCCATTTGAATTAAAACCTCTCGATTTTACCTCAATAAAATAGAGTGTGTTTTTTAACGCTGTTTCATCAACAGAAGTAAAATCAAATGTAAATAAATCTGTTCCACCAATCTTCGAGAAATTTTTAATCGGATTGGGTTTTGACATACTAAAAATTACGCCATCAGTGGTAGATTGAAGTTTATCAAAGAAAAACGGCCTCGGTTTGATGAGGGTATCGCTTCCTTTGGTAACATCAACACTAAAACTTAAAGTAATCAGGTCACCTTTTTTGGGTCTGAACTCTTCAGGTGTCCCGGCGGGGGTGGTTATTCTGATTCTAAGACCCGAACCCGGAATTGAAATAACCTGATTTGGATTGGTCCAGTTATAGTTATTATCAATTTTGATGTTCTCACCCGTTGTCAGGTTTACAAAATCAAAAAGGTTGGGCGCCTTAAAATATACTCCATATTTCTCGGGAGGTGTGTTCGATGAATCGGTGAAAACCGGAGAAAGAACAGTTTTTAGAACGCCTCTTTCAGTTCTGTGAACATAATTGAAGCCAACAACATATTCTCCCGATAGAAGATTAATATTATCATCAGGAGTAATATTAAGCACATAATTCGAAGTTCCTTTTCCAACCGGACGAACCGCTTCCACTGTTACCGGTGTTCTGCCAAGAGCTGATGAAGATGGTGCCAGTGACACAATATTCACCTGTTCGAGGTTTTTGCCGAGAGGGCTTTCAAGTGGCTCAAGAGTTGAATCTCCTCTGTCATAAGCTGTGACTGTGTACCAGTATTCAAAACCATTGGTAACTGATGTGTCCATAAAAGAATACTGAATTCCTCTATCTATACCGATATCGTTTGGAATGTCAAAATCACCAAGAAGTGTCCAGTGAATTCCTTTGTCAACACTTCTGTAAAGTCTGTAACCTTCAAAATCATATTGTCCGGTAAAACCGTCAAATGATCTTTCAGCCTCATCATCCCAGTAGAGTGTATTCTTGGTATCACCCGAAATTCCTGAAAGTTTTGGAGTTACAGGCGGTTTTGCAACTTCATAGTCAAATCTATGAACGAGTTGTGCCTGCGCAAGATTTTCCTGCAAATCTGTAAGGTTATCGCCTGCAACAACAGCTGTATAAAAAGTGAGAGTGTCACCGGGGAACATATGGTATGGTCCCGAGGAGAGAGTTGCAAGCAGATCAAGCCCCGAAGAAGGGATTGTATTTACATCATCAAAGTTGATGGAAGTGTTGCTGCCAATGTGGAAATATTTATTTCGCAGGCTCGAATTATAGAGTGACTGCGTTGATGCCATTCTGCCATATAAAATGGAATCGAGGTCGGAAACCTCATCATCGTTATATAGTGCATAATGGAAATCAGTTATTCCAACTTCCACTCCATTTATTTTTGGTGTTTCCAACAGTGTCACACCCATCATCCCGGTTTTACCCGATGGCCATTCTGAAGTTGTTCCGTTGTCGTAGAACCAGACAAAATTCTTTCCTTTATCGAACCCAAGTTTGTCGTTGGCATACTCGGGGGCTCCACCGGATGCATCACCAACATCTATATCGGTGCACAAAGTGAAATAAAGTGAATCGTAGTCTTTGTTACTTTTGTTGATTATCTGATACTTAAAGAAAAGTAAATCCTGCGCGAACTTAACACCGTAAGCATATCCTGTCTGATGAAGTTCAATTCCAAGTATGCCAATAGTGTTGTTACTATCGTTGTAGGCACAATATGAATCCTGATCTGATTTTATAAGAGGATTTCCATCGGCATCTTTAACGGGCCACCCGTTTGTTGGATGCCATGAAGCAGGATTATCTGAAAATGCAATTTTTGCACCCTCATTATTATGATATCCGTATGATGCTTCCCACTCCTCATTTGTTACATATCTTCCTTGAATCACATTTCCGGGGATACCAACATAAGGGTTCATTCTGTAGATATAATGTTGACCACTGTTAATCGGAAATTCACCCGAAGGACCTTGTGAAAGCCTTCTTGGGTAGAGTTTTCCTCTGTTTTCAAAGAAAAGTCCAATGTTGGATGCATTGTGTGTTCCACCCGCCCTGTCACGAAGTGAAAGAGTTGAATTCCCGCCACCATTTTTCTGGAGCTGAGCGTTCAAATCGGGTGATACAAAGAAAAAGATAAACAGGAGAACACACACAGAAACCACCGGGATGTTCCCAAAGAATGGAGACATTACTGTAGTGGGAAACTGTGAATTTTTAATTTTTATTGACATAAATTTTGTTCCTTCCTCAATTAAAATCTGATGGATGCGCCAACGCGTATGCGTCTTGGTGCGCCGTAGTTTGAAGGATCTTCCATATATTCCTTGGAATAACCACCAACAAATGTGTAGTCAGGATCGCCTGTGTCACGGTAAACATAGAGAACATTTTTATGATCCGTCAGATTAAGAATCTCTGCAAACAATCTAAGTCTCATATTGTTAAAGATTGTTAAATCTTTGCCAATCAAGAGATCAAGCGACCAGGTTGAGGGTTGCCTGAGAGCATTTTTTACAACAAATCCTACATCTCTTCCTGATTGTGTGTAAGGATATCCACTGGAATAAGAGAATACAAAAGAAAAATCCATATCGTCAAAAACGGGTTCGCCAAAAAGTAACGGTCCTTCATCTTTGGGGATCATAAAAGTGGCTGTGGCGTTTAATACATGGGTTTTATCAAAATCGAGATAATAAAGTTGAGCTGATTCAGATGTTCCCGGATATTGCTCTTCTTCAGATGAGGCACTTCCCTTTGCAACTGAATAGGTGTAAGTCAACCCGCCTGCAAAATATTTGTCAGGTCTGATGTCCAGATTGATTTCAAATCCCTTCATATTGGCATAATCTTCATTGACATAAAGTGTATAACCAACATATCTTCCCTCTGTGAATGGGAAATAATAACGGGTTCCAATCAGTCCTGTAACATCTTTGTAATATGCAGTAAGCGAGATGGCTGTTCTGTCGTTCAACTGATGAGAGACTCCCACCTCATATGCAATGGTTCTTTGGGCATCAAGATCCGGTGATCCAAATAATGGCTCACGAACTTTAATGTCATATTGCTGATTCTGGAACAAAAACTGATATTCAGGATTCTGAAAAAAGTGTCCGTATGCAAAATGGAGTTTAGTTTTTTCTGTAATTGGATGTGCAATTCCCACCCTTGGGCTAAACTGTGAACGGGGTTTAACATTAATCATCGAAGTTGTATCGAGAGGATTTGCACGGAATTTTACATTTGCGTTCATGTGGTCAAACCGTAGTCCGAGATTAATCACAAGGCTCGGGAGCTCAATTTTATCCTGTATGTAACCTGCTATCTCAAACGGAGTGGTTTGATAATTGTTTACATAAGGGAAGTTTCTTTTAGGGTCTTCTATGCTCCAAAGTTTAAGATCGTGAGTTTTAAATTGAGCACCAAATTTTACTTCGTTGTTATTATTGATCTGCCATACGGCATCACTTTTGAAATCAAGCGTTGTGGTTCTTGAATCGGTTAACACAAGAGGATCGGCTTTTGCCCAGAATTCAAAACCATTACCTGCAGTTGCAAGCAGTACACGAGCTGAAGCAACCATATAATCTGAAGTGTCTTTATCCAGACCGGAATAATATCCCTGATTAAAATAAGAAACCTTAAGATCGTAAAAGAATGACTGGCTTACCGAATGGGTTGCAGAAAGTGAAGTCTGCCAACTGTTGGTTCTCCGTTTTAGATATTGTTCAGGAATGTATTTATAGTCGTGATTGTAGCTCTGCCTTAATCCCTTGCTCCCTCTGTTGGAAAGAGTTATTCTAAAATTTGGAATGGCTGTCAGAGTCAGTTTTGTAAAAAATGATTGCTCATTGTTGTAACCAAATGGCAAATAACTTCCTTCATTAAGTTGTTCACCGGAGAGGAAAAAACGGAGAGACCCGGGAATAATTGCCCCTTCAATGCTTCCGTTCATTCTAAGTTCGTTCATTTTTGCATATCTCTCAACTCCAAAATTGGAAGTCCTCAATTCAAATTTGCCCGAAAACTTATCGGAACCATCTCTCGTAACAATGTTAACTATTCCGGAAAGAGCGTTTCCATACTCGGCGTTAAATGTACCCGAGAGGAGCGACATCTCTTGAATTGCATCATTGTTAATCTGCGTTGCCAGACCACCAAGAAGAGGATCGGTGACATAAATTCCGTCGATCATATATGCAACTTCATTTGATCTACCACCACGAATGTGAAGATTTGAACCACTTCCTACAACACCTGCCTGAAGTGACAGGAGATCGGTAAAATTGCCCACGGGGAGAAGTTCAATTTCGTCCCTTCCAACAACGGAGATGGAACTGGTTAAATCTTTCTGAATGAGAGGAGTATTTGCCGTTACCACCACTTCATCGGTTGTCATCGATTGAGGTTTTAGCTTAAAATCCATCGTGGTCGTCTGATCCACAACAATCTTTACTCCTTCAACCGAAAGATGTTCATAACCAACATAGGTAATCTTCAAAGTGAAGACACCGGGAGGAACATTTAATATTGTAAATCTGCCATCTTTGTCGGTTGAAGCACCAAGTTTGGTACCTTCAATCATAATGGTGGCGGCGATTAATGGTTCACCGGTTATAGCATCGGTTACTCTTCCTGCAAGTTTTCCGGTAATACCGGCTTGAACCACAGGGACAACGATAAGAAGAAAAAGAATAAATCTTTTCATAAATTCCTCTTGTTATTTGATGAGGCGGCCTTGTTCAATTTCATTGAGTTTATGGAGCCACTCTTTGGCTTTTTTCTTGTTAAGCCGAGCAGCTTCTGTTGCAATCGCGTTAATTAACACCGATATTGCAGCAAATGAGTTTGTGTATAACATATTCTCTGATTTCACCGTAAGGGCAATATCTGAATTCCCGGCGGCTGGTGAGGTGGATTTATTGGTAATTGAGATCACCTTGATCCCCCTTTTTTTTACCGATCTCGCCAAATCAATTGTTTCGGGAGAATATGGAGGGAACGAGAACACGATAAGAACCCCTTTATCGGGGATGAACAGACTTTCTTCCAGGAAGGAAGCCCAACTGTTTCGAAAATTTTTGGCTTTGATACCCACTTGAGTCAACTGATAACTTAACACTTCAGCGAGGAGATATGATATCCCCATCCCTGCCGTATAAACTTCCTCCGCAGATGCCAGCATCCCTACCGCAGAAGAAAATTTCTCACGATCGATCATAAAGAGGGTTTCATTGATGTTTTGGATATCAAGATTTGCAACTTCAGTAAGTGTGTTTTTATTTCCATCTTCCATCTCAATGAGCGGAAAAAGGTCTTTGTTGCTGTTGATTTCGCTCTGAAGTATCACAGAAATTTCATCCCTGATTTCACTGAATCCAGAGAAACCGAGATTCTGAGCAAACCTCACAATTGAAGCCACACTTACATGAGTACTCTCCGATATTTCCTGTACACTAAGGAATGGAATGCGGTCAAAATTAACGAGAAAAAAATCTGCTATTTTCTGCTGATTTTTGGGCAGATCTTTGAACTTCTCTTCAATCCGCTCTTTTACTTCGCGGTAACGCATCTTGACGATCCTGTTGTTAAAAGTGATGAGTTGGTGAGGGGGAGGAGAAAGGATTAATTCCTTTCCTCCCCGCTCGAAACTGTTTACTTATTTTGAAAGGATCATTTTGTTTGTTATTGTGGTTGCGCCTGATCTAAGTGTGTAAAAATAGACGCCACTTGAGAGTTTTGCCGCATCAAAAACAACATTTTGTCTTCCTGCTTCATAATGTCCATTAACCAGTTCAGCGACTTTATTTCCAAGCAGATCATACACTGAAAGATTAACATTTCCTGATTTTGGAATGTCGAATGTTATCATTGTGCTTGGGTTAAATGGATTTGGATAGTTTTGATACATCTTGTAATCGGTGATTGAAGCAACAGGAGTTTCAGCAAGAATATTTGTAACAAATTTTGTAGTGGCTTCATCCATGTTTGCATTCATTTCAACTGAATCAACACCAACGGCAACAGCGATGTACATTACAACTGAGTCACCGGGATTTGTAGTAATTGGAGTTGTACCAAATATGGCAGTTCCACCATCAAGACCTGCCCAATGGTAGTTTGAGAAGTTTCCATCAGTCATAAATCTTGCAAGTGTAGTATCAACCTGGTATCCCTCATACCATTCAAAGTTGTGGGCAGAAGCAATGTTACGATCAAGTATTTTTAATCCAAAATAATGATCTTTATAAAAGCTGAAAAGCTGTTTTGCAGGGTCGTAGGTCATTATCTCATTACCATAAGCACCTTCAACCATCGGAATCATCTCCATTCCAAATCTTCCCTGGTAGGAGGCTGCTTCAAGGCTCTTGACGGTGAATTTTACAATCCCGTATCCTTTGTTTGCCCAGCCATACATGTGAATCTCTTCTTCAAGAGCCGGAGCTTTGGGAACATAATTACTGTTAACTCTTGAGATCAATTCAACATCACCCCAGGTTGGGTTATCAACAGTGTCGGGAGCCATGATGTCATCAGTATCTTCAAGATAATCATAGACATTGGTGTCTAACATGTAATAGAGTAAAGAACCTCTGTCCAACTGCCTGACAGCTGCGCCAAGGTTATCCACCATACCAATACGGATTCTACCGTATGTACGCAAGGTAAGTTCAATCTTACCTGAATTATAAATCGCTTGCGGGAAAACATCTGCAATTACAAAAATTGCAAATATCGAAAGAAGAAGAAATTTTTTCATGGGTTGCTCCAATTATTTAGGTTATTTAGTTAAAATTGTATTGGTTTTCATATCATACCGGTCGCCATCCATCAAAAGATGCATGGTTATGTCCCTTGCTGACAACATCCCATTTTTGTTGTTTTTTAGTTTTTTTCCTGTTGTTGGATTAACTATTACTACACCACTTTCACCAACTACAGTAAAGTACCTTCCGTCTTCCACCAAAATGGCAGTGGATTCATCAATTCCAATTCCCGGTAATTGATGTTCGATTGTGGCACATATTAATCTGTTTAGCCTTTTCCTGACAATGAAGTGTTGGTCGATGATTACATTGTCAAGAAATCCAAAACCCTCCACAGTTTCAACATTATTGGCATGCACGGTAAAAAACACATAATCACTATCGTGAACAATAAGCTCATTTCCGGTGATCATAACTTTACTCATCACGGCAGCTCCTGCTGAAGTTCCACCAATCATTCCGCCTTTTTCATAGATATCTTTTATCTTGTCGAAAAACTTGCTTTTGCCAACCTCTCTAAAAAGTTTTGCCTGGTCGCCACCCGAAAAAAAGATTCCTGTAGCACCTTCAAGTGCTTCAAGATTTTCAGGAGAATCAACCTGCTCCCTGTTAAAATAGAGTGCTTTTACATTTTTGCAGCCAAGTTTTACAAACTCGGAACTGTGATCCCAGGCTTCATCCCGAGGCAGTTCACTTGCATTTGGCACAATCACTATCTTTGCATCAAATCCACCTGCAAGCTCAATAAACTTATTCATCATATAAGCAGGTCGCGAACCACCACCAATAATTAATAATTTCCCTTTTGGCTGAGCCATCAAAGGAATTGCAAATAACAAACTGAATAATACAAATTTTTTCATTTTTTTCTCACTAAATGTAAACCAATATTTGCAGCCGCAATAAAATCATCAATTAAAACAAATTCGTCATTTGCATGCGGTTTTTGTGCACCAATTCCGATATTAACCGAAGGGATTCCCAATCCGTTAAAGGAGTTGGCATCACTTCCACCAAATGAGATTTCAGGTTTTGGGTCCAACCCGGAATCCTGGATCGCTTGATAAATTAATTTAAAAGCGGCATGATCAGGAGTAAGTTCGTAAGGAGTGAAATCTTCATAAGTTTCGGTCCTCATCGTGGCACCCGCATTAAATACTTCAGTACCAAATGTATCCAGAACTCTCTCAAGTTCTTCATCAAGTCTGTCAGGTTTAAATGATCTTACTTCGCCGGTTAATTTAACACTTTCCGGAACAACATTTACGGCACTTCCACCCTGAATTAATCCAATATTCATTGTTGTATCAGGATCAAGTCTCCCCTGTTTAAGTTGGGAGATTGCGGCAGCCGTTATTGCAATGGCATTAATTCCTGCTTCAGGTGATATCCCCGAATGGGAAGCTCTGCCAAGGATTTCAAGAGTAAAAGCTTTTGATCCGGGTGCACGGTAAACAAATTTGCCGGGTAGATGTGAAGAATCAAAAACCATTCCGGCTTCCACCCATTTGGGCACCTGCAGGTTTTTTGAACCTCCCAGGGTTGTTTCTTCACAAGTTGTGAATACAACTGTAAAATCGCCAATTTCCGGATTGCCCTCGGCTACTTCGAGCAAATAAAGAAGAATAGCCATCCCTTGACGGTTATCAGCACCAAGTATCGTCTTTCCATCGGAAGATATCTTTCCTGTTTTTTCGTCAATTAAAACTTTTATATTGGCTGTCGTTCTGGCAGTATCCATGTGCGATGTGAGCATCATTTTACCGCCGCTACCCTTCTTGATTATCAAATTGCCTGTATTGCTGCCCGTTGCATGGCGGCTGTTATCTTCTGAAATAGTAACCGATTTACCTGCAAGAAATGACCGTACAAAATCGGCAACGGGTTTCTCATTCTGCGATAAAGCGTCAATTTTTACCAGAGATACAAATATCTCGATAAGTCTGTTTTTGTCTATCGTAATCATTTTTTCACTTTTAGGAAAGATTGTAATGTTTATTACAAATTACGAATTAAATTTTTCAGAGTCAATAGGTTTTGGTAATTATTTTCATAAAATGATAATTTTTTTTTAATCTGAAAAGTGTTAAATAACTCAATTATTATTATTATATTTCAATGTCTGTAAAGATCTTCCTTGATTCACCTGTTTAAGGTGAAAATCAAACTTCAATGAGGTGATAAAATGGAAAAATTGTTTTTTGGGTTATTGTTATTACTCATAATAAATCCAATCTACACGCAAACAACAATTAAAAATTCTCCTTTCCCCATCGATGATGTTAATCATCTGAATGGTGAAATTGTTGATTTTGGCAACAACGAAATGTATGCCCTTTGGTCGAGATTCGAAGGTTCTGATCGAGTCCGTTTTTACATGAGTAAAAGCACCGATTCAGGCAACACATGGCAGGATCAAGTGGTTGTATTCGACACAATCACTTCTCCATCTGATATCGAAGAAGACCTTTACGCGGGCACCCGACTGATAAAGGGAGACAATAACAGGTTACTCCTCTTCATAAAAGCGGGCAAAAACAAACATACCATCTACAAATATTCGGATGATGGTGGTGCCAGCTGGACCCCCAATATGCGCTTCATACTTACAAACACATTCCAGTCACCTTCTCTCCGTATTATATCCGTTGTTCATCTTGGAGCAGGGAAACTGATTTTAACAGGTTCAAATGGAACCACCCTTGCCGGCACCAAAAGAAGCACCGACAATGGAACCACCTGGCAGAACTGGTTAAGCCTTCCATCTCCGGTCTTTTTGAATCCTGCCTTGTTAAGTATCGGTAAAGGGAGTTTTTATCTTGCAGGACAGCAACAGGGAACCAGTACCCCTCATAAAATCTATTTTGTTAAGTATCTTTCAACCAACACCTGGCAGGATACTGTTCTTGTCCATGAAGACACTTCTGTAATTTTATCGAATCCCCGATTATTCCGGAGTTCTGGTAATGAACTTTATATCTATTACACGAAAACATCAAAAGTTTTTAACAGATATAACAACTCAAATATTTATTATTCAAAAAGCAGTGATGAAGGAACCACATGGGAAATTCCTGTCAGGGTTACATATTATCCGGGAGTGGATGACAATCTAAACCTTAATTCTCAATCACAAAAACCATACATTGTGTTTTCAGGCGACAGGAATACACTTCAGGGATTAAAATACCTCTCCTGGGCAAACGGAATTGAACTTGAAGACAACTCAACTCCACCTGTTATTTACGACCATAAGTTAAATAAAGATTCAGTTGTTGAGGGAGATTCGCTAAAGATAACAGTGTTTACTGGCTCGGTATCTCCGATTACGGGTGTCCATTTATCCGGATCACTCAATGATCAACCCTATACACTTCAACTTTTTGATGATGGAAACCATAACGATTCACTTCCTGGTGATAAAATATATGGTAATTTTATAAGGGTTTTTCAGGAAGGTGATCTTCTTAGGTTTACTATTTCTTTGCAAAACTCATTTGGCACAACAACAACAAAAGAAATTATCACAGCTTGTGCATTTCCGGATCTGGTTAAGTCGATGGATATTAGAACCGGTCGGATAATACTCCCTTTCGACTATAATGGCAACCTTGCAGATGTGGCAACCGCATCAGGCGGGGGTATGAGATATGATTCAATCGTTTCTATCTTTTCTCAAGGTTTTATGCTTTCGGGTATGATAGAATCGAGTGTTTGGGCTGCAGGAGTTTTCAGCGCATCACTAATAAAGGATTTCCAGGTTGGACAAGTGGGTTATCCAACTAACGACCCCAGAAATGGTATTTACAAAGTAGCACTTTCTGATTCTGCTTTTGGAACTTCCTGGCAAAGGTGGAAAGGCGCGGTCTCTCTGGGAGCAAGATATTGGGATGGAAACAACAACAATGTTTATGATCCGATCGACTTAAATCAAAACGGAACCTGGGAATTAAATGAGGATATGCCCGAAATCCTTGGTGATGTATCATATTTTACAGTTTTCAACGACGGGGTGGATGCCGGGTTGAGAAGATATATGGAATCTCCAAAAGGAATCGAAATTAGACAGACTATCTATGCCTTCCCTGATTCCGACTCTCCCTCATTAAGAGATGCGGTTTTCATAAGATATGAAATTATAAAAAAAGGGAATCTCACACCTGAAATTCAAGACTTTATTTTTGGGATTCAGAGCGACCCTGATCTTGGAGATGCAAATGATGATCTTATTTCGACAGATACATTAAGAAATTCCATTGTCAGTTATAATGACGGCGAGGATCCGCAATATGGTGCAAACCCACCGGCAATTTACAATACTTTGCTATTTGGAACTCCCCTCTATATCCCCGGAATAAGCTTCACAGATATAAATAATAATGGGACATTTGAAAACGGGATTGATACTCCCCTTGATACAGCAATTATTCCACTTGGGAAACCATTTGATAAACTTTTTTATCCGGGGGCGAGCAACAGTGGGTTGAGAGCTTCACAGCACTATATGCAAGCACACCCAACACATGGAGATCCAAACAATTCACAGGAAGTAAGAAATTTTATGCTTGGTAAAAACAGAATTGGTGAATATCTCAATCCTTGCACCTGGGCTTTTGGTGAGGTCAGGGGAGGGGTAGATTGTCAGGTGGTTAACCCTGTTTTTATCTATTCAGGGGATCCGGTCACAAACTCCGGATGGATCAACAACACCCCCGTTGATCAGAGAACGACTGCAACAACTGATAGAATTCCACTGAATGATCAGACCACATTAACCTACCATACAGCCATAATTATGGGAAGAGGTAATACAAACAAAAACTCAATTACTGTTACTAAAGCAAATGTTGATACAATATTTAACAGACTTGGTGCAAAATATCATTTCATACCAACTTCTTCGAAAGAAACTGTATTTCAGCTTCCCGGGGAATATGAATTATCCCAAAACTATCCCAATCCATTTAATCCAAATACTGTGATTAAATTCAGTATCCCTGAAATTTCATATGTCACATTAAAAATATATGACAACACCGGGGCACTGGTCAAAACTCTCCTGAATCAGGAGATGAACCCCGGAAATCATGAAGTTTCATTTTCAGGCAATTCACTCGCAAGTGGAGTCTATTTTTATCGCCTCGAATGCGACAAATTCACCCAAACGAGGAAGATGATTCTGATGAAGTAGAACTCCGGAGTTTCGGAACTTCAGAGTTTCAGAACTTCAGTACTTCAGAGTTTTAGTAATTCTGAGGTCCCAAAAGTTCTGAGGTTCCGAAGTTCTGAGGTTCCGAAGTTCTGAAGTTCCGAGGTTCCGAGGTTCGAGGTTCCGAAGTTCTGAGGTTCTGAGGTTCCGAAGTTCTGAGGTTCCGAAGTTCCGAGGTTCCGAAGTTCCTAACTAAACAGCCCTTCAACCGAGAGATACCTCTCACCGGTGTCGTAGTTAAAGGTTAAAATTTTTGAACCTTTTGGAATCTCGGGCAACTTTTTTGTTACTGCTGCAAGTGAAGCACCTGAAGAAACTCCGATAAACAATCCTTCCTCCTCCGCAGCTCTGCGGGTGAATGAAAATGCTTCGTCTTTCCCGACTGTGATTACTCCATCATAAATTCCGGTGTTCAAAATTTTTGGTACAAACCCGGCACCGATTCCTTGAAGAGGATGTGGTGAAGGTTTCCCGCCTGAAAGGACCGGCGATAATTCGGGTTCAACTGCAAAAACTTTTAGTGATGGAAATTTCTCTTTAAGAATTTCAGCAACACCTGTAATGTGCCCACCTGTTCCAACACCTGTGATCATATAATCAATCCCATCAGGGAAATCATTTAGTATCTCAAGAGCCGTGGTTTTTCTGTGGATTTCACTGTTTGCGCCATTTTCAAACTGCTGAGGCATCCATGAATTTGGAATTGAAGCGATTAGTTCTTTCGCTTTTTCTATAGCACCTGTCATTCCCTTTTCGCGGGGAGTGAGTTCAAATGAAGCGCCATAAGCTGACATCAGTCTTCTTCGTTCAATCGACATCGATTCAGGCATAACCAGTATTAATTTGTAGCCCTTTACCGCAGCCACCATTGCAAGTCCAATCCCTGTGTTGCCTGAAGTGGGTTCAACTATTACACTTCCCTTTTTCAGCAAACCTTTTTTCTCTGCATCTTCAACCATCGCCAGGGCGATTCTGTCTTTTATGCTTCCGCCGGGATTGGCTCTTTCAAGTTTTATCCAAACCTCATAATCATTGTTAAACAATTTATTTAATTTTACATGAGGTGTGTTACCTATTGTTTCCAGGATATTATTGTATTTCATTTTTTACTCCATTGTTAAATTACAAAATCAAGATACGGTTCGGAATGTCCGTTTTGTTTTAATCGTACTTCACTTTTGTGATATACTACCGAATTTGCCGGCACACTTTCAGTGATCCACGCGTTACCACCTATTACACTTTTTTCTCCGATCACAGTATTTCCACCCAAAATCACCGCCTGAGCGTAGATCACCACATTGTTTTCAATCGTAGGATGTCGTTTAATCGAAGCGAATGACTTATCAACGCTTAAAGCCCCCAGGGTAACACCTTGATAAATTTTTACATCATTTCCGATTGTAGTGGTCTCCCCTATTACAATACCGGTACCATGATCAATGCAGAATCTTTCACCAATTCCAGCTCCCGGATGGATATCTATTCCCGTTTTTTCATGGGCATATTCTGAGAGTATTCTCGGAATAACGGGAACACCCAGTAAAAAGAGTTCGTGGGCGATTCTATAAATAGTAATTGCATAAAATCCGGGATATGCAAGAACTACTTCATCAGTGCTTCTTGCAGCAGGATCACCCTTGTAAATCGCCTCGGCATCCATGTCCAAACTTCTGATTATGGCAGGCAGAGTGAAAGAAAAATCATTAGTGATAGAATTTACCAGCTCCTTTTCATCGATAACAGATTCAAGCAGTTTCTTTAAATCATACATTAACAAAACCGTGGATGAGGTTATCTCTTCAACTTTTGAAAAAGACTTCTCTGAATATTGCGGGAAAGCCAGTTTCAAAAACTTATCAATAAATTTTCTGCTCTCATCTTTCAGTGGAAGCAGGCATTGATGTCCTTCATATTTTTTAATAATTTGTTGTGCAAACTCTTCTATTGCGGTATTCATGGTTTTAAATGGTTTAATGCCGCGAAAGGCATACTGATGAAATAAGTGTTTTAAATTGGTTAAGGGTTATTGTAAGCTAAGTAAAATTAGCAACAACAAAGACAACAGCAACAACAGCCGTTGGAGGAAGAGTGGAAGCCCTTTGGGGTGGCTTCAATTGTGATGTGGTTCGGGTAAAAAGTGTGTTTCATTTTTTAATAATTAATGAACAAAAGATACAAATCTTACATATAAGTTATAACATCAAAATAATTGGTACAGTTCCTGAATTAAAATAAAATAGTAAAATTAAATGAAGTATCTCTCTTCATGCTATTTTGTATTTTAGAGGAAATGATTTTAAGAATAACAAATTGATGATAAATTCTCCCCCGATAATAAGATTTTGTCTGGTTCTGTTTATTTTTCTTTCAATTGGTTCCCCTGCTCAAAAGAATTATGGACAATTAACCACAACTGCAAATAATAACTTTAGCGGAACAAACCCCTCTGAAGTTTTGGTGATTGTGAATAAGGCAGTTGAAAATTTATATGGACTTGGAAGAAAATACTGCGAACTACACAATATCCCTCACTCAAATATGATTCTGCTCGATATTCCCGCTCGCCAACTGATCGATGGGCAGTGGGTCGAGGTTCTTCGGAATAATGAAATCATCTACGATTTAACCCCCGCCGACATGAGCAACCACTCCTGGCGTTATTTTAAAAAGAATATTCTTGAACCCGTCAAAAATCATCTACGAATCAACCACTTAAACGGTGAACCACTCGCTGATAAAATAAAATACATGGTCATTTTTAAAGGTGTCCCTTATAAAATTGCCCCTTATAATGAATACAGCTACATTGATGATGGTTCCCGCACGGCTGTGAGTGTGGATGCCCTTCTCTCGATAGCCTTTCAAAATGATTCACCGGGATTTGATATTCTTTCTCTTTTTGCTTCGCCTCACGCCTGGCAACCAAATCCATATTATAACATTGATATTGATTATTCAGGTGATCACAAATTCAGAAGCAATTATTATCAAAATACCTCAGGAATAAAACTTTCATATCTGGTTTCAAGGATTGATGGAGTAAATTATGAGGCTGTTTCATCACTTATCGAAAGAAATCTTATTCGTGATTTAAGTGGAAATAATATCTTTGTGCTCGACTATCATGATTCAACTTCGTATCAAGGGAAATTTCATGCAGCGGATGATGCTTACAAAGCTGCCTTCAGGTTAAATCAACTTGGTTACGACTTTATCTATGAAAAAACAAATAGAAGACTTTATAAATTTGATAAAAAAGTTGTTGGTTATATGTCCAGCGGGAAACACGCCGGTATGCCGATTAAAACGCCATATATTATGAGGGACAGCGGAACGGTTTTTGCGGCAGGATCCGTAGTCTCAACAGTTGAAAGTTTTAGTGCCTTTTTTGCCGATAGTATCGGAGCCGTATTGAGCAGGCAGGACAACATGGCAGTGGTTACTGAATATATGGATGCAGGATTCTCCGGAGGTGCGGGTAACAGTTATGAACCATTCACCTCCTCAATTGTAAGCGATTCAATCTTTTTCCCTGCCTATGCCTCTGGTTACAATCTTGTGGATGCGGCTTATATGGCGATGCCTTATTCTGGTTTCAGAAATGTGGTCTATGGCGATCCTTTTATGCATATAAGTCTTGGAAAACAAACAATAAATCATGAGAGTGAACTCTCTGATACTCTCCTTTTTATGGGCGAAGTGACTGTGGCACCGGGAACGATCTTAAAACTGGCAGATAATTCCCACCTGAAGTTTAAACATCTGGGGTTTCTTAAGAACAATGGATTTTTAAAAATCGGTGAAAATGTGACGATCTCCGGGACGAACCGGTTAAGGGCTCTGTTGCTCGACAATTCAGGTCTTCACCCAAAGTTATTATGGGCTTCCACCCCCGAAACCCGACCCGGCTCCACTTTCAGAATCTATAAAAAAACAGGATTGGAAAATTGGAGATTGATTGATTCTACTATTTCACTTAGCTATACCGACAACTTCATCACCATCTCTGAAGCTATCAAATCAGGTCTCTCTGTTTCTTACCGGGTAACGGGTTATGATGGTGTTAATGAATCAGCCCCGACTAATGAGGCGGTTCTTCATGATGGACTTGGAGAAAACATATTTCAAAAAGAGGACGGATTTGCAATCTCAAATGTTTACCCCAATCCATTCAGTACGGTTCTCAAAATAAAATATCTTGTCCCCCCGGGTACAACTCCTGATCAATACAAATTATCACTTTTTGATCTCCTTGGAAGTGAAATTGCAATTCTACCAAATGCTCAAAGCTCATCAGCGATTCATGAAACTTCGTTTCATGCCGGTGGTCTCGCAAGTGGTGTCTATTTTATTGTAATGACCACAGGTAAGTCGATCATCGCCAAAAAAGTAATTTTGTTCAGATGATTCAGAGTATAGCCATTTTCTAAAAAAGAAATCCGTTTTCGTTATATTTACAGATGCGTAATATTTATTTTAGAGAAAAGAAGAAGTAGATGCAACTGAAGCTTGTAAATGAAGCAACCGGAAGCCACAAAGAGTTTTTTAATCTGAGTGGGAAAACAAAAAAATGAGTTTTCATACTATTTCATTTAAGAAAAAGCTTCCAATCTCGTTTAAAAAAGACCTTGAAAAAGTATTTTTCTTTAACCTGAACCAGGCAAAACATCTTGATGGTATCCAACAAAGCATCGATTCATATGGGTTGATGAAAATTGTTGAGGATGGTTCATATCTCACGCTTGAGTTTGATAAATCCAAACCGGAGTCCCTCTTTGCCCTCGATGGTGATGGTTTTAATGCATCATTTCTTGGTGTGATTTGTTACGAATTTAATGGTGAGATTTGTGAGATCTGCCATATTGCGGTTGATCCGGAATGTACCTTTGCGGGAAGTTTTGAACCCGAAATGATTACATACCGACTTGTGGAAAAGGTCAGAAAAATTGCAATGGATCACAACGCAACCAGGATCAAAATCCCCTATTCTGATAAATATATCAACATAAAACAAAAAATACTTACTATCCTGGAATAATAAATTATATGGACTTACAAAAATTTGTTGCAAATTTTGAATCAGCGATAGGTGGTGTGAAACCGGGTTCGTTAAATCCGGGAACTGTTTTTCATACCGACATTGAGTATTGGGACTCACTCGCAACTCTATCGGTGCTTGCGATGATTGACATGGAGTATAACACATCCATAAGAGCCGATGAATTAATTGAATGTAAAACCATTGAGGATGTTTTTAATCTCGCAATCAGTTCAGCAGATTAAAATCAGGAATTAAGATAAATCTGCATACATGGCTGAAATTAAAGGAATAAGTTACTACCTTCCAAAGAAGGTAATTACCAATGTTCAACTCTCGGAGCTCTTTCCCGAATGGTCTGTTCAAAAAATCGCAGATAAAGTTGGTATTAAAAACAGATACATCGCAGAGGATGAGCAGTGCGCTTCTGATCTGGCGTTTGAAGCTGCAAATAAACTTTTTGACGATTTGAAAATTAAGCCGGAATCGATAGATTTCCTTCTACTCTGCACTCAAAGTCCCGACTACTTCCTCCCCACAACAGCATGTCTTTTGCAAAACCGTCTTGGAATACCAACAACTGCCGGTGCTCTTGATTTTAACCTTGGTTGCTCCGGTTTTATATACGGACTTTCACTCGCTAACTCTTTAATTAAAGCAGGCGAGGCGAAAAATGTGTTGTTGATAACTGCAGAAACTTACAGTAAATTTATCGACGCGAGAGATAAAGGAAATCGTACAATTTTTGGTGACGCAGCCGCTGCTTGTCTTGTCACTAAATCAGACAGGGACCAAATATCATCTTTCGTTTATGGAACAGATGGAACCGGCGGACAAAATCTTATAGTTAAATATGGTGGAATGAGAAATCGAAATGCTGTGGAAGCTGATGAAGATTGTCTGGATGAGGAATCAGGACTTCTCCACCGAAAAGGGACCCTCGAGATGAAGGGTGCAGAAATCTTTAATTTTACTATAAAGGTGGTTCCCTCAACTGTCTCAAAAATACTTGATAAGGCGGGATTAACAATCGATGATATCTCCCTGTTTGTTTTTCATCAGGCAAACAGATATATCCTTGAACATTTAAGAAAAAAGATGGGCATCCCGGAAGAAAAATTTTACTATTTTATGGAAGACTGCGGAAACACTGTATCTTCAACAATTCCAATTGCACTGCATCATGCATTAATAGAGAAAAAGTTAAATCAGGGCGATAAGATACTGCTTCTTGGATTTGGGGTTGGTTATTCATGGGGCGGTTGCCTTTTGACAATATAAATTTAATCAGCGATCTGAATGAGTGTAAAATATCTTAACTCCGGAGTTGACTTAAATGCAATTTCTGAACTGCACAAAAAAAACTCCCCCCAAAACCGCTGTTCTGAAGTTTTAGACTGGCAATACAACACCCATAAGGAAAATGGTTCCACTATTTTTGCTGCCGTGAATGACAAGGGTGAAGTTGTTGGTTCGCAGGGTGCAATCTATTATAAACTTTTAGTATCAGGAAAAGAGATAAATTCGTTTAAGAGTGAAGCAACACTCATCGAATCCAATTCTCGACAAAGTGTTGATTTTTTGACACTTTATCAAACTTGCATCAATCATATAGCTAAACACGGTTGTGAACTTTATTGGGGAATCACTCCGATTCCAAAACTTTTTGGTGCTTTTGGTATGAAAAACCTTGGCAACATCAATTCCACCGGCATTTTACCACTCAATTACAAGGGAATGTTGCAGCTTTACCTGCAAAATGTTGCCTCCAAACCTGATAAAATCCAACTCTACCGAATAGCCTCCTTTTTCCATTTTTTTCTGTTTTATCCAATATTCAAACTCACAGTATTTTACAAAAAGCTACCTGAAACAATTAAAATCCATTCTGAATTGAAGAATGGCAACGATATCGTAAACCTTCATATCAAGCTGGATTCCAAATACAAAGATCAGATATTTCTTTATCAGGACTCAGAGATGATCAGATGGCGAATCGACAGTCATCCTGTAAGACGGATTTTTAAATTTTTTCTATACAAAGAGGATGATTTACAGGGTTATTGTTACCTCCAGGATAATAACACCAATCTCGAAATTTTGGAAATGGCATTTCTCGACCAAAAGTTAATTAAACCATTACTGAAACATATAGTAGCAAATCATAAAAAAGATTCTTCTTCACTTTTGATTATTTTAAACCCTGAAAATGAAATTGCAAAAGAAATGTTGAGTGTGTTAAAGTCAACCGGATTTTGGATTTTAAAAAACAAAGCTTTTTTTACTGTCATGTCGATCACAAAAAAACTTAAATACCCCGTAAATGAACCAAGTAAATGGTTTCTAAGTGGACTGTGGCGGGAAGGGGTTTAGTGAAGTGATTAAAGTTGCTTTAACTCATGATGTTGATAGAATCGATAAAATTTATCAATATCTTCAATACCCCCTCACTTCCTTGTTAAGAGGCAATTTTGGAAGGGCATGGTATCACCTCTCCACTGTCTCCAAATGGAAAACTGTTTATTGGAATTTTGAAAAATTAACAGAGCTTGAAGATAAATATGGCGTTCGATCAACATTTTTTTATCTGATCGAGACCATTCCATTTGATCTCTTTAAACCTTCCGAATGGAATTTGGCTCTTGGAAGATACGATATTCGGGATAAAAGAATTCTTACTGCAATCGAAACCCTGAAAAAGGGGGGGTGGGAAATTGGACTTCACGGCAGTTACAACTCCTATAAAGATTTGAATTTGTTAAAATGGGAAAAGAAGACTTTGGAAGAGGCTGCCGGTTTGGAAGTAACAGGGATAAGACAACATTATCTCAATATGAATAACGATACCTGGCAGATCCAAAAAGATGCCGGTTTTCTTTATGATACAACACTTGGTTACAACAACACCATTGGGTTTATGGATGGAAAAGTTGCACCTTTCTCCCCTTTTAACGATCACTTTGTTGAATTCCCAATGACCATGATGGATTTTTGCTTTAATGCAGAAAAAGACAAATGGAAACTGACTGAAAAAATCACGAGTCAAGCCGAAGAAAATGATGGAATCATCGTTTTAAATTGGCATCCTGATAATCTGGATGAAGGCGATTTTCCGGGATTTTTCCGGGACTATGAAAATCTTATCCAATTTTACAAAGAAAAAGGTGCCCGATTTGACACCTTAAAAAATTATTATGCAGAACTAAAAACCTCAAAAATTTAATCTGGCTTATTACGGTTAACTGATAATAAGTTGTTTTTTTACCTGACTCTTCTGAATCTTCCTAAATTGTCCCGTTATCAACAAAAATATTCTGCCCTGTCACTGAGTTTGCATCATTGGAGACGAGGAACTGTATCATTGATGCAACAGATTTAACCGAAACAGCCTCTTTAAGAGAAGTTCGTTTATAGATGCGGTCTTTTTGTTCGGAAGTAAGTGATGCCGACATCTCCGTCTCCATAAAACCTGCAACAACACAATTGGATCTTATTTTTTTGCTACCCCATTCCCGGGCTGTGTTTTTAGAGAACGCTTCGAGCGCCCCTTTGGAGGCAGCGTACATGGAAAGTCCTTTGTAACCCGTGTGAACACTAATCGAAGAGAGGTGTACAATGGATCCCGCAATATTATTAAATATCATATTTCGGATTACATATTTTGTCATCATCACAGGAGCAAAAAAGTTAACATCAAACGAAGATTTTAGTTTGTCATAGTTAACATTGGTTATGATATCATCATACGCAAGGGCAGCATTATTTATAAATCCATGAATGGGTACCGATAGAGGAATAAACTCCACAAATATTTTATTTTTTACATTCTCAACATCTGAAAGATCAAAGATTAAAGTTTTAAGATGTTGTGGAAATTTGTTCTTTAATATCTTCAATTCCTCTGTTTCACTCCGGCTGATGCCATACACCGAATAACCCGATTCGAGTAGTGTTCGTGCAGTTTCGATGCCGAGTCCTTTGGAAACTCCGGTCAATATGATGTTTTTCATTTTCTGGATATCTTTCCTGTTCTGGTCATTTCCAATTCTTCAACCATTATAAACATTCTTGGAATTTTGTATTCCTGCACTCTTAATCGAAGGAACTCTCTTAATTCCCGTTCTTCGAGAATCGCTTTTGATTCAGGCTGGATTTCTGCCACCAATATATTACCCAAAACCGAGTTTTTTTTACCAAATACCCGTGCATTTACAACTCCCGGGTGGCTGCGTAAAATTTCTTCAACTTCGAGTGGATTTACTTTAAATCCGCCGATATTTACAAAATCATTTTGCCTGGATACAAATCTAATTGTCATCGGGGATGTGTTGATTACCTCAACTATATCCCCACTGTCATACCAATCCCCTTCACAAATTAAATTTTCTGAAGCTCCCAGAAGTGATCTATGTAAAAACAGTTTGTTCTCCACTATTTTTAAGAGGTTCAGCGAATCTTCTTTTACACGGAAATTGTCGCCATCTCCGGTGAAAATAGTTCCTGCTTCTGTTGACGCATAGATATTTCTGAACTTAGCATTCACAAATATCTTTTTAAGTTCATCCGTAAGCTTTTCATCGTACCTTTCACCCCCCGAAGTCACATACATAACTGTTCCAAATACTTCCGATGATGGTAAAAGTTGTCGGTAAAATGAAGGTGTCGCAGATAGATGTGTGATATGAGCTTCTGTTATCTGTTTTTTTATCCCTTCTTTGGGAAGATCAAACAAAAAAACAATTTGATTTAAATTAAAAAGTGCCTGAAAAAAGACATTTATCCCTGCAATATGAGTGGGATGATAACAAAGACCCCAAATATTATTTTCAAATTTTTTGCCGGTTTTCACTGAACGAAGGAACGAAGAAATTTTATGAGTTACACTTTTAGGTTTTCCCGTTGTACCCGAAGTGAAAAGTGTTAATGACCAGTCTTCATTTTTAATTTTCTCCAACAATCCGGCAGGGTTATCTATTTCGCTGTATGTCTTATGGTTAACAGAGTTGGCATTTTCGTCAGTTATGCCCAGTTCCAAAAGTTCAAATTTTGTTAAACCGGAGTCGGTCAATACAATATTATTACCGTTACAGGCTGCCGCAAGAATTGAGAGGTATATCTCATATTCATCATTAATGTGAAGAATCTTTGGGATCGATTCCAATCGATTTAAATCTGTTATCAGATCAGAATATGATTTGGTTATCCCTTTTGAAGGAATGTTGAGAAAAGCAGTCATTTTAAATAAAACCAGGCAGATTCATCATGTCACGATATTGTTGAAGAAACAATAATTGGAGTTAAAATTTAATTATACCATTGGAGTTGACTAACTATTGGAATACCCTCCATCAATGGTGATGGTTGTCCCTGTAATCCAACCTGAAGCATCCGAAATCAAAAAATGAATCAGGTTTGAGATGTCATCCGTTTTACCATATCCAAGAGGATATTTTTTTTCTTGTTCTTTTATTTGCTCAGGTGAAAGTGTGGTTTGTTGAGTCATCATGGGGGTCATTACCAGACCCGGCGCAATTGCATTAATTCTTACACGACTCTTCGCAAATTCCAAAGATAATACTTTTACGACAGATTCAATCGCACCTTTTGTAGCGGCATAAATCGAAATACCCGGTGAACCTCCTCTTTGCGCAGAGACTGAAGAGAGAAAAACCACTGAAGCCGAAGGAGCGATCTTTTTTTGTTTGCTCAATTCCTTCAGAAACAAAATGTTTGAGGTAAAATTGGTATCAATTACATCAGTAATGCTCTCCTCAGATTGAAATTTTAGCGGGGCATACTCCGTAATTCCGGAAAAAAAGACAATCCCGTTGAGCGGTTTTTCGATTGCGGAGATATAACTGCTTCTCTCGTCCTTCGATCGGATATCACAGCGATCATTAAGACAAACCTGCCGGGGAAATTCACGCCTTAAATCGTCAAGAACTTCACGATTCCGACCCGTTATGTAAATCGTCGATTCATGCCCGGCAGCATGCAGAGCGAATGCTCTCCCCAATCCGGAGGTGGCTCCAACTACAAGAATTTGTTTCCCTGAAATTGAGAAATCACTCAACATTTTTAAGGCTCTCAACTTTATCAAAAAGTTCGGATAGAGTTTTACATTCTATAAATTCATTTGCTTTTATGGCAACATCATATTCTGATTTGATCATTGTAATTATGATTAATGCACTCAACGAATCCCATCCCTCAACAGCATCCCGAAAAACAGAATCAGGTTTTAAATGCGACCAGGCGGTTAACTCAAGTGCCTCGGCAAAATCTTTAATAAATTTATCAATTTCCATTATTTTTCCTGTAATTAAAGTTTAAATATTGAAGATGCCCACGATAAACCCACGCCAAAACCGGCTACCAAAATCTTCGAACCTGATGAAACCCGACCTTCATCGATAGCGCATCGTAATGCTATAGGGATTGTGGAAGAAGTTGTATTTCCCCCGTTAAAGGTATAAATGGCATATTTTTCAGGCGGTATCTTTATCAGTTTACGGAGTGATTCAAGCATATATTTGTTTGCCTGGTGAAAAATCACCATGTCGATTTCATCCATGGTCATGTTTGCTTTGGCTAAAGTATCCTTAACCAAACCGGGAACTGTATTGATGGAAAAAGTGTAAATCTCTGTGCCGTTCATGTGAAGACAGGGTTTGGATGTGTTAGATTCAACCGATCTGTCAGCAAAAGCACCACCTTTTATTGTGAGATGATCTGCACCACCCCCGTCAGTTCCATATATAAACGGGTAAAAATGGTCTTCATCACTTTTCGTGATTAAAGAGGCGGATGCCCCGTCACCAAAAAACAAAACAGTTGCCTGATCATCGGGGTCAAGTGCTCTACTGATCGTGTCTGCGGTGATTAACAATACATTTGCGGCAATACCTGACATAATCAATGATTTTGCCAAACCCAAACCATAAATAAAACCCGAACAACCGTGAGAAAAGTCCAATGCACCGCTGTTTTTACGAATTCCCAATCTATCCTGAATTATGCAGGCATTTGTAGGAGAAAAGTAGTCGGGTGTTTGAGTACAAAGTAATACAAAATCTATTTCGCTTCTGTCTATCGGGAACTCTAAAAAAAGTTTTTCAGCAGCTTTCACTGCAATATCGTTTACCGTTTCGCCTTCAGACGCATAATAGCGATTTTCAACTCCCATCAGGTCCTTCAATCGTGAAGGTGGCCAGCTTGGGAATCGTTCATGGATCATTTCATTGGTAACAATTATTTCCGGTAGATAATACGAGGAGTATTTTAACCTGGCTGACATAGAAGAGATTCCTATTTTAAATTAAGCTTGTTATAAAGCTCGCCAAAAGTATTTAACAGCCCGTCTTCAAAAACATCAACTCCAAATTTGTGTTCAACTTTAACGGTAAGCTCGGCAAGATCGAGTGAATCGAGACCAACATCACGCAAATTTGTTGCATCTTCAGGTAATTTATCCAAACTCCTGTTTTTGTATCCCAGGATTTGATTAATAATCAAGTATAACTCACCCAATTTTTCCTCAACATTCCTCTGCTTGTCCAACATAAATTCTTTCTGTTTCTATATATAATGTTCAGTTTTGATGTCAAATATTTGTTTAAAAGCAATACAAATTTGCTTATTTAATAGCAAATATGAAAGGTAATTAATTTCTTCTGCAAACTGTTCCCCGGTGACACAATGCAGGTTATTATTTTATTTTCCCATCAACCGTTGATACTCTGCGATCATAACATCTGCATTTTTGTTGATGTCATACTCTTCTTCTGCCGTTTTCCTCGCTGCAAGACTCATTCGATTGAGCAAAACAGGATCAAGAATAAGCTCTTTTAGCTTCTCTGTGATTGGAGAAACTTCTTTTGCGGACACAATAAAACCTGCTTCGCCATCTTTAAATAAGTATTGCAAACCACCAACCCTCGAAACAATTACAGGATTTCCACACGCCAGGGCTTCCACTGCTGAAACTCCAAATGATTCAAGAAGTGAGGGATACACTTCAATATCCAGAGTTTTGTGTACCTCATGAACTTTTTCATTCATAACATAACCTGTAAAGTTAACTTTCTCCTCAATTCCCAGCGATTTTGAAAGACTTTTCATTGATTCAAGATCAACCCCATCTCCGCATATTATAAGTTCGAGCCTTTTTTCAGGAAGATCGTTACTAACGGACGCAAAAGCCCGAATCAGGTATTCCTGGCCATAGTTTGGAGATACTCCTTTTATGTTACCAATCCTGAGAACATCCCGATTTTCTTTACCAACAGGTTGAAATATGTTAAGATCTACGCCAAAAGGTGTGATGATGATATTTTTGGAAGTGTATTTTTTTGTCTCCTCAGCCATGAACCGACTGGTGGAAAAAATGGTATCCGCTTTCGAGAGTGTATATTTAAACAGTTTACGATGAATTGGTGAGCGTCTTGGGAAACTAAACACATCCAACCCCCAAACCGATACAATAAAAGGGTGTTGACCGCTTAGCGCCCCCAAGAGTCCATAACTCGAGGCGTAATGAGAATGGACAATATCAGGATTGACCGCCCTGATCACTTTTTTAAGTCGTTTTAACTCAAGGAGATAACTCCCCTTCTTAAAAGATCCTTCACCACTTGCCGCTGTAACATTTTCGACATTGCCTTCATGAATCACTACATTCTCAAACTTCTCAAAAGCTTTGGTAAAACCAAAAAGATGGACTTCAAGCCCTGATTTTGATAAAACATCAGCCCACTTTTTTGTATGTGTAGATCGAAGGTCGGCAAGCATCAGGAGTTTTATCTTTTTCAACAAAACTCCTGATACATTAACCGTAAATTGTACTTATTAATAATTTACACCAACATTATAAAAGAAGAAACCGTAGATATCGGCAAGTTCTTCGATCGTCTGCGAAGTGCTTTTTCCGGCTCCATGGCCCGCTTTTGTAGTAACGCGTAGAATAACGGGATTTTTGGTTGACGCTTTTGCCTGCAATTCTGCTGCAAATTTAAACGAATGAGCCGGGAAAACCCGGTCATCATGATCCGCAGTTGTAATCAAAGTTGCCGGGTAAGTAACACCTTTTTTAACATTATGAAGAGGTGAATACTTAATCAGGAACTCAAATTGATCTTTGTTATCACTTGAACCATATTCAGAAACCCATGCCCATCCGATGGTGAATTTGTGGAAACGAAGCATGTCGAGAACACCCACCTGTGGAATTGCGACTTTACAAAGATCAGGCCTCTGAAGCATAACCGCACCCACCAAAAGTCCACCGTTACTACCACCATTTATAGCAAGTTTTTCAGGTGTGGTATAACCGCTTTTTATGAGATATTCGGCACCGGCGATGAAATCATCAAATACATTTTGTTTCTTTTCCAGCATCCCTGCTTCATGCCAGTTTTTACCATATTCGCCACCACCTCTAAGACATGCCATCGCATAAACCCCGCCACTCTCGAGAAGAGGAATAATTGACAGTCTAAACCCGGGAGTCATTGAAGCATTAAATCCGCCATACGCATACAACATTGTCGGGGCTTTTCCGTCCGGCTTTAATCCTTTTTTGTGGACGATAAACATCGGTATTTCGGTTCCATCTTTGCTTTTGTAGAAAATCTGTTTCGACTCAAACTGACTTGCGTCAAATTTTAGCTTCGATTCTCTAAAAAGCTCCACTTTGTTTTCTGCAACTTTATACAACCAAATTGATGAAGGAACAGTAAATGAAGTGAATGAGAAAAAGACTTCTTTATCTTCCTGTTTACCGCCAAAACCGCTAACCGAACCGATACCCGGAAGCGGGACATCAAAAAGCTTTTTACCATCAAGCCCATAAACTTCGGTGATGTTCTGAGCATCTTTCATATATGTAACAATCAATCTGCCGTCTATAAGTGAAGTACCATCTATAACTTCATTTTTATTTGGGATTATTGTTTTTTTATCGGAAAGATCATTCAGATTCCACTTTTCGATTGTGTAATTGGGGGCGTTTTTATCAGTAAGCATAAACAATTCGCTTCCAACATTCCCAATCGCCGAGAAGGTTGCCTCAAATTTGTCAACCAATGGAATAAATTTGCTGTCTTTTTGCAGGTCTTTATAATAGAGGAGATTGTGTCTTGCCGAACCTTCATAAACATAAAGCAGCAGATACTTTTCATCGTCTGTAACTGCTGCTCCATAAATTTCTTCCGGCTTTTGTTTGTTTTCGTAAACGAGTTTATCTTCAGATTGTTTTGTGCCAAGTTTATGATAAAACACTTTTTGGAATTCATTTTTTCCTTTAAGCACTTCACCTGTTGGAGCCTCATAAGCTGAGTAAAAGAAACCATCCTTATACCACGACATCCCTGAGAATTTGATCCATTCGAGGTGATCAGTCAGCTCCTTGCCCGTCTCAACTTCCTTTACAAAAAACTCATTCCAGTCGGATCCACCTTTCGAAATGGCGTAGCCACAATATTTACCATCATTTGAGATATAAATGCCGGAAAGGCTTGTAGTACCATCACTCGAAAGTTTGTTTGGATCGATAAATACACTTGGTTCACCCGTCAGACTGTTTTGGATGTAGAGAATACTCTGTTCTTGAAGTCCGTCGTTTTTGAAGAACATGTAATATTTACCTGCCTTGAATGGCTGTCCATATTTTTCGTAGTTGTAAAGTTCCGTGAACCTGTCTTTTAATTTGTTACGGAACGGAATATCAGCGAGATATCCCCGGGTAACTTTGTTCTGTTCCTCAACCCATGCCTTTGTATCATCGGCGTTGTCATCCTCGAGCCATCTGTAGGGGTCAACTATCTCTTTACCGTGATAGTTGTCCTTGACATCATTTTTTTTGGTGTCAGGATATTTTAGTTGTGCCTGGGTAGTCGCAACAAAACATATAAATGTCAAAAATATAAGGATCGTTTTCATTTTTCTCCGGAATTTATTAATTAATTATCTCATCAAAACCAATTTTCGGGTCATTGAAAAATTACCTGAAACAAGTTTATAAAAATAAGTACCTGAACTCAACTGTTTTGGCTCAAAACTTATTTCATGCGCTCCGGCTTCCATTGTCCCGTTTATCAATACTGCCACCTGTTCACCAAGTGAATTGAATATCGAGAGGTTTACCGGTCCTTCAACAGGAAGAGTAAATCGGATCACCGTTGAGGGGTTAAAAGGATTTGGATAATTCTGATAGAGTGCATAATCAGTAATTACTCCAACAGCCATTGTCTGCAAAAGTGGATAAGTTGTGATGGTTCCATCGTAATCTCTTTGCAGAAGTCTGTATTTGTAACTTCCGGGCAGAAGGTCTTTATCTATATATTCATAGTTACAAAGCGCACAAACACCCTCACCTCTGATGAATGAAACCTCTTCCCATTTTTCAGTACCGGCTTTTGTTCTTTCCACAGCAAATCCTGCATTGTTAATTGCATTTGCAACAGTAAAGCTGAGAATTACACTGTTACCCTCAACCACTCCATTAAATGAAATCAGTTCTACCGGTACTGCACTTGGATCGGTAAACTTCACCATGGTTCCTGAATTGCCTGCAAACCAGGCGGTTCCCGCATCAAGTGCAAACATATCATTAAAAGTGTTGATTGTCTGACGGGGTTCCTCTTTCCATGTAACTCCACCATCATTAGAAGTATAAACATAACCCGACGCACATGCAGCAAATGCAACAGTACCATTTGGACCTTTTACCATTGCTGTGCTCCAAACAGTGTTGTCAGGCATAATTGTTGAAGGAGTCCAGGTTTCACCACTGTTTGTGGTATAATAAGTGTTTCCTGAAGTGCCTGATGCAATACCAACATTTCTGTCAACAAAAGAGATGCCGTATGAACCGAGTCCTCCTGCACCAAACTGTTGAACCCAGGTTGTTCCACCGTCAGTTGTTCTAAAAATTGTTTCACCCGTCCCGCATATAAATGCAAATGAAGTATCAATAACATCAATGTCCCAGGCAAGAGTTGTCGTTGGAAGATTTACGAGGGTCCAATTGGCTCCGCCATTAACGGTTTTCATTATATTGCCGTTACTTCCCGTTGCCATTCCATACTGTGTGTTTATAAAATCGATGGCAATAAACTGATTTGTGGTTCCAAGACCTGCTTCAAATTCTGTCCAGGTGGCTCCGCCATCTTTCGACATCACAATTCTGCTGGAATCACATGCACCATAAATTGTATTAACATCAGGGACAGCTATTTCATTTATTTTTCTGCCATTTGTCACACTCATCAGGCTCCATGTGGTTCCACCATCAATGGTTTTTCCCATAAATCCTGAATTACCAAAAACATATCCGTTCATGGCATCTGCAAAAGCAATGTCGTTAATTGTATTACTCGAGAATCTGTATCCCATCATTTCCCATGTTGCTCCTGCATCGGTTGATTTGGCGAGATATCCCCTGCCTCCGTTACTGAAAACAGTGTTGTCTCCATAAAAATCGACTGCATACTTAACTCCGGGACCACTTCCTCCGGGAAGAAAGAAGGAGTTCCATGTAGCTCCTCCATCAGTGGATCTGAAAGCAACGGTATCAGTTCCAACTGCAACTCCAACTCCCGCACTGTTAAAATCGATATCCCACAATATGCGGGAAGTTGAGGATACTTCGTATAACTGAGTCCAGGTGGTTCCACCATCGGTTGTTCTAATAATTCTGTGCTTGGCTCCAACCACATAACCTGTTTTGGCATCTGTAAATCTGACAGCTCTATAGTCAGCTGAAGTAATGCCTCCAAGATTTACCTGTGCAAATGTGGCACCGCCATCAGTTGATTTTAATACCGTTCCCGTGTTTCCAACTACAAAAACAGTGTTTTGATCGAGTGCATATACTCCATAAAGTGTTTTCGTTGTAAGTGCGGTATTGCTTTGTGAAAACCAGCTCGCTCCGCCATCAGTGGTTTTGATAATAAATCCATTAAAGCCAACCGACCATCCGATCAAAGGTGTTGCGAAGTGAATTCCATATTTGGTGGTGTCGGGGGCATTGGTAATTGGAATCCAGGTTCCACCTCCATTGGTGGTGCGATAAAATCCACCTCCAAGAGCACCTGCCGCCCATCCATTCATATCATCTATGAAGTATAAATTTCTAAAAATCGATTCAGTGGTGTCAAAAATGGTTATGTCCCAATTAACTCCGCCATCGGTGGAGAGGAAACACTGACCATAATTGCTCAAGGCTAAAAATTTGTTTACACCAAGAACAGACCCCGAGTAAAGGTCGTTCGCCGTAGGATACGGATTGAGGGTTGTCCAGGAAGGTTGCCCGTTTATCAGAACAAACCCTGCCAAAACAAAAATGAAAAAGTAACTTTTACGCATAACATTACCTCATTTTAACTGATTGATTGAAATCGAGTTTAGAAGATTTTTGTCCCTGCATTATTTGATCAAACTTTTCCCGGGCGCAACAATTGACCATCTGTTTTATTTCAACAGTTTTTCTCACAAAGTTGATACCAAATTTACAAATTTTAAACTTCATAACATTTAATTGATCAAAAACACATTTATAATTTGCATTTGATTAAAATTCTTTTAATTATTCCGTTGATACTAAAAATTTTTTATTGAAACCGGCAATTGTCATTCAATTCTCCTGCCGGAACTAATAAAGATCGACGAAAACCAAAAAAAAACGAGGTTAACCGTGAAGATCAATCTTAACCGCTTTAGAGTTACCGCTCCCGGAAAATTTAAACTTTCCGCACATCCCGCCAATTATACGGCAAGGATGAAATCTAAAGAAGACGCGAAAGCAGACCTTGAAGCCAATGTAAAATCGATGGCTGAAATGCAAGACATGATGTATGCCCACGACAAGTGGGGTCTTTTGATTCTTTTCCAGGCGATGGATGCCGCAGGTAAGGATGGCGCAATCAAGCATGTTATGAGTGGAGTGAACCCCCAGGGTACTCAGGTCTTTAGTTTTAAAGTGCCTTCAGCGGAAGAACTTGATCACGATTACCTCTGGAGATACACCAAAGCACTCCCCGAAAGAGGAAGAATTGGTATATTTAACAGGTCTTATTATGAAGAAGTATTGGTTGTAAAAGTCCACAATCTTCTCGAAGCAGAGAAACTCCCCGACCCCGTTCTAAAAGATGATATCTGGAAAAACCGCTACGCTCAAATCAGAAATTTTGAGAAGTATCTGAATGACAATGGAATTAAAGTCCTAAAATTTTTCCTGAATGTTTCAAAGGATGAACAAAAAAGAAGATTCCTCGAAAGAATTGATAATCCGGCAAAAAACTGGAAATTTTCTTCTTCCGATCTAAAAGAGAGAGGCTATTGGGATCAGTACCAAAAGGCGTATGAGGAGGCAATTGCAAACACCTCAACCAAATATGCACCGTGGCATATCATCCCTGCTGATAAAAAGTGGTTTGCAAGGCTTGTTATTTCAGAAATAATCACCGAAAAACTAAAAGAATTAAAAGTTCACTACCCTGTAATCTCTGATGAGCACAGACAAAATCTTGCCGGTTATAAAGAAGCCTTAATGGCAGAAGAGTGATTTTAATTATTAAAGGTATTAATTATCAGGTATTAAATGTCCGGTATTAGGTATTATTTTTTGAGTTACCTGAGGAATTTGGAATACTTAATATTAAATAAAATACAACACGGATGAAGCGGATATGACGGATAAACACGGATATAAATATCTGTAATCCGTACAATACGCTAAATCCCAATCATCCGTGTTCTAAATAAAAATCCGTGGAATCCGTGTTAAATCCGTGGAATCCGTGGAACTATTCGAAAATTCTACTTAATTAAAAGCATTTTCTTTGTAGATGTGAACTCACCGGCTTTTACTTCATACATGTAAAGTCCACTCGGAAGGTCTTTTGCGTTAAACTCCACCTGATGGAATCCTGCAGCCATTGTTGAATTTAGTAACTGCGCAACTTTTTGACCAAGTGTATTGTAAACGCTTAGTGAAACTTCACCCGCAACCGGAATCGCAAAACGAATCACAGTGGAAGGATTAAAAGGATTTGGGTAGTTCTGATCAAGTGAATAAACTGTTGGATTACCTTCACTATCAACTGTGTTTGCATTTATAACAACTGCAATTGGATTTGAATATGTGAATGATCCGTCGTGATCCACTTGTTTAAGTCTGTAAGAGACTTTTCCATTTAAAAGGGTTCTGTCTTCAAACGAATAAGAAATTGGTGATGTTGTTGTTCCGTTTCCGTCAACTTCTCCAATTTTTATCCATTCACCTGAAGTTTTTCTTTCAATTTCAAAAGCCTTGTTATTTAATTCAGTAGCGGTCATCCAGTTCAACTCAACAAGTCCAACAGAAACATTTGCACTAAATGAAGCCAGTTCAACAGGTAGTGGTGCAAGTTCCGGTGGAATCATCATGGCAGCAAGCCCAAATGCGGGATTAACTGTGTTTACTGTTCCCCACATGCCATCAACAGAAGTTGCTGCATTTGGAAACAGTGTACCATCTAATTGTCTCGCCTCTATTCTACGGACTCCAAGTGCATTATTATTTGGAATTATCACACCCCATGAACCGGCAATGGCATTAACACTGTCACTGTAGAATTGTGCATAGGAATTGGCAACTGTGTTTGCCGATCCGTCATTTTCAACAAAAGTTGCAGCCAAAGGTCTGCCTGTTCCTTCAACATTGTCGTATAAAACCACAAAACTTTTTGCAGGAACCGCAGCTCTGCTCCACAAACCTGAACCTGTGGTGTCACCACCGGCAGTTTCAAATTTTATTACTCTTGTAGAGTCGGAAGAAGTAACTCTGGAAACAATAGCTGTTCCTCCCATACCGTCATTTAACATTACTCTGAAAAATACATATCCACCGGGAGTAAAACGGGCGTTTCCGGACGGTTCATTTACAAACCAGCCTGTGTAACTTCCGGTTGCATCGGTCATAAATTCACCGTAATTCCCATAACTTGACAGCGAAGGACCGGACGATCTTACAAAATCACTGTCCGATCTCACAAATATCACATTACCGGCACCACTTGTAGTAGCCGAGTTGGTTGAAATAATTATCTGATTAAAATATCTATAAGTGGAGCTCGGGGTCAACCCGGAAATGGTCGCGAAATAAGCAAAAGGCATTCTGGCGGAGTTTGTTCCATTAACACCTTCAATGAATTTCGGTTGAATTGTTACATTCATGGTCTGAGCAAACATCAAACCCGTGAATAACATCAACAGGGGGAGAATTTTTTTTAACATATCTTATCCATTTATTGTAAATCAATGAATCTCCTGTCAACTAATCTTTATAATTTTTAAACAGGAAATCCAATTAAAGTTATCCCAAAATACAATTAAACTTTACCATTAACAAGTTATCAAACTGTGAACTTTGAAAAAAACACAGCCACATCTTTCAACATGGCGGGTTAAAAATTTAAACTAATTTAAGAATAAATCAATAATTAATAATTAATAATTAATACATCTACTTCATCAGTATCATTTTTTTGATTGAGCTAAACTCACCTGCTTTTATCTCATAAAGATAAAGTCCACTGGGGAGATTTGCCGCATCAAATGATACCTGATGATAACCTGATTCCATTTGTCCGTTAAGAAGAGTGACCACTTTTTCACCAAGAGTATTGTAAACATTAAGTGTTACAACTGATGATGTTGGTAATGAAAAACGGATGATCGTTGTTGGGTTAAATGGATTTGGATAATTCTGATCCAGGGTAAATGTTGTTGGTGCAAGTTCCACCTCAACAACATTTGAATACTCAAATGTACCATCATTATCCACCTGACGAAGTCTGTATTGGATTTTATTTCCGGTAACAGATTTATCAGTAAAATTATAATATTTTGGTGAGTTTGCGGTACCATGACCTTCAACAAATCCTATCTTCTGCCATGTTCCTGTTGAATTTCTCTCAACATCAAACCCGTTATTATCAACCTCGGTTTTGTCTCCCAATTAAGATTTACAACACTTCCGGTTGCTTTTGCGGTGAAGGAGGTTAGCTCGACTGGGAGAGCGTCCGCTTCCCCACCTGTGAAGTCGGAGAATGAAGTCAGTCCCGTGCCGGAAAGTTTATTTTCTGCCGGTATCGCAGAGTTCAGAGGGGACCATGAAGAACCGCTCCATCTGCCGCCCCAAAGGTCAGCTTTGTTTCCTGCTACATCTCCATCGGCATAAAAAAGATCAATATCATAAACGGGATTTGTTATTCCCGATCGTGAGATTGTCCAATAACGGTTAATGTAGTTCCCGGCACTTGTATTATTTGGGTGTTTAGCGTTGATAACCTTGGCACTTACAAAAGCGTTTGAGTATGTTCCCGATGTCATGTTTATTGTTACGGGCGAATATTCAAGAGTTCCGGTGTTGTCCCCGATGGGAAATGTGAACGAACCGTTGGCGGTATAGACTTTTCTCAACTCACCTGCATCGGCGATAATCATTTTTGATGCCGAAGGTGCTGTGATGGTTAGGTTTGTTATGGTAAGGTTTTTGTTATCAAGATCAAGATTCCCGGATTCGATTTCAACATTTGTAGCGGATGTGGTTTGACTGAGTGTAACGCCATTTGGATTGTTTATCCTAAGAGTCCCGGTTATTGGGCGGCCGCAACAGAGTACCTGTGACCTGGGTGGCACTTCCGTTAAATTCATATGTCGCATTTCGCAGATAAATTAATAATGCCTGACACTTTAATGCTTCCATCAAGTCCGGAGGGGTGCCCTGATTTTAGTGTCGATCCTGCAAAGGCAGTAAAATTTGTTTCACCACTAATCTCGAATGAACCAAGATCAATGACTGCACCGGATAATGTATTCCAGTAACTTGGGTTACCAAGAGTCAAATCGCTCTTGAAGACTTTGGCTGGTGTGCTGTTAAAATTGAGCTGTACACTTGCGATTTGGTCATCCCCAATCAAACTCCCCCAAACCATGAATACTTATTGTGGATGATCCCAAAGATTGTATCAATCCGTCGTTATAGATGCTACCATACAAAATGATACTGGCATTGGAGATATCCAAAAGTTCCCTTGATGATCTTTATATCTTGCAATATCTGGATATTGTGTGAAGCACTGCAACTAAATTTTGCCCCATTAATCAGTTGAAAATCTCCGTTTACAAAAGTGAACGCAAGAGATGTAAGTGAAAAGTCAACTTCATCAAGGCTCAGGGTTCCGTAAGTCCGCCCGCCAGTGAATGAGGCAACATTCTTTACCTGAAAAATACTTTGAGGGTTTAGATAACGAAATTTTACTCGGGAATATGTGTCGCCTGATTGTACCCATTTAGCTCCACTCTCATAACAAGATTCACCTTGTGGTCGAAAGAACCTGATGTAATCGTTCCGTTTGCTTTTGATAACAACATTTGTTACAGTATCATTGGCTAACACCCAATCACCGGAAGCAGTCATTGAATGGTTTGCCTGCACATTAAACACCTGACCGGAAGTAGAAAAGTTTGAGGGTGACGGACCGGTACCATCCGGGGTTGATGACCAGTTTGAAAGGTCGGTTACATCAAGATTGCCTTTTGAATAAAATGCTGTTTGTGCCAAAACCGGCAATGAAATAAATATGATAAATATTGCTGATGAGAAAAATCTGTTCAAATCGGTTCTCCTGAAAGTTTGATGTTACTTATTAAAAACTATTCCGCGGTTGTAACGCTGGTTGAGTTAGAGCAGAAACCTTGTGATGAAGTGATCGCCCTTTAACAGACACAATCACACCATAACATGGTCGCTGAATGATTTAATTAACTAATGGTGAAAATGATCAGGGAGAACGCAAACGCGCTCGACGCTGAGGGGTAAAAAGAAAAGCCTGTTTGAAATCCGGGCTTTCCGGAAGATTGTGGGTTCAAAATCTCGGATAATTGTGAAAAACCTGAGGTTAATATAGATAATAATACCGAAATAGCATAACTACAATTCGTTTTTCTAAAAAAAACCCGCCACATCTTTCAACATGGCGGGTTAATTTTTTGAACACGATATTCAGGATGGGAAACGATGGTCACGATGGATTCTCTATTCCACTAAGTTTTTCTTAATCCTGAAAATCTTGTTAATTATCGTGATTATCTTTAATAATCGTGATCATCGTGTTCTACTTCATCAAAAGCATTTTCTTAATCGAGCTAAACTCTCCTGCTTTTATCTCATAAAGATAAAGTCCGCTTGGGAGATTTGATGCGTCAAATGATATCTGATGATAACCTGATTCCATTGCTCCGTTTAGAAGTGTTGTCACTTTTTCACCAGAGTGTTGTAAACATTTAGAGTTACAACAGAAGCTGTTGGTAACGAAAAACGAATCATCGTTGCAGGGTTAAATGGATTTGGATAATTTTGATCAAGGGTAAATGATGTTGGTGCAAGTTCCACCTCTACAACATTCGAATACTCAAACGCACCATCATTATCCACCTGACGGAGTCTGTACTGGATTTTATTTCCGGTAACAGATTTGTCAGTAAAATTATAGTATTTAGGTGAGTTTGCAGTACCATGTCCCTCAACAAAACCAATTTTCTGCCATGTTCCTGTTGAATTTCTCTCAACATCAAAGCCATTATTATCAACCTCTGTCGCAGTCTCCCAATTAAGATTTACAACACTTCCGGTTGCTTTTGCGGTGAAGGAGGTTAACTCGACTGGGAGAGGGGCATCCTCTGAGGCCATGACAAATTCGGAGAAGCCGGTGATTCCGGCAACAAAGAATTCATCAGTTGCGGGATCGTAGGTTAGTGTTCCAACTACTGTAAAGTCTCCGGAGCCCGGTGTTGGTCTTTTATAGAGCACAATAGTTTTTGTCGCCGGGTTTTCAATCCCTGTTAAAGAACTTGCCTTAAATCTCAACGAAGTACCATTTCCAAATACAGCGCCATTTCCTTCTATCACCCATCTGAAGTTTGACACATTCGATTCAGTGATACCAGTAGTTCCGGTTGGACTTCCTCATAACGAGTAACCGAGATATCTGCACCGGTGGTAACATCAACGAAGTTTATCCTCAGACCGGTGTTTAGGAAGTTGTAGTTACTTGAACCTGTTGCAACTGACTGGGTGTAACTAGCTGTGTAGACAGAGATTGAGTGTGATCCAAGTCCAGAAATATTATCTGAATCGAATAAATCCCATTCCGTTGTCAGAGTTGGGAAACCAGAAGCTGGATTTGCGGATACACCCTGTGTAACACTAGATTTCCTTCGAAGCGTTTTATTTTCGGTTGAATAGCCGCCGTCTCCCGTCCATGCAGTACCAGGGTCAGTACCAATTCTACCAAAAATATCCACATAAGAGGCGGTTGATACCTTAAATATTGCAACTTGATCATCCCCATTATAATTTATTACGGTGTTGTATGCAGTTGCTGTACCTAAATATAAAGTACTCGACCCATGCTTAAAAACAATAGTCGTATTATCAGCTAAATTGCCGGTGAGTATCTGTGATGTTGGCAATGTGGATGCAGCAGAAAAAAGCCGTAACTCATAGTCACTTAAATCAATAACAGCACCTGTTCCGTTGTAGACCTCAATATATTTATTAAAGGAACTACCTTCCACATACTCTGAAATGATCAAATCCGTTGGGACACCCGGTATAGCTACAATAGTATGAAGATTTGCAGCAGCAAAATTGTGTGTACCATTTGTGAACGATTCTGTTATCGTAAAATCTGCTATATTGTCGCTACTTGCTGAAATAGTTCTAGCAAGGGTTGCATCATAATTAATATCGGTTGTTAAGAAAATATAACTTGTGCCGATAGGAAGTATTTTCACCAATTCCACTGAATGTGATGTCTTCTCCTGAACCAGTTGAAATGGAAGTAATATTTGTTCCGATCTGTGCATCTGCACCATCCAGAGTGCATCTGTTGAGTAAAACAATTTTAATGAAGCAGTGCCAAGATCAACTGTTGATATGTTCCGCCAAAAGTGGCGATCAACTGACCAAGTGTTACAGATGCCTCAGAAACAGCAATCTGATATCTATAAAGAACATTCTCACTTGAAGATGTTATAAAATTACTCGAACCCGGATCGGCTCCTGTTATGGTAACTGTTGGCTGATTTCCGAATGAAAATGCTGATCCGATATTGGTTGTACCATCAGCTAACTGAAGCTGAACACTTATACCATCATTTGCATCAACAACAGCTGGGATAGTGATCCCGAATGTATAAACACCACTGGCATCAGTCGGGGTTATGGTATTGATATCACTAACTGAAGTTGTTCTATCACTTCCATCAATTGCATAGCTTTTCGTCAGTTGTTGCATTTGCATCTGTAATTGTAGCATCATATTTGAAATTGTAGCCTGCGACTAGGTTATTGTACTGATCTTTGGCAGTTAGTGTCACCGTTTTCGTGGTGATTAAAGTCAAAGCAGAAGATATAGAAGCTGTAGAGTTCGCTGTTGGTGCACCGGCATTGATGACTTGTACTACAGTTGCAGTGCCGTAATCAGTGGCATCAATTGCCACAGTTTTGCTTCCAGAAGCTGTCAAGAGCGCATTTGCATTAGATGGTTTTAGCCGTAAATTTCCGGCTGTTATCGTGTAGTCCGCTACGGCTAAACTGGTACCATTAATTTTTACGGCCGTGATCAATCCACGCCATGTAGCATCATCCGTAAAGTAATATCAATGTCATTATCGACGGTGTTGTTTGCTGCATCAGCTGTTAATGTAGGTGGCAATCCGGCAAATGTATGAAGTTCTGCAGCATTAAAATTCCCTGATTTTGTAGCGGTCGTAGTGAAAGTAAAATCTGTGGTTGTGGGGTTGTGATAGGATGTTCCCAACGCTGGCGCCACCTTCCAAATCAACAGTCAAAAACAAGTATCCCGTACCGACCGCAAACAATTTGGATGGCGCAAAGCCCAATAATTCACTATTGTCGTTTGTTGCCCTTAAAGATTCTAAAATCTCGTCAGTTCACGGTTCAAGAATATCATTGAGTAATACAACTTGTAACCGCTGGCTGATATGTCACTGGCCACAAAGAGCCATCAATTAAAAAAGCTGCACCATTTAAAGTTGCTGGATTTTTGTAACATCAAGTTTAACACGGTAAAGAATGTTGTTGTCGATCCGACTGCAAGGGAATTAGTAGTTGGATCAACTCCAGTGAAAACGACATCTGGATCAGGCCCAACAATTGATTTTACATCTCCAATGTTTGTTAATCCGTCTGATAGTTGAACTTGGACACTTAGTCCATCTGACTGATCAATTTGAGATGGGACCACTATATTGAATGTTGCAACACCACTTGCATTTGTTGGTGTAGTTACAATCGCATCGGCCACTGAAGAAGTTCTGGCTGTTCCATCAATAGTATAACTCTCACTCGTAGAAACATTACTATTGGTGATAGTAACATCATATTTAAATGAATAACCTGAAACCAAATTGTTATACTGATCTTTGCGGTTGCAGTTACAGTCCTTGTTTGCCCTAATACAAGAGCGCGCTTACCGTGGTGGCTGTTGAATTTGAAGTGGGTACACGGGATTATTGGCTGTGAAACAGTTGCATTGTTGTAACCTGTAGCTTCAATTGTAACCGACTTGGTTCCTGAAGCAGTTAAAAGTGCATTTAATCCTGAAGGTTTAAGTTGTAAATTTCCAGAACTAAGTACATAGTCAGTTGTTACTGTCAAAGCAGTTCTGCCAATCTTTACAGCCGTAACAGCTGCTCTCCAGGTTGCATCATCTGTAAAAGTAATATCAATATTGTTATCAACGGTGATGTCTGTTGCGTCTGCAGTAAGTGTCGGGGGTGTTAAAGCAGAACTCGTAATTGCATTTGTATAACTGAAATCATCCAGAAATAAATTTGCAACATTCCCGACACTGGATATTCCATAAAACATGTAAGAATCAATATTGACATCACTCGCGAGAGCACCTTTTGTTAAATCATCTCCAACAAGAACCCCATCTATCCAAATGTCAACTTTGTTTGCAGCAACTGTTTTAGCTCCACTTTTTGTATAATTAAGGGTCCCGGTTGTGTTATTGGCATATATTTCTACCAAATAATCAACCCCTTGTGTAAACGGCGTTGAACCTAAAGTTGCCCAAGAACCACCACTCCTGTAAGTGGTAGTTGTTGCTCCATCTCCACCAAAACCCACTGCAATCCTGTAAAAGCCTGCGCACTCGTCAAAGCATTTTGTCACTTAAAGATGCACCATCACCCAAGATCATAATCCAAGGTTCCAGAGGAGGCTGTCGCTGATCCGTTTGACGCACCTAACCGTATTCTAAAACTAAGAATTGCGGCTTTTCCAGCAGTGTAATCGTACACGGAGAATTTATTAACAGAAGCACTTGTAGGCGCAACTCCTCTTAAATAAGAGCCTGAACCAAATGCTATGGTTTTGATTTTTCAAGATTAAACTTCCACCTCCACTGCCCACTCTGACTCGGTCGAACCCAGATGGGCCAGCGGGTAAAAGTCAAGATTTGCAGAATTTGAACTGTGAACACCAGTACTAGTCCCGAAATCGTAACTCCAAGGTTGCCCAAAACCATCAAAGGCGAGGATTGAAAAGAAGAAGCAAAAATGTATATCTTTTTAACATATTTAATCCAATTGTGTATAAATAAAATTCATAAATGTATGGTCAAAGCTAAACAACCCGATTTTACGGAATTGTTAAGAAAATGTAAAACTTGCTTTTGAGAAGATTAAATAGTTCCGGCGTATAAGCAAGTGGTAATTGATAGCCAAAAATCGGCACAAAAGTGCATAATACACACAATTACCAAGGAAAAACCGGTTAGATTTTTTTTGGGTGACTACTGCGGTTGCAGTAGCTGAATGAATGGGTGCTAATTGGGAAAAGGCACATGCAAAACTATGAAATTATTGATTGAAATGCAAGGAAAAAAAATAATAATATTGATTAAATTAATGTTAATTTTTTTGAACACTGCCGAAGGCATCCCTTTGGGAGATATTCTCGATGGATAAGGATGATCACGATACTTCGTTTGAACACGATATTCACGATGGAAAAAGATGTGCACGATAGTCTTCTTTTTGAACACGATATTCACGATGGGAAAAGATGTTCACGATGGAAATAATTCATTCCAACAGAAATTTCATCATGATCATCTTTAAAAAATATTACTCAAAGTGTTTTTGAGTAAGAAATGTTAAACTTTAGAAATCTCATCGTGAATATCTTTAAAAATCGTGATTATCGTGTTCAAAAATCGTGAATATTGTGTTCAAAAAATGATCGTGACCATCGTGTTCAATCATCCAGGGGGGGAGTTGATTTGACAGAAGAAATCCAGGAATAATTTTTATCAACCAAACGATTATTAAAAACTCTATGATATTGTAGTTTGGTTGAGCCAAAGTTGATCAAAAGTCCATCTCGAACCTGGTACGCTTCGAGATAATTAATAGCTTGAGTTTTGTGTACCGGTAGAAGATCAGAAATTGCCTTCAATTCAACCATTATTAAATTTTCAACAAAAAAATCCACTCGCCTTGTACCAAGAACCGCCCCTTTATAATTAATTGGCATCTCGAGTTCCCGCTTATAAGACAATCCCGCATTGTTAAATTCAATCCGTAATGCTCTTTGATATATTGTTTCCTGAAACCCTGTTCCCAACTCAGAATGTACCTTCATTGCACATCCGATAATAGCGTGGGTAATTTTATCCGTTTCCATTCAATTGCACCTTTGTGATTGTTGTTTGAACACGGTGATCACCATTGTTGTTTGAACACGATATTCACGATTAAAAAAGATGATCATGATGTTTGTAAAAAGTTAATTATGAATTCTAACAATTACAAAATTAAAATAAAAAAATAAAAAACCTCTACTTGTTTGAACACGATGACCACGAGGAATAAAGACGATCACGATAATTGTGAACAGTTAATGCTGAAGCTGTAAATATCAACAAAAATAATACTCTCAAAACCTCCATTTATGCAAAAACTATAAATTCAGACAACTCATTTGTTCTCCATCGTGAACATCTTTTCAAATCGTGACCATCGTGTTCAAAAAATAATGCAATTTGCAAGAAATCCCAATAATTCAGACAACTCATTAGTCATCCATCGTGAATATCTTTTTCCATCGTGAATATCGTGTTCAAAAATAATCGTGAATATCTTTTTCCATCGTGAATATCGTGTTAAAAATCATTAAATTAATCCCGGCATTGAAAAATTTTTATCATGCTATCATCATCAATAAAAACCTGAGACCATCATGTTACAAGGCTCTAATTTTCTCTTTGCACGCACAAAAATTTTATGCACACTCGGACCGGCGACCGCGGATAAAGCGGTAATTGGCGAGATGATCAAGGCAGGAATGGATGGAGTGCGGCTCAACTTTTCACACGGCTCCTACGAATTTTTTGACAACCTGTTTTTTAACATCCATGAAGCTTGTGTTAATGAATCCACTTCACTTGCGGTACTCGCCGATCTTCAGGGACCCAAAATCCGTATCGGTGAACTTTCAGAACCTGAAATTGAAATTACCAATGGCGATTCCATCACTATCACAGTAAGGGACATTAAAGGCACAAAAGAGATTGTTTCGACATCTTACAAACTCCTTGCACAGGATGCCAAAATTGGTGATATCATCCTGATTGATGACGGATTGATAAAACTTGTTGTCGCTTCAAAAACTGAAGATGCAGTTCTTTGTACGATCATAAATGGTGGAACTCTCAAACCTAAAAAAGGGATGAACCTGCCGGGGATGCACCTTTCAACTCCATCAGTAACGGAACAGGATCTTAAAAATCTGGAATATATTTTTAGGAAACACAGAGTGGATTTTGTTGCTCTGTCATTTGTTCGCAGTGCCTCGGATATAACAAAACTGCGTGCCTGGATGTCGGAAAGAGGATTTGATGCACCAATCATTTCAAAAATTGAGATGAAAGAGGCGGTTGATAATTTTGAATGGATCTTAAAAGTATCCGACGGAATCATGGTTGCCCGTGGTGATCTGGGCGTTGAGATGGCTCCGCATGAAGTGCCATTGATTCAAAAAAACATAATTAAAAGATGTAATGCGGCGGGGAAATTAGTGATTACTGCCACCCAGATGCTTGAATCGATGGTACACAACCCGATCCCAACCCGTGCAGAGGCTTCAGATGTAGCAAATGCAGTGTGGGACGGAACAGATGTTGTGATGCTCTCAGCCGAAACTTCCGTTGGCAAATTCCCCGTTCGAACCGTGGAAACGATGAACCAGATTGTCAGAAGTGCCGGTTTACACGCCAATTGGACAAGAGCGATTAAATTCGACGATTCTGATGAATTTGAGGATCAGCTTTTTGATTCAGTTAATAAGGGTATTGTTCAGATGAGCAAGGAAGTGGATGCTGCTGCTATTGTTGTATTCACTGAAAAAGGAAGAACTGCTCAGAAGCTGTCAAAATACAGACCAAACGCAAGAATTATTGCAATATCAGATCAGTTTAATACGATGAACAAACTTTGTCTCTATTGGGGTGTCTCCTCGATGTTTATGCCTGATCTAAGCCGTGACTCTGAAGAATTGATCGCCGAGGCAACAGAGATAATTACAGAAACGGGTCATGTGAAAAAGGGAGATGTGGTTATCTACACCTCCGGAGCTCCTGTCTCAGAAACGGGAAGGACCAACAAACTGAAGATATTTGTGATTTAGGCAAAAAAAATGATTGGAAAGTTAAATCACCATCCCGCCAAATGGTGGGAAGTGACTCATTCTGATAAAATTCGGTGTACACTTTGTCCCCGGTTTTGTGATCTTGGCGAAGGTCAAAACGGATTCTGCTTCATACGAAAAAATCATGAAGGAGAATTGGTTACGCTGGGCTACGGAAACACTACAGGGTTTGCTTTAGACCCGATTGAGAAAAAACCACTTAATCACTTTCTCCCCGGTTCAACAATTTTATCCTTTGGAACTGCCGGGTGTAACCTTGGATGTAAATTCTGCCAAAACTGGTCGATTTCAAAAGCACAACTTGATCATGACAACTCTTTTTACTCTTCACCAACCGATGTGGTTTCTCTCGCTAAAAAATATTCAGCTCCTTCTATAGCTTTTACCTACAATGATCCTGTAATCTTTGGCGAATTTGCCGCCGATATCACAAATATTGCCCGGGAAGAGGGAGTTCACACGGTATTTGTAACTGCCGGATATGTTACCAAATCTGCCCGGGATGAAGTTTTCGCCGGTGCCTCTGCCGCAAATATCGACCTGAAGGCTTTCAGTGAAAGATTTTATAAAAATCTGGCTTATGCCTCTTTAATGGATGTGTTGGACACAATCGTTTGGGTAAAAGAAAAGACCAACATCTGGCTTGAACTTACCACCCTTTTAATTCCCGGGGAAAATGATTCTCCTGCAGAAATCAAGGAAATGTCGAAGTGGATAATGGAAAACCTCGGCGACAGAGTGCCCATCCATTTTACAGCGTTTCACCCCGATTTTAAGATGAGAAACATTCCCCCTACTCCTCCCAAAACCTTACAAATCGCCAGAAATATCGCCCTTGATGTCGGACTAAAATATGTTTACACAGGAAATGTTCACGACCCTGAAGGTCAAACAACTTATTGTCCCGGATGTGGAGCAAAAGTAATCGAGAGAAACCGGCATTCAGTAACAAATGATCTGCTTGTAAAAGGTGACTGTCCATTTTGTTCAACAAAATTGGATGGTGTTTTTTGATGTTAAGCCTGTCCTCGATTATTCCGGCTAAAAATGAAGAAAAAAATATTATCAGATGTATCGAATCACAAATTGGGGTAGTTGATGAAATTATTGTATTAATCGACTCTTCAACAACCGACAAAACGGAGGAACTGGTTGACAAATACCCGGAAGTTAAAAAGTTGATAATTGAGTGGCAAGGATTTGCACAAACGAAAAAAATCGGGGTTGATTCCGCAACAAATGACTGGATATTTTGGATCGATGCCGATGAAGCAATTACTCCACCACTCAGGACCGAGTTGATCGAATGGAAAAATAAGAACCATTCAACGGGAGTTTATTCTGTCCCGAGAAAAGCCTGGTTCCTTGGCAGGTGGATCAAACATTGCGGCTGGTATCCGGGAAGAGTTCCACGACTTTTTAACAAAAAGGAAGTGAAGTTCAACAACAATCTTGTTCACGAGGGACTCGACTATTCCTGTACTCCGGGAGAATTGATAAATCCACTTGATCATTTTACCGATCCCTCTTCAGAACATTATTACAACAAATTTAACCACTACACCACTCTCGCAGCAGACCAGTTGTATCAAAAAGGAAAAAAGGGTGGAATTTTCATTGCCTACATTAGAGCATTATCCGTATTTTTAAAAATGTACTTCCTGAAATTAGGTTTTCTCGATGGTGCTCAGGGCTTTATTCTTTCCTTTTACTCAATGAACTATGTATTTACCAAATATGTAAAACTCTGGGAACGAAATGATAGCAGGCATAATAGCTAATACCGGAAAAGAAAATATTGCTGTTGCAACTGAAACAGTTGCAGATGTTCTCAAAGAAGAACGATTTGAATGTCTGATAAGCGACACAATTTTTGATCTTGCTTCGCCGGAAATGAAGGCTAAATTTACTTTCCTGAATGATGATCTACTTATCCAAAAATCTGACATAATCATCTCACTCGGCGGTGACGGCACTCTGCTTAACACCGCATCCATGACACTCGAAAGTGGAAAACCGATTGCGGGAGTAAACTTTGGAAAACTTGGTTTCCTCACCGAAATAAATAAAAACACCCTCAACGAAACCTTCAGAGAAATCAGAAACGGTGAATATTTCCTTGAGGAACGGATTGTCCTGAAAGGAGTCAGTGACGATCTTAATCATTGTTCGGTTTTGGGCATAAATGATATTGTAATTGAAAAAGGCGGGTGGCCCAAGATGATGGCGATCAATCTTTTTGCAAATGGTGAACTTGTCTCCGAATTTTCCGCAGATGGACTGATAATTGCCACCCCTACAGGATCAACGGGTTATTCCCTCTCTGCAGGTGGTCCCATCGTTAACCCTCGCGCTGATGTAATAGTAATAAGTCCCATCTGCCCCCACAGCCTCACAATGCGTCCATTGGTTCTACCGGCTGATATGGTGATAAAAGTTCAAATAAATTCCCATCCCGTGAAATTTTCAATTAATTGTGATGGACAAAGAGTAAATGAATTATCCTCCCCTTTTTCAATTGACATATCAAAAGGCGAAAAACCGCTTAGATTGATTCGAAATAAAAAATCAAGTTATTTTAATGTATTAAGAAGTAAACTCTATTGGGGCATCGATGCCCGCGAGGGGAAAAGCTGAATAAACTCATCAGAGTAAATTAAAAAATTGTTTTAGGACAAACAGAGCACGAAAGAATTAAAATGAAACCTGTAGCTGCAAGGAAACATTTAGAACTTAAACCATCTGCATACAGATGGAAATGTAATTTATCAACTTTTAAGTTTGAAACTACTGAGGAAATAGAACCCGTTGAAGGCATCATTGGTCAGGAAAGAGCAATAAAAGCGCTTCGGCTTGGGGTTGGTTTACATGCCTCGGGATATAATATATATATAGCAGGTCTCGCAGGCACCGGAAAGGCCTCCACTGTAAGAAAAGTACTCGAACTGCTTGTCGATCAAAAAACAAAACTAAAAGACTATTGTTTTGTTAACAACTTCAGAAATCCCGACCAACCAGTTCTTCTCACATTCCCAGCGGGGATGTCCCTTAAATTTAAATATGATGTAAACTCACTCACAAGCCAACTCCGCGAAAGGATTCCTCAGGTACTTGAATCTGAAGTGCTGAATCAAAAAAGAAACAGCGTGTTAAACAAGTTTTCAGCTGCCGAGAGAGAATTGATCCAAAACTTTGAAGCGATGATTAATAAAGATGGACTTACACTCGCACAGGTTCAGCAGGAAGATGGAGTAAGACCCGAGATTATGCCGGTGATCAATAAAAAAGCGGTAATGATAACAGAACTTGAAAACATGATTACCAAAGGTGAGCTTACAAAAAAGAAAGCCCAGGATATCTATGCCAAATATTCTGCAAGACAACAAGACCTGATGATCCTCGTAAAAAAACATGTAAAACTGTCGCAGGATCTGCAAACTGAAGTAAGAGAACTCGAAAAAAATGAAACCGAGGGGCTTGTCCACGCAGCAATGATTCACCTCAGAGAAACTTACAAAGACAGCAAAATCTCTAACTGGCTCGACAGTTATGAAAAAGATGTACTCGAGAATATTCCACTTTTTAAAGCGGCTCAAGCGGGAGGAGAAGCATTTCTTGAAAATTTTTCAATTGATCCATTCAGAGTTTACGATGTCAACATTATCCTCGATAATGCGGGAATAAATGAAGTTCCGGTTGTGATAGAAACAGCCCCCGGAATGACAGCTCTTTTTGGGAACATCGAAAGAATTTCTGATCGCAAAGGCAACTTTTATGCCGATTTTATGAATATCAAAGCCGGCTCTATGTTAAGGGCAAACGGTGGCTTTTTGGTGCTTAGAGTGGGCCACCTGTTCGAAGCTCCGGGAGTATGGAAAACCTTAAAAAGAATCCTGACTTATATGGAACTTGACATTCAGGATAACCATATCTATTATCAGATGGCTCCCTCTCCCTTAAACCGGAATCGATTCCGATAGACCTTAAAGTGATTTTAATTGGCAACTCATATATCTATCAGTATCTCGCGGAGAGAGAAGACGATTTTAAAAAGATATTTAAAGTTAAAGCAGAGTTTGATTACGAAGTTGATAAAACAAAAGATATACTGATTGAGTATGCCCATGTAATTAAAAAGATTATCAGAGAAGAAAACCTGAGGGAGTTCCACAAGTCGGCGATTGCTTCTGTGATGGAGATTGCTGCGCGTTATGCCGGTTCAAAATTAAAACTCACTTCCCGGTTCTCGATGCTTGCTGATGTTGTTAGGGAAGCTTCCTTTTGGGCGGGCGAAGATGGCTCAACCAAAGTCCGTTCTGAGCATGTAAGAGATGCATATTTGAATGCGAGGGAACGCCACTCACTCTGGGAAGAAAAATATTCGGAGATGATCGAAAATGAAAGAATTTTGCTCGAGGTTTCGGGGAAAAATGTGGGACAGGTGAACGGTCTCGCAGTTTACGGGAATGAACTTGTGGCTTTTGGAAAACCCGTGAGGATCAGTTCCGCCGCAGCACCCGGCAATGGAGTGATAATAAATGTTGAAAAAGAATCGGGACTCAGCGGAAAAACCCATGACAAAGCAATTCTGATAATCACCGGCTTTCTCAGAGAAACCTTCTCCCATCTCGTTCCCCTTTCTGTAGCTGCAACCATAGTTTTTGAACAATCTTACGGCAATATTGATGGTGATTCCGCCTCAATCGCAGAAGTAGCGGTGATTATTTCTGCAATTTCCAAACTTCCGATAGATCAGGGCATTGCTGTTACAGGTTCGATCAACCAAAAAGGAGAGATTCAGCCAATTGGTGGCGTAAATGAAAAAATCGAAGGATTTTACAGATCGTGTAAAACAAAAGGTTTCACAAAACATCAGGGAGTTATTATCCCCGCCTCCAATGTTGATGATTTAATGCTTGATGAAGAGATTCAACTTGCTGCGAAAGAGGGTAATTTCCACATCTATCCTGTTATTGGAATAAATGATGCTCTTGAGATTCTATTTGGTGTGAAAGCAGGTGAAAAAAATGAAGATGGACACTATCAAAAAAATACCATTTATGGAATAACAACTGATCAACTTAAAAGGATGTATCATTTTGCAAAGGATCCGTTTAAACTAAGCAAACATCCTAAAAGCGACACAAAGGAAGCCACTCCATCGGTTTAGTATTCGATAACCCGGAATTTTTCCTTTAAGAAAAGAATAAATGGATCGGTTTCCACTTTTTCTTCCTCTTCAACCGGTTTCCGTTTTGCGAGCGAAGCGAAAAATTTCTTCTCCTGATGGTAATTTGGTAACTGTGCAGAGATTTCAGCTTCTGAAAGAATTTCGGGTTCAATAAACTCTTCGTTGACCGGCTCAGATATAAAATCGCGAACATCAATCTCAAATTCTGAAAAATCCGGAACTGTCGGCGTTTCAACTTCGGGTTCTGGCTTTACTTCTGTGGCTGGTGTCTCAACCACCTTTTCTTCTTTTACAACAGGGGTTTCAGGGATTACTACCGGTTCAGACTTTTTTTTTTCGTCCTCTGTTGGCGAGGAGATGGTAGTTGCGGATGCAGGCAAATTCTGATTACCCATTGGAAGCGACGCAAGTTGATGAACAAGTCCCGAAATTGTCTGGGATGTTTCAAATCCTGTTATCTGCGACAAGGCAAGTTCAGACCGAAGTTTGTGATTCTGTGAAAAACGCAGTTCCGTGGTCAATTTGCTGATATAGTTCATAATTCTCAACAAATCCCCCTCTGAAAAGTGAGATGCAAGAGATTTATATTTTTCAAAATAAACCGCAGCACTTTCAAGCAGTGAAGTGTCTTTTACTGCTGCAACTGAAAGAATATTTCGGAAGTGTTCAAGCAGACCGTTGAAAAAATCGAAGAAACTCCAACCATTTTTATAAACCCTGTCGCACACCAAAAAAGGCATTTTAAAGTCTTTGGTAATAAGTGCATCCGTCACTTCAAAATAGATATCCTCATCGATAAAATTAAAAACCTTGATCACTGATTCGTAGTCGATCACATCCCCTGAATAGGCTGTCGCCTGGTCAAAAAATGATTCAGCATCACGCATACCGCCATCGGCTTTTTTTGCGATCAGAGTTAAAGTTTTGTCATCTATTGTGATGTTTTCTTTGATTGCAATATCACGCAATCCTGCTTTTATGATGTCGAGAGGAATACGCCTGAAATCGTATCGTTGGCATCTTGAAATGATCGTGACAGGTACTTTGTGGATATCTGTGGTTGCAAAGATAAAAATTGTGTGTGCGGGGGGTTCTTCAAGCGTTTTGAGGAATGCGTTAAACGATTCCTTCGTAAGCATGTGAACCTCATCAATAATATACACTTTATATTTGGTGTTCACAGGTGCATACCTGACCGACTCGGTGAGTTGTCTCACTTCATCGATACCACGGTTTGAAGCAGCATCTATTTCGATAAAATCCATCGAATTGCCCGAAGAGATAGCCAGACAGTTGGCACAAACATTACATGGTTCAGAATTTTCAGGGTTCAGGCAGTTGAGTGATTTTGCGATTATACGAGCAGTGGTTGTTTTCCCGACTCCCCGAGGTCCCGTCAAAAGGTAGGCATGAGCTATCCTCCCCCGGGCAATTGCATTTTTTAGAGTTACTGTAACATGGTCCTGACCAAGCACAGTATCAAATAACTGGGGTCTGTATTTTCGTGCGGAAACCTGAAAACTCATAAAATCACTTTAAAGGGAATGGGATTGTTGAATTTGTAATTAAAATATCGACCAATTGTTCGAGGTAAATCTTGTCGATTTCATCAAATGTGTTAAACAGTGTGCTGTCGAGATCAAGCACTCCAATCAACACAGAATCCTTAATAACCGGTACTACAATTTCGGAATTTGATTCTGAATCACAAGCTATATGTCCGGGAAATTTGTGAACATTCGGAACAATTTCAGTTATCAGGGTTTCTGCAACCTTTCCACATACTCCCTTGCCAAACTGAATTTGGGTGCAGGCAAGTTTCCCTTGAAAAGGTCCAAGTACCAATTTATTGTTATCAACTAAATAAAACCCCACCCAACTTGCATCTGACAAAACCTGATTCAACACCGCAACAAAATTAGAAAGCGATGACAACCAATGATCATCTTTTTGAATTAAATGCGGCATCTGCTCAAGAAGAAGTGTATATCTCTCCTCTTTGCTTTGAACCGTTAACAATTCGGGATTTAATTCATTGCTCATAACTTAGTTATAACTCTCAAGTGAAGCCGGACGGGTGGTTTTTCCTGTTGCAGGAGGTGTAAGATTAGCCAGTTCACCCCTCTTTTTGCTGATAAACTCACTCCAGTGTGGAAAAACTATTGGAAGAGCATCACGCACAGATTCAACAGGAATTATATTTAAGTCGTTGGTTATATTTGCCCTGATCTCAGCCACATCTGCTTTATTGTCCGCAGGAATTAAAATTGTTGTATAACCATTCCTTCTTGCAGCAAGCAGTTTTTCATTTAATCCTCCAATGGGAAGTACTTCACCCCGGAGGGTAATTTCACCCGTCATGGCAACAGCATCGTTCACAGGAATTTCGAGAAATGCCGAAAGCATTGCCATAACCATTGTGATACCTGCCGAGGGACCATCTTTAGGGATTGCTCCTTCGGGAAGGTGAATGTGTATCTCCTTATTGAGAATAAAATCGGGAGTTAACCCAAAATATTCAGAATTCGACCTTATAAAACTAAGACCTGCCTGAGCGGATTCTTTCATTACATCGCCGAGCTGCCCGGTAAGAGTAAGTTTCTCTTTCCCGTGCATTACTGTAACATCAACTTTAAGTATGTCACCACCCACGCTGGTCCAGGCGAGTCCAGTTACACTTCCAATACGGGAGGTTTTGTCGTAAATATGTTTTTTATATCTCGGTGCACCGAGATATTTTTCAACAAGTTGCGGAGTAACTGTAATCTGTTTTTTTGCATCCTTTGCAGAAGCCTGCAATTTGGCTACATAATCTTTTGCAACTTTTCGAAGTATGGCGGTAATTTCCCGTTCCATATTCCTGACTCCAGACTCACGAGTGTAGTTGGAAATCAATTCGAGAATCGCCTCATCGTTAAATTTAATTCTCGCTTTTGTGAGTCCATGAAGTTTCACTTGTTTTGGAATTATGTGCCGTTTGGCAATCTCCAGTTTATCCACTTCAAGATAACTTGAGAGTTCTATTATCTCCATTCTGTCCTGCAATGGCAAGGGAATGTTATAACGAACATTTGCAGTGGTTATAAAAAGCACCTGAGAAAGGTCGTAATCAACCTCAACATAATGATCATTAAATGCAAAATTTTGCTCCGGATCAAGAACCTCAAGCATGGCAGAAGAAGGATCACCTCTAAAATCAGAACTTAATTTATCAATCTCGTCGAGCAAAATTACAGGATTTACTGTTCCTGCCCGTTTCATTGCCTGTAATATTTTCCCAGGCATCGAACCGATATAAGTTTTTCTGTGACCTCTGATTTCTGCTTCATCCCTGACACCACCAAGAGATATTCTCACAAAATTTCTGCCGAGAGCCCTTGCAATGGATCTACCGAGAGAAGTTTTCCCTACCCCGGGAGGTCCCACGAGACACAGTATTTGACCACGCATGTTTTTAACGAGATTTAGAACTGCGATATGCTCAATTATTCTCTCTTTTGGTTTTTCGAGTCCAAAATGATCTTCATCAAGGATTTTCTGCACATGATTAATGTCCAGTTTGTCTTTGGTTCGTTTAACCCAGGGCACGGCAATAAGCCAGTCGAGATAATTTCGTATTACTGTATATTCAGGCGACATCGGCGGAATTTTTGCAAGTTTGTTATACTCTTCAATAGCCTTGTCAACAACCTGCTCGGGCATACCTGCTGATTCGATACTTTCCAGGAGTTTCTCTTCCTCTGAAAGGGCATCATCTTCACCCAGCTCTTCCTGCAGAATTTTTATCTGTTCCTGAATAATAAATTTTCTTTGTGTTTTTGCGATGTTCTCCTGAACCTTGTGGTCGATCTCCTTTTCCACTTTGAGAATCTCCACTTCACCCCTTAACATCTTAATCAATTCATAATATTGATCTTTAAGTTTGTTTTTTTTCAGGATTTTAAGTTTGCTGTCGATTGCCTGATTTACATTTGCCGCAGCAAAATAGAGCTTACGGTCGGGTTCGGTGATATTTTCAAATGAAACAAGAGTTTCAGCATTGATATTTTTATTCAGTGAGGCATAATCTTTAAATGCAGTTTCTGCCTGTCTTAACAAAGCTGTAAGCTCTGCATCATAAACCGACTGAACTTCCTTCAGTTGAATCTCAGCTTCAAAAAACTCTGTCTCACCTGTGAATCTTTTGATCCTGCCCATCACAAGTCCATCAACCACTATCTTTAGAAGTCCGTTGGGAAGTTTCATCGTTTGAACTATTTTCGCGATGGTCCCCTCACGATAAAGCTCGTCGGGACCCGGTTCATCAATGCCCGAATTTTTTTGGGCAGCGAGGAAAATAAGTCGATGATGATTTAGTGCATAATTTACTGCATTAATAGAGAGGTCTCTTCCCACCATTACGGGTGAGATCATGTAAGGGAAAATTACGAGGTCCCTGAGGGGGAGAACCGGAATAATCTCGGGTATCTCCACGGTAATGCTTTGTTCTTCTAACTCTTTAACGGGCTTGTTCATATTCTGCTAATTTGTGAAAAATCGAACCTCTAAAATACCAATAACATGCGGCTTATTCAAGGCACTCTTTTAGGAGTGGAAATTAATTTTTTTTTGATGATATTGGGTAACGATTTTTGACTCTATTTAAGACAAATTTGTCTTAAAATCTCATTTTGATACACACTTAAATTACCGGAGTGTGAAATTTGAAAGGGAAAATCAATTTTTCCTGCGGCACGATTATTGCAGTTATAATTGAAATATTTAACAAAAAACCAACACGAATAAAATTATGCTAAAAATGACAAAACTTTTTCTTCTGGCAGTAATGCTTGTGTCTTTTGTCCCTTCCCTCTTTGCAGGGAATAAAATTGGTGACTACGACATAACGCTAAGCGGTTTGAATTGGGATTATGCCAATAACCGAACTACTTTTACTTATATAGTAAGAGGAGATGGTAATGGTAAAGACCTTTCACACTGGTCGGTTGCTCTCTGTAACAATCACACAGGAGCTTCTGCAACACCCACGCCGAATGAGGTTGTCCTCGACCCGACACTTCAAATCTACGGAATGAAGTGGGATGTGTCTGTTAAAATTTATCAAACCAAAACTTTTACTCTTACTCTCCCGGGAATCTGGGATACCACTCAGGTGGTTGCAGGTGTAAAAGCCGGGCAAAATCTTCACTACGGTACCGTTACTGGACCGGCGTGCACCACAATTAATCCAAAATCATCAATCGGTGATAGAATTTGGTTTGATACCGATGGTGATGGTGTTCAGGATGCAGGAGAAAATGGTGTTGCGGGTGTAACAGTTAAATTATACAGTTGCGATAATACACTTGTGGCTACAACTGTAAGCAATGCATCTGGAAACTACCTCTTCTCAAATCTGACACCCGGTGATTATTACATTAAAGTTGAACCATCCTCTGAATATGTGGTTACCGAGATTAATGAAGGTTCAGATGACACCAAAGATTCAGATGTTTCTCCTTCAACCGGAAAATCAGGCTGCACCACACTTTCACCAAATGAAAACGATATGAAATGGGACGCAGGATTGATCTTTGCACCCGTTCCTGAAGGCAAAATTGGTGATAAAGTATGGAACGACCTTAACTTCAATGGTATTCAAAATGATGGTGAACCCGGCATTGCAAATGTTACAGTAAAACTTTATGACTGCAATAACAACCTGCTGGAAACAACAACCACCGACGCAACCGGAAAATATGAATTTGACGGTCTCGCTGCCGGAAGTTATTATGTAGAATTTACACTTCCTTCGGGTTTTGTCTTTACGACAAAAAACGCCGGATCAGATGACGAAAAAGATTCTGACGCCGATGTTACAACCGGTAAAACAGTTTGTTACAATCTTGGTAATAACGATGAGATCGAAACAATCGATGCCGGTATGTACGATCCGCTTACAATGAAAGCTTCAATCGGAAACTATTTCTGGAATGATGCCAATGCAAACGGACTCCAGGACAATACCGAATCAGGAATTGCAGGAGCCACTGTAAGACTGCTCGATTGCAGCTCCAATGTTTTGGCAACAACCACAACCAATTCAAATGGCGGTTACAGTTTTACCAACCTCACACCCGGTGACTATGTTGTTGAATTTGTAACACCCAGCGGATTTGTTTTTACCTCCTACAACTCGGGACTTGACGATACAAAAGATTCTGATGTTGATCCCGGAACAGGAAGAACAATTTGTGTTAATCTCTCCCCCGGAGAAAATGACAATACATGGGATGCAGGTGCTTATGTTCCTGTAACTTGTGCAAACGACTGGACAGGTTCACTTGGACCCGATTCTGCAATCTGCCTTTTTACACCACAGTGGATTACCATTTCCGGATCAGTTGATTTGATGCCTCCGGCTACCAGAGCTCAACTTCAGTTGACTTGGAGAGTTGTGAAACCATCAAGTATCAATAACTGCCCTCCGGGATTCGACCCCTGTGACCAGGAACATTATACCACCAAATGGATTTATGGCGACACTACCTTTACCATGCAGGCATGGTGGCCGGGTGTCTCCCCAACCGATACTCTCGTTGAAATCCACTATGGAATGAATGTTCTCGATTGTGACGGAAATCCAATTAAAAACGGAATCGGTAGAGACCTCTATTGGAATCCGTCGGTTTGTCCTCCACCAAATTCACCTGAGGCAGATCTTAGCCTTTCGAAAACGGTTTCGAATCCAACACCTCAGAATGGCGAAACAATCCAATATACAATTGTATTAAATAATGCCGGACCGGGAACAGCAACAGGTGTTCAGGTTAGCGATGTTCTTCCTTCAGGAGTTGTTTTTGTAAGCGCAAGCCCATCAGTTGGTAGCTTCGACATCAACACAAACCTTTGGACGGTTGCATCTCTTGCACCAAACACCAGCGCAACTGTTGTAATTTCTGCAAGAGTTGACATTGCACTCATGAACTCGGTTTCATTTGATCTTGGTGTTGCTAAAGATTATAACCTTTTTGTCCTGAACGATTACACAGCTCCTTCTTCAGATACTGAAGGTAAGGTTGCTGTAGGTAACGATTGCCGCATAAGCAGCTACAGCGTTGGCGACAAGCTCCCCAACTCCGGTGGTACCGAGGATGTTCTTGTAGTGGGTCACAACCTCTACTTCACTTCCGGAAGAGTATATCATGGAAATGTGGTTTATGGAAATTATGCTGAAGTTACTCCTTATGTCGCTTCCATTATGGAAGGAACATTAAGAAAAGATACAGTAATCGACTTCCAGGCAGCAGCTGCTCACCTTCTCTCCCTCAGCAGTCAATTTGCTGCTTATGGAGTTAATGGTTCTGCAGGTCTCCAGTTTGGAAAACTTGCTCTCCACGGTTCAGACCCGTCACTTAATGTCTTTAAGATTTGGGGTGATACTCTTGGAATGGCAAACGATTTCGAAATTAATGTACCAAATGGTTCATCTGTACTTGTTAACATCTTTGGATCGTATGCTGAATGGAAAGGTGGCTTAAATGTTTATGGCACACCTTACTCCAATGTACTTTACAATTTTGTTGAAGCCGATTCAATTAAAATTTCAAACATTGATGTAAGAGGATCAATTCTTGCTCCAAGAACCAATGTTAACTTTGTAAGTGGTGTTCAGAATGGTCAGATGGTTGCAAAGAATGCAAAAGGAATTGGACAATATAACCTGATTCTCTTCAGAGGGAACATACCTGTTGATACAACAGTGGTTAATGTGGCTGAAGTGGTTGCTGCCGTGCAACACGATCCCGATTCAAGTCCTAACAATCATTTAGCTACAGAAGATGATATCGCTTCTGCTTCGATAATTATCGACAGAGAAATAAACTCAACTTCAGGTACCAATTATAACTGGCAGCAGATTTCAACTGTTGGTTTTAATCAGATAATTCTGACTATTACCACTGACCAGAATGGTAACCTCCTTGCAGGTACTTACGGTGGCGGTATCTTCCGCTCAACCAATGGTGGTGTTGAATGGACTCAGATCAACTCCAACATGTTATCAGTTTATGTATGGAGCCTTATTTCAGTACCGGGTGGCAAAATCTACGCAGGAACTGAAAGTGGCATTTATGCAACTACTGACAATGGAAACACATGGTTTGTTGCCGGTCTCAGTAACAACGATGTAAGAGCCCTCCTGACCGATAACAACGGTAGAATTTTCGCCGGTGTTTGGGGCAGAGGTGTCTTCTACACCGATGACTTCGGAGCAAGCTGGACAGAGTTCAACACAGGTCTAACCGATCTCGCAGTTCATGCTCTCGCCAAAAACACAAATGGTGATATCTATGCCGGAACAATGGGCGGTGGAGTTCATAAACTTTCCATCGGAAGTGGATCATGGATGCACCTCAATTCAAACCCTGTAAGCAGATTTATCTGGTCACTTACTGTTAATGGTAACGGCGATGTATATGCCGGTACTTATGGTGACGGTGTCATCAGAAGTCTCGACGGTGGCGCATCATGGGAGAGAATCTCAACCGGTCTTACAGCAGCTCACATCTATGCAATTGGTCACGATGCAAACAACAACATCTTCGCCAGCGCATGGGGTAGCGGTGTCTTTATGCTCCCTGCAGTTGTAACTGACAGGCTCAGCGGAAACTGGGTTGACTTCGGTCTTTCAGGCAAAAATATCTCTTCGATTGCTGTTAATTCGGCAACAAATCAGGTAATTGCCGGCACCGAAAGTGGTGATCTCTTCAAAACTGATATCGTTAATGGTATAACTGATAACTCTACATTACCAACAGAATTTAAGCTGTTCCAGAATTATCCAAATCCTTTTAACCCGGCAACTGTTATCGAGTTTACACTCCCCGCAGTTCAGGAAGTTAAACTGGTGGTTTATAATATTCTTGGTCAGCAAATTAAAGTTCTGAATGACGGACAGTTGAATGCCGGTTATCATAAATACACATTTGACGGCAAGGGACTTGCCAGCGGAGTCTATTTTTATAGATTGGTTGCGGGCCAGTTCACTGAAGTTAAAAAAATGATCCTTCAGAAATAGTAAAGCGCTAAATAACATTTATGGAGATATAGCCAACCACAGGTAACGGATCCATATTGTATAGTACTAAATAAATCCTTGATTAAAGGCTGCCTTTCAAAAGGCAGCCTTTTTTTTTGATTTGTATCACCTTTTATCCTCTTTTTAGACCATTTCACACATTTTTTTATAATTTTATGATGTTATGACATTGAATTATCATTTTCTAACATATATTTGCATACTAATTATCAAAAAATCTTGGATTGAAGTACTTTCAATTTATTTTAATCAAGATAGTTAGAGAGAGCTGTAAAGCTCACCGGATGTTTTAATCCAATCAACAATACACAATAAGGAGCCAATTTTATGAAACAAGTATTTGCATTTGTTCTTCTCGTTGCAATGTTTGCAGCTTCAGTAAATGCCCAGTCCGGGATCGTGCCTAAAGAAAGAAATGGTGGTTATGCCAGAGTACAGTCAATGGGCGGCGAAGGTGGTACCAATCCATTCCTGGTAGATGCTTTCAATATGACTACAAATCCGGCTTTTGCCAAATATTACAGCAACTTCCTTTGGGGAGATATCGGTGCTTCAACCGCTGCTGTTAATGACGGTGATGGCCAGTTTGCAGGTTTTAACTACTCACTGACAAATAAATTTACTCTTGGAGCAATCCTCGCAAGAAACGACTATAAAGGCGCCGGCATTTCAAGTGTTGGTTTAACCAACGGATTCGTCGGAATCCTCAATGGAATCGGTAGCACAACAAGAAACGCTGTAAACCTCGACAATAACTTCCAGGTTATCGGTGCTTATGCCCTGTCTGATGCAACCGTTCTCGGTTTTGGTGTTGCTTTTGCTTCCACCCAAAACGATCGTACTCCTGCTTCAGGAACTGCTGACAAATCATCAGCTACACAGTTTGGTATCAATGTTGGTTTAATCCAGCATTTCAGCAAAGATAACGCTCTCGATCTCGCTCTTTCTTTCATCTCAGGAAGTGCTAAAAACGAAGCTGCTACTACCAACAAAGTTTCAGGTTCAGTAATCGATGTTAGCGCAAGATATTTCCACTTTCTTGGAAAAGGTTTCTCTTTTGTTCCAACAGCCAACTTCCAGACCATCAGTGGTACTGTGGATGTAGCCGGAGCAAGCACAGACCTCGATTCATATATGTCACTTGGCGTTGGTGCCGGTCTTAACTACACAACAGGCGACCTTTTCCTCGCCGGCGGTGTTAGCTTCATGACTGAATCATGGACTGCAAAAGCAACCACAACAACCCCTGAACTTACAAGAAACCACTTCTGGTTCCCTGTTTGGAATCTTGGTGCTGAATTCAAACTTACTGATTGGATGAAAGCAAGACTTGGTTACAAAGTTGCTACCAACAAAGACAAACAAGAAACTGCCGCTACCACAACAACCAAAAATGAAGTTGTTATGACCGCTTTCGACAGAACAGGTGTTACTCTTGGTCTCGGATTTAACTTCGGTAAATTCAGCCTCGACGCAACTGTTAACGACGAAGTTTTGAGACAAGGTTTCAAAAACCTCTCAACAGGTGGTGTTAATACTTTTGGACACATCTCAGCAAGCTACGCTTTCTAAGATTTTCCACTCTATTTTCAAAAAGCTGTCCGATTCGGGCAGCTTTTTTTTTATATATTTGTTCTGACTATTTTTTCAGGTTATGAATAATTACAAACTTACCATTCAATATGACGGCTCAAAATTCAGCGGTTGGCAGATTCAAAAAAATGCCATTTCCGTGCAGGAAAAAATAAAATCCGCTATTGAATCCATCCTTAAAGAAGAAATTGTATTAACAGGAGCCGGAAGAACCGACACCGGCGTTCATGCACTCGGGCAGGTTGCAAATTTTAAATGTGAGCAGGATATCGATTTTTATCGCTTCAAATACTCATTAAATTCAATGCTCCCCTTCTCCATTCGGATTAAAAATATGGAGAGAGTCCATGAAACTTTTAATGCGAGATATGACGCAATATCAAGATCGTATCTCTACTTTATTTCTTACTCCCCCACTCCATTTAATTACAATTTTGTTTATAACTACCACTTCCCGGTTGACATAACTGTTTTGAATCAACTGTCACAACCACTCATCGGAGCTCATGACTTTTCTTCATTCACAAAATATGCAAAAGAACGCGAAACATTTAATTGTGAAATCAAAACAATAAAATGGACAAAAATCAAGGGGATTGTGGTAATGTTTATTGAGGCTGACAGATTCCTTCACGGGATGGTGAGAGCAATCACCGGAACTTTGCTCATGACTGCCAAATCAGGTGGCAACAAAAGCCATATTATTGATATTCTTCAAGCAAAGAATCGCGAATTTGCAAATGCCTCAGCACCTGCCAAAGGACTTTTTTTATATAAAGTGAAATACCCAAAAATAAATGAAATTTAAATTCGAAAAATCAGTTGTCATTAAAGCCGGCCTCCGGGAGTTGTTTAATTTCCACTTGAACACCCAAAATATCACCATAATCTCCTCACCGTTTCCGGTAATTGAAAAAATCGAAATGAGTTCAAATCCTCTCAAAACCGACTCCACCGTTTCTCTTTTATTAAATTTTTTAATCATCAGACAAAACTGGATTATGAAAATTTCCGAGGTGAAACCGTTTGAAGTGGTAACAGATATCCAGGTTAAAGGTCCATTTAAAGTGTGGGAACACAAGCATATTTTTGAGGAAACTAAAGCCGGGGTAAAAATGACTGATAACATAATATTTTCACCTCCCTGGGGGGTAATTGGGCTGCTAACACTTCCTTTGTTATATTTACAACTTTATTTAATGTTTTCTGACAGACATAGAAGAACAAGAAATTTTTTTGAGAGGTGAAGAATTGGAATTTTTGGCACAGTTTCATCCCAAAGCGGTGCATTTCCCCGTGGCACTTTTAACTATTTATCCTTTTTTGGTGATCATTTACAATTTTTATAAAAACGAAGCCCTGGCAAAAGGTACTCTTTTAATCCTTGCCGGTGGCCTTGCAGGGATTGTGCTTGCTCTTTTATCCGGTAACAGCGCTCTCCGGTTTTTTGTGGATCAAAACCTTAATCATCCAAAGATTGAGCTCGTTAAAGGTCTTATAGAAACTCACGAGAATTTTGCGACTGCAACCACTGTGTTATACTCAATGATCTTCATTTTGAATTTTTTCTATTTCGTTAAATATTTCATTAAAAAAGAGACTACAACCAATTATATGGTCGCTCTTCCAAAAATTATTCTCGCTTTGTCACTAATCGCACTTTATCTTCTTTATGTTACAGGTGACCTCGGGGGTGATCTTGTATTTAAACACGGTGTTGGCACCGATATTTTCAGGTAATAAATGAAAAGATTATTGTTAATTCTTCTCTTCCTCTTGCCCCGTCTTTTGTTTGCGGGCGATCCGGGTGAAAGCAAAGCCAGAGGTTATTTCTTTGCAGTGGGAGTGGGACCAAGAATACCCTTTGGAAGTTTTGCGTCAAAAACTGTTTTTGGATATGGTTTTAATGCCGAAATATCTTATGTGGACAATAAAATAATGCCGTTTTTCCTCTTTGGGAAAATTGGTTTTGAACAATTTCCCGGTTCTCAAGAATTTTATCAGGACAGCGAGTATTCTCACTACAGTGTCCAGTATCTCCCCGTTTCAGTGGGTGTAAGGCACTATTTTGCTCCAATTCTTAAAAATGTTTTCCTGCTTACACCAATCGCTGAAGTTTCAGGATCATTGATTGTTTTCCAGGAGCTCCACGATTTTAAGCCGGGTGTAAACCGTAACGGATACATAGATGATGGAGTCAAGTTTGGTGGAAGTGCCGGTTTTGGTGTTTCGGCTTTTGTACTTGAGATGATGGCTTCCTATAATGTTTACAATAACGATCAGTTCTTTTCTTTCGATCTGAAAGTAAGACTTCCTTTATATGTTTCTTTTTAATGAGGATAAAATGGACTACAAATTTTTAAACTGTGATGTTCAGAATTTTATTGCAACTGTGGTGATAAACCGCCCCGACAAACTAAATGCACTTAACTCCGATCTGCTTGACGAACTGGATCAACTTCTTGACTCTTTCAGAAATGACCCGATTGTAAGAGTTGTAATTATAACCGGAGCCGGTGAAAAATCGTTTGTTGCCGGTGCTGATATCGCAGAACTTGCCGCTTTAGGAGTTAGCGAAGCAAAACGATTCGCCGCTAATGGACAAAGAATCTTTTTAAAAATCGAAAGACTTGGAAAACCTGTAATCGCTGCCGTTAACGGATATGCGCTGGGTGGCGGGTGTGAACTTGCACTTGCATGCCACATAAGATTTGCTTCTGGAAATGCCATTTTTGGTCAACCTGAAGTCAATCTTGGAACAATCCCCGGCTATGGAGGCACTCAAAGACTGACAAAGCTTATCAACACCGGAAGAGCCCTGGAAATGATTCTCAGTGGAGATAAAATAACAGCGGATGAAGCTCTGGCAATCGGATTGGTAAACAAAGTATTTGATAAAGATGAACTTCTTGCCAAAACATTTGAATTCGCCGAAAAGATAGCATCAAAACCCGTTAATGCCATCTCCTGGGCTATTGATGCCGTGACCGCAGCACCGGATTTGAATATTGATGCAGGACTCGATTTTGAGGCATCATTGTTTGCGTTGTGCGCAGGAACCAACGATTTTAAGGAAGGCACAACAGCTTTTCTCCAAAAACGAAAAGCCGAATTTAAGGGAAATTAGGGAGCCGGAAAAAAATTGATCAAATTCAAATTATTTCTAATTGGTGTTCTCACTATGGCTTCTGTGGGTACTTATATTTATGTACAACCGGCAGAATCTAAAAAGGCTGAAGAAGAAATAAAACCGGTTGTTGTGTCAAAAAGGTTTCTTACCCGGGCACTCACCGACTCACTGATCAATTCAACACTCGAAGAATATTCCATTCCCGATTCATTTTATGTGATTCCCAAAAAGGGGAAAAAACTGCCGAAGGTTTTGGTTCCTGAAGACCTTCCGGTTCCAACACTGGAAAATTCCTTGTACAATAAATTCTCTCTTTTCGAAACCAACATAAAAGTTGTATATAACAAAAAGGAGAAGGCGTCACTTTTCACATTAAAATTGAAAGACAACTCTGATTTTCAGTTCTTGACCCTTAAGAAAAAGGGGTTTGTGAGAACAACGACTACTATCTCGATTGTGATTACAGGCTACGAAGAGGCTGAAGAAGCCTCAAAACAGTATCTTCAAGATTATCCTGAACCTTATGTCGTGTTGTTAAAACCCACAAAAAAGACACAGTTGCTCTCCAAAGAATTTGATGAACAAAATCTTCCTTATGCAGTGTTGGTGGGAGACGATGGTGCAGAACTTGAGTTTCAGATTGAGGAAAATCATCCCAAGCGGAGGATTGAAACCACCATCTCAGGATTGATAACCGCTTTCCCCAATTCGGTCTTTTTTTTCACAGAATCAAATTCATCATTAGCGAAATCAGTGATACTTCCATTTGTGAGGGAAAAATTTGAAGGGAAAAAGAAACAATTTATTAAATCCAATGTTTTTATCAATGTTGAAGGAACCGACTCGGCAGAGACCGTCTTCAAATTTAATGAACTCTATGGAAAGAACAGAAAAAAAGAGGGTCTCGTATTTATTGTAAACACATCAGCGATCAAGTGGATTGAACCGGAGATCAAAAAATTAAGAAGAAAAGGTGTCCATATCTCCGGCGAGATTGGAAAACCTAAAGAAGAACCTAAGGATTCTGTTCCCGAAGAATAACCTTTCCTGAATCGTTTATTTCTACAACTCCCCTTAACAACGGAGCCGGTATGGTTTTAACTATCTCATCAAAATCACCCACTAAAACTATCTGAAGATTTTCCAGCAACATGTAATTATTAGCTGCTGTTATCGCATTTTGGATATCAACTTTCGAAAACTGTTTTGGCTGTTCAGAATAATAATCCAATGGTAAATCTCTGGAAACTATTGACTGCATCAACATCGAAACAAAATGATAAGTCTCAAATTTAAATGGAGCTCCTTTGGTCAATAATTGTTTGCTAAATTCAAGCTCTTCGTCTGTGATGTTCTTCCTGACATCATTTAATTCTTTCAAAATTTCAAGAAGTGCGGGCCCTGTGTTCCCTGTATCAACCGAAGTCATAATCATATATTGGGCTGAATCCTTCATTGGTCTCAAAAATGAATTTATTCCGTAGGTAAATCCTTTTTCTTCTCTGAGATTTTTATTCAGTCTGCTGTTAAAATGCCCGCCATAAAGATTATTTACCACCAAAACTGCAGCATCATCCAAAGAATCACCCAATCGGGGAAGAGGAAGACCCGCAAGTATTTCAGTTTGTGAAGAGCCTTTCCTGTCAAGAATAAAAATTCTTAAATCTTTGTGAACAAATTCAGTATCAGCCGGCTCGGGATCATGGATGCCCGGAATACTCTTGAAGTTATAAATGATTGAGGCTTCGATTTCAGCATAAGGGAGATCAGAAACGACATTAAAAACAGGCTTAACGGGTTCAATATGCTCAGCATGAAAATAAGTTACATCAGAAAGTGTGATGTTTTCAATCGATTCTTCAGTAGCTGAAAGATAAGCATATCCATTCCTTTTACCTTGAACAACAAGACTAAACAGAAACCACGCCATCGATTGAGGATCATTTTTTGCCTGCTTAACATTGTTTTTTACTCTGTCAATTTTGCGTTCAAAATCTTCAAGATTAAAGTGTGGCTGGTAAACCACCTCTGACAAAATTTTCATCATAAGATCGATGTCACCCGAGAGACCTTGAATGGTAACACTAAGGTAGTCAGTCTGCGCGCTTGCGCTCAGAGAGAGTCCCCTGCTTTCGAGAAGAGCATTTAATTCAAGTGCTGACCATTCTCCGGCACCTTCTTCAAGAAGCGATGCAGTGATTTGAGCAAGCCCTTCACCACCCTGCGGATCATATTTTGAACCCGCTTCGATGTTAAGTGTAACGATGGTTATCGGGAGTCTTGTTTTCCCGGCATAAATTACTTTGGATCCATTTGGAAGAAAATGTTCTTCAAAAGTTGGATACTTAAATTCTTTTCCTGTTTTTGGTGCGGGCACATTGGATCTGTTTACTGATTCCATCTTATTTAACCCCCGGCACAATTAACAATCTTGCATAATTTTCAGTAAAATATTTTTGTGCGGTTTTCCGCATATCATCAGCGGTTATTGTCTCGATCATTTCTAATATTCTGTCCATATAATCAGGATCACCTGTATAAAAATTATATTCATTCATTCTTGAGGCTATGGCATTTACACTTTGAAGATTGTAGATCGCCTGAACTTTATAGCCATATTTAATCCTCTGCATCTCATCTTCTGTTATTTCGGAATTAATCGCTTTAAAGAGTTCGTCGATAATTTCTTTTTCAATCTCTTCAGGGTCAATTTCGGGTTTAACAGTGGCTGTAAGTAGATTCATACCGTGATATTTCCCGGTATAATTGGAAAGATTAACTGATTGCAAAGATTCATCCGTAAAAACGAATTTTTTGTGAAGTCTCGAATTTTTTGATCCCGTTAGATAATCACTAATCAGTGCAAACTCTATGTCCTCACGGGAGAACGCTTTCACTGAAGGCCATGCAAAATAGAGTTTTGGAAGATGAACACGGTCAACATAAACATCTTTCACAGTCTCCGTCATGAAAAATTGTTTTACAGAAGCAGGAGGTTCCGGCTTGGGTGAGCCTGAAATCGAACCAAAATATTTCAGCACAAGGTCTTTGGCTTCTGCGGATTCAAAATCACCATGGATCACGAGTGTACAGTTAGCCGGAGTGTAAAATGTTGTAAAAAACTCTCTTACATCGGTTAGATCAATCGAAAGAATATCTTTCATATACCCGATAACAGGGCGTCGGTATGGGTGGTTTTCAGGAAATACAAGACCAAGTATCTTTTCAAATCCAAGTCCATAAGGTGCATTATCGTAGTTCTCGAGCCTCTCATTTTTTACCACATCAATTTGATTTGCGAGAGTTTCTTCCACTAATGCAGGGAGGAAATATCCCATCCTGTCGGACTCGAGCCACAATCCCATTTCGAGATGACTTGAAGGGAGTTTGTCGAAATATACCGTACGATCGAAGGTAGTGTTGGCATTTAAACTTCCACCGGATTCCTGGATATAGTGGAAATGTTTTCCTTTTGGAACATTAACCGAACCCTGGAACATCATGTGCTCAAAAAGATGAGCCAATCCTGATTTACGGCTTCCTTCGTTTGCGCTTCCGGTCTTATACAACAAATTTATAGCCACAATCGGGTTTTGAGTATCCGGTGCTAAAATTACTTCAAGACCATTGTCTAAAAAGTAGCGCTCATACTGTATATTGATCATCTTTCCTCTGTTAGTCGAGTATCTTTAGAATTCTTTCACCTCTTATCGAGCCGAGCAATCGAAACAGATCGCTGAACGGGATTTGATTATCCCACGAAAAGAGTACAAATATTGCTTGTCCAACTATCATGTCTCGAGCGACGGGTCCCCAAAAGCGGGAGTCGGAGCTGTCGTCTCTATTGTCACCCATCATAAAAAAATAGTCTTTTTGAAATTCATATTCGGTGACAACTTTTCCATTGATGGTGACCACACCGTTGGCAATTTCAACAACTTCAGCCTCAAATTCCCGGTTGATAAAATGTTTCCAACCAATTGCACTTCGAGCATCAAGCTGAATTTTTTGTCCTTTTTTAGGAACAATAAATCTGCCAAAATTGTCAGGAGTCCAGTCATTATTACCGGGGAACATATAAGCAGAAATCCGGGGATCGTTCTGTTTTTCACCATATTGAACATATGCCGGCAGAGGTGCAGGCTTTCCATTAACAAAAACCACTTTGTTTTTAATTTCAATTGTATCGCCCGGTAAACCTATACACCTCTTAACATACTGGATGTTTTCAGGATTGGGTCTAAACTCCCCTTTTTCACCGGGAAAGTCGAAAACAACAATATCACCTCTATCAGGATCGGTAAATATATCCCACCTGAAATGAGGGATGTCAATTTCAGTGTAAGGAATAAATTTGGGAGAATTGATCCCGTAGATGAACTTGTTAACAACTACGAAATCGCCAACAAGAATCGTACTTTCCATTGAAGGAGTGGGGATTCTGGTATTCTGAAAGAAAAAAGAAATGATAAAAAGTGCCGCGATAAAAGCTTGAAGTAAAGATTTAAGCTCTTTTTTTACATTCAAGATTTGTTCTCCAAATTAAAATTTAAATTTACGAAAATGAGAGTTATTAAGAGGTTTAAAGATTAGTGCCCTGAAACTATTTTCTGCGTGAATTCAGCAAATCCAACAAGATATTATTCACAGATGATGGATTTGCCTTCCCTTTTGTTTCCTTCATTGTCCTGCCCACAAAAAAGCCGAGCACTTTCTCTTTCCCTGCAAGATACTCTTGAACCTGTAACTCATTTTCATCAAGCAGTTTATTGATAATGTGACTTAATTCATTCTCATCGGAAATCTGGAAAAGTCCATCTTTTTCAACGATTTCGGTTGGGGAAAGAGTCGAGGATAACATCTGTGCAAATATTTCCTTACCTATTTTACCGGAGATTGAACCTGAGGAGATCAGATTCACAAGTTCAGCGAGGCGTTTCGGTTTAATTTTGAAATCCGAGAGATCGATTTTTTCCTGATTGGCAACTTTTAACACCTCAGTCATCATCCAGTTACTTAATTCTTTATAATTGGATGTGCAGGCTGCTGCCTCTTCAAAGTAACTTGAATAATCGGGTTGTTGAGTCAAAATCCCCGCATCATATTCAGGAAGTGAAAATTGTTTTACAAATCGTTGTTTTTTGGTTGCGGGAAGTTCCGGCATTTCCGATTTGATCTGCTGAAACCACTCTTCATCTATCACAAGAGGCATAAGATCGGGATCGGGGAAATACCGGTAGTCGTGTGAGTCTTCTTTTGATCTCATTGGAGTGGCAATTCCCTTATCTGCATTCCATAACAGAGTTTGTTGAACAACACTCCCTCCATCTTCGAGCAGTTCTATCTGTCTTTCAATCTCATAGTTGATTGCTCTCTCCACATTTCGGAAAGAATTCATATTTTTAATCTCGGTCTTGGTCCCGAGTCTGGTTTCACCAACCGGTCTTACTGATATATTGGCATCACACCGTAAAGAACCTTCTTCCATATTCCCGTCACAAATATCAAGAAAAAGGAGAATCTGCCTCATTGTTCTTAGATATGCCGCAGCTTCCGCAGCACTTCTGATTTCCGGTTTACTCACTATCTCAAGTAGCGGAACCCCGCATCTGTTAACATCCACAAGTGTGAAATCACCCCGGTCATGAATTGATTTCCCGGCATCTTCTTCCAAATGTGCTCTTAAAACCCCGATTTCTCTAATCCCGCCTTCCCCCGTCTCAACTTTAAGAACACCTTCACCAACAACAGGTAAACTGAATTGCGAAATCTGATAGCCTTTTGGAAGGTCGGGATAAAAATAGTTTTTTCTGGCAAATATGGAGGTGAGATTCACTTTTGCATCGAGAGCGAGGCCAAACCTGACAGCAAGTTCAACCGTCTTTTTGTTTAATACTGGGAGCACTCCCGGCATCCCCAAACAAACGGGACAAACATTTTTGTTTGACTCAACAGTGAAACCTGTGGAACAACCACAAAAGATTTTTGTGTTTGTTTTTAGTTGAGCATGAACCTCAAGCCCTATTACAGGTTCATACCTGACAGTCAAAGAAGTATCCGGCATTGGTTATTTTTTTGAATAAATAGCGTAACCATAAGGGGAAAGTTTTATGGAGACTCTGCCATCAAAATCCTTTACAGTACCTGAAAATGCTTCCTCATATTTCCCTGAATATTTTGTAAGATCAAGTTCAATCGTTTTTTCTTCACCCGAGAGATTAAAACATGCGAGTACATTGTTGGGATTTGAGTCTCTAACAAAGGCTATCACTTTACCATCAAGATTCTCATCAAGTCTCACCAATTCCCCACCATACATCCCGTTATAGAGTGCAGGATTTACTTTTTTCAAACGGGAAAGTGTTCTATACAATTCTGTCATTTTAGTTTGTCTCCAAATTATTTCGTCTTTTTCAAAAAAGGATAATCTTTTATCAAGGGAAGCTTCCTGACCACTATAGATCAAGGGCATCCCGGGTAATAAAAATGTGAGTGCTGCAAAGGTTGGTGCAGCCTCACCCAATCGTTCAAATTCTGTACCATTCCAGGAATTTTCATCATGGTTGGAAGTAAACTGCATTATGATCCCGTCTTTGGGAAGACTTTTGATGTGATCAAAAAGAGTTTTATAAAGGTCTTCTCTACCGGCTTTTCCTGCATGAATCTCATTAAACTTTGAATACATTTTCCAGCCGTAAGACATATTAAATGCTGTATGAACTTCAGGTGTATCCCACTCAGCGAGCATAAAAACAGGCTTAATTGAATCGAGTGATGCGCGAGCTGACTCCCAAAATGTTTGCGGCACCATTCCTGCAACATCGCATCTGTATCCGTCAATATCAAATTCTTTCACCCAGTATTTAAGGGCATCGGTCATTGCATGCCAGAGCTGTTTATTGTAATAATTAAGATCAATAACATCCTGCCAGTCGGCAACCGGTGGAATAAACTCCCCTTTTTCATTTTTTGTATAAAAATCGGGATTTGTGGAAGTCCAGGGATGATCCCAGGCTGTATGATTGGCAACCCAGTCGATTATAACATACATTCCCATGTCATGAACTTCTTTAACAAATTCTTTAAATTCTTCCTTTGAGCCGTAGAGAGGATCGATATCTTTATAATCTTTAACTGCGTAATAGCTGCCCAGAGTGCCTTTTCGGTTTTTTTCACCTATTGGATGAATTGGCATAAGCCACAGAATTCCGGCTCCCAATTCTTTCAGCCTTGGCAGATGTGTCCTGAACTCTTTGAGTGATCCGGAAGGAGTAAATTGTCTTAAGTTGACTTCATAGATAATTTTGTCTTTTACCCACCCGGGAGTGACCAAATCCTGCCCTGGTACAATTATTGTAGTAACCAGGAACACCAAAATCGCTATTTTAAGATGTTTAATAATCATTTTTTGTCTTTTTTCATAATATCTGAACTATTATTCAGTCTCAAATGTTTCAAGATTAAAGAAATAATGTGTTGGTAAAACATAACTCGTAATTTACACATATTCTATAAGATAAAAAACCGGAAAAACAGGATGTTTCTTATAGAAATAGTATAATAATTATATTAGAATTAGTAATATTTTTATATCTTTATTGTTAGAAATTACAAATTTCTATTGTTTATTTATTAATAATAAAATCGTTTATTCGTATGAAGATTTATTTCAGAGAAAATCAGTTAGCTTATTTAAACCAGATTGCTGCCAATACTGTTGGTCATTCTAATTTCACACTTCTCGTGGGAAAGAGAAAAGTTGGTAAAACAACGCTGATAAAGCAATTTCTGAGAGCAAACGCAGGAGCTTATTTCACAATAAGCAACAAATCATCGTTCCTGCAGTTACAAGATATATCAGAGTATCTGAAATCTTATACATTTCCGGATAGTTTTATTCCAAACTTCCAGAGCTGGGGTAACTTTTTTGAGTTCCTTTTTTATATCGCACGAAACAGACCCGTAAATGTTGTCATCGATGAATTTCACAATTTTGAATTGATTGAACCGGAAGCTTTTGATGAGCTCAGGAGAGCATGGGACACTCATTCCAAAAATTCCATGTTGAACCTGATTGTGGTTACTTCCAATATCGACTTCATGAAAAGGAAGTTTGATTCCGAAGACAGTCCGCTTTTCAGAATTAATAACCATTTCATAAAACTTACTCCTTTCAGACTTTCTGATGTAATTGTGATCTTCCGGAAAAACAACTCCAAGCTCACCACTTCACAGATAATCGAGTTATACACTATTTTTGGCGGTTTACCCAAATATTATTTTTTGATAGAACGCCACCAATTGTGGAATAAAGACCTCGAAACCATTCTGAAAGAACTTGTTTTTGTGGATTTTGCTCCTCTTGCTTATGAGTTGAAAGAACTTCTTATCAACGATTTCACCAGAGGCAACAAAATTTATCTTTCGATTCTGCAAGCAATCGCCGCAGGTTTTACGAAGATGTCGGATATTGCAAAAACTGTAAATATTCCGGTTACAAATCTTACCAAATACCTCTACGAGCTTGAAAAGAAAAAAAGATTGATCGAGAGACAACTACCTGTTAATACAAGTGATGATACAAAATCGAAATTTGGAAGATATTTTATCAGAAACTATTTTGAAAATTTCTGGTTCAGATTTATCCAACCCGATATTATCAATTTTGAGATGGGTGAATATGACAAGATGCTGGTGACAATCGGCGAAAAACTCGAAGAGTATGTTAACAGCCGGCTTGGAATCTTCATTAGAGAGATATTCCACGATTATCAAAAAAGTCCATATATCCAATACCTCTTCCCGTTTGAGATTACAAAAGTGGGATCAGTTTGGAACAGGAAAGACACAATTGAAATTGTTGTTGTAAGTGAGCCTGCGAAAGCTGTTCTTTATGCCAATCTTGTGCTACAGGAAGAACCACTAAACAAATATGATGTAAATCTTGCTTCAACCCAGTTCTTTAAATTTAAGAATCTCTACTCAAACTATTCCAAGAGATATCTTTTAATCACCAGAAACGGGGTTGATGAAGGTGCTGAGGCTTTCTGTAAACAGAAAAACCTCTCAACTATAGATATCAATGTCTTTTTTGAAGCTTTGGTAAATGACACTGTCGATACTGATGCACAGATAATTGAGATAATAGTGTAACTGTCTCATTAAAATTATTCAAGGCTGATTCTCTAACGGGGGTCAGCCTTTTTTAATATCGGCAGATAAGATATAAATCTGCAAGATTGATCCCGGTACTTCCGGTGTTAATTGCTGAACTGCACGAAATCAACCACTCGCCCGAATTGTTTGATTCCAACTCCCTTTTAAAGTAGTGCGATGTGCTCTTACCCATGGTGAAACCATCAACAATTCCCCCTGCCAAATCTGAGTTACCATCGATTCCATCAGTACCAACTGCCATGACGATATACCTTTTATTTTCAATGAATGACGCAAATCTCATTGCCAACTCACAGTTTCTGCCCCCAATCCCCTCTCCTGAAACTCTGACAGTTGTTTCACCTCCACTGATTATGAGAACAGGTTTTTCCCTTTTTGAAGGTGATTCTCCAAATAAAATCTCCGTCGTCATAAAAAGTTTCGAAGATGCCATTCCAACATCTCCGGTAACGGGCTCTTTTAGAATAATGGTATCAAATCCCTGATTCTCAGCCAGTTCTCTGACGGTGACCAAAAACCGGTCATTTGAATCAATAATTTTATTGATTACTTCCTGCTTAACAATCCCCGGGTTATTCAATCTCCTGGGGAGAGAAAACAACACCTCACTTACGATCCCCGATTCATCCAATGATCTATATTTTTTCAAAATCGAAATTAATTTTTTCCTGTCTCTGTTTTCTGGAACTAACAATCCTGAACCGATGGTGGATAAATCATTCCCCGGGACATCGGATATCAAGAGATTAACAACCTCTTTACTTTTGATATAATCAAGAAGTTTTCCCCCTTTAATTTTAGAAAGAGATTTTCTGACAAAATTAAGTTCTTCTATCCCCATCCCACTCCGCTGTAATACTCCGGTTAAACGACCTTTTAATTCAACAGATATACCATCCACCGGAACTGCTGCCATTGCAGATGTGCCACCTGAGATAAGGAATATTAAAAGAGAATCGGGATCGGAAGTTTCGCAGAACTCGATAAGTGAGTTGCCGGCTTTGAGACTTTTTTGATCGGGATAAGGGTGTGAAGAGAGTAAAAATGAGAATCTTTCGGGTACTTCATCAGGGGTTGTGTTTGAGATGATCAGCCCCCGGGTAACTCTTTCCTTAAAATATTTTGTAGCCCCTTTTGCCATTCCAATTGCAGATTTCCCAATCGCCACAATTTCAATCTTATTAGTCCGGCCATCAAACTGTCTGTTATTCTTCAGTTCATTATATACTAACAATGCCGGATCATGATTCTTTAGCGACTTTACAAAGATTTTTTTTATGGCTGATTTTAATCCGTTAACATCATTTTTCATTTGAAATCAACTGCAGCTTAATTTTTTGGAGTCTTGATATTGCCTCTGAGATCAATTCTTCCAGTTTATTGAGTATCAACAACTCCCCTCTTAAATTCACTTGATCTCTCTGGAGATTTTCGTGGAATTTTGCAAATATCGGTGTAATCTGTTTAAGTCCCATGTAGGAAAGTACCGGTTTTAATTTGTGGCAGGACTTTCTACACCCTTCAATATCCTCCTGTTCAAGTTTTTGTTTAATCGTCTTAAGAATGGGGGGGGTATTGCTGATAAAATTTTCAATGAGCTCCGCAGCAAACTGATCATCTCCACGCGCAACTTCAAAGAGATAAGTGAGATCAATCATGTCATCCACCGGATAATATTCGCTCCCCGTCCGGCTATTAACAGCCGGGCTTATTTCTTGGACAGCACCCGTAAATTTACCGATTATTTCCAACAACTCCTTGCTTGCGACGGGTTTGGAGATACACACATTCATTCCTGCTTCAAACACACGATCTGTTGATTCCTGAACCAATGAAGCTGTTAAAGCGATGATCGGGATATCCCTCTTCGGCAGGTCAAATTCTTTCCTGATTATCCTCGTGGCAGTAACCCCATCCATCTCGGGCATCGCAAGATCCATCAGGATTATATCGAAGTCATTTTTTTTTAATTGATCGATTGCTTCAAACCCGTTGGAAGCTGTCTCAATTTTCATAGAAAAACGACGCAGAATATTGATCACGACTATACGGTTCGAGTCAATGTCATCAACGAGAAGCACTCGTAAATCAGAGAAACTTTTTTTTGCTATTTTATTGGACATTTGTGCAATCGGGTGAGAGTTATTGTTAATCTTTTCATGTGCAAAGATAAAAAAAAGGCTGCTAAAAGCAGCCTTTTTGGGGGGAGTAATGTATTCGTTAAACACATTAGAGGGATAAGTGTTTAACATACGATCGAAACTTAACCTCTGGATGACCGTTTAGCATGGTTATTTCGACTAACGCAGCATTTTACTCGACAAAACCCTCTTTTTACTCGACTAAATCACTCAAAATAGATTTTAAGTGTGGTTCTAAGATTCCTGCCTGCCTCTGGCATCACGCTTTTTACTCTCGAAAGATGGTTTCTGTATTCAATATTCAGGATGTTATCCACCCCTGCAGAGAAAAGTCCGGTGAATTGCCCAACAGAGAATGATTGACGAAAACCAAAATTTAACAGACCGTAACCAGCCGTGGCTGTTTCAAAATTATCCACTTTTTCCTGAGGTGCAGCGAGTTCCCAGCCGAGATCAATAGTTGCTCCTTTCCATATTTGCTGTTGAAGTTCCAAATATAGTTTCGCCGGTGGTATCTGTGGCATTGCTGCTCCTGAATCCATGTTTCCCTCCGTGAACGCAAGTTTTGCTGAAATTGTTGTCCCCCTCACAGGTGTATATTCACTTTGCACCTCAATTCCTTTTATCACTGCATCCACTCCCTGTGTTGTATAAACAGGTAAAAAAGTTTGATAATTAATTTCACCTGAATTCCTCGGAATTATAAAAGAATTCAGTTGGAAATAATAAAAATTAGTTATTGTATAGAAGTTGTCCGTTTTGAAATAAACAAATACTTCTGCTCCATAACCATGTTCTGAAGAGAGATTTGGATTGCCGGTTTCGTACGAGTAAGCAGCCAGATGTGGCCCCTCAGAGAATAATTCTTCGATGGTGGGAACCCGTGACGAACGGCTGAGACTAAGCCCCCCAAAAAGAGATTTTGTAATTTCATAAATCGAGGAAACAGCAAAGGAATAAGTCACAAAATCCCGCTCACGGATATAGCCAATTTTGGCCTGTTTTTCCTTTTCAGGTGTGATAATATCCCGGTTAATTCTGCCACTAAATTCGAAACTCAGTCGTTCGTAATTAAAAGGTTGCCAGAAATAAAGTGCCAAATTTTTTGAGACAGATTTAGGAGTAAATACAAATCCACCAATTTCAAAATCTCTGTACTGCCCTGACACACCGATAACCCCATCTTCATTAAATCCAAACAAGTGGTGCTCAAAATTGAGGTAACCTGAATAATCAAGTATCTTAAATTCTGCACCAATCACATCATCCCTTTCAAACTCTTTATGCCGGTAAAATGATCTGTTAATATGGAGTGTTCCGTTGTGCAGAAAATCGGAATTAAAATTAAGAGAGGTTTTGAACGAATGAACATTTCTGAAGACAGATATCTTAACCCCGTTAGGATGCGCTCCCACAAATCCACCAGGAATACCATATTCCATATCAATACTTCTGTAGGAATAACCTGCAAAACCACCGGGTTCTATCACAGATATTCCTGACCCCAATCCTGTAATATTTGAATATGAATTTTTTAATTTACCGCCCGGGGTATAGAGATCTCCCGTGCTCCGGGTTGTCATGCTCCCCTTGATTACGATGCTCCCGAATCCATAATCGGCATTTCCTCCAATTAATGCTCCGTTATTGGCACTCTCAAAATAACTTCCGGCACTTGCTGAAAGTCCATCATGTGCCTCAACCGGGATATCATGCCTGATTACATTTATTACTCCACCGATTGTAACCGGTGAAAAAAGAAGGGTTCTGGGACCCCTGATAACATCAGCTCTTGTAATTGAAAATGGCTCTATCGTAAGGGCATGGTCGGGCGATGTGGCGCTTAGATCACTCGTTCGTGCACCATCCTCCGTAAATAGTATCCTGTCACCTCCCAGTCCCCTGAAAACAGGCCTTGCAGGCGCAGGACCCATCGATCTGATAGCAATCCCGGTTTCGTTTTTTAATGTTGATGCCAGCGTTAATCCCAGATTTTTCTGTAAATCGACCCCTTCCACAAGTCCATTAAGATTCGAAATCTCTTCAAATTTCGAATGTGTGTGGTTCCCTGTAACAAGAACTGTCTCCAATTCGATGTTTTTTGGCACAAGATATACTGCAATTGAAATCGATGTGTCTTTTCTGTCACTTATTTCAATTGTATAATCATAATATCCAAGATGTGAGATGTTGATATGTACAAACTTATCCGGCGGGAGCATGATCATAAACTCTCCTGTAGTGTCGGTAATCATTCCTTTTCCTGTCTCAACAACAGAAACAGAGGCTGCCGGAACAGCCTCTTTTGTATAAGAGTCGATTACCTTTCCTGTCAACATTCTGCCGGGATTGATTTGAGCTTGAACACTCAAACCAGCAAGAATCCAGGCAAAAATGATGTACAGTCCGATATTCAAATTCTTCATTTTTTACTAACTAATATTTTAAATTTAATATTAAAGTTTTACTTTAAGTGAAAGCTTAAAATTTCCTCTAATATATTGCTATGTATTACTTCTATTGAACCAACACTTTAATATTACCTGAGCGAAAATCATTGTGCCCTTCATGCAAAATGAAAAACTCAATTGTGGTCATCCCGGCTTTTTTTCCTCGTAGATGAATTTCATATTCGGCATCAGGTTCATCCGCATGACGCCACAATTCCACCATTGAAGTATCTGCAATACTCCATGAAAGTTTTTTCTGAGTATCAGTTGGCGGGTTAATCACATTACGATTTGCATCAAAGAATTTCACATCCATATGATCAGTTGAACCTGCAAGAGGAACTTTGATTGTATCAGTGGAAACTCCTCTGAAAATTGAAGCAACAGGAATTCCGGAGGTTGACAAATAGACTCCCTCTGCGGCAAAATGTTCCTCTACGGGGCTGACAGGGCTGTCTTCTTTTTTACAGCCTTGAAATAATATCACAACGGCAAAAATTGCCGGAATAAGCATCTTTTTCATGTAATTCTCTCTAATTTCGTGTAAATATCTCTACAAAGTCGTGTTATGACTTCAAATATTAATATACCACAACGATTCAAGCCAATTTATTGGCAAATCCGGGTGGTTATTTTTTCAATTATTAATGGTTTTTAGATAGAGAGTGAGGGTGGTCCTCTTAACAGAGGAATATTGATATGCTGTTGGCTCCTGAAGACATTTCTTTCGAATTCGATCGATTCCAGGATGGTTTCAGTGGGATCCAGTTGAAATTTATTAACTGCCACTGAAGAAGTGTTCGCAAACACCACCATAATACAAGCCGAATAGCCTGTTGTTGAATGGTGAGTATTCGATGCTCCCGATCTCTCTGAGACGGATTCAATCCCAAACAGTGAGAGATCCGACTCATGAAAGTGGAACGAGGATATCCCCAGAACAACAAGATATAACAGCAGAATAAATCTGCTTGTTTGTCTTTGCGATCTGAGTTGTTTCATCTTAATTAATTTTTCTCTGTTTCATATTTCCAGCCGAGAATGCCACAATCGAGATTATAAATCTTTTTGAAACCATTCTGCGACATAAATAAACCGGCATGGAAACTTCTGCTCCCACTGCGGCAGTACAGATAATAACTTTTTGTTTTGTCGAGCTTAAGAATTTCGGCATGAAAATCGGGAGCATATATATCCAGATTTATCGAATTGGGAAGCCTCTTCTCATTATTCTCTTCAGGTGTTCTTACATCAATTAAAACAGCATCCTGATCAGTTTCGAAACCTTGTTTAAATTCCGAAGGTGAGAGGTTTGTAACATTAATCATAAAATAATTTGATCCTTATTAATCATTTGCTTAATTGCCTTTGTAACTCATGAATTCGATTGATAGTTCCATTCAGAAATTTTGAATAGTTCAGTTGTTAGATTCTGAAATTTACGATAAGATTCAAATATTTTTTTGTTAAACGGGTCGGCTTCCACTATTTCAGTTATCACTTCATCTGTTTTTTGCCTGAGAACCTTCAAAACTTCATCAGGAAATTTCATTAGTTTTATACTTTCCTCTTTTTTGATCATATCCAGATATTCGGCATTTTTAGCTATCATCTCAGAAGTAATCAACGAATCAATGAAGCCGGCAGCTCCCTTAAGAATCGATTTTAGATCATCAGGTAATTTGTCGAATGCCACTTTGTTAATAATAAACTCAGTAGCTCCCGAGGGCTCTTGCCAGCCGGGATAATAATAGTAGGGCGCAACTCTGTGGAAGCCCATCTTGTAGTCGTGATATGGTCCAACCCATTCGAGAGCATCCAAAACTCCTCTCTCAAGATTGGTATATAATTCTCCACCCGGGAAGAGGAGCGAACTTGTTCCAAGTTTTGCCAGAACCTTCCCGCCAACTCCCGGAATCCGCATTTTAAGTCCATTAAAATCTTCAACCGATTTTATCTCTTTCCTGAACCAGCCCCCCATCTGCCCACTTGTATTTCCACCGGGAAGAGGGATCAATCCGTGTTTGGCATATAATTCTGTCCATAATTTTAACCCGTCACCAAAATACATCCATGCACTTGTTTGAGGTGCATTCATTCCGTAGGGCAAACCTGTAAAAAAGATGGCAGCCGGCTCCTTCCCCGCCCAATAATACGAAGCGCTGTGAACAATTTCAACATTTCCTTGTTTTACAGCATCAAAACTCTCCATCGCGGGAACGAGTTCACCACCCCCATAAACCTTTATTTTAAATCTGCCTCCCGACATCTGATCAACAAGTTCAGAAAACCTGATCATCAACTCACCCAATACAGGGAAATTTGGGGGCCATGTTGTTGCCATTTTCCACTTCACTTCGGCTCCCGAATAGGAACTTCCTTTTTTATCCTTCCTCATACACGAAGAAAGAACACCCGGCAGAGTGGCTGCAGTAGTAATCACAGCAGCTTTTTTGATAAAGTCTCTTCTATTGGTCATAAATCTCTTATTTTTGTTTGATTCTTTTAATAATCATCAAGGTGGCATCATCTTCCCATTTTACACCATTACCAAACTTATCCGCCTCTTCAAATAATATCTCGATAATCTCAGCCGCTTTTTTTAGTTTGTGCTTTTTAACGAGTTTTATAACCTCTTTAATTGTGAAAAATTCTTCACCGGCATTTTGTCGCTCAATGATTCCATCACTATAGAGAAGCAATAAATCCCCTTCTTCCATGTGGGCAAATGATCGCTTGATGCTTATATCTGGGAATGCACCAAAAATAAGACCGGTAGGGTGAAGCTCATGGATGCGTTTGTTTTTAAAGATCAGAGGGGAAGGATGACCACCATTAGCATAAAAGAGATTACCATTGTTTTCAAATTCCGCAAAAAAGAGGGAGATAAAACTTGTGGAATATGACCCCCTGTAAATCACTTCGTTTAATTTTTTAAGGGTATAAACCATTTTCATGTGTTTTTCAACCCCCATCCTGAGCCCGGTAACAACATCTCTTACCATCAAGGCTGCCGGAAGACCATGGCCGCTTGCATCACCAAAACAGATACCAAACTCATTTGCATCAAAACGGAAATAATCATACAGGTCGCCACCAACAAGTTCAGCGGGTTTCGATTTTGCAGCAATATCCCATCCCTCAATGGAAGGTGGAATTGAAGTTAAAAGTGATTGCTGAATTCTTGCAGCTTGTTGCATCTCCCCAATTACAGCTTCGGAAAAAAGTCTGTAATTAACGGCTCTCCTTACGGCATTGAGGCAAAATTCAATTTCCTCTCTTACCCAGCCGCTTAAAAGTTCAAATACGAAAATGAATCTTTTGTCGGGATTGTTAACTACAAAAGCAGCCGGAACTGAATACCCGTGCCGTTCTATCGGCAAAAATTTTGTAATTACCGTCGGCTCATCAAATATGTAGAGTCGCGTTTTCAACACAGTTGTCACTTCAATGCTGTCGGCGGGGATCTTCAGGGTGTAATTCCCTGATTCTCCGTCACCCGGGTAAATTAATTCATAATTTCCGGTCACTTCTTCGTAAATCCTGCCTCTTCTTATTTGAAGGTCATCTCCAAATGTCTTTTCAAGCAGAGTTACTATGTTAACGAGGAATGCCTTGCCGGTTTTTTCTTTACCAATTCCGGCGAGTAATGAATCAAGTTTTCTGTAAAAATATTTAGGTTCGAGCATATCTTTTGGTTCTTTTGTTATAAAAGGAGAAATTTCCTTTTGATAAATATACTCAAATACAACATATTTTTTAAGAATCGACTCCAATAAATAGAGAGTTTAGATAAAAAATTGTTAATTTAGGAGTTAACTTTGTGTTATTTTAAACACCTGGAAGATTATTGACCTCCGACTCAACCTTTGAACAAATTCGTAAATTCTTTAACATCATAGGAGCGTTGTCGCTTTTTACGCACCGCTTTTTTATGAATGTCCTTAAACCTCCTTATGAGATTAAAGAGATTGCGAAACATATGTACGAGTTGGGTGTAAAAACCTTCCCCATTGTGAGCGTGACAGGTGTTATTATCGGAGTGGTCTTGACACTGCAGTCGCTCCCGATCATGATAAAATTTGGAGCAGAGGCATTTCTCCCTTATATGGTGACTCTCTCGGTTATTAGAGAGCTGGGCCCGGTGTTAACTGCCTTAATTTTTGCGGGAAGGGTTTCAAGCGGGATTGGTGCTGAACTTGGTTCAATGCGGGTAACTGAACAGATTGATGCGATGGAAGTGTCGGCTATCGATCCATTCCGTTTTCTGGTGGTTACAAGAGTGATAGCTACCACAATGATTCTACCGTTACTTACAGTTTATGTCGATTTTCTTGCCATCGGCGGAGGCTTTTTTGCCTCATATATATCGATGAATACAACCTATGATCTTTATATGTCACAGGTTGTCGAAGTGGTTAAATTTGGGGACATTATTCCCGGCATCGGAAAAACCATCGTTTTTGGCTTCATTGTTGGTATTACAGGTTCATTCCTTGGTTACACCGCCGATAAAGGAACCGAAGGTGTAGGGAAAGCATCAACCACCTCCGTGGTCTATTCTTCTCTACTAATCCTTATTTTTGATATGATACTTGTTCAAGTTGCGTTGTGGTTATGGCCGGTAAATTAGTAGAAGTTAAAGATGTTTACAAAAGCTTTGGTGAACAATCCGTGCTCGCCGGCGTTTCGCTTGAGGTTAATGAGACTCAAAATCTTGTAATCTTTGGTAAGTCTGGAACGGGTAAAAGTGTACTTTTAAAATGTATGGTGGGACTTTTAACCCCGGACAAAGGGACCATATCAATCAACGGGATTGATGTACTCAACATTCCACTTAAGGAAATGAATGAGTTGCGGAAAAATATCGGTTTCCTTTTCCAGGGTGCGGCACTTTATGATTCAATGTCAGTACGCGAAAATCTTGCCTTCCCTCTGATTAGAAATTTTAATTTTACGCAAAAAGAAGTAACACAAAAGGTTGAACGGGCTTTGGATATGGTGTCACTCTCGCATGCAATAGACAAAATGCCGAGTGAACTTTCCGGCGGTATGCGAAAAAGAGTTGGTTTGGCGCGCTCAATAATAACAGAGCCGATGTTGATGCTTTACGATGAACCAACAACCGGTCTCGACCCCATAACAACCAAAGAGATCAGCAAACTAATTCGTGATCTCCAACAAGAACTTAAAATGACCTCCATTGCTGTTACTCATGATCTGATCTGTGCACAAATAATTGCAGACAGAGTTATTGTACTCAACGATGGTATCATACTCTTTGAAGGTGATCTGGCTACTCTCACTTCACTTGACGATCCCTTTCTGAAAAACTTTTTTAGTCCTGAATATTTAGAGGATAATTATGGCTGAGCAACATAAATTTTTACGACTCGGAATTTTTGTATCAATAGGGATGATCCTGCTTTTGATAGGAATCTTTTATGTTGGGAGTAAACAATCACTTTTTACTTCCACATTTAAAGTTAAAGCATATTTTACCAATATTGAGGGACTGCGCAAAGGCGCTCCTGTCCGTATGTCGGGCATAAATGTTGGTGCTGTGGCTGATATTTTTCTTGCTCCCGACACCTCGGGGAAGGTGCTTGTGGTAATGGACCTTGAAAAAGATGTGCAAAGATTTATCCGTAAAAATACTGAAGCTTATGTAGAAACTGAAGGACTTGTTGGAAACAAGGTTATTAACCTGCAAAAAGGGACGGTTGACCAACCTGCTGTTGAAGATGGAGGCACTATCAAAGGGATGAACCCTCTGGGTCTCGCAGCAATACTTGAAGAGATAACCGAAATACTTGGTTCAACAAAATCTATGAGCTCCGATCTTGCCGGAATTGTCTCTAAAATCAATTCAGGAGAGGGTACAATCGGTAAACTTCTTAACGATGACAGGTTGTATGAAAACACAAACCTGATCCTTTTAACTGCCAATAGAGGGCTCGAAGCCGCCGTATCAAAGTATGACACACTTGCTACCCTTGTGGCTGATCTTGGCAAAAATATCAATTCCGTTGTGAAAAATGCTGACAATGTTATGTTCACTATGGATACACTCATGTCTCATGTGGATGGAGTTGTAAAAGATGTCCGTTCCGGTAAAGGAGTTGTAGGAAAACTGTTAAAAGATGGCAGTGATGTCGATGTTTCTGTAAAAGAGATGTTAAGTGAACTCGTGGGTATTACCAAAGAGGTAAGAGTGGGAGCCGGAAGATTCAGCGAAAACATGGAAGCACTAAAGCGCAACTGGCTCTTCTCATCCTATTTTGAAGAGAGAGGTTATTACGATAAATCAGGTTATGAAGTAAAACTTGAAGATTATATCGATCAGATCAACAACAAAATAAAAGATTTGGATGAAAGAATCAAAACCCTGAAAGAACTTGAAAAGAAACAAGTTTCAAAGAAATAATTGCTTGCTATTATTGCATTACTGAATTATTGCATTATTGCATTAAAAAAGGCTGCCCCTTTTGAGACAGCCTCTTTTTTTTATTGGATATTTTAATCTTTTATGCTTCTACAGGAGCAAGAATTTTAACTTTTGCATATTCGAAAGCACCAAACATCAAACCTGTATAAAACAGATCACCGGCCGCACTGTATCCAAAAAATGGAATTGCTGCAACATAACACTGAATTAAGCCTGTTAAATCCATTGTGTAATATGTTCCGGATGCCCACATCGCAAAGTTGGTAACCACAAAAAACAAGATACTTGATCCCAAAGCAACACCTGCTGTTTTAAGTACGGAATTGTTTTTACGAAGAAAAAATCCCATCGAAACAATCATCGCAAAACCAAGGTAAACCGCCCACATTGTATCGTGCATGCCAATTACCAAATCTGACAGCAACATTGCTGCGAAAGGTACCACATATGCAAGTCTTTTGTCATTTAAATAAGCTCCGCCAAACAAAGCCATTGCTGCAATCGGGGTGAAGTTTGGCCAATGTGGTATTAACCTCATACCTGCTGCCATAACAATCATAACAATTGCTAAAATATATTTATTATTCTGCTCGAATTTCATATCTGTGTCTCCGTTATCTGAACAATTTTTTAATCGTAAAGATGTAATTTAAGTTAAATTGATTTAAAAATAAAATAGGTTTTCATTTATCTGTAATTGACTATCGCCAGACCGCCCGGATTTAATCCCGTTTCAAATCTTCTGACTTCTTTTCCACTCATATCAAAAATCGCCACTTCTCCATTTTGTGTAAAATCTTTTGGATTTCCGAGATACAAAAGCATATCAATTGGGTCATAAGCAATAGAATAAATAACACCGTACATTGAATTGACCGCCATGCCTCCTATAAATAATTCGGGCGACTTTTTAAAGTCACCGAGATCAACTTTCATTACCCCCAAATTATTTAAAACAAGCATAACATTTTCAGGAGTAACTACGGCATCGCTCGGATTCTGTGACAAAATTAGTGAATCGATCACATCAAGCCCGGCAGGATCAATTTTGTAAATTGCCCCACCGATATCTGCTGAATCATAGCGACCTGTGCAAATTGTGTAGAGCATATTGTTTTTATCCTTGGCAAGATTTACGGGATTGGTGCCAACCGTTATCGACTCCATAACAGCATCTGTGTTCAGGTCGATCACTGAAACAGTGTTTCCGCCTCCCAATCCGGAGTTTGCAACAAATAATCGTCCACCAATTTCAACCATTCCTTCCGGATAAGAACCAACTGGTATCTCTTTCACAACAGTCATTGTTTTTGCATCAATTTTATAAACTTTGCCCGAAAACCCTGTTACATATGCTGTTAATGAATCTTTTGCGAAAATTCTTCTGGGTCCCGCTCCCGCGCCAAGATCAATTGTCCCCTTCGATCTAAAACTTGTAATATCTATCACCTCTATCTTGTTGGAAACATTCACAGCAATAAAGGCAGTATTTCCCACAATCACAATGTCGTTCCCTGTGTCGCCCAGCGATCTTCCACTGTTTGCAACTGCAAATACATTTAACAAAACTTGTCTTGATGTAAGTTCATAATAGGATAGAGTTGAATTGTTTTGACTGTAAAGTCCCTCGTTTAAAACATAAACACCCTTTGCAGCTTGAGTTAAAGGGGTTTCAGGCATTGTTGGTGAATCTTTACAACCGGTTATCACAAGTATGGTCAGCAATGTTGAAAAAGCGAAAACAAATTTTTTCATGGAAATCCTATATACTTAATGTGTAAGAGAAAATGAATGTTCTTAGAGGCATCGGATAAGATTGAATAATCCGGTAATTCTCGTTAAACAGGTTATAAATTGATAGTGAGGCAAGTTGCCCGACGTTAAAAAAATTGAAGTGGTATTCGGTCTTAAAATCAAAAACTGAATTTCCGTGGATGGTCGAAAGGGGGTCGTTATCAAATGTAAAATAAGATTCACTGCTGATTCTGTTCCCCAAAGTAATGGCAAGCCCACCGGTTTTAAAGGTAATCGCGGAATTTATCCTGTGCTCAGGGGAGTAGAGTAGCTGTTTACCGTTGCTTTTATCGGTCGTTCCAAATGGTGAGATATTCTCTGCATCCAGATAAACATAATTGCTTGTAAGTCTCACGACATCAGAAAAAAGGGAGATTAACACGGAAAATTCAACCCCGGATGAAATTGTTTTTGCTATGTTCCTCGGCACCTGAAGGGCAATCATCGAGGGAACCCATATAATTTTATCTTCGGTTTCGATTCTGAAATAGACAAGAGAGACTTCACCCTTCACGATTTTTAGATCATCTATAACAATCCCCGCTTCAAATCCCGTTGATCTTTCCGGCTTCAGGTCAGAGGCGGAAAAAACTGAAGAATAATAATATTCATTAAATGAAGGAATTCTGGTCGTTTTATAAAAATGTGCTTTGATTGACAAAGGAGTGTAAAACTTTGGAGAAACCAACATCCCGGTGCTGTAGGAAGTGCGGGATTCATCGTTGCTGCCAATCCCCGTTTGTGAAAAAATATCAACATTTATCCCCCCGGTGATGGCAAAATCAGCGATAGCTGTTAACAAGAATTCAGGAGAATATTTAAACCCGGCAGACAGCCTGTGGAAATTTCTGCTCAAAGAAGTTTCTTTGCGATTGTTTGAAAGAGCGGTTTTAATGTCATTTAATTCTCCCATTTCGAATCCATATCCGGAATTAAATTTTAAGTCACCAAACGAGGCAAAAGCCTTCAAATTGACAGAATAAGTATTCAGTTTGGAATCATCATAGTCGAGATATTTGTAATAGTTTACATTTGGATCTTCAAATTTGTAAAGCTGATGATTGTAACTTGTCACCAGTTCAAAACCAGAATTTGTGAACAGTGGACCGGTTAATCTTAAAACTGAAAGTGAACCTGTTGTTGTGTTTGAGGCTCTTGAAGAAGAGATGTTGTTTGTAACCACAAATCCCGGCACACCCGAAGCGAAGAAGGAGTAGTTGGAGTAGATATCAGCTACAAAATCTTTAAAGGTGTAAATCGCAGAAACTGATGCAAATGATTTATTGTAATGAGCATTTTCCCGTTCGTTAATCTTCCCTTCAAATTCATAATCAAACCTGTTTGCCGACCACATCCTCTCCCCCGCAACTGAAACCTGCAAGTTTCCGGTCTTTAACGAACCGTTTAATGTAGATGAAGAAAGCCCTGTATTATCAAATTTTTGAGTAAATTTTAGTCCGTTTTCCCTTTTTCCACGACTTTCCAGCGAGAGAACTCCATCGGTTGAGATGTCACCCGAAGCTGAATATGAAGATGAAAACTCAGCCGATTTGATGTCACTCATCGAAAATGCTGATAGATCAAAACCGCCATATCTGAGATCATTCATTCTGGCTCCATTAAACAAAACCAGACTGTTTTCAGAGCTTAACCCCCTGTATGACAATAGTTTCGCGGATGCCGCTCCACCATAATCTTTAACAAATACAGAAAAATTGCCATTAACCACCTCCTCGAGTGAATTCCATATACCTCCGAACTCATCAAGTAGATCAACTTTTTTGCCAAATCCGGGATTCTCACTCCCCTTCTCACCGGTCACTATAATTTCATCCAAAGTGACAGGCAAGCCGGTAACTGAATCAATTTGTGGAACAGGATTTTGAGCAATTACAACGGTAAAACAAAAAATGAATGATAAAATAAATTTCATTGTATTTCGTGGGTGGAACGAGGAGAGAAGGAAGTGTAAATAAGCAGGTGTTTAAACTGTGAACGGGTATGGACACAGTTCTTCCGGACAACCTTTTACGCGAAGGTCATTTCCTGATTATTTACGGCAGGTCTCCTGGCTTCGAGGTAAATTGCCAAGCCTTCCCATTTATTTGTGGTGGCTTAATTGGCAAACTGGAAAAACAATATCCTCATACAGTTGCGCGACAGCGCCGGATTCTCACCGGCTTCCCTATTCTTTCTGCTCCCTGCAGAACACCGTAAATTGTGTTAAGAACATTACAAATGTACAACCTTTTTTTCACAGAACAAGGGGGGAACTTCGGAACTTCGGAACTTCGGAGAACCTTCGGAACTTCGGAACTTCGGTAATTCTGAAGTACTGGAACTCTGGACACTGAATCTCTGGAGCTCTGAAGCTCTGGAGTTCTGAATTTCCGCAGCTCTCAAAAAAAATGCCCGCCATTCCGAAGAACAAGCGGGCAAGGTTAGGTTAGTGAGGGTATCACTCTTTTAGAGAAACTCTGTGATTACACTAACCCGGGGTGGATGTGCTATCTGGCTGCAGCGTATGCCAACACCTTGAAAAATACGATGTATGTGAGAAAGCCGGCGCCAATCCACAAAAGTGTGTTCACTAACTTATCTCTTTTTTTGCCCTTTTTGTAGAGCTTGTCGTAATCTCCCGTGTGACCTTTAAAGTCGCCACTTTTCACTGACCAGTTATAGACATTGTGATTAACCATCTACTCGTTCTCTCCTGTAATTAATTAACAAATGACTTTGCTTGAATTGTATCAATATTCTTGTTCCTGCGTTGATTCCGGAATCGACCGTTCACTTTGATAGTCTGAGAGTGAACCTTCATCGCTAAATTTTTCTATCAAAATCTGAATTGCTTTTATCGGGCTGTATAATAATAACACCCCCCCAATAACCAGTAGAAATGGAAGCAGTATGAATGTGGTTAACAAACTCCTCTTCCCTTCTTTTGTCCTTTCGGGTACCAGGGGCCTGTCATAGACTTCATCGATTGAATATTTATATGTTAGCATTTATATATACTTTTTGTTATTAAATATAATTCTTAGCTTCAACCGGGTTGTCCGGTTTACACATTGGATCAAATTTAGCTATCGAATTTTACGCAATTTACCGGGAAATTACAGGCCGGATTGGGCGTAAAAATTGGTCGATCATATATAATTGGGGCTTTTGATAGATATAGAGCGGTTCTATTAGAGCAGGTTACGATTACGGGGTAAAAAAGTGGAAAGCGAGCTTTTGCTTCGAAAAGCAATAAAAAACTCAGCAAGATCCTTTCCCTCACTAACTAAAATTTCTGTTAGCTTCGCTTTCCGGGTATAAAAAATTGTAATCTAAAAGAGAAATTACCTCCGTTGTTTGTTGAATGGTTCCAGTTGACTAAACCTCACATAACCTGTTCGTAAATTACACAATAATTTGATTAAAGTCAATAGGTTTAAAAAATATTTTTTTCAAGAACTTCGGAACTTCAGAACCTCGGAACTTCAGAACCTCGGAACTTCGGTACTTCGGTAATTCTGTAATTCTGAAGTACTGGAACTCTGAACACTGAATCTCTGGAGCTCTGAGGTTCTGGAGCTCTGAGGTTCTGGAGCTCTGGAGCTCTGAGGTTCTGGAGCTCTGGAGTTCTCCCTTTTTCTTCGTATATTTATGGTTTAATTTAAATGAACTATGAAAAGAAAAGACCGACTAAAAGACCAGATTAAAAAGTATTTTGTTCCTGAAAATTTTATTAACAGGGACTTAAGCTGGATAGAATTCAACAAACGGGTTCTCGAGGAAGCTCTGCATCCAAGCCTGCCTTTGCTCGAAAGAATAAAGTTCATTTCGATATTCAGTTCGAATCTTGATGAATTCTACATGATCCGTGTTTCCGGAATAAAAGAACAGATCGCCGCCAATATTGCTGAGATTACCATTGATGGTTACACTCCTCAAAAAACTCTTCATGAGATAGAAAAAAGGACACAACCACTCGTTTCTGATTTAATTGAATATTGGCATCATGTGATTGTTCCGGAACTCGAACAACACGATGTGATACTAACTACGATTGATAAACTTTCCTCCGGCGAAAGAGCAAAATTGAATCGCTACTTTGAGGAACAGATTTACCCGGTTTTAACTCCGCTTGCGTTTGACCCAAGCCGACCTTTTCCTTACATTTCAAATTTGTCACTTAGTCTTGCAGTAACCATAAAAGATACCGATGGAGATATGCAGTTTGCCCGGGTTAAAGTTCCCGGTCTTCTCCCCCGTCTCCTAAGGATCGATGAAATTTTACAACATCCCGGAGAAAACGGGAACAATTCTGAAATTAAAATCATTTGGCTTGAAGATTTAATTAAAGCCAACATCCATCGTCTTTTTCCAAAGATGAAGATTCTCGACACTTATGCTTTCAGAATTACACGCGATACTGATATAGAGATTCAGGAAGATGAAGCTGACGATTTACTCGAGATGATTGAAGAAAACATCAGACAGAGAATGTTTGGGAATGTTGTTCGTCTTGAAGTTGAAAAAGATATGCCTCAGTATATGCTCGACACGATTATTACAAATCTTGAGCTCTCGAAGCAAGAGGTACAATCTCTTCGCTCTCCACTTGGCTTGAGCGATGTTATGAGTTTATACTCACTTCCGCTGCATCTTGTTAAAGATAAACCTTATCTGCCGAAATTACCAAAAGTGTTTGAAGAAGAGAAAAGTATCTTTCAGATAATTAAAAGCAGAGATATCCTTTTACATCATCCCTACGATTCATTTAAACCCGTAATTGATTTTATAAAACAGGCATCGGTTGATCCTGATGTACTTGCTATCAAACAAACACTCTATCGGGTTGGTAAAAACTCTAAGGTAATCGAAGCCCTGATTGAAGCCGCAGAAAACAGAAAACAAGTGGCAGTGCTCGTGGAATTAAAGGCAAGATTTGATGAAGAAAACAATATTTATTGGGCAAAAACGGCTTGAGGATGTGGGTGTCCATGTAGTCTATGGTCTTGTGGGTCTTAAAACACATGCCAAAATGACCCTTGTGGTGAGGAAAGAGCAAAATAAACTTACCCGTTATGTTCATGTTGGAACAGGAAATTATAACGCATCAACAGCGAAACTATATACAGACATTGGTCTGTTTACTGCAAATGAAGACATTTGCACCGATGTAAGTGATATTTTTAATTATCTCACCGGTTTTAGTGCACAGAAAGATTTTAAACAAGTTGCAGTGGCACCGATAAATCTTAGAACAAAACTTGAGGCACTGATTTGTAGAGAAATTGCCAATACAAAAGAAGGTAAGGAGGGAAGAATTATAATTAAGTTAAATTCTCTCGTTGATCCTGAATTGATTGCATATCTATACGAAGCGTCGAATGCAGGCGTTAAGATCGACTTGATAGTCCGGGGAATTTGTTGTCTTACTCCCGGTCTCCCGGGTGTATCCGAGAATATCAGAGTAATAAGTATAGTAGGAAAATTCCTCGAACATTCCAGAATATTCTATTTCCTGAATGGTGGTGAGGAAGAGATATTTATAAGCAGCGCCGATATTATGCAAAGGAACCTTGATCGTCGTGTCGAACTTATGACTCCTGTATTTGACAAGGAAATTAAAAATTACCTTCGAAATTCAATTCTCGAGGTTTATCTACACGATAATGTAAAAGCCAGAATCCTGGCTTCAGACAAAACATATTCTTATGCCCCACAGCATAATATAGAAGAGATTAACTCGCAAGAGTGGCTCATGAATCAACAATTTGAATATTCAAACTATTAGAGGAATTAATGGCAATAACAAAAGAGCAAGTATTAAATGCTCTGTCAACAGTGAACGATCCTGATCTTAAAAAAGACCTTGTTACACTAAATATGATTGATAAACTGACGCTCGATGGTAACAACATCTCTTTTGATGTTGTACTCACAACGCCGGCTTGTCCACTCAAAGAAAAAATAAAAAAAGATTGTGAAAATGCAATAAAAGAAATGGTGCCCGGAGCAAACATTCTTAATATTAATATGACATCCAATGTAACTTCATTTGCATTTAAGAAAAATTCCGGCGGTTTTCTCGACAATGTTAAAAACACCATTGCAGTCGCAAGTGGCAAGGGTGGTGTTGGGAAAAGCACAGTGGCGGTTAATCTCGCTGTCTCGCTTGCACTTGAGGGGGCAAAAGTTGGATTGATAGATGCTGATATCTATGGTCCCTCGATTCCTCTTATGCTTGGCGTTAATGAGAGACCTCTCGTCAGAGAAGTTGCCGGCAAAATAAGAATTCAACCATTAACTAAATTTGGTATCCAACTGATGTCGATAGGATTTCTCGTTGAAGAAAATTCACCTGTAATCTGGAGAGGTCCTATGGCAAGTGGAGCAGTAAGACAATTCCTGACCGATGTTGACTGGGACGAACTCGATTATCTGCTTTTTGATATGCCTCCCGGAACCGGAGATATTCAACTTACTCTTTGCCAGACAATCCCGCTAACCGGAGCTGTCATCGTAACAACACCACAGGAAGTCTCTTTGGTGGATGCAAGGAAAGCCGCCGGAATGTTCGAGAGGGTGAATGTGCCTGTTTTGGGTGTGGTCGAAAATATGAGCTATTTTATTGCCCCTGATACTAATATCAGATATGATATATTTGGAAATGGTGGTGGTGAAAGACTTGCAAACGAGTGCAACACTACTTTCCTTGGCTCGATTCCAATCGATCCAAGAATTAGAGTCGGCGGCGACAAAGGTATTCCGGTGGTCTATGATATCCCCGATTCACACGAAGCTGACATCATTACAAATATTTCCAGGAATTTAGCCGCACAGATTTCGATTGCAAACAGCAATTCCATGGACAACAAATTGGAGATAATTTTAAGCGACGATGACGAATAGCCAAAATCAAAAAATTTTAGATGCTCTCGATAAGATAAGACCGTATCTTAAAGCGGATGGCGGTGATATTGAGCTGGTTAATGTCACTCCTGACGGCATTGTTGAAGTTAGACTTACAGGGGCATGCAGTTCATGCCCCATGTCTCAAATGACTTTAAGAGCCGGTGTGGAAAGAGCAATCGTTAGAGAAGTGCCCGGAATAAGGAGAGTGGAAGCCGTAGCCTGACCGTAGGGAACTGATTTCATCTAATTATGGTTACTAAATTATACCAACAAATTGCGACAAGATGATCAAAGAAGTTTACTACTGGGACTATTTCAACTCCCTGCTCAAAGGTGATAAACATCACTGCAAGGAGATTGTCGTTTCGCTTCTCGAAGACGGAACAGATATCAAAGAGATTTACATCGAACTTTTTCAAAAATCTCTTTATAAGATCGGAAAGATGTGGGAAGAGGGAAACATTTCGATCGCTGAAGAGCACATTGCCTCAAAGATCACCGAATATCTGATTGATATTTCAATACAGTATGCAAAGCAGTCTGAACCTTCCGGGAAAAGTTTGCTTTTAACTTGTATCGATAAAGAATTTCATGATCTGGGTGCCAGAATGGTTGTAAATCTGTTTGAAATCCATGGCTGGAAAACCATATTCCCCGGTGCCAATACCCCTAAAAAAGAGGTATTAAATATGATAGAGATTTACAAACCCGATGTGGTTGGTATCTCTTTTAGCCTCTACATCAATTATGTAAGATTTTTTGAACTGGTTGAAAGTATCAAGTCCAACTTCCCTGAGCAACCTGTTTTGATCGGTGGACAGGGTCTTGCGAATGATTATTCAAACAAGTTGTCAAGTTTCAGGAACACAACTTATGTCCGTACGATTGACGATTTGGAAGATTACATCAAATCATTTTAAATATTAATATTTATATTGAAAGCCCCGTCTATAAAGCGGGGCTTTGTTATTTTAAACTGCAGTTAATTTATTTTTTTAATATCAATAAATTATTGTTAAATTTGGTTTTACACATTCGATATCTTCAACCAGGATTTAGTATCAAATGGTACCCGGCTTAAGCAATCTGAATTTTTTTAATTTTCTTGTATCGGTTGTGAGTGAATTCATCTCACGACGCGAAATTAAACACCTTACCTATAATGTTGTTTACCGACAGATCCTTTTTACCGGTTTTGAAGCTCTTTCCATAATCACACTTTCAGCAGTAGCCGTGGGAGCGGTAATCATTATTCAAGGGAACTCGGTTCTCTCGAATTTTTCCCAGAGCCCCATGTATTACAATATCCTCGTGGCAATTATTCCGCGCGAAATGGGTGCCCTCTTAACTGCTCTCATTGTAATTGCCCGCTCGGGAACTGCAATTTCAACAGAGCTTGGGAATATGAATATCAACAATGAAACCCTCGCCATCTATTCATTTGGGATTTCTCCTGTTGCATATCTGGCGGTACCTCGAGTACTGGGTATGACGATATCCGTAGTCAGTTTAAGCATCTATTTTAATGTTGCTGCCTTTACAAGCAGCTGGTTTGTCAGTTTTCTGACAGATGCAATAATTCCTTCACAGTTTTTATTTGATCTTTTTTCTGCATTAACAATAACCGACCTCATGATGGGCTTGATAAAATCGGGGCTGTTTGGCTTTTTTGGAGGGGTTATTGCATGTTATCACGGATTCAAGGTTCAGAGCGCTATTACCGAAGTTCCACAACGCACTATCAAAACTGTGGTTAACTCCGTTTCAAGTCTCGTTCTTCTTGATATTTTAGTAACAGCACTATTTTATCTCTACCTCTATGACTAACATTGAATTATCAGATATCGGATTTAGCCGGGATGGTGTTTCCCTCTTTAAGGAAGTTACTGTTGACCTTTCAGGCTCCGGGATAATTGCAATAGTTGCTGATACCGAAGACACTGCTCATTCATTGCTTCGTATGATTGCCGGATTTCAAAGCCCCGACTCCGGCGATGTCATGTTTGGCGGTAAAAAGTTTTACGAGAGCAGTGAAGAAACTCGATCGATGATAATGAGGAGGAACAGTTATGTTTTTTATGCCGGAGGGCTGGTCTCAAACCTGTCTGTACTTGAAAACATTATGCTCCCGCTCGATTTCAGAAGGCACTTGCTCTCTGAAGAAGAAAAAATGGAAAAAATAAAAAATCTCGTTTCATATTTTGAGCTTGCACCAGAGATAGTTAATAAAAGACCTTCGCAACTCTCGAGGACCGAGTTGAAGCTTATCAATTTTGTTAGAGGTTATGTTATTGAACCTGAAGTAATTATGATCGAGTCACCATTCTCCCGTGTGAATAAGAACTATGAAATGCTGATAGAAAACATTATATTAGAGAGTGCTTTTAAGAAGGATATTATTCACCTCTTTTCACAAGGATTTGAATCGGATTTGATAGATAAATCAGATATGATTCTTGCAATCAAAGAAAGCAGGGTGACAATATTTTCAAAAGCTGCCGGAACACATGATGAATTTAATTTTACTGAATTTTTCGAGAATAAGCGAGTTTAGAACATAATGTCGAAAATCCGTTATACGAAAATCCTTGTCCTTACTTTTGTTGCTATCGCTATTGTTGCGGTGGCGAGCCTTACTTTGTCAATTATTATCAGTGAAAAGGTCTTTTCAAATAAACTGAACTACAGAGCAAAATTCTCCGATGCAACAGGATTAAAAGGCAATGTCCCTGTAATTTTTAAAGGATTTAAGATTGGATATTTAAATAATCTGGAACTTGCGCCCGATAACAGTGTGTATGGAGACCTTCATATTTATGAAGAATATGAAAGCCTGATCCGCGAAAATTGTATCCTCTACAAAAATGCCAACTTCATTACCTCGGTTACAAGCATTCTCTTGTTAACAGGTCCGGGTGAAAGTAAACCCTTGCCAATTGGCAGGATAATACCCGGATTCGACACAAAGGAGGGCAAAATGATGCAAAGAAAATTCAGCATCGAATACCAGGGTGAAGTTATCAATTCCTTTATGTTTAAGATGGAGTCGTTTCTTGAAGACTTAAACCCCCGAATTTCCGGCGTAAATGATACTGTTGAGTCTCCTCTCATGGATACATTCGAATCGCTAAATTCAGCTTTGAAAAAAATGAATTCGATTATTACCAATGTGGATGAAACTGTTTCGATTGTGAAAGAGGGACTTCAGAAGAGCAAAGGTGGTGCATTTGGAGGACTTGCAAAACTTGATGGTCTCATGGGAGAATTGTTGGTTACAACTAAAAGTGCACAGAATTTGATGGTCTCTCTCGATGAAACTCTCGTCAACTATAAAAAACCCGATAGTCTCGCAATTAAAATGATTGACCCAACCGGTGAGAACCTGTTTAAACCGGTAAAAACTTCTCTTAATTCGATTAATGATTTACTTCCCGAGATTCACAAACTCTTAACTTATTCCAATGATCAAACCACAAATCTGTCACTGATTCAGGAGAAAATAAAAAAAGTTCTTGATGACCTGAAAGTTACACTTGAGATAATAAATAAAAATCCTTTGATAAATCTCGGTAACGGAGCAGGTAACAAAAAAGTTGAACAGGGAAAGAAGAGACCAAGATGAGAATTTTGAGATTTTCCTTCTTAATCATATTTTTATCTCTTCTGTCAGGTTGTTTCTCATCAACAGTTGTTGAGGATCAGAAAAGTGCGTCACAAACAGATGGTGATGATTTCTTTAATCTTGCAAACGATTTGATCAACAGAAACAGCGTGGGTCCGGCTCTCATCTCACTTGATGAAGCTTACAACAGCTATTCGTTGCTTGATGATGTTTCCGGTAAGACCAAAGTCCTGTTGAAAAAAGCAAATATTTATGGGGCAGAGGGTGACATCGTAAAAGGAGACAGTATCCTCACTTCTCAATTCCTCATGCTTCCCGGCAAAAGCGACAGTGTAAACTATCTCAATTCCCTCTCTGAATATTATTACACAACTCAAAGATATGACAGTGTTTTAGTTCTCTCCAAAAGATTTAAAGAGCACTATACAAACTCTTCAATGGCACTGATTTCAACTGCCTATCTCGCACTTTCGAAATTTGCATTAAAAGCTGATTATGAAATAGAACTTACCAACCTGAACAAAGCTTTTGTTGCTCTCGACAGAGACCAAAGGTATCCCGGTGATCAACTCTCTTTTGCCTACTACACAAGAGCATACATTGCAGCAAAAGAAGGAAAACTTGAGGATGCTTATTTTTGGGGGAATAAGGCATATAATCAGGATTTGATTAACGAGGACTACATCGCAATTGCCTACGACCTTGAGTTGTTGGCAGGCGTGGCTGAAATGCGAGGGAAATTTGAGGATGCCGCAGAACTCTTCAAAAGAGCTTCTGACTCATATTTTGCGCTGGGAATTGATAGTCATGCTATTTATACAGAGGTGAAAAGCCTGATTCACCGCTTAAATTTAAAAGGCGATAATCCATTTCTGAAAAATCGCCTCAAACATTTGAAAGATAGATTGTCTGATAAGTCGCTTCTGCCTGAAATAGACAAAATTTTACTTAAACAGTAATTTTTTCCAATGCGGTTCTGATTCTTATCAGCACTTCATCTTTGCCAAGTGCCTCTAATATATCAAATAATCCCGGTCCTGAAGTAACCCCCGAGACAGCCAGTCTAACAGGATGAATCAACTTCCCTGCCCCTGCTCCGTTCTCTTCGGCGGTTTGTCTTAATGCGGTCTCATAATCTTCTTTTGATGGACTTGAGAGTCCTTCAATTTTTTGCATATAACTTTTCAGAAGTTCAGGAGTATCCTCTTTCCATCCTTTTTGGATTCCCTTTTCATCGTAAGACAGGGGTTTTCCAAAAAAGTAACCTGCATTTTGAGGAATTTCTTTAATAAACTTTACTCTTTCCTTCATCGCGACCACAACTTTTTCAAGTAGTGCATCACTAAACTCATCTGAATAAAGCCCAATGGTAATCAACTCTTCCTTAAGAAGTGATGCAAGTTCTGAATCACTTTTTGCTCTTAGATGCTCGGCATTTAACCAGTCAAGTTTTTCCAGATTAAAAACTGCACCTGATTTGTTTATCCTGTCGAGAGAAAATGAATCAATTAATTCATTCATATAATAAAATTCACGGTCATCACCCGCATTCCATCCGAGGAGTGCAATAAAGTTTATCAAGGCTTCCTTTAGATAGCCTTTAGCACGATAATCTTCAACAGCCACATCTCCCTGTCTCTTGCTAAGTTTCGAACGGTCGGGGTTTAAGAGGAGCGGAAGATGAGCAAACAGGGGCACTTCCCATCCAAATGCCTGGTATAACAAAACATGTTTTGGAGTTGATGGAAGCCACTCCTCACCTCTGATAGTGTGAGTGATTTTCATTAAATGATCATCTACCACGTTGGCGAGATGATATGTGGGAAAACCATCACTCTTTATTAAAACCTGATCATCTATTGTGTTTGTGTCAAAATCGATGTTGCCACGAATCATATCCTTGACATGAACCTTTTGATTTGCAACAACATTCATCCTTACAACATAAGGTAATCCCTCTTTAATCTTTTCAGCCACTTCTTCAGGGGTTAGCCTAAGGCAATGTTTGTCATAAACACTCTGCTCACCTCTCGCTTTTTGCCCGTCCCTAAGAAAATCGAGTCTCTCTTTTGAACAAAAACAGTAGTAGGCTTTGCCCGATTCCAAAAGTTTTTCTGTGTGTTCTTTATATATATCAAGTCGTTCTGACTGGGTGTAGGGACCAAACTCACCACCAATTCCGGGTCCTTCATCATAGTGGAGACCAGACCATTCCATTGTTGAGACCAGATTTTCAACTGCACCCTCAACAAAGCGTGCGCGATCTGTGTCTTCAATTCTCAGGATGAATTTACCACCGTTTTTTTTTGCAAAAAGATAGTTGTAGAGGGCAGTTCTTAGACCGCCAATATGTAGATATCCTGTGGGGCTCGGAGCAAACCTGACCCTTGGAAATTCTGAGATCATTTGTAGTTACTTTCCGAAAACAGCGAAACTATGCAGGTTTTCCTGTATATTTTTTAACTTTTTCAATGAATTCGACACTGTCGATTGGTTTGGGGATATAGTCTGTTGCACCTGCTTCAATACATTTTTCACGATCACCTTTCATGGCGAAGGCAGTTAAAGCGATAATCGGTGTATCTTTATACTCCGGCATCTGCCTTACTCTCTCGGTTGCTTCAAACCCGTTCATCACAGGCATTTGCATATCCATTAAAATTAAATCGTATAACATTTTTTTCGATTGTTCAACTGCCTCGGCACCATTTTCAACAACAGTTACATTCGAAAAACCATTTTTCCTCAAAAGCCTGGTGACAATTATTTGAGAGTGTTTGTAATCTTCAACAAGAAGTATTTTAGGTGATGTATCTTCTTCCACCTGGGGTGTACCCTGGGCAGGTGCAGTTGCTGCTATTGTAGCATTATCTGTTCTGTTTACCATCCTGCTGATTGTGTCAGCGAGATCTTCAATTTTGGTACTTTTTTTATCAAGAAGTTCGGTGAAGAGACCACTTATTTTGGCGAGGTCTTCTTCATAATTCTCTTTTCCTGTATAGATGATAATCGGAAGACTTGCAAATCTGGAGTTCGATTTGATCTCTTTGATCAGTTCAAATCCGTTCATTTTTGGCATATCAAGATCGATAATTGCCAAATCAAGGTCCATATTGGCTATTTTTTCAGGCACTTCATAAGAGAAATTTTCGGCTACGGGATTAAACCCTGCCGATTGGATCGCTTCTTTAACAAGATTCAAAGTGTTTATGTCGTCATCCACACAAAGAACATTTGCATCCCTGCGAAGTTTGTAAGAGGTTAATACCTCAACAAGGTCTTTATAACTGATCGGTTTCACAAAGTATTCAACCGACCCCATCAAAAATGCTTTTTGTTGTTCTGCTTCAACTGAGCAGACTATCACAGGGGTATGTCTGTGAAGTTTGTTTTCACGGATTTTACGAAGAAGTTCAAGTCCGTTTACATCAGGAAGAGTGACATTTGTAATAATAGAAAGGAACTCTTCTGTTTCAAGAATCTGAAGAGCCTTCATCCCCGAATTTACTATGGTTGGCTCATAGCCCCATTTATTCAGGTAATTGCTTAAAAGTTTTGAAGTGGCGTAATCATCTTCAATTACCAGCACCCTGCTGTTTTGTGATGCAGGTTTTGGTAAAGCTTCAATCTGTCTCGCAAAATCTGCAGCGCCTGAAAGAAGCATATTTATTGTTACACTTACTCCCTGTCCCACCTCACGGTTAAACAACAACTCACCTTTTAAACTCTCTACATATCTTTTTGCAAGATTAAGTGAAAGTGAGGAAAGATTTGCTTGTCTTCCACCTCTACCCTCATGTAGTTGACTGAGTCTGAATGCCTCTTTAACCTTCTCAGAAGGCATCATAAGAGCAGGATGTTGAATCTTTATACTTAGTATCCCTTTGTCAGATTCAGAGGCTGTAACTTCAATTCTACCGTAAGGATTTTCATTCAAAAGGAAAAGAAGTATCGATGTAATCGCTGATTTAAGTCTGTGCGGGTCTGCTTCAATATCTTTATTTGCTGAATCACCCACAGCAAAATGGAGCTCGGAAATATTTGAGTCGATCTTTTCTTTAAAACTTTTTTCAATTTCATCAATCAGTGCGGCGAGATTAAAAGTTGATACTTGTAAATCGCTGCTACCGGTAGAAACTTTAGAAATGTCGATGATATCGTTGAGAAGACTCGAAATTTTTTGAGCGTTGTCTTTAATAAGTTTGATGTATTCGCTTTGCACAGAATTTAATTTATCATCATGCAGAAGTGATGCAAATCCCAGTATGCTGTTTGCAGGTGTTCTTAATTCGCTCGAGACATCGAGAACAAGCTTCGCAATCGAAGAATCTGAGATAAAGGAGTTGAATTTTTGTGAATTTAAGATGACTCCGAGAAATTTCCCCATAACCACAACATTATCAATGTCATTTTGGTTAAATGGTGATTTCCGCGTCAATTTCATTACAAAAGTGTCATCGTTGTTGTGTCTGATTTTCAGACAACCTTCATAAACAAGAAAATCTGTCGATTGAATCGCACATTTTTTATCAATGTCAAATGACGAAACCGAACTCAAAGAATCCACAAGCTTACATACAGTGCACTGATGTGTGGAACCGAGTGTGAGGTTCTTTTTCACATTGTCTGATTTCCCAAGCAGAGTAAATTTATCAGTGGCTCCCTTAAAGAGGGCAACCGAATAGAACTCAAATTCTTCGCTTACGAAATTACAAAATTGATTGAGGAGATCGCCGCCGGTATTTTCTGACTGGAACAGCGAATTAACAGATTTGAAAAACGAAATTAGGTTAGACTGCATCGGGCATACCGCGATTCATTAATGAATAACATTAAGAGCACAATTTAAATAGAATTCCATTTATAAAAAAAATGAATCTTTCCAATTAAACGGTTTCTATCAATTTTTTTACTATTTCTACTGAGGAAACCCCTTCAGCCTCGGCACTGAAATTAGTTATTACCCTGTGGCGCAGAATTGGATTGAGAACTGATTTTACATCGTCCTTGTTCGGAGTAAATCTGCCATCGAGAACAGAACGGGTTTTTGCTGCAAGAATCAGGAACTGTGAAGCTCTTGGTCCGGCTCCCCATCTCACCCAGTCTTTAATAAATTGAGGTGAATCAGGGTTTTGGGGGCGGGTGCTGTGTACAACTTTGGTGGCATATTCAATGATATTATCAGCCACCGGAACAGACCTGATAAGTTCCTGATACCTCAATAGTTCAGTTGCACTGATTACCGGAGAAACTTTGGAATTCCAGGAACCTGTGGTTGCTTTTACGATCTCAACTTCTTCATCATAGGAAGGATAATCGAGCCATAAGTTAAACATAAAACGATCAAGTTGAGCTTCGGGTAAGGGATAGGTTCCCTCCTGTTCAATCGGATTTTGAGTCGCAAGTACAAAAAATGGAGTCTCAAGATTATAAGTCCTTCCTGAAACCGTCACTTTGTATTCCTGCATCGCCTCAAGCAGAGCTGCTTGAGTTTTTGGCGGTGTCCTGTTTATTTCATCCGCAAGAATCACATTTGAAAATATTGAACCGGGAATAAACCTGAATTCCCTTCTGCGGGTAATTGGGTCTTCTTCCATTACATCAGTTCCGGTAATGTCAGAAGGCATCAAATCAGGCGTAAATTGAATTCTGCCAAATTTTAGATCAGTGGCTTCAGCAACAGTTTTAATCAAAAGAGTTTTGGCAAGTCCCGGAACACCAACCAGCAGACAGTGCCCCCGTGAGAGGAGCGATATCAGGAGATGTTCTATAATATCTGACTGACCAACAATAACCTTGTTAATCTCTGACTTTACAGTCTGAAATTTTTCATTAATCTCTTTTACAATTGTTACTTCATCCAAGCAGAGGTACCTTACTTAATTTCCCAAAATATTTTTGATCGCAGATCAACAAACCAATCTTCTTCAAGTTTTTGTTTTTTATACATTATGGCAAGTTCTTTAATTTCATCATAATCCAACTCAAGATTTGGATCGTGTTTTGGAATTCTTGCATCAACCTTTACGATGTGATATCCATAGTCATCCTGACCGTAGTCAATTCTTTTAGGGAAGCTGATCTCCCCTTCCTTAATTTTCCCAACAGTCTCTTTCAGGGCAGCATCCAATTTGTCGATGAAATATGTCCCAAGAACTCCACCGGAATTGTTGGTTCTTACATCCTGACTGTATTTTTTGGCAAAAAGCTTGAAATCGCCATTTTGTCTAACGAGAGTATCTCTTAAATCGGTTAGGAAATTAATAAGTTCAAAATCTATTTGCTCGTCAGGTTTCGCCTTTATCAGGATATGGCGGGTTTTAATCTGCTCACCTCTTCTGTCCATAAGCTGAATTATATGATATCCGGCTTGCGACTCAATTATACCTGATATTTCACCCTCTCTGAGAGCAAAAGCTGCTGATTCATATTCGGGGAACAGAGTACCTCTGGCGGCAAAACCAATATCACCACCATTTACTGCGCTTCCGGGGTCATCCGAATGTCTGATTGCCAACTGAGCAAAATCAGCTCCGTTTTTTATTGAATCAAGAAGCTGAGCAGCCAAATCATAAGCAATCTTCATAATCCTGGCAGATTTTGTGGGTGACCTGAAAATATGCGAAATCTTCACTTTTTCAGGTGTGACACCCAAGCTGTCACGATATTTATCGAAAAACTCCTCCACTTCCCTTCTGCTTACTTCAACGGTTCCAAATTTCTTTTCCTGTGCCTTTTTCATCAAAAGATTTTTTTCGATCTCAGGTTCCAGTTCTTTTTTGATCTGAGCCATCGACTTGTTATAAGTCTTTTCGACAGCTTCTTCTGCGCCAAATTGCCTGATTAACTGTTGCACCTGATAAGTCATATACTGATCTATTTCAGGTTTGGTTACCAGGATCGAATCGAGAAGCGCATAAGCATAAAGAAGCTTTTCCTCGATCATGATATTCAAAACTCTTGCTTTGAACTCAGCATCTTCGGCATTTCCTCCGGTTCTTTGTGCTTCCATAGTGGCTCTAAGAATCACTTCACTTTCAAGAATAATGTCATTATCCACTATAGCGACAATTCTTTCAGCAATCTCTTGAGAATACAGTGTTCCACTTCCCATAAGGAAGCAGAACACTAAAAAGGCTTTTTTAAACATTTATTGTTTCTCTTAATAAAAAAATTAGTTCTTGAAGGCTTCTTTCAGGTTCTCGTAGAAAAATACAGGTTTGTATTTAGCACGGAGTGACTGTGTGAAGTCATGTTCAAGTTTTTTCTGCTCTCTCTCATTATACCCGCTAAGAACTTCAGGCTTTGCTTCTTCGTATGTTTTTATACGAACTTTATCTTTAGCATAAACCTTAATAATCGAAAAACCGCCGTCTATTGCAAAAGGCATTGTGACGAAACCAACCTCATGTTTGTTCGCCTCTTTGTAGAGTTGGTTTGTGTTTACATCCTGAAGAGTGTGTTTACCAAGTTTTCCTCTCATATTGCTTCTCTCGGTATATTTTCCGGCAAGAGATTCAAAGTCGGTACCGCCCATGGCTTCTTTAAAGATAAAATTGGCTACAGAGTCATTTTTCACAAAAATTTCACCAAATTCAACTCTGTCGGGCCATAAATAATTGTCTTTATGTTCATTATAATATTCTACAAGGTAGATACTGTCGCTTTTAATTTTATTCCAAACTTCAAGTTCCTGGAGTTTAAATACATAAATTCCATTTCTGTAGTCTTCCATTAGACGGGCAAAATCTTCATTCCTCTCGGGCAGATATTTTGCATCAATTTCAAGGACACGATCATTAGCATATTTAACAGCACCCTCGCTTAGCAAAGCAAAAGTAATGTCTCTGTTCAGAAATTCGTATCGTTTGTTCATGTTGTCGATAAGTGAGTCGAGAGTGAACGAGACATTACCGATACTAAAAGCGGTAGAGTCTTTATATTCATTCCTCCAATCAACAACAAAATAGTCTTTAGTGATATCCACAGTATCGCCAATGGCTTCGAGTTGAGCAAAAAGTTGTTCGTTCTCAAGATAATTATAGCGTTCTCTTGTGGTTTTCAGAAGTTCGGCATATTCATTGTTGTATCTAATCTGACGATACATTTTTTTGAGGTTTTCTTTGTCCTCATCAAATGTGGGGTAAGGTTTATAATCGGTAACCATGATGACATGAAGTCCATAAGCAGTTTTAACAACAGGTGAAATTTCACCCGGTTTAAGCTTGAAAGCAGCCTCATCAAATTCGGGTACCATCATTCTTCTTTCGAAGAATCCAAGATCGCCACCCGACTGTTTCGAGCCCGGATCTTCGGAATATTGTTGAGCAAGAACTGAAAAGGATTCACCGTTTTTAATTTTCATTAATACAGTATCCATTTTAGCAACTGCAAATGCTGTATCCGGATTGCCTTCAGGATTGAGGTAGCCAATCAAAATGTGACTTGCTCTAACCTGCGGAATTCTGTCTTTAATTTCGGTAACTTTTATCAGATGATAACCAAAACGGCTGGTTACCACCTCAGGGTAAACCTGTCCAACGGGTGTTAGATAAGCGGCATCTTCAAACTCCGGAACAATCATGCCGGAGGTGATATAATAGATGTCTCCGCCACTTTTTGCGCTGAAATCGTCCTGTGAATATTCAGCAGCAAGTTTTTCAAAACTTTCGCCTGCTTTAATTCTCTGAAGAAGACTGTCGAGTTTTAACTTTGGAGCTTCTGAATCAAGAGAATCGGGGCGGGTCATTATATGACTAACCCTTAGTTCTTTTTTCCTTCTTTCCCACATCTGTTTCACTGCGGGTTCAATTAATTCCTTTTCGATGATATAAGTCTGACCAACTTGTTTTAGATAATCATCAAGTTCCTGATTCATTGCAGCGTCTTTTTCAAATCCGCGTTCTTTGCCTTCTTCAAGTTTTAACTTAAAATTTGTGTAAACATCAAGGAAGGTCTTGAATTTTTCCTGGTCGTCTTTTTTTGCATTTTCAACACCACCAACTGTTTTTGAGTATGCTTTCTCAAATTCAGGGAGGGTGATTGTTTTTGGTTGCTTGTTCGCACCGGTAAATTCAGCAACAGGTGTTCCCTGTCCGCCTCCGGAACAAGCCGTTAGAAAGATAGCAGATAAAAGTGGGAAGAATAAAACCCAGGATTTTTTCAACATTTATGACTCCGGTTAATGACAAATTACTTAACTATTAATCAGCTAAGCCGTTCGGCAAGATTGCTTTTATTTGATTGAGATTTTACGAATTATAAAAAATTCCAACAATAATGTTACCTATTCGACAGTTCATAATCAAGGTGATTAATGAGTTACTTTGCGAGGACAAGTTTTAGCACTTTTGTACCTTTTGAACTGCTGATCTTCAGGAAATAGACTCCCGAATTGAATTCGGATGCATCCAATTGAATCGAATGTTTTCCGACTGAGTAATTGGCTTTTACTACCTGAATCACTTTTTCACCGGCAGAATTGTAGAGATCTGCCTGAATCTCTGAATTCTCAGAGATTTCAAAATCGATTCTCGTGGATGGATTAAAGGGATTTGGGTAGTTGTTAAATAGTGTAAATCCGGCAGGCGCAGAAGATGCCTCGTCAATATCTGTGGCTGGGATCGATTGAAGCGCATCAAATGCGTTAAGTATTCCCCAACCATATTCACGGTTTGGAATAACTGAATTGTCTGCTGTTGACCTAAGTGCATTGGCAAGTTCAACGGGTGAAATATTTTTTCGCTGCGATAAGATCAATGCTCCGGCCCCGGCGGCAATTGGACAGGAAAAAGATGTACCTGAAGAGGTTGTGTAACCAATGGGGTTAACGGAACTTGCAACTCTCGTGCTTTGCCCCATAGCCATAATATCGGGTTTGATTCTGCCATCTGCAGTGGGACCAACACTTGAAAAATATGCTCTTTCGCCATCTGCATCCACAGCCCCGACAGAAATTACACTGTCGCCATCAGCAGGTGCACCAAGTGTGTTGTGAGTCAGTTCCAATCCCTCGTTTCCGGCTGAGACAAACACAGCGATACCTTTTCCAACAGCAAGATCAGCAGCTCTTGTAATTCGGGCAGTGTTGCCGTCCATGTCTTCCCATGTATAACTCTGAGAAGGATCATCATATTCCAGATATCCGAGTGAAGAGGTTGCAACATCTGCCCCGAGGCTGTCTGCCCATTCAATGGCAGCTATCCAGTTGTCTTCCTCAACGGGAGTTTCACTGTCGGTGTTCTCGGTTTTGGCAAGCAAATATGAGGCACCATAAGCCGGTCCAATCAGTTTGCCGGGTTTGTAACCACCAATTGCGGATAAAACTTTTGTACCATGATCACCACTTCCCATATCGAGACTGTCACCAACACCGCCATCACCATTTACAAAATCCCACTTGTTAAGGATGATCATCTGGTTAAAAACTTCATGCTCGAGCAGATTAAAACCGGCATCAAGAACACATATCACCACCCCACTGCCGGTGATCCCAAGATTGTGAAGAGCGGTAACATTTATTTGTGAATTTTGAGTAAAACTGTTCCCATAGTCGAGTTCAAAAAGTTCTCTTTTATCTTTTTTGTTGCCGCGAGAATCATCGTAAAAATAGTTTTTATCCTGACTTTGGAATTTTTTTGAATAGCGGGCAACCAAATCTATACTGTTTACAAAGGCCTGATTCTCGAGAAGTGGAAGCTCCTTTTTAGAAACGTAAACACTTACACCGTTTAACCATTTTGATTTTCCTCTGACAAAAAGCCCCATTTTAGCCAAAGCATCAATATATCCATGATAAACAGGCAGATCACTTTCATCTAAAAGAGGTGCATCACCATAATATTTGGCTCTTCTCTCCAACGATTTTTCCGTAACCACGAGGAGTGGGTTCGAAAAATATCGTTCGGATTCCGGTCCTTTATCCTTAAAAAATACCCAGCACAAAACTGAATCCTGCTCCGAGATACTCCCCATTACGCGGGCAGCGTCTTTTGACACTTTTGAAGTATAAAAATTTCCCTGGAATGAGACTAAAATAAACAGGAGAATTGGGAGTAAAAGAAGTTTTTTCATTATTTAAGTAAACTAAGTTTATGTGAATAAATTTTGTCGCCGCTGTCAACTACAAGTATATAAATTCCGGATGAAAGCCCGGAGCCATCCAGCATTATTTTACTGTCTCCTGATGGAAATGTTCCCTTTGTTACCTCTTTTACAAGTGACCCTGTAGTTGAAAAAAGATTAACGGTAAGAAATTTTTCGGTTGGAAGCGAAAAATTGATTGTGGTGGATGGGTTAAATGGATTTGGGTAATTTGATATTAACAAAAACTCGGCCGGTGTTCCAGTTCTTGGATCTTCGATCGAGGAGGGCACTCCATTAATAGCTGAAAGTGCGTTCATAATTCCCCATCCCATCAATCTGTCCGGTGAATTTGGTTGTGAAGCGGTATTTCTTAAAATTTCACGGATTTGCATCGGACTTAAAGTATCATTCTTCTGAAGAAGCAGGGCAGCAATTCCGGCAGCAATTGGACATGCGAGTGATGTTCCTGAAGTTATTGTATAATTGGTTCTTCCTCCGGGTGCCGCAGCATAAACAGCAGATCCAACTGCCATTACATCGGGTTTTATTCTTCCGTCAACCGTTGGTCCAACACTGCTAAATCCCGATCTGATACCTTCCGCTGTGATTGAACCTATGCTGATAACTGAGTCACCATCGGCAGGGGCAGCGAGTGTATTGTGACTTTGATCCAATCCATTGTTACCGGCACTGTTAAAAACAGAAATCCCTTTTGCCACTGCCAAATCGGCACCAATAGTCATTCGGGCAGTGTTGCCGTTCATATCCTGCCATGTGTAACCTGGAAATGGAGGGTCAAATTCAAGATAGACTAATGAAGTTGATGTTACATCAACCCCTATTGAATCAGCCCACTCTGCAGCAGCAATCCAATAATCTTCTTCCGATGGGGTCTCGGTGTCAGTATTTTCAGTCTTGGCGAGTAAATAACTCGATTTATAAGCTGTCCCAATCAAACTGCCGGGCTTATATCCTGCAATTACTGAGAGAGTTGCTGTGCCGTGTGAGCCGGTTCCCATTCCACCATCACCAACGTCAGGATCGTTATTCACAAAATCCCATGTTGCCACTAAATCGAGTGAATCATATACTTCGTGGGCAAGATTATTAAACCCTGCATCCATTAGACAAATAAAAACACCTTCCCCGTTAAACCCGAGATCATGAACGGCGGGAATTTGCTGTGGTAAAAGTTGTGCTAATGAGCTACCATAATCAAGTGAAGTAGTGCTGTTGAAGCTACCTGTTGAAAGAACAATACCTGAATTATCAGAATTTATAAACTTGTTCCGGTTTTTTGCTTTTGCCACCAAATCCAGTTTTTTAACGAAGGGCATTTGTGCCAGTTTGTTTAAACCTGCTGAATTGGTTTCAACCGTAACCGAATTAAACCACTTTGATTTACTGATAATTCTGAATCCGGCATTTTCAATCTCTGAAATGTAACCTGTCCAGAGCGGAAGGTCTGTTTCATTAATGGTAACCCCTCTTTTAGCCCTTCTCTCAATTGATCTTTTGCTCAAAAAAGACTCAGGATTGTTTAACATCCATGAGTTATTTCCTTTATCAACCAAATCAACCCAGACTTTTACCTTCACATCCGGATCAGAGGATTCAATAATCTGGTTTAATTTTGGAGAAATCTTTCCAATTACACTGTTCTGAGCAGTGACTATAAAAGGAAAACAAATCAGAAAGAGAATAATGGATTTCATAAAATTACTTTACTTTTGTACCGTTTTTAATAGAACTGTCAACTTCTACAACATTTAAACTACCTTCTAAAGTTTCAACTGCGAGGATCATTCCTTGTGACTCAAGTCCCATCAACTTTGCCGGTTTAAGGTTAGCAACCATAACCACTTTTTTACCAATCAACTGTTCGGGCTCATAGGCTTTTCCGATACCGGCTATTAACTGCCGTTTCTCTTTTCCCAACAGGACCATCACTTTGATCAGCTTTTCGCTCTTTTTAACTCTCTCAGCTTCCACTATCTCAGCAACACGAAGGTCGGTTTTAAAGAATTCATCAATTGTGATTGGATCCAATTTCTCAAAATCCTCACCATCAATCACCGGCTCAGCTGCTGTGGTCTTTTTCATCTCATCAATTGTGGAGTCTTCGATCTTTTTAAAAAGTATCTCAGGGGTGCCCAGTTGATCACCTTCATTAAGATGCATTTTTCCTGCATTCATCCACTCAACCGAGCGTTTGTTAAGTACCTTCAGAATCTTTGCCGAAGTATTGGGAATCACCGGCATAAAAAGTTCAGCGAGAGTGTAAATTGTTTGAAGACAGAGGTTTAGAGTGGTTGAACATCTCTCTTTGTCACTCTTGAGCGTTTTCCAGGGTTCCGAATCGTTAAAATATTTATTGCCGGCTCTTGCCAGATTCATGATCTCAAGCGTTGCATCTTTGAATCTGTATTTTTCCATGTAATCAGCAACTTTTGTAGGATATTCTTCGAGAAGATTCAATAACTCATCGTCCCTCGAATCAAATGAATAAAGGGGGGGTACCTTCCCGTCAAAATTCTTGTGCACAAAGGTTAATGTTCTGTTTACAAAATTTCCAAGAATGTCGGCAAGTTCGTTGTTGTGTTTCGCTTGAAAATCTTTCCACGAAAAATCGGTATCCCTGTATTCAGGTAAATTCATAGTAAGAGTGTAACGGAGTGAATCCGCTTCAAAATTATTGAGGAAATCGATCACATCTATCCCCCAGTGTCTGCTTTTGGAGAATTTTTTACCTTCAAAGTTTAAGAACTCATTTGCAGGAACATTTTGTGGTAGCACAAATTTTGTGGAATGTCTGTCGTTCCATGCCATTAACATCGCAGGGAAAATTACGCAGTGAAAAACGATATTGTCTTTACCGATAAAAGCTACATATTTTGTGTCAGGATCCTGCCAGTAATCTTTCCAGCCATCCTCTTCACCTCTTAGTCGGAAAAGTTCTTTTGTTGCGGAGATGTATCCGAGAACTGCTTCGAACCAGACATAAAGCACTTTATTTTGAACTCCATCAATGGGAAGTTTCACTCCCCAATCGAGGTCACGGGTAATTGCTCTGTCCTGAAGTCCGGAGGAAAACCATCCTTTGCAATACTGCAAAACATTGTCTTTCCAACCATACTTTTCATCCATCTCATTAATATATTTTTCAATTCTTTCCTGGAATTTTCCAAACGGGAAAAACCAGTGGGAAGTTTCTTTGAGTTCGGGTTTGTCACCTGAAATCTTACTAACAGGATTTAATAATTCGGATGGATCGTAAAGACTGCCACAATTTTCACACTCGTCACTTCTCGCGTTAAGATTCCCACATTTTGGGCATGTACCTTCAACATATCTGTCGGGTAAAAACATCTGGCGTGAGTTATCATAAAACTGCATCGACTTCTTTTCAACAAGAAGATCTGCATCATTAAATTCTTTGAAAAAATCAAGTGCGGTTTCGTGGTGAATCGGGAGGCTTGTTCTGCTGTAGATATCAAAACTCATTCCAAATCTGTCGAACGATTCTTTGTTTATCTCGTGAAACCGGTCGATTATAACATTTGGACTCACTTTTTCGTTGTCTGCGGTAATGGTAATAGGCACACCATGTTCATCAGACCCACAGATGAAGAGGATGTCTCTTCCACGCTGCCTTTGATATCTTACATAAATGTCTGCCGGGAGGTATGCTCCGGCCAGATGCCCCAAGTGTATCGGTCCATTTGCATATGGTAATGCAGCCGTGACTAATATCTTTTCCTGACTCAATTTCTAATCCATAAATTTGATTTTAAAAACATTAAATATACTGAATTTTAACGCTATCAGGAAACTCTATTGTTTTGGGGGATATTTTAAAGATAACCGCAAAGGGCGCAAAGAACGCAAAGGGAGGATTAGTACCACAGTCCCCACACCCCTTTCAACAAATTCGATTAGATATTATTGGATTACTTCATTTTTGGATTACTGCATTACTATTTTTCTGCTTAATTTTACACTTTATTTTTCCTGTTACACTTTTCTGGTTATATGATCAAACCAACTTTATTTACAACCCTGTTGTTTCTGCTTTTTTCAAGCAATATTACTCCTCAAACAGTTGAATTTCTCCCCGGTACACGGCTTTTTAATATGCTTCGAGCTGCCGACACCGAACCAAAATTTGGTTTAACATTTGCACCTGACGATAACTCAATGAAAGTGGATGTTGGTAATGCTTTTGATGTACTCTCGATCCATATTGACCCCTTAACTACCCTCAATGCCGGAGTTGAATTTTTTGCTTACGCAAAAGTGGTGGAGTATAGAGATTATCGACTTCAGGTGGCAGCAATCGATGGTTATTTTGGTGGAAATATTTCTATTCTAAAAAAACTCCCCGATTCACCTCACCAAATACTTGCACGACTACGGTTCATCCACAGAAGTGCCCATTTAGTTGACGGTGCATGGGATCCATCAAATAATTCGTGGAAAGATGGGGTGGAACCGGTACCTTTCGCAGATGACTTTTTTGAACTTAATCCCGCAATCCAATTGCATTATCAGGAAGTTGATATCAGGGTGTATGGTGGGCTTGCATACTCGATCCTCATTCGTCCAAAAGATCAGGAGCGATTTAGCTTTTCAGGCGGAAGTGAAATTATATTTAATGATCCATTGTTTAATTTTTTACAGAAGCCTGTACGAATTTATGGTGCCTGGGATATCAAGATGAAAGCCCGACCCAAATATCTCCCCTCCCATTCATTAATGGCAGGCTTGAAGTTTGGAGAAAAACAGGGTATTGGTCTCTCGATTTATGCATTTTACTACAGCGGATATGACTATTTTAGTGCTTACTATAAATCCAGACTGAATAAATTCGGTGTGGGATTTTTTCTCGATTTTAATCCTTAGAAGGAGCCTTTTACGGAAAAAATTATTGAAATAAACGACCTTCACAAAAAATACAAAGATGCTTATGCCGTAAATGGTTTAAACCTCAATGTTTATGAAGGTGATGTGTTTGGTTTTCTTGGGCCCAATGGTGCCGGGAAAAGCACAACAATCAGAATGATGATGACCCTTATCTTCCCGACCAAAGGAAACATCAAATTGTTTGGGAAAGATATCTACAAAGAACGAAAATATATCCTCAGCCGTGTAGGAGCAATAGTTGAAAAACCTGACTTCTACGGCTACCTCACTGCATGGAAAAACCTCGAAATTCTCGCCCGCACTTCAGGATATCAAGTAACCGATAAAAAAATTATGACAATTCTCGAAATGGTGGGCCTCGAAAAACGCTATAATTCAAAAGTGAAAACATTCTCTCACGGAATGAAACAACGACTTGGAATTGCGCAGGCACTAATCCACGATCCAAAACTGATCATCCTTGATGAACCAACAACCGGACTTGATCCACAGGGAATGAAAGAAATTCGTGACCTTGTGGTAAGCTTAAGCCGGGATCATAAAAAAACGATTCTGCTCTCATCTCATATTCTCTACGAAGTTGAATTGATTGCCAACAGAATGGTTATAATCAACAAAGGAAAAACGGTTATCGAAGGTTCTGTTGAGGATCTGCTCAATGCAGCTGAGACAAGAGTAAATATAGAAGTGGATAATACTGAAAAAGCCGTACAAATTATCAACGAGTCTGGTATAAACGGGCGAATTGATGATGTCTCCAACTCAACAATTATTATGTTTATGAATAAATCTGAAATAGCTCCCCTGAATAAAAAATTCGTTGAGGCGGAAATAGCTGTTCACTCACTTGTCCCCACCAGGTCGCTCGAAGAGTATTTCCTCAACTTAACAGAAAAGGGGGAATAAACATGATAGACCTCGTTAGAATTGAACTCTATAAAATATTCAAAAAATGGCGTACTTATATCGGGTTTTTAGCAATTGCTGTCATTGTATTGGTGATTGAAATTGCGCTTTTGGTGGAAGGTGAAAATTATCTTCGTTTCCTGACACGGAATCTCGAATCAATTTTTGTTTTTGAAGGTAATTTCCTTAACGGCTACTTGATATCATTCATTGTCATGGGAGCAATAGGGATACATATCCCCTTTCTGATAACTCTTGTTGCCGGTGATTTGCTGGCAGGCGAGGCAACAGCCGGCACATACAGGATGTTATTAACCCGTCCAATCACCAGGATGCAACTGTTGTCAGCCAAGGTTATGGCAGGCACAATCTATACAATTTTGATGGTTCTGTTTCTTGCAGTGGTTTCACTTGGTTTGGGTGTAATTCTTTTTGGCACTGGTGAACTGATCGTGATCACGGATGTCCTTATTATTTTTGCAAGGGAGGATATTCTGTGGCGCTTTATGATTGCATATGGCATCGCCACTCTGAGTATGATGGTGGTAACCTCAATGGCGTTTTTCTTTTCATCTTTGGTTGAAAATGCAATTGGTCCCATAGTCAGCACAATGGCAGTAATCATAGTTTTTTATATCCTTTCAGCAATTGACATTGAGTTGCTTCAGAATATCAAACCATATTTGTTCACAACCTACATGCAATCATGGAGAGTAATATTTACAACCCCTGTGGAGATGAGTGAACTTTATCAGGCTGTTGGAGTGCTTTCACTCCATATTGTTTTATTCCTCAGTTTAACATTTTATCTTTTTAGTAAAAAAGATATCACATCATAAGAACAGGAATTTTTATGTATAAAAAAATATTATTGATCATTTTCATCCTTTCTGTTTCAACTTTTTCACAGTCAGAATCTGACAAGATTCTTAATCAAGTGAAGAAAAAATTTGATGCAATAAAAGATTATGAAGTGGATGTAAAAGTGAAAATTGATGTGGATTTCCTTAAGGTGCCCGATACCGAAGCGAAAATCTACTACAAAGCTCCGGATAAAATTCAGATGAAAACCGGGGACAATTTTGCACTGATTCCAAAGGACGGGTTGAATTTTAGTCCGGCAAATCTGCTAAACGGCAAATACACCAGCATGTATGAAGGTGAGACAAAAATTGGTGGCAAAGTGCAACATATTGTAAAAGTAATCCCTTTGGGAAATACCGGCGATGTTGTCCTTTCCACTCTTTGGATTGATAAATCAACTTTTTACATTTCAAAAGTTGAGACAACTACAAAGATGAACGGCACATTTCAGATTGATCTTATTTATCCGGCATCATCAAAACATCCTCTTCCTTCAAAGATGACCTTTAGTTTTGAAGTTGGGAAATTTAATCTTCCAAAAGGCTTTGGCGGCAAAAAGAAAAAACCGGAAACCACCGGAAACAAAACTCCCGGAAAAGTTTACATCGACTATAAAAACTACAAAGTAAACAAAGGACTTTCGGATAGTATTTTTAAGAAAAAATGACGATTTTAATGCAATAATGCAGTAATTCAGTAATCCAATAATGTTGATTGACGGTTCGTCGATGTGATAATTTTCTAAAAGTCGATATGACTCATTGAGGTTTTTTCCCCCGGAGGGGATTAAATATTCGTAGATATTGATCCTCTCCCCAACCCCTAAACCCGTCTGGACGGGTGACATGTTCGTAGAAGATTGTAATTCCCCCTTTAACTATTTAAAATAAAAAACGGGCTGTCCTTTCGGATCGGCCCGTTTTACTGCACCAACAATTTACATCATTTATCTGCTTTTTCTTTCTCTTGAGCCACCTGAGTTGCTGCTTCCTCCGGAGTTTCCTCTTTCAGTTGTGCGTGACGAGTTGTCTCTTTTTGGTGTTTCCCTTACCGTATTATCTTTTTTAGGTGTTTCTCTTTTTACTTCTTTCGAAGTGTTATCTTTTTTAGGAGTGTCCCTCTTTACTTCTCTCGAAGTATTGTCTTTCACTACCGGTCTGTTGTCTTCTTTTTTTACTTCTCTCGAAGTGTTGTCTCTGACTACAGGTTTGTTGTCGTTTTTCTTTACATCCCTTGAAGAGCTGCCATTATCTCTCGTTACTGTCTTGTTATCATTCTTCACTACTGCTCTGTTGTCATCGGATCTGTCAATCACTCTCGTGTTGTCATTTCTTTTCACTTCGCGGGTTGTTTCCCTCGCTGCTTCATCTATTTTATCTGATCTTAAGTTCCCGGTGTTTCTTGATCTTGTGATCTCTATTTTCTCGTCGGTTCTGTCAGCTCTGTTGAAGTCAACATTTCTAACCTTTACTGAACCGTCGGATTTGTTGTTTCCTCGATCTTTGGCGTTGGTGAACTCAATATCCCTTGTTTTTACATTTCCGCCGCCTCTTTTTTCAACGATTCTTGGATCAATTCCCTCATTGACTACACGGTCACGATATTTGTAGTTTGAGAATGAATTTGTCCTCTCGTAGAATCTTTCAGCGCCATACCCTGTAAAATAGTGATCATAAATATTGTGTCTGTGGAAGTCGCGGTATCTTACAAATCTCCAGTGGTTGTAAGGTGACACAATTACTATGTTAAAAGTTATCCCGTAGTTTGGATTATATATTGCGTAAGGTGAAAGTGGTGCCCAGCCAATATAGTCATCATCGTATCTCCACTCAACCCAGGCAGGACCCCAGTCATACCCCGGAACCCAAACCCAGCCTTCCCATTCGTCATAATACCATCTGCCGTAGTGGAATACAATGTCGCCATAGGCTTCGTCAGAATCCCAGTACCATCCGTAAGAAGTATAAATCCATCTTCCATAAGTGTAAGGCTGCCAGTTTCTATTGATTCTGGTTGGTTTCCATGCAATCACATTGTCAACTTCAATCCAGTAGCCATAAGGTTTAAGATCGTGGTAAAAAGCATTAAATCTGCCTTTGCTCCCGTTGTTTTCAGCATTCGACATAAAAGTCATCGCTGCAAAAATTACTGCTACAAATAACATCCGTTTCATTTCATACCTCGTTTTGTTTTACCCTATATATTACAACAACCGTGCCAGAAAATTTCCTTTGTTTTTAATAAGATTTCGCAATTTTTCAAATGTGGGAACTGTTCACTATTTTGAACAGTTGTTTAGTTAGATTAGATAATGTATGCTAAATTAAAAACGAAAAGAGAATTATGTCAATTCAAAATATTAAAAACGCTTTTTCAAAAGGTTTAACCTTTTCACAATTTATTGAGAAAACACAAAAACATGTAGATCAAACCGATGTTTCACAACTTGACGATGAGGCGAGATTTATTCATGAATATACCTCACTGAACATTCGTAGAATGAACCGGGTACTTAAAACTCACTCCGTTGAAGAAACCCTCGCTGAAAAACTCAAATCAATATCTTCAAAACAGCACTGGATGTTGATTACAGAAGGATGGTGCGGTGATTCTGCTCAATCCTCCCCGGAATTCCATAAAATGAGCCTTCTAAACAATAATATTGAACTGAGAATAGTTGAAAGGGATACCTTCCCCGAAGTAATGGACCTTTACCTCACCAATGGTAAAAAGAGTATTCCAATACTTGTCGTTTTTGATGATGAATGGAATCAACTTTATAAATGGGGTGCAAGACCTGCAGCATTACAAACAAGAATTGATGAACTAATCGCTGTTAACACACCAAAAGATGTTTGGATGGAAGAAATCCACCTTTGGTATGCCAAAAACAGAGGTCAGGAACTTTATAAAGAATTGAACTCTTTGATACAATAATACTGTTTGAGTATTATATCAGGATTTAAACTCCGGTTTAATCCAACTTCAAGACAACAATTCAATAATGAAATTAACAGGAAAGTATGCCAACTCTCACCCGTTCGGGCTTATTAAACCTAAAAGTTGAAGCTATTACACATGAAACCCCCGATTCAATCTCCCTTTTATTAAAAGATATTGACGGAAAAGAATTTGATTTTAAGGCGGGACAGTTTCTCACTTTTGTTTTCGATGAAGAAGGCAAAGAAGTGAGAAGGTGTTATTCGATCTACACTTCGCCCAAACAACTGCCACATATTGGAATTGCAATTAAAAAAGTTCCTGGTGGTTTTGTTTCAGAAAATAAAATGGACGACATAAAAGAAGGGGATATTCTTCCTGCTCTTGTCCCGATGGGAAATTTCATCAGAAAGCAGGAGAGTAAACCAAATCTTTTAATGTTTGGCGCCGGAAGTGGAATAACTCCCCTTCTCGCACTGATTGAAGATTCACTCGCAGATGAAAAAGTAAACAACATCGTTTTACATTATGTAAACAGAGACCAGGATAACATAATGTTTGGTGCGCGTTTATCTTTCCTTGAAAATCTTTATCCCGGGAAATTTAATGTTATTCATCACCTTACAAAACCGTTTGAGGGCTGGCGAGGACAAACAGGAAGAATTGATAAGGAATCGGCAAGAGTCATACTCGGTGAGATTCCACTCAAAGAAATAGCCGATACTGAAATTTTTATGTGCGGACCCGCTGAAATGATGGAAAACATCTACAATGCAGCCATCGACTCAGGCTTTCTAAATAAGGATATTCATCGGGAGGTTTTTACACACTCGATAAAAAATGAAAGCCGGTTGCCAAATGACCGGATTGCCAGACGAGTGTCTATAATCTTGGGGGGCAGAACTTATGACCTGATTGTTGATCCAAACGATTCAATTCTCGACACCGCACTTGATGCAGGGATAGATGTTCCTCATTCATGCAGGTATGGTTCATGTTCATCTTGTGTTACAAAATTGGTATCAGGCAAAATTGTGATGCTCGATCAAACAACTTTGTCGGATGAAGATATCGCAAGAGGACTATGTCTTACTTGTGTGGGATACCCGGAAAGTGATGATTTGATTTTAAACTATGACGATCCACTGATCTAATCAGGGGGTCCTGGGTTCGGTGGAAGACTCATTGTGTTGATCGTTCACGAATGAAAGTACAATAATTCCGGCTATAAAGAAAAAGAGCAGAGACAATATAGCATATCGTTGACTGCCTGTTACAGTGCTTATGATTCCAAAAACGAGTGGACCAATAACCGCAGAACTTTTGCCGAAGAATGAGTAGAAACCAAAAAATTCTGTTTTTTTGTCGGGTGGTGTTAACTGAGACATGAGAGCTCTTGAGATCGATTGACTTGAACCCATTGCCCCACCCGCCATAAAACCCACAACATAAAAATAAGACTTGTCAGTTACCCAAAATGCAGCGAGTACGGTTAAAATCCAGATTAACAAAGTGATCATCAAACTTTTTTTATGACCAATCTGATCCGAGATTATCCCAAACAAAACTGATCCAAGAATTGCCGTTCCCTGAACCGAGATGAAAAAGATTATCAACTCCCCTTTTGTAAAACCCAGCGTTGTTGTTGCGTAAATTCCTGCAAAATAGATTACAGTATTCACTCCCTCAATAAAACAGAAAAATGAAAGAAGAAAAATTGCCAGATTTTTATACTGTTTAAGATGTTTTATGGTAAACAGAACCCGGTTTAGTCCAATCTTGACAAAGGACTCACCGGCAGGGATCTCCTTTTTTTTCTCTTTTAAAAAGATAAGTGTGGGAAGTGCAAAAATCAGGAAAAAGAGAGCAGCAACGGGGAATGACTCACGAATTAACTCATTCTGAATGAACGGCAGTAGAATTACGAGAGAAGTCAACGAGCCAAGATAACCCATTGCGAAACCGTATCCACTGACTCTTCCAAAATTCTTCGGTTTTGTAATCTCAGGCAAAAATGAATCATAAAATATTAATCCGGCTTCAAATCCTATGTTTGCGATTATAAGCAACAGGAGGCCAAGAAGAACATCACCGGGCCCAACAAAAAACAGAAGTGCGAAGGATATAATACAGACGACGGTAAAAAAGGAAAGAAATCTTTTTTTTGTGGAAGTATAATCAGCAACGGCACCGAGAACGGGTGAGATAAGAGCCGTGAGCAACATCGAAACAGAAGTTCCCAACCCCCAGTAAAAATCCCCTTCCCCACTGTTTGAATTTACAGTTTCCTTAAAGTAAACCGCATATAAAAAAGTTACAACAATAATTGAATAAGAGGTATTTGCAAAATCATAAAGAGACCAGACAAATATCTTCTTTTTTTCAGTCATTGGTCTTTGCAGGTTTGGTTAGTGATCCATCAATAAGTCCCCTGCCTCTTTTATTTATTTTTCCTTCTTTTTCAAGTTCCTCATAAATTTTATCAAGGAATCCATTGATGAATTTGCCACTCGCTGCTGTGCTGTATTCTTTGGCGATCTCAATAATCTCATTCATCGTTACTTTTTTGGGAATCTCGGGGAAAAATTTGAATTCACAGATTCCCATTCGTAACAAAATTCGATCAATCCTTGCCATTCTGTCAATTTCCCAGTTTTCAGATTTGGCTTCGATTTCATCATCAATGCTTCCGGTGTATTGAATTGTTTTCCGTACTAAATTCTCAAAAAACTCCCTTTCAGACGCATCTGTAATCTCCTCTGAAAGTTCACCGGCAGTAACTTCTATTCCGTCTCTATTGTATGAATGTGCATACAGAACCTGCAACACTTTTTCTCTTATAATTCTTCTATTCGATTTTTTCTTAAGCATTTTATCTTTAGGTGTGAATTCAGTTAATATTATTACAAAGAATAATTTATTTGAGTTGTAAATATACAAAACGGAGGGTGGTTATTTAACCCCGAACATCCAGAAATTGATAAGACCAACAACTTCTCTGAAATTGTAGTAGAGCACGGAATCTTCTGCAAGATTAAGATCTGATTTAACAACATCCAGATTCAGATTATAAAATTCGGCAAGTTCTTTCACACGCGGAAGATGAAAGGCATCGGAGATTACGACTATTTTTTGAAATCCGGACTTTTCAATCAAAACATTTTTGATATAACTTATCTGATCGAGTGTTGATCTGCTTTCCGATTCGATCCTTATATCTGCAGGATTAACCTTCTTCTCCATAAGATAATAAAAAGCCACATCAGCTTCCGGTAACTCTCCGGGTGCATTACTACCGGTCAATTGCAACTTTTTAACAATTCCCTGACTGTAGAGTTGTAACCCTTTGTCAATTCTTAATTTAAGGATTGTGCTTGGTTTGTTGTATTTCCAAACAGCAGCACCGAGGATGACAGCAACTTCAGCAGGTGAACTTTCACTATAGGTCAGTTTATATGTAACACCACTTTCAATAAACTTGTAAGTGTAAACAAAAACTGATAAGTATAACAGAAGCATTACTAAAATGGAATATAGAACAAGAAATCGTCTTGGTTTGATTATTTTAATAAAAATATATGAAAACAAAGCCGCTTTAAAGGCAAATCCTATATTAAAAAAGAGACCTGTGTAGAGTTTGTAGAAAGGAGTATCAAGCAGATTAATATCAATTCCGGAATCACTTTGATTGAGATAAATACCAAATACTGTGAAACCGAATCCGAGAAACCAAACGATGAGGAAGAGTGATCTGCGTTTTGTGAATTCTGATTTATCTTTCAACCAAAAAACTATCAGAAAGAAAATAAATGTAGCACTGTAAAGAAGAGTGAGAAAATTACCCGTGTACATCAGATTAAAATCTTCAAAATCGAGTTTGTGATTCAGATACTTCCCAAAAACGAGTGTAATAAAATCTATGGCTCCCAACAAGACAAACACAAACAGATCAAAGATACCCGAAAGTCGGGTGTTCAATTTTTCCATGAAAGGTTTAAACTTGTTGAGAGCCATAAAAACTTATATTAATTCAATAACAAGATAGATAAAATGGATGAAACTAATCGATTTACAGCCACTTTTCTCATGATTTACACTTAATCTTTGTGGATATATGGAGTCTGCGTTGCATCATCAGGGTCAGTTTTCTTTTTAGAACCACCTTTTTTCGATCTAAAACTAAAGGTTGCTTTTAGTGCACCACCCAATTCTTCCCATGTCATGAAAAAAACAGGCACAAGCACCAGAGTCAAAAATGTGGCAAATCCAAGACCAAAAATCACAGCAATTCCCATCGATCTCCAAAATTCGGCACTTTCGCCACCAAAGACAAATGAACCTGTGTAGATGTCGAATCCAAAACCAAACGACAGTGGAATAAGCCCAAGTATTGTGGTTACTGCTGTTAAAGTAACCGGTCTAAATCTTCTTATACCTGCATACTTTGCAATCTCTTTTAGGGACATGTCACGCTGTTTTAAAAGATTCATATAATCGATAAGAACGATGTTATTGTTCACAACCACACCCGCGAGACTTATCACACCAATTCCGGTCATTACAATCCCAAATGGCATCTTAAATGCCAAAAGACCAATGAAGACACCCACAAGTGAAATTATCACTGCCGACATTATAATAAACGGTTGTGACACAGAATTAAACTGAATAACCAATATCAGGAAAATCAAAAGAATTGCGATTCCAAATGCCTTCCCGAGAAAATTGGAAGCATCTTCCTGCTCTTGAGATTGCCCTGTAAATGATATGGAATGCCCTTGTGGTAACTGATAATTGACAAGTTTCGCTTTAACAGAATCAAGAACTGCATTTGCATTAAATCCTTCTGCGGCATTTCCCGTTATGGTAATTACCCTGTTTAAGTCCTTTCTTCTGATAGCCCCGGGTCCTCTGTCGATAAAAACATTTGCCACACTACTTAAAGGCACCGACAAAGTTTTTCCATTTTGATTGTTAAAAATAATAACCAGATTTTTCAAGGCGTCAACTGAACTTCTTTGGTCTTTGCGAAGTCGGACTGTGATGTCGTATTCATCTTCGTTTACACGATATTTAGAAGCCTCTGCACCGTTGATCGCTGTTCTTACTGTATTGGCAATCAGTGAAGTGTTCATTCCATAAAGCGCAGCTCTTTTGCGATCAATTATAACACGAAGTTCAGGTTTCCCTGCATCATAGTCGTCATCAACATCAACAAGTCCGGGAGTATTTTTTATATAAGCTCTTATTTCCTCAGTCAGTTTGCCAAGAGTGTTATAATCTTCGCCTGAAACTTCAATATTAACAGGAAGCCCAACCGGCGGACCCATGTTTTCCTTATCAATAGTAATCGCAGCTCCCGGCGTGCCTTCAACGAGTTGTCGTAACTCTTCCGTTGACTCTTTTGAACTTTTCTCCCGTTTTTCGTAATCGAGATATTCAACCGTAATTGAACCCTTATTTGGAGTGGACGACCCTGCATCAAATGGATTGGAAGAAGCACCCGCAACTGCAAGTATTTTTTCGATATCCTTAAAATTTGCCGTCAGGATTTTCTTTTCAACTTTGTCAATTATCTCATTTGTCTCTTTGATACCCGTGCCGGTTGGAGCCTCAAATTTTATATATACCCTGCGTGGTTCAACATCAGGGAAAAATTCCACTCCGTAGCCAAGAACGCCGTATAATTGGGATATAAAGAAAAGAGTAATAAATGCACCAAACATAAAACGCAATCTGATATTTTTAAATATCATGATTACCCCGATTCCAAGAAGTGCTGTTAAAATTATTCCGACAGTTATTGGCACAAACTTTGACAGAATCCCCTCAACCACAAACATCGCAAAAAAAGCGAAAAAGCCAAACCATGTTCGTTTACTGATCTTTTCTCCGGTTTTTCTTGGTTCCCCAAGGGCAAAATCAAGAGTCTTTTCGTAATATTTAAGCGTGACAGGTAATAACTTGTCAACAAACATGAAAGTACCCCAGTCAAATGGATACGAGAGAACACCCATTACACTTTTTTTCAATTTTGGTTTGCCGTGGTGTTCGTGTTTTACAAAAACTTCTGCAAAAACAGGGTTAATTACCAGAGCAACAAACAGCGACGACATAAGCGTAACAATTACAGTTATGGGGATGTATGACATAAAGTCACCTGTAATTCCGGGCCAGAAAAGCAACGGGAAAAAAGCTGCCACGGTGGTTAATGTTGAAGATGCCACAGGCCATGCCACCTCTGCTGTAGCTTTTTTTGCAGCATCAATTCTGTTGTAACCCTCTTCCAGGAACTTCTGAATATTTTCAAGAATCACAATGGCATTATCCACCAACATACCCAAAGCCAGAATAAGGGCAAACAACACAACAAAATTTAGTGTGATATCCAGCATCTGTAAGATAAAAAAGGAGATTAACATGCTTAATGGTATTGAAACTCCAACAAGTATTGCATTTCTTAATCCCAGGGCAAAAAAGAGAATTCCGATTACCAAAACAAGTCCTGAAAAGATGTTGTTTTCAAGTTCGATTACCTGTTTTTCAATCTCCTCCGACTGATCTGTAACAACTGTTAACTTAATATCATCGGGAAGTTCTTCTCTTTTCTCGTCAATTACTTTGTTAACTTCGCGCGCAATATCAATTATGTTTTCGCCAACCCTTTTCGAAATTTGTATCGAAATTGCTTCAATATTATTTGTTCGCGCAAATGATGTGCGCTCCTTAAATCCATAGGTTAAATCTGCAACATCCCTAAGATATATTCCTTCCCCCTCTTTTGTTTTTACAACAATGTTTTCCAAGGGGTAAGGAGTCTTAAATTCGCCCGGAACTCTTACGAGGAAACTTGACTGATTCACATCGATTGTTCCACCGGGAATTGTCCTGTTTTCGTCTCTGATCGCGGCAATAACATCATCAAACCTGATGTTGTAGTGTTGAAGTTTCCTGTAATCAACGTCAACCTGCACTTCTCTTTCAAGACCACCATTAACTTTAACTTCGAGAACCCCTTTGATTACCTCAAGTTTATCTTTAAGGTTCTCTGCAATATCCTTCAGTTTCGAAAGACCTGCCGGTCCTGAAAGTTGAAAAGTCAAAATTGGAAATTCAGAAAAGTTTATCTCCACAATTTCCGGTTTCTCTGCATCCGCAGGAATATCGGATTCAGCTTTGTTTACTCTGTCTCTCACTTTTTGAAGAGCATCTTCAATATCGTAACCGCTTTGAAATTCCACCTGGATGAGTGAATAACCTTCGTAAGAAGCTGATTCAATCTTTTTGACCTCAGCAATTTTTTTGATCTCTTTTTCGATAGGAGTGGTAACAAGTGACTCAATATCTTCAGGTGAAACTCCAATGTATGGAGTGGATACAATCACCAAAGGAATGGAAATATCGGGTGAAGATTCCCTCGGAAGTGAGACATAAGATATCATCCCCATAATGGCAATGATAAAAACCAGCACAAAGACACTGGTTTTATTGTCGATTGATATATCTGTTATTTTCATAAATTAATGACCCCTGTTACCGTATATCAATTTTTTCGCCGTTGACGAGATTTTGGTAGCCCACAACAATCAGACTCTCTCCTTCATTTAAGTTGCCCGAAACAGCAACCCGATTATTTGATCGAGTTAGAACATCAACCTGCCTCATCTCTGCGATGTAACCATCACCTTTTTTAACAGCGACAAACACAACAAACCCTTTATCAGTTTTGACAACAACCTCTTCCGGGACTACCGGAGTGGATTGATAAATCCGGTCTTCAATTTTCACTTCTGAATTCATTTCGGGCTTAAATTTACCTCCCATATTTGGGAGCCTTATTTCCACACTGATTGTTCTGGCGGTTGCATTCACTGATTTAGCCACATAACTCACTGAAGAGTTTACTGTTAAACTGTCGAGTTCCTGGAAAATAAGTAAACACTTTTTCCCCTGTTTGATGGAATTAACATATCGCTCGGGGACTCCGGCTTCAACTTTTAAATTATCAGAAATTAATGTAACAATCGGTGCCCCGGGTGCTGCAACCTCTCCAATTTCATAATGTTTTGTGTCAATCACACCCGCAAACGGAGCCTTGATAAATGTATTCTCAAATTGCTCTTTGATTGCATCATATAATGCTTTTTTTGCATCACGGGTATATTTTGCCTGAAGAAACTGGAATTCGGTTCCGGCATTCTGCTTGTAAACCTGTTCCTGTTTCTGGAGGTTAATCTCCGCCAGATCAAGGTCAGCTTTTGAAGCTTCGAGGTTAGCTTTTATCACTTCGTTGTCGAGAATACAAATCACAGTCCCTGTAGAAACTCTTGTACCCTTGTCAACATTAAATTTCATTATTTTCCCGCCGGTAGCTGAAGCAACTTTTGATACCTTGTCAGCTTTTACCTGCCCGATAACATCGATATAACCGGTAAAATCTTCCAGTTTTATTGTTTCAACTTTCACGATGGCTGCTTTTGTAGTCTTTTTTTCATTCTTTTTTGCAGCTGCTTCATCATCGCCACAACCTGCAAAAAAAAGTGTTACAATGGATAAAAGACTATATAAATATATTTTATTACCAAATCTTAATCTATTAGACATATTGATTACTCTCCACTTTCCTTTCCGGATAACTTTTCAAGGTTCGCGATTAACAGGTAGTATTCGTAAACACCGTTTAAATAATTATATTTTGCTCTTGTAACTCCTACTTGAGCATCAATTACCTCAAGTTGGGTTCCAACACCTGCAGTGTATCTGATGTTGGCGAGTGAATGAGCAAGTTCAGCTTGACTGACTGCTTCAGTGTAGGCTTTTAATTTTTCTTTTTGATTTGCAATTTTCAGAGTAGTTTCTCTAAGTTGAGTTGCGAGACCCTCTTTTGTCTTTTTAAGATTTTCTCTTGCAATTTTTACTTCCAGTTCGGCCTGGGTAACTCTCGATTTAGAACTCCAGCCATTAAAAATTGGTACTGAAAGTTCAAGTCCCAAATTGATGGAGTTATTAAATCTCCAACTGCCGATGCTTCTTTCATCATTTTCCTGAGATTCAACATTCCAGGCACCGTAAGCGCGAAGCGACGGTAGAAATTCTGACTGATAAACCCCAACAGCTTTTTCTCTCAAGTTGATCGTTTGTTCAAGTTGCTTAACCACAGGGTTGAATCTAAACATCTTCTCCACAACCAGCTCAAACTCATCTATAGTAAGGTCTTTGTAGTTTAAAGAATCTGAAACTTCAACTTCAACATTATAACTTAATCCCATGATATTCCGCAAAACATCCCTGGTAATTTGATTGGAATTTTTTGCCTGTTCAAGTTCCGGTTTGGCAGTCTGCACTGCAACTTTTGCCCTCACGAGATCATATTCAGGTACAAGTCCGGCATCATATTTAATCTGTGTGTTTTTCAGATTGTCTTCCGCCTGCGATAAATTTGCGCTTGCAACTTCCAAAACCTCTTTCGTAACCATAACACCGAAGTAGGCAGCTTTAACCTGATATTTAAGTTCAAGTTCGGTGGCATCAACAATGTGATCAGCTATTTTTGCATAAATCTCAGCTGCCTGCGCCCCGATAAATATACCACCCGCAAAAATATTTTGTGATAAACTGAGTGTTGCCGTCAAGGTATTGTCGGTTCCGATTGGGAAAGTGCCACTAAAACCGGGAGCATCAATTGTAAAAACTCCTTTTTTTAACGCTCTGCGATAATTTACCGAGCCTTTTAATTCAGGATAAACCGCAGTTCCCCAGGTTTCTTCAACTTTTTCGTACGCAATATCTTTGTTTAGTCTGCCGGTTTTAAGGTCGTAGTTGTTCTCAATTGCTATTGAAATAGCTTTGTTGAGATCAACAATAACTTTTTCTGAGGGTTGTGCAGCAAGCTGCGAGGCAGTGATAATAAATATGATCAAGCCGGAAAGTAATCTCATTAATTCTCCGATTATTTAAATGTAACAGGGATCAGCATCTGAACTTTAACAGGTTTGCCGTCTTTTTTCCCGGGATTAAATTTTGTTCTTCTTACAGCCGATAACGCTGAGTTATCGCAAGCGGGATGAATCCCCTTTGTAAGTACTACAGAGTTCACATTCCCCAACTCATCGATGAATGCCGTTATATAAACCGTTCCGGAAATACCGGCATCCTTCGCTGCTTGTGGGAATATTGCTTTGCTTTGTATCGCTTCAAAGCCACCGATGGGTACGGGCATATATGGAACAGCCGTATAATAAGTATTGTCCTTTGGCCCCTTTCCTTTCCCGTCTTTTTCGGTGGTTTTTTTGTAAGTTTCTTTATCCTTAAATTTCCCCTGTTTGTCAAGTGTTAAGAGGTCACCTTTGTCGATATCCTGACTTTCCAATTTAACTTTTTCTTTCGGCGGAGTAAGAGTAACTTCAATCTCTTTGTTTAATACCGGTTCGTTTACAGGGGTATCTCTTTTATATTTTGGAAGTGTCTTCGCTTCCTGTTTTTGTGGTAAAGTTTCCTCTTCCCTCTTATCCTGAAGTTCAACAACATCTTCTGCATCAAGATATTCATTCTCATTAGTGATTATTTGGGAAACTGACTTACTGAAGGGATAGAACCTGACAACCACTATCAATAACAACAGAACCAGAATCGAACTGACCTCGAGCGTAAACCTGTAATCCTTTTTCAGGTGAGTGGTCAAACTTGTCGTCTGCATATTAAATCAGGGGAACTCAAATTAATGATAAAAATTATTTAAACAATTTTGGATAAGCCCGGTTCAGAATAAATGCAAGAGCAAGACCAAGTGCAGCGCCATTTATATCAGCTAAAATATCATACCATTCGAAAAATCTGCCGGGAATGGGAATCTGGTGCAGTTCATCAAGTATTCCATAAACTGATGCGATAATAAATGATTTCTGAAATATCCTGATTTCATCCACTGTGTCAGCAGATTTGAGCTTCAAATAAGTAAACAGGAGAAAACTTAATACGGCATAACCTGCAAAATGATTTAGTTTATCTCCCGAAGGTACATCGGGTAAATTGCTGGATGGCAGAGTTGTCCCAAGAAAAAGGATAATCCAATAGCCAACCAAAACCCATAAAGCAATTTTCTGCTTATTTATCTTCTGCATCAGGCTCCGTCAATTTTTTTTTGAGCTGCAGGCAAATTTTCTATAATTGCAGAAGCTGAGACAGCAAAACTTGATTGCTCATTCACCAGCATTAAAGCTGAGACATTATAGGTATGAATTGCGTCTGATATTCTCTGAATAAATACTTCTACAGTACCTCTGTGCCCTTCTCTGATCAAATCGATGATCGATTCCACATCAAGTTGTGGTATTACCATTATCTGAGATAATATGGAGGCGATCATTCCGGCAAGTCCGTCTCCCGTCCCAAATTTTGCCATCGAATCGTGACCTGAATCCAAAATATAGTTTACTCCCGACCTGTGACAAATAAAAATACATGCATGTTTAAGTATCAGGATACAACCTGTTTCCTGTGCAAAATCCTGCGCAGCCTTAAAAATATCCTCCTCAATAATCTCAAGGGGTTTACCCAATATTTGAGCAAACTCACCGGTATGTGGTAGAAGGATTTTCCCTTGCAGGTCATACTTCTTGTAATTCCCATTATGAAGAGGGGTTAGCGCATCTGCGTCAAGAACAACTAATTTGTTTTCAATCTCGAGAATTTTGTCCAGGGCTATAGTGGTTTCGGGTGATCTGCCCAGCCCGGGACCGATTAACAAAACATCTTTTTTTTCTAATTCATCCATCACCGACTTAAGAGTTTCAGAATTAAAATTCACAGAAAACTCGCGGACAACGGCTTCCGGAGTCCTGATTAAGGTGACTGAAGCGCCTTTTTCCGATGTAAACAGTATCGGCGATCCTGAACCGGAAGTGAATGCAGCCTGATATACAAGGGATGCGGAACCGGGGTAACGGTCTGAACCGGCAACTATTACCGGACCACCTGCAGAATATTTATTTACACTCCGTTTTTTGCTTGGCCGGATGCTCATCATCTCATCCAGTTCATAAAGTACCCAGGGATTTTCGATAGTATCGGGTACCTTTTGCATGCCGAGATATCCATAATGAAGCAACCCGCGATTATCGAGCCCTCTGCCGTAGAAATAACCTCTCTTATAAGAACCGAGGGCAACAGTATAAAGTGCTTTAAATATAATTCCACCACCACCTGTATCAGGATTCATTCCGGTGGGTATATCAATTGCTATTTTTATTCCCGGAGCATCATTCATTGCCATCACTATCTCATCATAAGGTTGACGCAGTTCGCCTTTGGTTCCGGTGCCCAGAATTGCATCAATAATAATATCTTGTGTACTGATGATTTCGCTCAGTTGATCTGTATTCAGATATTGAAATATTAATATCCCCTCTTGTACTTCACTTATGATTTCAAAAAAATATTGCGAATCTTCTGTAAACTCTTCGATATCACCAATAAATACAACTGTTACATTATAAGCCATATCCCGTAAATGCCGGGCGGTAACAAATCCGTCCCCCCCGTTATTTCCTTTACCACATACTATTGCAACATTACTCCCGACTTCATCAAGAGTGTTGATGAATTGAGCAACGCTTCTACCAGCATTCTCCATCAGCAACATGCTATCGAATCCAATATCCTCGATATACATTCTATCGAGTTCTGAAGCTTGAGCTGCTGTTAAAACTGCCTTCATTTTCACTCCTTGGGAAACTATTTAAAGCAAAAAAGCTGTACAGTGAGTCAATCGGAGAACCGAATTCCTGACTCCCGGTACAGCTTGTAAAAACTCTGTATTACTAAAATTTGGAGATAAGGTTTATTACTGAACCCGGAAGAATTCCCATAACTACAATTAGTATGGCTGATACAATTATTCCTATCATCGCTGAATTTGAATTAACAATTTCAAGTTTCGATTCATCTTTGCTGAAATACATCACAACAATCAATCTTATATAGAAATAAACACTGATTACTGATGATAAAATTCCCACAAGGGCAAGCCAAACCAGGTCAGCCTTGATTGCTGCGATAAACACATAATATTTACCGAAGAATCCTGCAAAAGGTGGAATACCCGAAAGTGCAAACATAAAAACCGCGAGTAATCCCGCCAACAATGGATATTTGGTTCCCAGCCCGGAATAATCTTTTATTGTGAGGTTTTTTTCTTCTTTATCCTCGATCAGGGCAATTATTCCAAATGCGCCAAGATTCATGAATGTGTAGGCAGCGAGATAAAAGATCATACCATCGATACCTTCCTTGTTGCCTGCTGCCAGCCCAATGAGAATGTAGCCGGCATGTGCAATAGAAGAATATGCAAGCATGCGTTTAATATCAGTCTGGAGAATCGCTGTAATACTTCCATATAACATCGATAGTGTCGCAAACAACGCAATCAGCGGTGTAAGTATATCTACTGCTCTTTCTTTTGAGAATGCAGGAGAAATTACAAGAATCAAAGCTGCAAATGCGGCAGTTTTACCACCTGTTGACATCAACGCGGTTGTGGTTGTAGGTGCACCCTGATAAACATCAGGCACCCACATGTGGAATGGTACGGCAGCTATCTTAAATGCGAATCCAATGAAGAAAAGGGTTAAACCTATTATCCCAGGATGTTCGTCTGTTCAAAGGCAAATGCTTCATACAATTTTGTAATGTTAAGTGTATGTGTGGCACCATAAAGCAAACCAAGCCCATAAACAATAAATCCGGTGGCAAATGAGCCTAAAAGGAAATATTTTAGAGCGGCTTCGGTGGAAAACGGTCTTTTTCGTGCAAAACCGGCAAGAATATAAAAACATAACGACATTTGCTCCAACCCTATGAATACCATCACGAGGTCACGGGCACTTGCGATCATCATCATACCAAGAACGGCAGATTGAACAAGTATGTAAAATTCGCCATGGTAAATGCCTGTTTTTTTCAGATAATCGACAGTGAGAAGCCCAACTATCGCAGCACCAAAATTGAAGATAAAGTAAAAAATATTTACCTGACCTCCGGTAGCCAGCATTCCGTTAAAAAATACACCCTGATCTCCAACGGATAGAAGTGACTGGTATGCAATAACCAGAAAACTAATAATCGTTAACCAGGGAAGTATCTTACCGGCATTCTTTACATACATCTCTATCACAAGAGAAACCAGAATGACCGCAGCTAAAATAACTAACGGCAGATAGTTTGAAATGTCCGAAATGTTAAAATCCATACCTACTCTATAAATAAAATGTCGTGTTCAGTTTCTTCTATTGTTGCTTCGTGTGTATCGGTTTTATACACAGCCAATTTTTTATGTTTTGTAACATCAAAAATATTGTCGTCTTTTTCAACTACAATTATTTTGATATTTTCATATTCCGACAATGTCTCGCGCAGTGTGTTATACTCAAGAAAATAGAGACTTGTGTAATAATCCTCCTCCACAATATTTATCCCTTTTGAGCTCGGAGAAAAATCAGTGATAATATCTTTCTCGACAATCACTTTAAGGAATCTTCCCTTAAACGGGAGTATTAGTCTGTTCCCGTAAAGGAATCCGCTTTTCTTCTCATCAATACATTGTTGAATGGTCATCTTTAACCTCTAAAAAAGAAGAACCAGATTACTGCATATACCGGCAATAAAATGGGGAGTGAATATTTTATTATGTATTCAATAAATGTCGGCACTCTAACACCGGCACTTTCGGCGATAGATTTAACCATAAAATTGGGACCGTTCCCAATATATGTCATCGCACCAAAAAATACAGCACCCACTGAGATAGCAGTAAGATATTGTATCGCATCAGGATTCTGCAAAAACAGTTGTGTTTGAGCAGCTCCGCCGTTAAGGTCAAAACCAAATTTCCCCATCGCTGCACTCATAAAATTCAAGTAAGTGGGTGCATTGTCGAGGAATGAAGAAAGCGCTCCTGTAGCCCAATAAAACAATGAACTTGTAAAGACATCACTGTTCTCTTTTGCAAGATCAGCAATCACCCTCAAAGCAGGGATCATTGTGAAGAATATCCCCACAAACAGATATGCCACCTCCTTAATTGGTCCAAAGTCAAACTCGTTTGCCTTAAGAACATTTTTATCCGCGGTTTTATACGCCGCAAACACTACACCAAACATAATAATTTCCCTGATACCCACAGGAAGTGGATCAAGACTTGGTACCCACGACATCACCGCGGGATCAAGAAATACAGAGACAATGATAATAGCGAGGTACCCAAGATTTTTTAATCCCTTGAACTCTATCTTTCCTGAATATTGCTGATCTTCTTTAGCTCCGGCTTTATTATTCATATCCAGCATAAAAAATATTGCAAGGATGAGAGCAATAGCTATAATCCAGATTAACCAAACCTGCTCAACAACCCAGAAAAAAGGAACACCCTTTAAAAAACCCAGGAAAAGTGGTGGATCGCCTATCGGTGTTAAAGCTCCACCCGCATTACTTACCACAAAAATAAAAAATATAATGTGGTACGATTTAATTCTGTCCTTGTTCATCCTCATGAATGGTCTGATGAGAAGCATCGAAGCACCTGTTGTCCCGATAACATTCGAGATTACTGCCCCAAAAAGCAAAAACAATGTATTCACTATTGGTGTTGCTTTTTTGTCAACCTTTATCAAAATCCCGCCACTCGCCACAAATAATGAACTCAACAGTGCTATGAATGAGAGATACTCAACCAAAGTATGTTTAAGACTCACAAAATCATTTAGAACCGTGGCGTAATAAGTTGTAACTATCAGCCCCAGAAATATTGCAATCCTGTGATAATTGTGCTCCCAAAAATGTTGGAAAAACAATGGCGCTATCGCAATAAGTAATAGTAGCAGTAGAAACGGAATTACCATGTAGGGAGATGGTGCAGCCCCGTGGTGCTCGGTCTCAGTTGTTGTTTTGTCACTATGTGAAAGAACTTTTTCTTGTGTTACACTCTTTGAAGTGTCAGTTGAATCCGGTCTTGTATCACTGTTTAATAAAATAAACAGGCTAAAAAAGGCTACGAGAAATAGAGTTGAACGCCTCATGAATTTATTTTGCGAGTGCCCCCATCACGGTTGTAACTATATTTGATGAGAAAGCTTCACTTAACCTTAAGAAAGTTGAAGGATAAATACCTATCCAAACGATGAATAGCAGAAATGGAACGAGAGTTATCATCTCTCGTGTGTTCAGATCGGTCAATAAATTCATTTTTTCATTTTTAACCGTTTCCAAACAAACTCTTTGGTACATCCAAAGGAGATAAACTGCAGCGAAGATTACTCCTGTTGCTGCGATTATCGTATAATAAGGGCTTCCAAGAAGCGGGGACTTAAATGAACCCACCAAAATTAAAAACTCGCCAACAAATCCGTTTAATCCCGGTACACCAATCGATGATAGTGAAACGATCAACAAAATTGTTGCATAAAGTGGAACAATTTTAGCTATTCCACCATAGTCGGCTATCTCACGGGTGTGGGTTCTTTCATAAATATATCCCACCAAAAGGAACAAAGCTCCAGTTGATAAACCATGGTTAACCATCTGAATAATGGCTCCCTGCATCGACTCAACAGTTAATCCAAATATTCCCAACACTACAAATCCAAGGTGAGAAACCGAAGAATAAGCCACAAGTTTCTTCATATCTTTTTGAACCATGGCAACAAGGGCACCATAAATGATTCCTATGACCGCAAGTATTGAGATGATCGAAGCATATTCCCTTACACCCTCGGGAAAGAGTGGAAGATTAAAACGAATCAGACCATATGTTCCCATCTTCAGGAGTACACCGGCAAGTATAACAGAACCCGCCGTGGGTGCTTCAACGTGTGCGTCGGGTAACCATGTATGAAGTGGAAACAGTGGCACTTTTATAGCAAAACTAATGGCAAATGCTAAAAACAGCCAATTCTGTTTTGATGGTTCAAGCATTGGACCTTGTTTATAAAGCTCCAAAAGATCGGTTGTGAAAGCAGTGCCCGAATTTGCGAGCCAAATAATGGCAACAAGCATCAGCAGTGAACCTGCCATCGTGTATATAAAAAACTTTACAGATGCATAGATTCTGTTTTTCCCGCCCCAAATTCCAATTATAAAATACATCGGGATAAGCATCGCTTCCCAGAAGATGTAAAAAAGGAAAAGATCGAGTGAAAGAAAAACTCCAAGCATCCCTGCTTCAAGCATCAACATGAAGAATGTAAATTCTTTCACTTTAACATCGATACTCGACCAGGTGGAAAGCAGCGCTAACGGGGTCATGAATGTTGTCAAAAGAACCAATAAAATTGACATCCCATCAACACCAACATGATAGAAAATCCCGAGCCCTTTAACCCATTCGATTTTTTGTGAAAACTGAAAATTTGCATTTGCAGGATCGAATGAAAAATAAAGGAACATTGATACAATAAAAACAACGACCGAAATCGCCAAACCTGTTATTCTGGTTAATTGATGATTCTCTTTGGGTAACATCAATACCAGCAGGGATCCAACAATTGGTAAAAGTAAGAGTAGTGTTAAGATAAAGCTATTTTCCATTTAGAAACTCAAAATAATCCAGAATAATGTTCCAACAATTGCAATCATCATTACAACGGCGTAAAATTGAGTTATGCCGGTTTGAAATTGTCTTGCATATTTTGATGCAAAACTGATAATCTTTGCAGTTCCGTTAACAGCACCATCAATCACTTTTGCATCGGTAAATCGATATAAAAATGTATCGGAAACAGCCAAAATTGGCTTCAACACAACTTTTTCATAAAACTCGTCAACATAATATTTGTTGTATAAAGTATTATAAAAACCTTTAAATGAGTTTGAAATTGTGGTTGCAATATCAGGTTTGTTCAAATAAATGTGGCGGGCAAGCATGATAGCTGCTACGGCACCAATCACTGATGCACCCATAAGGAGATATTCCTCTAAATGCGAATGCATTGCACCACCTGCCAGTTTCCTTGTGGCATCCTTAAACACCGGAGCAAGCCAGTTCTCAAACAAATTTCCGTGTTCTCCTACAAAAACTTTTGGCAAACCGATAAATCCACCAATAATTGACAGGACTGCAAGAACCATCAATGGGATAGTCATTATTGAGGGAGATTCGTGCGGATGAACATGATGATGATCAAATCTTTCCTTCCCTTCAAAAGTAAGAGAGAGTAATCTGAACATGTAAAATGCGGTCATAAGGGCAGTTAATGCACCTATTATCCAGAAAAACACTCCCCCATTGGCATAAGCCATCCAAAGTATCTCATCTTTTGAAAAGAATCCTGAAAGCGGTGGAATTCCCGAAATGGCAACGGCTCCAATTGCAAAAGTTAAAAATGTCTTCGGCATATATTTTTTAAGTCCACCATAATTCCGGATATCCTGTTCTTCATGCATTCCGTGAATTACAGAACCTGCTCCAAGGAATAAAAGTGCCTTGAAGAAAGCATGCGTCATTACATGAAAGATACCGGCAGAAAATGCACCTACCCCGAGAGCAAGAAACATATAGCCAAGTTGACTAACGGTTGAGTATGCCAACACTTTTTTAATATCGTTTTGTACCATTCCAATTGTTGCTGCAAAAAATGCTGTAAGTAAACCAACAACAGCAACTATCATCATGGCGGTGGGTGCCATCGCAAAAATAACTGATGTTCTCGCTACAAGATAGATACCAGCTGTAACCATTGTTGCGGCATGGATAAGAGCTGATACAGGGGTAGGACCTGCCATCGCATCGGGTAACCAGACATAAAGGGGTATTTGTGCCGACTTGCCGGTTGCTCCAATAAAAAGGAAGATGGCTATCGCTTCAAAAGCCCACGAGGGGATTCCGGAGTTGGCAACAAAAGGCAGAACTTCACTAAAATTCAAACTCCCAAAATAGTAGAAGATAAAAAACATCCCAACCAAAAATCCAAAATCACCTATTCTGTTGACGACAAACGCTTTTTTGGAAGCATCGGCTACAGTGCCCTTTTCAAACTTGCGATCGTAGTAAAATCCGATCAGAAGATACGAACAAAGACCCACTCCCTCCCATCCGAGGAACATCAAAACAAAATTATCTGCAAGAACGAGGTTCATCATTGCAACGATAAAAAGGTTCAAATAAGCGAAAAATCGCCAAAATCCTTTATCACCGTGCATATACCCAATCGAATAAACATGGATGATAAAGCCAACACCTGTAACGATGAGAGACATTGTCAGAGAGAGTTGATCCACTTGATAGCTAAAGGCAGCGTTAATTCCGCCGGCCTGTATCCAGGTAAACCACTCAACAATGCGACTCCGCTTCTCTGCAGGGAGTCCAAGTGTTTCAAAAAATGAAAAAGCGATCACAATAAAAGCAAGTCCAACCATTCCGGCTCCGATGGAACCGATGATTTTCTCGTTTTTAATGAGTCTTCCAAATAATCCATTGATCAAAAAACCGATCAACGGGAATAAAACGGCTAAGTAAATGTATTCTGTCATAGCGTGTGTGATATTTTAGTAAGCTACCACTTTAAAATGTTAATTTCATCGATGTTGATTGTTAATTTGTTTCTGAAGATGGCAATAATGATCGCAAGACCAATTGCCACTTCAGCGGCTGCCACCGCCATTACAAAAAATACGAACAATTGCCCAATAACATCTCCAAAAAATGAAGAATAGGCAACGAAAGTAAGGTTTGCCGAATTCAGCATCAACTCAATCGACATAAAAACCACAATCGCATTCCTTCTGGTAAGAACTCCGGTAACACCGGTTACAAACATGAAGGCACTTAAAATAAGGTAATATTCTAATGGAATCATACTTATTGCTAATCCATTTTCTTTTTAGAAAGTACTAATGCACCAATTGTGGCAGTGAGCAAAACAAATGCTATCGCCTCAAAAGGTAGAAGGTAGGTTGTATAGAGTTCACGACCAATAAATTCGATGGTTCCGATCTCAACTCTGCGGGCTTCATCAGCCATTTTTCCCGGCATTGCAAAAAATATCGAGTAGATAATCTGCAGGAACATGAGAACGCCAACCACAATCGCCATAAATTTCTGTTGTGGACGATCTTTAAAGTATGATTTTTCCTGGGCAGGTCTCAATAACATCAAGACAAACAAAAAAAGCACCATAATTGCACCGGCATAAACTATCACTTGAACCACTGCAATAAACTGAGCTCTTAAAAGCAGGTAAATCCCCGAAAGTGCGCCAAAATTCAACACTAAAAATAGTGCGGATATAACCGGATTTTTCCGCGTTACCATCAAAATCGATGATGCCACCGCTATTAGAGCGAAAAATCCAAATAATCCCTGTTCCAATGTCATCGAAAAATTCCTGATTTGATATTTAAAACTCAAAATTAATCAAAAATCAAATATAACTTTTTAATACTATTTAATCAAAAATTCGTTTCTCATGTCAAAAACTCCCGGCGATCGGTGAAAGTTCTATCTCTCTTTTGCTATTTTCGTTTTGCAGACGGCAATCGGGACGCTACGAAGATTTATTCCCATTCAGGAAAATAAAAACCACATTCTTCCGGTTAATCTATTGCGAAAATCAGGACGTTACCACTCCTCTCACACGCTCAAAATCCCCATCCGCGAAAATCCGTTTCATCCGCGTTCTACCAAAAAACTTCCATGGAATCTGTGAAAATCCGTCATATCCGCGTAACCAACCCTTCCCTCAATCTGTACTCCTTTCAGCATTTCCCACCCCGATGATTTTCATTATATTTGCAGGTTAAGAACTTTTTATTTCTTTAAAACGGAGTTATTCTGAGCATTCATGGAGCAGAGCTTTCTGCACGGGAAAAAAGTATCCTCCGGCATATAGTCAATCAATTTATAGTGACTGCATCCCCTGTTGGAAGCCGGAACATATCCAAGAAATTTGATATTGGACTTTCACCCGCCACGGTTCGTAATATTATGGCTGATCTTGAAGATTCGGGCTATATAGGACATCCACATACTTCTGCGGGAAGAGTTCCAACTGATAAAGGTTACAGACTGTATGTTGATTCCCTGATGGATACTCCCCAGATTAGTGAAGGTACTAAAGAATTCATAAGTTCTGAAATCAAAACCGGACTTACAACTCCCGAAGAAATATTTGGTATAGCTTCAAAAATCCTAAGCAGAATCACTGACCAGCTTGCGTGTGTTATTTATCCCAAAATTGAAACAGGAGTGCTAAGCAGAATCCAATTGGTTTATCTTGCTTCCAATAAAATTCTGGTGGTGATCAGTATTGCATCGGGACTGGTTAAAACGATAACCCTTGAACTTTCGAGCAATATCGAAGAAAAACAGATTGATGCTGTTGAGAGGATTCTTAACGAGAGACTTGCCGGACTTCGACTTAAAGAGATTAAAAACTCGATGTCTGAAAGACTTAAAGATACCGGACTTGAGAGCAACCCGATTATTTCAATTTTATATGACTCTGCCGATAGATTGTTTAAAGATTTTAATACTGACAACAAAGTTATGCTTTCAGGTGCACGAAACCTTTTAAGACATCCGGAGTTTGAAGACCCTGTAAAGTTTGAGAATATTGTTGAATTGATCGAGGAAAAGGATATAATTATCCACATCTTCGAAAACAGTTCGGGTATTTTCCTCGAAAAGTCATCATCTATCCAGGGAGTAAATATTGTTATCGGCAAAGAACTCCCCTACGGGCAAACTGATGATTACAGTTTTGTTGTTAAAGAATATCAGGTTGGCGAAAATACAGGTGCTATGGGTATTATTGGTCCAAAACGGATGGATTATGCAAAGATTATTGCGATAGTGGATTTTACCGCTGGTTTGTTAACTGAATTGTTGACCAGAAACCAAAACAATGTTTAAAATATTATATGCTTGTTGAATTTTTTTCATCAATTATTAGTTAAAATGGAGAAAATATGAAATTTAGAAAAAAAGAAAGTAGTGACTTGAAGGACGAAAATTTGAATCCTGAAACCGAACCAACTCCTCTTAACGAAGAGGTAGCAGTTGAAAATCCGGCTGAAGATGTACCGGTTAATCAGGATAAAAACACAAAAACTACAGAAGTTGATGAACTAAAAACCGAAGTTGCAAAACTGACAACTCAGGTTGATGAATTGCGTGATTTGCTTGCCCGTAGAATTGCTGAAATCGACAATATTAAAAGAAGGCACCGTGAAGAATCATTAAAAACATGGTCGGATGCCGAGGGTAGATTTATAACCTCCCTTCTGCCGATTATTGATAATTTTGATCGTGCAGCTGAAATTGCTCCAAAAACAGAGGATAAACAAAAAGTGGTTGATGGCTTTATCCTGATTCATGATTCACTCGCGAAACTGCTTGAACAAAAAGGGTTGCAAAAAATTGAGGCAAAAGGGAAACAATTTGACTACAACCTCCACAACGCCATTATGCGCCAACCAAATGCTGAAGTTGAACCCGATACTGTTCTTGAAGAAGTGCAAACGGGATATATCTATAAGGATCAGATTCTTAGACATACAAATGTAATTATAAGTGAAAAACCCGATAACGATTCCGGGAATAATTCTGAAGAGGAGACAGAAAATTAAGCTATGAGCAAAAGAGATTATTATGAGATACTTGGCGTAACAAAAAACGCTTCCAAAGATGAAATAAAACAATCATATCGCAAAATTGCGATGCAGTATCACCCCGACAGAAATCCCGATAACAAGGAAGCCGAAGATAAATTTAAAGAAGCCGCCGAGGCTTATGAGGTTTTAAGCGATGATGAAAAACGCTCGAAATATGATCGTTTTGGCCACCAGGCGTTTGGTGCAGGGGGCGGGCAGCAGGGTTTCACCGACATTAATGATATTTTCTCCCATTTTTCCGATGTTTTTGGCGGGGGTGGTGGTTCCATATTCGACGATATTTTCGGCGGTGGAGGCGGAAGACGCGGTGGCAGAAAAAGAAGTTCGGGAACACCGGGCAGTGATTTAAGGGTAAATCTTAAATTAAAACTGGAAGAGATAGCTACAGGAACGACTAAAACAATAAAAATTAACAAATTTGTTAAATGTGAATCGTGCACCGGAAGTGGATCAGACAGCGGATCCAGTAAAAAAACATGCCCGGCATGTAACGGTTCAGGCGAGATCAGAAATGTTTCGAGATCAGTTTTTGGGCAGTTTGTTAATATCCAGCCTTGTGCAAATTGTAACGGTGAAGGAAGTGTCATCGATAAACCATGCAAAAAGTGCCACGGTGATGGTCGGGTTAAATCAGAAGTCACAGAGAGTATTGATGTACCGGCAGGTGTAAGTGCTGAAATGCAACTTAGCCTGAGAGGAAGAGGAAATGCAGGACTAAGAGGTGGACCAAGTGGTGATCTCCTTGTCGGTTTTCAGGAAATTGAACATGAACATTTTAAAAGAGACGGAGATAATATTATTTATCAGCTCTTTATCAGTTTCCCGCAAGCCGTCTTTGGAGATGAAGTTGAAATTCCAACACTAACAGGCAAAGCGAAACTTTCGATAGATTCGGGAACTCGCGCAGGTAAGATTCTCAGGATGGCGGGAAAAGGTTTACCAAGTGTGAACGACAGAAGTCACAGAAGAGGTGACCAACTTGTTGAAGTTAACATCATCGTTCCCAAAAAAGTAAATGCCCGTGAAAAGGAACTTTTGAAGGAATTAATGAATCAGCCAAATGTCTCGGGTGAAGAAGGAAACAGTGGTTTTTTTAAGAAATTTGGATTGTAACAGTTGAATTGAAATCACTGATTGAAAGACTCTCAATAAAATCAGGTCTTACAAAGTTGGAGGTAATGGCTCTTCTTTTTGTAATTTCGTCAATTACAGTTGGAGCTGTTGTGCAAATTTTTAATTCAGATTCTGAAGTGCTGACTCCTTCTCCGAAGGAAAAATCATCATACGAATTGTTACAAAAAGAGAAAAAAAAGGTTGAAGAAAAACTGGGGAAATCTTCAACATCAGGAAAATCGACCACCAAGGCAAAAAAACTGAACCCGGGAGAAAAGATCAACATCAATAAAGCCGGTATTTTGGAATTAATGAGGATTCCCGGTGTTGGAGAAAAAACTGCGACTGATATTGTTGCACTGAGGATAAAACTCGGCGGCAACTTTACTGATCTGAACCAATTGACCGGGATAAAAGTAATCGGCGCAAAAAAACTCGCTAAGTTGAAAGACTTTATGGTTTTAACCGATGAATAAACTTTTAACCATTTATGCCGGCAACCGGCACTACTTTAACATCGGAATTATTGTAATTTTGGCTGTGGTTCTGTTAAAAGTTGTTTATCTCGACCCTAAAGCTCAAAGCGAACAAGAAGAAAATTTTAAAACCGAGTCACGGCTTCGAATGTATAATCTCAGATCGGCACAAAAAGCCTATTTTGACAAAAATGAGAGATTTAGTGGGAATATCGATGAACTTCTCAATTTTATAAGATCACTTGGCATCGATTCAACTCTGTCCCCGGTGAAAGATTCGTCGGATTCCGGGTTTTCTTTCAGACTCCTGTCAAATGGGAAGTTTGTGATTGACAGTCTAAAATTTTCGCCAAAAGTGTATCTCCCCTACTCTTTTGCACTCGATTCGACTCGGGTTATAGATTCTGTTTTTACAGAAAATGGTGAGTTTATCCGGGTTGACACTTCTTTTACCATGGGTAACCGGTTCAAAATAACTGATCCTTCAGGGTATGGCAGTGTTGGTAATCTTTTTTTTGATGCCCTTAAATATTCAGCCTCCTGGGAGTAGATATGAACAGAATTTTGGTAGAAGTAAAACTTGACAGTGTTATTATAAAAAATGTAAACCCGGGTGAAGAAACTGTTGAAAAAACAGTTTTAAATTATTCCCTTCTTCAAGGACCCTCTTTTACAAGGCTTGACCTCAACCAATGTGAACAGTTTATCCCCGACCTTGTTAAAGCCGGACGAGACAGTTTTATCGATTCTACAGTTTATTTGATTTTCCCCCAGTCATTATTTCACACATTGACTTTACCGGCAAAACCGGAGCTTTCAAAACTTCAACAGTATAATGAACACAAATTTGAAATAAGTATAATTTTCCCATTTTTGGAATCTGATGCATTTTCGCTCGATGTACAAACTATTGCTCATTCCGGATTCAACAACCCTGATTCTGAATTAGTAACTGTCATCAACAATGATTTGTTAAATTTTGCCTCGATTGTCAAAAAAAACACAAATTCACCAAGGGTTAAGATCATTGTCCCTTTTTTATCGTTGAAGGAATTTATAAAAAAGAATTTCCCCGACGAACAAAAATCGGTATTACTCCATATCTCAGGAAATTCAATTATTCTCGCGTCATTAAGAGGTGCTGAAATCGCCTCGGTTTACTCAACCAATTTTATCGATATCCCCTCGATTCCTGACATAATCGATTCATTCCTCCTTAATAACTCGTCTGGACGAATAGATAAAGATACTTTGAGCAACATCTATTTTAGTTTGGAGGAATACAAGGTAGGGCTTGCTTCACTGGTGGAAAAATGGATGAATATTAAAACGGTCGAAAATTTTGCAGGACTACCGCTTGGGAAAGTTTGCAAAATCCCCCCTGACCTTCTGGCAGAGATCAGAAATGAGGCTTAGAATAATATCGGGAGAATTTGGCGGCAGATTTATTAAAACACCCGATTCCAAATTTACCAGACCAACAACTGACAAAGTAAAACAGTCGGTTTTTAATTATCTCGCAAATTTTTTCGATTTTGAAGATGCCATTGCAGCCGACATCTACTCGGGTTCGGGCTCACTTGGTTTTGAGATGTTAAGTCGTGGTGCTGAAAAAGTCCATTTTGTAGAAAAAAACTTTCCTGTTGTAAAAATTCTTACTGAAAACATTCAAAGTCTCGATGTTGAAAAAAGAGTGAAGTTACACAAAATGAAAGCTGTAACATTTACAGCAACAACAAATTTGCAATTCGATTTTATCTTTGCCGATCCGCCATTTTATGAATATGATATTTATGAAGTGGTAAAAAATATCAGAAAGAGGGAGTTGTTGAAACCCGGAGGTATATTTATGCTGGAAAGGTCGATCCAAACCCTCGAAGATGATAAAATAAATATGGAGATGGAACCGATAAAAAGACTTGGGGATACATGTTTGTATCAGATTTTAAATGAAACTTCAATGGGAAGCGATTCGGTTAGTGAAATTCCCGAAACGGAATCAGAGAATTGACACCCAATTATTTATAATCTGTTGCCCTCGCTCCGTCTCGATTGAGTCTGGATGAAATTGAACTCCTTCTATCTGTAACGATTTGTGCCGTAATCCCATTATTTCACCATCTTTAGTCCTCGCGGTAACAAGAAGCCCGGACTCAACCGGAGGTTCTGAAACCGCAAGAGAATGATATCGCATTGCTGTAAATTTTTCTTTAATGCCTGAATAAACACCTTTCCCATCGTGAATAATCTCCGATACCTTGCCGTGGAAAAGTTCTCTCGCAGGAATTATAAACAGACCAAAATATTCACCTATCAACTGATGACCGAGACAAACACCCAATACAGGCTTTTTCCCTGCAAATTTGGTAAGAATCTTGAATGAATTTCCTGCGTTTGCGGGTTTGCCGGGTCCCGGCGAGAACACGATTCCATCGATTTCATCTTCAGAAAGTGTGTCCCACACCGGATCGTCATTATAAATCACCCTCACTACTACTGATGACTGCTTTAAAAGCTCCACCAGATTGTAGGTGAAAGAATCGTAGTTATCGATTACAATTATTTTTTTATTTATATGGCTCATTGATATGCAATTTTGCCAATTTATGTGATGAGCTATAGTCTTTTAATTCAAGCACTGCATAATAACATTTAATAGCCTCTTCCCGCTGCAACAATTTATCGTGCATCATTCCTTGATACAGAAGTGAGTTAACATAATAGCCGGATGCTTCACCTTTTTCAATCTTTTTTGAAAGATCAACCGCTTCCTTGAAGTAAACCAATGAAGAATCCCATTGAGCAGTCGCTTTGTAATAAAATCCAAGATAATAGGTTGTTTCTCTTTTTACCTTTTGACTGTATCCAAATTTTCCTTCACTGGCTCCTTTATACAAATGAGTGTAAATCTCCTTTATCAACGGATAATCTCCTCTCATAACTGCGGCTCTTCCTCTCCATTTCAGGAAAACCGGGTTGTCGGGGAACTGGTCGGTTAACATCTTCGCATATTTTTCGGATGAATTTGGGTCTTTTTCAAATTCCTGGTACAGTGTCATGAGGAAATATTGGGCTTCATATTTTGCGTATCTTCCCTTTTCAGCAACTCTTTTGAGGTCCTTGATACCCAGATCTTTATCGCCGGAAGGGAAAAATATCAGAAGAGGTTTAACTGCAGGATATTCATCCGGGATCACCGAAACATAATAGGAATAGATTCCCGTACCAAGAAGAATATCAGCATTACCGGGTTGAATCTTGAGTACTCTGTTTACTATAGGAAGTGCTTCTCTGCCATCATCCGCAGCTTTTAGCCAGCTTTCACGAAGGGCATGAAGTCTGCCACGGAAACCGATGGCGCCTCCCTTAAAAAAGAGTGCATCTATATTGTTGGGATCATCGTCGAGAATTTCATCACAAACATAAATTACATCATCCAGCTTTTTATAAAAGAGGTCATCTTTCGATTCATCATCGAGATCCACCAAAATTTTCCACCAATCAATCATCGACAGATAAAAAAGTCCGGCAGGCGATTTTGGATTATCACGGAGAAGAGTTCTGAACTTGGTTTCAGCAGCGGTAAAATTTAAAGAATACACATCCTTGATACCCTCATCAATAATTGTATTCACCGTTTGTGAATACGACTGGAATGATAGTGCAATAAGGAACAAGTAGAGGATTTTATTTTTTTTCATTTTCTTCAATATTTTTTTATTAGTCACTTCGAATTATACGAACCGTACTCGAAAGAAGTTTCATAATTATTTTTGCTCCAAGTTGCAGGAAACAATTGACATAAATCTGATAATCCGCGTAAAGAGGGAGAACCGGAGAGCGCAAAAGGAACTATAATAGAAAATGATTAAACCCGTAATAACTGCCAACATAAAATGAACCTCTTGCTAAATTGATTCAATATTGTTAAATTTGGTTAACCAATCGGATCTAATATGAAATATATATTTTTTCTTTCCTTCCTGATTCTGTTTCAGTTCATTGTTCTCCCGCAAAATTATGAATCTTACATCGCGCATATAGCTGCGGCAAACTCTTCGCTCCGTTTAGATGAAAAGAGCGATGCTAAAAGATGGATCGACAATACGCCAAAAAACTACCGGGGCTGGGAGTGGGAATATCTTTCTCGTAATTCAGACAGAAGCCTGGTCAAATTTGAATTAAAGGAGGGAACACCAGCCAAACTCGCAGTATCTCCCTCCGGGAAAATAATTGCATTTGGGGATTCAAAGGGTTTAATCCATCTTTTGGAAAGTGATTCGATGAGAGAGTTGACAGAAATCAGGGGTCATTCGGCGGCAGTTTACAGTGTAAAATTTTCACCTGATGAACAGAGTTTAATTTCATGTTCCAGAGATTCGACTATAAAAATTTGGGATATTTCAACCGGCTCAGAAATCCGTAGTATCTTTGCCGGGGGATATGGTCTTGCGGATATCGACATTTCTCCCGACGGAAAATCGATCCTCTATTGTTCATGGTACTTAAAGGATGGTGTTAAAGGATTTGTGAGGCTTTACGATTTTGTAACCGGGGAAAAAAATTGGGAAACTGAATATAACACTCACCCCCTTGTCGCTGCCAGATTTTCTCCCGATGGAAAACTTTTTGCGATAGGTAGTTGGGAATGGAATGTGGCAGTCTGGCGTATCTCAGAATTGCAAAGTCCACCAAAAATATTTGATTTTAACGATGTCCCCTCATATTCTGCAGTTGATGACTTGGCTTTTAGTCCTGACAGCAAACTGATAGCTGCAGCAACCAAAAATACTGTCCCTAGAATTTGGAATATTGAGAACAAATCGGAGTTAATGGAACTTAAGGGGCACCGTAAACCCGTACTCTCTGTAGCATGGTCGAGAGATGGCTCCATTGTTTATACTTCAGGTGACGATGGAACAATTGTTGCGTGGAATTCTAAAACTGCTGCTTCAACCGGTAAACTTTTTGGGCATGATGACAGGATTACTTCAATTGTTGTTTCTCCTGAATCAGGAATTCTTTATTCATCCTCAGCGGATGGAACTGTCAGGAAGTGGGATACGCAGCCACTCAATTATTTTACCCAAACAGAATTCAGGAACAGGGTCATTTATGCATTCTCATTGGATAAAAAAGGTGAACGACTTGTTACCAATGGACCCGACTCTTCCCTGACTGTTTGGTCAACAATCACGGGTAAACAACTTATTACATTTAATGCCTTAAACAATCTTGTGAATGATGCTGTGTTCTCACCCGACGGGAAAATAATCGCAGCTTGTAACTGGAGTAAAATTATCAGGTTATTTGATTCAAAATCCGGTTTACTGTTAAAGGAGCTTGTTGGGATGGGAGGAGGCAGTCCAAAAATAAGATTCAGTCCCGATGGCAAACAATGTGCTGCAGTATCCACTGAAAAAGCTGTGTGTGTCTGGGATGTGGAATCAGGTAAAATGACAGGTAATCTTCCTTTGGAATCCCGACCGTTTTCTCTTGCTTACTCACCCGATGGCAAATATCTGATATCCGGTGAGGCCAACGGGACGGTAACCATAATCGATGCCGAAAAATGGTTGAAAAAGTCAGTTTTAAAGCAGGATCTGTATCAATACATGCCATAAAAGTGGACAAAAACAACAAATATCTCTTTACCGGCGGAGATGACAGAGTGGTCAGAAAATGGGATTTTAACACGCTCGAAATGGTAAAAGAATATGCCGGACATTCTCAAAGAGTATATGGTCTTGATATCTCTCCTGATGAAAAAAGGATGATTACAGGGTCCTCTGATTTGACTGTCAAGTTTTGGGACATTGAAACCGGAGTTCAGTTGTTAACACTTTCTGATTTTACAAATCCAATCTACAATGTAATTTATTTCCCTCATGGGAAGTCATTTATTGTAAATTCTTCAGGAAATGAAATCAAAATATACTCTACTGAGTGAATAACAATCTCTAAAAAGCAAAAGCCGGAGGTAACTTACTTTTCATAAAAAAGGCTGCCCCTTTTGAGACAGCCTCTCTGTTTTACAACTAAAACATCTTTGTTTTAAACAAGCTTTTCTGCGAGATAGCCGGGAAGTTTTGAAGCATCAATTCTAATCTGTTCCATGCTGTCTCTCTCCCTGACAGTAACACTGTTATCTTCGAGGGTTTGGGTATCAATGGTGATCGCATAAGGAGTGCCTATCTCGTCCATCCTTCTGTAGCGTCTGCCAATTGCAGCTTTGTCGTCGTAGAACACTTTATATTTTGTTCTCAACTCAGCTTCAATTTTTTTGGCAAATTCCGGCATACCATCTTTATTCACCAAAGGAAGAATTGCAGCCTTAACAGGAGCCAGTTTTGGATTTAGATGCAGAACTGTCCTCACTTCACCACCCAGGTCTTCTTCATCATAGGAATCGATCAGAAATGCCATAAATGACCTGCTCGCCCCGGCAGAGGTCTCGATAATGTAGGGCAGGAACTTCTCCTTCGTGTCATCATCAAAATTACTTAGAGACTTTTTCGAAAACTGTTCATGTCGTGCAAGATCAAAATCAGTTCTGTTATGAATTCCCTCTATCTCTCCCCACCCAAACGGGAACAGATATTCGATATCGGTTGCTTCTTTTGCATAGTGTGCAAGTTTATTAGCAGGATGATCGTGATACCTCAAGTTGTCAGGGTTCATCCCCAGATTCTTGAACCAGTCCATCCTCATCGATTTCCAATAATCAAAATATTGTTTGTCTTCGGAGGGTTTAACAAAATACTGCATCTCCATCTGTTCAAATTCACGCGTTCTGAAAAGGAAATAACGGGTATTTATTTCATTTCTGAATGCCTTCCCAATTTGAGCAATTCCAAAAGGCACTTTTTGACGGGACGCATTTTGCACATTCAGGAAATTTACAAAAATCCCTTGTGCCGTTTCAGGTCTAAGATAAATTGTTGACCCTGTTTCTTCCACTGGTCCCAAAAATGTCTTAAACATTAAATTAAACTTACGAGCAGAGGTAAATGAACCTTTGTTTCCACAAGTTGGACAATTTAACTCTGCAATCAGATTATCAGCCAGCTCTGTCTCAAAAAGATCAACAATAAAATCGTTCACTTCCTCGGTTTTTGTTTCAACTTGTCCCGAAAATGAATCGATCCTGGTCTTCAAATCCCCGGAAGCAACAGTTGATAATGCCTCAAGCATTTTCGACTTTTTCTTTGCAGCAATTTGATCTATCAAATAGTCAACTCTGAATCGTGCCTTACAAGCCTTACAATCAATCATAGGGTCGGTAAAATTTTCAACATGTCCCGATGCAACCCAAACCTCGGGTGACATAAGGATTGAAGCATCAAGCCCCTCAACATCTTCACGATAAGTCATGAACTTCCACCACTCATCCTTTAGGTTGCGTAACATTTCACTTCCCAATGGACCATAATCATAACATCCGTTTAATCCACCATAAATCTCACTCGATTGATAAACAAACCCTTTTCGTTTTGCCAGTGAGATTATTTTCTCTAAAACATCACTTTTATTCTTCATCTAAGGCATTTCTCCGCAATGATAACTTTAAAAATTTCAATCTTTAAATATAACCATATCGTCCATTTTGACCCCGTTTTTATTATTCGGTCGTGCCCCGTTTTTTTACTATTTTTGCATATACACCTTCACACATTTTACGAAAAAACGGCATAAACACAATAGATATCTCATTATTTGACTATCTTGAGGAGTTCTATTTTCTCCTCGATCAAAACGGCAAGATAATTGCGTGCAACAGGTATGTCTCCGACAAATTGGGTTACGACAGAAGTAATCTCATCGAGATTGATTCGGTGCTTAGTCCTGAGTCGATATTACAATTTGAGCATTCATTAATAAAGTGCACAACAACCAAAGAGAATGTTTCAATGGAATGCCGCATTAAAGATGTGACGGGAAAAAATATCCTCGAGTGCCACGCTCTTTTCAGTTTTGTTTCTGAAGACACAATTTTGCTCCAACTCAGAGATGTTACTGAGTTTAATCATATTAAAACAAATCTTACTCGATTTAAATACATAGCCGATCATACCATAAATCCCTTACAAATTACCGATCTTACCGGAAAAATGATTTATGTTAACCCTGCTTTTTCCGCAGAAAGTGGTTTTGACCAGAATGAACTTATCGGTTTTAACCCCAAGATATTTGGAAGTGGTAAACATTCCCAGATGCATTGGGAAAATATGTGGAAAACCATCTCTGCCGGAAAAACCTGGATCGGTGATGTTGAGAACAAAAGGAAAAATGGTGAAACATTTTATTCTCAACTCCAGATAACACCCGTTTCTGAGAAAGACGGGAAGATTATCGGCTATTTTGGAATTCATCGAGATTTGTCCGACAAAAGAAATCTCGAAAAGCAACTGATTCACACTCAGAAAATGGAAAGTATCGGTACTCTCGCCGCAGGTGTTGCCCATGAAGTGGGCAATCCACTCGCATCAATCTCCGCACTCGCTCAGATTATTCAGAGAACCACCGAAGATGAGTTCATCAAAGAAAAACTTGAACTGATTAAAAAACAAATAACCCGTATCTCAAAGATCATCAGAGATTTGGTCGATTTTTCAAGACCAAGTAACTATGAACTGCGTTCTACCGACATCGGCCAAAATCTGAGAGAAGCCATAGAGATAGTTCAGGTTGGGAAAAAAGCAAAGGACATTTCCTTTAGATTTAGTAATACTGAAGGATTTATAGTACCTCTCGTTTCGGACCAGATACAGCAGGTTTTTGTTAATATTCTGATAAATTCAGTTGATGCAGTGCTCGAAATGAGAGAAAACTTTCCCGATATGCGCGGTGAAATTCTTGCCGAAACCTACATTGAAGGAAGTTCACTAATTGTTGAACTCTCAGATAATGGAGTTGGAATACCCGAGGATAAACATGCTAAAATATTTGAGCCTTTCTACACAACTAAAGCAGTGGGTAAAGGAACAGGATTGGGACTTTGGGTGAGCTATGGTATTGTAAAAAGTTTTCAGGGAGATATAAAAGTAACAAGCAAACCGGGAAGAGGCACTTCATTTAAGATTTCACTGCCGCTTAATCCGATTTACTAAGACAAACGGAGAGTTAATGTCAAAAAAAATATTGGTTGTTGACGATGAAGATATTATAAGAGAATCCATCTCTTATATTCTTGGCAAGGAAGGCTATGCGGTAGAGACCGCCGAGAATGGCGCCATCGCTTATGAAAAAGTTCAAAAAGATCATTACGATCTGGTAATTTCTGACATCGAAATGCCCGAGATGAAGGGCATTGATCTTTTGGAAAAAATAGTCCGGCTTAACCTTCACACCTCTGTAATCATGATAACAGCTTACGGTTCTCTCGAAACTGCTATAAGAGCTCTTAGAGCAGGTGCAGGCGATTATCTGCTCAAACCACTCGATTTTGATGAGCTTTCAGTTAAAGTTTCACGAATTTTTCAGTTAAAAGACCTGATTCGAGAGAACCAGGTTCTAAAACATGAACTTCACCGCCAGTATGATTTTTCGAATATCATCGGAAAAAGCAAAAGAATGCAAAACATCTTTAAGATGATTCGAGCCATTTCAGAAACTGATTCTACCGTGTTAATTACAGGTAACAGTGGAACCGGAAAAGAACTTGTTGCAAAAGCAATTCATTTTAACAGTAAAAGAAGAAATAAACCCTTCATTGCGGTCAACTGTGGAGCTATCTCCGAGACACTGATTGAAAGTGAGTTATTTGGACATAAAAAGGGATCGTTCACCGGAGCAACTTACGACAAAGAGGGATTCATAAAAGCGGCCGACGAGGGCACACTTTTTCTTGATGAAGTAAGTGAGATGCCGCTGAATCTACAGGTGAAATTGTTACGGGTTTTGCAAGAGAGAGAATTTATACCTGTTGGAAATACATCCCCCACTAAAATTAATGTGCGTTTTGTCGCTTCGACAAACAGAAACTTGACTGAAGAGATTGAAAAAGGAAGATTTAGAGAAGATCTTTTTTATCGACTTAATGTGGTTGAAGTGAGACTCCCCTCTTTAACCGAGAGAAAAGATGATATCCCGATTCTTGCCGATCATTTCCTCAACTATTATCGCCATCAAATGAATAAAAGTATTAAAGGATTTGACTATTCAGCTGTAAGGGCTTTAATAAATCATGAATGGCGCGGTGAGGTAAGAGAACTCGAAAATGTGATAGAAAGGGCAGTAATATTCGCAGAATCTGAATATATTACGGTTAATGATCTTCCGGAAATAATAAAAGCTCAGCGCGATATCTCCTCATCAACTACTTATGGTTCACTTGATGAATTTATGAGAAAAGTTGAAAGAGATTTCCTTGTCAGGGTTTTGGAAGAGCATGATTATGACAAGGAGAAAGTTGCCAAGACGCTCGATCTGGGGCTTTCAACACTTTATCGAAAAATTAAAGATTTAGACATTGAAGTCTGACAAAAGATTTGTATTTTAAATCAAACCTTCTTTAATAATTTTTATTTAACTTTGTGCATCACAATTCATCAGGCTTGAATGTTTATCAGGTTTTGGGGTGTGCGGGGATCGATTCCCTCGCCACCCACCACAGCGCAATACCGTAATAAGCTAAGACATGTCTTAAAACTATCTAACGGAAAGACTTTCGAATCAGACTCTGATGCTGATGGTTTTATTGAAAGTCTGGACGACTCCCTTAAAAATTTATTGGGAGGCAATACTACTTGTGTTGAGATTGTTGCCAACAACACCAGGCTTGTTTTTGATATGGGTTCCGGGTTCCGCGAATTGGGAAATCACTTGCTCCATTCTGCCGATCCCTTGACTGAAATGCATGTTTTTATCAGCCATACTCATTGGGACCACATTCAGGGTTGGCCCTTCTTTAAACCCGCATACATTCCCAAATATAAATTTAATTTTTATAGCCCTCATGGTAACTTTCAACAGAGGCTTTCGGAGCAGCAGGAATTTAAATTTTTTCCTGTATCTCTAAATTTTATGGCTTCAAGAAAAGAATACATGGACTTCGATCCCGAATCAAGTGTTGTGATAAATGGTATTAAAGTTACCAATATCGAGTTACACCACCCGGGGAAATCTTATGGTTATCGAGTTGAGTATGAAGGAAAAGTGTTTGTCTTTGCTACCGATTCGGAATACAACAATTTTACGACCTCAAAGTTTATGAGATTTATAGACTTTTTTCAAGGTGCTGATGTCATAGTTTTTGATGCACAGTATTCATTTGATCAAGAGATGCAAAGGGTCGACTGGGGTCACTCTTCTGCATTTGTCGGGGTTGATCTTGCAATTCAGGCAAATGTCAAAAAAATTGTGCTTTTCCATCACGATCCCGATAACGATGATTTTGAGATTCTAAACCTATTCAAAAAATCGCAGATGTATAAACAAGACAATTACCCGAATTCTGAGATGGAGATTTACCTCGCCCGAGAGGGGCTTACATTTAATCTCTAAGTTGTAGATAAAACATTTTAAAACAAAAAAGCCTCCCAAATTGAGAGGCTTTTTTTGTGTAAAGCTTGATCGAACTAATAGTTTATCCTGATCATAGGAGAGAAAACCACATAGGCTTCATCACGATAGGTAGGCATTGGATCACTGCCGATAACAACACCACTATAATACTTAAACGAGAACCCAAATGAATTACTGATCAAGAATGATAAATTCACTCCGTAATACAGATTTGATTCAGCAATGTTGTAAAATACCACAGGTTCAAATGCGTATGTGAACAACGGATCATCCTTGGAGAAAATCCCAGAAGCCTGAACATAGAACTTTGAACTGCTGGTGGCTGAAGGAATCTCTGACAGATTTGGTTGTGAAGGATCAAGAAGATAGTTTTTCACTTCATATAATCCAAATCCCAGATTAGCGCCGAGGTATCCAAATCCATTCAAATCAAGGAAATTTTTTCTTTCAAGTCCAAGATTAAAATAGTTTCTTATGGAATTAATATTCGATACTTCGCTAACATGTTTGATCTGGCCCGGTTCCCAGGTGTTAAGCGTGAGAGATGCCTCAAGATTTAAGTCAAAATCTCTCCAATAATCACCGGCATACTTTAAGAAATTGCCTTTTGCATTGAAGTAAATATTTTGACCTGTCATAAAGTGGCGTTTACCATGGGGAACAAGTTTGTCAACAAATGGTTGTGAAACCGCAACACCCATTCCGATATCAAAAGTAAAGATATCATTGGGTCTGTTATTAAGGATTCGATCGATATATGTAACTCTAAGTCCCGCATTATAGGTTGGTGAAAACCAGCCAGGAACCTTTATTTTGTCATATCCCCACTTGCCAAAAGCAGAAATCAAATATTTGTTTTTGTCATTTGTGGTGAAATTATAAAAAGTTAAATGAGGGTCAAGTAAACTAAAATAGATATCGAACTTGTATGACAATTTCTCATCATAATATGTTTTGGAGACATCATTGAATGCATATCTTTGTGATTTTAACAGGGAGTAATTCTCAGGTCCTACGATGTCCTGAATTCTCACATAATCTTCAACGGGGTCGAAGAAAAAGTCGATAGAATCGGCATTTTTAAGAACTTTGCTCTCTGAATAGAACCTGAACATGTCTATCTCATCATCATAATATCTCTTACGAAGATCAATAAACACTTCACCTTTATAGATATCCTGCACCTTTTGTTTTACGAAATCGAGCGTAGGTTTTGAACCATCAATTCGCAATCCGTTACTGACAAGAGATTTATTGAAAACTGCTCTTACAAGAACAGGATCCGTAACAATCCACTTCTCACGAAGATCATCAAAAGCCGCTGAGTTGAGTTCAAGATTTCTATAAATCTTAATCAATCTGTTCATCTTTGGATCTAATGATTCGCCGGTTCGGGATTCAATATCCTGCGCAGAGGTTGTAAACACTAACAAAGATACAAATAGAAAGGAAATCAAGAATTTAATTTTAGAAACCATATCTGTACCTCAACTGGATAAATGTTTGCGAACTTTTGCTTTCCCATGCCTCGGGTTCTCTGAACATTGCAGCTGAAACATTGGTCATTTCAACTCTAAAGTTATGTTCTCCACCAAATTCCAACAATTTAAGCCAAATTTTTGAAGTTAAATGACTGTCAAAAAGTCGAAATTCTGTCCCAAGAAACTCAATATCGTTGGGCACAAAATTTATTGACAATCCGAGAACAGGTTGAATTACATCCTTCATTTTTTTACGACCGATTGTTGCTCCAGAATAATCAGCTTCAATCACATCAAAACCACCCACACCGAGATCCATCTTATATCTGATGGCTCTTTTTTCTGAATTATTCCAGAAAAATGACATTGTTGATTCCCATTGAGTAAATGTAAAATAAGCTTTATTTCCCGGGACGGTGTAAAAAGGATTGTCGAGTTTCTCTGGCCCAAATGCAAAATATGCGTTAACAAACGGGATGTTGAAGGTTCCTGTTGTTTTCACATCCAGAATAACCCCGCTTCCAACATTAAGAGCAATCGGGTCACCCATTACAAAGGGTAATTTATCCAGGAATGAACTCATATCAAGTCTCATTCTCCCCATCAATTTAGCATCAATCAACATATCATTTAACGGGTCTGCTATAGAGCCTGACACGCTGAACAAAGCTCTGACACCCCCGGTGATGGTCTGCCCCTTCCAGGGTGAAATATTCACTACAGGGGTATTTGTATTAAATTCAACGCTCACAAAACCAAATCCATAATCCATCACCGGATGGAAAAAGGTAAGAGAGGATAATGAACCATCAATCTGAAATGGTGAACTGCTCGTTTGAGTTTGAGCTCCTCTACCTCTGCCTGTTGAAGATTTCTGAGTAACAGGTTTTGGGTATTTATGAAGACTGTTTGTTACCTGATATGCAATAAAATCGAGATTTCCGTCAGATGAGATTCCTCTTGAAATTTTTTCTTTTTCTTTTCTGTCAACTTTAACAAGCGATGACGCCTCTGTTGTTAACAGTTCTCGTTGAAGAAATTTAAGAACTTGAGTGTAAGACGGGTCTTTAGCAAAATAGAGCTCTTGAAAATCTTTAAACTTTACAACCATATTAGAGTCAACACCCCCGGCAACATTACTGCCAAAGATATTGGAACTGTCTGCTGTTGCACCTGCGCCTATCTCTAAAATGTAAAGTAGAATAATTGTGTCGTTCTCGAGATCGGGATTTTTAAAGACTAAGGAATAGTTGATATTTCCACTTGTATTAAAACGAAATACTCCCCTGTTATCCGAAAGAGTTATGGCAGGTAAACTACTGCTCATCGAAGAATCAGGCGTGAAATTGTAAGTATAAATATCGAGATAAGTCTTATCCACTTGCAACTTCCTCTCAATGATACGATACATCTCGTCGATATTCTGAGCCATTAAATTGCAAGTAAAGAGAAATAAAACAGTAAATGCTATTCTCGTCATTTTTTCACTTTGTTTATTATAGAAAGGTTCCCCCGGCTAATTCAACCGGGGGAGTCTAAAATTAGTAGTTTATTCTCAAGATTGGTGAGAATACAATGTAAGTATCATACCTGTAAGGGAATTTTTTCTTGTCAAGACTGAAGGAACTGTAGATTCCAACATCCAAACCAAAATTACCACTTACCATGCCCATTCCTTTTAATCCAATAAAACCATATCCGTCTGTGGCATATCCGGAGACAAGATTGATGGAGTGTTGAATCATACCGGTAGATTTTCTTACACCAACTTCTGCTGAGATAATATGATTAAACTTCTGCATAAAATTTTTCTTGCCCTTCTCCAGGTCAATTACTGAAGATGAAGCAGGATCCAAACGAAGTTTGTTTATGTCAGATGATGAAAGATTAAGACCAACTTCAAGATCACCAAAGTCGAATACATTCATGATGTTGCGTTTTCTAAGCTCCCAGTTAAAAAAGAACTTGTTAGCATAGAAATCAACAGGGGTGGTGTATTTTCCAAAATCGGCTTTTTGGTTGTCATTAATCGTTACTTTTGCTTCGAGTGAGAAAGAAACATCTCTCATGAAGTCTGAATCGATAAATGCAAATGGATAGCCTTCAATTTTGGCATATACAGCCTGTCCTGCAACCCACAATTGTTTTACATCAGCCTCTCCCTTGTAGGGTCTGTTCGATGGAACGCCCGCACCAACTGAAAGTCTGTAAGTAAATTTCTCAGGATCATTACTCAAACTTTTGAAGTAAGTCAGTCTGGTTCCAACAAAATACTCATTTGAGTACCAACCGGGCCAAAAAGCTTTGTCAGATCCCCATTGTCCCCAAACGGACAGCAGGTATTTGTTACTTCCTTCTGATGTGGTATTCCAGAACATAACTTCCGGACGAAGCGCATTCAAGTTGACATCAAAATTATAACCAAGTTTTGTGTAAGACTGTTCTTTGGTTGTTTCTTTGTAAAAATAGGTTATTTCTTTGATTTTATCGTATGATTTATCACCGATAACCTCTTTAAGAAGAAAACCATCATAAATTGGGTCGAAGAGAGGTTGTGGATTCTCTTTTCCAATTTCACCCGATGGATAAAAAGCAAAAAGCTCCAATTCATCGTCGTAATAACGTTTTCTAACTTCTATAGTTACATCACCCTCTTGAACCAATTTTACTTTTTCTTTAATCACATCCGGTTTAAGAGTTCTGCCATTTAATCTGAGAGCATTTCTTACAACAAATCTGTTGAAAATCTCTCTGATAAATGTCGGGTCGTCGATCATCCATTTTTGTTTCAGATCATCGAAAGCCATGGTGTTGTACTCGAGACTCTGATAAAGTGTTTTCAGGTCTGCCAACTCGTTACCTGTGGTGTTCTGTGCCTTCAGTGCCGGCACAAACACCAATAACGCTAATAAAAATTTAATTGCTTTTCTCATAATTCCATCCATGTCTTAAATTGATTAGAAACCATATCTGTATCTAATTTGGAAGAAAACACTCCCTGGGTTCTCCCATTCACGAATTTTTCTTCCAAGCGGGTCTGAGAAAACAGTTCCTGAAAATCTGAAAGTATGACCTCCATCCAATTCAAGAAGTTTAAGCCATCCCTCAGCTTTTACAACAGCATCGAAGACTCTAACCTTTACACCAAAGATGTCATTCTGATCAGGTGCAAATGTATAGTGAAGTGTAACAACGGGCGAAATTTTATTTTCAATAACTTCAGTTTTTGTAGCTGTAGTTCTTGTACCCGGATAATATGCTTTCAACATATCGTAGTAACCAACACCAACATCAACTCTGAATCTGGAGCTCAGTTTATCATTAGTATTCCAATAAAACGACATTGTCGCTTCAGCTTGTTTAAATGAGAAATAAGCGTGTCTCTGATTCGGAACCTTTTTATCTGTGAAAGTTACATAAGGATCAGAAAATCCTCTACCACCCACAGCTACATAAGCATTAAGGAATGGTAATCCAAAAGGTCTCGTAACATGAAGATCAACGGCGGCAGATGTTCCTACATGGAAATTCGATTGAGCCTCCAATGCAAATGGAAGATTTTTGATTACATCATTCGTATTCATCTTCACTCTACCGAGGAACCTTGCATCAAGTACCATTCCACCGTTAGGATTCTTAACATCTTTGCTAAGGTTAAACAGTGTCCTGAATCCAAAGCCAAATGTATTGTTTCCAAAAGGAAGCGCATGAAGTACGGGTTCTTCCATCGTTAATTCAAGTCCGGCTGCACCGATTGAAAAATCCATCACTTTATGAGAGAATGAAATTGAACTGAATCCTGCGTCAATCCTGAAATCAGCAGAAGATGAGGCGGATTCGGTTCCACCCGTCTGACCTCTTCCCTTTTTAGTGGAGGATTTCTGAGCAACTTTTGGATACCAGTGAATCGAATTGGCTCTCATGTAGTTGAGATAATCGGTATTATCTCTTGAAGTTATACCGAGTGATGTATTAATAGCATCATCGGGTGCAATTCCGAGCAAAGTACCATACTTAAATTCAGGATCAATCTTGATAAGTTTATCGATATAATCGATCATACCAAAATATTTTCCGTAATCCGAACCCATCATGGTGTACATATCTTTAAAAGATACCACAATCGATTCAGTGGGTCCGCCTGCCTGGTTTGTTCCGAAGATATTGGCAGTATCACCGGCTCCGGCAGCTATTATTTCCTGAATATAAAGAAGAACTGTGGAATCTATACCAATGGCGTTTGATAAAAACACAATTCTGTAAGTATAATTGTCATTTGCTTTAAAAATGAATGGGTCTTTCCCATCAACCCGCGCCACCGGATTCATTTTCTGTAATAATGGCTCGGTTCCGGTCAGATCAACGAAGTTGAGATTAAGATATTTTTTATCTTTTCTCAACTTTAGATCAATATTCCGGATGTAGTCCTCTGCTTCCTGTGCCATCAGGGGCTGCAGCAGAAAACCGGCAACCATAATCAATGTAAGTAATCGTTTCATATTGTTATCTTTTTTATTTATAAATCCTTGATACACTACCTGATCACATTGGCACGGTATTTTTTAATCACTTTTTCACCAAACTGTGTCGTAAACTGAATAGTCAGCCTGACATCCTGATCAGTTCCAATATCCATTGATTCGAGGAAAGCCGGGTTAACAGCGATCTCTACGACAGGAAATTGTCCCTTCTTGGATTGGGAAACACTTTGAATAAAATTATCCGGTTCCGATGTAACTCTCAGTTGATTAAATTTTGGTGCTGCAAAAACAAATCCGCTTGGTGTCATTCCAAAATATCCAAAGAGGAATTGACGCGAAGCCTGATTTTCAACGCTGATATACCAGACAGCATCATTTTCAGAATCTTTTTCTGATAGTGTTGCCCAGCCGTTGAAATCACCCAAACCGGGTTTCTGAATTGCAATATCCCAGGAAGCCTTAACGGGGTTCCCTGTTCCGGGATCAGTGTAACTCATCAACTCATTGTTGTAAAAGCCTTCGATCTTGATAACTTTGCCAACATTCTGTGGATCGTTGCACAAGTCAGTCAGATTCACAAATGAACCGGCGCCTTCTTTTATTGTGCTTACTCCATCAGAAATTTTGTAAGAATATTTATCCTGGTCGGTGAATTCACGCACTGCAAAACTAAAAGCCGGGCTTTCACCGAAGAAATAGTTATTTCTTACAGCAACTGGAGCAGCAAGAGTCGGAAGGTTTACATTAATCATGTAATACTTGTCGGCTATAAGTGCTTTTCCTGCCTCACCGGTTACATTTATTGCCAGTTTCAGATAATAAACGCCGGGTTCTTCGAACATGGGTTCGAAGTAAGTTTGAACGGTTACTCCTCTTCCTTGTTGCTGAGCCACTTTTGCAGCCACATCCGCAGAAGCTGGTTTTTGAAACTGTTGTTTTTCGTTCAGTTTTAATATGCTGGAACCGCTGGAATTAAGAATTTCCGCAGAAATGGAATTGACTTTGGTTATAGCCGAGAGTACCAGAGGGATATCCGGTACTCTCACTTTTTGCAAAGTCACTACATTAAGCGTATCGTCAACTTTAAAACCTTGTGAAAAAACAATATTTGTCAGCAAGAAGATAAAAATCGCAGCTTTTAGTAATGATTTAGTCATCGTATTTCCTATGTTAATCTATAGATGGACCCACATTGATCACATCACCTTTTTTAGGTTGTTGAGCAGGGGGTTCAGTCTTTACTTTCATCTTGAATTTTATCGGTTTGGTCTTAACCTCGGCACCTTCTTTAAATCCGCTCGCTTTTTTAAGCTCTTCGAGCAAAAATCCGGGAAGATAAGTTGGAAGTTGTCTTTTTACAGTTAACACCGCACTAAATTCATAATCGCCCACCCCGGTAACCTTGGTGACCTCAAAAGTGGCGTTGCCATTTATATCCTTTACAATTGAATACGCTCCGCTGGGGCTGTCTGATTTCAGTTCACCCGGGAATGCACCACCGCCGGGTGATTTACCACCTTCGGATGTAATTGAATAAATAGCAGAATTCTTTTCCTCATCCGACACGAGACCTGTGGCGCTGAGCGGAATCTTCACAGAATCCGTCCCAATTTGCCATTCGCTGTATGGTATAGGAGCTGTCAATTCGATGTCTCTTTTGTATTGGTCTGCAATACTTGAGATCATCTTTTTCTTGATCATATCCTCTTTTTCCATCAGCTCATCTCTCTCGGTAATCACGATCAGCAACTCCGTGATGAGAACAATATACATTATAAAATATACCTGGCTCTTTTTCATTGCAATCTCCTTTTAGATATTGTTTAAGCAATTAGGAAATTTTTGTTTTCAAATCAGAGAGAGCCTGTAGTGACTGCTGTTGAATAACTGTTATTTTTTTGTTTAATGCATTGTATTGATCAATTACATTGTTAACAACTTTGATCTGGTCGTCAGCAACTCTTTGAAGCGATTCGAGTTCTGCTTTAAGGTCTGCTGAGAGATTTTTGGGGACAGAGATTACATTGTTGAACGAACCTTGTTGAGGGGCCGGTTCACTGTGTCCGGATTCTTCCGGTGGAGTGTGACCATACTCTTCAGGTGTAAAGAATGTAACTACTGCGAGGATCATAAGCAGGAAAAATTCGAGGAAGAGCGCAATCATAACCCAGTTCGGGTCAATCTTTACTCCCTCGTGATCCAATAAAAATTTAGGAACTGCGGACAACTGACCGGCGAGTTCACCCAAACCTCTAAGACCTACTATGATGATGAGAATAGCTGCTCCCATATACACAAAACCTTGTATATTGTTTGCATATTTGGATACAACGGTGTAAACCATAAACCGGCCAAAAGCAGTTTTTGGTTGTTCGTGAACTACTTTTCCACTTGCCATTTTAACTCCTCAAAATGATGATGATGATGATGTTGTCGATTAATTAAGAATAAAAAAAACAGTTTTTAAATGAGATCAAAATTATGGAACTCATTTTAATGAAATCTTATTAGAATTGCAACTTTTTTTATGAATTATCAAAAATTAATTAAAATAATTAACATACCACATGATTTAAATCAAAATTTGTCGAAATTATTCGTCAAACCATGAGAAAAATGTGGTTAAAGCATCCCTTCTGTCGGGTGGCATATAATAAAAGTTAATTCCGCGGGGAGTTATCTCCCAAAATTCTTCGTTCTGGGTATTCGATATTATATTTCGGATTTTGTGAATCCGCTCAATCGGTTCATCTTTAAGGTCGTCGAAGATTTTTCGTGCAAGCTCTACTTCGTTATTTAACAGGTAGAACCCTGCAAGTCTGATTTGTGCTACACGCACCCCAACCAGCGACATTTCTTCTTTACTTTCCTGACTTTTATTGTCCTCAATCGGTTGATCAAGTGTTAAAAATATTTCAAGCAGACGGTCACGATTTGGAGCCTTCACCTCATATGCCTTTTCGTTTAAGAGGCAAAGATCGTATGCGGCTGTCTCTAAAATAAAAAGAACGTTGTTTTTGGTTGATTCATGACCATAATATTTGAAATAAAACGATAAATCTTCTGTTAACTTTGAGTTGTAGTTCAAAGTTTCTTCGCCTATTAAACGATAATGTTCCAAAGTTGTGAAAACGATCCGGGGATCTTTTTCTCTGATTCCTATCCTCAAAAAAGTATTCATATACTGAAATGCCATGTGCAATGTTCCCGAATCATTGTTTTTCATTGCTTCACACGATATCAGTTCTACATTAAGAAGGATTCCTGAGACCACATCTCTCATCGACTTTCGCCCTTGGTCGAAGAGAAGTTCATACAATTTAAATACTTTTGTTTCCAAAAATATCTTTTTTGCTTCAATTTTATTCAGAACATAGGGAGCAAAACTGGAGAAATCGGGATCAAGTAATACCGAGCCACTTATGCTGTCCCACCCCTCGGGCAATTTTTCTTTAATTTTAATATAGTAAGATAAAACATTTTTTAATGAATTTATACATAAAAGTGTACTTGCTCTGTCGCCGGCGATAATTGAGTTGATAGCAACATCACCAATGAAGTTTATTTTTTCATTTACAAGCAGTTTTTCACTCTCAATATATTTTTTCCCTTTGCGTCTGCTCCTGACTATTCTATCGAGAACTGTCCTCACTTCATTTTCAACATACAGCAGAAAGTTATCAGGACGCAAAAATTGAAAAACATAATTAAAATGAGGTATTACGATAACTAAACTAAAAATAATCAGCAGCAAAGTTAAGGAAATTGAGAAGGCAAACTTCGCTGATTCTGATGAATCCAGAGTATTTACTACAAGAACGGTTACAATCGCGGTTATAACGTAGGTAAACAGAATTACTACATTAATACGATTATCAAAAAATAATTCAAAAATATCCGACGAATATTTATTTGCTGCCAATTGAACGATAATTGCCAGAGCAGTTATCTCGATTGCAAGAACACCGGTCACAACTTCCCCAAGCCCGCCGAGAGTGTTCGACAACACATCAATTTCCCGGTTATAGAAATTCCCGAAAGGATTCAAACCCATCGAATAGAGAAGTATGTCGATCCCTCTTGCAATTCCATATATTCCAAAGCTTGTTGCAAAAAGAAGTGCAAACGGCTTTAACCATGGAACATTTATTTTTTGCTGACGGGGTTTTTCGGTATTCATCTAATAAAAATAAAAAAATTAAAGCACAAATCTAACATATCCACATAAAAAAAGAGCCGGAATTACCGGCTCTAATAATATTTAATGATAATTTTACTTCAAAAGCATCATTTTCATCGTTTTTGAAAACTTCTGACCACTTACCGATTCTGCATTAATAGTATAAATGTAGAGACCGCTATTCAGTTTTGAAGCATCAAAGCTTACGGAATGATTTCCGGCAGCAGTATTGCCATTAACAAGAGTTACCACTTCCTGTCCAATTGCATCAAATACTTTCAATGTAACTTTTGCCTCAACAGGGAGAGCAAAATTGATTACTGTTGAAGGGTTGAATGGATTTGGATAGTTTTGACTAATTCCAAATTCAGAAGGCATTTCAACATTAACTTCAATTTCGTTACTGAAATTGGAAGCACCATTCAGATCAATTTGTTTTAATCTGTAGGTGTAATTTGCAGCAGCAAGTTCTTTGTCAATGAAAGTATATGAATTTGATTCAGTTGTAGTTCCTTTTCCTGAAACAAAACCAACTTTGGAGAAATTACCATTGCCGGATTTTCTTTCAACTTCAAATCCAAGATTATTGGTTTCAGTTGCAGTAATCCAACCGAGTTCTACAGCATTTCCGTTTGAAGTAGCATTAAATGATGATAATTCAACAGGAATTGGTGCGCCGGTGATTAGTGTCAATGACCAGCCTCTTACGCTACCTGTATCGGAGCCGGCATCATCAAATACTCTAAGAATCCATGCACCGCCGGATTCAATGTTTGCAAATGTTGAAAGTAATCCTTCAGGTTTATAAGTTCCTGTAAATGGAGCAGTTCCTGCAGTTATAAGGGTAGTGGCAGCATCATCGAAAATTGTTCCGATATAGTTGTCACCACCTGCACCATTGTCACTGGAAAGTTCAACTTCTGTACCATTTGGTCCTTTAATAAAGATATCCAAATCTCCGGTGTAAGTGTGTTGAATATTATCAAGTTTTACAATTACTTTTACGATGTTTGCTTCGAGCGTTGGTACCATAACGGTGTCAACCGCAGATTGATTATCGCGGATTGCAACATATTTGTTTCTTGCGTAAACATTTGCGTAGATACCAATTCCGGTAGGTGAAGAAACACCTTCAGCACTTCCATAACTGCTGTCGAAAGCAACAACACTAAAGTAGTGAATTCCGGTGGTAAGTCCATCAGTTACAAATGATCCTGTTGTGCCTGCTACTGAACCAAGTCTCTCTGTACCATTCATCCAGACCACTGAAGAATCTACAGTAATAGCGTGTCCGTTCACATTTGTAGTGGGGACAGTCCAGTTTACTGTAACCTGATTGTTGGCACCTGACCATGAAGCAACAACATTAGTTGGAGCAACAGGAGCCGGTGGTGGAATGGTGGTAAACGACCAAACGCCGCCGATTGTTGAATCACTTGCAGCATTCACCACATTAACTCTCCAGTAATAAGTGGTTCCATAAGCGAGAGTTGAACCGTGGGTGTATGATGTGTAAAGTGCGCCTGCCCTGACAATAGCTGCAGGACTCATTGCTGCAACTGATTGCATATCTGTAGAAAAATATACAGTGGTTTTTGTTGTACTGTCAGGATTTGACCATGCTACGGTTGGAGATGGATTTAGCTGAATTCCGGCGGCACCATTTTCAGGGACAGGATTATTCGGGAAGCCGGGTCCTGTTGCCAAAAGTGAATACGCTGCAAAAACATCAATTAATCCTCTTCCATAGTTATTATCTTCACCTGCCGTACCAAGGTCTCTTGCTGTCTCGTAAAGAGCCATCTTAAGCTGGTGACCGGTGAGTGAAGGGAAAGCCTGTTTCAGGAGGGCAATTGCACCGGCAACATGAGGTGATGCCATTGATGTTCCATCAAGGCTCGAATATGAGTTGTCGCCACTGCCATATGCAGATCTTACATTAACTCCGGGAGCCGAAACTTCCGGTTTAATCAGAAGCGCTCCTGTTCCTCCACATGAGGAAGGTCCTCTGCTTGAGAAACTTGCTATCGGGTTATTGTTGCCGCCTGCAAAAGCTGCTCCGTCGATGGCTGCCATTGCAAAAACATTCACTTCATTGGTGTTAATGTTTTTTGGCATTGTGATTGTTGAAGGGTTAGGTCCACTGTTTCCGGCCGAGAAACAAATTGCGATTCCGGTTGCTTCAACTGCGTTAAATAACTGAACATACTGACCTGCGCACTGATTTACAGTTTCAGGATCATACCAGCTGTTGTTAATGGAGATTGGCATATCGGTGGTGGTTGCAGGGTTGCCATCAGGATTTGTTGCCCACTGAAATGCAGCAAGGTGGTTTGATGTGGAGTTACCACTACAAATGGTCTTTGCAGCTATCCATTGTGCATCAGGAGCCACACCAACAGTATCTCCGGTTGCTGATCTTCCAACCATGGTTCCAACGGTGTGGGTTCCATGACCGTCGCAATCGGAAGGAGTTGTTGTTCCACCGGCAGGATCGAGCCATGCCTGATTCGCGGGAACAAAATTCCCTCTCCATCTGGCTGCAATAGCCACATGAGTGTGCCTTACGCCGGTGTCTTCGCCCATTACGAGGGTTCCCTGACCGGTAATACCCATCTGCCAAAGCAGATGTGCATTAATAACTTTTAATCCTTGTTCTACTGATTCCTTACCTTCAGGTTCGGTGGATCCTCTTACTGCAACAGGTGCATCAAGATATGTGGGAGCATCAAGATCGATTGCTACAAGTTCAATACTTCCCTGCAGCTCTTCAAATACTGATTTTTTTGCTTCTACCGCAATTGCATTTACAATCCAATATTGTGTGAAATTAAAAACCGACCTGTCGCCCGTTCTTGCTTGAAGAAACTTTATAAGATTCCTCTGAGTTGAGGTGGCTTTTGTTTCAAGAGCAGTGATTACAGCTTCAGAACGCTCTGAAGGAGTTGCTTTTCTTTTATATAATTCAGCATCGAGTTTCATTACATCAACCTGATCGCGCAAAAAGATTATACCTTTTACGTATTCATCCGAACTGGTGTTTTGCAAAGCGCGCTGCATCCTGGTGGATAATTCAGGCTGTGCAAATGTTGTAAAAAATAACCCTGATACTACAAAAAATGATAGTAAGAGTCGCTTCACTTAGTGTTTCCTTGTTTTGTTGTGTGATATGAAAGAAATGAGGTTACAAATTACAAATTATTTCCCTTCGAGACAATAACAATCGGAGTCTTTTTCGGAAATAATTAACTGTTTCCCCTTGTAAATCATAATCATTTGTTGTAAATTTGGTAATCAATTACCTTTAATTCTGTTCAGCGAAATAGAAAAGGAGTCACAACTCTATGTACTGCAAAAATTTCCCCATCTTTCACAATTCTGAAAGGAACCTCCATGCTCTTTGGGCCTGGAGGTTTTTTATTATATGAACATTAAAGCAAAAATCCTCGACCAGGAGGCTCTCCTCCGTATTATTACCCGTATGTCCCACGAGATCATCGAGAAAAACAAAGGTCCCGAAAATCTCATCATAATGGGATTGCGTACGAGAGGCGAATATCTCGCCACCCGGCTTCGCGATAAAATTCTCTCCATTGAAAATGTTGATGTACCACTCGGTATCCTCGATGTTACTCTTTATCGTGATGATTTCCGAACCAGACTAAAACAGCCTGAGGTTTCAGTATCTAATATCACTTTTGATATCACCGATAAAAATATCGTTCTCGTTGATGATGTTTTATATACGGGAAGAACGATCAGATCGGCACTGTGTGCAATTATGGATTTTGGCAGACCGGCAACAATAAAACTTTGTTGTCTTGTTGATCGTGGTCATCGCCAGCTCCCAATAAAGGCCGACATTATCGGGAAAAATATCCCAACTTCAATTAATGAAGAAGTTAGAGTAAAATTGCTTGAACACGACGGCGAAGATGCTGTTTATCTTGTTGAAGTGTAACCATTAAAATTTAAAAACGGAAAAATTCGATGCAGCTAAAAACTAAACATCTTCTTGGCTTGGAGAATGTAAGCAGTTCAGACATTCAATCAATCCTCGATACTGCAGTTTCGTTCAAGCAAGTTCTTGAACGACCAATCAAAAAAGTCCCTACTCTTCAGGGCAAAACCGTGGTAAATCTCTTTTATGAAAACTCGACCAGAACCCGCATTTCTTTTGAACTTGCTGAAAAACGACTCTCTGCAGATTCTGTGAACTTCTCGGTTTCCGGTTCCAGTGTCTCGAAAGGTGAAACCTTCAAAGATACTGTCCGCAACATTGAGGCAATGAAAGTTGATATGATTGTGGTCAGGCATGGTTCTGCAGGTGTTCCACAATACCTTACCAAAATCTCTGACTCGGTGGTCATCAATGCCGGTGATGGTATCCATGAACATCCTACACAAGCTCTGCTGGATATGTATTCCATCCGTGAGAAATTAGGCAAACTTGAAGGATTAAAAGTTTGTATTGTTGGAGATATCGCCCATTCAAGGGTCGCACTTTCAAATATTTTTGGCTTACAGGCAATGGGAGCCGAAGTTTCAGTGTGTGGACCCGCAACACTCATCCCAAGAAATATTGGTGATCTCGGTGTTAAAGTAATACACAACATTGATGAAGCAATTCAAGAGAATGATGTTCTGAATATTCTCAGAATTCAGCTTGAACGCAAAGCAAGAGCTGCCTTCCCTTCCACCCGTGAGTATCACAAATATTATGGTATTACAAAGGAGAGGATGGAAAAAAACAAAAAAGATGTACTTCTGCTCCATCCGGGGCCTATCAATCGAGGTGTCGAAATATCATCGGAAATGGCAGATGGAGAACATCAAATAATTCTTGAGCAGGTTACCAACGGTGTCGCTGTTCGAATGGCAATTTTGTATCTTTTGGGAACAAGACAAGGCGAGGACAATTAAAAATGCAAACATTACTTAAAAATCTCAGGATTATCGATACAACTTTAAATATTGATCAAAAGGCTGATATCCTGATAGACAATGGTTTAATCGAAAAAATTGGAACGGACATCGAAGTCAACGACTGGAATGTTGATATCCACGATCTTTCAGGATGTATCGCTGCTCCCGGGTTTATCGATATTCATGTCCATTTGCGTGAACCGGGAAGAGAAGATGAAGAAACGGTTGTTTCAGGATGCATGGGTGCCGCAGCAGGTGGGTTTACAGCAATTGCCAGTATGCCAAACACCGACCCGGCTGCTGATGCCGCTGAGATAATAGAATCGATTATTACCAAATCGGAAAAAACTCCGGTTGATGTTTATCCCATCGGTGCCGCTACAATCGAAAGAAAAGGTGAAGTTCTTGCACCCATTGGTGAACTGGTGGAAGCCGGTGCGGTTGCCTTCTCAGATGATGGAGTTGCGATCAAAACCGCAGGAATTCTCAGAAGAGTAATGGAGTATGCTTCCATGTATAATGCTCCTGTTATAGAACACTGCGAAGATGAATCGATGGCAGGCGGATCGATGAATGAAGGTTTTAATTCTACCAGGTTTGGTTTAACCGCCATCCCTCCTATTGCCGAGGAATTAACAGTTGCACGAGATATCATGATGGCTGAATATACCGGAGCAAAGGTCCATATAGCTCACATCTCTACAGCAAAAGCTGTGCAACTTGTAAGAGAAGGAAAAGCAAAAGGGATAAAAGTTACTGCAGAGGTAACTCCACATCACTTCACTTTAACTGATGATTCTCTCGCTGATTATGATACAAACTTCAAAATGAATCCCCCTCTAAGAACCAAAGATGATGTAGCTGCCATGATTGAAGGTCTTAGAGATGGTACAATCGATTGTATCGCCTCCGATCATGCTCCACATTCGATTGAAGAGAAGGAGATGGAATTTGAATATGCCCCTAACGGAATACTCGGACTCGAAACCACTCTTGGACTAACACTCAACAACCTGTATCATCAGGGTGTTCTGTCAATCCCACAGATAGTCGAAAAACTTGTGGTAAACCCAAGGAACATTCTTGGAATACCGGTCCCCGTTATTCGGGAGGGTGAAAAAGCCAACCTTACCATCTTTGATCCTGAAAAAGAATACAAAGTGAGAGTCGCAGGATTCAAATCCAAATCACGCAACTCACCTTTTGATGGACACACTCTAAAAGGAGCCCCCGTAGCAATCTTTAATAAAGGTAAATTAGTGCTCTCGCAGGTTTCCGGATAATATTCATAAGGGCAGCCGGAATCTCCACCGGCTGCCTTTTTTTACTCTAAATTATACATCTGTTCTAATTTCTGTACAATCACATCTCCTCGCCTCCCCTTGTTTTAATGAAATCACAATCTTTTTTTTGGCACACTTATTGATACATATAGTTCAGAAACTTTTAACAAGAGGCTATACCATGAAAAAGACAACATTATTTATATTATTTTCGGCAACAGTATTGCTGATAACAGGATGCAGATGGAGAACAGATTCTTTTGTCGATCCAATTTACGATGACAGAGCACCACAGGCACCAAGAAATGTAGAAATATTTAACGGCGACGGAGTTGCCACAGTGATCTGGGATCACAGTCCCGACTCTGATGTAAAAGGTTACAGGGTTTATTCATCATCTTCTTTCAACGGAAGATATGATTACATAGCAACAGTTTACGGTACACAATATGATGACTATGGTGTTCACAATGGGAGTAAATACTTCTACGCAGTAACTGCCTATGATTATAACGGGAATGAATCAGATCTTAGCTACGATTATGCTTATGCTGTTCCAAGACCTGAAGGATTTGGCAAAGTTCTTAACGAAGCAACTGCTTTCCCTGCATCGTCAGGATACGACTTCTCGGGATACAGAACTGTAGCATGGAACTCACAAGATGCCGATGTGTTCTTTGAAAAAGTTGATGGAATCTACTACCTCTCAGTTTTTGATGACACCGACATCCAGGATATGGGAAGCACAAGAGACATCTATGACATCGCTTTTGCACCTGAATCAGGTTGGGCACCTAACAAAACTGTTAAGGCAGTACCCGGAAGAACATATGTACTCTGGCTGTGGGATAACACCTTCGCAAAGATAAGAGTGAAAACAATAACAGCAGACAGACTTGTATTTGATTGGGCTTATCAAACAGTAGAAGGTGAACCACAGTTGAAACCGGTTATTGCCAAAGGTCAAAGAAAACTCTCAAGAGTTCAATAATCTGAAACCTGATAAAAAAAAAGCTGCAACAAAATGAAAAAGTATCTTAAAATAACTCTAATAATCTGGCTCCTGTCTCTAACGGCAGGAGCTCAGGTTTCCAACCTCACAGATAAATCCAAAAATTTTAGAAGCATACCTGAACCCTCAGAAGTATTCTTCGATCTGGAAAACGGGTTAAAACATGGAGACCCTTCCAAATTTTCAAAATATTTATCAGAAAATTCATATATAAGCCTGCCTAATGGTGTTTCTGGTTATTTTAGCAGTAACCAATCTTTTTATATTTTGAAAGACTTTTTTAAATCTTTTGATCCCGTTAATTTCAGCTTTTCACAAACAGGTGGAAAGAAGGACCCGGTAGCCACCGGCGGGCTTATCTATGAGTCGAATGGAAAAAGAGAACATGCCATTGTTTATATCACCCTTCAATATGAGAGTAATTTTTGGAGGGTAACTCAACTAACGGTAAACTAAGTTTTGCCTCCGTTATAAGTTTTCTAAAAACACACCGGAAGACTGCGTCGTTGCTGTCTTCCGGCTTTTTATTTGCACTTCTCATTATTCTTTCATCTCCACTACCCGACTCTAAACCTGGTAAACTCGACAAATCTCAAATTGATGAAATCAGACAACAAATTAACGACAGGTTTGTTGTTGAAACCCGTGAAATAGAAATATTTCAGAATAAACTGATAGAGAATATTCAAAAATGGGGTGTCGGTGCCATTACAAGAGAAACGGGAGATAATTACTTTTCATCTGCGGTTTACGACTCTTCAATGAATTTTATTGCCGGCTACTCACTTTTATCCGAAATCAGTTCAGATGAATTTAATTCGACCCGGCAGCAGAAACTGTTTATAAAAAGAAATGCGATTTTTTCATGGCTTTGTTCCATCAAGCAGGTTAAAATAAAGAACAATCAATGTTTTTTAATTTCTGCTGCGGTTCTCGAAAAAAATTATACCCTTAAAAATCAGTATAATCTGAACGAAGCACTTTTTGACGAACTTAAAAAAGAATTTAATGTTGATATTACTTTTTCAGGAGAGAAAGATGACCCGTCAAATACCCTTGTATTTTCAGATAAAAACAAACAATTGTTCTCGGTTCGTCTCTCCTTCCCGCAAAATCCGGTGGAAACAACATCAATTGCAACAACATTAACAAGGTTATTACTCTTTTTAACTTCAATAACCCTTCTGATGTCAGCTGTCTATTTTCGCCTTATCTCATTTTATATCACTTTAAAAGCATCTTCAATCAAAAGTTTTTATCTGCCGCCAATCGTAGTTGATCTCTTCTTGTTAATTGTGATTGTGTTGGTCAGAATATTTTTACTTGAATTTGATGCAGGAAAACTTCTCGGTTTGGGGGTCTTCGATAACCCTGCAAATTATTCATCACCTTTTGGTTTTGGGGTTGCAAAATCGCCGGTGAATCTACTTATAACCGCATTTCTTGGTGCGATGTTCGCTGTGTTTGTTATTTTTAATCACTATAAAAATTTTGCAAATACCCATACATCAACTTTAAGATTGATTTTTTCAATCATCACGGGAACCGCCGGTCTGATTCTAACCGTTAGAGCGCTCGCTGCGATCCAACGAAGCATCGTTTATGACAGCTCACTTCGTTATTTCCTTGGAGATTCCATTATCCCCGGTAAAGATGTAACATTGATGAATGTATCCATCGTACTTGCCTCTTTTACTTTAATTGCTCTCGCAACTTTGATATTATACCGGTTAATTGAATCCTGGATTAATCTGTTTGAAAAATTTACCGGTGAAGATTCAAGGAAATTTAAGTTCAGAGTTATAAACCTTGCCGGGTGGATAGTCCCGGGAGCTACCTTTATAGTCTATTTCGCCACCCGGGATAGCGAGTTAATTCCTGCACTTCCCTCTTTATTGTTGATGATTGCCCTTCTGATTTCAGTGATTACCTTCAGGAAAAACAGGTCATCGATAGTTCTCAATTTTTTGATTATATCTCTGGCTGCTTCTGTAGCTTCAATAATTCTTTTGAGTAAGTTTAATGAGGACCTCGAAAAAGACTCGCTTAAAAAGATTGCACTTGAAATAAACAGGCCAACTACCACTTTTATGAGATTTTTGGTACAACAATCGTTATCTGTTGCTCTAAAACAGCAGTTTAATACTTCATCGGGAGAAAAAGAACTTCAGGGTATGGCGTTTAGAATCTGGTCAGGAAGCATTCTGAATGGCGAGGTGTTTCCCTGTAAGATAACTATTTACAGAGGCAAGGATAAGATAGACATTTTTTCCCCGTTTGGCATTCCGGCATTAAACGATTTTGAAGATACTCCTGACCCAACAATTACTGATATCAGCATAAGAGAAAAAGAGATTGCAGATGGAAGTATAATCTCTGGCGTCATTCCTGTTTCAATGGACGATTCCACAGGCTTTTTTACGGTTGTCTCAATTTTAAGGAGGGATTTCCAGGTGCCCGGAGCCGGAATTCCTGAGTTCCTCCGTCCTGATGCCAACCCCGTTAATGATATCATCGATCTGAGAAGAATGTCGATATTTAAGTTCAGTGACAACTCCCCACAGGGAAATTTTGGTGAATTGCAATTACCTGAAAGGGTATTAAATTCTATTAATCAAAAGGTCTCAACCGGGCTTTCTGAAGAGATGTTTAGAACAGTGGTTGACGGATCAGAAGCAAGTGTGTTTTTCTCATTTTCTCTACTCGATGAAAGTGAACAACTGACAATACTGATATTAAAAGATAAAGACCCGGTTAGAATACTGTTTAATTTTTTCAAGCTCTTTTTTCTTCATTCCATTTTCATTTTTTCATTGCTTGTTATCTTTATCCTGCTTAAAATTAAAATTATCACTTCAAATTTTTACCGGTTCAGATTCCAACTCACCGCAAGTTTTCTGGTTATCTCAACCATTCCAATTCTTGCACTTGGAATCTTCAACCGTGACAATCAGGCAGCTGCAGATGAGAAAAACCGTTACCTGACACTCAAATCAAGATCCGAAAAAGTGAAGCAGATGATTCAAGGCAGGGATTCATCTTCTTCATCCCCTCTCCCGATGGGAATTCCATTTATACTTTTTAAAAATGGAATGGAATATAAGATATCTTCAAACGAATTGAGAGCTCCCCTCATTCCGACCCTGTCCCTGCAGCCGGCGTCAGTCTCAGGAGTTGTCTCTCTAAAAGATGTTTTTCTTGCGCAATCGATTGATAAATACAGATACTATTCTCTCTCACGATCCTGGGTCACCGGCAATGATGTTTATTCAGTATTGGTGAATGACATCTCCGACAGGGATGAACAATCACTCTCAATGCTCGAGTTTGATGTCTTTCTTTTTGGAGTCTATTCACTTGCAATAATCCTGACAACACTTTTTGCAACAGCTCTTTCGGGAAGGATTTCATCACCGATAATAAAATTGACACGAGCGGCAAATTCTGTGGCACTCGGAAACTTCGAATATGAAATTTCTTCGACAAGCAGGGGTGAAATCGGCGAGCTGATCCGTGGATTCAAATATATGACAGATGAATTACGGAAGAATCAGGATGAAATCGCTCTCCTTGAAAGAGAAGCTGCCTGGAAAGAGATGGCAAAACAGGTCGCTCACGAAGTTAAAAACCCTTTAACTCCTATGAAATTAAGTGTGCAGCATCTGCTTTCAGCTCAAAAGGACAATGCTCGCGATTTACCTGCCCTTACAGAAAAAATTCTTAATTCACTTTTAAAACAGATTGAAATACTCAACCAAACGGCATCCGAGTTTTCCAAATTTGCAAAAATGCCCGGATTTGAGCCTCACAAAATTGAGATTGTTTCTCTGATTTCGGAAGTAAAAGATCTCTACACCGGATCACCAACCAGATTAAACTTCTCAACTTCTTTATCTGATGCCATTATTAAAGGTGATGAATCATTCTTTAAAAGGTCGGTTATAAATCTCATTAGAAATGCTGTTCAAGCGGGAGCCTCATCAGTCAGTTTGTCACTCAACCTCGTTGATAATAATTATGAACTGATTGTAGCTGATAACGGAAAAGGAATTTCTGCCGAAAATCGTGATAAGATTTTTGAAATCAATTTTACGACTAAAGCCACCGGAACCGGATTGGGACTAAAACTGACTCGAAGATTTGTAGAATCGGCAGGTGGTTCAATTGAACTGCTTGACAAAAAACCCGGAGCACATTTTAAAATCACTTTTCCTGTTTTACATGATTCAGTAAATTTATAGCGGTTTTTTATCAATTAATTTTATCTATTGTAACTTTTTTGTCATTTTCCACAATCAGATAATACTTTTAACATCTTGAGGACCAAGGAATGTCAACCCTTACCAATCAGCAGAAATTAGCTTCAGCACTCGATAATCATATTCTCGTAACCGCAAATGCGGGCTCAGGCAAAACCAGAGTACTTGCCGGTAGATTTGTTGATGCTCTCATTAATGAAAATGTGAAAGTTAACGACCTTGCCGCCATTACTTTCACCGATAAAGCTGCCTCTGAATTGTATGCTAAAATACGCACTGAACTCACTTCCTTGTATGCCGCAACCGAAGATATCGCCCTAAAAAATCGAATAAACAATCTGATCAAAGACCTGATTAACTCAAATATCTCAACAATTCATTCTTTTTGTTCCGGGATACTAAAGGAATATGCAGTAGAGGCAGGGATTGATCCCGGGTTCACACTTGTGGATAAGAGAGCGGCCGAAAACCTGTTAAACGATTCTATTGATAAGGTAATAAATGATTCACTTGCCGATCCGGAGTTAAATCCTGTGATTAAAAGAGTGATCAGACTTTTTAAGGGGACAGACAATTTTAAAAGAGCACAGGCAGAAATGATTCGAAACCGGAAAAGGATGATGACATGGCTAAATAATTTTAATGAGAATCCTGATTCCGATACTATATATAAATTCAGTCTGGAAAAAATTGAAGAATTTATTTCAATCCTCATCCCTACACTCGATTTTCAGATTTCCAAACTTGCAGAGTTAAACAATTATATTCTTGAACAGTCAGGTTCGCCAATCGCTGAGAAAGGTCGATTATATCTTGATAATTACCATTCTGCGACAGGTTTCCTCGAAAAATTTACTCATCTCTCCAACTTTATTCATTCTATAAATTCAAAATCGAGTAAGGGAATCCTGTTGCGTTCCCAGCAGTATCTTACTTCTAAAATATCAAAATCTCTTTCTGCTGAAGTTGAATCCGAATATAGAGAAATAAATGAAAATCTGACCGGACTTTTCTTTTCTATCAATGAATTTGATCTCAATTTTGAAAATAACCTGCTTGTTCGATCCTCCGAATACTCTCAATTGCTATGCGAAACCTATAAATTGGTTGCAGATGAATTTAACAAAGCCAAACAGAGAATTAATTGTATCGATTTTGAAGATATGTTAATCTTAACCGCCGGGCTTCTGACTAAAGAAACTATCAGAAAAAATGTAACAGGGAAGTTTAAATACATCATGATTGATGAATATCAGGATACCAACGATTTACAGTTTGCAATTTTTCTCCCAATTTTGGGGGATTTGGCGGCAGGAAACCTCTATGTTGTCGGCGATAAAAAACAAAGCATTTATGGATTCCGCGATGCTGACTTAAATGTGTTTAATAAAACTGCTAAAAAGATAGCAGATAACTCCGGCAATTCTGTTATTTTGGAACATACATTCCGACTCTCAAAGGAGTTAACTGCATTTGTAAACACGATTTTCCCTTCCATTTTTTCAACATACAATCCAATTTTTGACGGTTCGGAAGAACAATTTACAAAAAAACGACTCCTGACAAGTGCAGTTGACTATGAGGATACAACTTTTTTTGACATCAATAAAAAGTATCAAAAAAGTGAAATATCCTTTTTGATAAATCGAGAGACGGGCACCACTAAAAATAAATCTGATGGCGAAGTTATCGAAGTAAAATCACCGTTATCCCCTGATGAGAAAGAGGCAAAACTGTTGGTTTCTCACCTTCACAACCATTTTCGAGATATCTGTGAAATAAACAACGAGGGTGAAGAGAAACTTACAGTTGCTATTTTAACACGAAAAAGGGACGATTTTGTTTTCCTCGAAAAAGTCCTTTCTGATGCAAATATTCCTTATGAACTTATGGGGGGTAAAAGATTTTATCAACATCAGGTTGTGCAGGACATCTCATTGATTTTCCGTTTTATCACTGATCCAGAAGATGACTTTACACTTTATTCTCTCCTCAGATCTCCATTTTTCTCACTTTCTGATGAAGACCTGATAACAATTTCTCAGCTGCCGGGCACAACTGTTTTCTCCAGACTTGGAGTTATTGCAAATGATCAAGCGAACCGTTTTTCTACAACATATAAGCTTTTAATACATTTGAAAAGCATTTCACTGGAATCCAAACCTTATGCGATAATTGATTTTATGTTGAGTAAAACTCCCTACCTTGCCGTAATTCAAAATCGCCCGAATGGAAGACAATATCTCGCAAATATTCGTAAAATTTTGTCCCAGGCAATTGAATTTGAAGAATCCACTTTTAACTCTGTCTTCGACTACAATGAGTATCTCTCAGGTTTGATCTCAATCGAAGAGGATGAAACTCAGGCACCACTTGCCCTCGACGAAAAGAGCGTTAAAATAATGACGATCCACCAGTCGAAAGGTCTGGAGTTTACCACCGTTTATATTTTTGCCGCCGGAGACCCTGCTTTTTCAACCGCAACTCAAAATGAAAATACGCTTTCTGTTAACAAAGAACTTGGTTTGATATTTAAAGTACCTGAAACAGAAGACATTTTTTATAAAAGTAAAGAGAGTTTACATTTTCGACTTGCCGAGTATTGGAGGAAACAAGTTTCAATTGAAGAGGCAAAACGGGTTCTCTATGTTGCAATTACAAGAGCGGCAAACAATCTTATTATTTGTGGAACTGTCACAGACGATAAACCCCGAAAAAAATCTTTCCTTGAGATGTTATTTCAATCTCTAAATCTGGATCTGATTCCGGAAAGCGACCTTACTTTCCAAATAAGTAACATGAAAATCGCAAAAAACGAAAACGGTAAAGTTGTTGAAAATGTGGCTGAGGATTTTGATCTTAATGTAAATTTTATTTCAGAGTTTGATCCCGAAGAGACTTATTTTGACGCAAGACCGGCCTCAAATTTTCAAAAAGATTTCCACATCCGTCCCGAAAGTATTTCAAAACTTTATTCTGACGAGATTATTACAGCCTCCAAATTTATAACTTTTCTCGAGTGTCCGTTTAAATACTATTTGAACTATATATCCGGTGTGGCAAACATTTCAAACTTTGCAAAACTGATTCCAACCGACCAGCCAACAAGCACAGATGAGGAATATCTTGTGGAAGATACTTCACTGGCAGTTGCCGAAGGAGATGATTCTACTTCAAAGAGGAGCAGTTTTGGTGCTGTAACAGGTTCGATAATACACGATTATCTTGCAAAGATGGACTCAACGCTGTTCTCTGAAAAACTCCTAAAAGAATTAGTTGAGGATTATTTTCTGAATAACCTGGACATTGGAGTGGATAAAAATCAGATTCTAAAAATAGTTACTCATAAGCTTGAAAAATATTTGTCATCCAAACAAGCAAAAGAAATTGAGAATTTCACCACATCACACAATGAATTCGAAATTTTTCTTCGATATGGTTCCTTTTATCTGATGGGTGTGATTGACAAGATTATTATATTAGAAGATAGAATCATCATAATTGATTATAAGACGGGTAAAAATTTGGAGGATGTTATGGAGAGATATTCTGCCCAGCTCGATTTTTACGCTTTCCTTACTTCACGAATCTACTCCAATATTAATTCTTTTGAACTTCGTTTGATATCAATAGATAATTACGATGAATCAATAGTTAGAATTGTATCCCGAAATTCTGTTTCCCAAACAGAAGATAAACTTAATACTTTTGTTGATACCCTAAGATCAACAATTTCAAATTCCGGTTTTTTTAGAAATACCGGACATTGTCATAAATGTAAATTTAGTATCAATAATAACAGATGTTTTGTACCATGAACTTCCTAACAAGTAAAATGTATATGTCCTGTTCACCATTTGGAAACGGTTCTCTTCGTTTTGTGAACAGAACTTTATCTTCGTTAATCCTGGTAGTGTTTGCCGTCCCGGGCTTGTTCTTCACCGGTTGCACAACAATTACTCAGGATACTTCTTCATCCTGTAAATTGTTTGATGTTCCTCCGGAATTAACGAGTGAGGCTTTGAAGGATTCAGCATTTGTCTTCTATTCTCCCGCACTAAAGGGTAAAAAATTTTTTCTCGATCCCGGTCACGGTGGTGACGACAGGAAGAATAAAAGCCCCAATGGATTGGTTACCGAAGCGGATATCAACCTAAAAGTTTCTTTGTATCTCAGAGATTTTCTTCAGAGATCGGGCGCAATTGTCTATATGTCACGCGAAAAAGATCAAACTGTGGAACTCAAGGAAAGAACAAATATTGCAAACAAAACTGATGCAGACTATTTTATCTCGATCCATCATAATGCTCCCGGAAAACCCTCCGACCGGTTCACAAATTATGCTTCAACCTACTATCATGCAACTGAAGATGATTATGAACACCATCCTTCAAACAGAGACCTGGCAAGATACATCAACAGAGACCTGGCATTTAACACCGGAACCCCCGCCGGGCTCGCCTCTTTTGACGGAACAATCTCCGACTATCTGATCTATCCCGGAGACGGTTTCTCTGTTTTGAGGAATATAAATATTCCGGCAGTTCTCGTTGAATGTACTTTTTTTACCAATCTCAATGAAGAATTAAGGTTGGCCGATACCATGTATAATATGACTGAAGCATGGGGCATCTACAAAGGAATTGGTAAATATTTTCGTGCAACTCCCCCAACTGTCTCATTAAAAAATAAAACGACAAAAAAAGGGAATATGCAGCTAAAGTTGGAAATCAATTCGAAACAACCGGTTTTACGACACACAATTAAAATCTTTTGCAACAAAACTCTTTTATCAGAAGACTCTTTTTCACTCGATAAAAATATTTTAACTGTCGATCTCGGTGATGCCTACAAAAGAGAGACCGAGGTAAAAGTCATTTTTTCGAACAAGGCAGGCCTGAGTAATTTGCCATTTAAACTTCTCTTAACTCCCGAAGTAAACTAAAAGGATATAACCCTATGCTCAACTATATCTGGGCTGTTCTAATTTTTCTTGGCTTTATTTCTGCAGTATTTTATGATTCTGTTGATACAGCGACTTCAAAATACCGTAATGGCACCCCAATTCAGTGTGTCGTTTCGTTGGATTCCAATCAGTCAACTGAGCAAAAATTGGAAGTTCTGCTTGATTCCACCACTCTGTCAAAACATTTTGGCACTAAAATTTCCTCAAACCTTAAAGGGGAAATCCTCCTCACTCCTGAGATATTAAAAAAGGAGTCAAGCATCCTGTTTTCAATTCCTGATGACGCAGATGGAATTGTTAAAGAGATTGCAAAAGCCTCGGGTAAGGAGAAGGATATTACTGCCACTGTTTTGATCAATAAGATTGACGGAGAAAAAGTAAGTGCGATTGTAACACTTGAATCTGTTTCGTTGAAAAAAATTAAAGAGCTTACTAATGCTGCTATCAGCTACGCCGGAACTGCAGTGGAAATAGCCCTCGGTTTGGTAGGGATAATGGCTATGTGGCTTGGGATTATGAAGATTGCTGAAGCTGCCGGTGTAATAAATTACATAGCGGTAGCATTAAAGCCGGTTACTAAAAGGTTGTTCCCCGATGTACCACACGATCACCCGGCAATCGGGTCAATCATTATGAATGTATCGGCAAATTTTTTGGGATTGTCGAACGCCGCTACTCCGTTTGGTCTTAAAGCAATGGAAGAGCTCGATAAGTTGAATCCCGAAAAAGGTACTGCTACAAATGCGATGTGTACCTTCCTGGCAATTAATACCGCCGGGATGACTTTAATCCCAGCCACTGCAATTGCTATCAGAGCTGCAGCCGGAAGTACACAGCCCGCAGTTATTATCGGTACATCCCTTTTTGCGTCTGCTTGTGCAACAACAGCGGGATTAATAGCTGTGAAAACACTCGAGAAGTTTTCCCTTAACAGAGAAGAAGGACTTAAATTCCTGAAAACGGTTGGGAAAAAAGCAATTTTTGTGGTTCCTGTGCTTGCTCTTATTATCTATCTTTTTGTTTCAGGCACTGTAAATATCTCTTCACTCGGAATTGACACAGGCTCCTTAAAATCTGTAATCGACATCTTTTCTGCCCTCGCGATTCCGTTGATCATTTTTACTTTCGTTTTGATGGGACTAATAAAAAAAGTAAAAGTTTATGAAACATTCATCGAAGGGGCAAAAGACGGATTTAATGTTGCTCTCAAAATAATCCCTTACCTTGTTGCAATGTTGGTTGCGATCGGAATTTTTAGGGCAAGTGGTGGTATGGATATCCTGGTTTGGAGCCTTTCACCCATCACAAATCTTGTTGGGATGCCCGCTGAAGCTCTCCCAATGGCGTTGATGAGGCCCCTTTCGGGAAGTGGATCTATCGCTATTATGACTGAAATAATAAAAACCCACGGACCCGACTCATTACTCGGGTTAATGGTCTCCACATTTTTTGGAAGCACAGAAACAACATTTTATGTACTCGCAGTGTACTTTGGGTCTGTTAGTATTAAAAGAACCCGTCATGCGCTTCCCGCGGGACTTATTGCAGATGTTGTTGGACTTCTCGCAGCAGTGTTTATTGTCAGATTATTGTTTGGCTGAGAACTGCTCAGTTCAAAAGGAAATCAGAGCCGGATATTCAAGGTGGATATAAATCCTCCGGTTGATTTGATTGAAAACCGGGATCTCTTCAATGTCAATACGACTTGGTATCAATTTAAAACAAAAACGGCTGCCCGATAATCGGACAGCCGTTTTTCTTTAATACTTGTAAGGTCTGATTAGTTTAGAACCTTAAACTCAACGCGTCTGTTCATTGCACGACCTTCTGCAGTACCATTGTCTGCAACAGGAGATGATGAACCATAACCTCTAGCGGTTAGTCTGGATGAATCAACACCTTTCTCTATCAAGAAATTCATGACAGCCTGTGCTCTCTTTTCAGAAAGACTAATGTTGCTTGCATCATTTCCTACTGCATCAGTGTGCCCGCCAACTTCAATTCTCATACCCGGATTGGCTAATAGAATTTGTGAAGCATGGTTAAGAATCGGATATGATTCGGGACGAAGATCAGCTTTTGCAAAATCGAAGTTAACGCCGTAAAGAACCCAACTCTGAGTCTGATCTTTTCCGGAATATTGTTTAATCATGTCTTCAATCTTATTGTAATCAACCGGATCGGACTGATATTTTTTAACAATTTCTTCGATTTTGGCATAATCAACAGGATCATATTTAACCTGGGGATCATCTTTTTTAGGATCTTTATCCTTGGCTTTTCCATCATCTTTTACACCACCATACAATGTTGGGCCATCAGCTTTGTCGCCACGATCCAAATACATGTTAAGACCAACACTGAATGTCATGTAACTGTCGTAAGGACCACCAAGGAAACCACCAACAGGTGATGACATGGCAATATTACCATCAAGTCTGTCATGTGATACTGTATTGTATGCAACTTCGGTTGTGATTGAGTAACTCTCATGAAACAACTTCCAATCGGCACCGAGCAATAAATTAAACCCATAGTCGAATTGCCATTCACCATCTTTGATAGAAGTTGTTGTGGGTTTGTTCACTGCATACATATAAGCACTTCCGCCCATACCAATATATGGCGAGACAGGTTCATATGGTAAAAACTTGTAGAGTACATCAATCTGACCATTGATCATTTGAGTGCTCTGATCTTTAGCCGAACCTTTCATCTGAATAAATGAAGGTTTAAATCTCATTGTTACATATTCATTAAAAACTTTTCCGATTTCAAGATATCCACCAAATCCGCCTTCTTTGCCCAATTCATCGGTACCGGCAAATCTTGGATAGATGAGACCAACGCCCCACTTCCAGCTGTTTTTATAAACAGGGTATCTTTCGATCAATGGTAATTCTTTGTCTTTGGGATCATAACCGGCAAAATATTTGCTTGTTGGTCCAAATCCAAAATTATAAAGAACACCCAATTGAACATTCATGTAACTATCGCGTCTTCCACCGAGCATCCCACCGATTGGTCCATTTGTTCCGTCCAAACGGTCGTTGGTTACTGAGTGATAGGTAATTTCTGCATTGAGATCCCAATTCTTTGCGATCAGGTTTTTTACAACAAAACCAAATCCAAGATCAGTGGAATACTCAGGTATAAGTTCTTCTTTACCATCAACAGGTTTATTTATCTGCTGAAGAAATCCGGCAAATCCCAAACTGAGGTAAGGAGAAAATGTTTGTTCCGGAACAAAATAATAATTTAAAGTAAAGCCTGCTCCAAAAAGATCAGTCGTGCTTTTCATAGCAGACTGTGACTCAAGATGGGTATAAAAAGGCTTCATGCGCAAACCGACATGCTCTGACAGGTCAAGCTGAATACTCGCGTAGCCACCTACATTAAATTCTGCGCCACCTGCATCCGTACCTACGAGTCGAGGATATCCTACTCCCAAGCCAAAGCGCCATTGATCAGTATAAACCTGAGCGCTCAAATTGAGAGAACCTAATAAAAACAACAGAGTTGTCCCTAACAACAGCTTTTTCATATGCGTATTTTCCTATTTTTAGCAATTCAACCATGTAATGTAATAAAATAAATAATCGATACAAACATTTTTTTTGGAAATGTTGGCAGGTCACATCAACTTAACCCTTTAAGAATAAATGTATTAACAGATTTATATAAAGTAATAACCTAATTCCACTCTCTTTATAAGGAACAGGGTTGCTTTATTTTTTTAATTAATCGGGATTAATTATATTTGGAATCAGTATTTTCGGGGTGTAGCGCAGCCCGGTTAGCGCGCGTCGTTCGGGACGACGAGGTCGAGAGTTCAAATCCCTCCACCCCGACCATTAACAGGAAACAAAAAAATATGGCATCAAATCATTCATTCGACATAGTCTCAGAGGTGGATTTTCAGGAAGTTGACAATGCTGTCAACCAGGCTCTGAAAGAGATAATCCAGCGGTATGATCTGAAAGAATCGCATACCACAATCGAACTTTCCAAAAAAGATAAAAGCATCTCAATCCACACCAAAGATGATTATTCTCTGTCGCAAAGTGTCGATATTCTGCAGACCAAATTTATTCGGAGAGGAATGTCGATTAAGGTTCTTAAAATGAACGAACCTGAACCGGCTTCCGGAGGTTCTTTAAGACAAAAGATTGATCTTAGAAGTGGAATTTCAAAAGAGGATGCAAAAGAGATCACGAAACTGATTAAAGAATCGAAATTAAAAGTAAGTGCCCAGATTCAGGATGAACAGGTGAGGGTTACTGCTTCCAAAATTGACGACCTCCAGGCTGTCCAACAGCTCGTAAAGGACAAAGATTTCGCCTTTCCCGTACAGTTCGTCAACTACAAATAATCAATTTTCCTTCGAGGGATGTGTTGGATAGCAGCGCATCCCCTTATCTCCTGCCACTAAAGAAGTTATCCGATTTTTCAAGTTTAAGATCCTGCAACTGTGGTGCTTTCACTTTTATCTCAAATCGGTAACCTGTGTATGTTCCAATCGGATTCCATATAAAATTCATAATCCAGCAGTGCAAATCACGACTGACAACTATCTGAGGTGCGGCAAACTCTTTATTTTCAAAATCGTAACTTCCTCCCAGTGAAAACTTCCAATATTTGGTAAGATTAAAGTTTAGATCAGCTCTTAAGGTTGTGTATTTTAATACCTGAATTGGTGTAACTCGATTTTCGTTGTAATTAAACGAAAGATTAAGAGACCAGGGAATCGAAAAATCAGGGTCAACATCTGCATATAAACCCTGATAATTTCTGTTTTGGTAATACACTTTCTCTTGAATAGCTGCCGAATCAGTGGTACCGGCCTCTTTTGATTTATCTGCTATTAGAATAGCCGAGGCTGAAAAGTTAAAGTTTCTTAACCGAACAAAACCTTCTCCCTCATTTATAAGAAATTTATTCAACTCCCTGCCGTTTTCATCCCAGACATAGGGACTAAAAACTGCTGAACCGGAAAGACTTAAAAAATCCAGAATCTGCGTCCTGTAATCGAGGAAAAGATTTGAAAGTTTTAAACTGTCGGCGGCAAAATTATAAGACATCGCTGCATTAAAGTTAAGAAGCTGAATTTTCTTCTCTTTCGATGTGGTGTCTGTCAGGTCCGGTTTTGTTTTTATCTCAAAAATATTTGATATCCCAAGTCTCAAATTTTGCTGTTCACCCATCGAGGCACCTCCAAATATTTCCCGTTCATATTTGCTGTATTTTACTTGTTTTCCCAGCACATCTGTGTAAGAGTTGAAATACCCCCATCCATCGGCAGCAAAATCGGGTTGAAAATCGTAACTTAAAGTAGGAATGACAGTATGACGAAGTGCAGCAATTCCGAGAGCATCAACAGGAAACATACCATACAATTTTGTTGTCGCCGATACTCCAACTCTAAAAGTTCTTACAAAGCCAAGCTTGTCCACATCGTTTGTAACAATAGAGTCTGTCAGTGCATTTGTTGCCATGATAGAGTACTGGTAGGAATTCATCGTGTTTGATCCGGTTGGACCGGGAACATAAATTGATGTTCTATCAATCTGTTTGTTATACCACAGTTCCTGATATGAAAAATTGGGTGTAAAATTGATATAACCAATTTTTGGTGAAACTGACAAACTGATGTTGTGTTTAAAACCACCTCTTGCATCAAGAACACCCAGGATGTTTTTGCGGTTATTTTGAAATTGCCCTGAATAACTGACGCCAAGTTTTTCATACCAGGCTTGTTCATTTGTAATATCATCACTTCTAAAGGGATAAAACACCGATTTTGTAAATGCAATATTTGGCAAAACCTCACTGATGTTCCCGCTTTCAAGTTCCTGCTCCCGGCTGTAATTAATACTTAAGCCGGCTCCAAGATTTTCGAAATTTTGGAAATAAGTGATATTTGAGTAGATGTTATTTCTCAAAAGATCGTTATAATTTGAACTGTTTTGACGGATATAGTCGCTCGAAACAAATTCAATATTTGCATCAATTCGCGAGTCGGGCGTAAGTGGCTGATTATGAACCATCCTTAAGCGCCAGTTTTTTTCGATCGACTTATCCGGGTCGGTATCCTCTCCCCTCGTCAAATTCGAATAACCTGCTTCAACATATCCGGTAAAATCGTACCTTTTTGCATATCTGAAACTTCCGTTTAATCCCCAGCCACCTCTGGTGTAATAATCGCCCGTCACTGTTAAATCAAGATAATCGTTAATTGCCCAATAATATCCAAAACGGGAGAGATACCTGCCATACCCCTCTCTACTGCCAAATGCAGGAGCCAGCAGTCCGGATCTTCTCCCCTTCTGTAAAGGTATTACAGCAAAAGGCAAAGGGATCGGAAACGGAACACCACCAAATGTCAGCCATATCCATTTACCAATTAATTGTTCATCCGGAATAACTTTCATTTGAGTGCAGACAAAGCCATAATGTGGTGGATCGTGATCACAAGTTGTGTAAAAGCCTCTCTCAACAAAATAGTTTTTATCATCCATTTTTTTGATTTTCACGCCCGAGTAAGAAGCCTCCTGATTGTCGGTGGATGCATAAGTAATGTAACCCTTCTTCGTCTTGAAGTTGTATTTCATTACTTCACCGTAATATTTGTCTTTTCCATCAACCAATTCAGGCTTCTGTTTTTTGACAATAAAACCGGCACTGTCACTCTCGGTGGCAAATGCGTCCAAATTTGAAGTTTCCAGGTAAACTATTATTTTGCCACTTTTCAACTCCGTTGTTCTGTACTTTACATTTGCATCATTATATATCTCAATTCGTTTTTGTTTCGTAAAAAACAGTATGGAATCTGTAGCTGATGCATAAATTAAAGTGTCTATGTCACCCTTCACCACTGAATCTTTTTTGGATAGTGAATCAAGTGGCAATCCAAGTGAATCAGGATTTACAATAGAATCGTTGAGGGACACAAGAAGTGAATCAACACGAGAAGGGATGGTATCGTTGGGAGAAAACACAATTCGGCGAACCGCTCCATTTGTATTTAGAGCGGCAAAAAACAAAAGAAAAAAAAGAAATAGGAGACTACGATTCATTTATACTATTCAGTACCGCTGTTCATTTCAATTTTCTTGACAGATTCTTCAATTTTCTGAATAATCATGTTAGCAACCTTCAGAGCTCTAAGACCATCTTCGCCCGAAACAACGGGAGTTGTCCGTTCAGCAACAGCTTTTATAAATAGTGACAGTTCATATTCCAAAGCATTAACTTTGGGCGCTTCAGCTTGTTCATAAACAACACTTTTTGCATTATCACCAACACCAATAAGCCCAAAAGAGAATGCTGTACCCGTCGGTTCTCCGGGAGAAACCAACCTGTAAATTTCGGTGGTTCCGGTTACAAAATCAAGAGTAATATAGTTATCTTTTTGAAAAAGTCTCATCTTTCTCATCTTTTTCTGAGAAATCCTGCTCGCAGTAACAACAGCAACAGCACCATTTTCAAATTCGATTCTACAATTTGCAATGTCTTCAGTTGGAGAAACCACAGCAATACCACTTGCGTCAACTTTGCAAACTTCGCTCTTAACGAGACTTAAGATGATATCTATGTCATGAATCATCAGATCCAACACAACAGCAACATCGGTTCCGCGTGGATTAAATTGTGCAAGCCGGTCAGTTTGTATGAATTTAGGTTCAATCTGATATTTGTCGATCGCAAGAATGGCAGGATTAAATCGTTCGATGTGACCGACCTGGATCAACTTACCTTTTGATTTTGCGAGAGCAACCAATTTTTCAGCTTCTTCAATTGTTGCAGTAACAGGTTTTTCGATAAATACATCGAGCCCTTTGTCAAGACAATGTGCCGCAACTTCATAATGTGCGGTTGTGGTCACTGCGATAGAAACCGCATCATTTGCTTGAATCAAATCATCAATTGTGTTATAAACTTTAATTCCATGCTCTTTAGCGCATGTTTCAGCTTTCTCATTAGCTGCATCATATACACCGGTGAGCTCTGCTGTTTCAATATTTTTTAACATTTTTGCGTGCAGATTGCCCAAATGGCCCGTACCAATCACGCCGATTTTTATTTTTTTCATGTTTATCTTGAATTAATGTTGTGGTGGTGCATTAAAGAATTGCCGGATATGTCGTTATTGATCTCAATAAGTCGATATCCGGAAAAAATTCGAATTGTGGGGAATATATTTAACACGGGGCGGATCATTTCATTAATAAATAAATGATGATCACTCCCTTGTAATTCAATAGTGCGAAGTAGTTGTCGCTATTGCTCCTGAATTTCAGCACACTTGATTGAGCTGTAAGGGATAAAGATTTTAACCGATTCACCGGTTTCTCTTTCATTTTTCAAGAGTAAGCCATCTTCATAAGCTTCTTCCAATTTTCCCATTTTGAATACTATTTCGTAAACAGGTGTATTCGAAAATGTATCAGCAACCAAACCATAGTTTTCCAACATGGTTACATGTACCGATTTTCCTTTATATTTTGACCAATCAAATTTCATAAATCTATCAAACTCCAAGTTGAGCGTAAACTTTTTTAGAATAACTTTTTAATATAATAAAACCCTTTTATCTCCGCAAATTCAATCTGTGACAAAACCGATATATTCGTCAAAATTTCATAATTTAGTCTCGTTTTGATCATCAAGCCAATTCCTTAGACGATCCATCCAGCGTGATCCCTTTATTTTTTCCTTCACTGCTATATTTTCATCGTAAAGTCTTGCGAGTTCAGCCCCTACAATGAATACAATATTTGTATAATATAACCAGACAGCTATCACGATTAACAGGGAGTAAGTTCCATATATTTGACCAAATGATGCGATATTATCCAGGTAATACCCAAAAGCAAATTTTGCCATAATCCACAAGCCGGCAGCGATTAGTGCACCTACCAACAGGGATACTTTTCTGATCTTTTTCGAGGGTACCACTCTATAAAAGAAGTAGAACAACAGGAAAATGAGGATGAACGAGATACCAAGTGTGAAAGTATCTTTTAGAAACACCGAATCAAGAATACCCAGAAAAGGGAGTTCCATTGCGACTCTTTGAACAATCGTTAATGCAGGTATTAGTAAAAATACCGCAAAAAACACCACAATCATTATTAGAATCAGAAGGAAATCGAACAATTTTGAGATTATGATATTTCTTTGCTCAGGAACATCAAAAACCTTGTGCAGAACAGTCCTTATACTCGCAAAAAAACCTGATGCCGCAAATAATAATGCACCGGAACCCACTATTCCCGCAACATTACGGTATTCAACAAGTTCTTCTATCCTGCCACTTATCATCGTTTTAGCAAATTCAGCATAACTCTCGTAAGGAATTATTGCATCAATAAAAGTATTGATTCTTCCAACAAATTCAACAGACGACAAAAAATTACCGAGGATAAAAAACATGATTAATGTCATCGGAATGATGCACATAAACAATGAAAACGAAAGAGCACCCGAAAAAAGGAACACATGATGAGAGTCGAATCTGTCGATAAATTTCAGAATCCAGTTAACATATACACTATAGAGTTGTGTCACCCGCTTCCATGTTGAAGGATTTTTAAACAACCCCGGCTCAAAAACGAACTCTCCATCCATGATCTTTCCCAGATTGGAAAAGAGCGGGCCCAGAGTTCTATGCCATAATCTCCGGAATAGTGCCATAATACTTGTCTTTCAGCTCGTTTAATTTAAATTCCATTCTATTTATTTTAACAGCGGTTCCTCCCGTTTTTCCCACAATTTTAACAGGTACGCCGTATTTATCTGCCAGTACCTGAAATTGTGATAAAGATTCAGGACTGATTGAAAAAATTATTCTTCCCTGTGTCTCTGAGAAGAATGCAAAGTCTTCACGATTCCCCTTAATCTCAACTTCTGCACCAATCGCCTGGTCAGGTTCACAGATACAGGATTCTATTATTGCAGTGACAAATCCACCCTCCGAAATGTCGTGTGCAGAAACTACAATGCCCTCTTTTATAACGGCAAGTGTAAACTCCTGAAGCTTTTTCTCTTTTGCCAGATCGCAAAGAGGCGGGTTTCCGGTAACCGCTCCATGAATCACCTTTAGATATTCCGATCCCCCGATCTCTTCAATATCTTCACCTGCAACAACAATCAAATCACCTTCGTTCCTAAACTGCATGCCTGTGATATGGCTACGATCCTCAATCAACCCCAACATTCCAATTACAGGTGTCGGATAAACTGCAGAAGTTGGAGCTTCATTATAAAAAGAAACATTCCCTCCCGTGACGGGAGTTTCGAAAAATCTGCATGCATCACCCATACCCCTGACTGCTTCAGTGAATTGCCAGTAGATTTCAGGCTTATATGGATTTCCAAAGTTCAGGCAGTTTGTGATTGCCAATGGAATTGCTCCTGTGCAAACAACATTTCGCGCCGCTTCAGCTACAGCAGATTTTCCACCTTCATAAGGATCAAGATAAACAAATCTTGAGTTACAATCAGTTTTAACCGCTATCGCTTTTTCGGTATCTTTAATATATATCACCGCAGCATCACTCACCCCCGGACCCAACACAGTGTTTGTCCTGACCATGCTGTCATACTGTCTGTAAACCCATTTTTTTGATGCTATAACAGGTGACGACAGCACTTTTAATACTGCCGATTTTAAATCTGATGGAGCAGGAACTGCGTTTTTATCAAACTTGTTTGTCTCATCGAGGTATGCCGGTCGTTTTGTCTCACGATCATATTGAGGAGCTCCCCCGCCAAGAACCAGATCATAAGGATCAAGGTCGGCTTTTAATGCACCCTGATAATTTATTTTAACTTTTCTGTCTTTGGTTACCACTCCAATTGTTTCACAATGAAGGTCCCATTTTTCAAATACTTCTTTAATTTCTTTTTCAAATTCCTTTTTGGCAACCACGAGCATACGTTCCTGACTTTCGGAAAGCATTATCTCATAAGCTGTCATCCCCGTCTCACGAAGTGGCACTTTTTCAAGATTGATCTCCATTCCGTGATTCCCCTTCGCGCTCATTTCAGTGGTCGAACAGGAAATTCCTGCAGCTCCCATATCCTGAATACCTACAATATAACCTTTTCTTATCACCTCAAGTGTTGCCTCAAGCAAAAGTTTTTCGGTAAACGGATCTCCAACCTGCACAGAAGGTCTTTTTGCCTCACTTTTTTCAGAAATCTCCTCCGATGCAAATGTTGCCCCGTGAATACCATCTCTACCCGTCGAAGAACCAACAATGATAACAGGATTACCTTCACCCTCCGCAGTGGCTGAGGCGGTCATTCCATGTTTTACAATTCCAACAGCCATCGCATTTACAAGTGGATTTCCCTGATAACACTCATCAAAATAAACCTCACCTCCAACTGTGGGCACTCCAAAACAGTTCCCGTAATCTGCTATTCCTTCCACCACACCGTTAAAAAGGAATCTTGTTCTGTCATCACTCAACGATCCAAATCTTAACGAATTTAACGCAGCAATTGGTCTTGCACCCATGGTAAAAATATCACGAAGGATCCCACCAACTCCCGTTGCAGCCCCCTGGTATGGTTCAACTGCTGAGGGGTGATTATGACTTTCAATTTTAAATGCAATGGCGAGTCCATCTCCAATATCAACAAGACCGGCATTTTCTTCACCGGCACCAACAAGAAGACGACCACCGCTTCGTGGAAGTGTTTTCAGAAGTTTAATCGAATTTTTGTAACTGCAATGTTCACTCCACATAACACTGTAAATACCAAGTTCTGTGAAATTTGGCACCCTGCCCAATCGTTTGATTATTTCATCAAATTCTGCGGCTGTCAGACCATGTTCCATCGCGAGTGTTAGAGTTACTTCCGGTTCTTTCATTCTCTTTCCAATTTAAATTGAATTCACAAAATCATTTTATTAGTCGTTTACTTCTGATTCTTAACACACAGCTATTCTAAAAACTCTTTCCAGATTTCATACAACTGATAAGTGGCATAAATATCTCTGCCACAATATTCAGCAATTTCTTTGATTCTTCCCTCCTCATACATGGTCTTAACCTCTGCTCCGGAGACATCTTTCGATTTTGGAGTTTTTATCCCAAAACCGTGGCAATAAAAATCGAGATTAAACTTCCGAAATCCTCCATAAAATGACAATTGCTCAAGCAGATCAAGGTGCATTTTACTGTCGAATCTGTTCCCCATCAAATTTTTTGAAGGTTTTATTCCGAGCATTGCTGATCTTAACATCAGGAACGGTACATCAAATCCCCTTCCATTAAAAGTGACAAGCTGATCAACTTTTGAAGCAAACTCCCAAAATTTCTGCAAAATCTCTTTTTCGGGCAGTCCTTTATAATAAAATCCTGTCTCCTCCGATTGCCATACTTCCTCTGTTTCACTCTCAAAATAGACATACCCTTTTTGCTGTTCGATGTAATACATTCCGATAACAACAACCTTGGAGGTAAACGGATAAAGAGCTCTCCACTCTTTTAATTCCTCTTGTTTTTTCTCTTTATCCTTCTGAGTTTTCTCTTTTTCAGCGTCTCTGAGGAGATATTCCTGCTGACTTGGTGCAAGACTTTCCCAGGGCAATCCAACCGTTTCAATATCAAAAACCAATCTTTTCATGTTTTAAGATTCCTGTCAAATATCCGGTGTTCAAATAATTCAACTTTTTTCACAAATTCCTCAGACAACGGAAATGATTTGCCCGTGGTTTGATCAACTTGAGCGATTACCCCCGACCCGTCAACAATCAAATCTCCCGTTGCGGCATTTATTATTATGTGTTCAAATCCATATGACGAATTGCGAATGAACGAAATTCTTGAATAAATGTATAATTCATCGTCGTAACGGGAATGTTTTCGATAGTTAATCTCATTTCTGACCATAAAAAAATTGTAACCATCAGAAAAAAGCCCTCCTGGCGGAATTAGCCCCGCCTCTTTAACATATTCCAATCGCGACTGTTCAAAATAAGAGACATATACTGCATTATTACAAACACCCAGCATATCAACTTCTTGAAATCTGACTTTAATTTTGGTCAGATGATAAAATTTTTCACCGTTGTGTTCAAACATCTTAAATTCCCTTTAGGATTTTAACCGCTTCAATCACATCGTTTTTATCCACATCAAGATGGGTTATCGCTCTTACTGTACCAATGGGACCCGGACTGAATCGTAAACCCAGTGATTCACATTCTGAAATTATTTCCGCAGGCGATTTTTTGTTGTGTTTGAAAATGAGAATATTTGTCTCTACCTTTGTGGAATCAATCTCAAATTGAGGCATGTTGGCAATTTCTTCTGCAAGCAGAGATGCATTTGCATGATCATCCGCCAAACGCGAAATATTATTTTTAAGTGCATACATTCCTGCGGCGGCAAGAACCCCCAACTGTCTTGTTCCTCCACCCCAGGCTTTTCGAAATCTAAATGCCTCTTTAATAAAATCTTTATTTCCCGCGATTACTGAACCAATTGGAGCCCCCAGCCCCTTTGACAGACAACAGGAAACAGAATCAAACTTTGATGTTATGGATTTTGGCTCCACTCCAAGTTTCACGGCAGCATTCCAAACTCTTGCCCCGTCAAGATGGAATTTTATCCCCTTTTCCTTTGCAAAATCCCTCAATTCATCCAATTTATCAAGTGGATAAACTTTTCCCATCCTCCGGTTATGGGTGTTTTCAACAGCCAAAACTTTTGTTCTGGGCATATAATAAGCTTCAATTGGTCTGATTGCAGGCGTTACTGCTTCGGGAGTCAAGATACCGTCGGGGGTAAATACAGGAAATAACTGAAGTCCGCTCAAAACGGCGGGTGAACCTGATTCGTAGTAAAATATATGTGATTCAGCGTCACAAATTACTTCATCATGCGGGTGTGTGTGTGTTTTCAGGCATAGTTGATTCCCCATTACGCCACTTAAGACAAACAGCGCAGCTTCAAAACCCAATAAATCTGCTGCATACTCCTGGAATTCATTAACTGTCGGGTCTTCATTAAAGACATCATCCCCAACTTCTGCCTCATACATTGCCTTCCTCATTTCCTGAGACGGCTTTGTAACTGTATCACTTCTTAAATCAATAATTTTCAATTTTTTATGTTCCAAATTGTATTGTAATCGGAGTCCAAAAATACCAATAAATTTTTAATTACTCCCTCATCCCTTGATGAACAGGCTATTTGAAATAATCATCAGACCTCCCCTGCCAACAATCATCCGACATATTTCACATTTGTCACATTTATTATCCATTTATGGAATTATTTTGCATAAGATGAAGTTTATATATTATATTTGTAATGTACTTAGTACACATTCTTGGACAGGTGTATAATATTTGATTCACTGTCCGAAACTTATTGAAGAAAAACAACGTCTAATAAACTTAAAAGGCGATTTATACATTAGATTTTACTTTGGCACAATTATTGTATCATTAATAACGAAAACGATACAATCAACAGAGGTTTAATATGAAAAGATTTTTGACACTTATACTTATCTCGGTGGTTCTTTTAACTGCCGGAATGTCGGCCTCGAAGGTTGACAATAAAGTCTCCAATCAAAAAGGTAACGGAGACAACCCTAAAACATTTGTTTTGGAACAGAATTATCCTAATCCGTTTAATCCTGAAACCAATATCAGTTACCATTTGCCAAATCCCGGACAGGTAAGACTTTCTGTTTACAATCTGCTTGGTGTTGAAGTTGCGGTTCTTGTTGATGAATATCAAGCAGCCGGTAATTATAGAATCAGATTCAATGCTTCTTCATTGCAATCAGGAGTTTATCTTTACAAAATTAAAATGGCAAATCAGACACTAACAAGAAAAATGACATATCTGAAATAAAACATTACTACTTTTTTATAAAAAGGCTGTTCGGAAACGGGCAGCCTTTTTTTTTGTTTAAATGTAAAGGAGAATCGAAGTAGCGGAGAATCAAAAATGAACCTTTGTATCTTTGATATTAATCCCCTTTTATGTAAGTTTATGGATTGATATTTGTATAAAAGGTACATCGAATGAGATACAGTTCTTTATTGTTTTTTCTGTTGGTTTTTACATTAACAACCCTGCCACAGAACTTTACCGGAATGAAGTTTGCTCTTGATCCGGGACACGGAAGTCCACATGGAGCCACCTGCGAACCCGAAACCAAGCGTTACGAAGCATGGATGAATCACATCGTGATGCCCTATCTAAAACAAATGCTTCAAAGGGATGGCGCAACGGTCTTTTCAACAAGAGGTGATTTTGATTCACTTGGTGCATGTATAACTCTTTCTGAAAGAGAAGCAGTTGCCAACAATAACAATGTCGATTTTTTTCACTCGATTCACCATAATGCATTCACGGGAACCAGCAACTATTCCCTCGTATTGTTTGAACAACTTAACAATACAATCTGTCCAAATGGAAATCCACAATGGCCCGGACAAGCGGACAGTATGGCAATTTATATGGCTGCCGAACTGTTTGCGGGACTTCAAACAACCGTTGGTTACCCAAGAGGTGATTATTGTTTTCTCGGATATAATCTCGGTGTATTAAATAATCTAAATATGCCCGGTGTTTTAAGTGAGGGATCATTTTTTGATTTTCCTGCTGAAATTTTAAGACTTGCAAATCTTGATTACCTCAAAACAGAAGCAGAGGCACAATATCTTTCTTACCTTAAATATTACAAAAAGCCTCTCCCCGCTCATGGCAGTTTGGTTGGATTGGTAACCAATCTCTCTTCAGGAAATCCCGTTAAAGGTGTTCAGGTTGTTCTTACATCATTAGGCAAAACTTATAATGTTGATACACTCGGAAATGGATTCTACAGATTTGACTCCCTTGCCCCGGGAACATACCCAATATCTGTCTATTCCAATCTGGATACAACCAATACAAATGTTACGGTAGTTGCAGGGAAGATCAACAAAAAAAATCTTCTGAGTGGTTCTGCCGATGCCCCACCACCTGTAAAACTTTTATCCGTAACAGGTTCGGATGGTGCACTAAATTTAAAATGGGAACAACCAACAGGATTAGTCGATTCTATTCTGATTTATCTTTCAGAAAATGGTACACCCCCTACCGGAGCACCATTTAAATCTCTTGCCGGAAATGTGACCACACATACCCTAACAGGACTTACCTCCGGTGAAACATATTATGTAGCTCTTAAAGCAAAAAATCTTTTTGGAGAAAGTCCATATATTTCAAAAGTTTATGGTGCTCTTGCTTCAACTATTGGAGATCAGGTTCTTTTGGTGGATGGTTTTAACAGATATGGCGGCTCAGGGAGCTGGCAACAACCTTACCACAACTTTACCTCATATTATGGTGAAGCCCTGGCACAACTTCCCAGAAGATTTTCGACTGTTGCCAACACTGCAATTACATCGTCTTCACAGATTAAACCTTTTAAGTATCTGTTTTGGCTGTTGGGAGATGAATCTACAGTAGATGAAACTTTTTCCACCACCGAACAAACGATGGTAAAAGAATACCTCCAGAATGGTGGAAAGTTATTTGTGACAGGTTCTGAAGTTGCCTGGGATCTTGATTCCCGTGGTACAGCCACTGATAAAGAATTTTTTAACCAGTTTTTTAAAGCTGCTTATGGTGCTGATAATCCAACACCCAATACACCATCAGCAACCGGGGCTCCCCTTTCCATCTTTGATGGTGTTTCTGTAACCTTTGGACAAACATATCCAGAAGACTGGCCCGATGTAATTACAGCCGCAAACGGAAGTAGTGTTATAATGAATTACAACTCCACACAAGCTGCGGCGGTTGCTTTCGACGGTACTTTCCCAAGCGGGACCAACCCCGGAAAACTTGTTTTTGTTGCATTTACTGTGGAAACCATTGGTGATGCCGCCAAAAGAAAATTAATGGTCGAAAAAATTATGAACTTTTTCACAGGTGCTACTTCAATTGATGATCTTGGTAATGAGTTGGTGCCAACCACATTTTCGATGTCGGTCCATCCAAATCCGTTTAATCCTTCAACAAACCTGACAGTTGGTCTTGTTGAGGACGGCATTTATCAAATAAAACTTTTTGACATTCTTGGAAGAGAATTGATGACAGTAAACGAGGGATTTATGCAGAAAGGTTCTCACCTCTACAGGGTTGATATGAACACTTACCCGTCAGGCACATACTTTATTCATGTGTCGGGCGCAAATGTTAATTCTGTTCAAAAGATACTTCTTCTTAAATAAATCCGGAAATTGAAATGAAAAAACTACTATTTATAACCATATTATCGACCTCTCTCATCCTGGGACAGGGTATTTCCATAACAATGACCCCAGTGCCTTTCACCTCCGGGGATGAATTATATGCTCTGGCAAAAATTTCTCCAAACGGGAAATACGCTTTAATTACACAAAAAGGTTTTTCACGAATTGAACTTGTGGAAATCCCCACCAAAGCTTCACAACTGATAACCAAAGAAACACCCGGTGCCGGTTGGGGTATGAGATGGAATCCGTCAAGTGACAGATTTATCTTCAAAGTTAATGAAACAGGCGGCGGAAACACAAAGTCAGTTTCACTTTTTGAATACATTCTCGGTTCCACTTCTCAGAAGCTGGCGACTCTTGACCCTGCTTCCAACAATCTTTCTTTTTATTCAATCAAAGGTAACGGCATTTCAACCGAGGGTAAAGATGGAGAACTCTCGATTATAAGACAATCGGAGAGTCAAAATGATGTAAGTTTCTACATCTCAAACGGAAAAGTAATCTTAAATGATCGTTCCGGAAGTTTGGGAAGTGGTGTTAGTGAACAGATTAAATTGATCGAAAATGTCCTTTTTGCGGAATGGTCACCATCGGGCAAAAAACTTGCCATCCATTCCGCCGGAAAAGGGATATATATTTTTGATTTTGAGTCGGGTAAAGAATTTAATTTCCCAAAAACTGAATACCCTTCCTGGATAAACGACAACTATTTTTCATACATGATCACTGAGGATGATGGCTATCGTCTTTTAAACAGCGATATAGTTGTAAGTAAGTTTGATGGCACCGAATCCGGCATAGTAACAAATGATTTTGACACGCCTGCAAAATATCCATCAGCTTCTCAGGATGGAACAATCCTGTTTACAGGCACAGATAACAAGATATACATAATGAAGGTCGATTTTAGGAATAATTAATGAATTATTTTTTGTATTTTTACAATAATAATTCGTGACAAAAACTTCAATAAATTGTGAGGCAGAAGAAGTTGATGGGACCATCAAAACATTTTAAAACTATTCCCGAACTTTTTAGAATCCTTGTTGATGATTATGGCAAAGACCCCTCAAAGGTGATGCTAAAACACAAGGTTGACAAGTTATATGTTGATATCACATATCAACAGTTTAAAAAGGATGTTGAACTCTCCGCTCATGGTCTCCTCTCCCTTGGAGTTAAAGAGGGTGATAAAGTTGTGATTCTGGCAGAAAACCGTCCCGAATGGATGATGATCGATTTCTCGATCGTTGGAATTGGTGCCGTTGATGTTCCACTCTATCCCTCACTGACACCAAAGGATATCGGATTTATAATCAATAACTCTGAGTCTAAAACTGTTGTGGTTTCAAACAAACTTCTCCTTTCTAAATTTCTGAAGGTTAAGGGTGAATGCCCCACGGTTGAGAATATTGTAGTTTTTAACGAAAAAGATGCAGACACTTCTATCACAGGACTCTATTCTCTTACCCAGCTTAAAAAAATGGGTGAAGAGCACATGAAGTTTAATCCCGGAATGTTTGCCGAGTTAAATGCATCTGTGAAAGAGTATGATCTTTGCACAATAATTTACACTTCAGGCACGACGGGTGAACCAAAAGGTGTTTTATTAACACATAACAACATTGTGTCGAATGTGATTGCCTGTCTTGATATTCTCCCTGTTACAAGCAAAGAGGTGTTTTTATCATTTCTGCCACTTTGCCATATATTTGAAAGAATGGCAGGCTTTTATCTTGGACTCGCTTCAGGATCTCAGGTTGCTTTTGCTCAAAGTATCGAAACAGTCCCGCAAAACATGGTTGAAGTGCGCCCCACTCTTATGACTGCAGTACCCCGATTGTTTGAAAGGTTTTATTCGCGTGTTATGAAGACAGTTGAAGCAGGTCCCGAAAAGAAACAAAAGATATTCCATTGGGGTTTGCAGATTGGTAAAGATTATGTTAAAGCTAAAAAAGCCGGTAAAATTGGCACAACGCTTAAGTTAAAACATAAGGTCGCCGACACTCTTGTTCTTAAAAAGATCAGGGAGAGAACCGGTGGAAGATTAAAATTCTTTGTCTCCGGTGGTGCGGCACTTCCAAAACATCTTGGAGAATTTTTTGAAGCTCTCGGCATCTTGATAATTGAAGGTTATGGATTAACCGAATCCTCACCCGTTATTGCATGTAACAGATTTGAGGCGTATAAATTTGGTTCTGTCGGAAAAGTGGTTCCGGGTGTCCAGGTAAAAATATTAAAAGAATATCCGGAAGCACCCGATGGTGAAATACTTGCCAAAGGTCCTAATATCATGCAGGGATATTATAAACTTCCTGCTGATACCGCCGAGACAATCAAAAATGGCTGGCTCCATACCGGCGATATTGGTTATATAGATGATGAAGGTTTCCTTCTTATCACTGACAGGAAGAAAAATCTCTTCAAAACCTCAGGTGGTAAATATGTTGCACCTACTCCGATTGAAAACCTCTTCCTCGCAAATAAGTATATCGAACAATTTGTTCTTATTGGTGACAAGCGGACTTTTTTGAGTGCTCTTATTGTCCCTGACTATGATGCACTAAAAGATTTTGCAGCCGCTAATCATGTTGAGTATGTGGATATTCCCGATCTGATCAAAAAGAAAGAGATTATCCAGCTCTATGAGAAGGAGATAGTAAACATACAAAAAGCTCTTTCAAGTTATGAAAAGGTGAGAAAATTCGCTTTGATGGAGAGGGCATTCACTATTGAAGATGGTGAAATGACACCGTCTATGAAAATAAGAAGAAAAATTGTTGAACATAAATATCAGGAAGAAATCGAAAGAATGTACTCCTGATAATCATTTGTTGATTAAAACAGACCCCCTTAAAAGAAAAAAGGCTGCCCAAATTTGGACAGCCTTTTTAATTTCTAATGATGCTTGAGCTTTGAAATTATATCAAGCTCTATGGCTTCTTCACAGAGAAACGGTTCTCCATAATCTTTCCCAATCTTAAATCCATACACTTGTGAGCGTGATTTGATGTATTCAACAAATCCCGGTTTACTTATAAAAGTCTCGGGTTCTTTGTTTTTTGGATCAAAAAACTGACTGGAAAAAGCAAAAACAGATTTCATCTTATCTTCAAAATGGTCTGTTATGTCCACTATAAAAGAAGGTTGAAACTCGTAAGTTTGCATATAATAATACAATGCCGAAGGCCTGTAAGAGTGTTGTACATGACCATTGTCATGCGTCTGTATCTTACCAACACCTGAATAAAAATATGCCTGTTTTGCCAGTGTACTCACAGCAATATGATCAGGATGACGGTCGTTAAAATAGGGAGCGAAGATAACCTTTGGTTTATATTTTCTGATTTGATACAAAAATTTCAGAAGGTTTTCGCGATTAACTTCTATCTGCCCGTCAGGTATGTTAAGATTATCTCTAAAATCTGCTTTCAGAATAACTCCGGCCTGGATTGCCTCATGTTGTCTGATTTCAGCGGAACCTCTCGTTCCCAACTCACCTTTAGTACAATCGATTATACCCACTTTAAGACCATGAGCCGCCATTTTGGCTATGGTGCCACCCATCGAAAGTTCAGCATCGTCTGGGTGTGCGGCAAATACAAGTGCATCTTTTTTCATCTCGAACCTTAATCCACTAAAGCCATATAACGATCAACATCTTTTATCACATAAGATTTTGAATAATCCGATTTTAAAGAGATAAGGATGTCTTTTGCTTTATCTTTTTTGTCCATTTCAATATAAACAATTGCCGCATTCAAAAGATATTGAGCATTCATTGGATTTTCTTTCGAAAGTGAAGCTGCTTTTTCATATCCATCGGCTGCTTTTTCAAGTTCTTTTTTTACTTCGTAATAACCGGCTTTACCATATTCAGCGGCTGCTGAGAAAATTGGATTACCACCGGAATAATCATCATAATACTTAAATGCTTCTTCAGTTTTTCCAAGGTATGATAGAGCATTGGCAAGATAAATTTTTGCTGCCTCGCCATTTTCTGTACCTGAAAAATCTTCAGAGATTTTTTTCAATCCGGATATTTTTTTGCCGGATCGCCGTCAATAGCCTGGAGATAGGCACCCGATTCATAAACGGGCATAATTTTTGTCAATGCGGTTCCCGCAGCAATATTGTTTTCTTTTTTGTTTATTCCATAAAATACAACTGCAGCGATAATCACCACAAATACAGCGATTCCGCCATAAACCAACTTTTTATTCTCTTCAAACCATCCAAGTGCACGATAATAGAGCTCAACTGAACCTTCTTTTTTCACTTCTTTTGATTTGAACTTACTGATAGGTTTGGCCATTATTAACCTTTCTAAATTCTAAATTTTTGCAATATCAAAGATAACCGTTATTTTGTTAAATTCCTACACGAATATGATTCGAGAATATCCATCCTTTTCCTTCGTGATAAACTTCAATTCTGTAAACTCCCTTTTCTGTAACTACAAATTCGATGTCACTCCCTGTTGTTTCATCGATCACTTTTCCATTATAAATCAATTTCATCTGTGCAAAATGAGTGGGAACCAACACTCTGAGGTTGATTTTCCCTTCGGCAGGAACAGTGTCACCCATGTTATAGACATTCCCGGCTGCTTCTGCGAAGAACTTAAATCCTGTTGCATCACCATGATAATAGTTTGCAATAAAACTTCTTCCCTCTCTCAGGGCTTCCAGAATTGCATCTTCATACTTTTTAATTAAGACCGGGTCTTCAGTGGGATAGATTCTTTCTTTTAAAAGCACATAAGTTCTGATCGATTTGAAGAGAACTTTATACGGAAAAACCTCCACTTCAAAAAATCCAAGCAGATTTACGCGGTGGGCATGGGCGTCAATTCCACCAATGGCAGTCACCTTCCGCCTTTGATTTAGATTGTCCCAAACATCAAGAGTTTCCTGGGCGGGTTTTTCGATGGTTTTAAGGGGATGCACAAACGACTGATATTTGTTTTGTTCAGTCAGGTTTTCCATCCACTCCGACATGTGATTCCAAATTTCAATTCCGGTAAAATCCTCAATCTCCCACTCAGTCCATGGATATGGCGGATGTTCCTCCATCGAATCCCTTTTCTCGTGTGGATGCGCCAAAAATCCGATACCCCCGGCATCTTTTACAGCTTTCACATATTTGGATGCAGGCATTCTGGTTGAAAAAGGTTTATCTATTCCCAGGGCAATGTAGTGGTTTTTATTCTCTTTGTCATTAATTTCACACCCGATCAACAACAGGGTTTTACCATAAAAACCCCCGTATCCTTCATCTTTTGCCCGAAGTGTATTGTGGTCGGTGAGAATAATAAAATCAAGTCCCGATTCATTTGCGAGATTTGCAATTTCACGGACTTCACCTGAACCGTCAGAAAATTTTGAGTGGATGTGGAGAGAGCCCGAATAAACAAACATTTTTAGAACTTAAATTCGTCGATTAATTTCTGAATCTCTGCATTTGAAAGTGTTTTTGGTTGCTCTTCCTGTTTTTTAGGCTGCTCCTGTTTTTTTTCAACAGGTCTGGTGGAAGAATATTCCTGATTGATCACAGGGTTGCCTGCACGGGCTCTTAAACGGTCTTCAATCTCGTTTAAAAAACTTTGAGAACGGGTTATACTTTCCCCCATGCTTGAAAGTGAATTTCCGTGATTGATCGGATTTACTTCAAAAGCAAGGTGTTTGATGTTCATGAGATGTTTTGCGGAGACATTTTCAGAAATGATCGATCCACCCCAGGTTCCGGGACCTAAAGTTAATGAGGGGGTTAAGGCGGTGGTATATCCAACCGCACCAATCGAAGAAACCGTGTTGCAGAGGATTCTGAAAGCGGGTTTTTCAAGTGCAAATTTCATGATAATTTCAGAATCGTTTGAGTGAATCACCATCGTGTGACCAACTCCGCCAAAATTTAACAGATCAATACATTTGTGGCAGCCTTCAAGCCATCCATCAACTGTGTAAAAAGCGAGAATTGGTGAAAGTTTTTCATAAGAGAGAGCCTCCGACTTACCAACTTCCTCACATTCGGCAACAAGCACCTTAATATTTTCAGGCACTGAGAACCCGGCATATTGAGCAATCCACACGGCTGGTTTTCCCACTATTTCAGGATTTATTCTTCCATTGGTCAAAATTGCACCGGCGAGTTTTTTCTTTTCGTCGGCGTTGACAAAATAACATCCCGCGGCTTTCGCTTCTCTGATTACCTCTTCACGAATCGATGAGTCAACAATCATAGCCTGCTCTGATGAACATAATGTACCGTTGTCAAATGTGGTGCCATATACTATATCAAGCACAGCTTTTTTGATGTTTGCCGACCGTTCAATAAATGCCGGAACATTACCTGCGCCAACTCCATAGGCCGGTGTACCCGAACTGTATGCTGCCTTAACCATCGGTGTGCTTCCGGTTGCAAGGATAACTGCAATATTTTTATCACGCATCAATGCTTCTGTTCCCTCAATCGTGGGGTTAGTCAGGCATTGAATCAAACCTTTTGGGGCACCTTCTTTTTCTGCTGCCGCAGCTAAAATTCTGAGCGCTTCCACAGTGGATTTTGTTGTTCTTGGATGTGGAGATGCCACCATAGCATTTCTGCATTTTAACGAAATTATAGCTTTAAACATTGCCGTTGATGTTGGATTGGTAGAAGGCACAAGTGCTGCCACCACTCCCATAGGTTCAGCAATTTTTAAAACTTTTCCATTTGCAAGACTCTCGATAACTCCACAAGATTTGAGGTCTTTAATCGAATCCCATACATTTTTGGTCGCAAACTGGTTTTTAATAATTTTATCTTCCACCTTGCCAAAACCACTCTCTTCACATGCCATCTTTGCAAGCTTTTCGGCAGCTGCATACCCGGCATCAGCCATTGCTTTTACTATTCTGTCAACCTGTGACTGTGAGTAGTGTTTAAATTCCATCTGAGCCGATTTGGCTATTCTTGAGAGGTCTCTTGCTTCTTGAATCGAAAGCAGGTCTTTATCAATATTCATTGTCTTCCTTGGAAAAAATCTCGTCTCGAAATATATCTAATATTAACCAAACTTTCAAGAATGTGGGGGGAATTATCCTAATTTAAACAAATTCAATATCCAGCAGATATCCAAACCCTGTAGGAAATGGAGAATTCATATGATCTCTTCTGCCGGCCCTCAGACTGAATGTGATATCTACTCACAGCCCCCCGAATGAATTTCCCGCTGAATCGGGACTATTGGGTTGGTTTCCTAACTAAGATACTCCGCTACTCTGCTACTTCGATACTTCGCTGCTTCGATACTCTGCTACTCCGATTTTCCACTACTATTTCAAAAACATAACTCAAACAAAGATTTTGTTATCAATTTGTCAGGTGATGGGAGAAGTTTAAATTTAAACTTCTGATTTTTGAATTAATCACAAGGTTCTCTTGTTAAGACTGAAAAAGAAAGGTTGGTAATTGGAAGATAAATTAACTCTTCTTGAGGTGTTTGACAATATAAACTCTCATAGAAACTATAGAATTGTTCATACAGTACATGAATTTACTTCGGTTTGTCCCAAAACAGGACATCCTGATTTTGCAACGATGGAGATTGAGTATATCCCCGAAAAATTTTGTGTTGAATTAAAGTCATTAAAACTTTATCTGCAATCATTTAGAAACGATGGTATTTTTTACGAAAATGTGACTAATCGAATTGCTGATGATCTGATTGGACTTCTTCAACCCCGATACTTCAGGTTAACTGCAAATTTTTCAGTCCGCGGAGGATTATCTTCTGATGTTGAAGTTGAACACATTGCAGATGGATTTGAAGAGTAAATAAATTATGAACTCCGGAGACCCTGAAAAATATAATCTAAAAGGTTTCATTCCTGAATTTTTTCCACCGGAAGAAGTTATCAAAAATGGATTGGGGTGCTCCTACAGATTTAGTCTCGAAATTGAAAGACTAATCTCCACAGTTAAAGGCTCCACAGATCTTGACTTTGCAGTGGTCTCCGGAGGTTCACTTGCCCGCAGGGAACTTGCTCCCTGGTCTGATATCGATATTACCATTATCTCAATCGACAGTCGTAACGACGCAGATCAAATCTCCTCTTTTATTACTGGATTATGGGATGTTGGACTTGAAGTTTCCCATACCGTAAAAGAATTATCTGATATCCAAAAATATTCAGACTCCGATCTTCATGTTTTCACTTCACTTCTTGAGACTTCATTTATTTGTGGAAGTTTTGAGGTTTATGAAAAATGGCTGCAAACTCTTAAATCGGTTTTTACTGTTGAGCTCAAAATGAACCTCTTTGGAGAGTTTGTTGAGGATATGAAAAACCGGTATGAAAAACATGGTTCATCCAGCAAAATGATTGAGCCTAATGTTAAACTTTCCAATGGTGGACTCAGGGATTTCCAACTTTTACAGTGGATTTATATCCTCGCAAATGCTCAACCTTTTCTTCAGATCGACGGACTTTCACAATCAGAACATTTTATAAATTCGATATTTGAAGAAAAACCGTTCCCCGTAAATGAAATAGCCCGTCTTCTAAAAAGTTACAAATTTCTCATGACCGTGAGAAATATCTTACATCTTAATTCAGGCAGAAAAACAGACAGACTCGATTTTGAAGCACAAATTGAGGTGGCGAGGCTTCTGAATTATGAAAATGGTTATAAAGGGTTGATGAAGGACTATTATAATGCAACGGGGATTGTAAACAGATTTCTTAAGTCCTTTATAAAACGATACCGTAAAATTCTTTTCCCACTCCCTCCGTCCTCTCTCGAAATAAACCTTGACAATACCTTTTATCTTCTCGGTGATGTGCTCTATACGAGGACTGAAGATGTTTTAACTTCTGATCAGATTATAAAAGCATTTTATTTTAAGGCTGATCAGGCGGCATTTTTTGATGAAAAACTCAGGTCTCAGATTGTTAACAGTCTCGATAAAAATGAGATTGAACGGACAGCGGAAGTTACCACATATTTTAAGAAGTTGTTACAACACAAAGATAATGTTGGATCAACTCTCGCTTCGATGCACGAACTGGGTGTTCTTGGGGCGTTAATTCCGGAATTTGAAGATTTTGCCGGTTATATCCAACATGGAGTTTACCACAGCTACACTGCGGATGAACATACAATTATTGCGATAATGAATGTTGAAAAAGTGCAAAATGAAAAATCGGTACTTGGAAGGCTCTTTAATACAATTGCCAAAAGGGACCTTTTGTATCTGGCAATTTTATTTCATGACATCGCAAAACCGATAGACCTTGAGGGGCATCATATCCTCGGTGCTGAAATTGCCGACTCCTTTATGCAGGATTTTGGATATACAGATAAAGATATTGAAAAAGTAAAATTTCTTGTAAAAAATCATCTTCTTATGGCTCACACCGCCTTCCGAAGAGATCTAAACTCACCCGAAACTCTGAATCATTTTGTTTCGGCTCTTGGCACTCTCGAAGAACTTGACCTGCTTTACTTGCTCACTTATGCAGATCTTTCCGCCGTTAACAGTGCGCTTTGGACATCCTGGAAAAATGAGCTGTTAAATGAACTTTACCGGAAAACAAGAGAGATGATCAGTGAAGAGATTCCGGCGGAAGAGTTGTTATATCAGTCGGCTTTCCCACTCCCCCACAAAATAATGGAGCACTCAAACAACATTTCCCATGAACATGTGAAATCGCATATCGATTCATTTGAAGATCTCTCCTATGCCAACTATTTTTCAGAAGAGGAGATGGCACAACACATTGAAGAGATTGTTTCGGGATCACAAATCTCTGTTATTTTTAAACAACTTGACAATTTTACCAATGTTACGATAATCACTTTTGATGCTGAATCCCTCCTGGCAAAGTTGTGTGGTGTCTTTTTGATCAACGATGTTAATATCCACGATGCAAAAATTTTCACAAGAAAAGACAGTATCATCATCGATAACTTTAATGTTTCCGATTTTAGAACCAACTCAACCGTTGATGAGACTAAATTTGATAAAATTCGGGCAGATTTTGTGAGCATGGAACAGGGGATGTTACAACTCTCGAATGAGCTTAAAAAACATAAATCAAAATGGTGGCGACTCGAGACCAAATTCTTCAAAAAACAGGGGAAAATATCGATAAAGTTTGAGGAATCTGAAAAATATACAATCATCGACATCCACTCCCCCGATCGTCTTGGTTTTTTATATAAAGTGACCACAAAATTGCACGACCTGGGGCTTGTTATCTATTTTGCCAAAATTCTCACTATGGGAAGTGATATTGTGGATTCATTTTATGTGCTTGACGCAAAAAAGAAAAAGATTTCCAAAAACTTTTATCGTGTTATCAGTGATGAACTTAATTCATGTATTGAAGAGATTTTATAACGCAGATGGATTATGTTTTTAAAACAATTCAAAATTAAACTTTTATAATTTTATGAAAAATAACTCAGCTCCAATCGGAGTTTTTGATTCCGGTATCGGTGGGCTCACAGTGGTTAAACATCTAATTGATGCCCTTCCAAACGAAAACATTGTCTATTTTGGCGATACTGCCCGCGTCCCATACGGTTCAAAATCGAACGATACCGTTATTGAGTATTCAATCCAAAATGCTGCATTTTTGATGGAGTTTGGAGTTAAGGCTATTGTTGTTGCCTGCAACACTGCTTCATCGGTAGCGATGGAAAGTCTGCGGGAAAAATTTGCCATTCCTGTAATTGGAATGATTGAACCGGGAGCAAAATATGGACTCGGTTATACTTCTACAAATAAAATTGGTGTAATCGGTACCCGCTCAACCATCGGTAACAATGCCTATTCTAAAAAGATTAAAGAAATTAATTCTGAAGTGGAGGTTTTCGAAAAAGCCTGTCCACTTTTTGTTCCTTTTGCAGAAGAAGGCTGGATAGACCATCCGGCAACTATCGCCGTGGCTGAAGAGTATCTGGAACCACTTAAAAGCGCCGGAATCGACACACTTATTCTCGGTTGCACCCACTACCCTATCTTAAGGAATGTTATACAAAATGTTGTTGGATCAACTATTAAACTCGTGGATTCCGGAATTGCAGCTTCCTATTCCGTGGTTAAAGAACTAACCGAAAAAGACCTTCTAAATACATCTAATTCACCCGGCACTCAACTGTATTATGTAAGTGATGTTCCAACCACCTTTAAATTTGTAGCTTCTCTTTTTCTTGGAAAAGATATTTACAATGTGAAAAAAGTTGAAACTGACTACATTTCCTCCCTCTTTAGTATCAATAAATAACATTTTATTTTACTAAAGTAAATAAATTTTCCCAATTCATTGATTTTCTATTGCACAGTATTCTGTGCTTCTTTATATTTGCTATTGCTATTTAGACTTAATCTAAATATAAATCAAGAATCTAATAATTTCACAAAAGAGTTATCATGAATAAAATCAACAATCTAAAATTTTCGTTACTTATTTTTATATTTGCGATCCTTACCGTAAATGCGCAGGATGATTTTTTCACCCCAACTACCACTGTCGGGGGTTATGGTGAACTTCACTACAACAACAACACTTTTACATCAAAAAAAGCAGAAAAAAAGATGGATTTCCATCGATTTGTTCTCTTTTTCTCTCATTCATTCACAGAAAAATGGTCATTTAAAGCCGAACTTGAGATTGAACATAATTTTGTGAGTGGTGGGAATGGTGAAGTTGAACTTGAACAGGCATACATCAGCTATCTCCCCTACGACTATCTTGGGTTTAAGGCGGGTGTGGTTCTGGCACCAATCGGAATCATCAATGAAATTCATGAACCTCCCACATTTTTTGGAGTGGAAAGACCTGATTACCACAATGCCATCATTCCAACCACATGGTTTGGTAATGGTGCTGCAATATTTGGCAGTTACAAAGGTTTAGAATATACATTTAATGTTATGGAAGGTTTGAACAACGAAAAATTCACTCCTGCATCCGCATTAAGAAGTGGCAGGAGAAAAGGTTATATGCCAGACGCTACTGATTTTATGTACTCCCTCAGAGCAGACTATACTGTAATCCCGGGGCTTAAAGCAGGTGCATCGGTTACTTATAACAAAGCAAGAGGTGACTCAACCACGATGGAATTTAATCTTGTTGAATTACATGCTCAGTTTAGAAAAGATGGTTTCCATGCCGTTGCAGAGGGTGCCCAAATCAGCTATAACTCAGGAAGAGTGGAATCTTCTACAGGATATTATTTTGATCTCGGATATGAAATAAACAGATTATTCAAGTCAGAATGGAAATTTATCCCGTTTGTCAGATATTCCTCTTATAACACTGCATCCTCGGTGAGAACAAATACCCTGAATCCTGACAGTTATGCTTATAACCAAATCATGTTTGGGATCAATATTCTCCCGGTTGATAATGTTGTAATCAAAGCGGATTTTAGCTCTAAAAAGAGGAAATCTGACGATGACGAAACAAAATCATTCAACCTCGGTGTAGGATACATGTTTTAATCATGGCTCCACAAATCATGACTTTAACCCTCATGATGTGTGCCGTTTCCTGCCTGTTTTTTAACCTGAACGGGCAGGATATCCGGCAAACTACCGAGGCAATACTCAAACAGGAACTTGGAAAATCGATTTCCATCGCCGAAGATAAATTCACCATCCCGGCAAAAGCGAAGAAAAATGCCGAGTCCTCTGCAAAACAAAAGTTTTTGAACGATTTTATCTATATCTATAAAGTCTCTGAAAAGGGGAAAATTAAAGCTTATGGATTTCTCGACAATGTGAAAGGTAAAGCAATGCCAATAACTTTTCTCGTTGTTTTTAATACAAAAGGAGTTATCCTCTCATCTCACATTGTAAAATATCGAGAACAATACGGTGGTGAAGTTGCTTCAAAAGACTGGAATAAAGATTTTAAGGGGAAGGATGCCGGTTCTGATTATACGGTCGGGAAATCGATTGATGCAATCTCAGGAGCTACAATATCAGCAAATTCGGTCTCCAAAGGGATTAAAAAACTTGCTATACTCTTTAAAGAAATAATCAAATAATAATTTTGAGAAGTGTGTGAACATTAAATTACATCAACTGCCAAGGGATTTTAAGATATTCCTCGCGGCATTCATAATTCTTTTATCTTTTGCGGTGGTAACAGGACTTGCATTCTTATACCACACCACAAATTATAAACCCGATTCAGCGGTTGAACATTTTAATGGCTCGGAACCGACTCAGGATTCCGATTTTGAAATCCCCGAAAAATATGCAAAACCCGTAAGTGAATTATTGATCACAATTCACAATCATTTTTTTGGATTTGCATTTATTTTTCTTGCCCTGGGAACAATCTTCTACTTCAACTCCACAATTACCGGCTTCTGGAAAGGTCTCCTCATCACAGAACCACTCTTCTCAACTCTCTTCACCTTTGGTGGTATTTGGCTTGTTCGTTATATCCATCCGGGATTTATCTACCTGACCGTAATCTCCTCAACCCTGATCTACCTCTCCTTTGCCGTCATGGCGGGGGTGGTGTTATATGAACTTCTGATTAAGAAGAGTGTATGATTGGCCCCGCAAGGGGTCATGTATGGGTAGAATAACGAATTCATAAATGGTTTTGGCCCCGGAAGGGGTCATGTATGGGTAGAATAACGTATTCGTAAATGGTTTTGGCCCCGGAAGGGGTCATGTATGGGTAGAATAACGAATTCATAAATGGTTTCGGCCCCGGATGGGGTCATGTATGGGTAGAATAACGTATTCGTAAAGGGTTTGGGGGTTGGGTGTTTGGGTAAACACCCACCCCACATTTTTGTCGGCCCCGGACGGGGTCGCCTATGGGTAACAATCATCAAACAAATCAAATTATCGGCCCCGGATGGGGGGTTGCGTATGGGTAGATGTATTTGGGTAAAACACCCACCCCACATTTTTGTCGGCCCCGGACGGGGTCACGTATGGATAACAATCGCCAAACAAATCATATTATCGGCCCCGTAAGGGGTCATGTATGGGTAAAAATTTATTGATAATTTTGGGGATTTTCATGCCCGTAAGATGCGAGAAAACGCCTAATCTCGGAAATGGAACTCTCCTCTAAATGATGATTTTCCTGGTCACGAATGTAATTATGAATTCTATCCAACTCCGTTTTACCAATCGTGAAAGCTCCATATCCCTCCTGCCAACTGAAATGCCCTCTTATAAATCGTTTTTCGTTAATAAACTTGGAAGACTCAGATTTAATATCGCGAATCAAGTCGGGCAATGCCTGATTGGGATTATAACCGATAAGGATATGGATATGATCTTCGACACCATTGATCTCACGCACTTTGTGATTGCGATTATGAATGATCGAGGTGATGAATTTTAACACTTCATCTCGAAATGTTGATTTGAGAACTTTTTCTCTTGATTTAACCGCGAAAACTATGTGTAAATATATTTGTGTGAATGTTGAATTTGACATTTTCTCTACCCATACATGACCCCGTCCGGCCGATTTTTCAATTATTACTCCCAGGGCGATTTTAATTTTTGACATTTTGACGATTCTACCCATACGACCCCTCCGGGGCCCATGTGGGATTCCCAAATGTTCTACCCATACATGACCCCGTCCGGGGCCGATTTTTCAATTATTTGACATTTTCGACGATTCTACCCATACATGACCCCGTCCGGGGCCAATTGGAATGGATATATTTCGCTACCCATACATGACCCCATCCGGGGCCGATTTTTCAATTATTTGACATTTTCGACGATTCTACCCATACATGACCCCGTCCGGGGCCATCAAAAATGTGGGATGGGTATTTTACCCAAATACGATTCTACCCATACATGACCCCGTCCGGGCCGATTCTTTACGGGCCAATTGGTTGGATATATTGCTACCCATACGTGACCCCATCCGGGGCCATCAAAAATGTGGGATGGGTATTTTACCCAAATACGATTCTACCCATACATGACCCCATCCGGGGCCGATTGGAATGGATATATTGTTCTACCCACAGGAGACCCCTTGCGGGGCCAAATGATTTGAAAATTTTTCATTTTCTCAAATCTCCGAGGTTCCGAGGCTCCAAGGTTCAGAAGCTCCGAAGTTCCGAAGTTCTGAAGTTCCGAGGTTCAGAAGCTCCGAAGTTCTGAAATTCCGAAGTTCCGAGGTTCCGAAGCTCTACTTCAAAAACCTGTCAAACCAATCTTTAACTTCTTTATACCAGAAGATTGAATTTTGTGCCTGCATAACCCAATGGTTTTCATCGGGGAAATAGACAAGACGGGCAGGGATTCCTTTCCCTTTTAGGACTCCGTATAATTCAAGGCCCTGGGTGACCACAACACGGTAATCTTTTTCACCGTGGATGACCAACATTGGTGTTAAAAATTTGTCAGCATAGGATGAAGGACTGTGTTTGAGAACCTGCTCTTTGTTATACCATGGAGCACCACCATAAGCCAGTTCACGGAAATGGGTCATGTCTGAAGCAAACTGTCCAAAATAGTTATAAACTCCGGCGTGTGAAACCAAAGCTGAAAACTTGTTGGTGTGTCCTGCAATGTAGTTTACAAGATAACCACCATAACTGCCGCCGGCAGCACCAATTTTATTTTCATTGATAAAATCAAATTCATCGGTAAGGAATTCAGTTGCATTCATCATATCGATGAAAGGTTTTTCACCATGTGCACCTACTATCGACTCAGCAAATTTTTCGCCAAATCCTGTACTTCCATGAAAATTAACCATCGCTACTACATACCCCATCCCGGCAAACACCTGTGAATTCCATCTGTAATGGAAATCATCGCTGAAAGCTCCGTGAGGACCACCATGAATAAGGTGGATTAAAGGATATTTTTTGGTTTTGTCAAATTTTGGAGGATAAAGTAGAAATACCTGTACAGAGTCTTTATCTGCCCCCTCAAACCAGTGCTCCTCAAACTTACCAAACTCAAAAGTTGAGGTAAACTCTTTATTAAGATCAACCAAAACTCTGAGATTACGAGTATTCCGATCGAGGGAGACAATCCTCTGTGGTGTTGAATTGTTCTGATTCAGAAAATAGACGACATTGCTGTCGGGGAGGATTCCACTATTAGTGCCTTCTGTGAAGATATTTTGCAGGCCGGCACCCGATGCATCAATCTTAAAGATTCCGGTTCTGCCCCGATAATCACTGGTAAAATAGATCGTGCCTTCTTTTGTGTCAAATTCATATTGACCAACCGATAAATCAATTTTTGCTGTGATAATGGTATCTTTACCTGATGCAACATCAAACCTCGACAACTTTGAATTCTCAGCCACTTTATTTACATCAAGAGTTTTGAGGTAAAAAATGAATTTCCCACAAGGAGAAAATTGAGGAGAGCCGTCACCGGAGGGGTTGCTCGCTGTAATGTTTTCCATCTTACCTGATCCATCACTATTCATGATAAAAAGATCAAAATTTAGATCTTTGAAATAGGGTTTAGGGGTAACATTCATTGAAACAACAATTTTATCACCTGAAGGTGAAATGTCATAATCTGCACCTCCGGACACCGAAAACATTCCTTCATTTTGAGGAGTCAAGTCGGTAACCTTACCCGTTGCTACATCAACGGAGTAGATGTGTGTTACATAACCGTCGGTTAACCAACTGTCCCAGTAGCGATAAAATCTGTCTTCTGTAACTTTAGCAGTTACTTTATTCTCTTTTTTAAGTTTAATCAATTTTTTAAGAGAATCCAGATTCCCATTTGCTTCAGGATATGTGTTTGAAGTAAAAGCCAGTTTGGAACCATCAGGAAACCATTTGATGGACGATGCTCCAAGCGGCATTTCAGTAAGTCTCGTAGCCTCACCACCATCGCGATTAATCAAATAAATTTGACCTCTCTCATCGGATTCTCTTTTCGAAACAAAAGCCAGTTTTTTGCCATCCGGTGACCAAACAGGAGAGGACTCTCCCCCCTTGCCGGAAGTAAACTTTCTGTACTCTCCCGATTTCAGGTCAAGCAGATAAAGATCACTCTCAGATTCGTTTTTTGAAGCATCAAATGAAGTTACTGAAAAAACGGCCTCGGTTTTTTGTGGATTAACCACAAAACTTCCGATTCTTTTCATTTTCCAGATATCTTCAGCAGTTAATACCTTTTTCTCCTGAGCTGACAGATTTACAAATATCAGTAGTGTTATTATTGCGGTGGTGACGACTCTCATGTAACCTCTCTTATTTAGGAAGCCTGTTTGTTATATTTTGTAGATATTCATTTCGAAAAACTCCCTGGCCTGCATAATTTGTATATGAAAAGACAGGAAAACCGGTCTCTGTTAATCTCTTGTCGGTTGTGGATATTCTGGCAATCGGGTCAGGGTGAGTGGAGAGAAATGTTTCAAGTCCACTGCTGCCACCGGGATTAACTTTGCCGTCATCACGGAGTTTCTCAAAAAAGAACTTAACTCCCCCGGGATAAAACCTGGTTTCTTTAAGATATTCTATCGAGAACTTATCACTTTCATCTTCTGCCGAACGGCTGTTTGAAAGTAATGAAAGCCCCGCAAACAGGTTCGCAGCAATCTCAATATATTGGTTTGGGTTTTGACCAAGGACAAGGCTGATCAACATTGCTGTGCCATACTGATTTGTCATCCGTTGAGTTGCGTGTCTGCGTTCGGCATGGGCAATTTCGTGTCCAAGTACTCCGGCAAGAGCAGCCTCAGAATCAAGGTATTTTAACAATCCTGTATAAACATAAACTTTGCCACCCGGAAGTGCAAAGGCATTAAGAATATCGGGTCTGTCAATTATCTCAAGTTCATATTGATAGACACTTCTTTTTTTAATGGCATTTGCCACCAATATCTGGTCGAATATCTGACTTTTTATATATTGTTTTAGAGCGGGATCACCTCTGTAGATGGGGTATTCCTGCTGATTGGCTGCTATTTCATTTGCAACATTTGCTCCCAAAGCAACTTCGTCTGCATCTGAAAAAATATTCATTCCAAGACTCGAACAAGCCGAGATGAAGAAAGTGAATGCGACTGACAGTACTACAGCACTGTATTTTGTTAGTTTCATTTTTTGTTCCTCAATTCTAAATTATTTAGTTGCTTCCTCTGCCCTTATTTCATCCCATAATCTTTTTACAAGCGATTGGATGTTGTGGCCATTTGCTGAAGAAATAATTACAGGCTTCCCTCGATATCCCTTAACTTTTATTTTTGCTGCTTCTTTCAGCCCGTCATCATCTATTAAATCAGCTTTGGTAAGAGCGAGAATTTTCTTTTTCTTTGCCAATGCCGGACTGAATTTTTTTAATTCACTTATTAAAGTATGATAATCTCCGTCGTAGTTCTCCGACGAAATATCAATCATAAAAAGGAGTGTTCCGGTTCTTTCAATATGTTTCAGGAACTGAATTCCCAACCCTTTTCCATCACTTGCACCCTCAATTATGCCGGGGATATCTGCAACAGTAAAAGAATCATAATCCCCCACTCTAACAATACCAAGATTTGGCTCCAAAGTTGTAAAAGGATAGTTGGCAATTTTTGGTTTTGCCTCTGAAATTACTGAAATAAAAGTGGATTTCCCCGCGTTTGGAAAACCAACAAGTCCAACATCGGCGAGAAGTTTTAATTCGAGTTCAACATTATAAGACTGCCCCTCTTTGCCCGGTTCGGCATATCTTGGAGTTCTGTTAACAGGTGTCGCAAAATTGGAATTACCCCTTCCACCTCTGCCACCTTTGGCAAATAGATAGGTTTTTCCATCCTCATCAATATCAAGAATAACTTTTCCGGTATCTGCATCCTTGATGATAGTGCCCACAGGCACCTTTATAATGAGGTCTTCACCTTTTCTTCCGGTTTTTAAGGAACCACTTCCGGGGACGCCATTTTCTGCGAGATATTTTTTCTTATATCTGAAATCAAGCAGAGTGTGCAGATTGTGATCGGCAAAAATATACACCGAACCGCCATCGCCTCCATCGCCTCCTGAGGGACCACCTTTTGGAACAAATTTTTCCCGTCTGAAAGCGACTGCACCGTCACCACCTTTTCCTGCTGCTATTTCTATACTTACAAAATCTATAAACACTTTTTTATCCTGTAAAACATCTTTCTGTTTTGTCCACCAGTAATCTGGCGTATTTATTGTTGTCACTTAAACCGGCATTCGCAAAAATAATCGAAAGCAGTTTTTTCGCTTCACTTAAAGTCCTGCATTTTTCAATCGTCTCGATGCTGCTAAAAAAGTCGGAATGATCACCATCAAATACATGCTGTATGATCCTTAAACTTTCATCCTGATCGAGTGATGCCAGGAGATTCCTCTTTTGAACAATTTTCCCCATCTGTTCATCAACTTTTGGAGGGAAACTAAATTCATAACGCTGAACCGGTTCATCTTCAAAAACTTTTATTGCTTCCATGTCGTGGATCGATGGCAGAGTTGCTATTATCTGTTTTGCATCCTCATCAACCTCAAATGGTTGTTTTACCTCATCGTCAACAGATTCAAATTCTATTTTTTTTCGGGGTTGAGATATCAGCTCTTCCACAGAAATTGACGCCATTTTTGGTTTCGAGTTTGTAACCCCGGTTGTTGAATTTTTGGTTTCGACGCTCTCCGTTTTTTTTTCATTTTCAACAGAAGCTGAAGCTTCAAACGATTGATTGTTGTTTTGCACTCCAACTTCCGATACTCCGGAAACCTCTTCAGGTGTTTTAATCTCTTGAACATCAGTTTTGAGGGAAGGGAGTGTTGCAGATTGTGGTTTAATCTCCCGTGTGATATCAAATCTTGCATCGAATACCGATTCTTCGCTGCCTGTGAGAACATCCTTTATTTTCCAGATGCTCAACTGATCTTTGCCATTATAATGTGGGATCAGTTTATCGAAAGAATCTTTCAGGTCTCGGGAGAGAAGAAAAAGCTTCATACACTCGGGGTCAAGTCCTGAATAGTGTTCACCATGATTGAAGAAGTGATTCAGTGCATCAACACCATCAGTGATCAGCGAATTATAGTTGACAGAGAACAATTTCTTTTGGATTTTCGACATCGTTTCATCATAACTTTCAGAGTTTAGTTTGTCTGATTTGTATAGTTTTATGAGTATGTCGATATAATATCTGAAATAGTAAACTCTGTTTTTTAAATCCTCAAAAGATTCCTCATTAATTGGTTTGTCCTTTACAAAAAGAATCTTTTTAAGAAGAAACACAGGATTAAAAAGGAAATTAAGGTTAAAAACGGCAGCTTTTTTTAATCCAATATTAATTTCATTCTTCGAAAAAAGAAATTGACCATCATTTTCACCGTTAGAAACAGGAATTTTTTCAGCCCACAAATATTTAATAAATGCCGGGTGTATCCCTGTTTTTTCCAATTCTTCGATTGAAAATTCAGAAAGATCCGAGGCATTAATCAACTCGCTGTTTGATTTTAGTAATTTAGCTGCTTTTTCTTTAAACATTCTACTCTAACAAAAAAGGCTGCCTGATTAATCAAAGTTTAATCAATCGACAGCCCGTTCACAAATATTCAATAAATTAAGATAATCCTGCTTTCAGAAATTCTCTGTTCAGGTATGCAATATTCGCCACAGAAATGCCTTTGGGGCATTCGGCTTCACAGGCATAGGTATTTGTACAAGAGCCAAATCCTTCCTTGTCCATTTGGGCTATCATGTTTAGAACACGTTTTTTTGCCTCAACTTTACCCTGCGGGAGTTTACCCAAATGAGCAACCTTGGCAGAAACAAAAAGCATCGCAGAAGCATTTTTGCAAGCAGCAACACAAGCACCACATCCGATACAGGCTGCGGCATCCATTGCCCACTCAGCATCAGCCTTTGGGATGGGGATTGCATTACCGTCAGGAGCTGATCCAGTGCTGGCAGAGATAAAACCACCCGCTTGGATTATTCTTTCAAATGCACCCCGGTCGGTTATCAGGTCTCTTATTACAGGGAAGGATTTTGCCCGCCACGGTTCAATTGTTATCTGCTCACCGTCTCTGAAAGTCCGCATGAATAACTGGCATGCAGTTACCTTTGGTTTGGGACCGTGAGGTCTGCCATTGATATGGAGACTGCAAGTTCCACAAATTCCTTCACGGCAATCGTGATCAAAAGCAACAGGGTCTTCATTATTCGCGATAAGTTTTTCATTAAGAATATCAAGCATTTCCAGAAAAGAAGTGTCATCGGCTACATTCTCAATTGTATAATCAACAAATCTGCCTTTATCCTTGGAGTTTTTCTGACGCCAGATTTTCAATTTAAAGTTCATTTAGCAGCTCCTCTCTATTTATAGCTTCTTTGGCTGGGTTTGCAATGTTCGAATGTCAGTTCTTCTTTATGAAGTTCAGGTTCAACTCCATCTCCCTTATATTCCCAGGCGGAAACATAGCTGTAGTTTTCGTCGTCGCGTTTGGCTTCATTATCTTCAGTTTGTGATTCTTCTCTGAAGTGACCACCGCATGATTCTCTTCTGTTAAGGGCATCACTTGCGAGTAACTCACCAAGTTCAAGAAAATCTGCAACCCTTCCGGCCTTTTCGAGGGATTGATTTAGCTCTTCACCCTCTCCGAGCACCCGGACATTCTTCCAGAAATCTTCTCTGAGCGCTCTGATTTCTGTGATCGCCGATTTTAATCCGGCTTCATTTCGTGACATACCAACATAGTCCCACATTATTTTACCAAGCTTTTTATGGTAATGATCAACCGAATATTTTCCTTTAACTGAGAGGAGTTTTGTGATCCTGTCTTTGACTTCCTTTTCAGCAACTTTAAATTCAGGAGCATCGGTAGTAACTTTTTTAAGTTCCGTGCTTCCAAGATAACCACTTACAGTTGAAGGGAGAACAAAATAACCATCAGCAAGACCCTGCATCAGCGCAGAGGCACCCAAACGATTTGCACCGTGATCTGAGAAGTTTGCTTCACCACCAGCAAACAGACCGGGTATTGTTGTCATGAGATTGTAGTCAACCCACAATCCACCCATTGTGTAATGGATGGCAGGATAAATTCTCATTGGCAATTCGTAAGGATTTTCATCTGTAATCTCTTGATACATATCAAAAAGATTGCCATATTTTTCTTCGATTCTGGCTTTTCCCTGTCTCTTAATTGCATCGGCAAAATCAAGATATACAGCCATTTTCGAAGTTCCAACTCCTCTTCCTTCATCACACACTTGTTTGGCTGCTCTGGAAGCCACATCTCTGGGTACCAAATTACCAAATGAGGGGTAACGCCTTTCAAGGTAATAATCTCTTTCGGCTTCGGGAATATCTTTCGGCTTCCGGGTATCACCTTTTTTCACCGGCACCCATACTCTACCGTCATTTCTTAAACTTTCTGACATGAGAGTAAGTTTTGATTGGTGTTCACCACTTACGGGGATACATGTTGGATGGATCTGTACAAAACATGGATTTCCAAAAAATGCACCTTTTTTGTGTGCTCTCCAAATTGCCGTGGTGTTACAACCTTTGGCGTTGGTGGAAAGATAATAAACATTTCCGTATCCGCCTGTGGCAAGCACAACTGCATCAGCAGCAAAACTTTTAATCTCACCCGTTACCATGTCGCGTACGATAACGCCGCGTGATTTTCCATCTATAATTACAACATCAAGCATCTCATGCCTGCCATGAACAGTTACAGTACCTTCAGCAACCTGACGGGAGAGTGAACTGTAAGCCCCAAGAAGAAGTTGCTGGCCTGTTTGCCCTCTGGCATAAAATGTTCGAGAAACCTGTGCACCACCAAAAGAACGGTTGTCAAGATATCCGCCATATTCTCTGGCAAATGGAACACCCTGAGCCACACACTGGTCAATTATATTATTACTAAGTTCGGCAAGGCGATAAACATTTGCCTCGCGGGCTCTATAATCTCCACCTTTTACGGTGTCATAAAACAACCTGTAAACAGAATCACCATCGTTTCTGTAATTTTTTGCAGCATTAATGCCCCCTTGAGCAGCGATACTGTGAGCCCTTCTGGCACTGTCCTGATAACAAAATGCAGTTACATTATAACCCATTTCGCCAAGTGTTGCAGCAGCTGCACCACCGGCAAGTCCCGTGCCAACAACGATAATATGATATTTCCTTCTGTTTGAAGGGTTTACTAATTTTAAGTTAAATTTGTGGTTATACCACTTCTTTTCTATCGGTCCCGAAGGGATTTTTGAGTCTAAAGCCATGGTTATTTACCTCCAATTCCTAATAAAAAATAGAGCGGAATGATTGCATACAAAAGAGGAATGATCACCGCAACAGCAACTCCGGCTCCTTTAATTACAGAAGCGTATTTTTTGCCCAAAAGTCCAAAAGTCTGAAATGCACTTTGGAAACCATGGTTGAGATGCAACCCAAGGAGAATCATAGCAATCACATAAAAGATTGAATAATAAGGTAATTTAAATGCCTCAACAACGAGTGTGTACATATCTTCTTCACCACCAAAGCGGGCTTTTACAAAAAAGTTCAGAAGATGAAGAATGAGAAAAGCAAGTATGATACTGCCGGATAAAAACATTGATCTTGAAGTCCATTTGCTGTTGGCATTTGCATCACGAGTTGCATAGGCAACAGGTCTTGCGGCTTTGTTTGCAAAGTAGAGTTTGAGTCCGTAAAATATGTGAAGTGCAAATCCCAAAACCAGCCCGATCTCCAGTATTCTGATAATCGGATTTGTTGACATGAAGTGCGAGTAAGCATTAAAACTTGTTTTTGCAGCTTCAACATCTGTGTTCAGAAGCTGAAGATTACCAGCAAGATGCACCAAAAGAAATGATATCAAAAAAAGTCCCGTCAAACCTGAAATAAATTTCTGGCCAATGGAGGAGCTTAAAAACCGAAACAACCATCCCATTACATTGATCTCCGAAAAATTAAACTTGTCTTACACTGAGTTAAAAACAACAGGATCATCCATAAATGAATGACCCTGTTAATTTTTATTTGAACTCTAAAATTATTGAAATTGTGGTTATTATCAAACCCTCAATTCCTTGCATCTCATCAAAAAAGATGGTGAGAAATATTATTGCCCAAAATCAAAAGGCATAACAAAACTGATTCTTGGCTCAATTCTCTTCTGAGGAAGATAACCGATCACATTGTTTGCACTGTCTCTTTCGGGTAAAAAGGTCCAATGGTAAACCAATGATACAATCAAGAATTTGTAAGGTTTGTATCCAACTTCCACATAGGCATGTGATCTTTCATCGGCAGTGAAAATCTCTGATTCAGATTGAATTCCCGATTTATCATAACCTGCATAAAGAACATATGATCCATCTTTAGGGGAAAGATCAGTCTTTAATTGCAATATTCCACTGTTTGGTGTTTTGTCAAGTCTTTGATAACTTCCATATATAACCGCATAGTTGGCAATATCAGCTCTGAGTGCACCAAACCAGCCGTTGTCTGTTTCAGTGATCGATTCGAGTTGCATAATCTTGCCGGCAGGAGCACCACCCACAGTTCTGAATCTTTCAACTTCGTAGAGAGCATCAAAATAGTTTGGAAGATATTTTCCTTCGTTAAATCTTCTTTCAAGTTTGGAAGAAAGTTTTACGATTCCCAATCCTTCCAATGAAAGCATTAAACCGGTGTTTATGCCTGATCCATAGTCACTAAACTTGGTGTAGTTTGTATAAACAGTGAAGTTGAGCATATCGTTTGAAACAATTGGTAAACCAAGATCAGCCGACCATGCAGAAACAGAATTTCTTTTTTCAGTTACAACAAATTCATTATTTGCATTGTAGGCACCTTTAAGCACACCTGCTTTATCGTTAAAATCACCTGCAAACGACAACCCAACCTGGAGGTTGCTTAAGATTGGAATTTTAGCGGCGCTTTCTGAAAATCTTAGTGGTCTTACAAATCCTCTGATACCAACAATACCACCGGCAGCGAAATCACTCAAGATTGACTCAAAACCCCATTTTCCAAGATCGATATCAAGGTTTAACCCGGTTTTTCTGTTGTCAAAACTTGTGCTGTTGTTGTAGTTGTAGAGCAGGTTTCCCTGTCCGAGAGTGTAATAATCCATTGCTCCGATACGGGCATAGATGTCATCATTTTTTTTACCATAACGCACATAACGGATAATCGATAAAACCTGTGAAGCGGTTTTGTAATTTTCATCACGCAGTTTTCCGTCTGGTGTAAATTCGAGATTCAGGTCGAGTCCCAGCCCAAATTTCGCAAATCCGATGTCAGGAGTTAACCTTACAGCGTAGTGAGGTTGATCATTTATCCAAACCAGCCCGGCTCCACCGGAGATATTACCGGTTCCTGCCCCCGGGTAGTTGTTAAAATCCGGGAAATTTGTCATCTGGGCATTTACATTGGATAATGTAAATACTAAAAGGGAGAGAATAAGTATGGCTCTCTTCATTTGTGCCTCTCGTTAATTGTTTTCTTAAGTTACAAAATATTAAAAAATAACTATTTAATATATGTTTTTTATATTTGCCAAAGCATTTTCTGAATCTAATTTTCTTCAATTCATGAGGTTTATCCTGCTTACAATATTCAGACCGGTCAATTTTCTGATTACTTTTATTTCCGGCTTTCTTGCAGTACTGCTCGCAGAAGGGGGAATATTCTCACATACCACCCTCTATTTTGGTGTGCTCATTGGAAGTTCGGCAGCTCTAATCGGTTCGGGTGGTAACATTATCAACGATATTCTTGATCAAAAAACCGATAAAATTAACCGCCCCGCGAGACCCCTTCCTTCAGGGGAATTAACGACAAAAACTGCCACCCGGCTTTACATTTTTTGTAAATTATCCGGTGTGTTTATAGCCTCAATTGCCGGAATAATCCCGGCCATTATTGCCGGTATTACATCCTTTGCCCTCTTTTTCTACTCCTACTCTCTTAAGAGTATCCCACTCGTCGGAAACCTCACCATTGCCCTGCTAACAGGATTAGTTTTCATTTTCGGTGCTTCAGCGGTTAACAATTATGAAAATGCTCTTTTTCCTTTTATTTTTTCATTTTTGATTAATTTGATCAGAGAGATAGTTAAGGATATTGAGGATGTCCCCGGCGATGGGAAAACAGGCATCACCACATTTCCTGTTGTTTTTGGAGTTCCGCTATCAAAAAAAATAATCACGATTTTGATTTTATCCCTTATAATTGCCACTTTTATTCCATTTGTATTGGAGATTTACAAAATTGAGTACCTCATTATCATAACACTTTCGGTGAATCCGGCTCTGGTACTCTCGCTGAAATCACTAACAAAAGCTGAAAATCAAAAGGATTATTCAGCTATAAGTCGTAACTTAAAATTTATCATGTTTCTTGGTATTTTTGCAATTTTGTTGGGTTTATGAAAAGTTTTGATGACCACTACCGGAAGGAATTTAACACTAACCATCTTGCCGGAACTGATGAAGCAGGCAGAGGCCCACTTGCGGGACCAGTGGTTGCGGCTGCGGTCATTTTGCCCCCCGATATCAATCTTCCGGGTGTAAATGATTCAAAACAGTTAACCGATAGAAAACGGAGAGAATTGATCGACATGATTTACTCCCGCGCAATCGCCGTTAATCATGTTATTATTGAACCTGCCGAGATTGATCGGATAAACATTTTGCGGGCATCACTCAAGGCAATGAAGTTTTCTGTTGAGGCATTAAACTCCGTTCCGGGTGTAATCCTCGTTGACGGAAACAAACGATTTGACACTTTAATCCCACTTTTCCCGATTGTAAAGGGAGATTCAAAATCGTTATCAATCGCTGCTGCCTCCATCGTCGCTAAAGTTGTCAGAGATGATATTATGCTTCAGTTGGCATCTGAGTATCCCGGTTATGGCTGGGATCACAACAAAGGTTACCCGACAAAATCACACATCAAAGCATTACAAGAACTTGGTCCAACCCCCTACCACCGACTAACTTTTATCGATCACTTGATTTCTCCCGGTTTGTTTGATGACCTCAGTCATTAATAGTAGGAAATTCTACAAGTTTTTCATAATTTTCTTGATATCTTTCGTCTTCGATTGCCGTCCCATCCGTGAAAATCCGTGTTAAATCCGTGTCATCCGTGGAACTATCCTCTACTTTCTTATTCTAAATTTAATTAAGTTTTGAGATAGAGATTTTAGTTTTTAAAAGGCAGAAATATGGAAGAGAAATCAACAACCGGAATTCGTTCCTATGCACTCGACGCACTCAGGGGTTTTGCAATCCTGACCATGATACTCTCAGGCAGTATCTCTTTTGGGAACCTCCCGGCGTGGATGTATCATGCACAGGTTCCACCACCACTACATAAATTTATCCCCTCCATTCCCGGAATTACCTGGGTTGATCTGGTTTTCCCCTTTTTTCTCTTTGCAATGGGAGCTGCATTTCCTCTTGCCCTCTCTAAAAAAATAAAAGATGACAAGGTTCCCTTTAATCTGATCCTTCAGATATTTAAGAGGGGTTTGTTGTTATGCTTTTTTGCAATTGTTATTCAACATATCAGACCCAATGTACTCAGTGCCACCCCTGATGTCTTTACCTGGCTGATCGCCTTGTTGGGGTTTGCTCTGCTTTTCCTCATTTTCTGGCGTTTTCCTGAGTCAATATCAAAAAATGTTGGACTCAGCTTAAGAGCAACCGGTTGGATTGGAATCGTCCTGCTGTTGGCATTAGTTACTTATCCCGATGGTTCGGGCTTCAAAATGTCACGATTTGATATCATTATCGCAGTTTTGGCGGAAGTGTCGGTTTTTGGATCACTAATCTGGTTGTTCACTCGCAAAAACTGGATGTTGAGACTTGGAATAATGGCGCTTGTTGTTGCCATCAGATTATCCCACAACTCCGGTGAAGGATTTGTTAAAGATCTCGCCATGCTTCAACCTTCGGGCTGGGTGGTGAATGTACATTTTTTAAAATATCTGCTTATCGTCCTCCCCGGTACAATTGCCGGTGATATCATCGTAAAAATGATGAAAACCGATAGTCAGGTAATCATTGATACCTTTAACGAATATAAAGTGAATGCCGCATTTCTCGCTGTTTTTATGGTCGGTTTCATCGTTTTATCACTCGTTACACTCTATAACCGTTGGGTTTGGCAGGGATTTGTTGGCGGAATCGCTCTTTGTGCTGCTTCTTGGGTTCTGTTAAAAGATATGAAGGGTGGTTATTACGATATTCTTAAAGAGGTTTTTAAGTGGGGAGTTTTTTGGTTCATTCTGGGATTTATGCTTGAACCTTTTGAGGGAGGAATCAAAAAAGATCATTCAACGATAAGTTATTATTTCCTTACTTCGGGGCTTGCGTTATTTTTTATCATTTTTTCGTCAATCGTCATCGATTTTTTCAGGAAAAAATCATATCTCGGTCTTCTGATCGACAGTGGACAAAACCCGATGATAGCTTATGCCGGCGGTGGAAATATCATCACCCCAATTATCGGCATCTTCGGAATTCAAACATTGATGAATGCATGGTTCACAACACCATTTTTGGGATTCCTGAGAGGATTTCTTTTCACTCTCGCCCTTGCATACATCGTAAAACTCTTCACAAGATATAAAATCTTTTGGAGATCTAAATTTTATAAAAGGTCTCCCTCAGCTCATAAAATTAATGGAGGATATTCTATTCATCAACACCGATTCGAGTATCCTCCAACCTCCACAAACAAAAATAATACCTAATACTTAATACCTGATACCTACCCAATCACTGTTTTAAGTTCATCCATAATCCTCGAGATGTCCTGTTTTTCATCGAGGTAGGTTTTTAAGTCGAGGACAAGTTCACCTATCCGTATTGAGTCGCTGGTATTGGAAATTTCCTTGTGGATCTCTTTCAACATTTCATCAATTCGAAGCAGTCTGAATTTTTTAACCGCATCGATTGTATAAAGCGATAATGTTGCTTCGGTACTGCTTGGGAGCAAATCATCAAGTTGTTCACTTATTTTATGTTTATCCATCACCAAATCGAGAATATAGTTTTGTTCCTCGAGCGTATAATGATCTTTCAGATTATTCACTGTTGGAATGGTCCCTGACTCAAGTTCTTCAAATACCTTTTCAGCAATTCCATAATGAATTGGGAGAGTATATTCCTCCGGTCTTATAAACTGAAAAATAAACCTTACAACTTTTTCATCACCTTCAAACATCAGTTTTATTATTTCAATTTCGTTAAGCTGAAATGCCGAAAGAGGGTTCCGTTCAATAGTTTGTTTGGCAACAACAGGAGTCCTGGCAGTTTGAACAGCCGTCTCCTGCGGCGTTGGCCTTTCCCTGAGTTCAAGGGCTCTTGTTTCAATTTCCTTCTCCCTGAACTTTTCAATGTCTTCTTCGAGTACCTTTTCTCTGAGTTTAAATTTTTCTGCTATCGCTTTTTGGAAAAGAGTCCTTTTTAAAGCATCAGGAATTAATGCCACGGGACGCAGCATTTCCTTCACAGCCTCAGTCATTTTATCGGGATTTTGGAAATATCCTCCCCTCTCAAATACCAGATATTGGTAATCGATAAATTCTCTGGCATTTTTTACATATTCAAGGAATTCTTTTGCCCCGTGTTTGTGCACAAAGGAATCGGGATCCTCTCCCTCCGGAAGTGTCATAATCTTCAGATTCAGATTGTGTTTCATCACAATCTCGATACTCCGCATGGCAGCTTTATAACCTGCGGCATCTGAATCAAAAAGCAGATAAAAATTCTTTGTATAACTTGAAAGAAGTTTTACCTGATCATCGGTTAAAGCTGTTCCCGAAACGGCAGCAATATTTTTAATTCCATGTTGATACAAAGAGATTACATCAAGATATCCCTCAACAACAATAACGAAATCCTCTTTCCTAATTTCATCTTTGGAATGGGACAATCCATAAAGAACTTTGGATTTGTTATAAATTGGACTTTCAGGCGAATTGATATATTTACCCGTATCCGTCCGTTTTTCAAGAATTCTGCCACCGGCTCCAATCTCCCTTCCATGATGGGAAAAGATTGGGAAAATTAATCTGCCGACAAATCTTTCATAAATTTTTCCTTCACTTACCCCGAGAAAACCAAGCTCGATTGCTTTCTTTTCATCAAATCCACCCTTTTTGTAGAATTCAATCAGTTTCCCTCTTACTCCACCACCGTACCCGATTCCAAAATTTTGTATTGAGGAGTCGTTTATGTTACGATTCTTCAGATATTCAAGAATATGTTTATTTGCGCTGTTTTTTGTCAGGTTCTCAGCAAAATAATGGATTGTGGCTTTTGTAATGTCGAAGTACTCTTCAAATTTTTTCTGTTCTTCCTGTCCTCTTTCATCCCTGAGAGGCAGATCAACTCCATATTCCCGCGCAAGTTCTTTCACAGAATCAAAAAAGGAGAGATTGTTATATTCCATCAAAAACTTGATCGCATTTCCCCCTTTGTGGCAACCAAAACAGTAAAAAATCTGTTTTTTTGCATTTACGGAGAATGAGGGAGTCTTTTCATTGTGGAATGGACATAATCCTTTGTAGTTTATCCCCGTTTTTCTCAAACGGACATACTTCGAGACCACATCCACGATGTCGGCTGCTTGAATAATTTCTTGTATTTTGTCTTCCGGAATATTCATCTTATTGGGAGATGAGAAACAGGTTTAAATAGAAGAATTTACATCTTTCTACGATGTGATCCATCTTGACTTGTTGCTCAACCTGAACTTTCTTCATTGATTTTAAGTTTAGTTACAAAAATAACCTCTTGCAAAGATATATTTAAATTTAATTTTTGAATCTTTTAATTTCTTACATACAACTTCAATATGACAAAAATTTTCGACCCCCAAGTACTTCTGACAAATAATGTTTTTGCCCAAAAAGTTTATAACTCCTCCCTCACAAAATGGTCGCGTTATAAAACCCGCGAGGTTATGGTGGGAGATGTGGGAATTGGCGGAAACAACCCTGTGCGAATTCAGAGCATGACAACCACCGATACAATGAACACCATTGCAACCGTTGAGCAGTCAATCAGAATGATTGAAGCAGGATGCGAACTTGTCAGAATTACAGCCCCAAGTCTTAAAGAAGCCCAAAATCTTGAAGTTATTAAAAAAGAATTGAAGGCTCGTGGATATAACACTCCCCTCATCGCCGATATTCACTTCACTCCAAATGCTGCGGAACTTGCAGCACGACTGATCGAAAAAGTAAGGGTTAACCCGGTAACTATGTTGACAGAAAAAGATTTGAAGTGATTGAGTATGATGACACTACTTACCAGCAAGAAGTTGACAGAATAAGAAAAAGATTTACTCCATTGGTAAAGATTTGCAAGGAATATGGGACGGCAATGAGGATCGGTACAAACCACGGTTCCCTCTCCGACAGAATTATGAGCAGATTTGGCGACACACCCCTCGGGATGGTGGAGTCAGCCCTTGAGTTTGTCAGAATCTGTATGGATGAAAATTACCACAATATTGTGCTTTCCATGAAAGCAAGTAATACACAAGTGATGGTTGAAGCTTACCGCCTTCTTGTCAGTAAAATGGTTGAGGAAGGGATGAACTATCCTCTTCACCTTGGTGTAACAGAAGCAGGAGGTGGAGAAGATGGAAGAGTTAAATCAGCCCTGGGGATTGGTGCCTTACTTGAAGATGGACTGGGAGATACCATTCGTGTAAGTCTTACTGAAGACCCCGAATTTGAAGTGCCCGTTGCAATCGAACTTGCCAACAGATATAAAAACCGTGAGCAGCATTCACCTGTTCCTGAAATTTCAGTCAATCCGATTAACCCGTTTGATTATAAAAGGAGAGAATCACTTCAACTGCTTAATATCGGTGGCACTTCAGTACCTGTTGTTATGATCGATATGTCACAGAGTGATGTTTCATCCCCGGAATCACTAGTTCCGGTAGGTTATTTTTATGATGAACCAACTGACAAGTGGAACATGAATGACATGGCATGTGATTATCTTTTCCTGGGAAATAACCTCCCGGGTTTTGATCTGCCACATGGACTAAGAGCTGTGTATGATTATAACTTCTGGAAATCGATTGATTTAAAAGGAAGAGCCATTCCCCTTCTGAGTAAAGATGAATATCTTACCGAGAATGATCCAACTCTTCTATTTAAGTTTTTGCAGATTACACTCCCCGAACTTGATGAAGAAGTAATAAACAAACTTAAAAGTGATGCCTACACAATTATTCTGCTTGGAACGGATAATTCCCATGGAATGGCTGAGCAAAGAAGGTTCTTTTTTGAACTTATATCAAACGATATCAAAAATCCTGTGATCATTCAAAGGAACTATTCAAATATCACCGAAGAACAATTTCTTCTCTACCCCTCCACCGATTTTGGTGCATTATTAATTGATGGTTTGGGGGATGGAGTGTTTATTGGGAACTCCGGAACCGCAGAACTTCAGAACCTCAGTGTTTCAGAACCTCAGAACTCCGGAACCGCAGAACCGCAGAACCGCAGTGTTTCAGAACTTCAGTACTCCGGAACCGCAGAACTTCAGAATTCCGGAACCTCTGTACAACAAAACCTCAGTACTGAAGTTATAAATCGAGTACTCTTCGGAATATTACAGGCTGCGAGGGTAAGAACCTCCAAAACCGAATATATCGCCTGTCCATCGTGTGGCAGAACATTATTCGACCTTCAAGAAACAACAGAGATGATCCGCAAACGCACTTCCCACCTGAAAGGTGTAAAAATTGCAATTATGGGCTGCATCGTTAACGGTCCCGGAGAAATGGCAGATGCTGACTACGGATATGTTGGCAGTGGCCCCGGTAAAATCACCCTCTACCGCGGAAAGGAAATTGTTACAAAAGCAATCGCCTCCGAATTTGCCGTCGATAAACTGATTGACCTGATCCGCGAGGATGGGAACTGGGTTGAGCAAGCAGGGTAGGAACCTAGAGTTGAGCTTCAGACTGAGTACTTGAGAACTCGAGTGCCTTGAGTTCTAAAGTTCAAGCTCTTTGTTCTAGGTTCTGAGTTCTGCGGTCTCTCAAGTTCTCCCAATTTTGCCATGTTAAAAAAATATTATATTTTTGTAAAGTTTATGTTTACACTTTGCAAAATGACGAAATACCAAATAGTACCAGAAATTTATTTTTCAAGCAACGCTTTTTAGTTATCATTATACTTATCGCACTTCAAGTTTTAGAAGTGCTTTTTTTTTCTTTATGAGAGTACAGCAAATAGCAAATTTTTTTGACGGCTGGGCACCAAAGTTCATTCAGTGGGAGCGGGACAATACCGGACTGCTCGTTGGCAGGAGCCAACAGGAGGTAACAGGTGTCTTGCTCTGCCTCGATGTAACCGGTGACGCACTTGAAAGAGCTCAAAAACTTAAGTGCAACCTTGTAATAAGTCATCATCCATTGATCTTTTTCCCAATGAAAAAGATAACACCGGAGACAGACAAAACCTCAGATTTGATTTACAAACTCATAAAAAACGACACTTCCCTTCTTTCTTATCATACAAACCTCGATTTTACCTCCGACGGAGTTAATCACCAAACCGCTAAAAAACTTAAAATTTCCGATATTAAATTCCTTAAACCAATCAGCAACAAATCGTTGAAATTAGTCACATTTGTGCCTAAAAAGGATGTTGGAACTCTTTCTGAAGCAATTTTTGGTGCAGGTGGTGGTATAATCGGCGAATATACAAATTGCAGTTTTACCTCTGAAGGAACGGGAACTTTCACCGGTTCGGGAAATTCGAATCCAACAATTGGTGAAAAACAAAAATTTGAAAAGGTTGATGAAGTTCGACTCGAAGTTTTAATTAATGAAGGTATTCGCGGGAAGGTGATAAGAGCACTGCTTGAAGCACATCCCTATGAAGAGCCTGCTTACGACATCTATCCACTTAAAAGTGATGAAACACTTTATGGACAAGGTGTTACCGGTTACCTCAATAGTGAGATGGAAGAAAACCTGTTTCTTAAACACATCTCAGAATGTCTCAATTGCGATGCACTTAGACATTCAAAATTAACAGGCAAACAAATAAAAAAAGTAGCGGTTTTTGGCGGTTCGGCTTCAGAACATCTTGAAGATGCCATAAAAGCCGGGTGTGATGCCTTTATTACCGCTGATGTCAGATACCACACATTTCAAGATGCTGAAAACAGGATTTTACTTGTTGATGCAGGCCATTTTGAAACCGAGGTGCCCGTCCTTGAAGAAATGTAAAACAGAAGTTTACATCTTTGACGGAGTTTCCAACCCCGTCAATTATTACAGTTATTTAGAAAGGAGTCCACATTGAAAAATAATCTGATGCTCTTCTATCAAGTTCAACTGATAGACAGACATATCGACAAACTCGAAGAACAAAGAGGCGATCTTCCTCTGACAGTTGAAGCTCTCGAAGCAAAGCTCGAGAACCTCAAAGTTGCTGTTGATGAGAAAGCTGCTCTTAAAATTGAGTGGATCGAAAAACGGGAAAGTAATACCGAAAAAATAAAAGAGCTTCTCGACAATCAGAAAAGAGCAAAAGCTCAGTTATATAAAGTGCGTAACAACAAAGAATACGACACGATTACCAAATCAATTGATGCTGCGGATGCCGAGTGTACCCGCCTCGAAAAAGAGATCGAAGGTATCATCACCGATCTTCGTACTCTCGATGAGGAAGTTGAAGGATTAAATCCTTTAATTACTGATCTTGTTGGTGAACTCGACCATAAAAAGCAGGAACTCTCAATGATCAAAGAGAATAATGCACTCGAAGAACAAAAACTTCTCAAACAGAGAGAAGCACTTGTAGCCCAAATGAAAAAGAGTGATTATTCACTCTATACCAGAGTTCGTTCCGCAAAAAAAGGACTCGGAGTTGCCAGAATCAGAAGAAACGCTTGCTCCGGATGCCAAACCATCATTCCTCCACAAAGACAACTTGAAATAAGACGCAACAACCGGATGTTCACATGTGAATATTGTGGTAGAATTATCGTCTCCGCTGAAGTCGCTAAAGACGCCGGCGATCTCGAAGATTAGTCGATTTGGCTATCAACCATTTATAATGGTTGATAGCTTTTTTTATTTCTCTTTTACCTCCCAATTTTGTATATTTGCTCATTGTAAATAATTTTCATAAAATTTTAAATCACGGAATATTTTTATAGACTTGACTTGGCAATCGCTGTCGCGATTATGAGGCAGAGGAAAGTCCGGACTCCATAGGACAGGACGCCGGGTAACGCCCGGGAGTTTATCTGTAATGGATAGATTACGGAAAGTGCCGCAGAAAAAATACCGCCCATTTCGGTGTATTCCGTCATGGGTAAGGGTGAAATGGCAGGTTAAGAGCCTACCGCATGAATGGTAACATTCGTGGCAAGGTAAACCCCGTCCGGAGCAAAGCCAAGCAGAAGACACTTCCCGTTTACGGGATGGAGGACTGTCCGTCCAATGTCTTCGGGTAGGCCGCTTGAGGTGAAAAGTAATTTTCATCCCAGATAAATGATTGCCTTCGGTTTATTGTTACAATATGAGCTTACATCGTAATGATTTTCATTTTTAAAAGATCCATGTACCCACCCGGCATATAGTGTCGGGCGCACCGCTGCGCCTTTTTGTGTAGTTCGTTTTGTTACTATTTTTAAACCGAAACAGAATCCGGCTTAGAAGTCAGGTCTATATATGATAATTCCACGACGAGTTCATTATGCCAACGAAACGGTGGAAGATCCGACCTGTTCGGGATGATCTGGAAGTAAAATCACTTGCAGACTCCCTGAATATTTCTGAAATCCTTGCCCGACTTTTGATTAACAGAAATATCAAAAGTTTCCCCCAGGCAAGATATTTTTTTAAACCCGATCTCGAAGGTTTGCACAACCCTTTTCTCATGAATGGGATGCGTGCTGCCGCTCGACGGGTTATTCAAGCTATTACTTCAAACGAAAAAATTCTTGTTTTTGGCGATTATGATGTGGATGGAACCTGCTCCACCGCTCTTATGTATATGTTCCTTAAAGAACTTGGTGCCAATGTTGAATTTTTTATCCCCAACAGACTTCGTGATGGTTACGGGATTACCATCAATAGCATCGATTATGTAAACGCCACCGGAACATCACTCATGATCTCGGTTGATTGTGGAATCACCGCAGTTGAAGAAACCGCTTACGCAGATTCACTCGGGATAGATATGATTATTTGTGATCATCACCAACCGCGGGAAGTAATCCCTCCGGCTTTTGCTGTGCTTGATCCGTTAAAACCGGGCTGTAAATACCCGTTTAAGTATCTTTCTGGTGCAGGGGTTGCTTTTAAACTTGCTCAGGCAGTTGCAGCTTTGATTGGTAACCAGTCACTCCCGATGAAATACCTCGATCTTGTTGCAATGGCAGGTGCTGCCGATATCGTCCCCCTTTCCGATGAAAACAGAATCCTTGTGATGTATGGGCTTACCCTCATCAACCGCTCCCCCAGACCGGGACTGGTTGCACTCATGAAAGCCACACGAATTGAACCCGGTCAACTTAATGCCGGACAAATTGTTTTTTCAATTGCACCGAGGATAAATGCAGCGGGAAGACTAAGCGATGCCAAAATCGCAGTTGAACTCCTGATGACCGATGACCTCGATAGAGCTATTGAACTCTCTTCACAACTTGAAACTGAAAATTGGGAGAGAAGAAAACTTGACGAAGAGACTCTGAATTCAGCCCTCGAAAAGGTTGTCAGAGTTCACGATCTCGACAAGGACATGGCTCTTGTTCTGCATGAAGAGGAGTGGCATCCGGGTGTAATTGGAATTGTTGCTTCAAGATTGGTGGAACTTTATTACCGTCCAACCGTAATGCTAACCACCATTGATGGTGTGGCAAAAGGCTCTGCGAGAAGTATCCCAAATTTTAATATTTATGAAGCCTTACAGCAGTGTAGTGATTTGTTGAACCATTATGGTGGTCACCAGGCGGCCGCAGGATTGTCGATTAATATTGCAAACATTCCGGAGTTTAGAAGAAGGTTTAACCTGCTTGCAAGTCAGCAGATTAAAAATGACGACCTTATCCCTCAGATTGAAATTGATTCCAAAATAAAACTTTCAGAAATCACTCCCAAGTTTTTAAGGATTCTCCATCAATTTGCTCCTTTTGGACCTGAAAATCCAAGACCTGTTTTTCTCTCTGAGGATGTTACGCACACAGGATTTGTCAGAAAAGTTGGACACAATCATCTTTTAATGCAATTAAAACAAAACGGGAATGAAAAGATTTTTGATGCTATCGGGTTCGACCTTGGCCATTTCGAAAGTCAAATAAAAGACAAATTGACAAGAATTGATATCGTTTATACCATTGACAATATCAACAAAGAGAGCAAACCTCATCCACAACTGAGAATCAAAGATTTGCGAGTCCGCGACGTAGTTTAGATCGCAAAAGATGGTAAATGCCCCATCCTTGACAAGGAGGGGGTTAGGGGGAGGTCCGGTTACGCGGATATCACAGATTTTCACAGATTTCACGGAGGGCCTTTTGCCCCTGCAGAGGTCATGTATGGGTAGCAAATTTGAAAAATTGGCCCCGGCAGGGGTAACGTAGGGGTAGAAACAGAGACACAACCAAATACCATTGGCCCCGGCAGGCGCCAGTAGGGGTAGAAACAGAGACACAACCAAATACCAGGCAGGGGTAACGTAGGGGTAGAAACAGAGACACAACCAAATACCTTTTGCCCCGGCAGGGGTAACGTAGGGGTAGAAACAGAGACACAACCAAATACCATTGGCCCCGGCAGGGGTAACGTAGGGGTAGAAACAGAGACACAACCAAATACCATTTGCCCCGGCAGGGGTAACGTAGGGGTAGAAACAGAGACACAACCAAATACCATTTGCCCCGGCAGGGGTAACGTAGGGGTAGAAACAGAGACACAACCAAATACCATTGGCCCCGGCAGGGGTGGCCCGGCAGGGGTAACGTAGGGGTAGAAAAAATTTATTTCTCCGCTACAACAACCTGAACAATTCCAAAAGTGAAAAGATAACGATCAACTTTTGAAAATCCTGCATCCTTAAAAAGTTTTACCAAATCGACATTCTTATCAAAATCTTCTACAGAATCCGGCAGGTAATCATATGCCATCGGGTGTCCCGATACCATTTTTCCTACCAGGGGAAGGATATTCTTAAAATAAAATTTATAAAATCCTTTTATCAAGGGATTTTTGGGCATCGCAAACTCAAGGATTGTTGCTCTTCCGCCCTTGTTGATCACTCTTCTAAACTCTCTAAAAGCCAACGGGATATCATAAAAATTTCTTACCCCAAACGAAACGGTAACATTTGTTACCACCGACTCTTTCAAGGGAATAAATTCCGCAGCAGTCTGAAAATCTTTCCCTGATATCCAGTTCACCTTTTTGTTAAAAAGTGAAAGCATATTGTATGAAAAATCAGCTCCGAAGATTTTGGTAACACCATATTTCCTCGCCTGAATCGCCACATCACCAGTACCACATGCCATATCAAGCAGGATTGTATCCTTATTTAGTCTGCTAAGTTTAAGTGCTTTTTTCCGCCAGTATTTATCGATTCCCACACTTAACACACGATTCAGCAGATCATAACGACCGGCGATTGAATCGAACATTTTTTTTACTTCAATTTTCTTTTCTTCTTTTGCAAATAACGAAGTTGACATCTTTTCTCAGTAATTTATATTATAATTGAAACACAGAATCGGGCTGATCTGTTTCAAATTTCCCCGATAAAGAATTGGAAAGATTGATATAATCTTGTAAAGTTAGCCTTTCAGCCCTCAAAGTCAGGTCAATTGGTGGTGTATATTCGCCCGAAACCTGGGATAATAGAGGTGAAAGAGAGTTCTTCAGGGTTTTTCTTCTCTGGTTAAAAGCTGTTCTAACCACGGTTCTGAAAAGTTTATGATCATTAATAATCGATTCATCTTTGTCAAAGTGAAGACTAATAATCGCTGAATCAACTTTAGGTTTTGGGAAAAACACTGTTGCGGGCACCTTAAAATGATATTCAAGCGTTGCGTAAGCCCCTAAAACCACGCTCAAAATTCCATATTCCTTATTCCCCGGTGGAGCAGTTATTCTCTTTGCCACTTCCAATTGCACCATCAGCATAATATCCCCAACCCTGTCTCTCTCTTCAAGGAGTTTAAAGATGATCGGTGTGGTGATATTGTAGGGAATATTTCCGATTACTCTCAGTTGAGAATCACCGGCGACAGCGGCAATATCTATCTTCAAGAAATCCCCTTCAATAATTTCCAGTGTCGGGAATTTTTCTTTCAAAAGTTCAATTGCTCTTGTATCAATTTCAACTGTTGTGAGATCATCGCATAAAGGTAAAAGTTTCTCGGTAAGCGAACCCTTCCCGGGCCCTATCTCAAGAATACGATCGGTTTTTTGAGGGGAAAATGCCTCGATTATCCTCTCAATGTAGTTGGGATCTGTTAAGAAATTTTGACCAAAGCGTTTTAAAGGTTTCAAATGTTTTCTGTCTGACTTGAATTTGATATTTTTATATTCGAAATTTTGTAAATTGAGTTCGAAACTTACAAATATTACCTGACTTCCATGTCAGTTTGTCAGAAACAGAGAAAAGGACTTATCGTGGAAAATAAATTTGTTGTCAGTCTTGATGTTGGTGGAACAAAAAAACTTGCTGCTGTGGTTAACTCAACTGATGGTATCATCTCCCGTTTAAAGAAGCAAACACCCGAAGCGCCCACACATGAATCTTTTTCAGGTTCTTTAGTTGAGCTGACAAACGAGGTAATTCAATTATCAGGTATCCAACCCGAGCAGGTTGCCTCTATCGCAGTAGGAATTCCCGGATCTGTGAACATGGAAACAGGAATTATTGGAATGGCTCCAAACCTTGGATTGAAAAATTATAGTGTCCAGGAACACCTCAACAATCGACTCCCCTACCCCGTTCTGATTGAAAATGATGTTAATCTCGCTGCCGCCGGTGAACTTGCTTTTGGTGCCGCAAAAGGGAAACAGAATGTTTTGGTGGTTTTTGTTGGTACCGGAATTGGTGGAGGTTTGATCCTCAACAACAAACTTTATCGTGGATCAGGGTGGGTTGCCGGTGAAATTGGACATATAAATGTTCACGAAAAAGGTCCAAAATGTGGCTGTGGAAGAATTGGCTGTTTTGAGGCTCTTGCAAGCAGAACAGCGGTTGTCCGTCAGATCACGGCTGAAATCAAAAAAGGGAAACAAAGTGTATTAAAAGAGAGAACCGAAAAGAACAAAGATATTAAAAGCAAAGCAATTGCACGGGCACTCGAAGCCGGTGACAAGTTAACTGTGAAAGTTATTAACCAGGCTTGTAAAACAATAGGAAGAACCCTCGCAGGAATTAATAACCTCTTGAATCTCGAATTAATAATCCTCGGTGGCGGGTTAATGGAAGCGAGCGAAAGTTACATGCTCCCAAAAATTAACGAAACCTTCTACAAATATTCCATCGGCGATGCCGCCAAATGTGTCTCACTGGTAGGCACAAACCTTCGTGATGATGCGGCAATATATGGAGGAATCACCCTGACAGAAGAGCTTTTGAATATTAAGGTCTAAGAAGTCTGAGTTGGTTGTCTGAATCTGTGCCAAAGGCATCCCTTTGGGAGATTTTCAGGAAACCCGCTAAACTTCGATAAACTCCGCTTCGAAACGGTTGTAAAAGATTATCAAAAAAGTCTTTAGATTTTTTATCATCTTAATTTGATCTGAATCTTTATACTTTTTTAGTTGTTCGATCCCCTCTTTCCTGATCGTCGCAAGGTTTTTTAATCCGGTCTGTGGAATGTATTTTAACTCGAAAGCGTACTGGTATTTTACTTCAAATATTTTGGAGTCAGTCAGCAGAATATCCGGAAATCCGGCTCTGGTCTCTCTTTCACTTTCTATTAAATAAGCATTAGTTTTCGAAAGAATCGTGAGCATCATAATCTTGAGTTGGCTTTCACCAAAACCCTTAAAATCTCTGACTGAAAGAATCTTCATGATATTTTGGGTATAGGCAACCAATCGATCCACTCGTCCTTCATTGATCAACTCTGAAATGAGATCAATCACTTCATCAGCCTCATACCTGACTCCAAATTCCGCCTCAAATTTCTTCCTCAAAAACTCCCAGTAAAGGTGTTTGATCACAAAATTGGGAATAACAAAACTGATAAAATCATACACATTTTTTTCAATTGTCAGCAGGCCATTGTAAAAAAGGAGAGAAATGGCATCTGATTTCGTATATGGCACTTCGTTGTTAAATTGAAGTGTAATTTCAGACAATATTGAGTCTTCGGTTGTCACCTTTTCTATAATATTCTCAGAATCTTCTATGGGAAGCACAGAAAGAATTTTTGTAATCTTTTTATAGTCGGAGATTACATTAATATCCGCCATCTTGGTCGGGTATTCATAATTCCGCTTAAATTCGGACAGGAAGGAGATTATCAATTGTGGGTTATACAATTTTTCAACCGGTTCAGTTGTAAATTTGCTCCCGTTATACCATGACCGCATTTCATCAATGACCTCGTCAACTTTAAAAGCTCCCTCACTATAGATTGTCCCAAGAATAAGTGAGCGGACTTCAGCCTCGGTAAATCCTGCCATTTCATGGAATTCTTCAGAAAGTGTAATATTCTTTGCGACATTAAATCCACTGGTCATGCTGTCGAGAGTTACAGGTGTCACCCCGGTAGCAAAAAACCGATCAACAATCCCCTCACCCATATATATTTTAATTGTCTCATAGAATTTTCGCACCCATCCATTCCGGGAAACAATATCTTTAAAATGTTCCTTGTTGAAAGCAAACAACTCATTAGTGAAATGGTCGTATTCATCGATGAGGATATATATTTTACCGTTTGGTATTTTTTGCAAAAATAGGGAGAGAACTTTTGAACATCAGAACATTTCCCTACCTGAGAACCTTCTCAATCTCTTCTTTAGTGAAAAGTGGATCTAAAAAGCTCAAAATCTTGTACCAATCGATTTCAGAGTTAAATCTTCCTCAATCTTATCTTCCTCTTGAGTCTTGATTCCACTAAAATTGAAATTGAGTATATAATAACTATTCTTCAGGGGGGTGAAATTCTCAGGCTTACCTATATAACATTCACCAAACAATTCAGTGAATTTGTCTTTATATTGGATTCCATAATAATATTCAAGCATTGAAAGGTGAAGTGACTTACCAAAACGACGGGGACGCAGGAAAAAAATATTCGGATAATTTAGACTTTCCAGCCTTGGTATGAATTCAGTTTTATCAACATAATACCCGTCTCCGGCAATCAATGTTGCGAAATTGGATGTTAATATCGGTATTTGCTTCTTCATTTCTCGGCTCATAAATTTCTCTGAATCAGGAAGGAAATATAATAATTTTTAGGTGAAGCTTTTTATTTGTCTAAATTATTGCCAAATCCGTGAGCCATTCTAATTTCCCCACCGCGTAACTCCGACTAATCTGCGTGTATCTCCCTAAGGGATGCTTTCGGCATGCAGTCCCCTAAAAATCCGTGGGAATCCGTGTTAAATCCGTGGAATCCGCGTAACTATCCATCTCCGCTCACTAAAACTGCTTCAGGATATTTTCAAGTTTTTCGGCGAGTTTTTCCCACTTCGAAAGCACTGAGTCAAGTTCGGCTTTTGATGAGTTGTATTCAGCAGTTTTCTTTTTGGTTAGTTGGGCATCTTTGTAAACTTCTTCAAGTGCGAGTTCCGATTCAAGTGTTGCCACCTTCTCCTCAAGAGATTCGATTCTCTTTTCCAGTTTGGCAATTTCTGCATTAATCTGCTTGGTTGCTGCATACTTCTGATTCCGGAGTTCGGCTTCAATTCGTTTTTGGTCTTTTCTGTTGATGTTGGAAGAATCTTCAGACTTCACAGTCGCGGGAGAACCTGTGGGATTATCCCGCTCCATCATTTCCTCGCCCCTTTTCATCAGATAATAATCAATGGTTCCGGGAAAGAGTCTGAAAGACCCTCTACGAATCTCTGCAATTTTATTAACGATGGGATGGAGGAAATCGACATCATGCGAAACAATAACGAGTGAACCTTTAAACTTAATGAGAGCTTGCTGAAGAATCTTTTTACTGGCATAATCCAAATGGTTTGTTGGCTCATCCATGATCAACAAATTAGCTTTTTTGAGCAGAAGAAGTGCCAGTGCCACTCGACTTTTTTCTCCACCTGAGAGCACACCTACTTTTTTAAAGACATCATCCGCAGAAAATAGAAACGACCCTGCCAGTGCCCTGATTTGCGGAAGTGACATATCTGTGGCTTCCATCGCAATTGTTTCAAGCACATCAAGTTCGGGATCAAGCACTTCACTCTGTTCCTGAGAAAAATATGCAATCGAAGTGTTGTAACCGGGTACCTTATCACCGTGTGTGGGTTTAAGAACAGAAGCAATGATTTTGGAAAGTGTTGATTTACCTGCTCCATTGGGACCAACAAAAGCAATCTTGTCACCCCTCTCGATTCGCAAATCAATTTTATCCAATACAAGATTATCACCAAATTTCATCACAAGATTTTTTACTTCGTAAACAATCTCTCCACTTTTAGGAGGCTCAGGGAATCTAAAAGAGATCGACTTTTCAAAATCGGGAAGATCAATCTTGTCAAATTTCTCCAACATTTTAACCCGACTTTGAACCTGCTTCGCTTTTGAAGATTTATAACGGAATCGATCAACAAACTGCTGAATATCTTTCATTTTCCGTTGTTGTTGGTCATATTCATGTTCAAGTCTCTCATCCCTTTCAGCTTTGGCTTTCAGGTAATGATCGAAGTTTCCATTAAAAACAGTGAAATCGGTATTAAAAATCTCAAGCGTTTTATTTGTAACCGCATTCACAAATCTTCTATCGTGGGAAACGAGGAGCAACGCTCCCTTATAGGTTTTGAGGAAACCTGTGAGCCACTCAAGAGAGTCGATATCAAGATGGTTTGTAGGCTCATCCATCATCATCAGATCATTTTCAGCGATGAGCATTTTTGCAAGCGCGATTCTCATCTGCCAACCACCGGAAAAATGATCTGTCAATTTTTCGAAATCACTCGCCATGAACCCAAGGCCCAATAATACCTTCTCAACTCTGGCTTCAGCGCTGTATGAATCAATTTCTTCAAGTCTGTGGTGAATTTCGCCAAGTTGTTCTACCAGCCCAAGTTTCTCCTCATCATCAACATCGGGATCATTTAAAAGGATGGTAATCTCAGTCTCTTTTTCTTGAAGTTTCTTTAAGTCGGGAACCCCTGCAAGGGCTTCATCGAGTAGAGTTCTCCCTTTGTGGGTAACATTTTCCTGGGGAAGATACCCAATTGCGATATTTTTCCTTTTGAAGATGTCCCCTTTTTCAGGTTCAATCATTCCGTTCAACATCTTAAGGAGGGAGGATTTCCCCGTTCCGTTGGATCCCACGAGGGAAATTTTGTCGCCGGAATTAATTTTAAAATTTACATCCCTGTAGAGATATTTTCCCCCAAACTGGAGGGAAAGATTTACTATATCAATCATTTATTTTTTTTAATCTATAAGGTCTTGGGCAAAATTGCAATTTTGTTTTTACTGTTATTTCTTTAATCTGTCTTTTAACAAGTGGATATAATTGATCTCAACGGGATCTTTTCCCCACACAATGGCGCGGTAGTAGGTTATCCAATCAACATAATAGATCATATCCCACAATCTTTCCTGATATGTTTCAAGACTGCTTTGAATTTTCATCACCGGAACATTTAATTTCGCAAGAATCTCATTTACAACCTCAAATCTTTTTTTTATCTGCGGATGAATTGTTTCATCAAGCACCTCAAACACAAAAAAGGATTCCTTAATTGCACCATAAGTTTCCCATCCGATGATCTCGTTGTGATTCATCTCGGGCAGAATATTATGAAAAGCGTGAGTTTTACCATTCTCGTTAAACTGACCTTTAAATCTTGTTCCGATTGAATCGGTTACACCTGCGGCGGAATAAATTATTGGTAATTTACCGTTCACTTGAGTTGCAATCTCATAGGCTATATTCCCGGGTTCTGAAAGTTGTTCGCCTTTTAGTTTTATCCTGTCAACTATTCTGTCTAATAGTTGTCCATCCTTTTCCGCTAATCCCAGTTTGGAGAAGAGGTTTAAGATGGTAAAAAACGAAGTATAAAGAGCATACCTTGGTTGAAATCCGGGCATCATATTGATTGCAGGAACTCCATCAGTATCAGCCAAAGCTTTTAATGTACCACCTGTGGTGAGGCAAACTCTCAAAGCACCAATTTCTCCCGCTGCAGCATATGCTGATAGTGTCTCTTCTGTTTCCCCCGAGTAAGAGGAGAGAATCACGAGAGTTTCTTTCGAAGTGAATCCCGGGACACCATAATTTCTGTTTACAAAAAGAGGAACTTTCAACTCATCTTTTGCCCAAAGTGAAAATACATCACCGGCTATTGCTGATCCACCAAGACCTGAAATAACGATATTTTTAATTCCTGAAACATCAAGATCAATTGCATAATCATTTTTTAAGGCGGCTTCTATCTGCAAATATGAGTTTTTTAATACATCAAACTGACCCGTTGGGTCAAGTTTTTTAATTAATTCAATCATCATTTTCTTTCTATTTAATTTTTTCGAGAAATTCCTGTGGAACTGTTGTACCGGGGAAGTCCTTCAAAACCTTATCAATATACAACTTTGCTCTCTCCTTTTTGTTATAAGAGAGTTCATATTGTGCCCTTCTAAGTAACATCGCCCCTGTTAAAGCATTAATCTGCTCAATATAAATATTATTAACACCACCCGACTGATATATAAAATCGGGATCAGCCGCCGGAATGTAGTCGTCGTTATCTGTTAACCGATAGAAAAACAGATCTGGTATCAGTTTCATATTTGCCGGCAATTCAAATTCTTTATTTGCAAGTTCTTTATCCACCAATTCGGGAGCGATAAAAACCGGACGGTCTTTATAATTTTTCAGGAGAATCGCCAACATTACATCTTTATATGCTCCTTCAATAACCTGTGCTGCATATGGTAAATCCTTCTCAAAAGGAACAACTTCTCTTTTGAAGACATCGGCTTCCTTTTTGTATGATCCCGTCAACCATGGATAACAGTTGTCGAGTTGTTGATAATACCATGAGCGTCTTAGAAGTTCCTTATCAATAATTGCAACATCCCTTCTTTCGTTTTCAACAAACTGAAAATAGTAGGATGCAGAAAGGAAATAGTCCCATTGGTAGCTAAAAATAACCGAATTTTTTGGTGCTGTTTTTAAAATCGCCTTTGTGTATTGCTCAAAAATGAGGTTTCCACTTTGATTTACACTGCCGTAAGTAAATCCAATCTGCGAGAGTACAAGAACAGCGCCAACAGCAGCCGTAATCTTCAGATTATTCACTCTTTCATACACAAACATCAATCCAAACACTACAAGAATTGACATCCCGATATATGCGAGAAGAAAATAGGACTCAAGATCAACGATATCGTAATTTATTGCATAAAGAACTGTTCCAAAAATCAACAACAAAGAGGTTATCAACAATTTTGTTGATCGTTGAATGAGATAAAAAATGCCCAATAAAACGGCTACAAGAGACAGATAAAACTCTGAGGGTAATCCTGAAAAGAACCTTCCGAAATTTTTTGCCGCTGCTTCAGATGAACTAAACAGCCATACCTGATATTGTTTACCACTCACATGCCTTAAAATTCTTTCAAGGTCGATGGGGTTTCCCCAATTAATCTCAGGATTCATTCCCGCCCTTATGGGGAGGTAAAGATAAATTAAAATCAGAATGGGGAAGAACAACAACAGCATTTTAGCAAGTGTGATAAATCCTTCCTTCTGAAACTTAAATTTCACAAAGAAAAGGTATGCGGTTGCCGGAATTATCAAAAGTGTTGTCATATGATTTGAGAAGGCCAGCGCAAGAACTCCGGCAAAAACAAGCCAGTCAAAAATTTGTGATTTTGGGGTTACTTTGTTAGTCACCACATCAGGTGAATTCACTTCGTGACTCTGTGACTTCGTTACTTCCCCTCCAAATGCCCTGAGCAATGTAAACAACGCAGCCGAAATCAGTGCCAGATGAAGAGAATAAACCTCCACAGATGTACTTTGAAACCACACCGTTTTTCCAAACGCAAGAACCAAACCCCCGACAATCGAGAAAACAATTGAGAGTGATTGTGAATCGGCGTTTACTGAGAACACTTCAGAAGCGGCAGAATGGCTTTTGGCTTTCCCGGTTTCAACCTGTTTTTTACCCGATTTTGCTTTTTTGCTTTTACTTCCCCTGACACTTTTTTCAAAAACTGAAAAATTATTCAGAATATAGTAAATGCTTTTGATGAAAAAATATACGCCCACAGTTGTAGTAATTGCAGCAAAAAGATTCAATTGAAAAATTGTTGAAACGGGAAGGGGTATCAATGAAAAAAGCCACCCCAACATCGTAAACAACGGGTATCCTGTTGGATGCGCAATACCGGGAAGTGCCTGAGCTGCGGCAAGTTCTCCCGTATCGATCTGAAGTACCGAGGGTGCCATTGTCGAAAAATAGATAATAAAAACAAAGAGTGAGGTGATTGCGGCGTAGTATTTTTTTATTATATCCATTAGCCTGTTAAAATTTGATGGAAAATCTCGTTATTTTGTTTTAAAATTGATTGAACGGCTTTTACCAGATCATCATAAGATTCAAAATTTAAAAATTTGTATAAAATCTCTCCCTTTTGTTTTGAGGGGAGCTGGTTGTTGCCGGTTTGATAAACACTATGAACAGCAAACCTGATCTTTTTAAGAAAATTAAAACCCGACATCAACATCTCTGCTTGATCTTCAGGTAAATCGCCGATAGCTTTTAGGGCGGTGATTATTTCCCTGTTCCCTTTGCCGATCAAAAATTTTAAATTTCCAGAGTTCAAAAGTAAGAGGTATTGAGCAATAAATTCAATATCAGTCGCTCCCCCCCTCCCCTTAATGATATCTACGGGGGCAGCAATTCCACTCAATGATGTCGGATAAAGCCGTTTCCTCATCGTTGTTACTGCTTTCCTTACCGTTTCCTTATCTAAAGAAGCAACCCTGGCAAAATATTTAGCCGTGAATTCGCTATAAAGATTTTCATCTCCGTATAAAAATGATAATTTTGTTAAAGATTGCAGTTCCCACACCTCAATTCTTTTTTCAAAATAGGAAGCATAGGCTTCAATATCCCAAACTAATTGTCCCGATTTTCCTTCCGGTCTGAGGCGGCAATCCACTGTTAGTGGAGCAAGTTCCCTTCGAATTGTTGAAAGAAGTTCTATGAACCTTGTTTCAATTTCAGGATGCCGATCCATTTTATCACAAATGACTATCAGATCAACATCCGAATATAAATTCATCTCGCCTGCTGAAAAACTCCCGGCTGAAGCGATAAAAATCCCTTTTGTTTGCAATCCGGAAAATTTAATCAGATTGGTCACTTGATATCTGATGGTTTTACTGATTAATTTTGCTGCCTCTGCCTCATCAATAAATCCAAGCATAAATTGTGATGCAGCAAGAAAAAGAATCGATTTTGTCCCAGGATTAAAATCAATCTCAGACTCAATTGCCTCAAAAAGTTTCCCGGAAAAAATCAATTCTTTTAAAGAATGATCTTCCAAAAGCATATTCACAGAAAAAACTGAAAACTCGCAGAGTGTAAGAACTGATTCCAGAATAAACTGATCTTTCAAAGCTTCATACCAGAAAGAGGGAAATGCAGTTCTTTGAATTATTTTTGCAAAATTCTCAAGAGTTTGATCAGGGAACTGTCGTTTTCTGAATGATTCAATCAGTTTGGGTTCAATCTCCATAAAAAGTGAAGTGACTCTCGAATCAAATTCCTTGATTTCGATTAATCCTTTTCCCTCCTTAAGGAATTTTAGATTTCTTTTCGCTCTGTTTTGATCCTTAAAAATTGACAAATCGGTCTGTTCGTTTAACTCACTGTTCTCCACACCAATTATTGAATCATAAATTTGTCGAACTTTTTTTCGGTAATCGTCAAGTTTTATATTAAAATCGGAATTTGATTCAAAACCAAGATAACTTGTCATACTTTTTAGAAGATTACCATCAGCTGGAATCTCGTGCGTTTGACGATCGTTCATCAACTGAAGATAATGTTCGATCTTCCTGTAGAAGATATAAGCATCTGAGTATGCTTCTGATTCTTCATGACTTAAAATTTTCATTTCCCTAAGCACACCAATCGCATAGAGTGTGTTCCCGCTCCTTAATTCGGGATTTTTGCCCCCATTCAGAAGTTGAAGCGCCTGCACCCCAAATTCGATATCTCTGATTCCCCCCTTAAAAAGTTTAATATTTTTCTCATCGCCAATCGTCCGAAGCATGTTATTTCGCAGTTTTTTAATCTGCTCTGCCGGAGAAATGAAAAAACCTGAAGGATATATAAATGGCGTTACTGAATCGATGAAAGTTTTGTAAAGTTTTTTGCTGCCACAAAGAAAACCGGCTTTTATTAACATCTGTCTTTCCCAGTTTTCACCCCTTGTCTCATAATATAAGATGGTGTCTTGCAGAGTCCTTGCCAGGGGTGCGGCGTGACCATCGGGGCGCAGTCTGAAATCCACACGAAAGAGGAATCCTGCCTCAGTGATAGTTGTTGCTGATTCTGTAAAAAGTATTATAGTGTCGTGCAGCAGTTCAAAATATTCTTTCCCGTTGGGAAGTCTGAAATTTTGTCTGAATAAAACTATCAAATCGATGTCAGAGCTGTAGTTAAGTTCTGCCCCTCCTAATTTCCCGAGAGAAATAACAGCGAAGTCAGTTAGTTTATCAAATAATGGACGGAATCCGGAATCAACATCTCTCTCCCCCGAAAATTCTGCGAATCCAACATTATTAATCCCGTACTTAACCAAAGTCTTTTCGAGACATATTAAAAAAAGAGCATCACAAATTACCGTCGCCATTACCGAAAGTTCTTCAGTTGCCCTCCTTAAATCGACAAAAGAAACCAGGTCTTTCACTCCCGTCGAAAGAATCTCTCTCCTCTTGGCTGTTTTAAGTTGGTGTAACCTGGCTTCAAATGATTTTTGTCTTCCAATTGAGTTGAAGATCAAACCCCTGTAAAAATTTATATCCAATACAGATTCAAGATGTGAAGGGTCAAATATCCGGTATATAAATTCAGGATTTCTTACCAGAACATCTGTTAAATAATTACTGTTGGCTGCAACCGCTACCACAACTTCAATTTGGAGCGGATAACGCAGAAAATCCCTCAATAGTGCAGTTTTATTATAACTGCTCTCAATGATTCTGAAAAAATTGTTCTCACATCCACGGTGAAAATAAGTTCGACCCGTTTGATTCTCCAAAATGGAAAATAACTCATCCATCTCCTCGGGTGAAAGATAGCCGTGAATCAGCGTAAACAGTCTCTTTGTGAATTCTTCTGAAAGGGGCAACAGGTTTCTTTTAAAGTTGACAAAAACAATTTTTAAATTTACTGAAAAATCATCCAATCCAATTTCAGTTTCAAATTTATTTTTGGTATATTTGGTTTTAATACTATTAATGTTTTATTAATCTCCCTATCGGTTTTGAATTAACAGTAAAATATTTTATTTTTTTCATGCAAATTCCATTTACCGTTTTTAATCATAAAAGGATCCCCCATGAATTCCAAACTTTACACCTTGTTTACAATCTTTATCATCTCCACCCTAACGGTGGGTATTTTTGTTAAAGTATCCAATGAAGAACACTTTTTCTCATTCGAAGAATTTAAACAATACAAAATTGAAAAAAAGAAAAACGGAAAACCCAATTATGGTTCACCCGATAAAGCAGTTCAATGGTTAATTGACCAACGCCTCTCAGCAACAGGCTCCATTCCATCCGATTGGCGCAGAACTGCACTCGAACATATCAACAGATTTAATCTAAAACCGGGTGCAACAGAAGATTTTAGCTGGACTGCATTGGGACCCGGAAACATCGGCGGTAGAATTCGTGCAATGGTCGTCCATCCCACAGATACAAACACTATTTATATCGGTGCTGCCGGTGGCGGGGTATGGAAAACCTCTGATGGAGGTGCTTCATGGCAACCGCTAAAAGATTTGATGGAAAATCTTGCAGTAAATGCACTTTGTATGGATCCTGCCAATCCCGATATCCTTTACGCCGGAACCGGAGAAGGATTTTTTAATGTTGATGCACTTCAGGGAGAAGGTATCTTTAAAACAACCGATGCAGGAGCCACCTGGACACACCTTACATCAACAATGGCCGAAAATTTTTCTTTCGTGAATAAACTCGCTTACGACGGCTCAACTAACACTCTTTGGGCAGCTACAAGAATGGGACTTTTTTACTCAACTGATGGAGGTGTCACTTTCTTCGTCCGTGATCTTGGAGACAACTCAAATGTAACCGACATCGCAATTGCAAACTCCACTCCCTCAACAATCTTTGTTGCTCAAGGATTGTCGCAGGACGGTAGAGTATTGGTTAGTCCCGACGCAGGAACTTCATTTGTGCAAAGATTTACCCGCTCAGGAGTAGGAAGAATTGTTGTGGCTGTTTCCCCGTCAAATCCTGTAATTGCATATATTTCAGGGCAGAATCTTCAAACCAACCAGTGTGGTGCTTTTTTGAAATCCACCGACGGTGGAACCACCTGGAATGATGTTACCATCCCGGGTCCCACATCCTCAGGTGATCCAACCTATACGGGTCAACAGGCATGGTATAACAATATCCTCGCTGTTCACCCGACAGACCCAAACAAAGTTTACGCAGCAGGTCTGGATGCATTTGGTTCTGAAGATGGTGGCACCTCGTGGACACAAATTTCACAATGGGATGCCGAGAGAACCAATCCAATTTTTGCACATGCCGATCATCATATTATCGCCTTTAATCCACTTAACAGTAATACTGTTTATCTCGGAAATGATGGTGGAGTTTATAAAAGTGTAAATGGTGGTACCGAGTGGATATCCCTTAACAACGGCCTGGCTATTACTCAATTTTATTATGGTGCTGTTCATCCGACTTTAAACAGATTTTATGGTGGCTGTCAGGATAACGGAACGATTGCAACAGATAATTCTCAAAATTGGACAGAGATCATTGGTGGTGATGGCGGCGCAACAGAAGTTGATTACAATAACCCCGACTTTGTTTATGGAGAATACACCAACTTCTGCTTTTATAAATCAACCGATGGTGGAGCAAATTTTGTAAAATCAATGAACGGAATCCCCGTTGGTCCCGGTACTTTCGATGGAACCACTGACAGAACACTCTTCATTACTCCATTTATCATGGATCCCAACGATCCAACCATACTTATTGGTGGAAGTTACAGAGTTTGGAGAACAACAAATCAGGCAGAAAACTGGACTGCTATCTCAGGCGATCTCACAGGTGATGGAACCGGAAGCGATGGAGCCTCTATCTCCACACTTGCCATTGCTAAAGGCAATTCTGATGTGATATATGTTGGTTGTACCAACGGCAGAGTGCAAGTAACAACCGATGCCGGTGGAACCTGGAACATCAGAGAAACAGGTCTTCCTTCTGCGTATGCCACAAGAATAGTTATTGATCCAACAAATGCAGCCACCGCCTTTATCTCTTTTTCCGGATTTGCAAATGGACAAAAGGTTTATAAAACAACCGATTTTGGTGCATCCTGGTTTAATGCCACCGGAAATCTCCCTAACATTCCTGTGAATTCCCTTCTGCTTGCCCCTTCCAGACCCGATGCAATTTTTGCAGGTACCGATCTTGGCGTTTTCACCACAACCGATGGCGGCACAAACTGGTTCAGAGATGGTCTAAGCTTGCCAAATGTTGCTGTTTTTGATATGGACTACCGTGCTTCTGACGACAGAATTTTTGCACACACACACGGTAGAGGTGTGTTTTCAACCCCTGCAGGACCAACCTCAATAAAGGAAATTGTTGGTTCACCTTCAGAGTTTGCTTTAATGCAAAACTTCCCAAATCCATTTAATCCCTCAACAACCATAAGATTCAACTCTCCAACCAATCAGGAAGTTACTCTTAAGGTATATGATGCTCAAGGCAAAGAAGTTGCTTTATTACTCAATAGATCGCTTTCTGCCGGAAGTTATGAAGTTGAATGGAATGGACAAGACAAATTTGGCATGCCAATGGCATCAGGAATCTACTTCTGCAGAGTAACCGCCGGTAACTCGCAGAAAACGATAAAGATGATTCTTAATAAGTAAGAACTTAGCTTGTACTTGGAGCTGAGTTTCAGTACTTGGAACTTCAGTACTTCGGGAGTTTCAGTACTCGGAACTTCAGTGTTGCAGAAATTTGGAACTTTAGGGTAGTCTGGGTCTGGAGTTCTGCTTCTCTCAAGTTCTGAGGTTCCGAAGTTCTTCCTCCCCCTGTGCGTTAAATCAAAAGTCAAAATTTCAGTGGAAATTTTTATCCCAAATTACCTTATATTTCCGTGATTAATCGAGGAACATCTATGAAAATAATTAATGTATCTATAATCCTTCTATTTGGTATTGTTTTTCTGGGCTGCTGTGATTGTGCCACAAAAAACACATCAGAAGTTGGAGATACAACCAAAAATCCTGTCAACAATAACCCCGCTGCTATTCAGACCAACAAAACAGTTGCTATGGTGGAAATTGTTAAAATTGATGTAAAAAGTGAAACAGAATATTCGGCCAAAATTGAAGTAAACCAAATATTTGTGGATGATGCTTATCCAAGCATTGCCGTGGAAAAATCGATTTATGAAGTGGTTCCAAATTTCAGAATTGGTGAAAACAAGGAGATGCTCGATAACGATGTAAATCTCGATTTAAAAAATTTCTCTAAAAAGAAGCCCGGCGATAAAGTTAAAGTTGAGTTTTTTTTAAGTGACAACAAGTGGATCCTGCACAGGATATTAAACTAATTTCGGAGAATTAAAATGTTTAAAAAAATACAAGTATCATTATTTTCCCTCGTTATTACAGGGCTTCTTGTTGCTGCATTCATCAATGCAAATGAGAATTCAGGTGCTTTAACTATGGATGACTATATTAAATATAAAATTGAAAAAAAGAAAAACGCTAAACCTAAAGCCGGATTTCCTGACGAAGCAATGAAATGGTATATGGATCAAAGAACTTCTGCCACGGGAAGCATCCCCGAAAACTGGCGTGAAGAAGCCATGCAACACATTGCCCGCTTCAACACTCCTGAAGCAGGTTTGGATAACCCTGAAGCTCTTACCTGGACTGAAAAAGGTCCCGGAAACATTGGTGGCAGAGTCAGAACAATCGTCGTCCATCCCTCAAATCCAGCTATCATATACTTTGGTGCAGTTAGCGGTGGTGTCTGGAAATCAACCAACGGTGGCACATCGTGGACACCATTGAATGATTTAATGGAAAACCTCGCTGTTTGTGCTCTCGTTATGGATCCAAACAACTCAAACATCCTGTATGCCGGAACCGGTGAAGGATTTTTTAATGGTGATGCTGTAAGAGGTGCCGGAATTTATAAAACAACTGATGCAGGTGCCACATGGACAAAACTTTCATCAACAGCAACTACAGATTTTTATTATGTGAATAAACTTGTTATTGATGATCTTACCGGGAACATCTGGGCTGCAACAAGAGGCGGACTTTTTAGATCCACCAACGGCGGAACAGCTTTTTCAGAGATTGTCACTACATCCAATTGTATGGATATCGAAATCGCCGGAACGAATCCAAGAACTCTTTATGCTTCCTTTGGCCAATTTGCACAGGCAGATGTAAAAAGATCCACCGATGCAGGTGCCAACTGGGGTTCAGTCTTCTCTTCATCCGGTATTGGAAGATATGAGATAGCAGTCTCTCCATCATCTCCTTCCACCGTATATGCCTCAGGTCATAAACTTTCAGATAACGAGTGTGGAGTTTTTGTAAAATCAACAAATGGTGGAACCAACTGGACAAATATAACGATCCCGGGACCCGCTTTCTCGGGTGCGGCAACCTACACTTCAGGTCAGGCATGGTATAATAATATAATTGCTGTCGATCCCACCAACCCAAATATAGTTTATGCTGCAGGACTCGATGCATGGAAAACTTCAAATGGTGGAAGTACATGGACTCAGATTTCCAACTGGTACACCCAGGGTGGAGCCCCCCCATATATGCACGCTGATATCCATGCGATAGCTTTCCACCCTACCACTCCTTCCACTTTTTTTGTGGGAAATGATGGTGGTGTTTACAAATCAACCAACAGCGGTTCTTCATGGGTTTCACTCAATAACAACCTTGGCATAACACAGTTTTATTATGGTGCGATACATCCAACTCTTGATAAATATTATGGTGGAACACAGGATAATGGTACCCTGGCTCTTTCTTCGGGTGTTAACTGGACAGAAATCATCGGCGGTGATGGTGGAGCAACTGAAATCAATTATAACAATCCAAGCCTCATGTTTGGAGAATATGTAAATTTCTGCTTCCTTAAATCAACCGATGGTGGTGCTTCATTTAATAAATCGATGAACGGAATTCCTGTTGGTTCAGGTTTCTGGGACGGAACAACTGATAGAACCCTTTTTATCAGTCCGTTTACCATGGATCCTAACGACCCCGCAATCCTCATTGGTGGAACTTACCGTGTATGGAGAACCACTAACTCAGCTACTAACTGGACTGCCATCTCAGGCGATCTGACTGGTGACGGAACAGGTGGAAACGGCGCAACAATTTCTGCCGTTGCCATAGCAAAAGGAAATTCGAGCGTCATTTATATCGGAACCTCAAATGGCAGGGTTCAGGTAACCACAAATACAGGTTCAAGCTGGAACCTAAGAAATTCAGGTCTTCCCGCTTCTTACATCACAAAAGTGGCAGTTGACCCAACAAACAGCAATATTGCTTATGCTACTTTTTCAGGATTCGCTTCAGGTCAAAAAGTCTATAAAACAACCAATGCAGGTTCAAGCTGGACAAACATTTCTTCAAACCTGCCAAACATACCTGTAAACTCATTTGCAATTAATCCTTCATCCACCTCAACTCTTTATGCAGGTACCGATCTTGGTGTCTTTTCCACCACCGATGGTGGTTCAAGCTGGGTTAGAGACGGTTTAACTCTTCCAAATGTTGTGGTTTCCGACCTCAGAATCAGAGCTTCCGATAACAAACTTGTTGCTTTCACACATGGGAGAGGAACATGGGTTTCCACTATTGGCGGCGGCGGTGGTGCACAAATTACCGAACTGACCTATGATAATGGAATTCCTGTAAGTGGATACACATGGGCAAACAATGGTCAGGGTTCTGCAAACAGAATGACAGCCCCCGGTTCCAATCTAAAATTGGTGGAAATCAGTTTTTATATCACAAGTGTATCAGCCGGATCTGCCACATTTAAGCCAATTGTTCGAACTTCCAGTAACGGTGCTCCCGGAACCGATCTTGTAAATTACAATCCTGTTACTGCTTCATCAACCCCCGGATGGAGTGCCTGGAACACATCTGCGCAAAATATCATGGTATCCAACGACTTCTTCATTGGAATGATATTCGACGGTGTAAATAAACCAAATTTTGGTTACAACACCACCAACAATGGCAGAGCCTGGGATTACAACGGATCAGCATGGTCGGCATGGGCAGAGACTTACCTCATGAGAGCAAAGGTTCAATCGGCAACAGCGATTATCGAATTTGATAACACTGTTCCAACTGCTTTTGAGTTGTTCCAAAACTACCCAAATCCATTTAACCCCACAACCAGCATCAGGTTTTCACTTCCTGAAGCCGGTGATGTTGTAATGATAGTTTACGACATCAGCGGTAAAAAGATTGCGGAAATCGCCAGTGGATACCATCAAGCAGGTAGATACACCTACGAATGGAACGGAAAAAACGATTTTGGCAGCGGAGTAGCATCGGGTGTGTATCTCTGCACAATAAAAGCCGGTGGCAAAATGCAGACAGTAAAGATGATTCTGAAAAAGTAAGAGTTTCAGAACTTGAGTGACTTGAGTACTTTAGAGACTTGAGTCACTTGAGTACTCTGGTTTCTCAAGTCTCTTAGGTCTCTCGAGTTTCTCAAGTCTCTCAGTTTTCTCCCGTCTCTCAAGTCTCTGATTTTGATTTCCTCAAATATTTTACTATATTTCCCGACTATTCCGCAGGCATTCATCGATACCATCGGAAATTTGCAAAAATTTGGATTTTTCTGAGGATTTAACGGAGACACCATGAAAGATTTAATCGTAGCCGACAAATCGAACCTGATAACACAACTTTGGAAAGCAAGTCCGTGGATATACAGTTTATTAAACTCAGCCTCCTCGGTTAGTGATGCGAGAGAGAAGATATTTGAGTATTTTAATGAACTTGAAAGAACATATTTTAATGTTTTTAGCGAACTCCCCAACCGAAAACTTCATATCACCGACCGAAACAGTGCAAAGGAAAGCATAAGAGTTTTTAAGAATATCCTCAGAACTGAAAATGAGGTAATCACTAAATTCTCTGCTGTTAAAATTTTGTTTGGACTGGCAACCGGAGTCAAAGAAATAATTGATGATGTACAAAATGGATTTCTTCTTGAGATGATTTATCTTTTCCACGGAATTAGTGGAAAAACAGGCGACTTCGCTTTTAAACAATACACTTTAAATTACACTAATGGCGAAGAGGGTTTATTAACCGATAGCAATTTGGTGCTGGATCAATTTTCCTCAGCCATGAAGGTGGGAATGTTGAAGTTTAAACTTGGGAATCATCCTCTTAGAAAACTCAACAAAGAATCGGTGAAACAGAAGTTATTAACCCATTTTGTAGCTGTGGAATCCGACTGGTTAGACTATCGATGGCATTTACGCCATAAAATTCAAAACCTCGCCACATTAAGCTCAATTGTCAAACTTGAAAAAGATGAAATTGAAAATTTAACTATTGCAGAAAAGGCGGGAATCCCCTTTCAGATTACTCCCTATTATTTATCTCTCTTTAATGAAAATGGAAGAACGGATGAAGACCGCGTTGTCCGGGCTCAGGTTCTCCCCGGTTTTCGTTATTGCCAAAACATGAATGAACACTCATCCACAGAGGTGGATCTTGACCTTTTGGGTGAAAAACTGATTCAACCTGTGGAAGGAATATCCCGTAAATATCCACAGATTGTAAGTTTAAGAGTCTTTGATTCGTGTCCACAAATATGTGTTTATTGCCAAAATAACAGGGAATTAAGGAATCAAAAAGAGTTATCTACCCCTGAAGAAACCATTAAAAAGGCTCTCAACTGGATCAGTGAAAAAACTGAAATCAGTGAGGTTACGATATCAGGTGGTGAGCCATTGTTGTTGTCTGATGAAAAACTCGAATCGATCATCAGAAAATTGGCTGCGATAGGCCATGTTGAACGGATACGAATTGGAACCAGAATGTTGGTTACACTTCCATCGAGAATAACCACCGATTTGGTCGAAATTTTAAGTAAATACAATATCCCCGGGAAAAGAGAAGTTTGTCTCGTAACTCATTTTGAACATGTTGCCGAATTGACCGGGGAATCGATCGAGGCTGTTACCAAAATCAGAAGAGCCGGAATGAGCATCTATAACCAGCAGGTTTTTACTTATTATAACAGTCGCAGGTACGAAACTTCAGCCCTCAGAAGAGCATTAAAACTGTCGGGTATCGACCCCTATTACACTTTTCATACCAAAGGGAAAAAAGAGACGGTGGATTTCCGGGTTCCTATCGCAAGACTTGAACAGGAGAGGAAAGAAGAAGCCCGATTCCTTCCGGGACTTGTCAGGACTGATGAACCTGTCTTTAGTATCCCCCGATTTGGTAAATCCCATTTAAGATCGTGGCAGGATCATGAAGTTATTATGGTACTCGCAAATGGTGGAAGAGTTTACAGGTTTTTCCCCTGGCAGTCGAGAAGAGTAAAAACCGAAGATTACCTTTATACCGATGTCGCAATCTACGATTACCTGCAAAGGCTCCATCGTGATGGTGAGGAGGTGGATGACTATTCCTCCATCTGGTTCTATTATTAATTAACAATTTTATTGGTTTGATCCTCAGGGAGAGAAATTCCCTGAGGATCACTCCCCCATCTGTAATCTGAATGTTATGCCCCGTTTCACAGAGATGTGTTATATTTGTAACATGACTTTTAGAAATTTTTATATCTCCACTCCGATTTGAGAGCAAAGCTCTTCAACCTCTTTCTTTTCAATTAGTTTTTTATTTTTTTAACTTTTCCATTGAACAATGACACAATTATCCAATAAAATTGACAGCAGAAAAACCTTTGCCATCATCAGCCATCCCGATGCGGGAAAAACAACCCTCACTGAAAAACTACTGCTTTTTGGTGGTGCCATTCAGGTGGCAGGTGCTGTAAAATCGAACAAAATCAAAAAAACAGCCACTTCCGATTTTCTCGAAATTGAAAAACAAAGGGGTATTTCAGTTACCACCTCGGTGATGAATTTCAGCTATAAAGGGGAACAAATTAATCTATTGGACACACCCGGTCACAAAGATTTTGCTGAAGATACCTACCGTACTCTAACTGCCGTGGACAGTGTGATACTCGTGATTGATTGTGTAAAAGGAGTTGAGGAACAGACAGAAAAATTGATGAAAGTATGCCGGATGCGGGAAACTCCGGTGATTGTTTTTATTAATAAACTCGATAGAGAAGGACGCGATCCTGTAGAACTTTTAGATGAGATTGAAGCAAAACTTGATATAAGAGTGAGACCCTTGAGCTGGCCCCTCGGTATGGGAAGAGATTTTAAAGGTGTTTATAACATCTACGATAATACATTTAATTTTTTAGCCCCAACAAACAGATGATCGAAAAAGAAATCGAATCATTTGCCGGTCCCAATGATCCAAAATTTGTTAAACTTTTTGGTGACAAGGCGGAAAAACTTGAACACGATCTCGATTTAATAAATGGTGTTTATGGCGATTTTGCCGTTGATGAATATCTTGAAGGTGAACTTGCTCCTGTCTTTTTTGGCAGTGCTCTTAACAATTTTGGGGTTCAGGAATTGTTGGATACCTTTATCAAAATTGCCCCCGGACCACGCCACCGCGACTCAACCAAAGGATTGATTGAACCCGATGATGAAAATTTTTCCGGATTTGTATTCAAAATTCATGCTAATCTCGATCCAAAACACCGCGATCGGATAGCTTTTCTTCGTGTATGTTCCGGAAGATTTGAAAGAAATAAATTTTATCATCATGTAAGGCTCGACCGTAACATCCGTTTTGCAAATCCCGCAACTTTTATGGCGCAGGACAAAAGTCTCATTGAATTTGCCCATCCGGGAGATGTAATTGGTTTATACGATTCGGGGATATTTAAGATTGGCGATACCCTCACCGAAGGTGAAAAGTTTATGTTTAAGGGGATACCTTCATTCTCCCCCGAGATTTTTAAGGAACTTGTTCTTAATGATCCGTTAAAGTCGAAACAGATGGAAAAAGGGATTCTTCAACTTACAGATGAGGGGCTTGCGCAGGTTTTTCTTCACAATTCTTCAAACCGAAAAGTTGTTGGAGCTGTTGGTGATCTCCAGTTTGAGGTTATTCAATACAGACTGATTAACGAATATGGCGCCGATTGCCGTTTTAGTCATTTAAACTTCTTCAGAGCCTGTTGGGTAATTTATGAAAACCCCGAAGATATTTCAGAACTCTGGAGATTAAGATCACACAGTCTTTATTACGACAAACATGGTCACCTGACTTTCCTGGCGGAATCTGTTTACCAGCTTGAACTTGCAAAAGAGAAAAACCCAAAAGCTCAATTCCTTTTCAGCATCGAACACAATTCCGAGACCATTGAACTTGGCAAAACTGCGTGAGCAGAATGCAAAACTGATATACTTTAAAGCTGTCATCAGAAATGGTGGCAGCTTTTTTTGTTTAGTAGCGGAGTAACGGACTGGAAAAGGCAAATAATTTTCAGGTTGCGCCTTTCTGAATTCCCTCAATAATAAATAATTGTAAAATATTTTATGTACCTATTGACTTTTAAATTTAATATCATTATTTTAATCAAAGACATTCGATAACTTTTTTCGGAGGATTTGGAAGCATAACCGTACTAAAAAAAGAAGAGTATAAATTCTCTTCAAGTCATTAAGATTTTAACCTTTTTCAGGGTGTAACAGGGGTAACCTCCAATTTTTCATATCTCTCTTCCCACCCAAAAAGCGCAACAAAGAGGATAGTTTATGCTATTCACTTGCTAATCAGTTTATACACTGAACTTATTGTCAATAAAAAAACAAATATTATCGTGCGATTAATATGAACAGATTATATCCTTTGAGTTCATATACAAAAGAAGTAAATTACCTGATAACTTCAGGCACCAACATGATGAAACCTTCAACAGCAACAACAACTGAAACTCTACCATTTGAGTATAAGATAATAGGTAGTTATCCCAATCCCTTTAACCCGGAGACTACCATCAGGTATTCACTTGGTGGAGAGAGTGATGTTGATGTTGAGATATTCGATATAAACGGAACAAGAGTGTTGAACGGAAAAGAAACCGGTAAACAAGCAGGTATTTACAACTACAAATGGAATGCATCAACAAATGCCAGTGGTGTATATTTTGTAAGAATCACTGCAAAAGGTAAAAACGGTTTATATACATTAACTTCTAAATTGATGTTGGTGAAATAGGAGGTATGGCAATGAAAAAAATCATGTATCTTTCGATAATTGTATTAACATCTAATGTATTTGCACAAACTGATGTTTTTGATAACCTCCTGTTCAGGTTCAAATGTAATTCGATTGACTCCATTGCCTATAATCAAGGTGGAGGAGTAGATATCGGCACAAAAATCGCAACACTTGGTGACTGGAATGGTGATGGAATGGATGAGTTCTTGTTGATTTCATGTAGCGAGGTTTATACCCCAAACGGTTCAAAAATAGAAGGATATAGGTACATGATATTTGAGGGGGGAAATCCCCCCCCTCCCATGCCAAAGTATCACTGGTTTGTGGATATCATCGGAATATATCATGGTGCAGAGACAGACCCAATAATCTATGACTTTAACGATGATGGTTACCTTGATATTTGTAAGTACCGATTATCTAGTTATGTAAGAGACACAATTGATATATTTTATGGAGGTCCCGATTTTGATACGATTCCTGATTTGAGTGTACCTACTCCGGGGCATGTCAACAGTATTTTGGAATTACATTTTTATGGTAGTAAGACGAATTTTGGTGACTTTAACGGAGATGGTACCAAAGAACTAATTCTAACAAGTAACTTAAGTCCCTTTTTCGGGAGTGGAAAGTATGGTTTTTTATTGTTCTTGCCACTTACTATTCCGTTTACAACGACTCAATATCATCTTGGACTTCCTGATACACTAACGAGAAAAGAAGGTTTTTCAAACACTGAGTTGATGTGGACCAAAGAACTCCCAGGTTCGTATGTGCAAATTAGTTTCGGAAAAAGAGGATCTGGTCATCTACTTACAAGGGATGTATCTTTCCCGTTAACAGGTACGGCAATAAAGACACCAAAACTGCTTGGAGATGTGAATAATGACGGGTATAATGATCTTGGATTTGTGTCTTATTCTTTGACAGGTGGTTCCCTGATCTTGCTTGGGGGTCCAACCCCCGTGATAAGCAGACGATATACAGATTCTTATCATCGTCACATGGGACAAGTTGGTGATATAAATGGAGATGGAGTTGATGATTTTGCTGCAGGTGAATTTCACGGGAATGGTGGTTATGCATGCCAAAGATTAGAGTGGGGAGAACCTCTTTATTACATGATTTGGTCAGGAGACACCACAGCTATAAACCCAAGTGGGATTGAAGATGATCTACTTCCTGAAGGATATAACATTGAGATTAATCCTTATCCCAATCCTTTTAACCCTGAGGTGAAGGTTGAGTATCTTCTTCCGGAAGCGGGAGAAGTAAATCTTTCCGTTTTTTCTTCTCTTGGAGAAGAGATTATTTCAAAAAATCTCTCCTATCGGAATAAAGGTAAAAACGAAACCACACTTGATTTTTCAGGATTAAATGTTCCAAGTGGGGTTTATCTACTTCGGTTAACGCTTCAAACCCAGAACAAAGGAACAATGGTAAAAACCACAAAACTTGCGTTTATGAAATAAACCTGTTTCTAAAAGCTGTCATCAGAAATGGTGGCAGCTTTTTTTTGTTTAGTAGCGGTGTATCTCCCAAGGGAATGCCTTCAGGATGCAGTCCCCTAAATATTCATCCGTGCAATCGGTGAAAATCGGTGGCATCCGTGTAACTATTTATCTGTCTTCTTTTTCTCCAAAATTCTTCTAAACTTGCTTTTTCAAACCCAATTCTTTTCTCATTTCATCATAATTGGGATGGGCGTAGTTCCCGATATTTTTGTTTTACCTCATTCATCAAGTGTTCCCCGCTAAACCTTTTCATAGACCGCCTATAAAACAATAAATTAATTACATTGTTATTCTCTCTCATAATAACTAAATTTGCAAGCTATAATAATATTTTGGAGCAGACACTAAATGTTAAAATCGGTTTTAAAAGCCATTTTTGGCGATAAACACAGCCGTACCTACAAAGAATTACTACCTATCGTACAAGAAATAAATGAGCATTTTGAACAACTTGCTTCATTAAGTGACTTCGAACTCAAGGAAAAAGTAAAAGGGTTTAAGGATCATCTTAACAAAGAAACCGAAGAGATCCGGAATAAAATTGAAGAGATTCGTTTACAACTTACAAGTGTAGAGGGTGAAGTTGCAAATGCAACCGAACTCCACGATGAAATTGAACAGCTTGAACAGGAACTTGATGATAAATATGAAGACCTGCTTGATGAAATGCTCCCCGAAGTTTTTGCAGTGGCAAAAGACACCTGCAGAAGATTGGTTGGTCATTCCTATACTGTTATGGGACAAAAAGTAACCTGGGACATGGTTCCCTACGATGTTCAGCTTATGGGTGGGATTGTTCTTCACCAGGGTAAAATTGCTGAGATGGCAACAGGTGAAGGTAAAACACTTGTCGCAACACTTCCCCTTTTTCTCAACTGCCTCACAGGCAGGGGTGCTCACCTTGTAACGGTTAATGATTATCTCGCACAGAGAGATTCCGAGTGGATGGGTGAAATATTTAAGTTCCACGACCTCACGGTTGGTGCCATACTTGGCACAATGAATCCTGACAAACGCAGAATTTCTTATGGCTGTGATGTTACTTACGGAACCAATAACGAATTTGGCTTTGATTATCTGAGAGATAACATGGCTATCGATCCCGAACATCAGGTGCAGCGTAAACATATTTACGCCATCGTGGATGAGGTGGATTCAGTGCTTATAGATGAGGCGCGAACACCACTTATTATATCGGGTCCCGTTGATACCGACAATCAAAAATTTGATGAAATGAAACCCAAGATTGAAAGACTGCACAGACTTCAGTCTAACTTCGTTTCCTCCATCCTTGCCGAAGCAGAGAAAAAATTAACGGCTGAGCCCTCCAAAGATGAGGTAACTGAAGCCGGTATCAGCATTTTTAGAGCATTCAGAGGACTCCCAAAACATAAAAAGTTGATGAAAGTTATCTCTGAACCTTCATATAAACAGTTGATGCAAAACACTGAACTGGAATACCTCAAAGATAAAGCAAAAAATATGCACATTATCGATGAGGAACTCTATTTTGTGATCGATGAAAAAAACAACTCAATTGAACTGACAGAAAAAGGGAGAGAAGAGCTTGCCAAGGGAACACCTGAAGGAAAAGACTTTTTTGTACTCCCCGACTTTGGTTACGAGATAAGCAAACTTAAAAACGACACTTCCCTTACTGAAGAAGAAAAGAAGAAAAAGGAAGAATTCCTCCACTTCGAATATTCCGAAAAATCGGACAGATTGCATACAATCAACCAGCTTCTAAAAGCATACACACTTTTTGAAAAAGATGATGAGTATGTAATAACGGAAGATGGCAAAATCGCAATCGTTGATGAATTTACGGGTAGAGTTCTCCCCGGAAGAAGATATTCTGACGGACTCCATCAGGCGATTGAAGCTAAAGAGAATGTTAAAGTTGAACGCGACACCCAAACCCTCGCAACCATTACACTTCAGAACTACTTCAGAATGTATAAAAAACTTGCGGGAATGACGGGTACTGCCGAAACTGAAGAAGGTGAGTTTTTTGAAATCTATAAACTCGAAGTTGTGGTTGTCCCCACAAATAAACCGATCACCAGAGATGATGAAGATGACCAGATTTACAGAACCAAACGGGAAAAATTAAATGCCGTTGTTTCTCAGTGTGAAGAACTCAGGAAACAAGGAAGACCTGTTTTGGTGGGTACAACTTCAGTGGAAGTTTCTGAAACAATCAGCAGAATGTTGAGAGTTAAGGGAGTTCCCCACAATGTACTTAATGCAAAACAACATCAACGGGAAGCTGAGATAGTTCAGTCGGCAGGCCAGCCAGGTGCAGTTACCATCGCCACCAACATGGCAGGTAGAGGAACTGATATTAAACTTGGGGCAGGTGTTGTTGATAAAGGAGGTCTATTTATCCTTGGAACTGAAAGACACGAATCCCGTCGTATCGATCGTCAGCTAAGAGGAAGAGCCGGTCGTCAGGGTGATCCCGGAACCACTCTCTTTTTCCTCTCGCTTGAAGATGATCTTTTAAGACTTTTTGGAAGTGACAGGGCTGCCGCCATTATGTCACGAGCCGGATTTGAGGAAGGTGAGGTAATTAAACATCCAATTATCACCCGTTCCGTGGAAAGAGCTCAGAAAAAAGTAGAAGAGAACAACTTTGCAATAAGAAAAAGATTGCTCGAATACGATAATACAATGAATCAGCAAAGAACCATTATTTATTCCAGAAGAAACCGTGCCCTTCACGGTGAAAGACTTAAGACCGAAATTCTTGAGATGATGGAAGAATATATTGCCGATCTCGTTGGTAAATATTATGGTAATGCTGAGATTGAATTACTTGAAAAAGAACTTGACACTCACCTGCTTTTGAACATCAGATTCGACAGGACTGAATGGGAGCTCTTAAACAAAAACGGCGTAACCGAAAAGGTTATCAAAGCTGCCACTGATTATTATGAACATAAAGAGTCGATGCTTTCATCCGATATGATGGCAAGAATTGAAAGGTACGCTTTCCTCACCATCATTGATAACAAGTGGAAAGAACACCTGCGCGATATGGATGACCTGAAGGAAGGAATTAACCTCCGCGCTTACGGTCAAAAAGATCCACTCATTGAGTATAAAAATGAAGCATTTACTCTCTTTTCTGATCTGCTTGACACCATCAGGAACGAAACGGTGCAAATAGCATTTAAACTCTACCCTGCTCAACCTGAACATGTTCAGATTTCCCGCAGACCCGAGAGAAGACCACAAAGAACCATCAAAGAGTCCGCTGACAATGCCGGAATGCAGGGTGGTGGATATGTCCCAACTCCAAAGGAGCAGGACGCCGGTCCCGTTGGGAAACCTCAGCCCGTGAAGGTGTCTGAAAGAATTGGCAGAAATGACCCCTGCTGGTGTGGTAGCGGTAAAAAGTATAAACAATGCCACGGCAAAAATGCTTAAAGATCGGAAACGGATATGAAAAAGATTGAAGCAATTATCCGCCCATTCAAGCTTGACGAAGTTAAAGAAGCCCTTATCGAAGAGGGCTTCAAGGGCTTGACTATCACTGAGGTGAGAGGTTATGGCAGGCAAAAGGGACATAAAGAAGTGTATCGCGGAAGTGAATACCGGATCGAGTTTGTCCCAAAGATGAAAATTGAACTTGTGGTTGAGGCTGACAGGCTTGAAGCTGCGATTGAAGCGATCATTAAAAATGCCAAAACAGGTCAGGTTGGTGATGGGAAAATATTCATTTCCGATGTCTCCGATGTGATCAGAATAAGAACGGGTGAATCAGGAATTGATGCTCTTTGATTTTTATTTGCATTGAATAAAGTCTGCTTATTCTCTAAATTCCTCTGATATCTTATAAATTTTCGGAATCCACTTTGAAGTCCAAAGTCTTTAAATCCCTTTTGGCTGTTTCTGCCGTTTTTATGTTAGGCGGTTGTGGCGTATGGGCAGATTTTACCACATATTTTAACCTCTACCACAACGCAAAAACCCTCTACCAGGATGCGGAAGAGATGATTATAAAGGAACGAAAAGACCTTTTTGCCATCTCCGAAGCGGCAATTCCTGCAGGAGCAAATGCCAGCCTTCCTAAAGTAATCGAAAAATTTTCAAAACTGCTTCAGTTCCACAATACAAGCTCGTATGTTGACGATGCTCTTTTTATGATTGGAAAAGCATTTTTCTACCAGAGAAGTTATATAAAAGCTTCGAGGAAATTTCAGGAACTGATTGCCACTCAGCCAAACAGCGATCTGGTACTTGATGCAACTCTGTGGCTTGCCAAATCTGAAATTCAGATGAAAAAGTTTACAGAAGGTTTAAAATATCTCGAGGAAGCAAAACAAAAAGCCACTGCTGAGGAAAATCGGGAGATTCTCACCGAAGTATATATTGAAGAAGTAAGATATCTAAAATTCTCGGAAAAATATACCGAAGCGATTCAAAAACTTAAAGACCTTGTATCGATCAATCTTTCTGATGACATTTCAGCAAAAGCACAATTTGAAGTGGGTGAACTCTATTTTGAAAAAATGAAGGAGTTTTCCCTCGCCGGAGATGCGTATAAAGCAACTCTGGAATTTGATCCCCCTTTCGATATTGAATACAAGTCAAAATTAGCTTACAGTATCTGCCTCAGAAAAATGGACAAAATTGAAGAGTCTCAAGAAAACTTACAACAAATGTCGAAAGAGTTTAAGTTTTTAGAGAAACTTGATGAGATCATGCTTCAAAAGGGACTTAATCTAAAACAGCTTCAAAAATATGACGAAGCTTACAAACAGTTTTATACCCTTGATACTCTGGCAGTAAACTCCGTCTCTTCCGGTATCGCCCGTTTTGAGATGGGTGACATGTATGAAAATAATCTCAAAAATTTTGATTCCGCTTATGTCTATTATCTTAAAGCTGAGAAAAGTGCTTCAACCGCGGAATATGTCCCCAGAATTAAAGAAAAAGCTACACTCTTTAAAAGATATGAAGGATTGCAGACCAATCTTTATGTTTACACGAGACAACTCGCCTATCTGACAGACCCAATCGAATTTAAAAGAGATTCTTTAAAATTTTATGCCGATTCAGCCGATGCAAAGCTTGCAGATCTCTTTTCGGTACCTGTAGAGCTTTCAGATTCGGCAAAGCGGGCTCTTGACTCACTTAAAGCCGTTAAAGATTCTCTCGATAACCTTGCAAAGATCGAAGCCCCCGAACAATTTGGTGAAGACGAAATGGTTCAGGGCAGACCTAAACAGGGTGACAATCCAAATGGAATTGGAGACGGAACAAATCCGAACCAGCCGCCTGTAGTCCAGAAAAAAGGATGGGCACCAGTGATGCCGGTAATCTCTGCTGATTCACTCAACTCACTTTTAGTAAAAGTCTATTTTGATCTTGGGAATGTTTTTTACGGTGAAATTATTATCCCCGACTCATCCTATTACTATTACACCAAAATGTTGACGGACTATCCCCAATCAAAATATACCGGACAGGCTTTATTTTCTCTGGGGAATTATTATCTCGATAAAAATGAAAAAGCCACTGCCGATTCCATTTTTCAGGTAGTTTACGAAAATTATAAAAACGAGTCAGTTGTTAACCTTGCAGCAGATAAACTTGGCAAGCCAAAAGTTGTGCTTAACACTGCCCCCGCTGATATATTGTATGAAGAGGCAGAGGGGATCTATTTTGACAAACAGTATGGCGAGGCAGTTAAAAAATACTGGAGTGTTTACAAACTTTACCCTGAAACTTTTACCGCCCCCAAATCATTGCTTGCTGCGGGGTTTACTCTAGAGAATGATCTAAATCTTGTTGACTCAGCATTTGCTGTTTACGATACTCTTGTAACCAGATACCCGCAGACACGATTCACAAATAAGATTTTGCCCAAAGTTAATTTCTACAAAGAAGAAAAAGCAAGAATCAAAAAAGCGATCGATGACTCCCTGAAAGTTATCAGCGACAGTCTAAAGGCGGATTCTATTGCTCGAAATACTCCTAAAATTGATTCCACTTCGATCAAATTGCCCGATTCTTTAAAGAATCTCCCCGGTGGTTTAAATCAAACGCCTGATTCACTTAAAAATATCCCGACGGGAATTGATCCAACCAGTGACTCACTTAAAAAATTGCAGGAGAGTGTTGATCCTTTTTCAGACACAAAACAGAATTTTCCGATTCCGTCTGATACAATAAATCGGCCGAAAAAAGAAGAACTAAAAGAGGAGATTCCACCATTGACAAATTTCATCAAGCGGCGCGACCTTCTCGATCTCATCGAAGAGGGTGAAAGCAGCACAACAGAATTTAAGTTGAAGTTTACGGAACCTGAAAAGATTGCCAAGGTAATGATCTCTTTTGCCAATACAAAAGGTGGTTACCTCATTTTTGGTGTGAATGACGATAAAAAGGTGGTGGGTCTTGAGAGTGAAAAAACGGAATATGAGTTTATTAAAGAGACTACCAATTTTTATATAACCCCTGAAATCGATTTTATGGTTCAGTTCATTAACATCGATCAAAAAGAGCTTGTTGTGGTTTTTATCCCTGAATCATTTAACAAACCACACCGCATTCAGGATTATAAAGAAGACCTCGACCTTAACACCGCCCAGGTTTATATCAGAGTGAACGACAAAAGCCTTCCTGCCTCAAAACAGATGATCAGGATTATGAGAGCCCAAAGCTCCTCAAGTCCCCTTGTGAAATATGCAATTGGTGATCTCGAAAAAAAGGTGTTTTTTTACCTTGAGAGCCATGAGACGATTGATGTAAATACCCTCGCCAAAGCCGCAAACATCTCAGGGAGAAGGGCATCCCGCACACTCGTAACGATGGTAAGAGCCGGCTCACTTTATATCCACACCAAGGATAACGGAGAAGAGTTTTTTACCATAGCCTGAGTTTTATGTGTCGTTTGTCCGGTTGTTGTTAAACAATTTCCTGAGTTCGTAAATTGTGATTCCGTATGCCACGGCAACATTTAATGATTGTTTTATTCCATATTGTGGAATTTCAACCGACAGATCACACAGATCAAGAAGCGCCTGATTCACACCCGTAATTTCATTACCAATGATAAAAAGTAACGGAAATATCTCTTTTGAGATATCTGTGTAATTTACCGAACTGTCGGTGAGTTCAAGAGCAACAATCGTGTAACCTTTAGTTTTATATTCCTTCACCACCTCAACGGGGTCTTTCACAAATTCCCATACAACACTTTCCGTGGCACCCAAAGCAGTTTTCATTATATCTTTCACAGGAGGGGCGGGAGTATATCCACACAAATACAACTTTTCGATCATTGCTCCATCCGATGTTCTAAAAACGGAACCTACATTATAGCTGCTTCTGATTGAATCAAGCAGTACAACAACCGGCATTTTTTCAACTTTATGGAGTGTCTCAGGTTTTGCCCTGTTCACCGATATTTCGGCGTGACTTAACTTTCGGTTACCCATTATTGTCGATCACCATCCCTGCCAGTTGACCACATGCTGCGGCTATTTCATCCCCCTGGGTATCACGAACCAAAACTGTAACATCCTCGTCCTTTAGTCTCTCTGCAAACTCTTCTATTCTGTCTCTTGAGGTTGGGCGCAACTCTCCTGAAAATCCTTCAGGATGCATGTGTTCCAAAGAGTTGAATTTGATTATATTAACTTTTGAAGGCATCCTGCGACAAAGTTTTCCAAGGGCTTTGATGTCCCTGTCAGTGTCGTTTATCCCCTCAAGCATGGTATATTCATAAGTGATGCGGGTGTTTGTCTTTTTGATGTAATATTCAATCGCTTCAATATTCTCTTTTAATGAATATTTGGCATTGATCGGCATAATTTTGGTGCGGGTATCCTCAAAACAGGAGTGAAGTGAGAGTGCAAGTTTGGGTCTTAACCCCGTATCTGCGAGGTCTCTTATTCTTGGGGCAATTCCGGCAGTGGATACTGTAATCTTTTTTAGCGTAATCCCCTGAGTGGTATCCTGAGCAAATATCTCTAATGATTTTACGGTTGCATCATAATTGAGAAGTGGCTCCCCCATCCCCATATAGACGATGTTTGTTATCTCTCTGTTGTTTGCCCTTTGAGCAATGGCATACTGGTCGAATATCTCACCTGCGGTAAGATTTCTTTTATATCCCATCAGTCCTGTGGCACAAAATTTACAATCGAGGGGGCATCCAACCTGGGTTGAAACACAGAGTGTAACTCTTTTTTCTTCAGGAATAATCACACATTCGATGAGATGGTCAAGTCCTGTCTTTAATAACAGCTTAACGGTGCCCTCAGAGCTCGAAACAGATGTGTTTGTGAGTTCAAGGGTGTTCAAAATTGTGGTATCCCTTAACTTCTCTCTGAGAGGTTTTGAGAGATTTAACATCCCTTCAAAATCGTCAATCAGATAATTATACATCCAGTTAAAAACCTGCTCCCCTCTGAACGGTTTTTCGCCATTCTCAGAAAACCATTTTTTTAATTCAGGAAGTGTCATCCCCTTTAATTGTACTTTTTTTGTTTCAGTTGTCATTTCTTTTTTCTTTTGATAAATTCACTGTTTCTTCTCATCCCTTTTAATTTGCTTCGAAGAATTGGGCTCTCTGCAAAGATTTTTTTAAATTGATCATTTTCAATTTTATCAAAAAAATCAGGATCAAACTCTTTGTTTAACGACGGGATAGAGATTTCGTCAGAGATGTTAATTCCGCTTTTAAAATCGGGTGATTTAGTCTCTTGTTTAAACTTTTTATTCCAGGGACAAACATCCTGACAGATATCACATCCAAATATCCAGTCTTCCATTTTCCCTTCAAACTCGACGCCAATTTCTCCTTTGTTCTCGATCGTCAGGAAAGAGATACATCTGCTGCCATCAACAACATATTCTTGTCTGATTGCATCTGTTGGGCAAGCATCGATGCAAGCGGTGCAACTTCCACAATGGTCTTCAACTATAATCGATGGAGTAAATTCGAGATCGGTAAAGATATTTGCAATAAAAAACCAACTTCCCCAATCCCGGTTAATTATGTTTGTATGTTTCCCCATCCAGCCTAATCCTGCTCTTAAAGCCCAGGCTTTATCCATCACAGCACCCGTGTCAACATAACTTTTTGTTTCACAACCGGGGAATAAAATCTTTAATTCAGCTTCAAATATTTTAAGTTTTTCCCATATCACGAGATGATAATCTCTCCCCCACGCATATCTTGAAACCTTACCTGTTCCCGGAGAAAAATCGCCCGGTTGCCAGTAGTTAAGTCCAAGTGAAATTACAGATTTTGCAGAAGGAAGAATGGTTGTTGGATCAAATCTCTTTTCCCTGTTTTTTTCCATATAGATCATTGAGCCATGATATCCGGCATTTAGCCATTCTGATAGTCGGGCAGTTTCAACTTCTAATTTTTCAATTTCAGCAAACCCAACAAGATCAAAACCGAGTTTTTGTGCAATTGCCTCCGTCTCTTTTTTTTTAGTCACCATTTCCAATGGGGCGTTTCTTCCTCTACGGTTACATAGATGTAGCCCTCCTTTATTTCAACGGGGAAAACCCTCAATCCGGGTCTTCCGGTATCCTTATTACCGGTTTCGAGTTCAAATCTCCATCCATGGATCGGACATACCACAAACCCCTCCTCAATAAAACCGGAATATATAGCAGCCGGATGTTGATGGGGACAAATATTACTTACAGCATGAATCTTGTCACCCACTTTAAAGATGGCAACTTCCTCACCGTTTATAATAAACCTCTTCCCCTCCCCTTCGGTAAGTTGCGAAACTTTGCACAGTTTTTTAGTTATTGGGTCCATGTTTCTCCAAAGGCGGATCGCCGGTTTTCTTGAGAATTAAATCAAATTGTTAAAATTTTCTCCCTGATTCCGTATCCATTTTCTTTTTTCTCTATTTTTACACCCACAACTTTTGGGTCGTGTTGGAGTATGAGAGTCCAATCTTCCTCAACCGCAGCAGCATAAACTTCCTTTTTCTCCTGAAGTGTGATCAAAGGTTGCAAGTCATATCCCATAATATAAGGAAGAGGAACATGACCATGTGTTGGCACAAGATCAGCACAATAAAAGAGTGTATTTGAGGTGTCGGAAATTTTCACACACTGTTGACCAAATGTGTGTCCGTTAATCATTTTTAGAGTAATTCCATCGAGAAATTCCTCTGTGTTGTCATCAATAAGTTCAAGTACACCTGCATGCATCAGTGGTTCAAAATTGCTTTTGATGTAACTCCCTCTGTCCCGGTCCGATGGATTAATCCCCCACTCATAGTTTTTCTTTTTTACATAATAACGCGCATTAGGGAAAGCGGGAATAAAACTTTCACCGTTTGCTTTTACGGAACCACCTGTATGGTCAAAATGCAGATGTGTAAGCAGCACTTTCGTAATCTCGTCGGGCCTAATCCCTTCCATTTCGAGACACTTGTCAAGAGAAACATTTGGATCAATTGCGTAGATACTCCGTGATTTTTCATTCCACCTGTCTCCCATCCCGGTATCAATGAGCATTTTTTCATTGTCCCATTCCAAAAGCAGCAACCTTGTTGCCATGGCAATTCTGTTTGACTCATCTGCAGGATTGGTTTTTTCCCATAAAGGTTTTGGAATGATGCCAAACATGGCTCCACCATCAAGGGCAATATAGCCTGCTTCCAATACTTTTACCGAATATTTGCCTATTCTCATCACTTTTCTTTATTTTATGTAGCACAAAAATAATAAAATCATAAATCGTTTTCCTCCTGTTTTTTTAGAGGTCCATTTAATTGAAGAAACCAGAAAAATTTGATGTTATAATAGCCGGAAGCAGTTTGGCAGAATTTTCTGCCGGTATAGTGCTGCAAAAGTTCTTTGGCAAAAATACTGCCATAGTAACCGGAATAGATAACAACAAAAGTTCACAATCAATCGATTTTTTATCCGCTTCTTTGTTCACCGGTCAGATGGAACCTGATAGCTTTATCAGGAAAATTTCCAACTATCTTACCGACAATAAACTCACCTGGGAAAAACTTCCATCTGTTTATGAAAGGCATTTTTATCCAAAATGGAGGCTCAATCTTTCCGATAATCTTGCTGCTTACATGGGTGAACTAAAAAAACTTTTCCCCAAGGATAAAGGCAATATAGATATTTATTTTCGGGATATCCAACATGCTGCCGATTATACCAGCTTTTTTCTTCTTCGTTTTATCCTTCCCCCGGTACTGCATACCGTCAGTGAAAGATTTTTTGCAACGGGGAAAAAGTTTGCAACCCTCTCCGTGGAAGAATTTATTGATTCACTATCAACCGATAAAAACCTGAAAACAGCCTTGAGTGGACAACTTCAAAATTTTGCATCATGTCGTGAAAGCACCGGATTTATCTTTCATGCCATGAATATGATGGGAACTCTGAATGGTGCCTTTGCTCCAAAGGGTGGACCCGAAGTTATGTATAACCAACTTAAATCGAGTTACATCTCCCATGGTGGAACACTTTTGGAATCATCAACAATAGACGAAGTGACCATCTCGGGCAAAACAATAAAGGATTTGTCGGTTATTAATTCAGACAGTAAGACATCCCGGTTGAAGTGTAATAAAATATTTTGGGGAATGGGAATGGAGAATCTTCCCGCACTGGTGAAAGATGAAAAAATCAGGACACAACTCACGAATTTAAGTCCTGTAAAGGAATTTGTTCCCTACCCGATACTGTTCGAAATAAATTTCAACGATGCAATAAAAAAACTCAATTCCAAAGGTGAAATATTCCGGCTTTTCCCCTCCAATCAAGCAGATGCCGACGAAATTCCACAAGGATGTAATCTTTATCCCGTTTATTCGGCAGAATCCACAGATTCCATGCCTGATAAATATATTGCTGTTGTTTTTGTGAATGGTGACGATCCGGGAACTTTCCTTCAAAACGAAAAGAATATCTCTGATTTGAAGGGTTATCTAATGGATATGATCAATTTATATATAAAAGATTTTGGAGGTTGTATATCTTCAGTTGAACAGATTATACCGGGAGCATTAACAAAAAGTTTTTATATCAATCCATATGGTACCGTGATGCCCTCAACCGGTAAAATCAAAACACAGCTTCACAAAAATCCTTACCGGTTAAATAATCTTTTTGTTACCGGTGCGGATCTCTTTATTCCGGGTGTAACAGCTTCTATCATGTCGGGAATTACTACTGTGGGTGTGGCTTTTGGAGCTTTTCGATTTTTCCGGTTCTTCCGCTATTTGAAACAACAGGCAAATAAAAAAGTGAAGATAAAAATCAAACCCTTAAAGGTTAAAAGATTTTAATTTTAGGTGTAAAGTAGAGAAGAATTAAGGTTCTTTTTAGGGAATCCTCTCTTCTCTACTTCACATAAATTTTTTGTTATCTGCCGAGTTCGTCGAGATAGTCTTTTTTCTTCAGAAGTTCTTCTTCTGTTTCTACATGATTTGGATCAGGCAAACAGCAGTCAACAGGACAAACAGCCGCGCATTGAGGTTCATCATGGAAACCCTTACACTCGGTACACTTATCGGGCGATATGTAATAAAAATCTGCTGAAAAAAATCCTTCAGCACCTGAAGGCGCGGCCGCTCCTTCACCATAAGTTTTGCCGGCAAGCTCCCACTCCCTGCCACCTTCATAGATTGCAGTATTAGGACACTCAGGTTCACAAGCTCCACAATTGATACAGTCGGTTGTGATAAATATTGCCATAATTTTTCTCCGGTTTTTCCAAATATTTAAATCAGAATTTAAAGTCTTAAAATAAATATTTTTGATAAAATAACAATGAGTTGAAAAATTTTAATTGTAATAGACAAGATTAATCAATTTTTATGTTCCAATCAATAGATAAGCAGAGTATTACTTCGATTTTGTTTATTTTTAAACGATTAAATGAAGAAATTATGAAGAATGTCCTCGTCACTTTTGAAGTTGACCCAAAGAATCTTGAATACACTCTTGAACTTGTAACCGAATTTGCGGTGAGTATTAAGGAATTGAACCCCGGTTTGGTGTTTTATAAATCATTTACAACAGCTGCCAAGCCGACAAGGTTTGTTCACCTCCTCTCCTTCAACACCGAAGAAGACTATGTAAACTACCGCAAAAATGTAAAAACAAAAAAATACACTGTTAAACTTCACGCCCTCTCAAAAGTCCTCCCCGTTTTCACCGAACTTAATGAAGTGGCAAGTGTTGAAATTGAAAATAATACCTGATATTTAATACCTAATACCTTAAATTTACTTCGTTTTCACTCTCTCCACAAAGAAATAAGTTCCTATCGATACAGCAAGCAATATCAAGGTTCCACCAAATTCGGGGTGAACACCGCTGAAAAACTTTTGAAGGAGTTTAAAAATTCCTGCAGGAATGAAAGATCAATTTTCGAAAAGTCAATTAGTGGCTTTTGATCTTTGGGATCGAGGGTCTTACCAACCTCAAACGCATATCCAAAAAGAATAAGCAACATCGTGGTTAAACCGATCAACATCCCGATAAAAAACTTTTTTCCACCTTCAGAAGGTTTTACAACCCGGCTGATTCTCTTCAATACCATCATATTAAGAGTTGGCGGTGCTTCTTCAATCTGAATTTTTTGAAATGAATTGTGAGCTTTCTGCAGAAGTAAATATTCCAGCTCACAATTTTTACATTCTGATATGTGATGTAAAAATTCACGGCGTGTGGAATCATCCACCTCACCATCAATCATCTTATTGAAAAATTCGTCATTATAATGTTTCATCTGAGTTCATCTTCAAGATTGTTTTCTTTAATCAATTTTTTTAATGCATTGCGCGATCTGTGCAACAGCACTTTAACATTTGGTACACCGGTATTTAATATCACCGAAATTTCTTCACAACTCATCTCTTCAAGATAAAAAAGGTTGATTACTGCGGCATAATTTGGTGGCAGTTTCTCAATAACTCTGTTAAGCAGTTCTTTTTCCTCTTTTTTCCTTCCTGAAGTGTCTGCATCAGGATCTTCAAAATCGAGTTCTTCCCCAATTGATAACATCATCTCCTCAATTTGCCGCTTTTTCATCCCTATTCTCGAAAGGGTTGTATTATACACTATACGGTAAAACCAGGTTGAAAATAATGAATCACCTTTAAAAGATTTTAGGTTATTATAGGCTTTAACAAAACAATCCTGCAACACTTCCTCTGCATCCATCCTGTTTTTCAACATTCTGAATATCATCGAGAAAGCTTTGTGTTTGTAACGATCGATCAGAAGTGAATAGTCAGATACATTTCCTCTTCTTACCGATTCGATTATTTCCAGGTCGTCTAATTTTGCCATACAATACTTTAGACCGGAGAGAGTTGAAAATGGTTACATCTGACTATTAAATAAATTTTCATGAATGCAATAATACAAAATTGAAAATATTTTTCTTCATTGGTGTAACCTTTTTCTGAGGACAATTGTCTGAAGTAGCAGAAGCAAATAACAATTTTGGAGAAACACAATGCCATTCGAATTTATGATACCAATCGTAATGTTCATCGTTACGGGTGCAGTTATAATAACTTTCCTCTTTTTCAGATCAAGAGAAAGAGAGATGATCCTCGCAAAAGATTACACAGCAGAAGAACTGATACTCCTGCTCAACCCCGGAAGCAAGAAAAAAGGTGTCCTGGTTGTACTTGGAATACTCACCGCATCGTTTGGATTTGGGATGTTAACAGGAACAATAGTTGACAAACTAACCGGCGAAAACGATTATGTACCATTTATAATGTTCATTGCTGTTGGTATAGGCTTGATAGTCTCATTTTATGTGAGAGAGAAATTGAATAAAAAGGAAGGAGAATAAAATGGAAGAGGTATTAATCCCCATCGTCCTTTTTATGGTTATTGGGGCTACGATTATAGCAGCTGTAATTTTTCGGTTCCTTGAAAAGAAAAAACTTCTTGAGAAAGATTTACCGGCTGAAGATCTTTATAATCTGATGGGTGTGGATAGAGAAGTTAGAAAATCGTATTGGCTTGCCGTTTCAGGAACAATCATGATCTTCTTTAGTTTTGGACTCGGAGCGGGCTTTTGGCTCGACAAGCTGACAAACGAGGACCCCCTTGTAGCAGTTGCTATCTCCCTGTTCACCGGTATCGGACTCATAACAGCACACTACTACCGCAGCCACCTTGTTAATAAGGAATTGCATAGTAAATAAAAACGAGAATTGAAGAGGGGGATAGTTCCACGGATTTCACGGATTTAACACGGATGGCCACGGATTTTTAGAGGACGCAGATACACGCAGATTAAACGGATTTTCGCGGATGGGGATTGTTTCCCCCACCTTTACAAGGAGGGGGGCGGTAAGCAACGAATTAGGCGGATTAACGCGGATGGAATTTCAAGCGTAATCCTCCCCTCTCATTTTAGGAGAGGGGTCGGGGGTGAGGTCCTATCCCGCAGATTAGGCGGATTAACGCGGATGGAATTTCAAGCGTAATCCTCCCCTCTCATTTTAGGAGAGGGGTCGGGGGTGAGGTCTGTTAAGCGATTCTCACCCTCCCTTTGCGGCCTTCGCGGCCTTCGCGGTTTAACTCAAAACCCTACATCTCCTGCGATTCGAGCCATCTTTCAACATCGATAGCTGCCATGCAACCTGAACCAGCAGCGGTAACCGCCTGACGGTAGGTTTTATCAGAAACATCACCCGCGGCAAAAACACCTTCAACATTTGTGTATGTAGAACCGGGTTTCACAATCAAATAACCACTTTCGTCTGTATCAAGTACACCTTTAAACAAACCTGTGTTTGGCTGATGACCAATCGCCATAAAAACGCCTTCACATTCATGAAGTGTTTTTTCACCCGTCAATACATTTTTTAACACTGCCCCGGTGACAAGTTTTTTGTTCCCTTCTTCGGTACCAACAACTTCATCTATAACAGAGTTAAGAGCAAATTTAATTTTTGGATTCTTTTTGGCTCTGTCCACCATGATTTTAGAACCTCTAAATTCATCGCGTCTGTGCACAACTAAAACTTCAGATGCAAATCTTGTGAGATATGTAGCCTCTTCAAGTGCTGTATCCCCACCACCAACAACTATAACTCTCTGATTCCGATAGAAAAATCCGTCACAAGTGGCACATGCAGAAACGCCGTATCCCATAAACCTGGTCTCAGATGGAATTCCCAAAAGTTTAGCTGAAGCACCCGTTGAAATTATCAAGGCATCGGCAGTATATGTGTCATCATAACTTTTTACAGTAAAAGGTCTTTTTGAGAGATCAACTTCTGTAACTTCCTGATAGATCGACTCCGCTCCAAATCTGTGAGCTTGTTTTCTCATCACATCCATCAGTTCGGGACCTTGAATCCCATGTTCAAAACCGGGGAAGTTTTCAACTTCGGTAGTGATGGTTAATTGCCCACCCGGCTGCATTCCTTCAAAGATCAATGGAGCAAGATTTGCTCTTCCCGTATAAACTGCTGCAGTGAATCCCGCGGGACCCGATCCGATAATAATTACTTTTTTATGTTTTGTGTTGGTTTCAGACATTTTTATCTCCAAAATTTAAATTTTATATCCGTTTGATGCAAAAAATATATATAATGATTCAAAATTACGACAAAAAGGAGAAATCAGAGTAATCGCTCCACAATCTCATCACAAACAAGAAATCCGTCTCTTGTTAATTTTAACCAATCTCCATCAATAACCATCTTTCCGGCGGCAACTAATTGATTTATGATCTGTTTTCGCTCCATATACCACGCTTCACTGCCAATTCCCAACAGTCCCGGGTTTTTCTCCCCTCTTTTAAATTTTAATCCCCTGCTCCTTAAACCAAGCATAATATACTCTTCATACAAATCGTGTTGTGTCAGTTCTTCACTCCCTGCGATTGCATAATCTTTATTCATCACGGCCGTATTATAGATTGTGAGAGCCGAAAAATTCCACCATCGTTTGCCATCCATATATGAATGTGCCGAGGTTCCAAAAGAGAGATAGTTTAGACAATCCCAATATATCTGATTGTGTTTACACTCATAACCGGGTTTACAATAATTTGAAACTTCGTAATGTTCAAATCCCTTCTCAGCAAGGAAATCCATGGTGATTTCATAAAGTTGGGAATCGATCTCCACATCCTGCATCTCCACTTCCCCTTTTAGTACCATTTTGTTCAGAATGGTCCCCTTCTCAAGAATCAGACTGTAAGCTGAGATATGGGTAACAGGCAGACTTGTCGCGATTTCGAGGTTCTTTTTCCATTTTCTTTTTGTTTGTCCGGGGAGATTAAATATCAAATCGATTGAAATATCCCTGAAGCCTGCTTCATACGCATCATGAACAGTCTGAACCGCAGCCTCTCCGGTGTGAATCCTGGTAAGAAATTTTAAGTCTTTTTTGTCAAAAGACTGGATTCCGATACTAATCCTGTTAATTCCCTGCTCTCTGAACCTTTTCAACTTATCAAAAGAAACCGTTCCGGGGTTGGTTTCCATCGTTATTTCGGCATCTTCTGAAATCTGAAATTTAGATTTTAAGTGAGAAATTATACTGCCGAGATACTCCGGTTCCATGAGAGAAGGGGTGCCCCCTCCAAAATAGATGGTCTTAAATTGATGGAAAGTTGAATAAATGGAGGAAAAATGATTTATCTCATTTAAGAGGTTTTTGAGGTAAATTGTTTTGTTGTCATCTTTGATGATTGAGTAGAAATCGCAGTAGATACATTTGTGGTCACAAAACGGGATGTGAACATATAACCCTGCATCCTGTTTCATTTTAACTGAAGAGACCTTCACCTGCCATTAGTTCTTTGGCACTTTTTAGAGAGGCACCTGTTATTTCTGCCCCGCTGATAAGTTTTGCAATTTCATTCACCTTTTCCGATTCACCAAGTCTGTTTACATGAGTTGAAGTGCTACCCTCATTTTCAATTTTAACGACTGAAAAATGGATATCAGAGAATGCAGCAATCTGAGGCAGGTGTGTAATTGCTATAATTTGATGAAAATTGGAAAGGGACTTTAACGCAGACCCCACTTTTTGGGCAATCCTGCCGCTTATTCCGGTATCAATCTCATCAAAAACCAAAACGGGAATTTGATCCATCCCCGCAAGTACAGACTTTAATGAAAGCATTACCCTCGAAACTTCTCCACCGGATGCCACTTTTACCAATGGTTTGGGGATTTCACCGGCATTTGTGGAAATGTAAAATTCAATTGTATCAATGCCGTCTTTGTTAAATTTATACCTGTTTCCATCAAGTGTTACAAAGTTGGTTTCTTTGCCACCCGCCTCTTCTTTGGACATGTTAACAACAAACTTCCCGCTTTTTATGCCAAGTTCAGCTAATTTTTCACGGATTCCGTTTGAGAGTTCATCCCTTGAAGCTTCTCTTTTTAGTGAAAGTTCATCAGCGATTTTCCCACAAATTTCTCTCTGTTTAATAATTGCAGAGTTAATTCGAGAGAGGTGTTCAGAAAAATTGTCGGCGAGGTCAATTTCCGAATGAATTTTTTCTCTCATTTCGATCACGGCTTCAAGTGAGCCTCCAAATTTTCGTTTTAATGCATTTATTGCAACCAGCCGTTCACGGCTTGATTCTAATTTTGAAGGATCAAGATCGATGCCTTTGGTGTAATCTCTGATTGTGTCAGCTGTTCCTTGTATTGCAGCTAAAGCCTGGTCGAGTTCATCGAGCAGCGGGAGGAATTGTGAGTCAATTTTTACGAGTGCTTCAATATCTTTTTTTGCAGTGTAAACAAGATCGTAAGCCGAAGAGTCGCCATCATAAAGTTTTGAGAAAGAAGATGTCGTTAATGACAGCAGTTTTTCGGCGTTTTCAAGAATATTAAGTTCTCTTTCAAGTTCAACATCCTCACCGGGTTGAGGTGAAACCGCATCAATCTCTTTTAAACGGAATGCATAATATTCCCGTTTTTCTTTTAATTCATCCCGTTTAGATTCGATTTCTTTTTGTTCTGAAAGGAGTTTAACGAGGATATCGAGCTCCACCGTATATTTTTGTTTTAGGGGATAGGTTTTTGCGAAGCTGTCGAGATAACCAATATGGTTGTCAACATGTAGAATTGCCTGGTGTTCGTGTTGTCCGTGGAGGTCAACAAGTCTGTCTCCAATCTCTTTGAGGAGATTAATACTGACAGGAGAATCGTTTATAAATGCTCTGCTGTTCCCTTTTACAGACACCTCCCTGCGAATTACCAGCTCATCTCCCGGTTCTATCTCATTTTCAATAAGAATTTCATTCAGTCTTGAATCCGGGGGCATTTCCTTCTTGAAAACGCCTTCAACCACAGCTTTTGTAGAACCACTTCTTACCGATTCGATATAAGCTCTTCCACCAAGTATAAGCCCAAGAGCATCAAGCATAATCGACTTCCCCGCACCCGTTTCACCCGTAATAATGTTGAGTCCGGAACCAAAATTAATGGTTACTTCTTTAATGAGAGCATAATCTTTGATAAAAAGGGAGGACAGCATCTGTTTATTGAAAATCCATTCTTAATGCCATTAAAATGATAAATTCACACGAAGAGAAGAAGAAAAAAAGGTGAAAGAAATTGATGCCGTGGCATTTTTCTATTTATCTTCTTCTCTTCTCTTCTTCGTGTTAATATTTTCCTGAATCGACAGTTTTATCTGTCGTAATACGAAGACAATTCGTGACCGAGGAATTTAAGTATCGACCCAATCACGCCCATATCATCCATATACCCAAAAAGCGGAGCAATGTCAGGGATGGCATCAATTGGTGAAATGAAATAGATAAGCCCTGCAACCACAATGGCTTTTCTATACCACGATACAAAAGGATCAATCATATAGTTGTAAAGAGCAATAATATCCCGCACAAACGAGATTTTGGTACCTGATTCCTCAAGTTTTTCCCAAATATTTGCGTTCACATACTCGGCACGCTTTTCAAGATCCTCATCATTCTCGAGGAAATCGAAATTATAGTCATCTTCACCATTCCCGTTATCCTTCTGTCCCCCCTCGTAGGGGACATCATGAAAGTCCAGGTGTTCTTCACCGGTGTAGTTCAGGGTTTTGTCTTTTGTCTCTTCCATGACAACCTCTCTATTATTTAGTTTCCGGTGTATAATGTTTTTCGAACCAATCGTAAACAGTCAGCCACCAGAGTCTTGAGTTCTGTGGTTTTGCAACAAAATGAGTTTCGTCAGGGTAATATAAAAATTTACTTTCAATTCCCAAGCGCTGAAGTGATGTAAATAATTGAAATGCTTGTTCTTCGGGTACTCTAAAGTCTTTTGCACCGTGAACTACAAGCATTGGGGTCTTACAATTGTGGATAAAACGGTGGGGTGACCATTTTTCATATTCTTTCCTCTTATCCCATGGAGTGCCACCAAATTCCCATTCAGGAAACCACAATTGTTCGGTTGTACCAAACATACTCTCCAGATTAAAAACACCTGCATGTGAAACCAGGGCTTTAAATCTGTTAGTGTGCCCGGCGATCCAGTTAATCATATATCCGCCGTAGGATGCTCCCGCAGCAAAAATATTATTTTTATCAACATACTTGAATGATTTCACTGCATAGTCATACACATTCATGAGATCGGTGTAAACCTTACCACCCCAGTCTTTTGATATTTCGTCAGTGAATTTTTGACCGTATCCGGTGCTTCCTCTGGGATTTGGTGCAATAACAACATATCCACCGGCTGCAAACATCTGAAGATTCCAGCGATAATGGAAGTCGTCGTTCCAGTTACCCTGTGGTCCTCCATGAATAAGGAAAATAACGGGATATTTAATTTTTGGGTCAAAATTTGCAGGTTTCAGCAATATTGATTGAACTTGAGTTCCACCTGCACCTTTTGTGGTGAAAGTTTCAATATCGTTCATCGCTAATTGGTTTAATCTTTGCTGATTTACATAAGAGATACGGGTAAGATCTGAACCATCGACATTTGCACTGTAAATTTCATATGGCATGGTTGATGCTTGTTTCCTGAAGAAGAATTTTTTACCATCTGCCGTGATATTCAAATCTGCGATATTGTGTCCTTTGATCAGAGTTGTCACCTTTGCCGAAGCAACATCAACAGCATAAACCTGATTGTGCACCTCATGTGACGCTATGAAGTAAATAAATTTACTGTCGGGTGACCAAAGCAAATTGTCGGCACTCAGATCAACCGACTTTGAGAGATCACTTTGCGCACCGGTTTGTCTGTTGTGAAGGATTATCCTCTTTTTATCAGCTTCAAATCCTTTTCTTTCCATCGAAGAAAAAGCGATATATTTACCATCGGGTGAATAAACAGGTTCACAATCGTTCCCCTCACCTTTGGAAATTTTTACATGAGTTGGTGATCCACCCTTAAGTACGGGACCGAGGTCAATTGTCCAAACATCGTTGTTTGTGCTTATTGCAAGCATTTTATCTTTGTTGGCAGTAAAAACCACCTCTTTCCCATCAGGCGAAAAACCAAAATCATTTTCAGAACCAAGAGCTACCGGTGGCACATCATAATAAGCAACGGGTGTCAGTTCGTAATCTTTTTTAGCTGCGATATCAAGAAGGAATAAAAGACTTCTTTTTTCGCCTCTCCACCTGTTAAAATCACGGTAATAGAGTTCTGTAAAAATAGAGGCTTTAACTTTGCTTTCGTCTAATTTTTTATCTTTTGTTTCATTACACTCATTTCCGAGTCCACACTGAGGATAAACTGAAGAAGTGAAAAGGATATATTTTCCATCAGGTGAAAATTTGAATGAATTTACTCCCGATACATAGTCTGTTAATTTTTCGTCACCTGTTCCATCAGGATTACAAATCCAGATCTGGTCGTTGAGCAGATATGCAAGTTTGTTTAAAGCAGGGACATAAACAGGTGAACCCTCTTCTTTTTCACTCGTTTTTATGCCTTTAAGGCTTGATCCATCAGAGTTTATCACAGAAATGTTGCCATTTCCTTTGTTTAGCTCCATGCTGTAAACAGAAGAAGTAAAGAATACCTTATTACCTTCGGGGGTTATGGAAATTTTATTTATTCTTTCCATCGCCCAAAGATCGTCGATCGTCATCAGTCGTTTTTGCTGTGGCATAAGCATTGTACTCATAAATAATATGAAGAGAAAAGTCCTCAAGGGGCACCTCAATAGCTTTTTAAAAAAGTGTTTTCTAAATGAAAATTTACGAAATTTTAGGTTAATCCTGCGGGGAATTTTCCCGGGATTATTTGTTGTGGGGTGGAAAAGGAACATGGATTGCCATCAATTACGGGAACACAAAAATGCCTTCAAGCGTACAAAGATTAAATCTCAAACAGTCACTATATTTGGGATGCAGATATGACAAAAATTTTAAGGGAATATTTTTCTTAATTCAACCGGGAATATGGAAAAACCTTAAAAATATTTTCAAAAATCGAAGTTATTGTGTGTATTTAAATATTTTTGCTTATTTATTTGTGAGTCATTTTTTTTAATTTATTGTAATGTTTTTCAAAAAAAGAGTACAGGAAAGAAGAAGGAGAATCTTATATGCCCTTAATGGATGATTCAGAGTTGCTTAAACTGGAGATATCTGAAAATGAAAATCCTTTTTTTGGTTTAGCCGGAGATATTTTGGCTTCACCCGGAAAAGGAAACCCTGACGATGATCTCGCTGATGAGGACTTTGATGATGAGGACTTTGATGACGAAGACCTCGAAGATGAAGAAGTTGACAGCGAAGATGACGATCTGACCAAAGATTTTGACGAGACCGATTTAGAAGAGTATCTCGAAGATTTTGAGGATAATGATCTGTTTGATGAAGACGACTATGAGCTTGATGATGATGATGATTTTGATGATGATGATTTCGACGATGATTTTGGGGATGGGACCACAGACCCAAAGATTGATGACGACGACGACGATCTTTAATTATTAGATCGCTGACAAAATATATAATGAATTTTTAAACGGGGACTGTCTGAAAACAGACAGCCCGTTTTAGAATTTCAGGGTTTTATTCTGCTACTCTCCCAGATATTTTCCCGGGAGCAGGTAGTTTTTCACATAATCCCTTACCCCCTCTTCAAGAGTAAACAGATTTTCATCATAGCCGGCACTTCTTATCTTTTTAAGATTTGCTTCGGTAAAATATTGATATTTTGGAGACAGGTGCTCGGGCATATCAATATATTCAATCTTTGAATCCATTTCAAGTGCGTTAAATATTGAAAAAACAAGATCATTCCAGGTTCTGGCTTTCCCCTGTCCTAAATTATACAAACCGTTAATTTCTTTATTCCGTGCGAGGAACAAAGTCATTTTTACAGCATCTTTTACATAAACAAAATCTCTCATTTGCTCACCATCTTTGTAGTCGGGATGAAGAGATTTAAAAAGAGTAACCCTGCCGGTCGATTTTATCTGTCCATAGGCTTTGTGCACAACACTGCGCATATCCCCCTTGTGAGTTTCATTTGGACCATAAACATTAAAATATTTAACTCCGGCTATCGATTTTAACGCCCCGGTCAGGTAAGCCCACTGGTCCATCATGTTTTTTGAATAACCGTACATGTTTAATGGTTTAATTTTTAGACAGTCCTCATCATTGTCTTCAAATCCCATTGAACCATCTCCATAAGTTGCCGCGGATGATGCATAAACAAATCTGATCCCTTTAATGAGGGAATAATCTGCAAGCACTTTTGTATATCTGAAGTTGTTTTCGACAAGATGATCGGCATCCTTCTCAGTCGTTGATGAGTTTGCTCCCATGTGTATGATGAATTGAACATCGCCAAAGTTGGTCCCCTGCTCAATGAGTGTGAGGAATTCTTTTTTATCGAGAAAATCGATATACTTTAAATTTACGAGGTTTTTCCACTTTTCATCACTGCCAAGAGAGTCAACCAGGAGGATATCATTTATGCCTTCCTGATTCAATTGCCAGACAATTGCACTGCCAATGAATCCCGCCGCTCCTGTAATAATAATCATCGGATTCCTATTATCTTTGTTATTTGTAATTAGAAGATTTAAATTTGTAAATGTATTTAAACGAATTGATTAAAAAAAATCAAATACTTGCCACAAGTCCACAAAAATAGAACAAATGAACGACACAAAAACCATACTTGAAAATCTCCTTCGTGAAAGGATACTCGTCCTTGATGGAGCCATGGGCACCATGGTTCAGCGCTTTAACCTTACAGAAGCGGACTTCCGGGGAGAAAAATTCAAAGACTATCCCTCTGACCTTAAGGGGAATAACGATCTGCTCTCGGTAACCAAACCCGAAGTGATAAAAGAAATTCACAGACAGTATCTAAACGCCGGTGCTGATATTATCGAAACCAACACTTTCAGTAGTAATTATCTTGCACAAGCTGATTATCACCTCGAAAGTGAAGTTTATAACATCAACTATCAGTCAGCAAGAATTGCAAAAGAAGTTACCGCAGAATTTAACATCCCCGGTAATACAAAACACAGATTTGTTGCTGGTGCTTTGGGACCGACCAACAAGTCGCTCTCCCTCTCTCCTGATGTAAATGATCCGGGCTACCGTGCAGTTACCTTCCAGGAAGTGGCAAATGCTTATTCAGAGCAGCTAAGAGGCCTTATTGATGGCGGAGTGGATATCATCCTGATAGAAACAATTTTTGACACCTTAAATTCCAAAGCAGCAATTTATGCAGTGGAGGAGGTATTCACCGAAAAAAATGTTTCATTGCCGGTTATGATTTCGGGTACCATTGTTGATCTTAGCGGAAGGAACCTTTCGGGGCAAACTGCGGAAGCATTTTTAATTTCGATCAGTCACTGCAGAAATCTGGTGAGTGTTGGATTAAACTGTGCTCTTGGCGCAAGCCAAATGAGACCGTTTTTGAAAGAAATTGCTGATAAATGCCCATACTTCGTGAGCGTTTATCCAAATGCCGGACTTCCCAATGAATTTGGTGGTTATGACGAAACTCCCGATTTGATGGCAGAAGTATTAAAAGAATTTGCATCTGAAAATATGTTTAATATCGTGGGTGGTTGCTGTGGCACAACCCCGGACCATATTAAAATTATCAGTGAAATGGTGGCACCGCTCGAACCAAGAGAAAGACCGGAACTCCCCCGCTATTTACGAATAAGTGGTTTTGAACCACTCGTAATTCATCCTCAAACAAATTTTGTTAATATTGGTGAAAGAACAAATGTTGCAGGGTCAAGAAAGTTTGCAAAACTTATTTTGGCGGGCAATTATGAGGAAGCACTCTCAATAGCAAGAGATCAGGTGGAAGGTGGTGCACAGGTTCTTGATGTGAATATGGATGAGGGAATGCTCGATTCAGAAGCTGCCATGACGAAATTCCTGAACCTTATGGGGTCTGAACCCGATATTGCCAAACTCCCGGTGATGATAGATTCGTCAAAATGGAGTGTGCTTGAAGCAGGATTGAGATGCCTCCAAGGCAAATCGATAGTTAACTCTATCAGCCTAAAAGAAGGCGAGGATGTTTTCAGAGAGCATGCAAAAAAAGTAATGCAATATGGTGCAGCTGTAATTGTTATGGCTTTTGATGAAAATGGTCAGGCTGACACACTTGAGAGAAGAATAGAAATTTGCTCACGGGCTTATAAAATTTTAACCGGGGAGCTGGGATTTCCCGCCGAGGATATCATATTTGATCCAAATATCCTTACTGTGGCAACAGGAATGGATGAACATAACAACTACAGCGTTGATTATCTTGAAGCCACACGCTGGATTAAAGAAAATCTCCCTTATGCCAAAGTGAGTGGTGGAGTTTCAAATGTTTCTTTCTCTTTCCGCGGAAATGATGTTGTAAGAGAGGCGATGCATTCAGCATTTTTATACCATGCAATAAAAGCAGGCATGGATATGGGAATTGTAAACGCCGGTCAGCTTGAAGTGTATGAAGAGATCGACAAAGAATTGTTGGTTCTGGTTGAGGATGTTTTGTTAAACAGAAGACAGGATGCAACCGAACGCTTGATCAATTTTGCCGAACATGTAAAGAGCAAAGATAAAGCGGAAGTTAAAACTGAAAGCTGGCGTGAAACCTCAGTTGAAGAAAGGCTTAAATATGCCCTCTTAAAAGGTATAGTTGATTATATCGATCAGGATACTGAAGAGGCACGATTAAAATATGCAGCCCCGATAAGTGTGATAGAAGGCCCGTTGATGGATGGAATGAATCTTGTGGGTGACCTCTTTGGTGCCGGTAAGATGTTCCTGCCTCAGGTTGTTAAATCAGCGCGTGTGATGAAAAAATCTGTAGCAATCTTAATTCCTTATATTGAAGCTGAAAAGCTAAAAAACCCGGGCTCACAACAGAGTGCCGGAAAAATTTTAATGGCTACAGTAAAAGGCGATGTTCACGATATAGGAAAAAATATAGTTGGTGTGGTTCTTGGTTGTAATAATTTTGAAGTTATCGATCTTGGTGTGATGTGCCCGGCTGATAAAATTCTTGATACTGCAATCAAAGAAAATGTTGACATTATTGGACTGAGTGGACTTATCACCCCTTCGCTTGATGAAATGGTAAGCGTTGCAAAAGAGATGGAAAGGCGAAAAATGACAATTCCACTTCTGATTGGTGGTGCCACTACATCAAGAGTTCACACGGCAGTGAAGATAGCGCAAAATTATTCTGCTCCTGTGGTTCATGTTCTTGATGCCTCAAGGAGTGTTCCGGTAGCTGCAAAATTAATCAACCGAGAAACAGCCCCTGTTTTTGCTGCTGAAATAAAAGCTGAATACGATAAACTACGAGAAGATCACAGGAAAAAACAGAGTGTTAAAGATTTTGTGACTCTTCAGCAGGCTCGTAAAAACAGATTTAATCCCGGTTGGGAAAACTACACTCCTCCTGTTCCAAATAAGACTGGTGTTTTTGAGTATAATTCTGTGCCTCTTGAGAATTTGCTTGAATTTATCGACTGGACTCCATTTTTCCAGGCATGGGAATTAAAGGGAAAATATCCTGAGATTTTTGAGACTGCAAAATATGGCTCTGAAGCTAAAAAACTTTTTGAAGATGCAAACGCAATTCTCAAAAAATTAGTGGATGGCAAGTTGTTAACTGCTAATGGAATTGTGGGAATTTTCCCCGCAAACAGCGTCAATTATGATGATGTTGAGTTATATGTTGATGAAGAAAGACGCGGGCTTCTTACTGAGTTGCACTTCCTGAGGCAGCAGGCAATAAAGGCATCAGGATTGCCCAATCACTGTCTCGCAGATTTTATTGCACCAAAAGAGTCGGGCAAAAAGGACTATATCGGACTTTTTGCTGTAACCGCCGGTATTGGTGTTGATGATCTCGTTAAACACTACGAATCGGACAATGATGATTATTCAGCAATTATGGTTAAAGCCCTTGCAGACAGGCTCGCTGAAGCTTTTGCAGAATATTTGCACAAAGAGGTAAGAACAAATCTCTGGGGTTATGCTGCAGATGAACAGTTATCGAATGATGATCTTATAAGTGAAAATTACACCGGTATTCGTCCTGCTCCGGGTTACCCTGCGTGTCCCGATCATTCTGAAAAGATAACTCTTTTTGATTTGATGAAAGTGACTGAAAAAACAGGAATTTTGCTCACCGAAAACCTTGCAATGTATCCAACTGCTGCGGTATGTGGTATCTATTTTTCACATCCTGAATCCAAGTATTTCACAACCGGAAAACTGAATAAGGATCAGGTGCTCGACTACCATAGAAGAAAAGGGATGAGCCTTGATGAAATCGAAAGGTGGCTCCGTCCTGTGTTAAATTATGATGAAGGCGATTAGAAGAACTTTAAAACGAGAGAACTTGAGTACCTGAGTACTTGAGTTCTCCCCTGATTTCTCACTCTGTGACTTCGTGACTCTGTGACTTCTCAATTAACCGTAATCATCATTAACGAAATATCGTCAGCTTCAGGGTTGTTATCTGAATAAGCTCTCATTTTTGTTTTGATAGTTTCATTTAATGCTTCTTTATCTAAATGTTTATGCAGTTCCAGCCATTCCACCATCAACTCAGTTACTTTTCCATCCCCTATATCAAAACATTCACAAAAACCGTCTGAATAAACATAAACCAGGTCGCCGGGTTCAAGCTTTACCACAGCCCTTTCATATTCTGAATGATCAAACATACCGATCGGGATGCTGCTTAGATCAACAACAGTGGGTGGTTTTTCTCTGTGCACAATTATCACAGGCGGATGCCCTCCCAGGCTGAATTCCATCTCTCTTGTGAGTCTGTTATATTTACCATAAACCATGGTAAAATATTGCATCACCTCAAGTCCCATCTCAAAAAGTTTGTTCAATTCAGTAAGCACTTTCTCAGGAGAAGTGTTTATAAATTTTCCTTCCTCCTCTGAATAAGTTTTTACAAGCCCGCGGGCTTCACCATGTTCACTTAAAAACTTGCTGAGTGTAAACGACAACATCGCCGAGGAGACACCATGCCCTGAAACATCAAGCAGATAAAAGCCTGTATTCTCTTCATCAAGTTCAAAGTAATTAAAAATATCGCCTGCCACAAAAAGTGAAGGCATGAAAATAGATTCGAAGGAGAGATCTTGTATTTTCTGGAATGGTTGTGGAAGAAGACTTTTTTGCAAATCTGCTGCAGCGTTTAAATCTTTTTCAAGCCTGTCGTTATAAGTCTTCAGTTTGTGATTTTTTTCTTCAAGATCATTCTGTAGTCGAATAATCCTTTCGCCTGCTCTGATCCTTACATTCAATTCCTGATTGTTGAAAGGTTTGGAAATAAAATCGTCAGCTCCGGCTTCCATTCCCTCAACAAGTTCCTGTTTCTCATTTTTAGCTGTGAGTAAAATGATGTAAACATACCTGTTGAGGTTTGTTTCTCTAATTTTTTTACACAATTCTATACCGCTTAGGTTGGGCATCTCCCAGTCTGTGATTACGAGGGAAATATTGGATTTTATGAGAGCCTCCCATGCCAGAGCTCCATCTTCGGTTGATATAACTTCATGACCAAGTTTTTTAAGTATCGATTTAAGAAGCAGTCTTGTTTCAAGCAGATCATCTGCAACGAGTATTTCCATCGTTATTCATTCCTTAAATGTGCGGTAATTTCTTTAATTGTTTCACCGCAGTAGTGGTTAAGCGTTTCGAGAAGCGATGGAATTTTATTATCAGGATCATGAGCAAGTGCCATTTTTTCGATTTCAGGGACTACACCGTCAAGCTCCTTAATCCCCATATACGAAAGAGTTGGCTTAAATTTGTGGGCAGCCTTTTTAACTTCTTCCCAATTCTTTGTGTCGTGAAGGTTTTTCAGGTTTTCGAGTGCGTCAGGAGTGTTCTCAAGGAACAGTTTCATCATCTCATCTATCAATTCCTCATCTCCACCTGTGAGTTCGTTGAGGTACTCGAGTCTGATATATCTAAATTTGTTTTCCTTCATTTCAACCACCGGAATATCTTTCTTTTCTTCTTGTGGAACCATATCCGTTTTTACTGTTACACTCGTAAGGTTTGATATTTTTTGTTGAAGTTCAAACGGTTTTACGGGTTTGGTAATATAGTCGTTCATCCCTCCGGCAAATACTTTTTCTCTCGATTCTACCATCGCCGAGGCTGTGAAAGCGAGTATCGGGATATCTTTTTTATTTTCGGGGAAATTCAGCCTGATCTCTTTTGACGCCTCAAATCCATCCATAACCGGCATTGAGAGGTCCATCAAAATGATGTCAAAATCCTCTTTTTCGAACAGTTCGAGTGCTTTTTTACCATTATCTGCAACTTTATAATTACATTTCCAAAGCCTTAATATGTTTGTGGCGACGAGTTGATTCATTTCATTGTCTTCCACCACCAAAACTCGAAGTCCGTTCAGATCTTTTACAATTTCTGTTTGTTGTTCAAACAGATCACTTCCAAGAATCAGTTCATCTCTCTCTGATTTACCAAAAGGAAGAATTACGGTAAAAACCGAACCTTCCCCTTCTTTGCTCTTCACTGATATCGTTCCTTGCTGTATTTCAACAAGACTTTTAACAATAGCAAGCCCCAGTCCCGTTCCAACCTTGGCTCTTGTATCCCTGTTTTTCACTTGTTCAAAAGATTCAAAAATCTTCCCGATATGCTGTTCCGGGATACCAATTCCGGTATCGGAGATTGATATTTCGAGTGTGGAATAATCATCAGTTTCACTTAGAAGTTTTACAGAGGCTTTAACTTCTCCCGATTCTGTAAATTTTAATGCGTTGGAAACAAGATTGAGGAGTATCTGACCAATTCTCACCTGATCTCCTCTAACCCAATATGGAACTTCATCGCTAAACTCGGTAATCAATTTTATCCCTTTTTCATCCGCTGAATAACGAACAGATTCAATTACATGTTTAACTGACTCCTGAATTGAAAAATCATCGATAAAAAGTTCGAGCTTGTTCGCCTCTATTTTGGAAAAATCGAGAATATCATTGATAATTACCAGAAGATTGTCGGTTGAATATTTAATCGCCTTAAGGAATTGGGTTTGTTCTATTGTAGGGTTTAGTTCCAGAAGCAGATGAGTAAAGCCATGAACAGCATTTAACGGTGTTCTGATCTCATGGCTGATATGCGCAAGAAATTGTTCTTTGGCTTTCATCGACTCTTCAGCAAGATTTCTTGCTTTTTCGAGATCCGAAAGTCGCCTCTTTTTAAGTGTTATATCTTCAACAGCTACTGTAAAAAAGACTTCCTGATTAAACTCCATTTTCGATACATTAATCTCAACGGGGAAAGTGGTACCATCTCTTCTAATTCCTGTTAACTCGATACTTTTGCCCAAAATGTCGCGGTACATCGCATCAACATCACCATTCCAATTCGAGGGATCAAACATTCCTTCTTTAAATAGCATTTGGAAATCTTCTCTGATGAGAGACCCTTTGGAATAATCCCAAATCCTTCTGACCTCTTCATTGATCAACATAATCCGGTTTGTGCTGTCGAGCAGCAAAATTCCGTCAGCAACAGTCTCCAAAACGGTCTGGAAAAGTAATCTTGATCTTTCCACCTTCTCATTTGCTTCTTTGAGTTCCTTGATGTCTCTTGCAACCGCATGAAGCCCAACCAACTCACCACCATCGAGATCAAGTTGAACATTCTGCCCCACCCATAGGATATCTCCCGCTTTTGTGACCATCCTGAATTCACAATAAGTAGTAAATATTCGAGTTAGAATCTGATTTTTATAGTGTTCCACCACTCTTGGTCTGTCGTCGGGATGTATCAGTTCAATATAGTTTTTCCCGATTAATTCTTCAGTGGTATATCCACTTAAAAATTCTCCTTTAGGATTCACATAAGTAAAATCACCTTTTGGTGATGTGGTGTAAATAATATCATTTGCACTGTCAACAATCAACCGGTAGCGTAGCTCACTCTCCCGGAGCATCAATTTTAGCTTACCGGCATTCACTTTTTCTTGCTGAAGATTTACGATTCTGCCGTAAGCAAAGGCAATCGATTTCGCAATAAACGAACCAATCGCCCTGAAATCATCGGTTAAAAAAGCGGGATTTTCAAGTGCATATCCGGTGCAACCATAACAGATGTCCCTCTCAATGATTGGGAAATAAATACGAGTTTTTGTTGGTTCATAAATGCTTCCTTCAGGGGGTCCATCAGGCGAATTATTCACCACCCCGGGAATTTCAAGCATGGATTTATTTTTTATAACCCACCCCGGTTGCCTTTCGGGAGCTGTTTTTTCCGCCTCTTCCCTCTCCGCCGTATTAAATCCTTTTGCCTGTAATAATCGCAGCTTCTCTTCACCGGGTCCAAACAAATAAAGAGCTGATTTAAAAATTCCATCACTTTTCCCAACAAATACTCCAAATGCAACAGCGAGATCGGAAATGTTAGTCGCAGTGGACAGCATCGTTGTTATTTCTTCAAGTAACTTCAAGTTTGCTTTCATGGCAAAATATATTCGTGGGGATGTTTGTATAAAAATATTTATGAAATTCGGTTTTAAAATATGCAAATTCTAATACAAAGCGTCAAATGAATCAGGAAATTCTTTATTTTTACTAAAATTTTTAGAAAAAATAATAAGTCGAAAATTTTGAGCTCAATCAGCTATACTCTACTTTTTGTAACCTCTTTTTTCTGCATGAGTTGTTTTGCTCAGGGCACGAATCAAAATTCAGCTCCGGATGAGCTCGATGAGGTAATCAAGATTTATAAGGAAATTGTTGTCGCTTTTGGCAAAAACAATACCACGACAATAGAAAAATATGTTGATCCTGAGTTGGGTATCATTGAAATCATCGATCCCGAAGGCATCGCCTACCCCATCCACTCATCGAACATAAAACAGGCAGTTCTGCAGGGGCTCTTCTTCTCTTCAGGCAAGGGTGATCCGGTTAAAGACTATCTTCCGGAATTCGATTGTAATTTGGGGATATGGACCAAAACCGGGAGTTTTATCTCAAAAGTTAATAAATATTCCCGTCTCTCCTCTATTCTTGAAGAGGCGAAGGAGGTGGTTTATATCGATAAAATCCTCCTTAACTCGATCGAGAAGATGGAATACAGAATATCGGTAATAATCCTTTCCACCGACGAATCATCTCTCGGTTTTTTCAAAAAAGATGGCAACTGGTATCTCGGAGTAATTGATAACTCTTTCGACTGTGTTGAATAGTCAGTTTAAGATTGATACCAGGCCAATTATCTTCTCTCCATTCTTAAATTTTATCCGAAAATTGTGCCCTCTCTTCATGGAACTGCATTTGCGCAAATGTAACAAACTATTGATAAGACCTGGAATTTATTTTTTCTGAAAAAATGAAAAATAATTGTTGTGGAATAACTTTTCTTTAACTATTTTGTGCTTCAACCTTACAATTCTTTTGAGCGTACAGTTCTCGCATCTTTTCAGGCTACAGCAATCTAATATTAATTCTTAAATTTTTCAAAATATCAATTCAATCACCAAACTAAAGAGGTTTCCATGCGGAAATTATTACTTCTTTTTGTTATGGCTGTCTCCTTGTCGAATCTTGTTTACTCACAAACAGGTTCTGACTGGAAATGGCTCCACCCAACACCTCAAGGTAACCAGTTAAGAGCCGTCCAGGCTTTTAGTGGCTCTACATGGTATGCTGTTGGTCTCGCCGGCACATTCATGAAAACCACCGACGCAGGTGCAACCTGGGAATTTAACCATATGGCGGGATTGCCTTTTGGTAGCTCAGGACAGGCATCAAATGCCTATGACCTTCATTTCACTGATCTTAACAACGGACTTGTTGTTGGAAGCTCGAGCGGTATTATGAAAACCACCGATGCCGGTGCCACATGGACTTCTGTTCCATCTGGTCTTTCCACCGCAACAATCAGTTTATACGCAGTGGATTTTGCTTCCGATGGTCTCACCGGTTACGCTGTTGGTACATCAGGTAATGTCACAAAAACCACCGATGGCGGCGCTACATGGACTCAACTTACATCAGGAGTTACTACTGCTTTTAACGATGTTTGGACTGCCGATGGGAACACTGTTTTAATTGCTACAAGTTCAGGCAACCTGAGGAAATCCACTGATGGTGGAGCAACCTGGGCAGCTGTTGCTACCGGAGCTTCATACACTGTTTACAAGATTGATGGCGACGGTACAACCTTAATGACCGCCGGTACTGCTGGTAATGTTAGAGTATCCACTGATGGTGGTACCACCTGGGCAGCTGCAAACACCGGCTTGGCAGCAGCAAATGTTTACTGGGATGTGGATTATATAAACAACGCTTTCTACCTCACAGGTCCAAGCTTTAACCTTTATAAATCAACCAACCTTGGTGTTTCATGGGATACTCTTGCATTATTAAATCCTGCTCAGCCATGGACTTCAACATACTATGCTTCAGTTTTTTCACCAACCGGTGACTCTGTTGTTTCAGTTGGTGGGTTTGGACTTATTCAGTCAAGAATGGGTGCAAATGCAACTCCAACAGCACACACTACCCTTACAAAACCAGGCACATGGTATGATATCTGGTCTTCTGCACCTGATGAAGTTGTTATCGCTGTAGGCGCACCAACTGTAGGTGGCGTTCAAGATCAGGTTGCCAGATCAACCAATGGCGGTGCAACATGGGCTTTGATTCCAATGCCTGCTTACTCAACTGCTACTTTCTGGAGCATTGATATGGTTAGTGCTACCAATGGTTTCATATCCGGAACCAACAGTGCTATCTACAAAACAACCAATGCAGGTGCTTCATGGGATTCTGTTGCTGCAACAGGACTTCCGACTGGTGCAACATTTAGAAAAATTGATTTTGTTGATGCTAATGTTGGATGGGTTTTTGCAAGTGCTCCAAGTACACTGGCAAACTTTATCTACAAAACCACTGATGGTGGGGCAACCTGGACGGCTCAATCACACGGTATTTCCGCTGCCAGTGCAGGGCAGGTTTATGGCGCCAGTATGCTTGATGCAAACAAGGGTATGCTTGTAACCTGGGACCCAATGCCTTACAGTACTATAGATGGTGGAACAACCTGGAGAAGAGACACCACAATTGACAACTTTAGCGGATTTCTATATGATATAAAGCAGGTAGATGATTCACTCGGTTACATGGTTGGAAGTAGTGGTAAAATATATAAAACCACCAATGGCGGCGTTATGTGGGATACACTAACCAAACCAACACACTCTTCATATTCTTTCTATTCACTTGAGGTTTATTCCCCAACAACTTTCTCTGTGTTTGGTTCAACAGGTACTTTCCTTATCACAACCGATGCCGGAATGACATGGAGTGTTAAAAATACTTCAGGATCCACGCTAAATGGTTCCCATTTTTCATGGAACAGCAATAACAACAGCTATGCCTGGTTTACAGTTGGATCAAACGGTTACATTTTAAAGAACGCTCTCACGGTTGTCCCTGTAGAACTTGTTTCTCTTTCGGCAACAGTGGTTGATAATAATGTAAGCCTCAACTGGAAAACTGCTACAGAGCTAAATAACAAAGGCTTCGAGATCGAAAGAAAATCAGGTGAAGGCTCATGGAATAAAGTTTCTTATCTCCCTGGTAATGGAACTTCCACCTCACCAAAAGAATATCTCTTCACTGATAAAGGTGTGAAATCCGGTAAATATCAGTACAGATTAAAACAAATTGATTTCGACGGTTCATTCAGTTATTCACATGTGATTGAAGTTGAAGTTGGTACACCAATGACATTTGATCTTTCACAGAATTATCCTAATCCGTTTAACCCAAGTACCACCATTTCCTACAAAATTCCTGAAAACGCAACAGTATCCCTAAAGATATTTGATGTAACAGGAACTGAAGTGATGACACTTGTTAATCAAAAACAGGATGCAGGTTCATACACCATTAACTTTGATGCAAAAACATTAGCTTCTGGTATGTACATATATACCATTAAAGCCGGTGACTACACAGCAACAAAGAAAATGATGTTGATGAAATAAATTTCAGGTATTAAGTATTAAGTATCAGGTATTAACTGATATCAATTCTTTTTACTGAAATTACTAAAGGCTGTCTCGATTGAGGCAGCCTTTTTTGTTTTTAAAAAATATTTTTGTGAATCCACCAACTTTTCATTTTTTTGAACATCTTTTATATTAAGAAAACAAATTTTTTTTATGCAAGATATTCTCGATTTCACACTTTACTACAACAGATACAAGAAGAAACTCTTCAACTATACCCTCCGGATGACAGGCAACCGGATGGCAACAGAAGACATACTTCAGATAACCTTTATGAGGTTCTTCCAAAATATGGGGAACATCAAGCACGGGGTTGCTATCGAGTTTTGGCTCTTTAAAGTGGTTAGAAATGAAATCTACACCTGGTTGAGATCAAAAAAGAAACTTTCGGAGAATTATCTCTCAGATGACATTTCGGAGATCAATCTCGAAGCTGACGAAACCGCTGACGCGCAACTTCTTGAAGGTGAAAGAAAAGAAATTGTTTTAAAAGCAATCAATTCCCTCTCCTCCGAACAAAAAGAAGTGATCTTGCTTAAAGAATTCAGTGGACTTTCTTATGATGAGATTTCAGAAGTGTGTGGAATTGATACAGGTCTCGTAAAAAGCAGATTATATTCTGCAAGACAAAAACTGATTGCTCAATTGTCAAATAAAATTAATATGTGAGTGAAATGATGAACAATAAAACGATTACAGAAATAATAAACGCCTGGTTTGATGGCGAATTAAACAAAAGTGAAGAAGCAAATCTTTTTGCAATTCTGTCAGTAAATGAAGACGCCCGGGAGACATTCAGGCAACAGAGTGACCTAAAAAACAACTTCTCATTCATCAGTGAGGAATTCCCTGACAAACTGGATGAGCGAATTTTAGGATCGATCCATTCAACCACCAACCAAAAGAGACGAGTTTTTGATAAATCAAATTTTCCCGCACTTTTTGGTTATGCTCTCTCTATCGTCATGATCATAATCAGTCTTTTCCTTGTTACCGAACTTAGAACCAACAGGTCTGGATTAAATGACCTGTCGGTAAAGGTAAAAGAACAGGAACAAACAATAAAATTGATGTTTAATGCGTATCCGACAATCGTTGTAAAACCAACAAATAATGCAACTATTCAATAAACAAATTTCACAAATAATGGAGTAATAAAAATGAAAAAGTTAATAATGGTTGTTCTGCTTCTGGCAGGAATAGCGACCGCTCAAGATCTGGCAGTGAAAAGTAAAATCACTCCGGATAAAAAAGCACCGATAAAACTTGATGTTGAATCACCGGCAGATTCTATTTACCTGGAATGTGACAAAATGCCCGAACCCATTGGTGGATTTGCAGCCATCATGGGAAAAGTGGTCTATCCAAAAGAGGCAATGGAAGCAAAAATCCAGGGAATGGTGGTTGTTTCAGGTGTGATTAACGAAAAAGGAAATGTAATCTCCGTTAAAGTGGAAAAAAGCCTTGGTTATGGTTGTGATGAAGCTGCCATGAAAGCTCTTAAAGAGACTAAATTCACTCCCGGCGAAAACAAAGGGAAATTAGTGAAAGTGAGAGTTGCTCTTCCGGTAAAGTTTCAACTGCAGTAACCGCAGCAGCTAATATCCCTCCCAATCACTATTCATCCCAAGTACCGGGGGAGTAACTCCCTCGGTGCTTGTTATTTTTTAAGCAGCATCTTTTTTCCTTTTTCTGATAGATATGATTTTTTTTCATTATTCGAAAAATTATTCGTAATTTTGTTCACAAAATTTAAATGATCACAAATTTGTGATCAAAGGAAAAATATGATCAATAATAAAACTCTGATTTTAGAAGAAGCACTTAAAGCTCTCAAAGAAAAGACAAGACTGACCGGTGAATATGAAGAAGTTGTCAGGAGTTATTTCAACAAGGTGAATGATGATGGAATTCTTACTCTGAGAGCAGACGACATACCAGCAACATGGCAGTTCAGATGCCAAATTAAGAAAGAGTTACTCCCTCACCACTTAACTGTTGTAGATAAGCTCTTGCTGAGTAATTCACCATCTCTAATAATCGCTAAGAAGATTAGCCAAAGTGTAAAACAGTTGTTAAAAACAAAGAAGATTAGCTTTATTGAAAGTATTGGGAATATCTATATAGAAACCGGTACATTGTATATTCTGATCGAGGGTAATAAACACAGTGAACCGGGTAATCAATTCACCAATAGAGCTTTTGCCAGTACCGGATTAAGACTCGTCCTCAATTTATTGTTGGACCCAACATTGATTAATCTCCCTTATAGGGCAATCGTAAAAAAATTAGATATCAGCTATGCCAATGTTGCATATATATTCAAAGATTTAGAAAAAGAAGGTTTTATTCCCTACAATAAACGCGGTTTTCGTGCATTGAAAAATAAGGAAGAATTGGTAAACAGATGGATGTATGCTTATTCAAAAAAACTCAAACCCGATCTATTATTGGGGAGATATAAATTTCTTAATGAAGAGAAATTTAACGATTGGGTTTCGATTAGCTTCGACAGTAATGATACTGCATGGGGTGGCGAACCAGCTGGAGGCTTGCTAACAAATTATCTTAAACCTGAAATGTTAACAATCTACACCGAAGAACCAATTCTATCATTTATTAAAAAAATGAAAATTGTTTCCAGCCGAGATGGGAACATATTTATTTATCAAAAGTTTTGGAAAAAATCTGAAGAAACTATCACACAAATCGCACCGGTATTATTGGTTTATGCCGATTTAATGACTTCAAACGACGAACGATGCCTTGAGACGGCAGGAATAATATATGAAAAATATATTTCTTCAAAATTATCAGAAAATTAGGGAGCAATATGGGAGTATCATTGATGCTCTCCGAATTACAAGCGAAGAGCTCGGTATAAAATTTTTTCTTATCGGCGCTCAATCAAGAAATGTTTGGTCTTCTCATCTGAAGATGAATAAAAGAGAGACAAGAGATATCGACTATTCCGTTCAGCTTAGAGATTATTCTGAATGGCAAACGATGAGAGAATTTCTTGTTAATAAATTTGGAGTTGTTCCTGATTTAGAGAAACCCTATCGTTTTAGACTAAACGATCAAGAATTTGATATTCTTCCATTTGGCAATTTTGCAGAAAATGATGAGGTATTTCTTGGTGAAAAATTAAGGCCGTTTTCTGTAATGGGTTTTCAGGATATTGCAGATAAAGGAGCGACTGAGCTCGGAGATAATTGGATAGTAACACTTCCTGGCTTGTGTGTGTTAAAATTGATTTCGTACTCAGAGAAGCCAGCTGAAAGAAGTCGAGATTTTGGAGATTTTCTTTTTTTGTTATTTAATCTGACGGATATCTATGCAGATTCAATATTTGACGATGAGTATTTTCTGAACCAGATGGGAAATAATATAGATATAGAAATTATTTCCGCTCACAAATTAGCCAATGAAATGAATGAAATAATTCAGGACAATAATTTCATCCGGGAAAAAATACTTGAAATTTTGAATAAGGAATTACACGGCCTTAATCCCGATGAAATAATCGCAGAATACAGAAACGGGAAATCTAACCCTCCTGAACTTACCAAATTTCGACTTATGGTAGAACTTATCCGAACAATTGGTATCGTTCATTAAACACTATCCAACAAATAAATTTCCTAAATAAAACAAGTGCCGGGGGAAATTCTCTTCTCCCGGCACTTAATAGTTTTCAGATTAAAAGAAAAACTGTTCTAAAACAATTTTTCCGTCTTTCACCTGATAAACACAAACCTCTTCCATATTCATTCTTGAGCCGTCTTTCAGGGTGCAATCAACACCCATGGTAACAGCAAAATGAGATCCGGCAATTATAGGATCACCAACATATGAACCATGGAATTCCTGAATCATTTCATTCCATTCTTTCCCCTTTGCAAGGATTGCTTCCATTCCTTTCACTTCTCTGACCGGAGCACCTTCGCCTTCGATGCTTACGCAATCAGGAGAGTATAATTCGTTGTAACATGTTGCATAGTCCCCTGCTTTGCAGAGATCAACTAATTTGTGAGCAATTTCTTGAACTGTCATCTTTTAACTTTCTTTTGTTGAATTAAATAGTAAAATTATGATTAATCAAAATAATAATGACGATGGGATAATCACTTTTTTCTTTGTTGGATGGTCATATAAAATGATAAAACAATTAAACTTGTTTCTCTTTATATTTGTCAAATAAAAGTAACAGTTTAAACTTTCCGGTAATTTATGACATTCAAAAATCTCTCCAAAATATTATTCCTCCTGCTCTTTGTTTCTGGATCAGGTTATTCGCAAAATTTTAGCCTTAAAGGGTCGATTATTGATTCCACAGATGGCTCAGGTCTTCCGGGAGCAAGCATTTCCCTTGTTCCTGTAAGAGGTGATCTAAAAACTCTCAACATGCTCTCAGGTTTGAATGGTGAGTTCGAGTTTAAATTATCGGCTCCCGGCAGGTATCTCCTTGGTATTACTTTCCTCGGTTACCTTGATTTTGTTGACAGTGTCAGAGTAACAAGGAACCAGCCTTCAGTTGATCTCGGCAAAATCAAATTAAAAAGATCGTCGGTTCAGATGAAGGAGGTGGATATTACCGGAACTGCGATTCCAACTTCACAAAGCGAAGATACTTTAAGTTTTGCCGCAAAGGGATATAAAACAAATCCTGATGCAACCGCAGAAGACCTGATTACAAAATTACCCGGCGTTCAGCAGGAACAGGGAAGTCTAAAAGCACAAGGTGAAGAAGTTAAAGAAGTATTGGTGGATGGACAACCATTTTTTGGGGAGGACCCAACGGTGACACTCAAAAACCTTCCTGCCGATTTGATCGAAAAAATCGAAATATTTGACAAACTTAGCGATCAGGCTCGATTTACAGGATTTGATGATGGGCAAACATCAAAAACCATCAACATCGTAACCAAAAGAGATAGAAGAAACGGTCAGTTTGGAAAACTTTATGGAGGTTATGGTTCCACGGAAAAATTTCAGAGTGGTGGTGTAATCAATTTCTTTGGTGAAGGAAGAAGAGTGAGTCTTCTTGGAATGGCAAATAATGTGAACCAACAAAACTTTTCACAGCAGGACCTGCTCGGTATTTCACAGGGAGGTGGAAGTGGTGGCCAAAGAGGTGGATTCCAGGGAAGAGGTGGAGGTCATGGTGGCGGACGCGGCGGCAATGTTGCAAACAATTTCCTTATTGGTGCGATGGAAGGAAATACAAAGACATATTCATTTGGACTTAATTACCAGGAAAACTGGGGAAAAGTGGCAAGCCTGACCGGAAGTTATTTTTTCAACCACTTGAACAATAATAATGTGCAAACCATCGATCGTGACTATTATTCCACTCCCGGAGGTTTACAAAAATATACCGAGTCTTCCCTTTCAAACTCAAAAAACTTCAACCATCGACTTAATATGCGATTTGAATACAATATCGATTCGATGAATATGCTCATGGTGAGACCCCGACTTAGCTTTCAGACGAGCGAATCAGGCAATTCATATCTTGGCGTCAGCTCTTTTGGTAACTCTTTAAACAGAGTGAATTCCACCGATAACCTGTCTGGCTCTGATGGAAACGGCTACAATTTTAACAATGAATTGATTTTTCGCAGACGATTTGAAACTCAAGGAAGAAGTATCTCTTTAACTTTAAATAATGGATTAAGCAGAAATAATATCGATCGTAATCAGTATTCGATCAATCGATATGTAGCCGGGAATGGCTCTTCAACCACTGACACCATTGACCAAAAAGGAGATAATTTAGCAAAGGGTTATAACTACTCTGCGCAAATTGTTTACACAGAACCGATAGGATCGGGACAGCTGCAATTTAATCTGAATGCCGGTCTTTCAAATAACTTCAGCGACAGAGAAACCTGGAATTATAACAGCTTTTCAAGTTATTATGATCTGCTTGACTCAATTTCCACAAACAAGTATGACAATGACTATTATACATACCGGGGTGGAATTGGATACCGGCTAAGAGAGGAAGAGATATCTCTGAATCTGAGCATTAATTACCAAATATCTCAATTGAACGGCAGTCAATCATTCCCGTCGAATCTTCTTACTGAAAAAAGCTTTTACAATTTTTTACCATCACTTCGGTTCAATTACAAAATTTCCGATTCACAAAATTTCCGCGTCTTTTATAATACCAATGTGAATTCACCGTCAATTACACAACTACAGAACTATTATGATGTCACAAATCCCCTTTTTATAAGAGCAGGAAATCCCGATCTGAAACAGGAATTTTCTCACAGAATGTCCACTCAGTATGTAACCACCGATAAGACCACGGGTGCGAACCTGTTTTTGATGCTTTTTTATCAAATTACAAACGATTATGTTGGCAGTTCCTCGTTTACAGCTGTTAATGATACATCCATTGCTCCGGGTGTTCTGCTTAAAAGAGGATCACAATTTTCGTATTCAAAAAACTTCGATCAGAGTAAAATTCTCAGAACGATGTTTAGTGGCGGGCTTCCTGTCCCATTCATCAAAAGCAATATTTCGTTGAATGCCGGATTTTCATACCAGACAATACCTTCTGAATATCAATCGATTACTTCGGAATCAATGGTTTATGCATTCAATCAGGGAATCACGGTTGCAAGTAATATCAGTGAGGATATCGATTTTAAGGTGACTTACACTCCATCATATTACATTTCAAAAAACGAAAGTCTTCCCGATACGGACGACGAATACTGGGTTCATTCTTTAACAGGCGGGTTTTTTCTTAATGTGTTTGATTTGTTTTTTCTTAGGAGTGATTATGCACTCTACAAAACCGCAGGCATTGTTAATAACGGAGATGTAACTTACAGCCTCTGGAATGCAGGTATTGGAGTTAAGTTTTTGGAGAATAATGCCGCAGAACTAAGATTGGATGTCTTTGATATTCTCGATCAAAACAATAGCTTTGTAAGAACAGCAACTGATATCTACATCGAAAATAAAACAACACAGGTTCTTAAACAATATTTTATGTTGACTTTCACATACAATCTAAAAGCTTTTTAATCTTCTCGATAATTTAAACCAATCTTCATGGGGTTACCCCCATGAAGATTCTATTTTATCAAAACCATCTTTTTTACCACCCGGTATTCACCGTATTTTAGCTCATAAAAATAGACTCCACCCGGCATTCCTGAAGCATCAAAAGTTACCTGATGATTTCCCGGTTCCATTGATTGATTCAACAATGTTGCAACCTTTTCACCTGTCGAATTATAAACATCCATCACTACATTACCGGTCACACCCGATACTGAATTTTCTTCAGGTATATTAAACAGGATTACCGTCGAAGGATTAAAGGGATTGGGATAGTTCTGTTTTAGTGAAAATTCCATGGGTCTAACATCCGGTTCTTTGATATCCGTGAGGGTGTCCGATTTGTAGTATAATCCGTCCAGCCTCCCCACCCAGATTTTCCCGCCACAAATTGTCATTGAAAGAGCTATTGATCCCGATTGCATATCCTCCCTCGACCATGAAATTCCGGAATTGGAAGAGTGCATAATATAAAACCTGGCTGCCTTTGAAAGTGTTACAACGATATTGTTTCCACTAACCACAATGTCACTTTTCTCGATCAATCCCACCCCGGGAGAGTATTTCAACCAGGTGTTTCCACTGTCGCTGCTCCTGTAAATACCAATATTTGAAGTAGCTATAATTCCACCGGAATACTTTTCAAACGCCAACATTCCATTGGCTTCCCCTGTGAACCAGTCAAATGGAATTTCCTCCCAAACAGTGGTATTTTTTCGATTCCTGTAATAGTACGCATTTACCCCTCCTCCGGCATAAAGGTCACCATCAACATTTTTTAAACTGTAGATGGACCAGGATGTATTCCAGGGAATCCCTTCAGAAAAATGACTCCACGATCCGGGAGTTGTGAGCGAATTTTTGTAAACACCACCACCGATTGTTGCCACAAATATTTCATCACCCCTAAGAGCAAACGCCCTTATTTCCATCGCCCCAGGATTTGTTAAACCCGCTGATCTTTGGTGCCATTCACCCCCCATGTTTGAAGTGAAAAAAACTCCTTTAAGTGCTGTTCCAATGTAGATTCCCCCTTGAACCGGCTGAATTGCATTAATTCCATATTCAACACCGGGAACGGGAGAACTCTGATCCCAATTATTTCCTCCATCAAAACTGTAGTATAATACACTGTCGCCACCGGCAATCAAAGTATCACCTGATGACCATAACGACCAGATTGATGTGCTTGAAGCCAGATCTAATTTTGTCCATTGGGCTGTGACGGGAAGACTAAATACTGTTATAAATAATGCGATTAGAAAAATGTTTGAACGCAAATGAAAAACTCCAAAATTTATGATGCCTAAAATAAGTTCCCGTAAATTCTGATGCAGTTGAATATTTAACTTCGGTTAATTAAAGTGACAAATGGTCACAATTATTGGATAAAGCAAGAGATTATTATCTTTGTAAGTCTGATTAAATTTAATCAAACAAAACAGACAGAATATCCATTAAATAAACGCAAACATGCTCAGTTATTTTGCAGTAGCCATCGGATCCGCTATCGGCGGAACCCTCCGTTTTTGGTTGTCAAACTTTGTTTACGAATTCCTTCCCCCAACTTTCCCCTTCGGCACCCTTTCTGTTAATGTATTAGGAAGTTTTTTAATTGGCATCATAATGTTTGGTCTCGACGACCGGGGTTTGATAAGTCATGAAATGCGACTCTTTCTAACGGTTGGTGTTTGTGGTGGCTTCACAACATTTTCAACATTTTCGCTCGAAACCATTAATCTGCTAAAAAGTTCAGAATATACAATGGCATTCATCAACATTGGTGTCAGTGTTGTGTTGTGCCTTGCCGCAACATTTCTTGCCTGGCTTTTATCTGCTCAAAGAGGATGATATGAACATTCAACGAGAAGCCAAACTTTTGAGGATATTTGTTGGAGAATCTGACAAACATCACTTAATACCGGTGTACGAAAAAATTGTTCTTGCTGCCCGGGAACACGGGCTTGCAGGAGCAACTGTTTTTAAGGGAATTATGAGTTTTGGTGGGAGTAGTAGAATCCACACCAACAAAATTCTACGTCTATCTGAAGACTTGCCGCTTATTATTGAAATAGTTGATGAGATTGAAAAAATTGAAAAATTCCTTCCATTTGTAGATCAGTTATTTACTGATGCCAACTGTGGCGGATTAATAACAATCGAAAAAGCCGATGTCATCAAATACACAACCGGAAAAAATTAACTTTCACCAAACCAAACCCATACCATGAAAACAAAAACCATTTTTCATCTGTTTATCCTTCTTTCCGCAATTTTCACAGCCTCAATCCACTCACAAACAAAATCATATGAAAAACAGATCGATTCCGTGTTATCATTAATGACTTTGGAAGAGAAGGCCGGACAACTCCATCAGGTATCACTCTCGTGGGCGACAGGCCCGGCTTCACCCGAAGGTGACAAACTGAAGGATATCAAAGAAGGAAAAATCGGATCGGTTTTTAACATCCGGGGAAGTGAAAAAGTAAGAGCCCTGCAGGAACTCGCTCTACAGTCGCGACTAAAAATTCCGCTGCTTTTTGGGCTTGATGTGATCCATGGATTTAAAACTACATTCCCGATCCCCCTCGCTGAATCTGCAAGCTGGGATTTGGAGGCTATCGAACTCGCTGCCCGGGTCGCCGCAGTTGAAGCTTCTGCATCCGGATTAAACTGGACATTTGCTCCGATGGTGGATATTGCCAGAGACCCAAGATGGGGCAGGATTATGGAAGGAGCAGGTGAAGACACATATCTCGGCTCTTTGATCGCTGCTGCCCGCGTTAAAGGTTTTCAGGGCAAAGGTTTTGGAAGTGTTGATGCTGTTATGGCATGTGCCAAACACTATGCTGCTTATGGAGCTGCAACGGGTGGCAGGGACTACAATTCAGTTGACATGAGTGAAAGGATGCTTCGTGAAATTTACTTGCCTCCATTCAAGGCAGCAGCAGTGGCGGGAGCGGCAACATTTATGAACAGTTTCAACGATCTTAACGGTGTGCCTGCTTCGGGAAGTGCTTTCCTGATGAGAAATATTTTAAAAGGAGAATGGAATTTTAACGGGTTTGTTGTGAGCGACTGGGCTTCCATCCGCGAAATGATCCCTCATGGCTTTGCCGAAAATGATCGTGACGCCGCTAAACTTGCATTAAATGCCGGAAGTGATATGGATATGGAAGGTTACTGCTACAGAGACAATTTAAAAGACCTCGTTGAAAAAGGTGAAGTTTCTCTTTCCAATTTGGATGACGCTGTAAGACGGGTTTTAAGAAAAAAGTTTGAAATGGGGCTGTTTGAAGACCCGTTCCGATTTACCGACCCGGTGAGAGAAGAAAAAGCGATGAACAACCCGGAGCACAGAAAAGCCGCAAGAGATATGGCGCGGAAAAGTATCGTGCTTCTTAAAAACGATGATGAGTTATTGCCGTTAAAAAACGGACAAAAAATTGCTTTAATCGGACCTCTTGCAAAATCAGAGGATGATATGCTAGGGGGCTGGGCTGTTGGTTGGGACGACAATAGTGATGTGGTGTCTCAATTTGAGGGATTCGAAATTCGATTTGGCAAACAAAATCTTCTCTATTCCAAAGGATGTGGAGTATCAGATCCCTCAAAAGATGGTTTTGAAGATGCAATAAAAACTGCGAAAGCGGCAGATGTTGTTGTGTTGTCAATTGGTGAAAGCCGTTCGATGAATGGCGAGGCTGCGAGCAGATCAAACCTTGGGCTTCCCGGAGTGCAGGAAGATCTCGTTAAAGAGATTATGGCTACGGGGAAACCTGTGGTTATTCTCATTAATGCAGGCAGACCTTTGGTCTTTAATTGGGTTGCGGACAATGTCCCAACTATCGTTTACACATGGTGGTTGGGCAGTGAAGCAGGAAACGCAATCGCAGATGTGTTGAGTGGTGACTATAATCCTTCCGGGAAATTAACTGTCAGTTTCCCACGCAATGAGGGACAAATTCCAATATATTACAACCATTTTAACACGGGAAGACCATCAATGCAGGATATTCCTTCAAAAGATTATCGCACCGGTTATATCGATCTGAAACAAAGTTCAAAATTCCCTTTCGGATATGGACTCAGTTATACTTCCTTTGACTATTCAAATCTGGTATTTTCATCTGATAGATTATCAAAAGACGGCGTTATTGATGTCACTTTAACTGTAAAAAACAGCGGTGATTTTGATGGTGAAGAAGTGGTTCAACTCTATATCCGCGATCTTGTTGCTTCGCTTGTGAGACCCGTTAAAGAATTAAAGGATTTTAAAAAAATATCTCTTAAATCTGGTGAATCAAAAAAAGTAACTTTCAAGGTTGATAAAGAGAAACTCTCTTTTTACAATGAAAAGCTGGATTGGGTTGCGGAGGAAGGTAAGTTTGATATTATGATAGGTTCCTCATCAGCCGATATCAGACTTAAAGGTACAATTGTTTATGAGTGACGCAGACAACTTTTATTTGTGATTATTCCAAAAATGGTTCTCAAATAAAATTATTGTTTACAACAGACTTACACTAAAACAAGGCAAGTCCCTTTAGTGCAAAAAATGTCATCATGGCTGCAAAAAGGAATGTTGCTATTGATGACCTCCAAAGTCGAGCCGGAGATTTGGTTTCGTCAGTAATGTATCTGTAAGTGTGCAACATTGCAGCCTGAAAGAGGTAGATTGCATAACCAAGCAGAATAACAGCCTGTGGAATCATGCCCCAGTTTGTGAATGAAGTGATAATTCCGATTACTCCAAATGCCAAATTGGCAAATCCCACCTCGAACATCCAGTCAGGACGATCTGTTTCCCAACCAAGTCGCAATGCGTCTGATTTGTGAAAAACCACATGCCTTATAAATGCCAAAATCCCCACAACTCCCACGGTTGTGGCGGTAACAATATGCAACGCCATCGGATTGTTTCCATCCGAAAGAAAATAGAATCCAAAAAATATCCCCACACTTCCAACCAACATACCTAAAAGATTTATGTACTTAGACATATACTATTTGAATCCATCTACTTTTTGAAAAAACGCAAGTTTAATGATCTAAAATACTTAAATATTTCTACTAAAAAGAAAGGTGCGATCAGATAGATTAGGGGGTTTGTGTTCCATGCACTCAGAAAATCAAATTTCACGAGATGCACAGAAGCTCTTGTAATTCCACAGCCCGGACAAGTAATATCAAAAATTGATGAGAATAGACATGGTGGAAAAATATCCAACCCAAAGATCATCTGTATTCCGATGCCAACTGCAAAATACAAAACCAGAATGAGCACAGGAATATCTCTGATATAAGTCTTTTGCGAGGGTGATTTGATCTGAGTTTTAGATTGTAGAATATTAATTTTCTATTCCAAATAGTTTTAAAATGAAAAAAGGGCTGAAAAAGTTTCCAGCCCCCAAATATTTAGCTCAGTTCTCTACCATCAGCCATTTTAAGACTTCCGGTGACAATCATGATGAGATCAATAATTGTCCAGATTCCACAACCACCAAGTGTGATAAGCATCAGCCACCAATTTGAGTGCCCCATCATCAAACGATGGATACCAAGCGAACCCGCGAATACACATATCAGGATCATCATTGTTTTTTGTTGAACAGGTTTTTGCTCTGCCATAGTGCTTCCTTTTTATTGTTCCTAATCGTAAGGCTTTTCGGTACGCCCCGTTTTTTAAAGTGGGTTCTGGACTCCACATGGATTTATTAAAATGAATTATTTCCATAATTAAACCATCGCCTGGTAGTTAAAAGCGAATGGAAATGACATATTTTGGATATCTGAACAAAATGAATCTTCTACATTACCGGCGAAAAAGTTGAATTGGTAAGGAGCCCGGTAAAACTTAGGAATGGAAATTTTAGTGAATTACAATTACGATTAACTATTATTAAACTATTAGACGAAATTAAGTTTTTTTTTGATCACTACCAAATATAAATTCAATAAAATCATTAAAAAAAGTTATTATTAATTTTTAGTATTATGCGATCTATAGTTGAATATGTATTTCGATGCTCATATTTCAAATAAAGATGTATTTAGATTGGATTGTGATGTGTAAAGCTCTATTCTATCGCCATATTGAGATAATCGATCATCGGTTTAATCATCAAAAAGGAATCTTCAACAAGTTTCTTCATATCAGACTCCATAACCTCCTTGTTGGATAATTTTTTGATCACTACAAAACTCTTCATTCTCAACTTTTCAATGTGTGGATGGTCTTTTTCGTAACCGAGTGGTGCCGATTTTAGTGCTTCTTCTTTAAGTGCAAGTCCACCATAAAATCCGGAAAAATCAGTCTCGTTCAAGATTTCATCCAACAAATGCCCGTTATGCTCAATTTGTATTCTTACTTTGGAAAGGATATCCGAAGGTGGGCGATATAACCCTCCACCTACAAACGAATTACCGGGGCTGATCGACAGATGGAACGATGCGGGAGCAATTTTCATATACGGGGTAAATGTAAAATTGTCTTTGTAAAGTGGTTTATCAGGGTGGAATCTCCTGTTGTTATTGATTCTATGCACCGTATCTTTTGCTTGAACCATCTCCAATTTTTCGTCATAAACAGCAAGATTCGCAAGGAATCCTTCCACTCCGGTCATCCAGATGCTTTTTGCCTCTGTGTAGCGGGTTTTGTTTTGTTCCATCCACTCTTTTGAATTATTCGTTGACAGATCGCGTAAAAATTCAAGGATTAATTTTGTGTTCATCTGATTCTTTCATTGATTTTAATGGAATCTGTTTATTCATGATGTAAAATGTGGAATCAATTCATCATTTTCAACTTCTTTACTCCGGCGATTATCATCAGGATAAGAAGTGTCGTATAAAAGAGTGTGGAAAATGAGCTTTTTAATATAGAAAAGATGTTCGAAACTACCACTAAACCTTCCGGTATATCAGGATAATTTAATAACATGGAAATGAAACCGATTTAAACAAAAAAAAGGCTGTCATTTCTGACAGCCTGATTTTTATCGCGTTGTAGCGGGGGCCGGACTTGAACCGACAACCTTCGGGTTATGAGCCCGACGAGCTACCAATTGCTCCACCCGCGATGTTAAAACTTTATATCAGAAGCCCGTATATCTTGAAATATTTAATTTAATTTGGACTTCAAAGATAACACTTTTTTTATTAAAAACAAAATTTTAGTTAAAATTGCTCATTACTGCACCGCCTCAAACTCAATATCCATCAACGGAAAATTCTGCCAGCCGGAGAAGTCATAATGCCACCATTCAGTTTCGAGAGCCACAAATCCATGTTTCTCCATTACTGTTCGCAGAAGTGCCCTGTTAACTCTGATTTCCAGCGGGATATCCGCAAAATCATGATGAGCTTTTACGGTAAAATCATCAAAAACGGTTGGCATCAACAATAACTTACCGGTTTTTAAGTCATACAGTCCCAGATCGATGGCGCAGCCCCGGTTGTGGCGGCTTCCCGTTTTTGGAGAAGCTGCATAATTTTCATCCATAACTGAATCCCAAATCTTTTTTGTAATTGTATAGGGCCTGTAGGCATCATAAATCACAATCCCGATTCCGTTTAGTGCAAGTTCCCTGGCAATCTTTTTAAGCGCAATTGCCGCGGGATGCCTCAAAAATACCCGGGGTGAAGTATAAAGCACCTTTCCCGTAACATTATCCACCGTGGCATATTTAATATCCTTTTTTAACGATGGAACAACAATCTCAAGGTCAGTTAATCTCTGTGAACTGTCTGCCGCAACCAAAGAATTATAAAGTTTGATGTCGTTTACAACTTTTAGACCATACTCATTAACCGGAATTTCAACCTGGGCGAGCCCGGTGAAATACAAAATTAAAAAGAGTATGGTTGTTTGGATTGTAGATTGTCTTTTTATCATATTAATTCAGAACTCTCAAAATTGGATAAACACAATAGTTTTTATCAAAATATGGTGATCTTTTATAGATGAAATTTAACCGGGCATCCGGGTTGTTTCTGAATTTTTCGTCAGTAGCAAGTTTTTCTTCAAAATCCTTTTTCAATTGGGGATCATTTTTTAGGATGTCAGGGGCAAGTCGCTCCATCACATAATCCTCATAATATTCCTTCTGCTCAAATATCTGGTTGAAAAAGCCCCATGCAAGGTAGGAATCATCCGATTTGGGTTCAAATAAATATACAATCAATTTAAGAGTTGCCTGGTTGCAACTAATAAAAAAGGAACCTGCCGGAACAGTAATTTCTTCAATTTGTGAGTCGTGTCCAAAACTGACTCTTGTTCTTCCTTCAAAAGTATAAGGGGCAAACTTATGATCGTGGAATCTGAATCTTTCGACTTTTAACTTTCTTGGAGAATCAAGTTTTTCAACCTTTATCCCGTGGAGTTTTGCTTTTTCAACTATATCTTCATATTCTGCGGGTATAAGATAACCTGCAGGAACTCTTACAGAGTCAACGGCATGAACCTGATCAAAATAAGGAATTACCTTCTCAAATTTTTTCCCCGTATAAACTAATTTGTCACCCCCCGAAATATCACTTTTTTCTACAACAGCCTCTATCCCCTTAAATGAATAAGTTTTAAGAGCCGTATCCTTCAGCGCAAATTTTATGGGTAGCCACTTCCCCTCTTTTCCGAGATACTGACTGATGTTGTTATCAGCTTTCCTGTTCTCCTCAATTACCATTTTTCCACTTATTACAAGGTAGTTTGCTGCAGTCTCGATCACTTTTTTTGTGGCAAAAACTCTTTCTTTATAAGGTTTCATCATGTGGGTTTCCACGAGAAGGCAGATTCTGTTTTTGGAAGCCATATATCCGTTTGAAAAGCGTGGAACTGATGCCCACTCGAGAAGACCTTCTTCAACCCGGTTATTTTTGAACCCAACATAAGGCGACATTAACCACCCCGCTGATTCCACATTCTCAATCAGAAAAGGAAGAAATGACCTCTCAACCAATTTTGCAATGTTTGGTGCCATATTGCCAAAGCGTTCAAGTCCATAAGTCACCGTATATTGATAATCAGCTCCATTGGTTGTGTGATTGTCGATGATAAAATCCGGACTCCATTTTGAAACCATCTTTAACATAGCCTGCATTTCAGGAGCATCAGCTTTCGTCCAGTCCCTGTTCAAATTTAAATTCCTCGCAGTGGTACGCCAACCCATGTTGACGGGACCATCCTGATTAATTCTGTTGTAACTTGATGCTCTCTCATGTCCATCCACACTGAAGATTGGTACAATCAGAAATATCACATTATCGAGAAGTGCGCTGTGTTTCCCCTCTACCAACATCTCACGAAGAAACATCATAGAAGCGTCTTTTCCTTCTATTTCTCCTGAATGGATACCGTTAATTATTAACAGCACCGGCTTTCCACTTTTTGCAGCATCAGCCGGAGTGAAAGCCTTGTCCTTCGAAACTGTAAACAGTTTTATGTCTCTCCCCTGTGGTGAAACACCAATTGTTGAATATTGTGCGAACTTTGAAACCTTCGCCAATTCTGAGAAATATTCGTCTGTTTGACTGTAGGTGGAAGTGGCAACAAAACCCGACTTTTCAAATTCGGTTTGCCATTCGTTTTGCGCAAAAATTGCCACTGTTAAAATAATGGAAAATGATAATCCTCGTAAAATGCCGCTCGTCAATCTGTCGCTCTTATGGTTATTGTTTTTTGGTAAATTTGAAAAGAAATTTAACGAATTATGATGAATCAAGGAAATGTTGATCTACATCACTACAAGAGATTGACTTGAAAATTAAGTTTACTTTCTGTATGTTTAACAATCGTAATTCCTCAATATTTTTAATCGGGAGGACATAATATGCTCACAACTATAGACAAAAGTAATTATCTCAAGGGATTGTTAATTGTAGCAAGATTGGATGACAGACTCATTGATCGCGAAAGAGATCAAATAAGAAATGTTGCGACGAGACTTGGATTCAGTAAAGATTTTTATGAAGAGACACTAAAAAATTTAATGATTAATGAGAACATCAGTGATAATCCATTAATGTTCAGTTCACCAGCCATAGCCGAAATATTTTTGAACGAGGCATTAAATCTTGCTTATGCGGACAATGAATTATCGAAAGTGGAATTGGACTGGCTTCGAAAAACTGCAGAAATTAATGGTATTCCCAACCAAAAGTTCACAGAGTTTCTGGCAAGTTTTCAATCTTTTTTACAAACGGATATCTCGAGACAAAAAACTATTTCTATACAATAATATTTCTTGCAGAGTAGCAGCCTAAATCTGTTACTCTGCAGTTCTTTTTCCACCCTTTTATTTTAAACACTTCCACTCATCCCCCTTCAAAAACCATTAGTCACAATTGAACTAAATTCTACAAAAATCTTTTTTTATATTGAATACTCTTTTAAAAACTAACAGGAAAAAAGGTACTATGCATCGATTCCTCATTCTTTTTACACTTGTTTTGTGTGTAAGCCAGATTCAAGCTCAGGAGGCAAGACTCCTCCGCTTTCCAAATATCAATGGAGAAAAAATTGTTTTCTCCTATGCCGGTGATTTATATCTCGTTAGTGCCAATGGTGGAACTGCACGAAAAATAACAAATCACTCCGGTTATGAAATGTTTGCCAAATTCTCCCCCGATGGTAAAAATATCGCCTTCACAGGGCAATATGATGGTAACACAGAAGTTTACACCATCCCGGCCGAAGGTGGTGTCCCTAACAGAATTACCTACACAGCAACTCTTGGAAGAGATGATCTTTCAGATCGAATGGGTCCCAACAATATTGTTATGGCTTGGCGAGACAATGAGACTGTTATGTTCAGAAGCAGATGGACTGAACACAATGACTGGAAAGGACAACTTTTTTTCGCCAACATCAATGGCGGGTTAGCCGAACAACTTCCCCTCCCCAGAGGAGGATTTGGTACATTTTCACCGGATGGTAAAAAACTTGTTTATAACAGGGTTTTCCGCGAGTTCAGAACATGGAAACGCTATAGAGGCGGACAGGCAGATGACCTCTGGATTTACGACTTTGCAACAAAACAAACACAAAGAGTGCAGGAAAATCCGGCACAGGATATTTTCCCGATGTGGGTTGGAAATAAAGTCTATTTTGCTTCAGACAGAACGGGAACAATGAACCTCTTTTCTGTTGATCTTAATACAAAAAAAGAAAAACAGATCACAAATTTTACAGAATTTGATGTAAAATTCCCAAGTATTGGCGGAAATTTTATCGTTTTCGAAAATGCCGGATATATTTACAAACTTGATACATCCACCGACGACTACAAAAGTGGAAATCATGATCCAGGATGATCTCGCAACCGGCAGAGATGGCATCATCGATGTAAGTAGAAGTGTTCAGAGCTGGGAAATTTCACCCGACGGAAACAGAGCAATCTTTTGTGCCAGAGGTGAAATTTTTACTGTTCCGGCAAAAAATGGACAGACCAGAAACCTGACCAACACTTCCGGAGTCCATGAGCGATATCCAAAGTGGTCACCCGATGGCAAGTATATCGCTTTCATTTCCGACAGAAGTGGCGAAGATGAAATTTATATTATCCCCCAGGATGGAAAAGGTGGTGAAAAACAACTTACTTCCGGTGGTGATGTTTACAAATATTCACTTCAATGGTCACCCGACAGCAAAAAGATTTTATGGTCTGACCAAAACTATACACTTAATTATATCGACATAGATTCAAAAGCTGTATCACAAGTTGATAAATCAGATGTAAATTCCTTCTTTGCATACGACTGGTCACACGACAGCAGATTTATAACCTATAACAAGGTTGAAAGTGCTGTCTCATCAAGAATATTTATCTATTCGCTCGATGATAAAAAAGCCAATCCCGTTACTGATGGATTTTTCGATGTTGGCCAAACTGTCTTTTCAAAAGATGGAAAATACCTCTTTTTCACCTCTGAGAGAACATTTAATCCAACCTACGGCTGGACTGAATGGAACCACACATACACAGACATGACCAAAATCTATTTAGTCACTCTTCAAAACACAACAAAATCACCTTTTGAACCAAAAAGTGATGAAGTTACTGTAAAGGAAGAGAAACCGGCTGAAGAAAAGAAGGACTCTAAAGAGACGACTCCAAAAGACCCAAAAGAGCCCGGGAAAAAACTTTCGATCGATTTTGACGGAATAGTTTCCAGGATTGCAGAAATTCCAACTCCGGCAGGAAGTTATGGAAATCTTTCCACCACTGCCGATAAAATCTTTTACAACAGACGAGCCCCTCGTGAAGAGAAGTTTAATCTTTATTCCTACAGTTTAAAAGATCTCGAAGAAACTAATCTTGGTGAAGTTTTAAGTTATGAAATCTCCTCCGACGAAAAAAAGATGCTTGTTCGAGTTGGAGGATCCTATGGAATTGTTCCCCTGCCATCTGCTCCGGTTAAAATTAAGGATGCTCTGAATCTCTCAGACCTAAAAGTAAAACTTGACAGAAAAGCTGAATGGACTCAGATATTTAATGAAGCATGGCGACAAATGCGCGACTTCTTTTATGCAAAAAACATGCATGGCGTTGACTGGAAAGCGATGAAGAAACAATATGGACAACTTGTTCCTTTTGTTAATCATCGTGCCGACCTTACATACATTATTGGTGAAATGATTGGCGAGTTAAATATCGGTCATGCTTATGTTGGAGGTGGCGATTATCCTAAAGCTGCAAGAATTGCACTTGGTCTTCTTGGTGCCCAATTAGAAAAAGATGCATCAGGATATGTAAAAATCAAAAAAATACTTGCAGGACAAAACTGGGATAAAGATTTCCGTTCACCTCTTACAGAGATCGGCGTAAATGTAAAAGAAGGTGATTACATCATTGCTATTAATGGTAAGTCTGTAAAGGAGATGAACAACATCTATGAAGCTCTGGTTGACAGGGCAGGCAAACAGGTTGTTCTTACCGTTAATTCCACCGCAACTGATCAGGGAGCGCGCGATGTAACTGTGATCCCAATCGATGATGAACAAAGCCTTTATTACCTCAAATGGATTGAAGGTAACATCGAAAAAGTAACAAAAGCAACAGATGGCAAGGTTGGATATATTCATATCCCTGATATGGGCGTAAACGGCTTAAACTGGTTTGCAAAATATTATTATCCACAACTGAACAAAGAAGCTCTTATAATCGATGACAGAGGAAATGGCGGAGGAAATGTCTCTCCACAAATACTTGAGCGACTTGCAAGAACACCTGTAATGATGAATTACAGAAGAAATTCAATCCATTCATTTAATCCCACGGGGATGCATGTTGGTCCCAAAATCCTTTTGATGGATGAATTTTCAGCCTCCGATGGAGATATTTTCCCATACAGATTCAGAGCTGCCAAACTTGGAACTCTTGTTGGTAAAAGATCATGGGGTGGAGTTGTTGGAATTGCAGGATCACTTCCATTTGTTGATGGCGGATTCCTCAACAAACCGGAGTTTGGTCCTTACGATCTTGACGGAAAGAACTGGATAATGGAGGGACATGGAGTTGACCCGGATGTTGTTGTTGACAACGACCCCGCTCTCGAATTTGAGGGTACTGATCAACAACTTAACAAAGGAATAGAACTGATTCTTAAAGAATTGGAAAAGAACCCCGTGAAAAAGAATCCAATTCCCCCATTCCCCGATAAAAGCAAATAGTAGCAATTATTGAACAAAAAAAAGGCTGTCGATTGACAGCCTCTTTTTTTATTATAAGATTTAACTCTACTTCTTGGGAGCAGGAATGTTTTTAAGGTTCTCTTGTGCACCTTTATTTGAAGGATCGATTACAAGAATTTTTTCGTAGGCATCTCTTGCAAGTGCTGCCCATGAATCCTTAAATTCCGGATTATCCTGGTTTACTGCATAAAAATATCCAAGATAATCGTAAGCAGTGATTAACTGTGTTTTGAATTTATCAGGTGTTGGTGATGCCAACTCAATAAAATACTGATAAGTTGGTCGCGCCAGGCCCATTTTTGAGCTGTCGAGAACTTCAATCTGTGATTGACAGTTACCTTTCCAGTAATATGAAAGGCAAAATCAGGTTTCTGAGAGATCAAACTGTCGAATGCCTGAATACCTTCTTCATATCTCTTACCAAAGTAGTATGCGCGTCCAAGAGCATAATATTCTGCTTGTGAAAGACCATTCTCCAATTTTTCTTTTCTTTTATAAGCCGCAGTTGATGCATCCCAATCTTTGTTTTTAAAGTAGTAGGCAGCAACATCAGCAAGGAGCATCGACTTGGTTGAATCAAGAGCAACTGCTTTCTCAAAATTAATGACAGCAATTGAATCGTTACCCATCTTTTTGTGGTTCAAACCATAAAGCTCGAAGTCATAAGCTTTAACTTTAGCAGGGTCAACCAGGCTAAAATATTTATCAAAAGTGGCAAGAGTATTTACAGAATCACCAATCATGTCAAAAGCATAAGCCTGAAGAACAAGCATGTCAGCGTTTGAAGGTTCACCTGCAAGATATTCTTTTGTTGTTGCAATGGTACCGTTGTAATCTTTTCCATTATACTGGATGATTGCAAATCGGCGAAGGTTTATCGCTGTTTTTTCCGATTTTGAAAGATATTCTTTATAGAACTGGATAGCTTTTGCATAATCTTCAATATCATAGTTCATTTCAGCGATTTCTCTGTAAGCAGGAGCATACTCCGGATCGAGTTTTAAAGCATCCTGAAATTTAATTTCAGCAGAACCAAACTGTTTGATAAGTCTGTAAACCTGTCCATAACCAACATGAGCTGCAGGCAGGTTGTCTTTTATGTCGAGTGCTGATTTGTAGAACTTCAACGCATTTGTTCCATCAGGAACTGCATAATAGATTTTTCCGGCAGCAATCAATAATTCATAATCCTTTGGATCTTTTGAAAGATTTTTCAGGATTGCATCCACACCGATCTCACAAACATCTTTGTCAGCTCCTCCTGTGTAGAGCGCATCAGCCATATCAATCAGAAAATCACGATCGTAAACAATTGATCCTTTTTTCTCTGCAGAAACTTTTGCGAGTGACTGAGTGAGCATGTCCTTGGCTATCGCCAAATTTTATCTCTAAAAGCGATTGCAGCCGTACCGAGCATATAATATGGATCCGATCCATTATTCGCATATTTCTCCATCACTTTTTTTGCACTGTCGAGTTCTCCAACATGGAGGTAGGCATGTGACAAAAAGTAGCCAAATTTCATGTTTGTTGGCTCTTCTTTTACAAGTGCATTATACATTAAAAGGGCATTTGTGTAACTCTCATTTTCCAGTAACCTGTGTGCCTCTTTCAGACTCTGAGCGTTCACTTCAGATGAAGTAAAAAAGAGTATTGTTGCTGCTAAAATGAGTGAAAACTTGAGTGTCTTTTTCATATATCTTCCGGCTTTACTTGATTTGAATATTTTCGTTTTTGATTTGTAAAATCCTTACAGGCATGGTGGCAGGCACCAAACCAAATCTTAAAATTGTCCTTTGTCCCAATTCGCTTGCAACATAAGCTGCAAATCCCTGTCCCAAACCCACTTTTCCTTCAAGATTGATCGAATAGATTGATCTGACGAGTGGATAAAGAGGAGCTTCTCTGATGTCGCTTACACTTGGATCATATCTCATTGCGACATAATATTGGTATGGTCCCACAGATTTCTCTTCAGATTCAATTGAATCCGCCACTTGAAGTTCAAGTATTTTTACATCCTTTATAAAAGTTGTGTTGGTTGTATCAACATCGTCATAAACATAAATTGAACTTAAAAACCCTATCGCATCACTATTTTGAGAAACATAATCTATCAATTCTTTTGGTGATTTAGCATCAAAAACATTTTTTGCTGTTAAAACCTGGTTACCATATCTGTTCGCAAAATAGTTGATTGTTCCTGCTTGTGGATTTTCAAAAACAAGTGAAAACTTTTGATTTGGCATCCCCGGCAAGTTGATCAAAAGATTCGCTTTTACCCAGGAACATCGATTTCAACGATTCCTGGCTGAGGTCCTTAAGTTTGTTTTCCTTGTTCACCAGAATGGCTACGCCATCGTAGGCAATTCTGGTATTTCTTGGATTAATTTCTTTTTTAGCAATTACCGCTTTTTCCTTTTCAGAAAGTTCTCTCGCTATAAATATTGCCTGTACAGAATCCTGAAGTAATAGTTCTACAACTTTGGTTTCAGGGGCAAAAATAATATCAAGGTGTGCATCGGGATAAAGTGACTCGAATTGTTTCTCGAGTTCTTCAAAGACAGGTTTAAATGTTTCATCAACTGCTATTCTTTTTTTACCCATTGTTGGTTCATCAACATTTCCTGTTGCAACTTTGTTTTCACATGATGCAAAAACAAGACCAAATAACACTGCTATCAATAATATTTTATTCTTCATCATCGCCGTTTTCCTCACGACTCTCTTTTAATAATTTATACGACCGGTAAACTCTGTATGTTCCATAGGCGATCAATCCGCCCGAAATCAGATATAACTCATACCCACTCAAATTTTCAAAGAGTGAAATATCGCCAAAAAGGACGACAAAACCGGCAGCTACATAAACGAGCGCCATTAACATTTCAAAATATCTGACCGCTTGTGAGAACAATTTGATCCACCAACACCAAAAAGATACCGCTTAACCTTTAAATTTCGACGGTATCACAAATCTTAATTATTTTAAAGGCAACTATTAATATAAGAATATCGAAAAAAATATTTAGGCGAATAAACCGTTCCTAAAACATTTTAGTTGATGGAAATCCTTTTTCCAGAAATTTTTAAAATATTAATCTTTTTTTGTATTTTTACACTCTCCCTTTCGATAATCAAAAATGCAGGCACCATGCTCAAGAGAAGTCTTCTTTTAGTGATTGTTTTAACCACTCTCTGTGTTTCACAATCAACCGACATCAAAGTCAACAATTTTTTGGTCTATGGACCGATAAAAGTTTTAACTCCGGTAACGGGTTCAAATGAGAAACCGGATGCACAGATTCTCTTCTCAGATGGAGACAATATCAATCCGATCATCTCACTTTTGAGTGACCGGGATAAATGGGACATCCTGTCGGCATCTTTCCTCGAGAATGTCAGTAAAAGTTCCAACAATTTTTATTACGCAGCTTTTTATGTCGAAAGCAAGGGTTTCACAAAAACCGACCTTAAGGTTTCTTCAAGAATGCCTTACAGGGTTTTTGTGGGCAATGAGGGGAAAAAGTCGAATATCGATGCCCCCGATAATGATACCAACATCACCAAAACTGTAACAGTGCCACTTAATCTTGAAACGGGAAAAACTTTGGTTGTAATAAAAGTGCTTAGCCTGGCAAAAGCAGATGGTGAAAGAGAATTGAAGGTAACTCTCAGCAGATCAGCCGATTTAAAGTCAGAACTTTTTGTCTCAACCGATGATGTCAGTTATACTTCTTTTGAAAGACTTCTTGATGACCCCAAAATTCAGGGAATTTCCATCTCACCTTCAGGTGAATATTCGGCTGTAACAGTGAGCAAAAGAATCAAATCAAAAGCAACAAACGAAAGAGCCATCCTGATCTTTGAAAACTCCACAGCGAAACAGATCAGAACTCTTAATGTGCAGGGATTTAAATGGGTAAAAGATGATATTTATGCTTATACGACTTCCGGCACCAAAACGACTTCGATTCATTCATCATCAATTAAAAAGGGTGAAGTAACAACAATTTTGGATGGTGTCGAAAACTTTGCATCATTTTTCTTCAGTACAGATGGCAAAAAACTGATTTACTCCATTTATAAAGAAGTGAGTGAATTTGAAAATGGTGCCAAACGCCATAAAGGATTGCAAGACAGATGGGACGGGTGGCGTAATACTTACAAAACTTTTATGATGGATTTAACTTCAGGTACCTCATCGGTGCTCATCAATTTTGATGACAATCTTCAGGTTGAAGACCTCTCTGACGATAACAACCGGCTGCTCCTCTCCCGGTCGGATTATGATCTTAAAACAAGGCCCTTCTCATATTCAGACTATTTTATTTACAATTTTTCCACTGAAAAACTTGATTCACTCTTCCGTGTTTTTTACGGCGGAAACGCAACTTTTTCAAAAGACGGGAAATCGATCTATTTGACCGGAGGACCGGCATTGTTTGGGAATCTTGGTGTCACTACTGAACCTGACCTTATTCCAAATGACTACAACAGCCTGCTCTACAAATACGAAATTTCTTCCGGAACTGTTTCCTGCCTGACAAAAGAATTTGACCCTGCAATTTCTGATTATTATCCCGATGTAAATAACGAGGGAATTTTCCTTCTGACAACTGACAAAAGTTACAAAAATGTTTATTCGAGATCAAATTCAGGGGGGTTCGCTAAAATTGATATGCCCGTTAAATCAGTGGAAAATCTCAGCTTTGATGATGATTTTGGTTATGCACTTCTTAGTGGTTCAGACCCTGACAGACCCGACAGAGTATATCTGTATGATTTAAAGAAGAAAACATCATCCCTGCTTTATGATCCAAATGCCGAAACATACAAAAACATAAAACCGGGGAAATATGAGGAATTTTCATTTGTTTCCGATAAAGGGAGAAATATAGAATGTGCCCTGTTTTTTCCGCCTGACTATGATCCGACCAAAAATTATCCATGTATTGTCAATTATTATGGTGGAACAACCCCCGTCTCCAATACATTTGAAGGACGATATCCAAAAAATATCTGGACTGCAAATGGTTACATAGTACTTGTTCTTCAACCTTCGGGCGCAATTGGATATGGACAAAAATTTGCCGCATTCCATGTAAATGACTGGGGGGGTGATGTTGCTCAGGAGATTATCCAGGGAACAAAGAAAATGCTGGATAAATATCCATCAGTTGACCCCAAGAGACTTGGCTGCATTGGTGCCTCATACGGTGGATTTATGACCATGTCACTTGTAACTAAAACCGATATCTTTGCGGCAGCTATCTCACACGCAGGGATAAGTTCACTTTCAAGCTACTGGGGTGAAGGATTCTGGGGTCCCGTTTATTCGGCGGTTGCAACAGCCAACAGTTACCCATGGAACAGAAAAGATATATATGTTGATAAAAGTCCCCTCTTTTCAGCAGACAAGGTTAATACGCCAATACTGCTGTTACATGGCAACGATGACACCAATGTTCCTCCGGGAGAGTCACTTCAGTTTTACACTGCATTAAAAATCCTCGGAAGAGATGTGGAACTTATTGAAATAGATAAACAGAACCACCACATTCTTGACTACGATAAAAGAAAACACTGGTCAAAAACAATCTTGGCTTACTTTGATAAATACCTTAAAAAAGACTCTTCATGGTGGAATTTTCTATATGAATCATCGGAAAAGTAAATTTTATGCTATATTAAAAGTTGTAAAAATCTATTTTTAATCTTAAGCTACCACGATGAGTCAATATAAGTCAATTGCCCTTTTTTTAGATAATCCAGGTTCCATCGAAATCTATCACGAGTTTGCCCGGAATGGCAACCATGATCTATTGCATCTTGCAAAAAATCCTCAAAATATTAATGAGTTACCCACAAAAAAATATGATCTGATCATAGTTGAGATTTCTCACCCGTCGATGACAGAGATAGAATTCATCGATTCACTTCATACAATTTGTGAAAATATCCCCATCATCGTTGTTTCCTCATATTTCTATGATACAAGAGAGATAGTGTTTGGGAATAAAATCAGGGTTTCATTCAAAATCCACTGACAGTGCAGAAACTTGAGGCACAAGCTGCATTATACCTGATTCAGGAAACCCAGCCTGAAGTTCAGGCACCGGCACCAAAAGTGGTTGACGACATGGTACTCTCAAACAGACGATTAACTGTCCTGTTGGAAATTTCACGCTCGCTCACTTCAATCACCGATCTCGATGAACTTCTGTCACATATTATCAAAATGGCTGCCGAGGTGCTTCAGGCTGAGAGGGCAACTCTTTTTATCCATGATAAAAATCGAAAAGAGCTTTGGTCACGAACCGGTATTGGCTTAAAAGCTTCCGAAATCCGATTCCCTTCCAATCAGGGAGTTGCGGGAGAGATTTTTCAGAGTGGACAATCGCTAATCATAAGTAATCCTTATGAACATCCAACCTTCAACAAAGAGTTTGATCTTAAATCAGGGTTCACCACAAAAAACATTCTTGGTTTTCCTCTCAAAAACATCAACGGTGAAGTTATCGGGGTGATCCAACTCCTGAATAAGAAGTCGGGCAGTTTTGATGCCGAAGATGAATCTTATCTCGGTGCTCTTGCATCTGCCGTGGGAATTGTCCTTGAAAATGCACTGCTCCGCGAAAAACTTAAAAAACAACTTGAAGATATTCAACAGGCTTATGTCGAACTGGATATTGCCCAGAATACCATCCTCAAAGAGACAAAATTTGCAACTATTTTTGAATTGACGGGCATTGTCAGAAGCGCAGCCTCTGAAAATGATGTCCTGAGAGTCATAGCGAATCTAAGATCTGACTATTTGTTTGATTCAAAACTCTTGAGGTCGCTGGATATCATCGAACATTCTTTTAATAAAATATTATCAGATACAGAGGCTTTTGCGCAACAAAATGGTAATTAAAAAACTTCTGCTACTACTCCTTATTTTTTACACTTCAGCGGTTGTGCAAAAAATGAGGAAAATGAAACAATAAATAAATTTGGAGACAAGATGAGCGTCGATTTTTCAAAACTCGATACTGCCACTTTTGGAGCCGGTTGCTTCTGGTGTGTTGAAGCCGTTTTTCAGCGTCTTAAAGGCGTTGAGAAGGTAATCTCAGGCTACGCCGGTGGTTCGGTTGTTAAACCAACTTACAAACAGGTGTGCGAAGGAAACACAGGACACGCTGAAGTTTGTCAGATATATTTTGATCCGTCGGTAATATCGTATAAAGAACTGCTTGAAGTATTTTGGAAGACCCATGACCCTACAACTCTCAACCGCCAGGGTAATGATGTTGGTACGCAATACCGGTCGGTGGTCTTCTATCATAACGAAGAACAAAAAAAACTTGCAGAGTTCTACAAAAAAGAACTTGATAGTTCCGGAATTTTTAATGATCCCGTTATTACTGAAATTTCCCCCTACACCGAGCTTTATATAGCCGAAGATTATCATCAAAATTATTTTGATGAAAACGGGAACCAACCTTATTGTTCATTTGTAATAAGACCAAAACTCGAAAAATTTGAAAAAGTATTTAAAGAAAAACTTAAATAATTTATTTTAACCAAAATGGAGTTCATATGAAATCTCATGAAATTGATTATAAAATTATAGGCGACGACCTTCAAATGGTTGAAGTTGAACTTGATCCGGGTGAAACTGTAATAGCCGAAGCCGGCGCCATGTGTTACCTCGAAAGTGGTATCGAATTTGAAACCAAAATGGGTGACGGAAGTGATACCAACTCCGGTTTTTTTGGAAAACTTGTCTCTGCCGGTAAAAGAGCACTCGCAGGTGAATCCGTTTTTATGACACACTTCACCAATCATGGAAGTGGTAAAAAAAGACTGGCTTTTGCATCAGCAGTTCCCGGTAAGATAATTCCAATTGATTTGGATCAGTATGGTGGAAAAATTTTCTGCCAGAGTGATGCATTTTTGGCTGCGGCTCTTGGTACAAAAATAAGCATCGCATTTACAAAAAAACTTGGTGCCGGTTTCTTCGGCGGCGAGGGTTTTATTCTGCAAAAGCTTGAAGGTGATGGGCAAGCGTTTATCAATTGTGGTGGTAGCATCATCAAAAAAGAGTTGGTAAATGATACACTCCGAATCGACACCGGATGTCTTGTCGCTTTTACTGATGGTCTCGATTATGACATCGAAAGAGCCGGTAACATGAAAACAATGTTCTTTGGCGGTGAAGGATTGTTCCTTGCCACTGTTAAAGGCACAGGCACGGTTTATATCCAGAGTCTGCCTTTCTCCCGTCTTGCTGACAAAATTATTGCAAGGGTGCCGAAGTCATCTACAACAATTAGCAGTTCCGATTAATTTCGACAACTTGATTATTATTTGAAAAAGGCGGCACTCAAGTCGCCTTTTTTTTGTCTGATTTTATCCTTTCACACCAAACACATCAACTTTAAAAAAATAATTTTAGATTAGTTTCATTTTTCTCTTGTTTGATATTTCCTTATATCGTATATTTACGATATACAATTTAGGAATTATATGGCATACTCAAAAAAAGAAGAATTCCCGGATCAGGATTTAAGGTTGGCGGAGATAGCAAAAGCACTCTCCCACCCGGCGCGAATCAGAATATTAAGGATACTTAATGAAATGAATTCCTGTATGGTAGGAAGTCTGGTTGATCAACTCCCGATTTCACAGTCAACAGTATCACAACATTTAAATGAATTGAAAAAAGCGGGTTTGATTATTGGTGAAATAGACGGACCAAAAGTCTGTTATTGTATAAACAAAGAAGAATTAACAAAAACAAAAAAGGCATTCGACCGGTTATTCACCGGCATAGGGTGCTGTTAACTAACTGAAAGGTTAAAAAAAATGAATACAAATGATGAAATCAAGAATAGTGTAAAAGAAAGATATTCTCAAATAGTTGAAAGTGCAACTCCTTCAAGCTGCTGTGGCCCTGCTTCCACAAGTTGCTGTGGGCCCGATGTAAAAGATTTTACCGTTTTTTCGGATGACTACACCAATCTCCCCGGTTATGCTGCAGAAGCTGACTTAAATCTTGGGTGTGGACTTCCAACCGAATTTGCTGGAATCGTGGAAGGAAATACAGTGATCGATTTGGGATCGGGAGCCGGTAACGATGTCTTTGTAGCCCGTGCTTTTGCAGGAGAAACCGGAAGAGTGATTGGACTTGATTTCACAGAGGCAATGATCCAAAAAGTCGAAATCAACAAAACAAAACTTGGTTATAAAAATGTTGAATTTGTGTTTGGAGATATTGAAGAGATGCCATTTGAAGATGGACTTGCCGATGTTATAGTTTCCAACTGTGTTTTAAATCTTGTACCTGACAAACAAAAAGCATTTGGAGAAATCCACAGAACCTTAAAACCCGGTGGCCATTTTTGTATCTCCGATGTGGTGCTTCAAGGTGAACTAAGACAAGAGCTTAAAGACTCAGCAACCCTGTATGCAGGCTGTGTCGCCGGAGCAATGCAGGAAGAGGATTATCTTGGTGTGATTAAAGAGGCCGGATTCAAAAATATCCGGGTAAGAAAATCAAAAAGAATTCATCTGCCTGATGATTTACTTTCCAAATATCTTGATAAATCTTCGATGGAAGAATTTAAGACCAGCGGCGCGGGAATTTTCAGCATCACTGTTACAGCGGAGAAATAAAAATTAGCATAACCGTATAATGCCGAACAACGCAGGAAAAAGTATTTACATCAAGTTAATACCTGATACTTAATACCTAATACCTAAAAAAAAGGGTACCCCCGGCAGGAATCGAACCTGCGCTCGTGGTACCGGAAACCACTGCTCTATCCACTGAGCTACGGAGGCATTAAAATTTGACACTGCAAATTTACTAATTTTTCAGCATACATCATAAAAAAGCCCCGGAAAACCGGGGCTTTTTAATTATCGTATTTACTTTAAGTGTCGAATATTATTGTAACTGGAATCTGATAGGAACAGTTACCTGAACATTTACAGGTTGACCGTTTTGTTTACCCGGGTTCCAGCGGGGCATCATCATAACCACGCGAAGAGCTTCTTCATCGCAGCCACCACCGATACCTCTAACAACTCTTGGACTGGCTATCTGTCCGGTTTTTGAAACCGTGAACATTACGATAACCTGACCTTCAACACCCGCTCTTTTGGCAATCTCGGGATAAGAAATATTTTGTGCCAAAAAGCCATATAATGCACCATCTCCACCCGGGAACGAAGGCATTTCCTCAGCAAATGTAAAAACTTCTTCTTTCGTGTCTTTTTTTACATCTTCCTTGGTAACCTCGGGTTTTTTATCATCGAGACCATCAGTAAAATCGACATCGCCGTCTCCACGAATGTCACCGGTTCCGTCAACACCCTGACGGGTAACGGTTCCAACATTCTTGTCCTTCAGTTCTTCAACTGTTGGTGGCGCTTCTTCTTTTACCTGATCATCCGGTTTGATAACAGGAGGAGTAAATTTAACGGAAGCTCTTTCAGGAGCTTTTTTCTCCATCTCTTTAAAGACAGTTTCCCGTTTCTCTTTTTCCTTCTGTTTCTTCAGGTTCTGGAGTTGAGCTTTGACATCCATCGTCACCGTTTGGTTCTCTTTAGGTGTGTTTTTTTCGATCGCATTAAGAATCATGGGAGTCGAAATAGCAGTACTAAAAAAGACGGCGGTGATAATGAGAGCAATGGTAACGAACTTACCATAAAGTTTGCGAAGAACAAAAGCACCATACTCTTTATTCTTCAGAGCAAAAACGATATCAGTTAAATCAATTTTTGACATTGTTCACTCTCACTTTTTACGGTTATTGTAAATACTCAAGTCAGACTCCGCAACATCAACTATGGCGTATTTCTTCACTTCAGTAAAATTCATCATATCCAGCACATCAACCAGGTTTTGATAAGACGAATTATCAGTAGGTTTGATAACAACAAAAAGATTTATTTTTTTGGTCTTTGGGTCGTCATCTGCTTCCAATTCAAGCTGTTTATCTGTAATAGATTTCCTGATAGTTTCATAAGCTGCTTTATTAGAAGGCTTAAATTCTCCGATAACCTGAGTTTTGGCGGTATCGAGTCCAAAATAATAGATCAGTGTATCTTTACCACCGATTATTATTGTCATGGCCTCGCTCTGCCTTAACTCTGTTTGGTTAATCTGTTCTTCTTCCTGTTTTTCTTTATCTTTAACAGGCATCACAATATCCATTACTTGGGGCTTACTGAAGGTCGTGGTAAGCATAAAGAAAGTAACCAATAAAAAAGCAAGATCCACCATCGGTGTTAAATCGATACGCGTGGACGACTTCTTCGGTCCTTTCTTTTTCCCCTTACCATGTCCTCCTTTACCCGAGGTATCCAGTTCAGCCATTTAAATTTCCTTTTCTAATTTTTAGCCTTAAGCTCGGTTACAAATTTGAACTTGTTAAGGTTCTCTTCTTGTAGAATGGCGATGATCCTCTTAATAACAGGATAACCGGCATTTTTATGGCCTTTAATGGCTACGCTGGGAACTTTCTTTGTCTCAACACCTTGCATAATATACCAGGCATCAAGACTGTTGGTAACCCACTTCCCAAGTTCATTACTTGCGGTATCTATCGGGATACCCGTCATAAACTTTGGGTCTTTCCTGTCAGTCGGCTCTGCATTTAACAGATTTTTGAATTGGCTCAATGGTGCGCCAAAACTACCTATCTTACCAAATGCATTGATCTCTTCAGGAGTTAAATTCATATCATAAGCATCGTTCATTGCACTCATTACAGTCTTCTTAAGAACCTCATGATTGTAGATACCGAAGTATGCTCTACCGGCTGAGTCAACGATAACTGTAAACACATCAACATCAGGGAGTTTCGATTTTGAGATCGATCCCGGAGTTTGAACAGTTACAGCCTCATCCGGCTTAAACTGGGTCGTAAGAATAAAGAAAGTAAGCAGCAAGAACGAGACATCGCACATCGCTGTCATGTCCACGAGGGTGCTCTTACGGGGTATTTTTACCTTTGGCATTTCTTAACTCACATCTTACTTCTGTTTTGCAATGAACTGCTGTGTTATCGCAACACCGGCTTCATCTATGCTATAAGTCATTTTGTCGATCTTTGTCGTGAAATAGTTATAGAACACGATAGCGAAAGCTGATGAACCGATACCAAAAGCTGTATTAATAAGCGCCTCTGAGATACCTGTTGCAAGAGCTGAAGCATCAGGTGCACCAGCGTTTGCAAGAGCAGCAAAAGCTCTAATCATACCCAATACTGTTCCCAAAAGACCAACGAGGGTCGAAAGGTTTGCAAGTGTTGAAAGAATAACAAGGTTCTGCTCTAAAACAGGTAACTCAAGTGAAGTTGCTTCTTCAAGTTCTTGTTTAATTGCAACAACTTTTTGATCTTTGCTAAGATCTTTGTCCCCAAGCATTTCTTTGTATTTCAAAAGACCGGCTTTAACAACATTGGCTACTGAGCCTCTTTGTTTATCACATTCTTCAATTGCCTGGTCAAGATCAGATTCTTTCCCTGAGAGCAGTGTGTAAACTTTTGCAATGAAATTGGAAATATTTCCTTTTCCTTTTGCTTTTCTGATTACGATGAATCTCTCTACAGCAAATGTCCATACAGAAAGGAACATTGTCATAAGAATCGGTACGATAAATCCGCCCTTATAAACCATTCCGAGATAGTTTCCAACTTTTGGATCTTTCGAGGGATCATTACCCTGGAAATTTTCGGGATCTCCCATTATAAAAAGAAAGATCAAGACTGCAATTACAAAAAGCACTGGAATTGCTACAGCTGCGAATCCTGAAAAGAATGCTTTTAGAGGTGATTGTTTACTCACAGTTAACTCCTATTACTAGTTAATTATACTTGTTGGTTCAGAAATATGTTTCAAACAAAAATGTTTTATTCATTAGGATATAAAATTAAGAAATTTTAAGTTAACGAAAAAAACAATTATTGATTAATACAGTTTTTATTCTTCATTTTTTTTACTATTTTAAGAAACTCATTACGGGAACAAAATCGGGATAAGTGTTATGTATAAGCCTGCAATAATGGCTGTTGTAATAACACCGCTGATATTTGCCCCAATGGCTTCAGGTAAAATGATTGATTGGGGGTTCGCTTCGGTCACTGATTTTTGCGCTACTTTTGCAGTAGTCGGCACGCAACTTACACCGGCAATCCCGATAACGGGATTAAATTTCCCGCCTGTAACAAAATACATTATGTATCCACCCATTAATCCACCGATACCTGAGAGGAGCAATGAAACTATGCCCAAAACAAGTAACAAAAGAATTTGAGGGTCGAGAATCAAGGATGCGTCGCATAAAACCCCGAGCAACAGCCCCAACAAAAAGGTTGAGCCATATAACAATGGACCCGCTATAAAATCAACTATGTGTTTTAGTCCCGCTTCTCTTACTGCCACACCAACAAACAATGATAAAAACAGTGGTGCTGCCACAGGGAACAACAAACAGAGGACAATACAGGCAATAACAGCAAAATAGAGTTTCTCTGATGATGAAATCTGCCTGATATTTTTCTTTGGAGGCATTTTAATGGCTCTTAATCGCTTTGGAACAAGCAATTTGATCAACCATGGATATCCACCATATGTCAAACCAAGATATAAGTAGGCAACTACGGTGATTGCGACAAACAATTTTGGTGACAATTTGAGCGATGTAAACAAAACCATTGGCCCGTCTGCTCCCCCTACCATTGCAATTGATGCCGCATCGTTGATATCCAGACCCATCGACATGGCGATTGGTATCGTCAAGAATGTTCCAAGTTCTGCACAAACTGCCAGAAACATGCTCAAAAAGGGTCGTGCAAGGAGGAACCCTACATCCAAAAGAACCCCGATCCCCATGAAAACAAAACAGGCAATTAATCCGTTACTAAAAGTCAGGGTGTAGATTGGCTGTAAAAAATCTATTTGTAAGATGTTTATCAATGCATCAGGATCAGATATCATCGGATCAAGAAACAGGTTTGTATTTTTACCGCCAATAACCAAAACACCCGCATTAACGGCTGCCATTCCAATTCCCATTGGAATCATAAGAAGCGGTTCGAGAATCCCTTTTTTGCCAAGGTAAACAAGCAAAACGCCCAATCCCATCAAGCCTATTCGCCCTAATGAGATGGTTAAATCACCTGTGAAAAGTGTAACAATTCCGGGAAAAAGCTTTTCTAATATGGAAGCATCCATCGATTATCTCCCCTTCGGATTTTGTCTAAGACCGTAAATTTTTGAACTCCAGGGTGAATACGGTCTTACCACCTTCTGAATTGTCATTATCGTTCTTTCGTAATCGTGTATATCTTCAAGATATAGTTTGATTGCCAGTCCAATCGCTGCAACAGTTTCAAGTTGTTGATCCTGCCCCGCAGCTTCATTCTGAACCTCGGTTAGAGATTCATGTTGATCAGTCGTTTTTGTCTTTTGAATTCGTAAAAAATTTATGCTAATGGAAATCAGTCTTATCATTCCTGCTACTGCGAAGGAAATCACAAAAGTAGAAATGACCATGATACCAATGACCAGAAAGATGTTCATTGAGTCCACTCACTTATGGTAGAGTTGTTAACCTGCCATTCAAATAATAAAAAAAATTATCTGTCAAAAATAACGATATTTTTGGATATTACGACCGACTGATACATATTTTTTTATTCTTTCATAAATACTTTTTTGTTGATTGAGTGATTCAAATCAAGAGTAATGAGCTATTCAGATGTTATATTGGATTATATTTCATCGTTATATTTATTTTTTTTCAACAGATTTTTTATGGTCAAATTTCTCTTAGCCGTTTTTATAATAATATCTTCAAATTTTGCCATTTTAGCGCAAAAAGGCTATATTCTCCCTCAACTTGGACATGCCGGCACGATAACTCAATTAACTGCATCCAACAATGGAGATTTCATTTTTACCTCATCCGAAGACAATACAATAATTGTCTGGGATTCACAAACTCTTGACCAGTTAAATATTCTGGGGGGACACACAGCCCCTGTTACTTCTTTCCTCCTGACAAGCCGCGAAAGTTACCTCATCAGTAAATCGGAAGATAACTCTTTTTCGGTATGGAACTACCTCAGCGGGGAAGTTGTCACCTCGGGTGATATTCCGGGTGGGGCAAAAACAAATATATTTCTTACCCGGTCTGATAACACACTGTTATTTGTAAATAGCAATTCCGACCTTATTTCTCTCGATTATCTCGAAGACAGCGCCCCAGTTCCATTAGGCAACCTTTCCTTCCCTGAATTTCAGGCGATAGATTTCGAAAAAACCACTGAACGATTTGCTGTGGCTGATAAAAATGGAGAGATTTTTCTCGTAAATGCAGACAATCTTGAACGTGGTTCAAAACTTTCTCAGAGCTCAAGAAACAACTATACTAAATTGATTTTTTCGCCAAATGGTACTTACCTCGCAGGAATCACCGGGAACTCTGTAATCAATGTCTGGAATCTCGAGACAAATTCTATTATCTTTAGTACCAAAAGTGGTTATCATGTGCCACCCCAGATCACTTTCTCCAACGATTCAAAATACCTGATATATTTCCTCAGCGACATAAAAATTGCCGGATTCAATTTAATTGAAAAGTCAGAAGTTTTCTCTCATAAACCCAAAGGTGACATCACTGCACTCGCGATTTCGCCAAATGATCAAAATCTTATTGCTGCCTATTTTGACCGTTCAATCAAAAAATTTGAACTGCTTTCTACCGAACCAATATTAGAACACAAAGCAATCGAAGAAAAAATTACAGGTATCCACTTCAGCGATGACAACTCAGCGCTCTGTATGGTATCAAACGAGAACTCTGTCCATATATTCTCAAATTCCGATTCGAATCCCTACAAGTTTCTGCAAATGTGGGACGGAGGTTTTCTAGGGATGGATGTTTCCCCTTCAGGGAAATATTTTGCGTTCGAAAGTTTTGATGAGAATATAAGAATATTCTCTACTGACGATGCAATTGAATATGGAGTAATAAATGACCAAACCGGCACTTTTATTAATACAATCAGATTTTTGAAGGATGAAAACTTCCTCGCTGCAAAATCAGAAAACCACGATCTGAAAATCTGGAATCTCAATTCAAGAGAAGTTGTTAAAACTTTAACCGGAGCATCTGTCTCTCTGTTCGAAATTACACAAAGTAATGATGGTAAAACGCTTGCCGCAGCAGGCGCCGATGGATATGTTTATCTTTGGGATCTAAAAGCCTCCTCGGGTGCAACAAAATTTAAGGCGTTTGACCAATCAGTTAAAAAAATCAAGTTCTCTCAAAATGACAAGGAACTTATTGTAATTTCAGAAACAGGGCTCACTAAAGTATTTGATCTAAATGGTTTTAGTGTAGTAAAAGAGATTAAAGAAAAACAGAGCGTTATTTCAATAACAGCACTATCGCCATCATCAAGATATCTGGCTTTTGCAGGTCACGATAATTATATTATTTTATCTGAATTGTCTTCCCCACTCAATTCAATGACCGCCAATATCGGCTTCAGCCCGGTTGATGCGATAAGCTTCTCGGGTGATTCCCGTTTGCTACTTGCATCCTCAAACGACAGGTCACTCTATCTGATTGATGTTGAATCGGGTAATAACCTTGGAATACTCTACTTTTTTGGAGGAGGAGAGTGGGCTTTTATCACCCCTGATGATGAATTTGAATGTTCTTCGGGGGCATTCGATTTCCTTCGTTTTGTTGAAAATAACAAGGCAACCACTCTGGGCGGAACCAACCTCTTCAGCTTTAAGGAAGGTTTACTCCGTTTGATTTTGTTTTAGATAACTTCTTGTTTTCAAATAATTTAATATTTCTTCTACCCTTGACTTATTAGCTAATATTGATTATATTAGTTTGCAAATCATAAATTTTTAGTCATACCAAAGAATCTACTGATGGAAACACCCACAGTTTCAGCAGATTTTTTAGTTTATTAATCAAATCGCTTCATGCGTCATTGAGTTTGAGGAAGTAATGGATCAATTGTCAACACAAATAATGCTCTTATTCCTGGTTATCGTCATACTGGGTCTAATTGTTATGGTTACGGTAGTCATGTATCAAAGAATGGGCAGATCCCGTGTGGATCATTCAGTTGAACAGTCGTCTTCCGGTATAGTAATGGAAGACCAGGAAGATATTGAAAAGAAAATTTTCCCTCGAGGATAAATCCAACATATCTCTCCAGTTGCGCCAAAAAAACGATAAATTGTTAAAGTTTAACTAAAACCCGTTTTTTTAGTTTTTTTTAAGCCCTGAATTGTCAGGGCTTTTTTTTTGGTCAGTTTTTCATTAATTGCTCTTCGAATTAAAAGATATTATTTATGAGATACTCAAGAGAAATTGCCCAATCAATTTCCGACCATCGATATCAATCCGCTAAAACAATTTTTGACGAGATAAAACACGGTCATACTCCGTCTGAAAATCTTTTGTCTGATCTCTTCCCTCCCGATCTGGTAAAAATAGTAAAAGATGACCTTGAACTCTTTTTCGCCAATAATTCTTTGCCCGATAAAAAAGTAAGGCAACATATAGACACAGCACCAACTGAAATCTCTGATGCCCGTTCGAAGGCGGAAAAAATGCCATCTTTTCAGGCACTTCACAGTGCGCTGTTAACCAGGCGAAACCCGATGAACTGATTGTAAAAGAGTTTTATGGAGAGTATGCGGATTTTGCCCAGCTGGTATTCGAGATGTTCAGAAGCTATAAGATGTTCAGGAAGTGTGGACTTCCCTCTGCAGCACATCTTAACCGCGTTGGAGCAATCTCCTCGATAATCAATATAAATGATCCGGGGCCCAAACTTTACTCTGCTATAGCCGTGGGTCACGATCTTATCGAAGATATGCTCTATAAAGCAGTTGATGAATTTGGAGTCCACTATGGATTTGATCGCTACGATGAGTTCATTCACAAATTTATCCCCGAAGAACTCAGGGAAGGTATAGCAATTCTCACAAATCACTACGATCTGATAATTAAATATGTTATCGAATTTTTGGATGAGCGGGGTGTCGGTATTAACAATGGCACAATCTTATATGCTCTTGAAACTTTGATGACAAGTGAACATCAACTTTTGTCGAAATATGCCGGAAGAACACTCGAAGTTTTAAAAAGGATTACCCGCTGAAACAAAAGACCTCGAAGTAATCAGATGGGTTTGTTACAAAGATTTGTATCTCAAAGATATTGCACAACTATCGAAAAAAGTGGATAATTTCCGCTTTTACGAAATTAAATCTTTCGATTTGTCAGATAACGGGCATGGCATCGGTTCATTGAGCATGGATGCTCGAATGAAAAATCTCCTGAAACAGGAAGCCTGGGCAAGAGAAGGTTATTTGTTCCAAACCGAGTGGGAACCGATTAACCGCAGAATAATGGAGCTGCACGAAGATATCCTCGTTTTTGCGGAGTATTTTGTCATAAGAGACTTGATGGAATATCAGTCGATTCAGGATTTTTTATTTTCAGCACTGCACAAAATAAAAAGCCTCGAAAAAATATTTTATATCGATTAGCTTGTGATCAGTTTATATCCGATACCGTGAACCGTAAGAATAATTTTTGGGTGATTCGAGTCGAGTTCTATCTTTTGTCTCAATTTAAGTATGAAGTTGTCCACTGTTCTGGTGGTCGGGTTTTCATCATAACCCCAAATATCATTCAGCAGATTATCCCTGCTTACAGTACTGTTTTTATTCTGCCAGAGATATTTGAGTATTTCATACTCTTTGTGTGACATCTGAACCGGATTACCATCTACAAAAGCGGAATAAGTCTTAAAATTTACATGCAATAAACCAATTGTTGCTTCTTCATCCTGTTCAACTTCATTAGTGCCTCTTCTTAAAACAGCCTTGATTCGTGCCAATAGTTCTCTGAGACTAAAAGGTTTCGTAACATAATCGTCGGCACCAAGTTCCAATCCAAGAACCTTGTCGATCTCTTCACCTTTGGCTGTGATTAGAATAATTGGTGTTTTTATCCCTTTCCGCGTACTTGTTTACATATCTCAAATCCGGAAACTTTTGGAAGCATCACATCAAGCAGAATCAAATTATACTTCTCAGTTGTTGCTTTTTCAACTCCCTCTTCCCCGTCTGAGGCGAGATCCACCTCATATCCTTCAAATTCAAGGTTGTCTCTTAAACCCATTCTCATGTTGGGTTCATCTTCAACTATCAATATCTTTATCATCACTAACACCATTTTTTATTAATTGTTGCAATTTAATGTTTGTTTTTAATGGAAAAACCAAACGAAACATGCTTCCCCTGCCGTAGGTACTAAAAAGTTCAATCTTTCCTTTGTGGTTTTCCATTATATGTTTTACAAGACTTAATCCAAGACCGGCTCCCTTTGTGTTGTGAACTGATCCTGTTGTCTCACGATAAAATTTATCAAATATCTTTTTTTGGTTTTTCTCTTTTATACCAATTCCCTGATCTCTAACTTCGATAAAAACAGAAGCCTCTGAATGTCCGGTATGAAGTTCTATAAATTTTCTGTCTTTACTGTATTTGGAAGCATTATCAATAAGATTAATCACTGCTTCAGAAAGTGCTTCGTAATCAGCAGCGATTACGGGAACATCTTTTCCCTCAACATATTTAAAAGAAAATCCATTATGTTCAAGATGGAATTTGTAAGTTTCATTAACTTTCCTGCAAACATCATTTACATCCACATGGTCAAAATGGTAAGTCCTTTTTCCGGCTTCAGTTTGTGAAAAGTTTAATAACCGGTTAACAATTTTCGAAAGCCGCTGAGCTTCCTGACTGATAATCTTGTAATATTCCTGCCTTTTTGAGTCATTTCTCACTCTTCCAAGTTCAAGAGTTTCGGAAAACATGCTGATTAGTGCCAGCGGAGTCCTTAGTTCATGTGAAACATTTGACACAAAATCACTTTTAAGTCTTACGAGTTCAAGTGCTTTTTTGATATTTTTGAAGACTACCCAAACTCCCACCATGATAACCAGATTCAAAACAAAAATCAGGGCGTAACTCCGCCAGGCTCTTTCATAAACCAGCTCATCAATTGTTTTCCCTTTGGGACTGATACCGATATAATATCCGGGCAGAAACCAAAGTTCTTTTCTGATTGTAAACTGAGAGGCTAGCAGAGAATCGGGTCCGGCAATAATCGAATCTCTCACTCCATTTATCACAGGAATTGTAAAGTCAGTACCCGCAACCTGTTGCACTTTATTTTTAAGAATGTCGCGTACAAAGTTTTCCGGTTGAAGCAAAATTCCATAAAGCAAATTGCTGCCGTTAAGTGTGTCAGGCACAAAATAGAGTGAAACAAGTGGTGTATCAAGCGGGATGTAAAAAGGCTCTAATTTTGAATAACCTTGTTTAAGGAAAATTTTTAATCTGTCGAGTTTTGGTCTTCTTAATTGGATAACCGAATCGAGCAATTGATATAGTGAATCGCTGCTGGAGGGTGGATAGATATAATTGGAAGTGCCGGAGATGATACTTATATATTTTACCGGTGGTTTGTCCTTCATAAAATCATTTAGTGTAAACCCCACTTCGTCTGTTTTGCCCGCTGAGAGTGCGTTTCTGAGCTTTACAGCCCAACTGGTGAGTACATCTTCAGAATATTGATTTATAGAGAAAAGCACTGCTTCAAGCTGACTGTTGTAAATCTGCAAAATCTGCTCTTCATTCTGATTCAACTTGGTGAATTCGTAAACAGAAAAGATTATCGAAGGCAGAAGTATGGCAAGGAAAAGAATTATTGCAAACCGTTTTTCAGGTGCTCTCATCTATTATACAAACTCGTTTTCGGCAAAATTAGTTAAGACTTAATCACAAAAATAGGAATATTTGCCCATAAACAAGAAGAACATTATTAAACAAAAAGAGGCTGCCCTTTTCAGGACAGCCTCTTATCTTCAAAGAAGATTAAATTTTACTGTAACTGCCATGTGAAGTCTGGAAGCTCATCTTTGTAAGCTTTCAGATTGATCTCACCATTCCAGTAGAAGTATGTATCTTCACCTGAGTTAGGATCTTTGAACATATCTGTTTCAGCATAGAGTTTTGTTGTTCCTGAGCCTACTTCAAGGAATTTAATGAAGTATCCGGGTTCTACTGATCCCATGAATACATCGTCAACATAAACATGAATTTTGTAGGTTGAGAAATTCTCTATCTGAAGTGAGCATTCTTTTGCTCCCGGTCCTCTAAGGCCTTTGCTCTTGTCAGCTTTTGCCTGAGCGGATAATTTAGCAAGTTCAGCGGACATTTTGGAATCATTTCCCATCGATTTTGAACCCCAAACATCGGAACAAGCAAGTAGAGCTTCAGCATTGTTCTGATTTTTGGCTTTGGTGGTGGCTTCGTCGAGAAGTTGTTTTCCGGTAATAGCGGCTTTTTTACCTGTTAATCCTTCTTCCATAAAAAGAATCATTGCAGCAGAAACGAGGGCTTTTACATCGCCGTCTCTTCTTGCATCACTAATCAGTTCACCTAATTTAGAAAGTGCACTGTTTGATGATCCAAATTCTGCCTTGAAGTCGATGGTATTTACATTAATTACCGTAGCGGCTGCCTTGGATGGGGTTTTGATAACTACCGGGTCTTTCTGAGAAAATCCGGCAAAGTTAACTATGAATAGAGATGCAAGTACAAAAGCAAAAAATTTGTTTGATAGCTTCATTGTGGTACCTTTTGTTGATGATTTGTGATTTGTTGTTTGTTAAAAATTATTGTTTCTGATTCTTTAACTTCGAGGTTTCAGGTTGTGTTCCCGATGTTTAACTAAATAACGGCGCCATGTGATTCAGTTAACATAACCCTAAAAGCAGGGAACAAATTCATTTTTCGGTTAAAAAAAATTATTTCAACGACATACACCCAAAAATTACATTATTTTATTATTATATCCAAAACTAATTTTAAGTTTGGGTGGACTTGGTCTTCTACTCTTTTAAAAAATGTGGTAATAAATATGTTTGGATGATTTATACACGCCAACAACAACACGCATTTCTGAAAACTTCCGAAAATAAAAATGGATGACCAACTTTATGAGGTATCTCCCGCTGTTGAAGAAAAAGTGCATTGTTTTTTACCCTTTTTTATTCAGATATTTTAATAAAGTTTCAGTGAACTTTGAATTTTAACTTTCATTCAATAGCTTTGAATTTCTTTGGGAGTAAACTATATCATGGGCCGATTGTTCCACATTTTTGTATATCATCAATACATTAATACTTCGGAAGTATTTTTATATCCAATCAGGAAAAAATCCTCAATTTTATTTTGGGTCTCTTTCCTGTCATCACTTCATGTTCCAAATAACAAAAATTTGGGATCCCCAATCTTTTTGTGCCTTTATGTAACTCTTCTTGATAAAAATCTATTTTTTGATCCATCAACACAAACTTCCTGTGAGGAAATTCTATGTTCGATTTAAAACATTTTATGCTTCGATTTGGCTTTTTGCTTCTTTTGGTTATTATGTGTTCAGCAGAAGTAACCGCCCAATACTTTGATACACTGATTTTCAGAACTTCCGGTCTGTACTGGAAGGAATCAGTTATCTATGGGGGACAAAATGGTGATGGGTGTGATGATTTTATGATCACCATGATGGACACAACTGCACCCGGATCGGAAGGCAAAGCATGGTTTTATTACGGTGGTAATCCCGTGCCTGACACACCTGTATTTTATTTTCGTACAATCAATCCTCTTAACATCACAGCCTGTGACTTAAACAGGGATGGTTACAGGGATGTGATCAGCAGGAATGGAACCAATCTAACCTACCCGATCAGTTTTTTAGTGTATCTTGGAGGTCCAAACCTGGATACCGTTCCTGATTATGAGATTTTACATCCTGAAAATTCCAAACCTTATCTTTACGGGAGGATTGGCCGATCGATTTTGACGGTGATGGATGGGAAGAATGGGTAACATTCTCAACTACGGGAAGTTCTTTTTATAATTTCCTTCCCGGCCTTCAACCGTTTGAGTACCATGTATTGATACCTGATTCGGCTTATTCAAATTATCAATTCCGGTACAATTATTTATCGTTCGCTGATGTTGATGGTGATGGTAAAACAGACTTTTCTCCTTTCCTTCAAAGAACCAATCCGTCGAATGACCTCCGCCGCTTTTACTTTGGGAACAATGATTTTCTATTTACTGATTACTACCAATTCTCATCAGATACCACATTCCAACCACAAAATATCTTTATGGTAAATGATATGAATGGAAATGGAAATGGAGAATTAATAGTTTTCAGAGGAACGGCAGGTGGAGATATGCCATATGCGTTGTCATTTGGATCAAACCCCGAATATTACACCTGAGGTAAAGATCAGTGCCGGCGGCCTTTCAGGAGGAGGAGTCTCCCCCGGGGACATAAATGGAGATGGTTATGGCGACCTGTTAAAATACTTACCTTATGACAGTTATGCATTATACCTTGGAGGCAGTACAATAACAGGACTTATAGCAAAACTTTATGTTTCCAATGTTTTTTTGAGGGATATAAATTTTGCCGGGAGGGTTGGAGATATTAACGGAGATGGGATAGATGATATTTGTGTAGGCGAAAATGCAGCTACAAATCACCAGTCTATTCCTGCAGGTGCTCTCTACATCTATAAAGGAACCAGAACCCCTGCTTCGGTGGAGGATGAAGTTGTGGAGGGAACAGGCGAAAAAAACATTGAGGTCGCAATTTCACCAAATCCCACAAATGGAAAGGTGAACATTCATGTCACAATCCCTGATTCAGGTATGCTGAGTGCAGAGATATTTGATATTCTAGGACAGAGGATATATAACAATTCAACACAAGAAGAGAAAGGTTCCCACACAAAAGAGTTAAATATTCAAAACTATGCCGTAACAAGCGGTATATATATTTTCCACTTCACCCTTAAAACAGGTGAAAAGACTTTAACTAAAAGCGTTAAAAGTTCAATTAATTAAATAGACGAACAAAACAACAACTATAAAAAAGAGAATCAACTATGAAAAGTTACTTTTTTTATTTGTACTCATCAACAGGTATTCATTTTTCACAAATGAAACCAGGTATAGATTATTTACCACAAATTGCTTTTTGACTTTGTGGTCAATTATCTCAGTAATCCAAACTGGACTGTTAACCCGGAAGACATAAAGAAAAGTCATGACGACCAAAATTGGTATTTTGATAAACTCAAGGAACTTGGATTAACGAATCTTGTTTCAGATGCCCAATATCATCGTAATACTTTGCAACACCCACTTGATAGTTTTTACATCAATGATATGGGCTTCGCATGGAAACATGATTTAAGTTTAAATCCACCGAGATATTTTTTACCTGCAAGAAGCATAAACTCACTCGGACATCAAGAGTTAAAATATGTCCTTGAACTGGGGGGTGATAGTCGGGTTTCAACAATCAGTTTAGATGATAATTTTGGGTTTGGGGTGACTGTTTCTCAAGCCAGCACCACAAGCAAATGGGTGTTAGAACCGGGAGTTGGACAACCAATCGGGATCAACAGTACAGGAATAAATGGATTTGACACTTTGTTTGGCAACTATTCTCGAATGGCACTCACCCAGCACCACACTACGGGTGGTGCAATAATGTGGGCGAAACTTCCAGGTGCGCAATTCCCGCTTAAAGATTCATTAAAAAATCAGGATTCTGTTTCGACGGGGTCAGGCACCATCAAATTTGGTTAATCTTTTTACAATTAATGCGACAAGTATTCAAAGAATACCACCCAGTCCCGGGTATAATATTGAAGGGAGGAGAGATCACCGTAAACTTGAAATAGAACCTGAAACAATTCCTCCTTCGTTTGTTCAGGAGGTAACCGCTAATGATCTGACCAACGATCACTTAACAAATTATGCCTGGTTTGAGTCAAATCCTATATTAATTGCAGGAGATAAGGAGTTTGAATTTAATATAATTTGGAGTGGGAATGCAGATCTGTTTATTGACAAAATAATGGTTTACAACACTGCATACGGGGAGTTGTATGTTGATTTTACAGTACCTGCGGCAAACGGCAAGAGTCAACTACTCACCACATATCCCCCGGCATCAATAGATTCATTTTTCCAGAGTTTCTATTTTGATGAACCCTTCCAACTTTCTGCACAGTATAGAGGGGAGATCCAAAAATTTATTAAGGATCATTATCAATCAGCAAATCAAAATTTTGAGGTTAACAGTGCGGTTGGCGGGGCTCCAAAACACTTGCTCGATTTTGACAAGAAATATGCTAATTATGATGAAGAAGAAGGTACCTATAAAAAATACCTTTGTATAATATGTATCCTATTGTTAGCAATACAACCACTTTAACAGCCTCTTTTACAGCCCAGATTTGATCTGTTTATAAATTACAATAATGTTGATGATGAATTAGGTACTCATCACGATCCGGCCAAATACAAATATGTCGGGATATTGCCTGCCATTTTAGCTGCAAAAGAGGCTAATATCCCTTTATTTTCCACCATTTGTGTTGCTGCCGAACAATATGTAAAGAATACCGGGTGCTCTTTCATTGGTCGATGGAGACCATCGTAGAAGAGCCCCAACCCCTGATGAAATCAAAGCCATGGGAAATATTTCAATTGCCTATGGAGCAAAGGGATTCATGTATTACATGGTTCCTACCAGGGCTGATCAACCCCGCGAGGGTAAGAAGGTATTCAGTCAGTTCGGATTGTTTGAAGAGGCAGATAAGGCATTTGACCCTTCAGAACCTGATACATGGGTTCAGGATCCCCTCTGAATTCAGAATTGAACTCGTTGGTGATGTGACAGTTCAAACAGATGGCTACAATTCTGATTGTTCCGGGATATGGTCAAATCCAAATATGCTAATTGGTGGTTCATCATCACCAAAACAAATGGAAAGTGGCGGAGACCCTGACAGCCTTAAGAGTCTGATAAGGATGTAGAAGGATGATAGCACATGGACAACTTCGTGATGCTCTTGTTGTTCTTACTGATATCATAAACGGAACTGCTGATGTCAGATACAAAAATCTGCTGTCAGTTTAATTCCTCAATGTTATGAGTATGTAAATATGAGTGAATTAAAGTAATCTGCTTTCAATAAGAAATGTAGGTGGTCTCTTTAAGTTTACCACAAGGCTCTTAATGAATATTGACACTGAAAACATGGATACCTATAAACAGGAAATCCTGAATGCAGGCAATAACAAGGCGTATGGTGCCGGTGACAACAGTGAAGAAGTAATGATGATCTACAACAATCTCCTTGAAGAGAAATACAAATCATCCGGAACAATTGATACAATCGGAAAAGTTACCCCTATGCTTACTTACTTGAACAGTAATTTCCCAACATCTGAATATACAAAATCAGCAAACCTGTTGTTCAGTGAAGTATCTAATAGTCCTTCCTCGGGAAATGGCCCAATGAACAAACCACAGGTAAGTGGAACAGAATCCGTGAAATGGACTATTGCCTTTACTAACAACTATCCGAATCCATTTAACCCGGAAACGGTAATAAAATTCTCTCTTAAAGAGAAAAGTAATGTAACCCTGACTGTTTTTTAACATCGCAGGTCAAAAAGTTGCAAGTTGGTCACAGGTGAAATGGAAAAAGGAATATATGAGAATCCCGATGCATCGGGACAACGGAACGAAGTTCTCTTCAGGAGTTTACATTTTCCGTTTGAGTGCTCAATCGCTCGAACATACGAGCACAAGTTACACCAAAACAATGAAAGCTTTGTTACTCAAGTAAGGGAGTCAGTTGATTATGTAATCTAAAATAATTTATTTAGGCTGTCTCGAAAGGGTAGCCTTTTAACTCAGGTATTACCCAGCTTTCTTGAAATTCTCTCATGGGACGCTTTGACATGCGCTTATTCCGCGATATCAATCAAACCATCCCCTACTCGTTATAAACAAGTTCTTCTGCGTATGACGGATTGTTTCACAAAGGGGGTCACCCAATATTTTGCAACAAGTGCAATTTTATCTTTATCTTTTGATCTGATTGCAATTTGAGTAGCTTCCTTAAAATATTCCAGTCCTGTAAGTTCGGCTGATTTTCCTGAATTTTCTCTTCAAGAAAGAGGATGAAAGAAGCGCTGAGAAGTGTTTCCACATTCTTTCTTTTTCTGCCTTCCTCAATAAGCTGTAGTTACTTTCGACAAGCACTGTTTTCACTATCAAAAAAAAGTTTAAAGTCGGTTTTAAAAGGTGATTTAGTCCTGCCATGTTAGACTTTGAAGTTACTTCCTGCGCATTCACAGCAAACGACAATGAAAAGCCCAGCAGGAGTATCATTCCAAATTTTCGCATTATTTATCCTTTATGTTGTTTACACAAAGGTTATACCCGGAAATGACCACCAGGTTCCGAAAATATTAACTCTTTCGATGCAGCCAAATCTACCACCTCTTATGATGGTTCCAACACTTTCTTGTAATGCTTTGGGATGTTCTTAATACGCTGACTGAGTCAAGAATTATTATTTGTTCCTGGGCCCGACTGGGCACTACATTTAATTTCCTGTCAACCTCAACTTCAGCCTCGGTCGATCTGTTTATCCCAATTGATCCAAGCCGTTCCAACTGAAAGTGATTTGAAACAGATGTTGAGTAGATAATTACTCTGTTTTCACCCCTGAAACCTCTCAACCGTGTCAACCGGTACACCGGTAATCCTGATTTCTTCAAGTTTTTGTTTTATTGTGGCTATCTGCGCTCTCGGGGGTGATAATTCCAAGATTTAATGACCCGTTTTTTTTCGGATAATCCGTTAATCTTTATTTTCTCTACAATCTGCGCCACAATATTAGCTTCAATCTCATTGTTTTACCCGTCTTGGAGAGAGGTGTTTCAATAAAATGAGCCGGTTCGATATTAATAACTCCGAAATCTTCGATTCATCCCGGGGTTGGATAGATGTCATCAAGGTTTTGCTTCACCGAAAATGCACACCGAAGACCATCATGATAATAATGGTTGATCATCTGCACGATCTTTTCATCCATTCTGAATTTTTCGATCAAAGTGCCATAAGCGTTTGTCCAGCCGTTTTGTCCGCGGTATTAAACATACGCTCAAAAAGCGAGATTTTCATATCAGTGATGCCGATTTCATTAACACAGGATCGCTAATTAATGTATTAACATCACTCTGTACAGTAACTGCCGGCAGTTGATTTGGTCACCAATCAGAATAAAACGATTAAAATTCACTACTATCCCAGCAAGTTGTGGTTCGAGCAACTGACTCGTTTCATCCACAATTAGTGTATCAAATCTAAAAATGATTTAAGGTCGTTGCTGTACTTCACAAACGATGCAACGGTTGAGGTGACTACCTGATACTCTTGACATATTCACCAAAAGACTCCAAGATCATGAGTTTTAACCATTGTTTTGAGTGAATTGTCATCCTCCTCACTTGAACTGTTAAAGAGGTATTTTATCCCTGACACTGTTAAGTTTATTACAAACTTCTTAATGGCTTTATTTGTAAATGCAAGGATTGTAACTGTCTCATCGGGACTTCTTTTAAGAATCTTTTCAACAATTGTTAAAAGAGCAAAACTGGTTTTTCCTGTTCCGGGAGGACCTTGAAGGAGAAAATAATCTTTGGCTGCGAGTGCCTTTAAAACATTCTCTTCCTGACTTGGGTGAAGCCCCGGAAGTCTATCTGTTGAAAGTGGTTCAGACCTTGGTGCAGTTAACCCGAGGAGAAGTTCTTTGTTTCTACTGAATGCATCCAAAATCCAAACATCATTTTTACATTGCTTAAAAAATTCCGCCATCTTTGAAGTCGGGCTCAATCGCAAAATATTTTGATGTATTAAAGACTGTTCGATCCACCTGTTTGTTAAAAGTTTAACTGCCACTATTTCATTTGTGAGTTCCGCAATCGAACCCTTCAATATTTCACGATTAAGCGGATCAAGTTCTTCAGTGTAGGGATATAAAATTATGAGATCTTTTTCTCTGAATTTTGCAACCACTTTTTTGGTTCTTCGGAAGAAATATAAATCTCTTTGTTCATCATAGTTATCAAACTCAAGCCCTCTGATCAAACTAAACTGAGATTCTTCTTTTATAAGTGGCTGCTGCTCCAAAGTGAAGCAAAACTTGAGTCACCACCTTCGTTATCATTAGCTGAAATCTTACTGTCGAACAGTTCATTTATCAAAAAAGAGACCGATGCCCTGTAATATTTTTTGTTCAGTGGTGATGATGCCTCAAAAACAACGTTCCGAATCGAGCGATTTTTTTAATATAAATTCAGGAAAACCGTTGCACTAAATTGAAGTAATCTGCAAAAACCTGTCATCATTTTGTTTAAGAAGATAGAGCATCAGAAAATTTCAGTTCCGACCCGTCAGGAATCATCGACTTGGTGGCTCATCACGGGCACATTTCTTACAGGATTGTTTTGGCCAGGAATAAAAAGATTGAACTGTCTCCCCTTCTGTCATTACCAAAATTTGACTGCATCAAAGATTGTAAGCAGTAACTTGCATCTCTTCCTGTTTCCAAACGCCAAAATTTGGGACTTTACCCGATTTTAATTCAAGTACATTTTCCCTTTTGGGTCGGTGACGGATGATTGAAGAATATCAAGTCGCCCGGTGATTCCAAACATCGAATAAAAAGTGGGTTCGGTGGTCACTGTATATTCGCCGTTGTTTCCTTTTAGAATGGGCAATGAAGCCTTTATCGGGGAAGGTGAACAGTTTTGATTTCCTCTTTAATTTGCCCAAGATATTTTTTAATCGAATAAGTGGTAATCAGATTTTCGGTAATAAATTCGTCAAATGCGGCTTCAAAGTTAATCATTCTCAAACAGATATTTGTCAGGAAGTTGTTTCTAGTGTCCCCCCAAACATCTTCCAGTTACCCTCACCGGAAGTAATTTCTCGATTACATAATAGACGGGATATCTTTCATTCCTTTGGAAAAGGGAGCCAACATCTTTCGCTTCGAGTAAAATCGGGCTCCAACACTACAAGTGTTTTGTATAATCAAGAAAAATGTTGTGGATTTTCCGGGTCTTGAAGAATATTAAAAGTTAACCCGAATACTCGGGAATAAACTGTCCCCAGTCATACAGTGTTTCAATTGACGGCTGCCCTTCAACGGGTTGACGAACCGACTTATAGATCCGTACAGTAAAATTTCAAGTTCCTCTGCATAACAGATAAGATCGATGTAGTTTAAGCGTTCTCCGGACTTTGCACGCCATATTGCTTTTTTATGGTTGCTGATATAAACTCAACAATTTCTTTATTTTGAAGTATTTTGTGTCCTGAGAGGAGGTAGTTCCTCCTTCATAAATCAGTTTGATTTCTGTCGGGACGGGGCATGCTGTTAAAGGTAGAAACAATGGTCGAGAATGCTTTTGATACAGGAATCGACTTCATCATTTGTTGCGTCAAGTGGAAATGTATGAGAAGCTTTATTCCCAAGCCTGATGAACCCGAAAAACTCATCTTCAAATCTTTTGCATCAGATTTTTTATCAAAAGAAAACGCCATCGGGATGATTCCTGAAATTCGAACTCCGTTTCCGGCGATCAATTTTTCAACATCTCTTCGGCAGTTATCCTAACAATCTTAATTTTTCATCATTTCCCGACTCGCTCAGAGTGAATTGTTAAGATTCTCTCAAAAATATAACCGCAAGTTCTTCCATGTAATTTTGAATTATAGCTCGAGATTACATCAAGCCCTGAAGGCATGGGAAGATAAAACATCACTTTTGAATTGCTCCATCTTTTCTAATCTGACGGTTAACCCGTTTTTTAATTATGACGCTGTGCTCAATATGTATGTCATCTTCAATTATTGAACCAAAAACATAACTTGTTCCTTTTATCAGAACATTTTTGCCGATGATAAGTGGATGTTCATCGCTACCGGTCATGTTAACACTTGATTCGATGGTTGAATTTTCACCTATTGTGATGTTCCCTTTGATAATGTCACCCCACAATATGGAGACTCCGTCACCTATTGTAAAGGTCTGATGTGGGAAGGTTGAAAGATAAGCGTTCTCGAAACTTTTACATTCTTCCCAAAAATGACATTACCCGACACATAAACATTTCTTTTGATCTGAACACCATAATTAAGTTTTACACCTTTACCGATGTGCACTCCTCTTTCGATCGAGATATCGAGAGGAATACCTAAATGATCAAGTTCTATTATCTCTTTTACGACACTTTCGTCTATAAAAAAGTCATCCGGATCCTGAATTTCAATGATGTTTTTTAACTTGTCGTACACAATCTTTTTGTAAAGCTGTTTCATATCTTTCAAAACAGATTTGTCGTTAAATCCCATAACAACATATTCATTTTTGGGACTGACTGCATCTACCGAGTAACCGGACCTGTTGAACAACGCAATAAGATCGGTAATGTAAATTTCATTTTGTGCGTTGTTACTGGAAATGTTATTTACCTGTTCTGTTAATTTTTCAAAATCAAAGGCATAAACACCGGAGTTGTACTCTCTATTTTCAAGCAGTTCTGCTCTACTGTAACTGTATTTTCTTCCGTTATATTCTGTTACATAAGGGATGTCAACTTTAATTGCAAGGATGTCTTTATGTTCAATAATCTCAATAACTTTATGTTCATCTTTGCCGGAAGGCTTTCCTCAATATCGTGACTCTTTACTCTGACAATTCTTCCATATTGATTAAACTCAATATTCCTTCGTAGATCCCGGTTAAAACCATCATATCACAACCGGAATTTTTAAATGCATCTCTAAACATCGTTACAGTTTCGTTGTCAATAAGCCCCATGTCACCCGGGAAATATATACAATCCCCGTAAACTTTGAGGATCAATTTTTTCGAGTCCCACCTGAACGGCATGCCCCGTCCCTTTTTGAAATTCCTGATAGGCATAACCAACGTTTTCCCTTTTCCCAAAAACATCAAGAACATCAAGAGCTTTAATTCCCACAACAATTATTGTGTTCATCGAAGAGAATTCGTTGTTACATGCGTTATAAACCCGTTCCACGGTCGGGATTCCCCAATTGTATGAAGCATTTTGAACGCTGTGATTTTATTCTTTGCCATGGCCTGCTGCCGGGATTATAGCTGCTTCATTTTTGTGTAATCAAGTTCGGAACTTAGTTCCTCAACATTTTTGTAAACTTCTTCTGAATAATTCATTTCCATAACATCTCCACAATTAGATTATTAAAATTATTTGCTCTCTTCGATCCATTTTTTCCAGATTTCAGGTTGATAGCCCACAGTGCATTTCCTGCCGTTTCTTACCACAGGCGTTTTTAGCAACAACGAATCATCGAGCAATTTGTCAAATTTATCAAACACCATAAATTGAAGGTTGAGTTTTTATATCTGTCGCCCTGTTCATCAAAAATTTCATCGATATTAGAGCAGCCATAATATTCTCCAATTCTCCTTTTGCCAGCCCCTTTTCACTTAAATCTCTGAAATGGAACTGAATTCTTCTTTCCTTAAAAAATCTCTCGGCTTTCTGCGTTTCTTTACATTTTTTGTGCCGATCACAATCAAATTCATAATTAATCCGTATAAATCTTTGAGTTATCAGTCATATTTTTCTTCCCTTCCAAAGGGCGATTAATCTCTCTTTAATCGTTTTTCGCTGCCATTTTCGGAGGGAAGGTAATACTGTTTCCTTTCAGATTTGGAGGAAGGTAATCTTCCTGCACAAATGCCCCGGGAAACTGTGGGGACATTTGTAGTTGGTTCCATACCCGATATTTTCATGTAACCGGTGGGAGCATTTCGGAGGTGGAGTGGCACCGCATAAAGTGGTTCATTCTCAACATCCGACAAAGCTTTTTCAATTGCCTGATATGCAGAATTACTTTTGGGCGATGTTGCAAGATATGTGGCACACTGGGACAAAATAATTCTCGCTTCGGGCATTCCAATTTTATCAACAGCAGAAAAAGTGGCTTCAGCGAGAAGTAATGCATTTGGTGAGGCATTGCCAATATCCTCAGATGCCAAAAGAATCATCCTGCGGGCAATAAACTTTGGATCCTCGCCTCCGGCAAGCATTCTCGCCATCCAATAAACAGCAGCATCGGGATCGCTCCCCCTGATACTTTTGATAAAAGCCGAGATGATATTAAAATGTTCTTCTCCCGTTTTATCATAAATGATATTTTTCTTCTGGATGATGTTTTCGATCTTTTCCTTGTCGATTTAAAGATCATCTTCCGGTGAACTGTTCACAACGGCTTCAACTATGTTTAGAGCTGAACGGGCATCACCGGCGGAAACCAGGTATAAATAGTCAAATGCAGTTTTGGGGATATCAACTTTCCACTGCGAGAGAACGGGATCGTCTTTCAGAGCAGATGAGATGATTGAAGTAATATCATTTTCAGTGAGTTCGTTGAGTTTAAATATTCTCATTCTTGATCTTAAAGCAGGATTACCTTCAAAAGAGGGGTTTTCAGTTGTGGCACCAATAAGTGTGATTATCCCCTGCTCCACTGAACCCAGCAATGCATCCTGCTGCCCTTTGTTGAACCTCTGGATTTCATCGATAAAAGAATGGTTCTTAAAGCCTGTCTCCTTCGCTTCCGGCAGCTTTTGAGATAATCTCACGAACACTCTCTTACCCCGAGGAAACTGCATTTATCTGATGAAAAATAGAACCTGATGAATTTGCAATTATTCTTGCAATTGTGGTTTTTCCTGTTCCCCGAGGCCCCCACATCAAAAGAGGAGATAAAACCCGAGTCAATCATATTCCGGAGCGGTTTCCCCTTCCCAAGAAGATGTTCCTGTCCCTTGAATTCATCAATGGTTTTTGGTCTGCATCTTTCAGCGAGTGGTGACAATATTCCTGAATCGATCACTTTTTCAACTTTTATAACTTTTTCATTCCTTTTTCATACCGTGTTTTCCCTTGCCACCTGCTCAATTTTGCATCATACTGTTTTGAAGTGAATCGATCTGTTCCCTTAATCTTTGGTTCTGGTTCCTCATTGTGTCAAGTTCCCAGCCTCAGATCATTAATTTCACCGTTCAACTCGCTTTGTTTCATATAGCCATTGCTGTTAAATATGATAAAACTGCCAAAACAACCAATGCAACAGATGCCAGATAGATAGCAGTTTTTTCTTTTGGGAGCTGTCATTAAAGGATATCCTGACTATCGTATCCACAAGTTCCTCAACTCATACCTTTATGTTTAGCCATTTTTGGCAAAAGACTGGTTACAGTCATCCTCAAGTGTGTTCACTTCGAGGCAAAATGGTTCATTATCGGGGGAAAGTCTAAAAATCCACTCTTGAATAGCCCTTACATCCCAGGAATGGTAGCAAGCAGGGTCTGCTCCTGTATAAAGCTGCAAGGTCGTCATCAATTGGCGCCGGAACAATATATTCGCTCATCCCTGATGTGTATTTACATTCAAAATCGTATAAACCATGTTTGGGTCTTATTTCAAGCACAGGCAACGCAGTGCCATCCAACACACCAACGGTAAGTTCTCTTCCGGGAATATATTCTTCAATTAACACATTGTTGGAATATTTAAAAGCAAATTCAAAGCCTGTTCAAGGTCTTCTTCTTTTTCAACAAGTGTGAGACCAAAAGTTGAACCTTCATCATTTTGGTTTCTACAATTACAGGGAATCCAAAATCTTTCATTATCCATTCTTTATCAATAGCATATTCAAAACTCTCCTTAAAGACATTAAACCCTTCAGGGACAATAACACCACTGTTTGAAAGATTATTTTGCCTGCCCCTTGTTCATCGCAAGAGCACAAGCAAGAACCGCCGGTCCGGTATATTTGAGACCTCTGAGTTGCAGAAGTGACTGTATAGTTCCGTCTTCTCCCCATCTACCGTGTAAACCAAGAAATACTAAATCAGCATCATCAAAAACAGGAAGACTTATTGCCGGGATGTAGTTCAGCGATGAAACTTTTGTTCCTTCATCATCCGGAAGGAAATATTTTTCGGCATTATCATACTGAACAATTCCCAAAGCTGGATCGATAACTGTGACATTGTATCCAAGCGATTTTAATGCCTTGTAAATACCTGCAGAAGAGCTTTTCGAAACTTCCCTTTCTGTGGAAGCACCACCTGCCAGGAGTATTATTTTTGTTTCATTTTTTGTTTTCATTTATTCTTTTTCTTGCCGGATTATATGTTTTGTAGCCAAATCATGTCCATCTCCGGCATATTCTCTATTTTTTGTTAATATCTATTTTTTTGATGTAATGATATTCCGTAACTTTTTCCGGCAATCGCATATAATTCATCTATCTGGTAGCGTAGAAGCGGTTTTATCCCACCGGACTTTGTGGCTTCAAGAATTACTCTTGCCGTGTGTTCAAGTTTATCAGTTCTGTAAAAAGCCTCTTTTATGGATCTACCGGTAGCTACAGCTCCATGATTCTGAAGAAGAAACACGGAGGCATAATCAATAAAAGGATCCAGCGAACGGTGTAATGCATCAGTTGAGGGGGTTGCATATTTACAAGTGGGGATTCTTCCAATTGATAAAATTACCTCGGGAAAATATGGCTTGTCCATAGAAATATTTGAAGAAGCGCATACCAAAGCAAAAACGGGATGGGTGTGGATCACCGCATTAACATCACTTCTGTTTTTGTAGATATGGTAGTGAAGTTTTGATTCCGTGCTCGGTTTCCTGTTACCTGCGATAACATTACCATCAAGATCGGTCTCAACGAGATCTGACTCAACAATTTCTCCTTTACAAACCGAAGAACCTGTTATCAATATATTTCCGTTGGGGAGTCGTGCAGATAGATTCCCATCTGTGGCTGCCAGAAATCCTTTTTGATATACAAGTTTAGAGTATTTTATCAGTTCTTCTGCGACTTGCATTGTGTTCCAGTTCTTCCATAACAAGCAGATTTGCGAGACCGTCAAAAGAATTGATCGGGGGTTGAGTGTGTTTCAGGAATGAATTATTTACATCTTTTAAAAGTCGATAAAGCTTGTTTGCCCTCTTTCTGAAAACTTTTTGTGCCTCACCCTCAAAACTTAATGTCAGTTTGGATGAACTGTAGCGCATCCCGATTAAACTGTCAATTCTTAGTGAACCTTTGTGTCCGGTAATCTCGAGTGCGTTTATTGCTTTTTTTGAGGAGTATGAAACGGTAAAATTACCATAACTTCCATTCTCAAATTTCACCATGGCAGTTGCAAAATCTTCAACATCGGCTTTATACACAACATTGTCGAGATATCCCGAAATTTCGGTGATCTCACCCAATAGATACCTGAAGATATCGATCATGTGGGTTCCAAGGTCTCTTAATGCTCCTCCACCGGCAAGTTCCCTGTTATACCGGAAATTGCTGCCCGGTAAAAGATCAACATTAAAATTTGCTCTGATACTCAACACTTTTCCCAATTTCTGATTCTCGAGCAGATCTTTTGCTTTTTGAATGAACGGGTGATATCTGTATGTATAATTTATCGTAAAGATTCTGCCATTTTGGGTAGCCAGTTTGTGCAGTTCTTCTGCCTCGGCCGAAGTGTTTGTTACAGGTTTTTCACATAACACAAACTTCCCGGCTAAAAGTGCTTTTTTGCCTGTTCAAAGTGACTTGCGTTTGTGCCTGCGATATAAACAGCATCAATTCCGGAAGCAAGGAATGAATCAAAATTATCAAAATGGTGCAACGCTCCAAATTTATCGGCAAATGCTTTCGCTCTGTGATCATCATGACTGAATACAGATAACAAACGGCACGACTGAGCAGATTTAATGCAGGCATAAATCCTGTCTCAGCAAAACTACCCAGACCTGCAATTCCCCACAGAATTTTTTTTCGTTGGATCGATTTTGGCAATTTCAACATTTTTTTGTTTCCTCGGGATTAAAGTCCCTTTTAAAGTTTAAGCTTCTCCATTAACATGTTTACCGGTTTTGGATTCTGCATTATGTAAAAATGTAAACACGGTACACCCGAGTTAAAAAGCTCTTCAGCCTGTTTTACCGCCCAGTTTACCCCAACTTCCATCACATGCCCGGTTTGGCTTCCATGATTTCAGTCGATAATTCTTCCGGAATGTTGATGTAAAAATTCTTTGGAATCCCCGTCAAATGTGCCTTGCTGGTAAGAATTTTTAATCCGGGAAGTATTGGTACATTAATTTCCAATTCTTTCGCTTTATTTCTATAGTCGAAAAAAGCTTTGTTTTCAAAAAACATCTGAGTAACGATATAATCGGCACCTGCTTCGATTTTTTGTTTTGTGAACAAAAGATCGGTTTTTAGATTGGGTGCTTCATAATGTTTTTCGGGATATCCTGAAACCCCGATGCAGAAATCAGATGGTTTTGCATCAAGAAGTTCTTCTTCAAGATAGATCCCCTTGTTCATATCGCTGATCTGTTTTACAAGGTCGATGGCAAACTTATTTGTTGATCTGCCACCTGAAACCTCTTTTTCAAAGCCCTTGTCGTCCCCCTGAATGGCAAGAACATTGTTTACCCCAAGGTATCCAAGTTCAATCAAAAAATCTTCGGTTTCTTCCTTTGTAAAGTTTTTGCACAGGATATGGGGAACTGCTTCAATTTTATATTTATTCTGAATCAGAGCACAGATTCCGAGCGTTCCCGGGCGTTTTCTTATAACTTTTTTCCTGATCCCCTTGGGGGTCTCTTCATAAACTATTTCAGCTGCGTGACTTGTTATATCTATAAATGGGGGCTTGTACTTTGCTATACTTTCTATGGTTGATAAAAGACTTTGAATGTCTCCCCCTCTTTTGGGTGGAATTATCTCAAAACTTATCAGTGGATCTTTGGAATTCGCAAGTACTTGTGTAACTTTCATCTTGTCTCAATTATGGTTAATTCTTTGTGATTATAATAAACAAATTCAATGTCGTAAATTTAAACTATAATTATGAAAAATTATCCGTTTTGCATCATATTTTATTTATAGAATGAAAACTGCTTTGCTGCTCTCAGGCGGAGTTGACAGCTCCGTTGCTCTTGCTCTTCTTAAAGAACAGGGCCACGATGTCACCGCTTTTTACCTCAAAATCTGGCTCCAAGGATGAATTTACCTCACTCGGCGACTGCCCTTGGGAGGAAGATATCGAGTATTGTGAGGGTGTAACCCGTAAACTCGGCATCCCCTTTGAAGTAAAAACGATGCAAAATGAGTATTGGGAGGCCGTTGTTTCTTACACAATCAAAGAAATAAAGGAGGGTAGAACCCCCAATCCTGACATTTTTTGTAACAGTCTGATAAAATTTGGTAAATTTTTTGATAAAATTGATGATTCCTACTCAAAAGTTGCAACGGGACATTATGCCGGAGTTGAGGAAGTGGATGGGAGATACCTCTTAAAAGTAACCCCTGACCCAATAAAAGACCAGACTTATTTCCTTTCATATCTTAATCAAAATCAACTTTCAAGAGCTCTCTTCCCAATCAGTGACCTGAAAAAAAGTGAAGTGAGGAAAGTTGCCGCAAAATATGATCTTCCAACACAAAATAAAAAAGACAGTCAGGGAATCTGTTTCCTGGGACAAATAAAATTTAAAGACTTTGTTAAATTTCACCTCGGTGAACTCCCCGGCGATATGATTGATGTTGATACAGGAAAAAATATGGGGAAACACAGCGGCTATTATTATTATACCATTGGACAGAGGTCGGGTCTCGGGTTAAGCGGCGGTCCATGGTTTGTTGTACAAAAGGACATCACAAATAATATAATCTATATCTCCCGTGAAAACGAATCGATTGATCGTGAACGGGATAAATTCCATGTTACCAATTTCAACTGGTTTGCCGGCATTCCACCTGAAGACTTTGAAGGTCTAAAAGTAAAGGTTCGACACGGTCCCAATTATTATGATTGTACCCTGGAATTTGAAAGTGAAACTTCAGCCCTTGTCACCATAAACAAACCCGACAAAGGCATCGCCCCGGGTCAGTTTGCAGTATTTTACCAAAATGGCTATTGCCTCGGCGGAAGTTTGATTTATTGAGGAAAAGTTTCTCTCTTTTATATTGAATATGGTTTTTCACAAACATTTATTTTATATTCCCAATATTATGTTTGATTTTTATTTAACCACCATAACCTTCCACGGAAATCCGAATGAGTCAAATCGATCTTGAATATCTCTCAAAAAGAGAGAGCGAAAGAGTTGAATGGAAAGAAAATGTTGCCGATATCGAAGATATCGTAAAGACAGCAGTAGCTTTTGCCAATGACTATTCAAATCTTGGAGGTGGGTATATTGTTTGTGGAGCAGCGGAAACCAAAGATGAATATGGCTTTCAGAAGATTGTTTTAAAAGGATTGGATTCAACCAGATTTAAAGAGATTGAAGGTAAAACAACTGCCCTGCTCAGAGAAAGAGTATCACCTGCTCTTGTACCGGTTATAGAAGAAATTCAAGTAGATTCCGAAAGGAGAATTCTTGTTTTTATAATCGCTGCAAGCGACAAAGCCCACTCATTTCGAAATTTGCGAACAGGTGAAACCGTTTATTACATAAGAATTGGCAGACAAACGAGAGAAGCCCGCAATGGGTTGATGATGGAGCTTTTTCGATCAAAAGGAGTGATGCCACCATGGGACAAACAAGTCAACAAATCTGCCTCACTCAAAGATATTGATCTTATCACTTTAAGGAGTTACCTTCAGGTGATGGAGTTGTGGGATTCAAGTAAAAGTATAGATGACTATCTTTCATCAACCAGAGCCATTTCTGCACATATTCCTCCACTGCTCGGAAGAGAAGGAATAACTCAAAATGAATACCCTCGAAATTTTTCCCTTCTTCTGTTTGCAGAAGAACCACTTGTATTTTTTAAGGGTGCATATGCTTATCTCTCAATCTATAACGGAACCGATCGAAGTGAACCATATGGCGTAAGACATGAAATAAACGGCAATATAGTGGCTCAAACCAGAAAATTGATTGATCTGCTTAGCTACGAGACCGCTACAATATTCAAAAAAGAGAACCCGATGCCGAACCTGACCCGATATCCTAAAAGGGCAATTCAAGAAGCTGTAGTGAATTGTATGGTACACCGTGATTATGAGATTGAGCAACCGATACGAATAACAATTTTTAATGATCGTATTGAATTCTTCTCACCTGGAAAAATTTCCGGACAAATAAACAAATCACAATTCAGAAAAGGAAAAGCTGCACCATTTTGGAGAAATCAGACTCTTGCCTATTTCTTTAATAAAATGCAATTGGCACAAGCGGAGGGCCAGGGAATTCCCACGATAATAAGTTTGCTGTCGGAAGCAGGATGCCCCGCCCCAAAATTTGAATTTGGGAAGGAGTCATTTACAACAATTATTTACCCAAACAGCAGTATTTAATTGTAATTCGATTTTCCAGTTCAAATGGGAATCGACATTTACTCCCAATTCCCGTTCTTCACAACCCCCATGTAGCCTGTTACCACTTTTCGTGTTGAGTCGAAGATTTGATAGTCTTTTTTGAGATCGTATTTTGCAGGATTGTGGGGTCTGGTTGTGATTAAAGTTTCATGCACACACCACTTCGCCCCGGGTAAGCATTTGCTGTTTTCAGCGATATATTTATGAAGTATGGTTTTTTCGGAAAAATTTTCTTTTACCTTTTTTGCCTCGTCAGCCATTCCTGATTCGGTTCCTGTTTGCGCATCAACTGCATAAATCGAATAAACCATTTTTAAATTTTTAACCATCCCTTCGACAAGTGGATAACCCTTTGGGATTCCCATTTCCCCATCCAACATTATATAGTTTATTTTGTTTTTTGTGATTCCTTCAGGATCGAGTATCTCCAACTTTCTCATGTTCATTTTTTTTATTATCGGGTCGTCACCCCCCAAGTAGAGATAATCAAACATCTGATGTGCCGGAAACACACCACTCGAATGTACAATCAAAAATGTTTCTTTCATTCCATATTCTTGATAAAAAGCCACAAATCTCTTTGTCATTTCCTTGATATCAATCTCCCGCGAATCATAATACTCTTCCACCGGACCCTTCACGACTATTATCAAACCGATATCAAACTCATTCAGCTTTGATTTGTAAAGCTCCTCTGTCCACTTTTGAACCCATTTTAATTTGGCTCCCATCCCCCCCATAGTGATTAAAACATTTTTCCCTTTCAACATCGAATCGGGGACAATTTGAGAAATTAAAATCTGATCTTTGCCAATTGTGTCCTGCCAAACCACTCCCGAATCACTTTTTCCGAAAATGTCAGATGTATCCGGAAGTCGGCTGTTAAGCACTTCAACCGGGGAATTTGGTTCTCGAGACACACCAAAGATCAAGATGATCACAGCAAAAATTAATATGAAGATGATTGGTACTATTTTTTTCATTACGGGTTTCCCGGTTGTGAACCATAAATTCTTAAAGCGAAAGTTCTATAATATTAAATATTTTAACATTTTCAATAAGATAAATAATCCGTATTGAGGAACTCAATGAACTGTAAATTTTTTACATATATTTAAACAGTATTTAACAGAATTTTTTGAAGAATAATGAATAAAAAACGAATTCCATCTTTGTCATCAAACTTTGCCGATCTCATCTCCGAGAACGCTTATTATGTGGATAAAACTCCGTTTATTCATAATCTGGAAAACCTGAATTTTAAGTATCTTTTTTTTCTTAGGCCACGCAGATTCGGGAAATACCTCTTTTTGTCTATGTTACAATACTACTATGGAATTCAATATAAAGATCAATTTGAGGCACTTTTTGGAGAGTATTTCATCGGGAAACCTGAAAATCGAACCAAACTTCAAAACTTCTATCAGATCCTAAGATTTGACTTTTCCGGAATTTCCACTCAAAATTCAGTCCAGATAAGAGACTCATTTAATCTCCGTTTAAACAGCGGATTTAGAGAATTTTATTCAAATTATGGATTGTTGGATGAAAAAATATTGGATAACAGCGAGATCAATCTTGAGCCTGCTGATTATTTTATAAACCTCATCTCAATAATAAGCTCGAAAAATTCGGGCAAAAAAATCTATTTGATGATTGATGAATATGACCATTTCACTAACGAATTGTTCGCTTTTGATACCAATCATTTTGTTGATATTGTCTCAGGAAATGGCTGGGTAAGAAAATTTTATGAAGTCATTAAACAATTTATGGGGAGTGGTTTAATCGATCGGTTTTTTGCAACAGGCGTTACACCGGTCACTCTTGACAGCATGACAAGCGGTTTTAATGTAGCCAGGAATATTTCCCTCTCAGAGGATTTTAATAATCTGGCAGGTTTCACGGAAACGGAACTTCGGGGATTAATCACCAACACCCTGGATCAGAACGCCGGTTTTGATCTTGAACAAATCATTCTGGACATGCGTAATTGGTATAATGGGAGCAGATTTTCTCCCGAAGGTGGCGATAAACTTTATAATCCCCAAATGGTAATTTCATTCATTTCAGATTTTTCGTTAAAATATGCCTACCCTGAAAGAATGATTGATATTAATGTAACCTCCGATTTTAAAAAGATCGCAAACATATTGAGGGGACTTCACAAAGAAGAACGGGATTCAATTATTGATCAGGTTTTGTCAAATGAAACCATTTCTGAAGGGTTAACCATCCAATACAATTTTGAAAAACCATTCTCAAAAACGGATGCAGTTTCGCTCCTTTTTTATAATGGTTTGTTGACAATCGTTGATTCTTTTTCAGGGTTGTTAACCTATGTGATCCCAAATTATGTGATTAAACAACTCTACTGGGAATACTTCAGGTCCCTCAAAGAAACTGAGGACAATTTCAGTTTTGACATCGCGGAAATCGGGTTTTCTCTTAAAGAAATGTCGATTGACGGAAAAATCCAAAGATTGGTCGAATATTCTCAAAAAGTGATGAATTCAATCTCATTCCGCGATCTTCAAAATTTCAACGAAAAACACTTAAAAATGATCTTTATGACTCTGCTCGCCGGTAACAGCGCATACTTTGTTTCCAGTGAACTTGAGACCGGGCCTGGTTATGCGGATATTTACCTCAAAAGGACAAAATCAAACCCGGCCAGTTTGATCACTTAATCGAATTAAAGTATCTCAGGGCGGCAGAGTTGAATTCCCTCGAAAATATTAAAACTAAAGGGATCAAGCAGGTTATCGATTATCGTGATTCCCTCCCTGAAGAAATCAGGAGTGGACTAAAAACCTGGTTACTTCTGTTTCACGGTAAATTTGAAGTTGTTATTGTGGATGTATGATTTCTTTTGGTCTGTTTTTCCCACTATACCTGATAATCAGTATGTCCTGAAACTTAAATTAATTTCTCACTTATTTCAACAAAAATCAAAACAACCTTGATCCAATTTAAAGACCTGACTAAAAAATTTGGCAGTTTTACGGCTGTTAACTCGATTGACCTTCACATCAGAAAAGGTGCACTCTACGGATTCCTCGGACCAAACGGTGCCGGAAAATCAACGACAATAAAGATGCTTACGGGAATTTATTCCCTAAGCGGTGGCGATATTGTGGTGGATGGAATGAGCATTCTTATGGAGCCACAAAAGATCAAAATGATCACGGGTTACATCCCCGATCAACCATATCTTTATGACCGGTTAACCGGAAAAGAATTCCTTTTTTTCTGCGGAGGATTGTTTGGACTTGATAAAAAGAGTGTGAAATTGCGCATCGAGGAGATGATAGAAACCCTGAAACTTGGAGACTGGCTCAACAAACGGACAGAAGAATACTCCCAGGGAATGAAACAAAGAGTTACCATCGCATCCGCATTTCTCCATCACCCACGACTTATTATTCTCGATGAACCAATGGTTGGCCTTGATCCACAATCCGCCGTTTTGGTTAAACAATTTCTGAAACGAAAATCGGAGGAAGGAATAACCGTTTTTATGTCAACCCACTCACTTAATGTGGTTGAGGAAATCTGCACCGATGTTGGAATAATCAACAAAGGTAAAATTATTTTTTCCGGTGGACTGGATGAACTCCTTTCGATGAAAAATGAACTGTCTCATAATTTTGAAACTCTGTTTATTGAGTTAACTTCTGAAAATCAGAATTAAATGCAACAAATCCTCCACATTATCCTGTATAAAATTCTTGCCTTCATAAAACCCGAAATGGATTTTTCACTTCGCGGAGTTGTAAAAAGTGTGGGGAGCACGGTTGTTTACGCCGGTTTTGCTGCCGGAGCATTTATTGTTGCTCTCCGGGCTCTCGATTTTTTATTGATTGAACAGAGAATTGGTCTTTTCCTGCTCCACAGATTCATCTCAATTGTGTTATTTATTTTTCCTTTCTGTAAATGTTGGCAATATTGTGGTCTCCTATTCCACTCTTTTTAGATCCCCGGAAGTGGCATTTTTGTTGACAAAACCGATCAATCCTGTCAGAATTTTTGTAATAAAGTTTTTTGACAACTTTTTTTACAGTTCCGGCACTCTTCTGATGGTTTTGGTGGCACTCCTGACAGGATTCACATGGTACTTTAAAATCAATGTTTTTTATTCTCTGATCCTTTTCTTTTTCAATTTTTTGCCATTTATGCTAACCGCCGGGCTTATTGGTGTTTTGCTCCTGTTGCTTTTGATCAACACAACTCTAAAATTTGGATTCAGGAAGGTGGTTTCGATTCTCGCCCTGGGGTATGTGAGCATCATAATAGTGTTCTTCCAATTCTCGTCTCCAATGGATACCGTTAATGGAGTAATGAAATACTTTCCAAATGTTGATGGTTATTTCGCCAATCTTATTCCGGCTTACATCAAATTTCTTCCAAATAACTGGCTCGCCGAATCGATGTTTTGGATGGCAAAAGGAGAAATTCAATTAGCGATCCCCTACATGGTGCTTCAGGTTTCTCTTGCCTCGGTTCTCCTGATAATTGTAGTCCTGGTCGGAAAAGCAAACTACCTGAAGACATGGCATAAATCGATCGATTTTCAGGAAAACACCCGTAAAAAAGCAGAGGCTCAAAAGTTTTTTCATTTGAAAAACCTTCAATATTCAAAAATCCACTCACTGATGTGTTATTAAAACGGGATTTTCATCTTTTCCTTCGTGAGCCGGCACAGATAATTCACTTCTCGGTCCTGTTTTTCCTGATACTTGTCTTTGTCTCAAGCCTTCCGGGTCTCTCGATGATGGCATCCAAACGGGTTGTACTATTCACTTTTGTTTTCCTGGCAGTTTATATATTTAACATCTTTTTTATCATCACGATCTCGCTCCGTTATGTTTTTCCTTTGGTCAGCATGGAGGGCAATGTGATCTGGAAGATAAAATCTGCCCCAATTGATACAGGTAAACTGTTAAATCGAAGACTTGCTACACCACTTTTGGTTATAATGTTGCTGTCCCAGTTTATGTCAATTTTTATTGTTGGAAGGTTTTCCGGTCATCTTATCATTCCGATGTCAGTTGTGTCATTTGCATCCACATTTTTTCTTGCTATGATGAGTTTTGGAATGGGTGGTTTGTTCATCGATTTAAAAGAGAAAAACCCTGTAAGACTTTCATCTTCACAGGGAGCATCAATTTCATTTTTATTCAGTATGATCTATCTTGTTATCCTGATAATTTTTCTTTTCATTCCTCTTTCTGATTTTTTCACGGGCTACCTCCGCCACAGAATTTATGAAACAGCCGCAGTTTATAAAATTTCGGGAGTCATTTTGATCCTCTCGCTCATCGGCGGGTATCTGTTTTATCGGATTGGAGTCAGGTCGTTTGAGAAGGATGTGTAGCGAAGGTTATGTATCCAGAGAAGGATCATTGTTCGGTTCCCTGTAAACAAGTTTCATTACCTTTTGCATCCGTTGCGGAATCTCAGGGTGCATATCCAGATATTGTTGGAGAAGGAAAAAACAGGCATCAAGTTTTTCAGAATAACTCTTCTTCGACCAGTATTCCAGATCCTGGACTTCCTGCTCTTGCCGGGTTACGATGCTTATTTCTTTTTTAAGTTTAAATTCAGCCATGTTGCAATATAACAAATTATGATTGGATTATGGAGCCGGATTATCCCTAATTAAGACAAAAAAAAGGACAATCTGCCACCCAAATGACGAGATTGTCCTGAAATTTTAACCGGAAAAAGTCAGACTATGCCGAGCAATCGCAGTCGTCTGACAAAATGAGGTACCATTTTTTGTCGATCTTTGCAAAATAGAATTGTTTTACGATCCACTTATCAACAAGAATAACCACTTTCATTACCTGAGCAGATTTATATTTCGCAGGTAGTGAAAAAGCCACTGCTTTTTCCTTTTCGTGATTCCAGTATTGTGGAAACTTTTTAAGTTTTTCGTAATAAACACCGTTTTTGTCTTTTGACTCTTCACAGGAACCCTTTTTAGGCATTTTATTATAAAATTTTAGGCCGGTAATGTCATTCATTTCCCAACCAACTTCCTGTGGCACCATTACTCCATAGTTGTTATCTTTCTCCAGGACACAGAATGCTCCCGGATTTGTGGCACGAGCAAACCCGACAACGGGATGGAAAAAATTGGTAACTGCCTTGTCACCTTCAAACAGTAACTTGTTAAAATTATTCTGATAGTAGGTTTGTTCTAAAAAATATTTCAGGAATTTTGGAAAATCTGCCTGATTTCTGAGTTTATCATTTGAAGTCTGCGAGGTTTTGGTGACTTCTTTATCACCCTCTTTTTTGGTATCCTGAGCTGTTAATGTTGTTGCCATAAAAACACAAATTAATGACATAACGATCAACGATGATTTTATTTTTTTCATTACTGTTCCATATTAACTGTTGTTAGAAGTTTAAGAATAAATGTTTATTCATATTTTACTGCTGTTCTTACTGATTTAGTAATCTTTGTATCTTTCAACGCGGCTCCAATTTCTCCTTCATGATTATTGTAGATGATTTCCTGCAATAAATCTCCTGAATATTGAAATGAAGTGATCTCTGTTATTCCACCTTGATAAATTTTCATTTCGGATAGTCTCTCACTCGAATCATAAGTATTATCCATCCCTATATTGTGGGAATAGACATTTGTGGTTCGGCCATATTTATCAGCGATAGTTGACATAGTTGTGTTTGTGTCTTTTGCAACAAAAACACCATCATCCCACACAATCTGGATGGCATCTGCTTCACCAAACATAAGCTCGATTTTAGTCAGTTTTTCTTCGGTATAGTTGAAATTGTAGAGAAGTTTGTATTCGCCTTCGAGATAATTAATTGTAATTATCCTCCCTTTTGTGTCTCGTTTGATTTCAAGGAAATTACCCCGGTCATCCTTAGACCCAACAAAAAGACCATATTCATAAATGAAGTTAGTGGTAACTCTGGCAGTTTCTTCTGCTCCGGGAAATGGTGAGGTATGAGTTGATGAGGTTAATCGTCCTGTTGAATCGTAGTAGAAGACAGTTGAATCAAAAGCGATTGGAATCCGGTCGGTCAAACTGCTGTTATCATAGGAAACATAAGTTTCTTTTTTAACACTGTTTTTTTTAATTGCAGTCTGCCAGTCGGGCAGGAACTTATCTCTAATATTGTTTGAATAATGCAGATAAACGAGCACATTCTCAGGGATAAAATCCTGTGAATATGAGCTCATATACAACCCCATTAAAAGTATCAATAAATATTTCTGTAACATTATTACCATTCCTCAAAATAAATTTAATCTTATATGTAACATAATAAATGGTTTTGCACAAAACACAAAAAAAGGTCGCCACTCTCTCGAATGACGACCTAAAAATTATTGGATTATTGCATTATTGAATTACTGCATTAAAAAAAAGGTCGCCACTCTCTCGAATGACGACCTAAAAATTATTGGATTATTGCATTATTGGATTACTGCATTAATAGGCGTACAAAAATCCCTGCCGTTTTCGCGCTTCCTCATCCCATTGTTTTGCAACGGTTTTGAGGAATTCTTCCTTGTCGGCAACCATCGCAGGAATATCGAACCCAAGTATCGCCTGTGCTTTTGCTTTGGTTGAAAAGTCAGGTAGGGCGACAGGATATGTTTTCCCGTGTTTTATTAAAATAATTGCGAGAGCTTTTCGAGCCTCTTCAGCTTTTGCCAGGGAGGTACCCACTACGCGTAATGCTTCAACGGGAGCATGGAATCCAAGTCCGTTTGCAGCAGCCACCCAGTCCCATCTCCATTGAGCATGTCTGATCAGTTTAAGCGCGGGTTTCATTTCTTCAGGCGTGGCGCCGGCATCCCAGGCAGCTTTGGCTTCGAGATGGGCTGAAGCGATTGCTTTTTCAGCAATTCTTCTCAACTCTTCAACTCTGTCCTGTCTGTCATAAACATCCTGAATCAGGCTCTCGGTCTCCTCGCGATGACATACCTGGCAACTGTTTGCCACATTAGCCAACGGACTCTGGATATGATGATCTGTGAACTTGATACCACCCTCAGATTTGTAAGGCATGTGACAATCGGAGCACGAAACTCCTCTTTTGGCGTGAATTCCCGTCATAAAAAGTTCATAATCAGGGTGTTGTGCTTTCAGCATAGGAGCTTTGGAAAGCTTGTGCTCCCAATCTTTGTAGTCCATTTTATCGTAATAGGCTTCCATTGAATCGGCGCTAAAGCCGTTATCCCAAGGGAAAGTCAGATATTTTTCGTCGCCTTTGAAAAAATATTCCACATGACACTGAGCACAAACAAGTGATCTCATCTCTTGTCTTGATGCTTTGGTGATATCTTTACCTCTTCTTTGGAAGGCTTCTACAAGTGCGGGTCGTGTGATCCTGAGGTTCATACTTTTTGGATCATGACAGTCCTGGCAACCAATCGGGTTAACAATCTCAGCGCCCTTGTCTTTCCATTTTCCTTTGTAAAACTCTGCGGCACCAACTTTTGCCATAACTCTCGGCACATCTGTACTCTTACAACTCCAACATGTTGCAGGCTGCGGACTGTCTTTAACTCCCCCTGTTCTCAGGGTATTTCTGATATCCCGGATTGCATGCCCATGTCCTCTGCCCTGTTTGTAATCTTTGGCAAAAGCATATCCCGCCCACATTATTACCAATTCAGGGTATTTTTCAAGGTAATCGATATCTTTTGATCCGCCGTGTTTACTGGCGAAATTAGTATCGAGCGTTTTCATATAGGTTTCATATTCGCGCGGGTAATTTTCGCCCCACACTTCATTTCTCGGCTCCCAATCTGCGATCGGTTTAACAGCCTGAAGTGTAAAGCTCTCAGCCCTTCTCTCAACAACAGTTGATGCAAAAAGACCAAGTAAAAAGACAACTAATACAGTGGCGAGAAAAAAGACCCAGCCAAGCCATGGTTTTTCTTTTAATAATGTAGAAACAGGTTTCATTTATTCCTCAGATACTATTTTGAAGTGTTTGTTTTTAACCAATCCGGTACAACCGGTGTAAGTCCGGGTACCTTGGCATCCGGTGTTGAAGAGAGTGAATTCACTCTTCCATGGGGCACATCACGGTGGCAGTCCCAACAGTAAACGCCCTCGATATCTATCGATCTGTTGCCTGTCTCATAACCTCTGTTTGAGATTGGATGGATTGTATTGTCGTGGCATCTGATACAGTTAGCCTGAACAGCCTCTTTCCCGGCATCTTTTATTTTGATGACCTGCGGTTCGAGTCTGAAAGTGAACATGTAGGAATGCCTCATCCCATCCTGGGCTTTAAAGAAATATTTCGAAAAAACATTGTCCTGCGGAACATGGCAATCGTTGCATACCGTGAACCTTCCGTGGCTGCCTCTCTCCCAAGTGGCATAGTAAGAGTTCATCACATGACAATTGATACAGGCTTCAGGCTTGTCGGATGCATACGATATTGCGTTCGATACATATAGAACATGAAATCCGAGACCAAAAAATATACCAAGTGCAATGATGACGGGAAAACGCCAATTTTGGGGTGGAACTAAAATATTGAGTAACTTTTTTATTACTCTCATTCCATTCTTTCTTATTGTTGTTGATAATCAGAATTTACAATCTGCTTATAATAAAACTACAAAAAACTTAAATTGTATGCAAGAATAATCTTTCGAAAGATACAAATTATTTTAGAATTGTAAAATATATTTAGGGATTTTTTTTGAGGGGGAAGGAATTAGATTGTAGTAGGATAATAACAATTTATACCTTCTCGGGTATAAATAACCAATCCAAACGCAATATTATACCCTTTCAGGTATATTTTTATAATAAACTTTTTGCTTCGGAAGGATATGATTTAATAACTTGAGCAAAAAAATGAAGTTTTTTGCAAAAATAAATTCCAATAAAAATTATTTGGTTATCATATGTGTGAATCATTTAAGACTTCAATTCAACTGCTCGAAGTCCATAAACTAAACTTTTCATAAAGAAATATTTTTATCCCCATTTCAGTCTGACTTTTTCTGAGTTTGGCCTTTTTTTTGCGATCGGTTAAATCCTCGTTTAACGATGTAAAAAATTGCGCTGTAACAATAAGACTGAATATATTGTAAGGTGGGTGCGCAACAGGGGCATATCCTTCTTTAAACAATTTCATAAACAAGTGAAGTTTGGACAAATCACCATCACCACAAATTACTGCTATTTTCCCTCTGAAACCATAAATAGCGCCCGAATTGTTTTCCAAATTATTGATTTCCGGCAGATACTGTTTGGACAAGCTATTATCTTCCGGGTGACCAAGGATAATTAAATAATCGACATTATCCATTATCGACTTATCCTCTTCAAATGATGTTACAGTCATACACGAACTTTCGAAAAAATCCATTTTGGAGATATGACCGGTTAATCGCGATGCTAAATCCAGGTATCTTGATGTGGTAACTACTAATATTTTTTTACTTGACATAAATTTTTGCAACTAAAATTTAGAATTAATCAACCGTTAAAATAGTAATTGTTTAAACTTAATCATGACCCATACAATAAAACATAAAAACCCCGGGAGCACCGGGGTCTTTGAATTTCAATTTTACAAATCAGAGGATGCGTAAATTATTTCCCGTCCCGGTAGATTCTGTGGATTGTTGTTGTTATAATTCCTTCCAATGTATCTTCGATATAATTACTGTCGGTTTTTTGAAGTAGATACATTAAACCATCTTTATATTCGATTGTAACTTTAGTGTTAAAACCTTCACCACCACCTTCGGTTAAAGTCCATCTGTCTCTGGTATCATAAGCCACGGAAACACCCGCCTCATGCCATGTTATTTGCCATGGTCTGCCGTACTCGTCATATTTCCCCTCAAATCTGTTCATTATTTCGCCTGTCTTTTTTGCTTCAACCATGTATCCTCCCTCCAAATAAATTTTACCCGCTTTTTGGAGCACTCCCTTTTTATATGTGTAGGCAATATTGTCAGCTTTGGTGATTTTACCGTTTTTGTCTCTGGTAAAGGTACGGAGCGTCTTTTTGTCACCCTTTATTTTAACAAGATTCCCCTTTTTATCGTATTCAAAAAAGAGCGATGACGGTTTTGAGTCTGCCTTTTTTACTCTATCGTTTACTGTTATCGAAGTTAATCTGCCCTCTTTATCGTATTCGCACAAAGTACTGTCTAAAAGTGTTTCAGTTTTATCACTTTGGGTCATTGATGAAACATGCAGTTCAGCCATAATACCAAACTCTTTTATTGTTTTAGCATAATAGGGCATCAGTTTTTCGCGTATCACGGGATCAAGTCTGAAATCAGTGATTTTGGTGTTGTTATAAGTGCGGACTGATTCAAAATCCAACTGTGGAAACGGTTCAGTAAGGATAAAATCCTGTGCGGTGAGACTTGTTGCGATTAAAACAAAAAATGCTGCTGCTGAAAAAAGAAATTTTTTCATAAGTGTCCTTTATAATTGGTTAAATAAATCGGTTAAAACTCGCAAAAATATTTTCTTGCTATACTAAATTAAAGATATTTATTTACAAATTAAAAACTAAAAACCAATGATAACAAAATCATGTTACCATCGGCCTGGAAATATTTTGATAATGTAAGTTGGACCCCCTACATCCTCCAGATAAAAGCAATTATAAATGTTAGAACCAACCCCATAACAATTGGTAAAAAGGTTGAGACAAGGGTCCACTTAACTGAACCTGTCTCTTTGTAGATCGTATATATAGTTGTTGAACAGGGGTTATGCAACAGGGAAAAAAGCATAATATTGATACCGGTGAGCAGGGTCCATCCTCCATGCTGCAGTATTGTTGCAGTTTGAACATCATCAAGCTCAAACATTACCCCTGCACCCGAACCTGCTCCGGCAATTCTTGCTGACATTACGGTTAACATCAAGATTGTAGGAATAACTATCTCGTTTGCAGGAATTGCTATTACATACGCAAGAAATATCACGCCGTTTAAGCCAAAAATGACGGCAACGGGATCAACAGATTTAATAAAATGTTCTGCAAGCGACGCATCCCCAACTGTGATGTTGGATATCAGCCAGATTACAAGTCCCGCGGGAACTGCAAATACTATCGCCCGCCACAACACAAAAAGTGTTCTGTCGATTAAGGAGGTATAGAGCGTCTGTAAAATTCTTGGTGGTCTATATGGGGGTAACTCAAGACTAAAAGTCGAAATCTCACCTTTTAAAACGGTGCGTGATAATCCCCATGAAACAACAAGACTGAGGAAAATCCCCAGTATCGCAATAAAAACAACTGCTCCTGCGGAAGCTATTCCGGCAATCCACGCCGGCGCTGCTGCTCCAATAAAGATTGTAGCCACAAGAATTTGTGTGGGCCATCTGCCATTACAAAGTGAAAAATTATTTGTGATTATTGCAATTAATCTTTCCCTGGGGGAATCGATAATCCGCGTGGCGACCACTCCGGCAGCGTTGCAACCAAAACCCATACTCATCGTAAGAGCCTGTTTCCCGTGGGCACCGGCTTTGCGAAAAATACCATCCAGATTAAAAGCCACTCGCGGAAGATAACCAAAATCCTCAAGTAAAGTAAACAAAGGAAAAAATATCATCATTGGTGGGAGCATTACACTGATTACCCATGCTCCGGCAAGATAGGCACCGTCAACCAATGCTCCCGAAAGCCACCATGGTGCTCCGATGGTTTCCATAGCCCCTTTTAGCCACGGATGACCCCAATCCACAAGTAATGTTGCAAGCCATCCAGAGGGATAGTTGGCACCAATAATCGTAATCCAGAAGATAACGGCAAGCATCAAAAACATCAACGGGAAACCAAATATGCGACTTGTGACCAATTTGTCAATTTTATTGTCAAGCTTAAACGCAACTTTGGAATCACCAATTTTTACAGCATTTTTGGCTATATCTGCAGCTTCGGAATAAATCGATTCAACAAGATTGTCGTGAAAACTTTCACCCTGTTCAATCCGGATATTCCTTGCTGCCTCTAAAATTTCATTTTTCATATTCCTGAGAACTCGTTTTGTTGGATTGCATCAATAATTCTCTGATCCCCTTCCAAAAGGCGAAGGGCAACCCAGCGTGCATTTGGAAGATTGGGATAAGCTTTTTTGATTTTTTTTGTTAAAATTTCTATCGATGAATTAATTTCATTTGTGAAAGAAGCCACCTTTCTGGGTTTGCAGACATATTCACCGGTGGCAACCATGTGAATATAAGAGAGCAAATCGGGAATTCCTTCGCCCTGTCTTGCCGAAGTTGGAACAACGGGAATACCAAGATCTTTCGACAGACTTCTGATATCCACCTCAATCCCGTTCCGTTGTGCCTCATCCATCAAATTTATGCAAAGCACAGCCTTGTTGGTGATTTCCAGAACCTGCAGTACAAGATTTAGATTCCTTTCGATTCTTGTAGCATCGGCAACTATTACTGTAACATCGGGTTTACCAAAAAGAAGGAAATCACGGGCAATTTCTTCATCAGTGCTTGTGGAAAACAGAGAATAGGTACCCGGCAGATCCACAATCTTATACTTGCTTCCGCTGTATTCAAATGCTCCCTCAGCCCTTGCCACGGTCTTACCGGGCCAGTTTCCTGTATGTTGTCTGAGACCTGTAAGTGCGTTAAAAACAGTACTTTTCCCTGTGTTCGGATTCCCTGCAAGTGCAGCCACAAAATCGAATTTTGAAAGATCAAGCCCCATTCTTTTTAATGTTGCATTTTTATTTGCGGGACAAATTTCACATGCTCCACCACTCATTTTATCCTGCCTTTCTCACATTTTTTACAAAGATCAGTTTTGCCTGTTCAATCCGCAGGGCGGCAACCGCACCACGAACCCGATATGCAATTGGATCACCCCCTGCACTTGACATTTCAAACCTCACTCTGCTCCCCGGTACAAAACCCAAATCCATCAATCTTCTTCTCTGCTGACCACGCAACAATTTTGAGATTTTGTGGATATCACACTCATAACCTTTATCTAATTTGTCAAGAGTGGAGAGTTCAAGAGGATCCGCCATTGAGGCATCTATCTCTTCAACTGTAATGTTTGAGCTCAAAAGACGCGTAAATACCAGCTCTTCACCGTCAGCTATAAACGCCGTTTTATGATTTATATTTTCAACTATCCGTATCGTCATCCCCGGATAAACTTTTTCTGCAATAATCTGATTATAAACATCCACAGGTTCATCCTCGATGTGTGTAATCCTGGCATAGGAGTTTTCTTTTGCATCCTTCAACAATATCCCTTTTCTTGGCGGGACATTCCCGTTTTTATCAGGGATGGGATCACCGTCGGGATCATAAAGTGGATTGCCAAGTCGGGATGCCAGATGATCAGCCTCTTCTTCACTGATAAGATGCTCCCGTGCCTCCGCCTCTGCATGCCACATATCCTGAGCAACACCTGTTTTGTCAGCAAGGTAACTCTCCCACAAACGATGAATTCGAATTATCTTCAAGGCATAACTTCTCCCTTCGTGGGTCATATAGATATTTTCACCCACAACAGAGATTAATTTGGAGTTCTCAAGCGATTCCTCAATGGTTAAAGCAGCCCTTCTTGATACTCCCAATGCTCCCGCAAGACTGTCAATTGTGGATGCTCCATTTTTACTCTCGTAATCATACAGATGTTTGAGTGCATTTTCGAGTCGCTCCTTTTCAAGAAAGGCTTTCTGCTTTTTTGATCTAAAAATGTTCATTTTACCGCCTCAATAAAAAATAGATTGGATGAAATTTTTTCACTGATGTTAAAAGAGTCATTACCTACCTGAATAATTGTTGAATTGTCGTAAGAGAGTCTTGAGACTACCATCACCATTCTATTTAACGATAATCCAATCTCAGTAAAATAATTCATAAGTTCTTTGCTTGAATCGATGACTTTCACTAAACGATAGTTTTTCCCAACCTCACAAAGTTGAAGTGAGACACAATCGGGAAGTTCAGGTAAATTCCCATACTTGTCAGGGATAGGTTCACCATGTGGATCAACTTTTGGGTGCCCAAGATATTCATCAAGCTTCTCGATCAAAAAATCAGAAGTTGAATGCTCCAAAATCTCTGCCTCTGCGTGAACTTCACTCCAGCTGAGTCCCAATACATCCATTAGAAACAGCTCCCAAATCCTGTGACGCCTTATTACATGAAGAGCTGTCTTCTTCCCCTCGTCTGTCAGCGACATTCCACGATATTTTTCATAATTCAGGAATCCTTGTTCTGACAGTCGCTGCACCATTTCGCTGGTTGCAGCTTTAGAAACTTCGAGTTTATTTGCTACATCCGTTGTGCTGACACTTTTGTCGGGATCCGACTCAAGTTGATAAATTGCTTTGATGTAGTCTTCTTTTGATATTGTTGGCATATAATTAAGAATTGTTGTTCTTTAAACTTAGGTATTCCTAACTTAATAATCAAGGATAATTTAATTCCATATTTGAAAAACTCGCCTGGGCGAGTGATATGTTCGTAGAAATAATGTGAATCCCTAACCCTAAAAAACTCGCCTGGGCGATTGATATGTTTGTAGAAGGCACATTCGTAGAAAAATCTCTAAATTTGAGGCATGAAACTGAATTTTTTTGTGATAATTTTTGTTGTGATGATTTCTTCCGGAGCGGAAGCCCAATTTATTCAACTAACCAAGGTTGGAGCAGGGGTTGGATTGGGGGTATTAAAAGGTAACACGGCGGAGGAATTTGGATACTCCCTTCAAGGGTCGGTAGATTTTAAGTTGTGGTTCTCTGAAAAATATTATTTCCGAACTGCAGCATTTTATACACGAAAATTTACAATACTTCTCCCTGAAGACAGATTTGGAAGAAATTATCCTTTCCTGCAAGGTTTTTCCCTTAAATTTATGGGGGAACAACTTATCACTCCCCATATTTCAATCGAAGCCGGAGGTGGACTCGCAATAATCAACGATCGATCTTTCCCTGAGGTTGACAGCTGGTCACTTGGCAGTGGCATCTCATTCCATACAGTATTTTATTTCTACGATAAAACGGTTGAATCCAAAGGACTTTCACTTCATACGGGAGTTGAATGGAATGTTGGATTTTTTAACACAATCCCCGAAATGAACGGAATTCAGGCACAACTCCACTATAACTTTAATTAATAACCACCTTCCCAAAAAGTATTCCTTTTGGAGTATATGCTCTCATCAGGTAAGTCCCTGCCGCCCATGCCGATGAATTTACAGATAAACTTTTCACTCCCTCATCCAAAAATGATTCCTTCGATGTAAATACCCTCTCCCCTGTGATCGAAAAGATTTCCACCCGGGAAATGGTGGTTTTTTCATCCTTTACCGACACTGTAAAATCTATTCCTGCGGGATTTGGGAAAATTGAGAGTGATAACTGTCCTTTCTCAGGTTCAACTATATCCTCATCCTTAATAGAGGTAGTTGATTCAACAAATTTCCTTTGCGAGAAGCTAAAACTGCTCGTTCTAACATTTGAAGCTGAGATTCTCAAATTATTGATCGCTATCACCTGACGGGGAGCAATTGAACTTGTAGCTCTATAAACGGATGAATCACAAAGGGTTGATTCCGAAGCATCAAAAATAAAAAGCGGGAAATTTGATGAAGTTACAGAACTGTCACTTGATCGAAAATTATAAACTGAGGTGGCATTTCCATACATCCCAAATCTTAGTCTGCCCTTAAACATTGCCCACAGTGCTGAGCACATCCGGTTTTCATAAAGGTCTGAATCATCAAACAAGGTTGATTGATATACCAGATTTGCATCCGGGTTTAATCCCGTAGCAAAAGTCATTTTCCCCCGGTATGCGGCATAAATATCCGATGTGAGGTTATCTGAAAACCCGGAAGTAAACAGTTTACCCGTCTCCCCAAACGCAAAAACCCTCCAACCCGGTTGTTGAAGTTTAGACAGCAAAATTCCGCCACAAATCGAACCTGGATTCAGGACAGGTTTTAATCCCGTCAGATCATCCCCCACAACAAAAAGAGTGGTTGAGCCATTGAGAGTTGAGGTAAATGAAGTGTCGCTCTCTGAATTTTGTGTATAATTTAAAATTTCAGCCGAATAGGATAGAGATGAAAGAGTAGTTATCAGTGCATTCGCCTGACTCATGTATGACTGATGTGTTAAAACAACAATCCTGCTGGAATTTGAATTCTGCAGAAATGTTGAAAGTTGGTTTGTCCATACATTTGCCTTAAAACCAATTCCTGCTAAAGTAACATCCGTTACAGGTATGGTTGGAGATAAAATTGAAAACGGTTTGGCAGATTGCGGAATCGTTTTAATCCTTTTGTTAAAAAAATCATATTCCCATCCTGCGACGAGCTGATGGGCAAGCAAATTCTCTATATGATATGCAGTTTGGGTGGAAGTAATATTGGTAATTGAATCAACACGGTAAATTGCGACCGCACCACTTCCCATCACAGTTCCTGTGCCATCAGGTGAAATACAGATGGCTGTCCGGTCATCTATTCCAACTATTGTTGCATCGTTTATCCCGTCACTTTGGAGCTTAACAAAAAGTGGCACCATCCTCCCCTGTCTTGCCCTTTCGATAACATGAGTATCAAAAAGGACACCCGGAATAAGCTTAAGGAAGTCGCTTTCAACATGTGATTGACTAATAAATGGATTGGGCAACGCATCATCGGGATAATATGTACCATATTTCGCCGAAAGATCGTGCTCCCCAAGCACCATTGCTCCCGCTGATGTACCAGAAACTACCCCTCCCCTGTTAAAAACAACTTTGATTGCCTCTTCAGTCAAAGTCCCTTTCCAATAGTTTATATAATTGTATTGGTTTCCCCCTTTTATGAAAATACCATCCGCTGCCACTATCGAATCATACATCGCCTGCGAATCAGCGAGGGTTCTTGAGTTTATTCTAAGGTTGTAAGCTGATGAGGCACCGAGGGACTTAAAATAGTCGGGTATCCAGGTGGTCTCATCATTCACTGAGAGAACCACAATTTTTCCCGAGTCAGCTTTTTCCACAATCCAACTGTAAGGTGCACGGTTCCAGTCGTTGGTTCCTTCTGATCCACCCCCAACGGCACAAATATAGCCTTGAGGGAACAAATCCCAAACAATCGCCAAAACAAAAATCAAAAAAGATAAAAATTTCATTAAACTCTTTTCCGGGAACATCCGGTCTCCATATTTTTTAAAACTCCCGGGTAATATATGTATTTTCGGTGAAATTGGGTGGACCATGAACTCGGAACCCTGCTACGAACTCCACGAACATATCACTCACCCAGGCGAGTTTGATAATCCATCCGTGGAAATCTGTGTAAAATCCGTGGAATCCGTGGAACTATCCTTCTCATCCCTTGTCGTTGGTAGAAACATTCTGGTATTATCCATGTCCTTTTTATTTTTTAACTTTGTAGTTACAAAAATTTAAAATTCCCTATCGGAGATAAATGAATCACATCAGAAACTTCTGTATAATTGCCCACATTGACCATGGCAAAAGCACCATAGCCGACAGACTGCTTGAAACCACCGGCACGGTGAGCGATCGTGAAGCCAAAGCTCAAATCCTCGACAGTATGGACCTGGAACGAGAACGCGGCATCACTATTAAATCGCATGCAATACAGATGGAATACAAAGCCGATGACGGTTTTAATTATGTCTTAAATCTGATTGATACTCCGGGGCATGTCGATTTTACTTATGAAGTTTCCAGATCCCTCGCTGCATGCGAAGGGGCACTCCTGATAGTTGATGCTTCACAGGGTGTTGAAGCCCAAACAATCTCAAACCTCTATCTTGCAATCGGTTCAGGACTTGAAATAATCCCCGTTCTGAATAAAATTGATCTTCCGGGTGCCGAACCCGAGAGGATTGCCCAACAGGTCATTGACCTTCTCGGCTGCAAAAAAGAAGACTTAATTTATGCAAGTGCCAAAGCGAAAATTGGAATCAAAGAAATTCTTGAAGCCGTTGTTGCAAAAATCCCTCCGCCAAAAGGGGATGCTGAGAAACCACTTCAGGCGTTGATTTTTGACTCCGTTTTTGATCCCTATCGTGGCGCCATCGCTTATGTAAGAGTGATGAATGGTGTCATCAAAGAAAAAGAAAAAATGCGCTTTTTCGCCCATGATAAAGAATATATCGCTGAAGAAGTGGGGACTTTAAGACTTGGCAAAATCCGAACAGGCCAGATAACTGCCGGTAGTGTTGGCTACATCATAGGCGGTATAAAAGATGTGAAAGATACCAAAGTGGGTGACACTATCACACACGCAAAAGGTGGAGCCGAATTTGGACTTCCTGGCTACCAGGAGATAAAACCGATGGTATATAGTGGACTTTATCCCACCAATACAGAAGATTTTGAAGACCTTAGAGATGCACTCGATAAATATATTTTAAATGATGCATCCCTGATCTATGAACCCGAAACTTCCGTTGCCCTCGGATTTGGATTCAGATGTGGCTTTTTGGGACTTCTTCACATGGAGATTGTTCAGGAAAGACTTTTCAGAGAGTTTGATCAGGCAATTATCACCACCCTTCCCAATGTGGAATATGTGGTTTATAAACGCAATGGTGAAAAAATTGTAGTTGACAACCCCGATCACATGCCGGCCGTTGGAGATATCGACCTGATTGAAGAACCGTATGTAAAAGCACAGATTGTAACTCCGAGTGAATATGTCGGAGGAATCATGAAACTTGCCATGGATAAACGGGGAATTTATAAAAACACCACTTACATCGATCCAACAAGAGCCGACTTAAGTTTTGAGTTTCCACTTGCTGAAATTATTTTTGATTTCTACGATAAATTAAAATCAATTTCCAGAGGTTATGCATCCTTCGACTATGAATTGATCGGCTATCAGGAATCCGACCTGATAAAGCTTGATATTCTTCTTAATGCTGAACCTGTTGATGCTCTATCAATGATTGTTCACCGTTCAAAATCCTATGACTGGGGAAGAAAAGTTTGTGATAAACTAAAAGACCTGATCCCGAGACAGTTGTTTGAGATTTCAATTCAGGCAGCCATTGGAAGCAAGGTAATCTCCCGCTCCACAGTGAAAGCTATGCGCAAAAATGTTATCGCCAAGTGTTACGGTGGCGACATTTCCCGTAAGAGAAAACTGCTGGAAAAACAAAAAGAAGGCAAAAAGCGGATGAAACAGGTTGGAAATGTTGAAATACCTCAAGAAGCTTTCCTCGCCGTTTTACAGATTGAAGATTGAAAATATCAGATAGAAAATTTTACGGAAGACTGTTTTTTGTAATAGCAGTTGTGTTTCTTCTGATAATATCGGTGCGCCTGTTCATCATCTCCACCTATAAAATTACCACCAATTCAATGGAAGCCACTCTTGAACCGGGTGATTTTATTGTTGTTCAGAAGTTTGGATATACCCGACAGGAACCTGTTTATATCCCCCTTACAGACCTCTCCCTCCCCTACACAACCTGGGATGGCTCAGCCAAACCGGAAAAAAATTCGGTGATCGTCTTTAAATTTCCCGAGGGAAAAAAGGATGACAGGTTAAATCCCGTTTATGTTAAAAGACTGATCGCTCTTCCCGGTGATACAATCAAAATTGTTTCAGGTGAAGTGTTCGTGAATGGAGTGAAACAACCACGCCCCCCTTTGATGAGGCAGGCAAAGATAAAATCGAAAGATGACGGCAGTTCACAGATATTTCCCGGGGATGACGACTGGAATGAAGACAACTATGGACCACTCTACATCCCCAAAAAAGGTGATACAATTGAGGTCAATCTCTCCAACTATTCACAGTGGGAAGATATTATTAAAAGGGAGCAGGGTGACACCTCTTTAACGGTTTCAGGGCATAAATTCCTCTTAAACGGGGAAGAAATAAATAGTTATATTGTACAAACTGATTATTATTTTGTAATGGGCGACAACCGTGACAACAGCCTCGACAGCCGGTTTTGGGGATATGTCCCCTATGATTATATCATCGGTGAAGTATCTTTCATTTATTGGTCAGTTGATCCTTTCTCCACCGGTTCGTTCCCACAAATCAAATTCAACAGGTTCTTTAAAACGATAAACTAAGGTTTTATCATGAAAAATCTCCTCTTAGTCATCGCTCTTGCAGTAATTTTACCATCCACACTCTTATCTCAGGACAATTATATGGTGTTCCTGAAAAACAAAGGTTTTACCGGTGAGTTTTCACATGGAAGTTTCCTTTGGTCACTGGCAGGTTCTACCCTCTCGAGCGAAAGTATCAATAGAAGAATAAAACACCTCGGCGAAAAAAACCACCTGTCGGAGCAGGATATCCCCGTCTCCGCAGAATATATCGCAAAACTTGAATTGACAGGTGCCAAAATTCGTTGGAATTTAAAATGGTTCGATTGCATTTCTGTTACAGCCGACGCTTCAACTCTTGAAAAAATAAAAAAGCTCGATTTTGTCAGTTATGTCCGCCCCGTGATCAAAATCAAAGTTCCACTTGAATTCAGAAATCCATTAAATCCCATTGAAGATGATGCCCTCGCATCACTCTCCGGTTATGGGAATGGGACACCACAAACAGTTAATACCTCTTACTTAATACCTGATAATTATTCCGGGTCCGACCTAAAACTTTATGGCGGTTCATACACACAGTATAAGATATCTGATGTTCCTGAAGTTAACAGAATGGGAGCTTCAGGTAAAGGAATCAGAATTGGCGTTCTCGATTCAGGATTCGACTGGGAGAGACACGAAGCACTTAAAACAAGAAAAGTGATCGCTGAATATGATTTTGTAAAAAAAGATAAAGTAACAGCGAATCAAGAGGGTGATCCAGCCGGTCAACATGGTCACGGCACTTTCTGTTTTTCAGTTTGTGGTGGATTTTTTGAAGGAAAACTTGTTGGACCTTCACACGATGCAACTTTTGTACTCGCAAAAACCGAAACAACTGAATTTGAAAGAATGGTTGAAGAGGATAATTACGCAGCTGCAATTCAATGGATGGACAGTATTGGCGTGGATATCACCACCAGCTCCCTCGGCTACACAGTCTTTGATGATGCTGCCTACAGGTATGAAGACCTGACAGGAAACACTGCAATCTGCACAAAAGCGATCAATTATGCATTTTCAAAAGGAATTTTAACCTTTACTGCTTCAGGTAATTCTGCAAATGACCCATGGTTTTATGTTTCCACCCCCGGTGATGGATATGAAGCTTTGGCGATTGGCGCTGTTACAAGAAATCGTGAAATTGCAGACTTTTCTTCGGGCGGTCCTACAGCAGATGGAAGAATTAAGCCGGATTTTTCTGCCGCCGGAGTTTCCGTTTATGGTGCCCTCGCTTCATCAAAAAACAAGTTTGAAAGATCAAACGGTACTTCTGCAGCAACTCCTATCGCTGCAGGAATTGGCGGTCAACTTCTCTCACTCTTCCCACACCTGAAAAACACACAGGCAAGATTTATCCTGCGTTATACTTCAGATCAAAAAATGATGCCTGACAACTTGTTTGGATATGGACTTGTTTCAGCACTCGAAGCTGTCACCCATCCAAATCTGGAAATGGAAAGGAACGGGACATGGTCGTTGCACAAAAGGTTCAGAGATAAAGTAAAAGCTAAAAGCGTTTATCTGGTTTACAAAACGGGATATGGCAAAACTGATCGTATCAAGATGGAAGAGATTGAAGATCAACACTATAAAGTGAATCTTCCTGCGATGGTAGAAAAAGAAGTATTTGAGTTCTGGTTTGATGCAGGTGAATCATCAAATGGAGTGAATTTCCCTTCAACCGGAAGAAAATATTACACACTCCCCGGCAACGAAAATGTCTATTCTTCGGTTCCAGCAAAAATCGATCTAAACAAATTTGCGAAAGAAAAAGCCGCTAAATTTACAGGCGTGAATCCACGAATTTATGTAAAATATAAAACCGGTGCCAAATCCACGGTTGTGGTAATCAAAGATATCGCTGGAAATATCGTGAACTCAATCCCGGTGGCAGATCTTCATTACGACAACAGAATTATTTGGGATGGTAAAAACTCCTCCGGCAAGCGGGTTTCGTTTGGAATTTATACCTCAACAGTAATGATTGATGGAAGACCGGGCGGAAAACAAATATTTTTCAGAAGGTAATTCGGAAAGAAAAAAACCTGAAAGCGCAGTCAATACTTTATCTCAAAGTTGTGGAAGTCTAGAAGTTTAATTACTTCATCATTCCCAAATAAGACAGCGCTTTCAGGAAATTATTGGATCAAAGGGACTACTGATAAAGTTTGCCTCCTCTGTTTGTTTTTAAATACTCTATATCAAAGGGACTACTGATAAAGTTTGCCTCCTCTGTTTGTTTTGAAAAATAATCTAAATAAAAGGGATTAAAAATAAAGTTCTCCTCCTCTGTTTATTTATAAAATCGATACAATCTCACAAACCTGAATTCAACTTACAAAAATATTCTATTAAAGTCAAGCGCATTAAAATTATATTTTTAAGGTAAAAAAATTCCCCACCATCCTTGAATTCGGACCTCACCCCCGGCCCCTCTCCTAAAATGAGAGGGGAGGATTACAATTGAAAATAAATCCGCGAAAATCTGCCTCATCCGCGTCCCCTCAACCACCCCCTAACCCCCTCCTTGGCAAGGTGGGGGAATTTTCTCTCTGCGTTTCATCACAATTTATTGAAATAAAAGGTTGAATATTGTTTGTGAAATAAATTATTATTAGATTCCTTAGACATAAAACTTAAGTTTGGATCTATCCATGAAAAAGTTATTCTACTTCCTTATTATTACAATTTATACTGTCCTCCCACAAACCAAACCCGAACTAATCCTTCCCGTTGGACACAAAAACAAAATTGATGCGGTTAGCTATAGCCCCGATGGAAAATTAATCCTTTCGGCAAGCTGGGATAACACCGTCAAACTGTGGGATGCCGAAACAGGTGTATTGCTTCGAAACATTGAAGCACATCGTGAGGAAGTCTCGGATGCACAGTTTAGTCCCGATGGAAGTTTGTTTTTCACTCTGTCATGGGATCAATCGATAAAACTTTGGGAGACCGTTTCGGGAAAATTGATCCATAATTTTTTCACTGAAGGAGATGCTGTAACCGGAGCATCGTTTAGCCCTGATGGGAAAAGACTTTTAATTACGGGGTATGAAGGCCGGGTCGAAGTAAGGGATTTGGCATCAGGGAATGTTATTTTTCCACTGATTGGACATTCAGGATCCATTGAAACAGGCAGATTCAGCAGTGATGGCAAACTGATAGTTACCATCGCCTGGGATGGCACGGTAAAAGTGTGGGACAGCCAAACAGGTGCCCTTATACACTCACTCCCCACCGGAATCAATTGGCCCGTGATGGCTGACTTCAGTTCGGATACCAAATATTTTTTCAGCGCTGCCTATAATGGAACTGTCAGACTTTGGGAGACTTCTACAGGAAAGATGATCTCTGAATACAGGGGGATTCCTTCAGAACAAAATCTTCCTGTATTCAGTCCCGACAGTAAAAATTTTGCCGTTCCCAATGCCGGCGACTCGGTGAATGTTTACGAAATTGCGACAGGAGCAAACATCGCCACACTCTACCTCTTTTCGGAGGAACCGTGTAATATTTCAGGGGTTCACTACTCCGATGATGGCTCCAAACTGATGGTTACTTTTTTTCAGTCAAACCCCACAATCTGGCGCACTGCAGATCATGAACTTCTCCAGGTAATTTTTGGTATGGAGGCTCTTGTCGGCACTGCAAACTTCAATCCGGATGGAAATTCTGCCGTTTTTGGTGATTATCACGGAAAGATCATCACTGTGGATGTTGAATCAGGAAAACAATTATCCAATCTTGCGGGTAAAACTGTATCTGTAAATTCCGCTAATTTTAATCCTGATGGCGACAAAATAGTTGCCACCTACGACAACGACAGTCTTAAAATACTTGATGTTTTAACAGGAAAAGCCCGGAGCATCAACCCGGGGGAAAGTATTGTCTCCTGGTTTTCAGGATTCAGCCCTGACGGGAAAAAGATTTTGATACCCGGAATGGATTATTCGCTCGTCGTTATTGATGTTAATTCCGGTGAGGTAAAAAATCGTATTACAGGGCATGATGGTTTCCTGGTGGCAGCTGAATTTAGTCCTGAATCCGACAAAATTGTCTCTGTGACGATGGATTCCTCAGCCTCTCTGTGGAATTTAACGACCAACAAAGAAGAAAAAAACCTGAGTGGTGTGTGTGGTGATCCCTCATCAATTGCATTCAGCCCCGATGGGAAAAAAATTGCGGTTGCAAGAAGAGACAGCACAACTTCCATAATCGATCTCGCAACAGGAAAAGTGACTCTCACACTCTATGGACATACCTCATTCGTAAATTCTGCACGATTTAATAAGACAGGAAACAAAATTGTAACAGCATCTCTCGACCAAACTGTAAAAGTGTGGGATGCAATTTCCGGTAAAGAACTTCTGACACTATATGGACATACTTACAGCGTAACTTCAGCTTATTTTGATGATGAAGGGAACAAAATCATCTCTTTTGGCGAAGATAAACAAGCGATAATCTGGGATGTGAATTCAGGCGAGATTTTAAGTAAAATCAATCTGAAAGGGCTTGGCAAGGATGTAAATTTTAAGCGGGATATGGTCGTTTCCCACAAAAACAGTCTGCTTACATTTTATGACCTGACCGATGGTTATGAATTACTCTCGTTTGCTACTTTTGGAACTGAAGACTGGTTTGTCACTCACCCCTCGGGACTTTTTGATGCCTCCCCCGGTGCGATGGAGCAGATGTATTATGTTCAGGGACTTGATATTATCGAATTTAACCAGTTAAAAGATAAATACTGGGAACCCGGTCTTTTCAAAAAAATTATGAACAGTGAGCAACTCCGGTCTGTTGCTGCAATTGATAAGGAAATAGAACTTTGGCCTGAAGTAAAGGAATTTGAGTTTAGTGGAAATTATGAAAAAGTGAATGTTACCGTTGAAAACAAAGGAGGTGGAATCGGTAAAATTCAGGTTTTGTTAAACGGTAAGGAAATGATTGCAGATGCCAGAGGTCCCGAACTGGATGTCTCACAAAATACTGCTCTTTTAAGTATCGATTTAAAAAACCACCCCTACCTCGTAAATGGCGATAACAAAATTGAAATAATCACCTGGAACAAGGATGGAAATCTTTCAAGTCCCGGGGATGTTGCCGATTTTCTTTTTGAAAAGGAGAAACTTGAGCCGGCAATTTTTATAGTTTCTGTAGGTGTTGGCGATTATACCGGTGAAAAATTAGACCTGAAATATGCCGGGAAGGATGCAGGTGACATTTTTACAGCTCTGAATGTGGGAGCCCAACATCTGTTTTCAAAAGAGAGAACCTTTTCTTACCTGCTCTCAACAGATAACAAACCGGGTTTGATGCCCACAAAAGTTAACATCATAAAAACCTTCAACGAAATTGCAAAAAAAGCATCTTCGGAAGATGTTATTGTTGTATATCTTGCGGGTCATGGTATGAACCTTGGTGGTGAAGAGGGTGATCTCCACTATCTTACACAGGATGCATTTTCAGCAAATCCTGAAGTTTATAAAGACGAGTCAGTCAGAAAATCCACAACCATTTCAGGAGTTGAGCTTATTGAACTTCTTAAAAATGTTGCGGCACTAAAACAGGTTTTGATAATTGATGCGTGTGCATCAGGAAAATTAGTGGATAACCTCGCCGAAAAAAGAGATATTTCAAGTTCCGTGATCAAAGCCATGGAAAGGATGAAAGACAGAACGGGTTTGCATATTATTACGGGAAGTGCTGCCGATGCTGTAAGTTACGAAGCAAGCAAGTATGGTCAAGGATTGCTTACCTATTCCATTCTCTCGGGAATGCGTGGTCTTGCCCTTAAAGACAACAGATCGGTGGATATCAGCCTGTTAATGCAACATGCCAGAGAGATGGTTCCAAAGCTCGCTGAAGGAATAGGCGGAATTCAGGAGCCCCGAATCTTCTCGCCCAAAGGGGCAGAAAGTTTTGATATCGGAATTCTTGATGATAAAGAAAAATCGATGATTCCCCTCTCCCAGGAGAAAGTTATTTTTATAAACTCGGTATTTATGGATATAACTGAACTGTCTGACCACCTGAATCTTGCCGAACAAATCGATGAAAAACTTTCAGGAATTTCTGAAAAAAGTGGAAATGCAAAATTGATTTTTTGGGATGTAAAAAGTTATCCGGGAGCCAACAAACTGTCAGGAACCTATTCACTATCGGGGGATAATATTGAAATAACCTTCAAAATTTTGCAGGACAAAAACACAATAAAATCGTTCACCAAAAAGGGAACAAAAAGCAAACTGGATCAGCTAATAAATGATGTCATAGTAGCAGTAGTGGAGAGTATGAAATAATGCCGCTGTTTAAAAGCTAATGAACCGGAGAAATTCCCAGTTTTTTTAGCCTTTTATAAAGGTTGCTTCTGTCTATTCCAAGTTCTTCGGCGGCTTTGGTGATATTAAAATCAACTCTGTTTAGAACTTCAAGAATAAATTCTTTTTCCAGCTCAGCTTTATGGAGCTTGAGATTTGAAACCACCTCTGCAGGAACAAAATTAGTGAATCGTTGATCTTTCAGATTAAGTAATAACGACACTTCTTCCAGACTTATAACTTTGCTTGTAGTCAAAATGCACAGTCTGTCAACAAAATTTTTAAGTTCTCTTACATTACCATGCCATTCCTGTTCTGAGAGAAACTTAATCACATAATCCGACATTTCAATAAGGGGTTTATTATATTTTTGGGAGCTTTTAATCAGAAAGTGTTTTAACAGTTCGGGGATGTCCTCTTTCCGTTCACGCAGCGGTGGAATGGTTATCGGAAAAACATTTAACCTGTAGAACAAGTCCTCCCTGAAAGTTTTTTCCTCCACCATTTTATTGAGGGATTTATTTGTGGCAGCAATAACTCTTACATCCACTTCTTCTTCGGTGTTTGCCCCGATTTTGGTTATTTTCCTCTCTTCCAGAACTCTTAACAATTTTCCCTGAAGTTCAAAATTCATATCACCAATCTCATCGAGAAACAGAGTGCCCTGATGGGCGGCTTGGATCTTGCCAATTCTTGTTTCATCTGCCCCCGTGAATGCACCTTTAGTGTGACCAAATAATTCACTTTCGAGTAGATCTTTACTTAACGAAGCACAGTTCATCACAATTATTTTTTTTGTACGCCTTTTGCTGTTATAATGTATCGATTTTGCCACAAGTTCTTTTCCGGTACCCGATTCACCTTGTATGAGAACCGTCACATCAGTCATAGCCGTCTTGTAAATCAAATTTTTGATCTCAAGCATCTTTTCACTTGAACCAACCATCCGGTATTTATCTTTGATCTCATCAAGAAAAACTTTGTTTTCTGAGATCAATGTACGGGTTCGCAAAGCATTCCTCATAGAAACTGAGAGTCTGGTTTGCTCAACGGGTTTTTCGATATAATCAAAAGCACCCTGCTTTATACATTCTACAGCGAGTTCGATCGAATTTTGTGCGGATACCATGATCACCGGTATTGAAGCATACTTTGAGATGACAACTTTCAGGAATTCAATTCCATTTAAGCCCGGAATCCTGACATCCAATAATATACAATCATAACTTTGAGATTCAAGTTTGTCTAATGCGTAGATTGCGGAAGAAGCAGTCTCCACCTCAAATCCAAACGAAGTCCCTTCCAAAAGTCGCTTCATTGAGATCAAATACGCACGGTCATCATCAATTACTAAAATTCTATTTTGCATTTAATTCCCGGGTTTCTTATTTCTACTAATAATACACAAAAAATTTTCCTGCTCGGACACCGCCGTTAAGAAATTGTCACTGTGCAACAAAAGAATGTCAAGAAATTGTGGCAAAAACTACCAAAAAATAACAAAATTTTGGCAAAAATTGCCACTCCCTTTGGAGTTATTTTTATTAAAAATGATATAAAACCGAATTATTTGTCTGAAATTAAATGATAGAAATTTTCTTCATGAATGGCACACATTTTGCATCATAACAATGCTGTTCCTTGTGCATAATATGTGGTTCGGCAATCTTGAGGGAGAAGTACATATATCCCCCATTCTTAGAAATTTTGAAATCAAATACTTAATTATTTCCAATTGAGTTTATCTCTAAAACCGAAAGGATGTTACAACATGACAAGAAGGAAAACTTTATTGTTCGTTTATTTTATTTTTCTTTTATCGTGGGCAGGGTTGGCTAACCCCTCACCACAGGTCAATTTTCTGCTGACGCCTACAAATGGTGAGACAGGTATCTCTATTGAACCAACCTTCACCTGGTCTCCGGTGGCAGGCGCAAGTTTTTACACGATTAGAATTTCGACAGCAGGTGGAGCAAATTTTGAACAAACCGTGGATTTACTCAGACATCAATAGCCAAGACTAATGTCCATCTTACAGAGGTTCATCCCGACAATTATACTCAGACCCGGCACCCTTTTCCATTAGGTACCAACAAGTTTGCTTTACTTAAGAATTATCGACTTTAATACTGGCAAGTTGGGCACTATCAGGAAGCCATATCTGATATTTGGTCTTTCAGAACTTATGCAAATGTTAATCTAAGTCTTTTGTATCCCGGAACTAATGCAACAGTTGTACCAACTGAAGTTTTATTCTCGTATTTTACAAATGTAGTAAACACCGGTTTTGATTTTAAACTTGAGGGAATAGCCGCCACAACTGCGCCGGTCGCAGGTCTGGGCGATTGGTTAACGCTTGATATCAATCCTGCAGCAGTTCCGGAAATTACGCAGACAATTCCCGAACTCGTTGGTGGCACAAAATATTATTGGAGAGTTGTCCTTCTTCAAGCCGGAACAAATAAAATTCTGAAATACTCCCCTGTTTCATATTTTAATACCTCAGGTGGTGCTGCAAAACCAACTCCTTTTTACCCGTTAAGTGGAACTGTTTATACAAACACCCCAACGCTCTACTGGTATCTTGGAGGGTTTAGCACGGACCTCACTTTTGAGGTAGAAGTAAGTTTAACCAATGGAGCAGGAGGTTTTGTCAAAACATATCCTGCCGTTGGTGATCCGGCAATCGAAGATTTGTATTTTGAGATTCCCGAAGGCGGATGTTTGCCGGGAACAAAATATTATTGGAGAGTAAGAAGTGTTTACACTCCGGCAGGTGGTCCGGTAGCGTATTCAGACCCCAGCCCATGGAAAAATTTCACAACTCACGGTGTCGGCACTGTATTAAAACCCACATGCTCTTATCCCAAAGGTAACACCACGGTATATAGCACTGTCCCATATCTGTTCTGGTATGTTGGAGGTACTTCTGAGGGATTAACCTTTGATGTTGAGATAGTAAAGGCAACAGATAACTTCACAGGAACAGCAACAGCCGGTTTAACAGATATAGAAGGATTATCTGTACAACTTGTGAACGCTCTTGAGCCGGGTGTTCAGTATAAATGGAAAGTTTGTGCTAAAAATACCACGGGTACAGTTCTTTGGTCAGATCAGGCGGTTTTTAAAGTAACCGGTGGTACGGCAAACACACATGCAGTTGTTATGTATCCTAAAAACTATACTACACTATATACCAAAAAACCTACCCTTTTCTGGTATCTTGAAGGTGCAAATTTTGGAGTAACAGGATATAGTGTGCAATATAAATTGAAAACTGATCTTAACTGGACAACTCTTCCGGCAGTTGTGGGTGTTGATAATATCAGCTATGAATTCCCTGCTGATATACCAAATTGTGAGGGACAAAAGTATGATTGGCGGGTAGCAGCAATTCATGGAGCTACAATTGGTACTTATAGTGCAGGCAGTTTCAAGATTGTTGCAGGTTCACAACCCGGTGTACCGGTACTCACATATCCCAAAAACACTACTGTTTATACAGCATCACCAACTCTTTTCTGGTATGTGAACGGTTCTACCACCAATGTAACCGGATACAATGTAACATACAGTTATTCAAGTGAATTTACACCAACTACAACGGTTACAGATGTGACCACCGATCAATTTTATCTTTGTGAAAATCTTCACGACGGATATACTTATTGGTGGAAAGTACAATTAATTGTTGATGGTGTCGCTTATGGAGATTATTCTCAACCACAGAAGTTTTATGTTAAACCGGGATCCGACGCACCTTCATCCCCAATTGTTGGTGGACCGGACAATATAAGTGTAACAACTACATCCCCAACGATATCCTGGGCAGTTCCTGCAGATCCTCCAATTGGAGCAACATATGACCTGGAAATCGCTGACAATCCTGATTTCACAAACGCTCTCATTATGGACAATCTCGTAAATCAGAATCAAGATGTTCAAGGACTAATCGTTAACAATGGATACTTCTGGCGAGTCAGGATGAAAGATGGACAAGGAAACCATTCCAACTATTCACCAACTGCACAATTTATGGTGGTCAGTCCTACAAGTATTGAAAACGAAGCAATTCCTTCTGAATTTAATTTGGATCAGAACTATCCTAATCCGTTTAATCCTTCAACAACCATCAGGTTTAATCTCCCTGAAAATGTTAATGTAAAATTGATGGTTTTCAATTCACTTGGTGAACAAGTTTCACAGTTAATAAATGGACAAATGGAGGCTGGAACATATTCTATTAAATTTGATGCGAATACTCTGCCATCAGGAATTTATTTTTACAGGATTGAAGCCGGAAGCTTTACTGCGATTCGCAAAATGATCTTAATGAAGTAATTTTAAAGGAGTGAGTGTAAAACACTGTACTTATTAAACTAAACTTTCGGTGCCATCTCGATTTTGGGGTGGCACTTTTTTTATGGTAGATTAATTGGTGCTAAAAATTTTATAAAGTCTTTGAAGGGTGGTTGTACCGGTAACTACTAAAACAACAATGATAACTATCTAAAGTTTTCCGCGGTTGAGTTAAATGACCTCGGTTGGCTCATATTTTCACTAACTGTATTAAGGATTTGCAAAGAAGTCCTGTAGCCTGAATGAACATTTAATCTCCCGGGGCTATTTGAAGTAAAAACGGGGTCGTTAGTGGCAATAACCTCTTGAACTCTCTTGGGTGTTTGTGCCGAAATCCTTGCCAGTTCAAGTTGTTCCTTGGCAAATCTCTTTTTTGAAGTAATTCTCGAGACGATGATAAATAACAAATTTGATACAGCTATTATAGAAACGAGGAATAAAATGGATGTCATCATAGATTTTGGCTCGCAGGATTAAACGAATATTTTGTTATTCAAATATATAATAATTTGTAATAATTACTTGTGATTCTTATATGAATTATACCTGATTTATCCGGCTTGTGAGTTTGAGCACAATCACCATCGTCACATCTATTCCAAAATTAAATTTAACATCAACTTAATCTCAAAAATTTGCAGGATCATCACTAATTTCCCTCGCGGTAGATGGTGATTCCACCTTCGATTCAGGTTTAAACATAGCCATTATACCATATCTTTGTTCATCAAGAGCATGATCTGAAATTGAAGGGTCGTTCCCTTTCCCTTTTATGTCCTCCGGGTCTTTTGCATCGTAAGTTACTGACATCATTTCTGCAAGCAAAGGTTCGTTTAATCCATCGAATATGAAGTATCGGGGTGATTTTCCTTCTGCAGGAAATAAACTTTTCCAACCCCACCAGCCTGTTTTGCGTGAATTGTAGGCGGGACTTAAAAACAGCCCCTCCACTTCAAAAACATCTGCAAATGTGTTTTCGTGTGCTATCACCGAAAATCGCTCCTTTTTTGCAAATGCATCAGTACCGGAAACGATAACAGATGGTTTTCTACCTCCCAATAATTTTCCTGTAATCGAATCCGGTTTTAACATCTCACTAATTGCCCGGGCATGATCTACGGGTGTCCTCTGTTTTTCATAATATGTAAAAACCCTGTAATAGATTCCATTGTGATCTCTCGCTGTTACACCAAATGAACAAGGAGAACTGAATCCAGGATCGATGCTCCCTGTTAATGTCCAATCGTGAGGAATGGTAAAAGGTGGAATCACTTGTTGAAGTCTGTCAAAGTTTTTAAAGAACATCCCTCCAAAAACTTCCCAGTCTCCATAAAGGTAAGCTAATCGCAATTCATTTGGAAGGGATTTTAGATTTGCCGCATAGGTGCTTTTATTGATACAATATTCTCTTCTCTCTTCCTCACTCCATTTATTGTAATATGTGTCGGCAGAAATACCATCTTTTTTTAAGTGTTTTAATGACCAAAAAATATTATCCCATAAATATGACTGAATAAAATGAAATTGTGACGGGTCTTCGTGTTTTTCAAATTTTCGATCGATAAAAAGTCGTTTAAGATATGAATGAGACACTCCCCCGGATTCATCGTAAGGATCATCTTTGGTGTGAATCCCGGTTTTACGGAACGGTTGGAAGTTTTCAGGAACTGTATCTGATGTGGTGTACAATGTGAAGCTTCATCAATAAATACCAGATCAAACTCAAACCCCTGGAAAGAATAAATATCACTTTCACTATCTGCGTATCCAAACTGAACTATGGGAGTTCCATCAGGAGCGTACAATATTTTTTCTGATTTATTGTAATGCTCCATAATCTTTGGGTGGTTTTCATACAATGGAAGAATGTGGTTCTTCAACAATTCCTTGGAATACCGCCTGAATATTAAAGATTTATAAGCAAACTCCGGTGAGAGCCCCAGAAGCACAGCAATCTCCCTTATTGCGTGACTTTTTGCTCCTCCTCTTGCCCCGCCATATCCAATCCAGGAATAACTGCTGCCCGTTATCAATTCTTTAAGCAGAAGCTGTTTTGGTAGCAGACTAAATTTCTCAATCTTAACAGGAGATTTTTTCCTGATCGTCACGCCGGGAATCCTTTGTCTCTTGTAAGGTCCACCACTTCGATTCTCAATATCCCGTCTTTATCACTGTTTTTATCACCACCGGAAGGATAGATCTTATCAATAAGGATTTTCGCTGCTGCAATTCTGTTATTCAAATTTTTCCCATCCACTTCACCTTCCCGCACACTCACAAGAAATTCGATCGATTTATCAGCCTCTTTTTCCAGAAGTCCCATGTTTTTTCCGCCCAATACTTCATTCCCCTCTTTTTTCAATATTATTTCAAACTTAATTGTTTCCATAAGCAAATTCAAGATAACCCTGTAACACTTCAATGATCTTTACACTTTGTCGGGAATTTATCGATTACATTTTGAGGCTGTCTCAAAAGTAGGTTTCGGTTTTCAGAATCTTTCAAATTATGATGCCGAATAGCTAGTTAAATCTGATTCTATTTTCGTGCCTCATTGATTTAATCAATCCCCAATTAACAGTCCTCCTCAATGGCAAATACTTTTTCCGCCTGAAAATTGACCGGCTAAATCCTTGTTGTATTTGTTATAACTAATTGTTATTTATGGTAGTTAGCTGTTTTTTGTTCTTTTATTTCCGGTCAGTTTTTCATATATTTGCATATGAAAAAAACACCAAAAACCCCTGCTTTTAAACCCTACGATCAGCATCAGATGTTTCTGTTTCCTCCTTCGATCGAGGATATGATTCCTGAAAATCATCCCGTTCGTATTGTAAACAAAGTTCTTGATACTATTAGCTACAAATCCCTGTTTGACCGCTATCCCGGTGGAGGAACTTCCAGCTATAATCCTGTGATGCTTGTAAAGGTAACAAGCCTATCTCAACAATACTTACACAAGTCGTGATATAGAAGCCGCTTTGAAGGAAAATATTCATTATATGTGGATTAGCGGAATGCAGCAACCTGATCATAACACGATAAACAGATTTCGAAAGAACAAATTGGGAGAGACGCTCAAGGGACTGTTCATTCAGTTGGTCGAGTTACTCATTGAACATAATATTGTCAGCATAAAGGAGTTGTACCTGGATGGTACAAAGATAGAGGCTAACGCAAACAAATATACCGTTGTATGGGGTAATTCGATCAAGACAAACAAGATTAAGATGAAGGCACAGCTTAAGAATGTTTGGGATTACATCCAGAAACAGACTGCAGTGGAAGAGAAAGAAGAGTTTCCCTTTGAGTACAGTGAATTGGAACCGGAGAAGCTCAAAGAAACAATAGAGAAGATAAATAAGACTCTTGCTGATAGTCTTGACGAGGAATCGAAACCTCTAAAAAAAAAAGATGATTCGAGCCGCTAAGGAGTGGCCTGAGAGACTCTTGAGGTATCAGGAGCAGGAGAAGATACTCTCCGGCAGGAACTCATACAGCAAGACAGACCATGATGCAACATTTATGCGAATGAAAGAAGACGGTCTGAATAACAGAGAATTTAAGCCCGGATATAATCTTGAAATCGCAACAAACAATCAGATTATAGTCAGTTATGGTGTTTTCCCCAATCCTACTGACTCAAAGACGCTACCTGATATGATAAGGGGAATTCAGGAGGAATACGGGAAGAGTCCTGACTATCTGATTGCAGATGCTGGTTACGGATCAGAGGAGAATTTTACATTTTTAAGAAATGCAGGAATTGAAGCAGTAGTAAAATATAACATGTATGAGCGTTTGAGGAGAAGAAAACCGCTAAAAAGACCATTTACGACTGAAACACTTCATTACAACAGTAAAGAGGGTTATGTTGTCTGTCCGATGGGGCAGAGGATGGAATTATGCAGGACAGGTACTCGTATCAGTAAGGGGGGTTACGAAAGAGAAGTGGGATATTACAAAGCAAAAAATTGTGATTCATGTCCGCTGCAGGGAGTTTGTAATGGTGAATCGGGGGACAGGATTGTTGAAGTGAGCAGGGAATGGAGGGAACAGAGGAGTGCGGTAGACGAGTTACTCGAAACGGACTTTGGCAGAAAACTTTATGCCAGGAGGAAGATAGATGTGGAGCCTGTCTTCGGTAACATAAAGCACAACAAAGGGATTAGGAGATTCACACTCAGAGGTAAAAAGGGTGTGATGACAGAGATAGGATTGGTGGCTACTGCTCACAATCTGAGAAAGATGATAATAAGTATTTTAGCCCCAAAAGCCCCTTCATATGCATAAAAATGGGTGTTTTTTTAATAATTTAATCTATTTTTTGCCTTCACACCCAAAATCCCCAAATTTATTGAATCTCAAAGGTATTGTTCAGAAAAGATGGATAAATCCCGATCTTTTATCGAAAAATTTGAAATTATGTTGAGACAACTTTTAGGTATCAAAGGCTTTGCCCGCCAGGGCTTCGTAGGGATAGGAAATGATATCCACAAAAAATGCCCTTGCCCCGCCAGGGGCTTGTAGGAGGAAATGATACCAATGCCTGCCGGGAAGAGTGATACAAAACTTTCAAAATGATATCCCAAAATGCCTTTGCCCCGCCACAGGCTTCGTAGGGATAGGAAATGATATCCACAAAAAATGCCTTTGCCCCGCCAGGGGCTTCGTAGGGATAGGAAATCAGGAAGATTTATTTAAGCTTACAGATCTTATGCAATCTCTCGGATAATAACCTCAAATTTCTCTTCTCTTAATTTTTTATCGGCAGAGTACAATGAAACCGTAAATATCTGTTTTCCAATTTGGGTGGATTCCGGGATGTGAATTTTGTTAAAATAATCCTGACCAAAATGTGAATTGGAGTTACAACCAATTTCAAATTTATCGATATTTACGAGTTTTTTATCGCCCAGCAACACTTCTATTCTACAATCTTTGTAATCCTCATACTTGTCATTAATTACCCATATCTCAAAATTTAACATACTTCCGCGATAATATTTATCCTGCCGTAAAAATACTGAAAGAAGAAGTGGATCAAATCCTGATTTAACTGATTCATAACCTTTTTTGGGTACACCATAATAATCAACTACTGACCATGTAATCGATTGCCAACAGTCCATAAAAAAGAACTGAAAAGCTCCCGTGATTCCTTTTCCTTTTCTTCTTCTGTATTGATGAATGGCAAATTTAAGCAGTTTCGCCTGGTAATTTTGTGAATTTTCAACAAATTCTGTGAGACTCTTCCCGGGTTCCACTCCCGCAATATTAAAAGTCTGGTCAGGTTGAAAATTGTGGTAACGCCACTCGGCATAATCATAGGGGGGTTCCACAGACTTCAGGAACTTTGAAAGTGATTCAACACTTGGCAGACCCTGTGCTCCAAATTCAGTTACAAGTGGGCCCATCGGTGCCCCGGCATAATGCTCCATGGTTCCCCAATACCAGCCATCGTAAGGATGCTCTTCATAGTTTGATGCTCTACGAATGATTCTTAATGAATCTTCCTCTTTAACGGCTTTTTCAAGATGAATATCAAGGGTTTCCACCTGTTCACCGGGTTCATTTTGACAACACCAAAAAACTATAGATGGATGGTTATAAAAAGAATTTACCATCTCTTTTATCTGTTTAATCGCATTTGATGTAAATTCGGGAGATTCATCATAAGTCCATTGCAAAGGGAAATCCTGCCAAATCAATATACCGGCTTTGTCGCAGGCTTCATAAAATTCTTTGCGGGTTATATGTGCGTGAACCCTGACAATATTCACATTGGCATTTTTAAGCAGAGCCACCATTCCATCTATTCTCTCTACCGAAAGAGATGAAAGCAGTTGTTCGGGAATTACATTTGTACCCCTTAAAAACAGTTCCTTGCCATTGATAAAAAACCTTTTGTTTTGATCCAGTTCCACTCTTCTGATACCAAAATGTTCCTGGTAGATCTCTTCCCCGCCATAATAGAGCACCACCTTATGTAATTTTTGTTCACCCAAATCCCAAGGGTACCAAAGTTGTGGATTGGAAATCTTTGTAATCAGAGAAATTTTATTCACTCCATGCGAAAAAACGGGATTCCGTTTGATGACAATCTCTTCACCATCGGGCGAAACTATTACAGCTTTTAGTTCCTCTTTTTTTGCGTCACCATCAGCAGCAAGAAGTTTTAGTTTTATGTTAAGTCCACAGTCAGTCTCATTGTAAAACTCATAACTGACTTTCACTCTCGCAGGCACAACCCCGTTGGTAATAATCAGCATAACAGAATTCCATATCCCCCCTGTGTTGGCATTTTGTCCCAATTTCAAATCCCATCCGCCGGGTCTGCAATCATGGTGATTAAGAACTCCCTTTATCAACTTCTTTTTAAGAGGCCATACCTCTCCAGGCTCCTCCAAAGGCGAAGTTACTCTCACAAGCAGTTTGTTCTCCCCGATATGGATATTACTCCCCGGCAACTCTATAAAAAAGCCGCCAAAATATCCCTCATGTCTGCCACAAAACTTTCCATTTAAATAAACTTCGCAAAAATAATCCACCCCTTCAAATCTTAAAAAAGCGGAGGTTGATGGAGAGATTTCATCAATTTCGATGTCACGGCTATACCATACGGTTCCATTAAAGTTTTTTAGTCCATGCAGTTCCCAGTTTGAAGGAAGTTCAACTTCAGAAATGTTGGTACCCGAGAAAAACCCGGAAGAAGCCTGCGCAATATCCATTTTTGAATTTGGATCGGGCAGATAACACCATTTGCCATTTAAATCAATTTTTTGCATTAAAATCTTTTCCTTATTTGTCGAATCCAAGTCGTTGAAGTCCGTTTATGATCAGTTTATCTTTCATAAAATATTTCCAGACAAAATTATTTTTGTAGTTTTCGATCATTAAAACGATTGGTCCCTGATCGATCCCAATTCTGTCGCTTGCTGTCCAGCCCGCAGTAGGATTAAATGAATCCTGGAACCCATATTTTGTCCAGAGCCCTGTTTCGCCATATTTATATTTTAAATTCATAAGGGTTGGAATGGCTATTTCCGGGGCAAAAGGAATTGATCCACCGGCAGCAGTTGGAGCAATTGTTCCGTCCTCGTTCCAATTATCCCCTTTTTTTGCAAACCCTCTTGCAGAATAGTCAAGAAATTTATAACCATCTTTGTTAAATTTTTCACCCGGACCGTCGCATGCTGAAAAACCCCAGGTAAATTCATCATAACCGACCCATTTTTTGGGATTTTCCATTGCATAAAACTGCTGTGTATAAGTTGCTCTGCGGGTGTTTTCCCAATAGTCGATTCCTTTTTCGCGAAGTTTTATATCATAAATCCCTCTAAAATCGACAAACATGTGGGAATAATGATGCCCAAACAATGGAGGAAAAATATAATGATCAAGTCCAGGATAGGGGGCGTGCCATTCATAGTCCCTCAACCAGCGATCATAAATTTTAACATGATCTTTGGAGTTCGCTCCTGCTGCCATAAGAAAGATCACAATAGCTTCATTATATCCCCACCAGCAATGATCTATCTGTCCCGTTTCGGGATGCCACCCCATACTCAGTCCGTTATAATATTTGCTTTCCGGATTGTTAATGGTAAAAAAGTCCCAGTCAGCCCTGTCCAATATCTTTGTGATCCCGTCCCTGATTGCAGTATGTGTTGGATTATTGTCTGTGTAATAGTTTCGTGCAAATATAAGACCTGCAAACAAAAGCCCGGAATCAATTGTGGAGAGTTCAGATTTCCACTCCCTTTTACCCGTTTTCATATCGAGGAAATGGTAGTAAAAACCTTTGTATCCCGTTGCATCAGCCGCTGCACTTTGTTCACTGTTAAGGAGGAAATTAACAAGATTTAAAGTGGTTTTTTCTGCAAACTCTTTTGTGATCCAACCTTTTTCTGCACCCAGTGCCCAGATGGGAACTGCAAATCCCGTGGATGCCATGCTCGCAGGCGCCCAATCGGCTGATCTGTCCTTTACCAATCCATTTTCCGGATTCAACTCTTCAATAAAGAATAGAAAAGTTTGTTTTTGCAAAGAATCGAGAAAATCTTTCTGCTGAACGGGTATATCAGTGTATTTTACATATTTATCCGGCTGGTACATTTGTGCCACAGAGCAGCCCGAAAACAGAAGCAGAACTGATAAAAGAAAAAGTTGTTTCATGTAAATCTCGTATATGTTTAACTGTATTAATTCGACGCCGGGGTTGCATTAATTGAAAAAAAACCGCCGGTGTTAAGTCCGGCGGTTCAGGAATATTAACCAGTCAGTATCAGAATCCGATACCAAAAGTGAAACGGTGTGCCTGATCAAGTCTGCCATAGTCAGCCCAGGCATAATCGAACCGGATAACATAACCACCTGAGATGGAGGCTTTAACACCACCACCAAGAACGGCACCCCCCTCGAGGTCTTCGAGGAAAAGGTTTCTGTATCCACCTCTCACATAAAAAATATCCAGGAGTTGAAACTCACCACCCAGACTTATACTCTCTTTGTTGTCATTAGGATGGAACGCATCCGCTGTAAGAATGAGTTTATAATCCTTCGAAAATCTCACAGGATACGACATTCCCACTCTGAATGCTGTTGGGAGACCCCATTCATCCATTCTTAGTTGTGCCGGAAGCTGATCGTTGTCACCATATTTTTTTGGATCAAAATCAAAATTAACATAAGCATCTCTTCCCTCATATTTCGCCCGAGGACCAAAGTTCATGAGAGCTGCGCCTATTGTTAACCCATCCACTTCAACCTGATATTGAACACCAATATTCAGAGCAAAACCCGTAAGGCTTGAATGCCAAATCGATTCCTGGAAATAAGTCATCTGTAATCCAACAGAAACTCTGTCGGTGAGCATCATGCCATAACCGAGACCAAGAGCAAAATTAGTTACACTAAATCGCTCTCCCGTTCCGAGGGGTTGTTCAACTGTCCTTACATCCATTTCTCCGGAGTTGAGAGAGGTTATCTGAAGGGCCAGAGTCCCAATTCCCTGAAGTGGAACACCCACAACAGCATAATTGTAGTTGATATCAGCCAGCCACTTGTTATAAGTAAACTGGGCATCTATCTTATCAAGTCTGCCGAGTGATGCCGGATTATAATAGAGAGAAGCTGCTTCACCATAAAGTGAAGTTCCCGCATTTCCCAACGCTGCCGCTCTTGCACTTGGTTCAATTTTTAGAAACTGTGCAATTGTTGTCCCCGCTTTGCTTTGAGCAAAGAGGATCGAAACAGGAGCCAACAGAACAAAAACCATCACAATAAATATTGATCTTTTCATTTTTTTGTCTCCTACTTCACAATTGCGAATTTACCAATATGAACACCTGCCGCACCGGCATCTACATGGAAGATATACAAACCGGGAGCAGCCTCAAGATTATCCTTGGTTCTGAGGTCCCATGGCACATATCCTTCAAGAATATTTCCGTCATGTTGAAGGGTCTGCACAAGTTCTCCGGTTATCGTATATATTCTGATCGAACAATTTGGAGGAAGATTCCTGAATTCCAGTCGTCTCTCACCTCTTCCCTGAACACCAAATCGCTGAGGTTCAAAAGAAGCCGCTCCAACATAAGGATTGGGCACTACGAACGGTTTTTTATCAAATTCACTGTTTGCCAGATTTTGATCATATTTTTGTGCAATCGATCTGAAAGTGAATTCATCATCCCGGTTGAACGGCTTGTTGAGTATAAACATGTACTCGTCTCCAAGGGTTGGAACTATAAGTGGTCCCCGCTGCCACTGACCTGTTGTATCAAGTTTGATATTCCAGGTTGGAATTGCAACCGTTGGCGCTTTTGTCTGATATGTTTCGATCTCGATATAATCATCGGGTTCGTCAAGCGTTTTTGAGTTGTTTTTATCGTAGAACTTAAAGTCATACTCAAGAACGGTTCCGTCAGCCTTAATCCCGGTAACCTTAAACATTGCTTGCTTTGCCTGGAATCCGGGGAATGCTTTTGATGTATCAAGTACCTGATTACTAAAAACAATTCTTAGGTCTTCAGGATAACCGGGTCTTTTAAGATTAACAGGTTTAACAACACTGTATCTTATTCCCAGCTCTGCATTGGTTGAACTGCCATCTATAAATCCCGTTTTTGCAGAATCAACAACAAATGTATCGATAGTGGAGACAACAGGAAGAAGACCCATGGCCGTTGGTCCTGAACCCAATCCCTTAAAATCAGACCCAAGTCTGAAAAGGGTATCCCCGGTTGTTTCATCCACGAGTCTGTAGAGATCAGCTTTTACACTGTCATCCTGACTTACAAACGAAACTTTAAAGAGGTGATTTTCAGGCACTTCAGCGGGATTAACCACAATAACTTTTACTTCACCAAAGCCATTTCCTTTACTGTGTACAAGATTCTCGGTTGTTGCAGGTACATATCCCATTGCGTTGGGATTTGGGACAACTTCAACAACATTCTTTGGAAGAACCGTGCCACCACGAAGGGTCTGCGTAACAGAATATGCATTCTCGGAAGGGAAAAGTTCAAGACTGTCAGATCCTTTATCGTATGCAACAACAGCATAATAATATTTTTGTCCATTTACAACAGTGGTATCTTTGTAGGTATGTTTGATTCCTGTGTCATCACCAAGATAATAGGCAACACCTTTAACGGTGGTAGCGGAATATCCCAGAACACCATTCTTAAGATCAAACTGTGCAAGTGCTTTACCAAACGGCATCGGTTCAGTACCGGTTCCACTATAAATGGTTTTAATGTCATTAAAGTTGGGGTCAGTGCTTCTGTATATCTTGTAACCTTCAAAATCGTTTTCGCTGGTTACAGGATCAAAAGCTCTTTCAGCAGCTTCATCCCATGACAAAGTAACATATCCATCTCCTGCAAAAGCAGTTGTGGTCGGGGTTGGAGGTGGAACCGCAAACTGATAGTTGGCTTTATAAATTTTCCCAACTATCTTAACATTGTTTTTAAGTTCACGAAGGTCTCTACCAAATGCGAGCGCAAGGCTGAATCTTTCGGTTTTTCCTGCAGGGAGTTTAAAAGGTCCCGAAGCAAAAAGGAAACCGATATTCAAGTTAGTCCTTGTGATGGCAGCATCAAATGAAGAGTCGGGACTTGAGAAATTTTTATATAACCTTTCAGGCCATCCTCTTCCGTCATCGTAGAAAACGATGTTATCAGTCTGTCCACCACCGGCAGGATCATTAATACGGTTAAACTTAAAGCCGGTTAATCCAACCTGATCTGATTCATCAACATCCACTTTGTCAAATCCGGGTTCACCATTCGATGGTACACCGTCATTTTCGCCAGCATCGTTGGTGCCAAAAACTCCATCTTCGCCGGTATCGTTAAAATCAGCAACCCAATCCATATCCTCATCACCTGTCCACCAGATACCTCTTTTATAAGCGGGTCTGCTTTCGAGGGGACCGTATGTGGTCTGGAAATCGGCGATATTGTAATTGGCTGTTGCATAATTACGGATGTTATCCTGTCCAATAATCTGAGTGCCGGGACCACTGTCTCTTTTTTCATCCCTGATGCCGTCTTTGTCGTTATCAAGTCCGTCATACTGGTTACCGGGGGTTTCAAGATAAGAATACCCAAGATATCCTGTTGGACCCTTAACACCATTTCCGTAGAAATCCCAGGTATATACGAGGTTTATTCCTTCTTCTTTGGTAAAGTAGGCATTGTCATCATCAGATTCCGGATAGGGATCTTTTCCTTTCCCTGAACCACCCACACCTGAATCCATATAAAGTCCAAAGATTATATTGTCATTATAATCGGTGGTTCCTTCATTTGTGATATCATAGTGGAAAAAGAGAACATCAGAAGCCTGTGGATTATTCCACTGGAAGCCTCTCTGTTCAATCCTGAGACCAAGTCCTCTACGGGTACGGTCACGACTGTCGGGATAAAAATCCCATGCATCATAAAAGTTATCGTCGAGAACAACAAAACTTTCCTGCATTTCGAGTTTTGGAACCTTGCCAAAATAGCCGTTCCATGATCCTGACCATCCTGGATCATTAATATCATCCAATTTATTTTGCCACTTATCGGGCCAGGTTCTTGGATCATTTGAAAGAGCTACCGACCTGCCCACATTGATTGTAGGATCATCCTGATGATAACCGGGACGGGGTTCATAACGCATCGTTTTTCCGGTCAAGGGACTTTGAGTCTGCCTTTCCCTGTAGCCCGATTGCATCATATAAGCCACTTTTCCGTTTTCCTGCATAATTTTTGCAAGAACAAAAGGAGTGATACCATCTGTATAATTTTCGCCCGATCCTTTTGGAATCTCAACCGAATGAAAAACGGTTAAATCGACTTTCAACGGATCCGGGGGATAATCACCCACCATACCGTAGTTGTAAAACCGGGTACGAATGTTGTTAAAATCGTGCTCACCCATTCTTTCAGCATCTATTCTGCCTCTGAGTTCGGGGGGCACCTGTGCGTAAATCAGACCGGGAAGGATGGTGAATAATATCACCAGCATCACGGTTTTAATTCTGATATCAGGTTTTTTGAAATTCATTTTAAGACCTCCACATTTCGGCATGGTTATTTACTCCTGAAAGAAATACCAATTTCAATTTTTCTTGGTTCATAATATCTGCCCGGGTTCTGAAGTGAAGCCCTGTCGGCAAAAGCATTAACTGAATAGTCGGGACTTCCCGTATTTGCAAATACAAATCCATTAACAAAATTAGTGTTAAGAACATTCGTCGCTCTGGCAAAGATTGCAAGATTTATAAAAGAGAGTTCAAAATATTTCTCTGCTCTTAAATCAAGCAACACAAAACCATCTTTTTGTCCCGAATTGGTTTCGAGATCGGCGTTAAATCCCGTTCCAATCGAAGGAGTATAAGGCATTCCACTTCCAAATCGCAAAATTGCAGATACTGTAAAATCGGAAGGCTGTATATAGATTGCGGTGAAATTGAGTGTATGCCTCTGATCCCATCCAAAAGGAACATCGCGTGGTCTGGGGTCTTTTCCCGCAGCAGCCCGGTTTGCTGTCTCATATGGATCACTTGCATTACCTCTCGCCCACTGCATTGTGTAATCCACTGATGCTGTTATTGGTCCAAGTTTTCTCATTTCAAATGCAAGCGTAAAACCATACACAGATCCAAAATCGATATTTGTCATTCTTGGGTAGTCTGCTGCTGCATAAGTTGAAATGAATTCAGCACCGAGAAGGTCTCTGATATCTTTGTAGAAAACAGTAACTTCACCACCAAAAACTTCACTAAATGCCTGTTTTAATCCACCTTCATACTGAACGGTAAGCTGTGGTTTAAGATCAGGATTACCCATCGTTCCGTATGAAATTCCACCATCCTGAAGGTCTTTCAAAATAGTGTAATTGGAATTTGAATAAAGGTCTGATAACCCCGGCATCTGATAAAAATGCCCGTAAGCAAAATAAACAGAAGACATTGCAGTAAGAGGAAAGCTAAAACCAAGGCGTGGAGCAATTGCAAATTTTGCAGTGGTTGGTTTTAAAACCGACTGTGGGGCACCCGTAATGGAATTTGCGGGATTTGCAGGATCGCTTGGCACCTCTGCATTTGCATCGTAATATTCAAGCCTTAAACCACCTCTAACAACAAGGTCGCCAAGTTCAAGTCTGTCCTGAACATAAAATGCGTATTGTTTGGGGAAATATCTGTCAATTCTTGGATCATTGATCAGGGTTGGTTTATCCTTCGCAACAAGTGTTGCAACACCATCAACAATGGTAGTCTGCAAAAACCCGGGTGAACCAAACTGAATATCTGATATCTGTCCCTCAAATCCTGCTTCAATCATGTTGGTTCTGTTAAGCTGCCAGGTAAAATCGCCTTTAGCAATTATACTGTTGGTCTTTTGAATGTATCTTCCGAGATCAACACCTTGAACAGTAGCCCCAAGTTCATAGTTGTTATCACTTTTGAACTCACCGGCGGCAATATAACGGGGTCAAAAACTGATTCATATTTGTAAGATTTATAATCAAAATAGTTCTGACGAACACTCAATTTATAAAACATCGATGAGGAGAGGGTATGAGTAAAATCAAGACCATGAGAAATTGATGAGGTGTTGTTTGGTTTGTTGCCGTCAGGATTGAGGCGTAAACCATAATTATAATAGTAACTCTCGATCGAATTCATTATCGCTTGATAACTGATATTAATATTATTAAGAGAAGTGTTTGTGAGTTTAAATTGTCCACTCCACTCCCTTGTTGTATTCATCGGTACAAGCTCATTGTCACCTGTCGGGTTGAATACTTTTCCTTCAAGATCGTTCCTGTCGGTGGGTAAAAATCTTCTGGTTCCATAGAGATATCCATCACCGGCATATCTTCTGCCCGAAATGAGGAATGTGGTCTGTGGAAGATAAGTTGGTCCTGAAAGGGTTAACTGATAATTCTGTATTCCAAGAGGCCGAAGTTTGTCAACATTTGGATAACGATCAGTATCAGTTGTATAATAACTCCCGCCGTAAAACTCGCCTGAATACTCAAACTTGTCGCTTCCCGTTCTAAGAACCGCGTTTACAACACCCGACATCGCCTGACCATATTTTGCATCAAAAGTACCTGAGATAACCTGCACTTCCTGCAAAACCGACTTATCAAGCAACAGAGTTGAAGAGTTGTTAAACGGATTGTTTATTGAAACGCCATCAACCTGATATTGCACTTCACCAAGCCTGCCGCCTCTAAAGTGGCCATCAACAACACCTGCCTGCAGGTTTACGATCTGTCCAAGATCCTGCACGGGCAGAAGGTCGATTTCCTCCTTCGAAACATTTACCACCGATGAGGTTTGATTAAACTCAACCAATGGTTTATCGGCAGTTACAACAACTGTTTCGGTTATGAATGAAGTACTCTGTAGAACTACATCAATTTTAGTTGTCTGGTCGGTGGAAATTGAAATTGATTCAATTTTTTTCGACTGAAAACCGGTATATCTAAACTCTGCTGAATATGACCCGGCTCTCATATTTAAGACAGCATAATATCCGTCATAATCGGTGACCGCCCCTTTATTGGTACCCTCAATAATGACTGTTGCACCAATCAAAGGCTGACCATTCTCATCTGTAACCCTGCCTGCCATTTTTCCGGCAGTCTGTGACATTACCTGTGACGAGAGCAGAACCATAAAGAAAAATAAAAAGATCATAACCGGAATCTTTTGAAAATTGTAACCGGTTTTTTTCATGCTTACTCCAGTATGTATGTTGTTTGGAGAATTTAAATTGCGACAAATGGAATTTTTTGCTGAGCTTTTTCAAGCGCGGCGAAACATTCGAATAAACCAACGACGAGTGACCTTTAATTGTCACCCGTCATCGGAAAATCGCCACTAAAAAATTATTTCATCAAAATCATTTTGCCGGTGGCTGAAGAAACAGCACCATCAAAGGCATTTTTTAATGAAATTTTATAGAGATAAATGCCCGAAGTTAATCCTGAAGCATCAAAATTTACCTCTTGCGCACCGGCAACAGCATATACAACTTTTGTTGTAACAAGCTGACCCAATGTATTGTAAACTGCTACTTCAACCTGACCCGTTTGTGGTGTGGCAAATTTGATCTTTGTTGAAGGGTTAAATGGATTTGGGAAGTTTCCATAAAGCTCAATTGAAGAAGGAAGAGTTGAGAGTTCATCTTCAACACCTGTAACTCCATCATTGCTCAAATGAACCCAGGCAAGCGCAGGACCGCCGCCATGCTCTCTCATAAACCATGTTCTGGTTCCGTAATTGAGAGCAGGATCGGTGAATGAGTCGCCGTCATATTGAACCGTTCCAAAGAAAAGATTCCTGTCACCAAGATCAGCGGGATATCCGAGGATAGTGGTCAACTGGATTTTTCCTTCAATTACATATCCTTCATCAACATCGTTATTGTTGTTGATTGTTGAGGCACCTTTTAATGTAAAGGCGTAAGCTGACTGTGATGAGTCGAGCAAAGTCTGCATATAATCACCGGGTTTTAATGCTCCGGTTGAATCAAATGAAAGTCTTAACATCCTTGCTTCAAGAGCGTTGTCTGAGGCACGCGAATCACGATCCATCAGGATTATAGCCATACCATCAACCGCATCAAAAAGGGATGTCCCCTGGATCAACTGATCGTTAAAATCAGCACCAAAATAAAGGAATCCGTCTCTGTGGAAGTATTTTACTTTTACATATCCGGGATCAACAACAGGAGGTCTTACGCCGGGTGTTATGTCAGGCTGATATTGACCACTCTGATAAGGTCCAATTCCGGGGTAGGCTGCTCTGCCAACAGTATCATCCCATGCGATAACAAGATCCTGAGCGCCTGTCCAAACTTCTTCATCCAATACACCATCTATTACAGGAGCAGGTTTGTTTGCGCCGTTATAAAAAGTGAATTCAACCGGAGCAAGTGGTGGATTGGTTGTGTTAACCGTTACATCAGGTCTGGCATAAATTCTTGCAGCATTAGCACCATTTGCATTACCCCAAGGGTATTGAAAATATGCTCTTGCAGTGCTGATTCTTGCAGGAGTGGTTCCATGAACCCAGTCACAATCCCAAATTGAGAAATTTAACTGGACAACATCACCTGATGCCTGGGTTATGTTATATCCCAATTGAGAAACATCAATTCTCATTTCAACTTCCCATGCCTGGTCAGGACTTGAGTCGTCGCAGGATACGCCACCAACAGTTCTGTAACCTGCATCCCATGCTGCTCTCTGTTCGGGGGTTCTGGTGGTGTCGTTAAAATTACCAAATCTGCCGATAAAGCGGGGAGGTGTTCCCGGTTGGATATATTGTGGAACATTAAGATACCACCAGGTATAAAAAAATTCAACTGCCGGTAATGGTCTGTTTGGACTTGCCTTATCTCTGATGTTCATCAGGATTCCATCCCATCTTGCCCAGTCAGCGATGCCACCCACTGAAGAATCCGGCATCCTGAAACCAAGATACAGGTAGTTGTCTTTTACAAGGAACTTTACTGTTGCCCGGATTGGATCAAAAATGGAATTTTCGTTAAATTCAGGTCCCCATCCACTTGTTGGGAGAGCACCCGGTTGACCATATATTACTTGAATGGAATCGGCTAAAGCCCAGTCGGCTTCACTCATATTACCATCGAGGGTAATAGTGCCTAAAGCGTTTTTTGCCCATAATGCGTCTTCGCGGACAACATTCTGAGCGAATGATAAGTTAACTGCAAAAAGAAGAATGAACAAGGTTGATAACACTCGTTTCATCTTTTCCTCCCGTGGATTAATGATTGATTTATTGATTTATTGATTTATAAAACTGTTCTAAAACAATGGTGAAGGATTCTGTACAAAACAACCACACGATCCTCCAATTATCAATCCGGTTGATAATTTTTCATGATAAGCATCAAGTGGATTTACTTCACCACTGATAACTTTTAACAAATATCTTACAGCTTTGCCACCGAGTTCCTCTATTGGTGCATGAACCGTGGTTAGTCTTGGCGATAAAAGTCTGCTTAAATAGATATCATCAAATCCTGTAACAGCTATGTCATCAGGAATTTTTACTCTCATAACCTTTGCTGCTTCATAAATGCCCAGTGCCATCATGTCATTGGCTGCAAATACTGCCCGTGGCTTGTCTGCAAGAGTCATTAACCGTAAAAAGCCGTAATACCCTGAACGGACACTAAAATCGCCATTAACTTCCCAACCCGGGTTTCTTTCAAGTCCGTGGTTGGCTAAAGAATCACAATAGCCGAGATACCTCTCCTCTGCGTCACAGTTATCTTTGGGTCCCTTCAGGATCGCAATTTTGGTGTAGCCATGTTCTATCAAATGATCAACATTTGCAACCGTCCCCTGATAATTATCAATGCTGATGCTTATCGCTTTGTCGATGTCATTTAGTGCATTAATGAGTACAACCGGTCTTTTGCTTTTGGCAATAATCTCGGGCACTTCTTTGTGAATCTGTGGCGCCATCATTATTACTCCGTCAACTCTTCCACTCGACATAAAGTCGATAAGAGTTTCAACAGCATTTCTCTGACTGTGTGAACTCGCCACAATTATAAATTTATTCCACCTGTGGGCTTCTTCATCAATTCCGTGAATTATGTCAGTGAAAAATTCACCACTCAAATCAGGAATTATCACCCCGATAGTGTCAGTCATACTTGTTGAAAGTCCTCTTGCAAGGGGACTCGGTTTGTAATCTATCTCGTTAGCGATCCGTAAAATTCTACTTTTCGTTTCAGTTTTGATCGATTTACTGTCGTTAAATGCACGCGACACGGTCGCGATAGAAACCCCGGCAAGTTTCGCCAGTTCATGAATGTTTTTTCGTGTCATTTCTGTATTTTCTATAATCTTTAGAATGGAATAAAAACTGTGTATTTATTCCGATGAATTTCAATCTTTAAAAAATACCCCTATTCCTTTACACTCCCCATCATTATTCCCTTTATGTAATACTTTTGCAGAACAAGGAAAAGCATCATAACGGGAAGGATTGTAATTACACTCCCCGCCATCATCAGTTCGGGGTCTTTTGTGTGTTCCCCCATCAGATTGGCAAGTGCAACAGGCAGAGTGTACATGCTGCTGTCATTTAGAACTATGAGGGGCCAAAGAAAATCGTTCCATGTCCCCATAAAAGTAAAAATTGCAAGCGTAACCATAACAGGCATCGCCAGGGGTACAATTATCTTATAATATATCTGAAAATCGGTTGCACCATCAATTCTGGCGGACTCTATCAGACTGTCAGGAATTGCCATAACATATTGCCTGATCAGAAATATGCCAAAAACATTCGCAAGCCCCGGCACCAAAATCGCCATGTGTGTGTTTAAAAACCCAAATTCTTTTAACATCAAAAACAACGGCAACATCGTAACCTGCGAGGGAATTACCATCGAACTTAAAAGCATTTTAAATATTGTATCTTTGCCCCTGAACCTGTACTTTGCAAAAGCAAATCCCGCCATTGAATTAAACACCAACGATACAACAGTTACCATGCTTGAAATCAGCACACTATTAAGAAGATTTCTTGAGACATCCAGCCTTGAAAAAAGTGTTTCATACTGTATAAATGTAAACTCATCAGGAAAAAACCTCGGAGGAAAAACCGAGGCATGCCCGTCAAACATAAACGAAGCCGACAACATCCAGATGAAAGGCGCAAGAGTTAAAAATCCTGTGATAATGAGAAATCCATATAATAAATATTTCCTCATTTATGCCTCCCGCCTCTTCTGAACCCACATCTGAATTAGTGTTCCTGCAAGAATAATCACAAACAACACAAAAGCAATCGCTGACGAATAACCCATATTCCACCATCGAAATCCCTCTTGATACATGTAAAGAACGATACTGAGTGTACTGTCCAAAGGACCACCCTGGGTCATAATGTAAGGCTCTGCAAACAACTGGAAATAACCAATCATAGTGATGATTGTGATAAAAACCGTTGTTGGTGCCAACATCGGAAGCGTGATTTTTGTAAATCTCTGCCAGCCATTTGCCCCTTCAATTTGTGCAGCTTCATACAGTTCTTCAGGAATGTTCTGGAGACCGGCAATAAATATTATCATATTGTAGCCAAAATTCTTCCAGATAGATAAAATTATTATCGATGGCATCGACCAAAATGGATCACCAAGCCAGTCAATTTTTTCAATTCCCACAAAACTTAAACCATAATTCAACAAACCAAATTCGGGATGATAAATAAACCGCCAAACAATCGAAACTGCAACCAGAGTTGTAACAACAGGCATAAAATATACCAGTCGGAAAATCCCTTTAAATTTTACTAATTTTGAATTAAGAATCATCGCTGCACCAAGTGAAACAGCAATTGAAAGTGGTCCCGATATGATCACAAAATAGAAGGTATTTGACAGCGCCTTCCAAAACAACTGGTTATCAAAAAGCTTAAAATAATTATCCAGTCCTGTAAATCTGAATTTGCTGTAATCCCCAATGGCATAGATATCAAAATCAGTAAAACTGATTATGAATGCACTAATTACGGGGATAAAGAAAAAAACAAATATCGCCGTAAGTGCCGGTGCCAAAAAGAAATATACAGGTTTAAACTTCATCTTTTATCTGTTAATTGAAAAACTCTTTTACTGCAAAACTCCAACAAATAATAATTAATAATTAATATCTATCTCGCCAACATCCACCTTCTCTTCTCAAGAATAATATCCACTCCTTTATCCATCTCCTTCATTGCCTCTTCAGCAGTCAGGGTTCCACGGGCAGCATACTCAGCATACTGCTGAAGTTTTGAAAATACAATCTGTTCCCATTCAGCAATTTTTGGAGTTGGCATCACGAACTGAAACTGTTCATAAAATGATTTAATAAATGGATCATCCTTAAAAATTGGTTCATCCCAGGCAGAACGGAGTGCCGGAAGATTGTTGGTCACTTTATAAAATTCAAGTTGAGTCTTCTTTGTTGATAAAAATTCGATAAATTTCCAAACTTCAGGTTTATACTTCGAACTTTTAAACATTACAAGACTTGATCCTCCCGCCAGACTGACTCCGGGTGAACTGTGTTTCCCGGGAATTGGCATCGTCCCCCACTTTTCCCCCGTTGAATCCTTCATCCATTTTTTGAACTCAGGGATGTTCCAGGGACCCGAGATATACATCGCAAAAAATTCCTGCTCAAATGCCTGATATACATTAGTGACCTGCGAAACTCCCATCGGGGTTAACCGTTCCTTGTGGAACTGTATCAAATATTTAAATGCTTCCACAAACTCGGGGGCAGAGAAATTTCCGTAAGTCCAGTTATCCCTCAAAATATCCGACCCGTTTTGTAAACCAAAAATTACAAATGGAGCCCACTCATTGGTTGGAAGATAGATGGCATATTTATTGGGATCGTTTTGATATTTTACAATCTTTCGTGAGATATCAAGCAGTTCTTCCCAGTTTTTTGGCGGTTCTTCGTAACCAACTTTTTTAAAGATATCTTTTCTGTAATAAATCAGTCTTGTGTCGATATACCACGGAATCCCGTAAATTTTTCCCGTCACTTCATTTGTCTGCCAGATACCCGTAAAATAGTTTTCAGGTTTAATGGTTTTGCTTTTTGATATAAAACCATCAAGTGGTTCAAGAGCTTCAAGCATCACAAACTGTGGCACCCAGGTATTTCCCAACTGACAAAGATCGGGCATGTTGTCTGCAGCAAAAGAAGAGATTAACTTTTCCTGAGCCGCAGTCCAGGGAATCATTTGAACTTTAACTTTGATACCCGGATTTTGTTTTTCAAATTCCGGAATCAAAATTTTAATTTTTTCTCCTTCTGATCCCATTCCCCAAAATGAGATTTCCTTTACACTGCTTTCTTCTTTGTTACATCCTGAAAACAACAAAATAAGTGGAAGCAAGACGAGTCCTCCCGTCAAAACCAATCGAATTATAAGGCCACCTTGCTTCCCGGAACTGATCATTTTAACAAAACCATTTTACCGCCAAGCACCTTTTCTCCGGAAGTAATCCTGTAGATATACACTCCCGAAGGTACCTGTCTGCCCGAAGTTGTTATTCCACTCCAAATGAATTCATTTCTGCCTGTTTGATAAATTTCTTCCACATCAAAAACCCTGTTTGCAAGAGCATCATAAATTTCGATCCCCACTTTTCCACTCTCAGGAAGATCAAATACCAATTTTGTTGAAGGATTAAACGGGTTTGGATAATTTCCGTGAAGTTTAAACTCTGTCGGAATTTCAATGACTTCATCCTCAATTGAGGTGGTTGTGTCAGCAGTAAAACCCACCGCCGTTAACATCGGAGCAATTTCAGGATTTTTCATAAAATTATTCCAGAGCAATCCTGTTCTGTGATTTTCAATCATCGCAAGGATAGGCCCCTGATCAATCGCAAGATAACTTGAAGCAAACCAGTTTTGTTGCGGATTAAATGCATCCTTAAAACCGTAAACTCCCCAAAGATTCTCACCGTAGGTTCTGTACATATTTTTTAATGCAGCCATCGATTCAGCAGGAGTATAAGGCATCGAAGAAAGAGCCGCAGTTGGTGCAATTGTTCCGTTGTCACCCCAACTTGTTGGTTCATGTGCTGAATAACCCCACGGATTGTCTGAGGCGGTTAAGCCCCAAGTGTTTGCATTGTAACCTGCATATCCTTTTGGGTTGGCGATGCAATAAGCTCTGTTTACAAGTGTTTGATTTTTGTTATGTTCAAAATAGTTGGCATACATATCTCTTTTGTGCCTTGGGTCGAATCCCAAATAAGAGTAGTGAGCAAAGAAAAGAGGTCCGCCTGTGTTTTGACCAACCCATAATCGGTGACCATAATAAGTTCCTGTATTCTGGTATCCCGAGTTAACGGTCCATCCAAGCCAATAAGCCTGCGCCGGCATCGGATAAGTAGGAGAGGCAACAGCCAGCAAATACATGATCATGGCTTCCATATAACCCGTAACAGGCATATTCATTTGCCATCCATAATTGGGTGACCAGTGCCAGTAAAGTTTGTAGGTGTTGGTGTATCTTCGGTACCAGTTCCACTCAACCGATTCCCAGGCTTCAGTAAGTTTTGTTCTGAGTTCTGTTTCAAGAGGTGAAGCTGCATCAAAATATTGTCTTAAAGTTAGAAGTCCTTGCACCATAAATGCAGTTTCAACCAGATCACCGCCATTATCGTAGGTGCTGAACGGGATTACATCGCCTGTGGTGCCATTAAGCCAATGAGACCATGCACCATGAAACCTGTCAGCCTTTGTGAGAAGGAAATTTACAATTTTTAATGCTCTCTCGGCACCTTCTTCACGGGTGATGTAACCTCTCTCAATCCCAACAGGGATTCCCATTACTCCAAAACCGGAGCCACCGATTGTTACAGTTTCACCGCTGTTAAGTCTTTCACGGGCAAGTCCTGAGACTGGGTGGGCATAGTGCCAGAAATAGCGGAAAGTGGCGGCTTGCACCATATCAAGAAAATCTTCATCGGTCATCTGAGAGGTTGTAACAGGAAGGTCAACTGTTCTTTCCGATTCATTATACGATGAATCAAATGCCGTAATTGCAAATACACGGGAATTCCCCATCGCACCTGTCCACTCGTAATAATAGTTTTCATTTGCGGTTGTATTTCCAATTCTTATATAGTTAATTCCCTCTTTTTTGTAGATGTTATATCCCATCACATCATTTTCGGGACTTTTCATCCATCTAAGATCAAAGTGTTTTTCATACCCTTTTGCAACAGGAAGCCCGGGAACTGATGGCGGAACCGGATCGATACTCCCTTTCAAAACCATCCTCACTTCATCAATAAAAGTGATTCTTTGGGTAGTATCTGCCGCATCCTTTGCAAAAAAAACATATTTAATTTTTGTGAGATCGGTTGATCCTGCATTATTTCTGAAAAGTGATAACGGAACCAGCACCCTCTTCCAGGAAAAAGCCGGAAGCTCACTTAAATAGTTGGACATCGAAACACTTCCCGTCTGCTGTCCAACATTATCCTGAAGATAAAGTTTTGGCAGAAAGTTTCCGCTGATAGCAGTTTCGGAATAGATGTAAAAACTGAGAGTATCCTTATTATTCACATTAAATAATGGATTTCCGGATCCCGCAACTCCCAGACGCCAATCACCGGCTTCCATCGATTTCCAACGAAGTTTTAGTGCGTTGGTTCCCGAAAAAACATGGAGATTGGAAACCGGGAATTTGCTGTCAAAAATAAGTTCAACAAATGCGGGTGAACTGTATGAGCCAAGACTTGGATCCCAGTAAGTGGTTACTGCACTGTTCGTGAAGAATACAAAATCCTGTCCCGATACAATTCCTAAAAATGCAACAATAAATATTGTCAGATATTTCATCCGGCTATGGTTCCTGAATCGAACACTGTGATCGATTTATTTTAATTTTTGTTTCCAAGTACAACTTTAACCGCAACCCGGCTTTTTGTCACTGGTTTTATTACATTACCATCCTGTTTTTTACCATCCACTTCAACCGAGGCTACTCCACTCGAAACATGATCGGGGTTAACCACTTCGATTTCAAAACTGCAACCTCTGTAAAGCCTTTTGAGCTTAAATCCATCCCATTCGGCAGGAATCGCAGGATCAATTACTAATCCTCCATCCACTGCACGAACTCCAAGAATCCAATCAACTATCACTTTTTGATACCATGAAGCTGAACCTGTGTACCATGTCCAACCCGCTCTACCATAGTTTGGTGAGTCAGGTCCGTCAATGTTACCCGGGGTAACATAAGGTTCTGCCGTCCAAAGATCAGGGTCCATTCCGTTAAGTATTGGAGAAATGCCTACAAATACTTTGTATGCTGTTTCGCTCTGTTTTAACTTGGCAAATGCCCAAATTGACCAGGTGGCAGCGTGCATATATACACCACCATTTTCTCTTTTACCCGGCGCATAACGGGAGAGATAACCGATATATTTATCGGGTACACTGTATGCCGGTTGAAGCAACAATGTTCCGTTTTTCTTTAAAAGATATTTTTCAACTGCCTGAAGTGCCATTTCCTGTTTGTTAAGCGGAGCAATATCACTCATTACCGACCAGGTTTGTGGATTCAGGAAAATTCTGCCCTGAGTATTTTCAGCAGAGCCAAATTTTTCACCGGTGTCTTTTGTCCCGCGGTAATAATATTCACCATCCCAGGCATGTTTGTTGAACGCATCCTTAATTTTATCGGCACCCGAAAGAAGTCGGGCTTCTGTTGATTTATCTCCCTTTTGGTTGGCAATTTCCGCAAATTCTGTTAAAACAAAGTAGAAAAATTCAGCCATCCATACCGATTCCCCCTTCATTTCGAGCCCAACGGCACTCAGTCCATCGTTCCAGTCACCGGCTCCAATTAAAGGAATTCCTCGACTGCTTAATCTCGAAAAAACTACATTTATGGCTCTGAGTGAATGATCGTAAAGCGATTCTTTAAGGTCTTTATTGTCGTAATACTCAATTTTTGTCTCAACAAAATCGAGATTACCTGTTTCTTTTATATACATCGAGAGAATAAACGGGAGCCATAACAGATCGTCAACCATTTTGGTAGGAAGCCCGGTCTCGGAGATGGGATGCCACCAGTGAAGAACTGTTCCCTCTTCAAACTGATGAGCAGCATGAAGTTTTAACTGGTTTTCGGTCCTTTTTGGGTCAATTGGCAGCCAGACCAAAGAGTCCTGTAACTGATCTCTGAACCCAAATGCACCACTCTGCTGGTAGTATGCTGTTCTTCCCCAAAGTCTTCCTGAAATTGCCTGGTATCTCAACCATTTGTTTACCAGAAGGTTCATTGAGGCGTCGGGAGTCTCAATTTCAAGAGTGGATAGCATTCCATTCCACATCTGCTTCACAGCTTTAAGAGCTGAATCAACATCGGAGGGAGTACTGTATTTTTTCATCTTGCCTTCAATTTCTGAAAGCTCTTTAACCAAACCAAGATGGTAAATTACTGTATCTTCCTGCCCGTCATCAATTACCAGTTCATTTTTTAAACAGGCAACTGGATCGTTCCACGATCCTGTCTGTTGTTTTAATTCTGCTCCATGCAAAGCTGCAGGATGGATCAGATCGCCATAGTTCCCGATGAAATTCTCTTTTTCAGATTCATAAGAGACAACTTTTTTGTTAACTCCAAAAAATCCGTGGTATTGATAATCTATGTTCCAATGCCCCCGGTCACCAAGTGGAATTTCCCACAATCTTTTAGTTCCATGCATGAAATTGCCTTCAGGATTAAAGGCGGTTTCAATAAAAGTTTTGTGGAATTCACGGTGAAAATCAGTTGATGAACCCAAACACCATTCAAAATAAGTAAAAAGGGATAAAGAAACTTTTTTGCCTGAATTATTGATGAACCTTACATTCCAAACTTCGAGTGTATCGTTTAATGGAACAAAAACAGTCATCTCTATTCTGATTCCCTTGTATTCCGAAGTGAAGACAGTGTAACCAAAACCGTATCTGCACTCATAATAATCCAGGGGAGTTTTAACCGGCATAAATGTGGGACTCCACACTTCACCTGTCTCGTTATTTTTCACATAAAGATATTTGCCCCAGTTATCCTGAATCAGGTCCTGGTGCCAGCGATTTACCCGGTTAAACTCTGAATGAGTCAGCCAGCTAAATCCTCCTCCGGTCTGCGAAATCACAAGCCCGTAATCACCATTCGATATTACATTTACCCATGGTTTGGGGGTGTCATATCGTTTTATTACATATTCGTTGCCGTCGGCTGAAAAATATCCATATTTTGTTTCAAATAATCGTTCCAAGGTCTCTTTCCATGTTTGTTCTGTGTTGAAAAAAAACCGCGAGGGCCGCAAAGATCGCAAAGTTTAAATTTCTTTGCTTTCTCTGCGTCCTTTGCGGTTAAAAATATTACTTCATCAGGATCATTTTTTTCGTAGCATTAAAATTACCTGCGCTGATGGTATAATAGTAGATACCACTTGCAAGATTTGATGCGTTGAAATCCAATGTGTATTTACCCGATTCAAATTCACTGTTTGCGAGTGTTGCAACTTCTTTTCCAAGAACATTGAATACTCTTACTGTAACAAACGATTTGGTTGGTACAGCAAATGAAATGGTGGTTGATGGGTTAAATGGATTTGGATAGTTCTGATCGAGAGCATAGTCTGAAACTACATTACTTACTTCAACTACGCTTGAGTAAGCAAATTCACCATTAAGATCAATTTGTTTTAATCTGTAATAGAGGCTGCCTGATACTTCTTTGTCAATGTAGCTGTAGTTTGTTCTGTCAGTTGTTGTTCCTTTACCTTCAACAAATGCAATTGCATTGAAAGTAACGCCGTCGTTGCTTCTTTCAACCTGGAATCCTGAGTTGTTACTTTCGGATGCGGTTGTCCATGCAAGTTTAACATCGCCACCAGCAGCTTCTGCTGTGAATGATGTTAACTCAACAGGAGTAGAGATGTTGGTCAGGTTCAGGGTTCTCATGTTTGGACCCCACTCACTGCCCCAGAAGGTTTTGTGGAATGTTCCTTTTACACCCCATGGCAACATACCATTGTGGTAGCCGTCAGGATCAAAAAGAACAAACATAACCTGAACAGTTGCAGGAACGGTTGTATATCCAAGAGCTGCAAGATCGATCATCAATTCTGCACTGTACCCATTGTCAACTTGTGTGGTATCATTTACCACCGTTCCAACGGCTTTAACACCAACACCGGAACCAAAACCTGCTCCGGGACCTTCATAAACCATGTTAGGATCAGCGCCACCGGCGTTGAAATAGAGTTTGTACTCTTTATCAACATTGGTTGCATCTTTGATCTTCATGAACAATCCATCACCTTCCCAACTATCACCAAAACGGCATACAGATTTGTCAGTCGAGCTAAATCCGATATAAAGTTTGCTTCCAATTCTGAGAACTTTGAGGGGGGTTAAGGTTGTGTCGGTATAAGGTCCTTTAACAAGAACTGTGGATGTAACTGATTTTGCCATTGGAGGCGGCATCGAAGTTGGTCCAAACATTAAATAATCAGTTGGATATTGCCAATCAGCTTCGTTAAGCAAGCCATCAACAACAATTGGAGCTGATGCAAGTTTAACATCAAGAGCCGGAGGATCCATGAAGAATACGAGTTCTCTCATTACAGGACCCCATTCACTGCCCCACCATGTTTTGTAAAAGGTTCCGGGGGCAACCCATGGAATCATACCATGATGATACATGTCAGGATCAAAAATGTTGATCATTACGGGAACAGATGATACATTGGGCCCATATCCAAGGGAATCGAGATATATGAGCAGTTCTGCACTGTATCCGTTATCGATCTGTGTGGTATCGTTAACGATAGTGTTGGTGCCCTTCAATCCTGCACCCATACCGGGAGCCTGATTTTCGAATACCATATCAGAATTGATGCCCGGGGCATTAAAATAGAGTTTATACTCTTTGTCTTGTCCGGCAGAATTTTTGATTTTCATGAAAAGGCCATCGCCTTCCCAACTGTCACCAAATCTGCATACATACTTGTCGTCACTCCAGAAACCGATATAAAGTTTATTGCCAACTTTAAGGAATTTCATTTTTGTGAAGGTGGTGTCAACATATGGTACCTGGTTTGTAACATGAACTCCACCGGTAACACCCTGCATCTGCATGGTGGAAGGTGCGTTTGGTCCAAAAACCAAATATTCCTGGACACTGTTCCAGGCTGCTTCATTCATATTTCCATCAACTGTGATGGGTCCGGCGCTGAGATAAGCCTCACGAGCCTTGGGATCGACATATTGCTGAGCGAATAGTGTCTGAGCTGTTGCGAGCACAAAAACTACAGCCATAAGCTTGTAAAAATTGCTTTTCACGGCTTCTCCTGTTTGTTTGTTAATTAAAAAAAATGTAAACGGTTACACACCGTTAAATTAAACTATTTTTATTTAATAGTCAAGGAAAATTTTTATATTTTTTCAAGTTTTTTTACTTTTTTTTACATGTTATGACATCATTGTCGCTTTTTTCACTCTTTTTTATATTTTGCAGGATGATTTTTAAGAAAATTTGAAGATTCAGTCCGGTTTAACTACTTACTGAATTTTAACAAGGAAAATTTTATTAATGTAAATTTTACATGAATTTACATTCATTTACATAAACCATTGGATTTTTTTTCACTCGCCAATTATCGACAGGTTCAATAATGAAAAACAGACTGATCATTTTTGTTTTTTCACTTTTTTTGTTAACTGATTTTTCGCTGTATTCGCAGTCGTTCTTCAGTGAAAATTTTGATAACCCTGATTCATGGAAAATCAATTCCTCCGAAGGGGTTGAGGTTACATCTAAAAGTGATGTTGGAGTTTCAGGAAAGTGTATCAGCTTCGATGTCAACTTCACTCTCGGCAGTGGTTATGGCGGAGTGTATGAGCTTGTTGATGTTGAACTTCCTCAAAATTATCAGTTGACTTTTTGGGTAAAAGCAAAAGATATTCCATCAAATAATTTTGAGATTAAACTGGTTGATCCCTCAGGCGACAATGTCTGGTGGATGAATAAAAAAGGATTTGATTTTCCGGGAGAGTGGACAAAAATTACTCTCCATAAACGAAACTTAAACTTTGCCTGGGGTCCCCAGGGAGGTGGTGAAATAACAAAGATCGGAAGAATTGAATTTATTGTTGCCTCTGTGAATGGAGGAAAAGGCACAATTTATCTGGATGATCTTAAAATTGAAAAACTTGATCCCCCGTCTGTTCCAACTTCTGATCCTGTTGTCTCTTTTTCGGATAACAAATTAACAATAGCGGAAAATCAATTATTTGATAATAATCCACAAACTTTCTGGAGTGGTGGAGAAGGGATAAATCACTTTGAACTTAACATCGATTTTACTGTCCAAAAAGAATTTGGCGGAATTGTAACCGACTGGGCTAACAACGGGTTCCCCGCTAAATATATATTCGAAGGTTCAAACGATAAAAATAACTGGACAAAACTTTCTGAATCAAAAGGTAAATCAGGTAAGTCTTATATCGTAACCCCCGAAGCCCGTTACAGATATTTAAGATTGAAAATCCAAAACGATAAAGCGAATGAACTAAGACTTAATGACATCGTTTTAAAAAATCTTTCTTTCGGCGACAATTACAACAACCTCTATTATGAAATAGCTGCTGAAAGTCCAAAAGGAAGATTCCCCCGCTATACCCTAAGACAACAAAATTATTTTACCGTGGTTGGCGTTTCTGGTGATGTAAAAGAGGGGCTGCTTAATGAAGACGGACTGCTTGAGACCGATAAACAATCTTTTTCTGTTGAACCTTTTCTTCATTTGAACGGGAAGTTTGTCACCTGGCATGATGTTGAAATATCCCACTCTTTGTTGGATAATTATCTTCCCCTTCCCTCTGTAATCTGGAAAGGAGATGGTTTTGATCTAAAAGTTTTGTCTTTCGCTTCGGGTGAACCGGGAAGTTCGATTCTTTATTCAGGATATGAAATCACCAATACCGGTGACAAAGATTTATCGGGTAATTTTTTCCTCGCTATAAGACCATTTCAGGTTAATCCACCCTGGCAGGACCTTAACTTCTATGGTGGAACCGCAAAGGTTGAAACTATTGAATTTAAAAACGATTTTGTAGTTGTTAACAATAAAACCTCTGTAATCCCTCTATTAAAATCAGATGACTTTGGTGCTCTCCCTTTTGTTGATGGGGATATAACATCACTTCTTGCACAAAATAAACTCCCTGAATCAAAATCAATAACTGATAATCAGGCACTTGGGTCGGGAGCATTTTCATTTAATCTCTATCTGAAGCCGGGCGAAAAGAAATTTATTCCCTTTGCCATTCCCCAATATCAGGATATCAAACCTGAAAGTGTTATCAAGAAAAACTCAAAATTTAATCTTTACGATATGGAATTCGCCAAAACAAAAGATTTCTGGGTGAAAAAGCTGGATCATGTAAAATGGACAGTCCCAAAAGAATTGATGCAGGTATTTAACACTGTAAAAAGCAACATGGCTTATGTTCTTATCAATCGGGATAATGTTGGAATCCAACCGGGCTCCCGCTCCTATGAAAGATCATGGATCAGGGATGGTGCTTTAACCTCTGCTGCTCTTCTTAAAATGGGACTTAAAACGGAAGTTAAAGAGTTTGCAGAGTGGTACGCCAAATATCTCTACAGCAACGGAAAAGTGCCGTGTGTTGTCGATAAAAGAGGTCCCGATCCTGTCCCCGAGAATGACAGTAATGGTGAGTTTATCTATCTGATCTATCAATATTACAGATATACAGGTGACAAAGAATTTATCAAAAACCTCTTCCCTAAAGTGGAGCAAGCGGTTGGTTTTATCCGCCACATGATATCGGAAAGAAGTACCCCTCACTACAGAGATAATAAAAATGATTCAATCCGGTCACTTTACGGACTGGTTCCCGAATCTATAAGTCATGAAGGTTACTCCGACAAAGCAATGCACTCATACTGGGATAATTTTTTCACACTTCTTGGATTGAAAGATGCCGTAACCATGGCAAAACTGCTTGGGAAAGATGAGCTTGCAAAATCTTATATGGCGACTCGTGATTCATTTGAAACAAATCTCTATAACTCAATTCGCCTCGCAATTAAAAGAACAGGAATTGACTATATCCCCGGATGTGCCGAAAAAGGTGACTTTGACGCCACTTCTACAACCATAGCAGTTTATCCGGGTGGAGAAATCCATAATCTGCCCCAGCCATATCTCGATAATACCTTTAAAAAATATTATCAGTTCTTTAAAGATCGCAGAGATGGAAAACTTAAATGGAATGAATATACTCCCTATGAGGTGAGAACCATTGGAACATTTAACTTCAGCGGACAAACTGATATCGCATGGGAACTGATACAGTTTTTTATGAAAGATCAAAGACCACAAGGGTGGAATCACTGGGCAGAGGTTGTAACCCGCGATTACAGATTCGCACGGTTTGTTGGAGATATGCCCCACACATGGTGTGGATCCGATTTTATAAATGCAATTAGAGCCATGGTAATCCACGAAAGAGAATCCGATAATTCACTTTTGATAGCGCCCGGCTTCCCCGATGCCTGGTATGAATTTGAAGAGGGATTTTCGTTCACAAACCTGCCAACATATTATGGTGAAGTCAGTTATGAGATTAAAAAGAAGGGAATCGAGGCTAATATCTACATTTCGGGCGATGTAAAAATTCCGGAAGGTGGAATAAGATTTGTGGTTCCAAAAAAATTCCGAAAAGAACGCATTGAACTTAACGATAAACACATCGAACCCGGATTATCAGGCGAAGTGATTATCAATTCCCTCCCGGCAAAGGTTGAACTAATTTATTGGAAATAACCCAAAATGAAGAAGTAATCGATAAATTCCGTACCCGATAGCGGCGTAGATTGCTATCTTCAAAAGCAGTTTAAAAATTCCGGCCGCACTTTTGAGTAAGAGCAGACCTATAAGAACTATTGCAATTAGTACTATTATGTCCATTGTAAAAAAATCTTTATTGTTTGTCTTTGTTTGAAATTTAATTGTCAGGAAAATTTCAGTATTAATATGTAAATCTACTCATATTAATTACCAACTTCGTAATTTGAATTTGAAATTTCTCAAATTTGAGGTGCAAAATGCTCCGCTCTATTTCATTTTTTCTATTCCTGGTTTTGCTTTTGGCACTTCCAACAAATGCACAATCCCCTCATCCAAATGCCCTGAATGTCCCAACGGGAATTGATTCAAAATTCAGATCCGATCCTGAAAAGAATTTGACCGAATTTGTTAATAGTATTCTCAAAGGAATCACTTCAGACGAAGAGAAAATCAGAATTCTTCACGACTGGACTGCCGTCAACATCCGCTATGATGTTGAAGGATATTTTGGAAACAGCAAAATCGTTTATAACACTTTTGATGTAATCAAGACCGGAAAATCTGTCTGTGAAGGGTATTGTAATGTGCTTGAGTTGTTGCTCACCACCGCAGGAATCGAAAATAAAAAAGTCCCCGGCTATGCCCGTGGGTATGGTTTTGATATCTTTGCCGGAAATGAAAAATTTGAATCAAATCATGCGTGGACTGCAGTAAAACTGAACGGGAAATGGGAGTTGATTGATGTAACCTGGAACTCAGGCTTCATCGATGGCATCAGATTTGTACCCAACTACTCCCTTGGTTATTTTCTCATTTCCCCGGAAAAATTTGTTTATACCCATTTCCCTGAAAACTCCGAATGGCAGTTGATATCCCCTCCCCACTCTTTTGAAGAGTTTAGTAACATGCCCTACCTTTCCGATCGGTTTTTTGCCCTGGGACTTGATCTGATCAATAAACCTGCAAGAATTCTTGACGCAGGAGCAGAATTTAAACTTGATATCACCATCCCCAATGATATTCTAATAATGGCTAAACTTGAGGATTTGGATGGGAACAGTTATGACAAAGCCACCATTACACAAAGAGTTGGCGAAAAAGGAACCGTTTATATAGTTTTCCCAAAAAAAGGTAATTTTATCCTTACACTCTTTGCAAAACACAAAGATGAATCGGGTAGTTATTCAGGAGTTGCCGATTTTGGACTAAAAGCCTCAGCGGGAAGTGATGCAAAATTTCCCATGCTTTTCAAAAAATTTATGGAATTTGGATGCCGGCTTATCTCACCCCTAACAAAACCATTTAAAATGGGACCGGATCAAATGGTTGATTTTGAGTTTTACGCTCCCGTTGAAGAAGTGGGTGTTGAGTGTGATGAGCTGATAACCATGCTCACAAAAAATACCGCAGGTAACTTCGCAGGTAAAGTAAAAATTACAAGTTACCCGGTCAGAGTTTTTATGAAAATTGGAGACAGGTTGCAGTTCTTCTGTAGCTGGGAGTAACGGTAATTCTTATTGCGATATTTTTCGTTGCGATTTTTTTCGCAATCAAATTTTAATCAAAAAAATCTGTTTTAGTTTGGTTTGTAACCTCACTTCATTCAGTTTCAACTCATTTTTATTAATTTCACACTTCAAAATTCTGAATTGAGATAATGGAAAAATTTGTAAGATTTAATGATAAACTGCAAGAATTAGCCGGAACAACAGCATCGGTGCTTTCGTTGATTTTGGTGTTGCTCGTCTCGGCGGATGTTGCCGGAAGATACCTTTTTAATACGGGAAGTGTTGCCGCCCAGGAGCTTGAATGGCATATTTTTGCTGTGATATTCCTCCTTGCAGCCGGCTACACAATGAAACACGATGAACATGTAAAGGTGGATGTGCTCTACACAAAGTTTTCACCAAAGAGGAAACTTATGACCAACATCTTTGGCACCATTTTTATGCTTTTCCCGTTTTGTCTTTTTATCATCTATTATTCAATCGATTTTTTTCTCGCCTCTGTAAGTATGCACGAGACCTCTCCCGATCCGGGGGGTCTGCCTGCCCGTTATCTCCTTAAGTTGATGATTCCAATTGGATTTACCCTCTTGCTTTTACAAGGAGTTTCCTTCCTTTATAACACGATTCAAGAATACAAAAAATTGAAAGAGAGTGTTTAGTGGAAGAATTTGTACCGCTGATATTTTTTGCAGTAATAATCATTTCTCTCCTGATGGGTTATCCGGTGGCATTCACCCTTGGTGGAGTTTCAATCATTTTTGGTACACTGATGCTTGGACCGGAATTCCTCTCTCTGCTTCCATTAAGAATTTGGGGAGTGATGTCGAATTTTGTTCTGATCGCTGTTCCACTTTTTGTTTTTATGGGAGTGATGTTTGAAAAATCGGGTATAGCCGAGGAGTTATTGGAAACTATGGCTCTGATCTTTGGAAAATTCAGGGGTGGTCTCGCTATTGGAGTACTACTTGTTGGGGCACTTCTTGGAGCATCCACAGGGATTGTTGGTGCAACTGTAGTAACAATGGGAGTAATCTCACTCCCCGTTATGCTGAAAAGAGGTTGTTCACCTCAGGATTCTTGTGGAATCATCGGAGCATCAGGAACACTCGGTCAGATTATCCCGCCAAGCCTCATACTCGTTCTTCTTGGAAGTGTATTAAACTTACCTGTTGGTGACCTCTTTATGGCGGCGGTTATCCCCGGATTAGGACTTGTATTCCTCATCTTCCTTTGGATCGTGGTACTGAATTTTTTAAAACCATCAGCTTTCCCTCCCATGCCGGAAGCAGAACTTGTGGAATTCAGAAAAGGGAGAATGAAGAAGATAGCCACTGCTTTTTTTCTACCCGGTATTCTCGTATTTCTTGTGTTGGGATCAATCTTCCTCGGAATTGCATCCCCCACAGAAGCAGCAGGAATAGGTGCACTTGGCGCTATTGGTTTAGCCGCACTTCGGAAGAACCTGAACATGGAAAATCTTAAATATGTAATGAAAAAAACAGTGACAATAACTACGATGGCTTTAATCATCCTTGTGGGTGCCACTGCTTTTTCACTGGTTTTTAGAGAACTTGAAGGAGATGTTATCCTCACTGACATCATAATGGCTTCAGAAATTTCGCCCGGAATTTTCCTTTTCCTTGTGATGTTAATAATCTTCCTCGCCGGATTCCTGATCGACTTTATCGAGATAATTTTTATTATCGTACCAATAGTTGATCCAATTTTCCGCCACTTTGGAATGGACATGATGTGGATCGCCATCTTGATAGCTATGAATCTGCAAACTTCATTCCTGACACCGCCTTTTGGTTTCACCCTCTTTTATTTAAAAGGTGTGGCACCTATGGGAGTAAAAACCATCGATATGTATAAAGGGATGATTCCCTATATCATCATTCAGATCATTGCACTCGCTCTTGTTGTGGCTTTCCCCGGGATTGTCAGACTACTTTAGAATGACAAGTTTTTTCACTTCCGAACGGGTTTTTCCACTTGAAGTGGTAACTGTCATTTTATAAAAATATACTCCAGATGTGAGATTTTCAACATTTGCATCCATAGAAGTTGTAAAAACTCCGGCATCAGAATTTTTATTCACCAAGGTTTTTATCTCAACTCCGGTCGAATTGTAAAGTTTAATCGTGACCATCCCCCCTTCCTGAAGACGGTATCGGATTGTTGTTGTCGTAACTCCCGATTCTGTTCCCGTAGAGAAAGGATTTGGATAATTTTGTTCAAGAACAAACCCTGAAGGAAGTTCACCCTCAACCGAGGCTTCTCCAAGGAAATGCCTGCTTCCGTCAAAATCAATTTGATACAGATGATAGAGTCCGGAATTGGTGTTTAACTCATTATCAGTAAATTCATAAACCGTTGGTTCGGTGGATGTACCTTTTCCTTTAATTGTTCCGATATTTACCGAATTCTCACCTGAAATTCTAAATATTTCAAATCTGTCGTTGTTCATCTCGGTGGCAGTTGTCCATCTCAAAACAGGAAAACCCTTTATGGTGGTTGCTGAAAAAGAGATAAGTTCAACAGGAACTACATATCCATAAACTCCCTGTCTTCCGAGAATCTCAGCGTTCCCTGTGGAATAATCATACCAGATCACAAATAGTGAATCAGAACCGGGAAATCTCTTTAATGCAATCCTCGCCTGATATGAATTATCGGGATTGTTTGAAAGGTTAACAGGTGTTGACCAGTTATCACCTGAATTGGTTGACATCGAAAAATAGATATCGGAATTGTCATAGTTTGGAGCGGAATGTGTGTTGTCAAACCATGACATATAAATTCTATGCTGTCCATTTGGTTCATCAGCGATTGCCAGATCAGCAAAAGAAGAGTTCCCACTGTTGTTTGTAAGGTTTACGGGTGCCGACCATGTTATCCCTTTATCAGTCGATTTCATCAAAGCAATTTCTGAAAAATTGATCTGATACATATCTTGTGAAGCAATGTAAACCGAGTTGTCTCTTGCCGCAAGCGCCACACGGGTTTGAGGTAGTACATCGTCTGTAAGTTTTCTGTATGGACTCCATGTTACACCCCCATCATCTGAATAGATGTAGGCAATGTCATGGGCAGGATAGGACGGAGAATCGAGCCATATACAGTGTAATCTTCCACTCTGATAAAGAACCTGTACCCAGCGACTGTCAACTATCGTATTGGAAACATTTACAGGTGCGCTCCATGATACCCCCAAATCTGTGGATTTTGCAAAATATATCTGGTATTTACCGGGTCGTTCTTCCCATGCTGCATACAAAGTGGAACCGTCAAAAGTGATCTTTGGAGTTATTCCGGTCGAATTGTTTTGCGTTGATATTACAATCGGTTGGGACCATGTGTCACCATAATCAGTTGATCGTTGACAATGGACAACATATCCGTTTGTTCCATTGTAATGATATAGCACCACAAGTGTATTCCCCACTCCGTAAAGGACAGGCCATCCTGAAATTGAACTGCCGTCATATACAGTTACATTTGAGTACCAACTCACTCCACAATTGGTTGATCTCTTAAATTTAATCATCCCATTGTCACCCCAAACAACATAAAAATTGGAGCCATCGGCAAACACCGCATGATAATCAGATGTAGCAGACATGGTATTGGAAAGATTCACCGTCGGCAAAAAATTCACCTGTGCAATAACTCCCGCCACCCCAAACACAACCAAAAAGAAAACTTTTCTCATTTTACACTCCAATAAATATTGAAAAAATCTATCCATACGGCACCCCTCCGGGGCGCATTTTGATTTTGAATTATTCTACCCAAGATTCGATATATTTTTTCGATTCTACCCAGACGAGACCCCTAACGGGGCCGACTTTAAAAATTCGATATATTTTTTCGATTCTACCCAGACGAGACCCCTAACGGGGCCGACTTTAAAAATTCGATATATTTTTTCGATTCTACCCAGACGAGACCCCTACGGGCTTTAATTGTTTTTTATTCGAGGCCCTAACGGGGCCGACTTTAAAAATTCGATATATTTTTTCGATTCTACCCAGACGAGACCCCCTCCGGGGCGCATTTTGATTTTGAATTATTATTATTGCATTATTGGATTATTGCATTCACAAAAACAGATTTCCGTCTTCATTTTTCACTTTGTAAAGGTGTGGGGCAAACGGCTCAATATGGCATAGAACATCAGCTACACTTGGATACATCTCTTTGATGGAATCTTTCACCCAATGGGCTATCTCATGACCATCATGAACAGAAATATCGCCATCTACAATTACATGCATATCGATGTAATATTCAAAACCCATCTTTCTTACAAAACATTTTTCGATATCCCTCACACCTTTCACTTTTTTTGCGCATACTTTTATTTTCTCCCTGAATTCCTCGGGAGGAGCCGTATCAAGTATCTCCCTGAGCGCAGGCATAAAAAGTGAAATTGCATTGTAAACAATTATGAATGAGGCAAACAGTGCTGCATAATCGTCACTTTGTTCATAACCATCTCCACCGATCAGGGCAATTGAAATTCCGATAAATGCTGCGGCTGAAGTGATAGCATCACTTCTATGGTGCCAGGCATCGTTTTTAACTGCAACACTTCCCAATCCTTCACCTACAACAATTATCTTCCGAAAGAGTACTTCCTTTACAAAAATAACACCCACCAGAACCAATAGAGTATATGGTGCAGGTGCATGGTGTGGAGTGATTATTTCGTGAAGAGCCTGAACGATAATTACTATTGCAGCCGCCACAAGCATGAGTGCGACAAACATACCCGCAAGAGGTTCTGCTTTACCATGACCATAAGGATGATCTGCATCCTTGGGACGGGAGGCGTATTTTAGTCCCGCAAGAACAATGGTTGAAGTAAAAATATCTGAAAGTGACTCAATTGCGTCTGCGATCAAAGCATAAGAGTTGCCAACTATTCCCGCAGTTCCCTTTATTATCACAAGAACAAATGAAACAAGAATTCCAAGCAATGTGGTTTTCATTCCCTTGCGTGAAGATTTTTTAAGATAATCCGCTTTTTGGGGCATTAAACCTTCTTCTCTATCAAGACCACTTTATAAGCCCTGATCTGTTCCTTTTTAAAAAACATCGGCGGAATCGCTTGATTGTAAGAAGTTAAAATTACTATTCCGGGAATATCCTTCGATTCCGAGTAGAGTTTTAAAGCCCCTTTAGTTTTGTCATAAAGAGCAACAACAAGATCACCATCTTTCAATTTTCCATAAAGACTTACCAGTACATAATCTCCGGGATTTACCATCGGCATCATGCTGTAACCAAATTCTTCATCAATTTTCAGATAAAAATGGGTGTCGGGATCATACTCAAGGTTCTTAAATTCGTTCAGTTCACTCCAGTCCTGAACATCAGCCCTACCCGCAGGTATCGTGCCCAGGACGCGGAATACCCGTCCGTCTGTGGCTTTTCTGCCGGATTCCTTCTCCTTCAAGTTTTTTCCTGACCCCGTTAAGAGCCAATCGATGTCACACCCCAAATCGGAGAGTTTTATCAAAAGCTCTGAACCTGGCGAGATTTTTCCCGACAGATATGAGTTTAATGTCTGTGGCGACATGTCAAGTGAACCGGCAAAATCTTTTAACCTGTCGGTTTTTGAATATGCAAATTCTCTCAGCCTCCTGGCTATAAATATTTTTTCTTTCATTTCAATTTTAAACTTGACTTATATAAGCTATTTATCTTAGTTTAGCAGCGTGATAAGTTAATTATTTTATTTTTTGTAAGATTAACATCTTAAATGTAACACATTTTAAACAAATAACAATAGCCAAAATAGTGAAAGTGAGGAGAACATGGATACACTTCCGGGAAAGAATTTTGAAGAACTGCGAAACCTTGGTTTAATTGATGAATCGGGTTACCGCAACTTTAAAATCAAACAAAAATTCGACGAATTAAAAAATCAGGGGTTAAAAACCAGCATCATTAAGGAGATTCTGGCAGATGAGTTTGCGCTCTCCCCTGAATCAATTCATGGTATCTATTACCGTAAAAAGGAGAAATACCGATTTGTGAATTGAAGGGGCATAAAAAAAGAGGCTGCCTCTTTCGAAGCAGCCTCTCTCTGCGAACAATTAATTAGTTATGAACTAAACTTTTTTTACTTCAATCTTCTTTTCAGGCATTGATTCTTTATCAGAAGAAACTTTTCCCTTTTCTCCTGTTACAGGGCATTCAGATTTATCACCTGAATAGGGGCATTCACCCTTCTTCCCGGAATAGGGGCATTCAGAGTCTCCGGCTTTCTGCTTTTCATTGTTTTAAAGCACCTTTTTTGCCGGAATAAGGACAAGTGGCTGTTTTACCACCTGTGGAATAAGGACACTCTTGTTTTTTTACTTCCTTTTTAGGATCACCATTGTCGCCGGCTAATGTGGTGTGTCCCGTCCACGAAAAACCCAAAATAAAAGCTGCAACAAAAGATGCATATACAAACAATCTCATTATAACCTCCGTGCTTTATTATTACAAACTATTATTATCAAATTCAAGTTCCCGATATGCATAATTCTAATGTTCCGAGGTCGGTTCCGAGGTTCCAAGTTCCAGTTCGAGGTTCCGAAGTTCCGGGGTTCCGAGGTTCCGAAGTTCCGGGGTTCTAATTTTTTTTACTAATTTTGTCTTTTAACTTTTTCATGTTTCAGAAAAACAATTTTGGACGATCTTCTTAAATATTCTCTTCTTCTCATAACAGGATTTTTCACCGGCATACTTAATATTATGGCAGGCGGTGGCTCCATACTTACTCTTCCCGCTCTGATTTATATCGGGCTTGATCCCAATCTCGCAAACGGTACAAACCGCATCTTCATTTTAATGCAAAACCTGACTGCCGTTGTAGCTTTTTCGAATGAAAAAATGAGTTATTTTAAGGAATCATTTCGACTTGCAATCTACACCATTCCGGGGGCGATTATTGGTGCGTTCGCAGCTGTAAAAGTGGATGGAGATGTATTTGTTAAAATTCTCGGTGTGGTAACTATCGTTTTGTCGCTGCTTATGTTCATCCCCGTAAAGACGGGTGAGGGGGCAAACCCGGTAAAATCGAAACTTCTTTTATACCCGCTCCTTTTTGCAATAGGGTTTTATGGTGGATTCATTCAGGCGGGAACCGGCATATTTATTATGTTTGTATTGAGGAGTTTTCTCAAACTTGATCTCGTGAAAGTGAATGTCCATAAAGTTTTTATCGCATTTATTTTCACTATTCCGGCATTTTTTATCTTTGTTTATCATGGTCAAATCGATTGGATCGCCGGATTTGTGTTGGGAATTGGCTCCATTTTTGGTGCCTGGTTCTCAGCGAAAGTGCTTTCAAAACATGGTGAAAAAATTGTTAAAATTGTCCTGCTTGTTTCAAGTTTTCTTATCGCATTAGACCTTTTGGATGTTATATAATATGAAATTAACAACTCTTGCTTTTATAATCGTGCTCTTTTCAATATCAACATTTGCACAGGTTGAAAATATACAGATCGACAATCCTGTCTATTCATTCCTGAAAAGGATGAAAGTGAAAGGAATTATCGAGAGTATCCACGATGATGTACCAAACATGTCGAGAGCCGAGGTTAACGGTCTTTTGATGCAAATAAAAGAACAGGATAAAAAACTTTCCCCCACCGAAAAACAAAAATTGATCCGTTTCATTGAAAATTTTTCCGGGGTGACAGAAGGTGAAAATGTCACAAAACTTTGGGGTGGAGAAAGTTTTGCTCAAAACCTGGAAGACATTGTTTCAGACAAAATCAAATACCTCTGGGCTTATAAAAATGACTTCGTTTCTGTTTATGCTGAGGGGATTGGATCACTTCAATATGGTCACAGATTAAAACCCGATATAAATAATTCGGCCATTTATGATGTGGGTTTCAGAGTGCAAGGTACTGTAAACGACAACTTTGGTTATATGTTGTATGTCGTCAAAGGACTTGCCACCGGGAACAGAGAATTTTCTTTGGATGTTGATCCCCGGCTTGCCTACAATTTTAAGTTTGTTGAAAATATTGAGTTCGCCCCAAGTTATGACTATACTGACGGCTACCTAAAATGGAGCAGTACCCCGACTAAAGGGATGGAAGTCTTGGCGCAAATTGGAAGAGAAAAAACAAAGTTTTCTTTTGGCTACGGAAGTAACCTCGTTTTGTCAGGTAACCATGCAAATCTCGACTTTTTAAAATTTCAATTTAAGTATGGACCCGTCCGATACACCTCTTACCAGGCTTCAACCGTTGGACGATTCCAAACAATCAGAAACGACAATTATACCAAATATTTTGCTGCCAACAAGTTTCAATTACATTTTCCCGATCTTTTTGATGTCTCCATCGGCGAAGTTATTGTTTATTCGGGAAGAGGACTCGATCTGGCATATCTTAATCCACTCATATTTTATAAATTTGCTGAGATGTCACTTCAAGACAGGGACAATGGAACTTTATTCTTCGACTTTCAGTCAGATTTTATACCTGATCTTGAATTACAGGCATCATTTTTCCTCGATGAAAATATTCTGGGTGAATTGGCAGATCTGGAACGATTTTCAAACAAAACAGCGTATCAACTTGGAGCTTTTTGGTACACTCCAATAAATGATCTTACCATGATTGCAGAATATACCCGGATAAGACCCTATGTCTATACCCACACCAACCCCGGAAACACTTATACTTCGTGGGACTCTCCTGTGGGGCATATCATTGGTCCCAACGCTGATCAAATCCTTTTTAAGGCTGAATATGCTCTAAATTATGTCACTAATATTTTTGCATCTTTTAGCCACACAAGAAAAGGTTTAAATCTATATGACGAAAACGGAAATTTGACCTATAATGCCGGCGGAAACCTTTTTGAACCACACAGAGCCGATGTCGATTCAGATCATATTAAGTTTTTATCAGGTGATGTTTATAATTATGATGACCTTGAAGTGGGACTTTCATACGAGGCTTTCAGGGACCTGACCTTTTTTCTCTCATTTAGACATAAAACCGCAAAACAGATTGCAACCGGTAACTCCACAGAGGTAACCTGGATAAACTTTAAATTTACTATCGAATATTGATCTGATTCACAGTAAAATACTATTTTTTTTGTTAAATTAGTGTTATCTTTAAATTCATATTTGAACCATTGTTTCAAATCTTTCTTTAATCAAATTCGATTCGAAATCGTACACGGGATCTATGCGAATAAGAATTGCGGTTCACATCGAACCAAGAAAAATATCTGTTAATTACAATTATGGTATTTCAACTGCTATAAGAAAATTCTTAAAGCTTGAATCACCACGATTTGCTGATTTTCTTCGGGAAAATGATTATCTCATTAACCCAAAGAAATTCGACCTTTTTACCTTTTCACTTCGTTTTGAAAAGATGAAAATGTCGGGACCAATTATTCAACTGGTTTCACCTAAAGCCTACATTCATGTATCTTTTCCTATTTTACCGGATTACCTTGATTTTGATCAATTGGCTGATTCAGTTAAAAGAGATTTTACTGTGAAGATTGAGGGTGAGGATGTTGGCATAAGAGGTGCAAAACTCGATTTTATCCCCGAAACTTCTTTCGGTGACGAAATGCGATTTATCTTTTTATCTCCATTGGTGCTTTCAACTTTCAGATTTATCAATCAGAAGGAGAGAATTTATTTTCTCCGACCTGAAGATAAACACGAGTTGGATGCTCTGTTGAGAGATAATTTGCTTGAAAAATATAAAATAATCTCAAAAAATCCGGGTTATGAAGCGGGTCCTTTAACTGTTGAATGGGATCAGGAATATATGGCGAAACATGAGAGAATCACCAAAAAGATTTGTGTTGAGAATCCAAAGGCGAAACCTACTGATGTTATCGGTATCCTGTCACCATGCACAATTAAGGGTGACCCAAATCTGATAAGAACCGGGTTTATTGCAGGTTTTGGCGAAAAGACTTATCTTGGGCTCGGCATGGCCGATCACCTCTACGACAGTTCTTACTCCGACACAATCTGATATATTTCTCCGAGAGTTTTACCACTTTCGGCATCAAAGAGAAGCTCTATGGCAACTTCCAGGTACAATCCTGAGCGTTTAACATAGAGTTTCTTTTTGTCTTTAAGGTCTAAATTCAGGTCGCGCCAAAGCTCTTTATAGAATTTTTTCCCCTTTTCGGAGAACTCCGCCTTTTTATATTCTTTCATTACTTCTTCTTCGAGTTTGTTGCCATCATAAAGACCCAAAAATTCAGGATCCTTTGATTCTCCACCCCTTAATACCAAAACTGCATATACAACCTCACCCGGATATTTTTCTGTGTTCACTTCACCCCTGATTATCACAACCGTGGCTTCATCCGGCTTGAGAGTTTTAAGATACTCTTGCCATTCAAACGAAAAACGGGTGTAAGTATTGGCAAAAAGTGAATCTGATGCCAATTTTTGAGAAGATGAAGAAACCGCAGAATAGACTGTATCAATATTTTCCATCCATGTTGCCAACTCTTTTTTGCTTAAAAGTCGGAGATTTCCGTAATATTCAGCATGGCGAAGCCAGAAAACATAATCACTCTCTTCTTCGGTTAGATACTGCCCGTCAAGTTTCATTTTTGAATACCAGTATTTCCCTGGGTTCATCATCGAAAGTATAAGATAATTGTTAAAGGCGAGATGCCTCACCTCATCATTTGATTCCATTTGGGTAAGGTAGATGGAATTGTAAAGATCAAACGCCTGTTGAACATCTTTTTCAACAAGTTGAATATCAGAGATTGAAAGTGCAGGATAAATTAATTGTCTGATATCGAGACATCTGCCAAAAAACTCAGCCAGCATTATGGAAGCTTCTTCAAACCTGTCTTGTTTAAAGAAGATTTTGGCTACCTGCAATGCAGCCCGGTTAATGTCGGGATGAAGTGAATCAAGCAGCTCTTTCCTCCCCTGGTAAACTTCAACTGCGTATTCTTCAGCCTTGATCAAATCGCCCTGTAAAATCTTTAACTCACTGAGGTCACTTAAAAAATCGAAAAAGAGTGTACTTTTTCTCGTGTATCTCGGTTCAATTATACTCAATCCATTAAAAATGAGTGAATCAGCAATCTTTATTTCACCTTTGTCGCGGTATAACACGGAAAGTTGTTTAAGAGCACCAAGAAAAATTGGATGAACTGTTCCCACTTTGTAGGATAGTATCCTTAGTCCCGATTTATAAAAGGAATCCGCTCTGGCAAAATCCCCCGCCAGTGCGATAACATCAGCAAGATATACCTGATTAATCGCATATTGTGCATTGTCTTTCCCCGTTATTTTCTCCCTGATTTCAAGCGATTTTGTCAAGTAATTGATTGCTTTGGGCACTTCTTCAAGGAAGTAATAAACTCTGCCAATGTTTGCCAAATCCGAGGCATACATCTCTGAATTTTCACCTGTCACCTGCTTGTCAATGTTGGCAGCAAGTTGGTAATATTCAATCGCTTTTACATAATTTTTTCTGAATTTGTAGAGATCGGCAAGATTTACAAGTGTAGTGGCGTATGAAAAGTTAACGGCTCCTGCGGCTTTTTCTTTTATTTTAAGTGTTTTGAGGAAGGTTCTTTCAGCATCAAGGTATCGCAGCCGTCTCTGATAGATCATTGCAAGGTTGTTTAATGCCTTGGCATACATCGTATCGGCATTACCAAATTCCTTTTCCGCCTGCACTGCTGCCTGCTCGGCGAATACCATAGCAGCACCAAAATTACCTTGCGAGAAAAAGGACTGTACCTTTAAACTAAGGTCGTCATAGTTTTGAGAAAAAACAGTTGTTGATATAAAAAGAAGAAAAAGGATTGGATATCGTTTCATTTTCGCCATTTAATTGGTAAATTCATAAAAGTTGAAAACAAATTTAATATTAATCGAGTATCCAATTTATATAATCATTTATCCCTCATTTCGAAAGAGCCATCCCAGTCGGCTTCAGGCGGATTTTCATCGAAGTATTTTATTCTTTTTATGAATTCTATGGAAGCGGGGTCGCCCGGTTTTAACTCAGTGCATATAGAAAACAGTTCTCCAGCCTTTGTGAAGTTTCTGTTATAATATTCATCCAAAGCCTCTTGAAACCGGAGAAAATATTCTCTGTATTTTTCATAATATTCATCTTCCATTACCTCAAAAACCTTCACAGGTTTTGTTTTCCCTTTTACTTTTATGTAATCAAGAAGTCTGGTTTGTATTCCCGATCCCACAATCCCGGTATATACAGATTCAGAAATGAGAATATTACACCCGTATTTTTTTCCGGCACTTTCAAGACGCGAAGCAAGATTAACGGAGTCACCGATGACTGTATAGTCAAACACCTGATGTGAACCCATATTCCCAAGAATCACATTCCCCGAGTTTAATCCAACTCTTGCTCTGATCTCGGGATCACCCCTTTGTTTCCATATTTTATTCAGATCGTCACATTTCTTTTGCATCTGAAGTGCCGCCCTTGTGGCTGCAAGTGAATGGCCTTCAAAATAGAGTGGAGCACCAAATTCCGCCATAATAGCATCACCGATGTATTTGTCAATCATTCCACCGTTGTTGGTGATAATTGTTGTCATTTCGGTAAAATATTCATTAAGCAATTTTACAAGCTGTTGGGGATTTGTTTTTTCAGAAATAGTGGTAAACCCTGCTATATCAGAGAAAAATATTGTTAGTTCACGCTCTTCACCCCCAAGTGTAAGACCCTCACGATTTTCAATTAATCTGTCCACCACAGTTGGTGAAAGGTATCTTGAAAATGCCGACTTAATGAACGATTGTTCCTTACTCGAAGTATATTGAATAATCACCAATAACACAAGATAACATACAAAAATGTTCGCTTGCATCGTAACCACAGGAAAGATGGACCCATCCATTAGCTGTATATATGCAAAAGTATAACTAAAAAGAGAACCACCCACGAAAAAACATTAAATACCATTCCATTCTTTAAAGTTGCCAGAAAAGTGAGCAGAATGGAAATACCGATAACTATCAAAAACAGAATATTCGTTGGGAAAAAACTGTAAAAGGAGTCGGTGAAAAATGCATTCATGATGGCAGCATGAATAAGAACCAGAGGTGCATTATCATCAATTGGTGTTGAGCCAACATCGGAAATGCCGGTGGACACATCACCAACAAATACTACATTTCCTTCAAAAATTCAGTAAGTTCATCAGTGAGTTCCGGGTTCTCTGCCCTCTCAATAAAATTTCTGATCTCCATTTTTCTTTTATCCTCTTGCCATTTCACAGCAAAAGGAATAAATGTCCTTCCATGTTCATCGATCGGGATTATGATATCCTTTTCAAGTTTGCTTTCCTTCCCTTCCGGAATGGTTATACTCTCTCCCACTTCACTTCAATATCATTTGTATTGATCTCATAAATTTTGCAAAACATCGAGAGTGTTGCAGTAGGGATATATCCGGAATCAATCTTAATTAACATGGGGTAAAGTCTGTAAACCCCGTCTGCCTCCGAAACTGTGGTTATATGGCCAAACGAACCCGCAGCTTCTGCAAAAGGATCAGCCTGATATAATCCCCTGCCGGCTATGTATGGTTTTCCAATCCCGGACTCCTTCGGGTGAATTAAAAACTCTTTTTTCATCCGCTCAAAATAAACTCCCTCACGGTCCAATCCTCCCCTGTTCTCAAAACTCACTGAGAATCCGGCAGGCAGACAGATATTTCCCGCATTTCTCACCGATTCGGCAAAAATGGAGTCAGCTTTTGGTGACGAGGGCCTTGCAAAAAGAATATCAAACATTACTGCTTCAGGTGAAAAAGATGCCAGGTCATCAATCCCCCGGGCAAGAAATTTTCGGTCGAGAAGGTTTGATTTTAGATAATCGTAAGTGTTGTCGTTTATGGTAAGAAAAACAACTCGGTTGCTCACGGGAGGAGTGTGTCCGTTTTTGTTTGCAAATGAGTAGAGCATATCGGTGGCTTTATAATCATATCCGTTACCCGAGAGGTCAAATGCAAAATGAACTATCGCCTGAACAAGAATCAAACAAAGTCCGGCAATGATAATTGTCTTTACTGAATACCTGCTTCTGAAACGCAATTGGTGTTCTTTCTGAAAATGGTATAGCATGAACCTAAATTTGCGCATTTATTTGCAATTTATCAAATTTTATTAATGGATATTTTAAGAATTGTCACTTTATATGCCGTTTTGTCATACTCTGTCAAAATTTCATACTAAGTATGTCGTTTTGTCTGTCATTATGTCAATACAAAATCACAGAACTTGCATTTTTTTCGAATTTTAACCGTTTTGACTTTGGCACACTCTTTGTAATATATAAGTCAAAGAGTTCAACAATCATCTAAAAAACAATATTAGGAGAATCAAAATGAGAACTTTAGTTTATAACCCCGTAAAAGAAATGATAAGAATGAGCAACGCAATTGCTGATTCACTCGAGAGGGAACTTGATTCCACTTTCTCGAAACCTGCCTGCTTCAATCCAAGAGCAGACATCGTTGAAAAAGACAGCAAAGTAAATATTCATCTCGAGTTACCGGGTTTAAAAAAAGAAGATATTAAGTTAACCGTGGTTGACAACGCAATCACTGTTGAGGGTGAAAAGAAGATGGAAACAGAGGAAAACACCCGCTATTACATCAACGAAAGAATCACCGGTACTTTCAAAAGAAGCTTTAAGATGCCTTTTGAAGTTGACAGAGACAGTGTGGAAGCAAAATTTACAGATGGAATTCTTTCAATTACCATCGCAAGGGCTGAAAGAGCTCCTGAACCAAACAAAAACATTGAAATAAAATAAAAAAAGGAGACAAACCATGTCAAAAGAGATAAATAAAACTGAAAATACCGAATCGGTTGTAAAAGTAACCGAAGACACATGGAAAGAGGCATTTGACAAGGAGAATTGGGTACTTCCCGAAGTTAATCTCCTCGAGGATGAAGATGCATTTTATGTAGTCGCATCCATGTCAGGTGTAAAAGGACGATGTTAGAATTAAACTGGAAAATGGTGATCTGGTCATTATGGGCAGGATCGACAGAGGCAAACTTGATGGCAAAAAAATCCTCCTGAAGGAAATCACCACAGGTAACTATTACCGCAAATTCAAGGTTGCAGACTCAATCGACACCGAAAATGTTGACGCTTCCTTCGAAAATGGACAGTTGGTTCTCCGCCTCGCAAAACACGAGAGAATAAAACCGAAAACGATCGAAATCAAGTAAGAACTTGAGTACTTTAGAGACTTGAGTGACTTGAGTACTTTAGTGACTCGAGTACTCAGGTCTCTCTATTTTCTCAAGTCTCTCAAGTCTCTCAAGTTCCTCTAATCCAAATGCTTCAGCGAATCCACCAACTCTTTGTATTTGAGAAGTTTTTTTTGAGTTTTATCCCCCATTTTGGATATTCTCACTGAAGTCTTCAACAATTTTTCATAGGATTCAGTTAATCTCATATACTCGATCATTATCGCTCTTGGGTTGGTCTCACCTCTTTGAGGATACTCTTTTGCATTTGCAACTATTGCGAAGTAGTCAGAAAATATCTCTTCTGTACTGTCAAGTTCCGGTTTATCTGTTGTCATTATTGCCTCACTCTGCTATAACTTTAAATGGAAATGTAATATCCTCTTTAATCTCCTCGCCCATCTCTTTGATATCCTCGTCATTGGTTTTGTGATACCAGTTCACTTCCACTTTGCCACCACTTCGGTGGTAGTTTTCCAACTTGTCAATCATATCTGAGAAGTATTTTATAGAGCTGGAATTAAGGTAATCAATTCTTATATTGAGGGTCAAGTGGCCGGTTACCTCAAGAAAATAGTGCTGAATCCAGTCGATTACCGGCTTAAAAATTCGGTGGTGTTTTCAGGATACGAAGAGCCCCAAAGCTCAAGGACTCCAGTGGAACAATCGAAATTAATTCCAAAGGTATTTTTGTTTTTGCTAATAATAAATTATTCATCGTTGCGATGCTCTCCGTACTGTTATGGTTAATTTTAGAAAAATTGAGTTATCCTTTTCAAACACTGAATATATCACAGGATTTTTTGATTTTCTTAAGATTTCAATAAACCCTATTCCACCACCTTTTGAATCCTCGGGGGATTCTTCCTTGAGTTTTTGTTTATAAAGAGTTTTTAATTCATCCGTGTTAAGGGAATTATACTCATCCAACTTGGCAGTCATTTTATTTGCCATTTCCGGGGTAACCGCATTCTCTGAAGAGATGGTAATTTTTTCAGCACTGCCATCTAAAGAAAATTTCCCGATTCCGCCGGCATAGCTCTTTCCATCGGCACTTCGAACCACCGAGTAAAACCCAATGTTCTGTATCAATTCATTTGAACAAAACAACACGATTTTAAATTCTCGCGGTGTCATTATCGTCTCAAACACACTCGACAGGTGTTCTGTAAATCTTGTTAAAAAACTGTTATCGCAGACACCTCCATAAGAATATGAGAATAGAGGAGTCGCAGTTCTATTATTTATTTCCACTTCAGGGAAATCCATTATTTCCTCAATTGTTTATTATACCAACCACTGTAACATCATCACGCTGTGATTCTTTGCCACGGTGATTATTTATTTCATTTTCAAGACGGCTAAACTGTTCAACTTCAGAATTGCCTTGCAATTCGACTAATAACTCGCGGAATCGTCTGGTACCAAATTTGATATTATCACTATCATTTTGATCAATAAAGCCATCAGTAAACAAGTAAAATGATTCAATGTCCATCAGGTTTAATGTATTGGTTGTGTATAGAAGGTCTTTCGATTATCACCAATTGATTTTCTGTCACCCTTTAATCTCTGAAAAACCTGCTTGAGTAAAATAAAACAGCGGTCTGTTGGCAGCTGCATATTTTAATGTATTTGTCTCTTTGTTAATTACGCAGAGAGCAATATCCATTCCATCGATAGCATCAGAATTTGATTCTTTATTAAGTTCAGTAATAATTCCGTGATCGAGAGCTTGAAGAATTTCACCGGGTTCTATCACCCGTTTGGCGTGTACAATTTCGTTAAGGAGTGTATTTCCTATCAATGACATGAATGCACCGGGTACTCCATGACCTGTGCAGTCAACCACCGCCAACACTTGTTTATTTCCAACCTCTCCAAACCAATAAAAATCTCCACTGACAATATCTTTAGGATGGTATATTAAAAAACTTTTTGGGAATAACTTTGTAAATCGGATATTATCCGGCAGAATTGCTGTCTGAATTCTTTTGGCGTAGTTGATGCTATCTGTGATATATTTATTTCGCTCCAATAATGCGTCATTCTGCCGTTCGAGACGGGCTCTGGCACCCATCAGTTCAAGCTGATTTTTAACCCGTGCCAATACGATTGGCGGGCTAATTGGTTTTGGAATAAAATCCACTGCACCTAATTCGAGTCCAAGTGTTTCATCCTCAACTGAGGTTTTACCTGTAATAAAAATCACCGGGATATTTTTTGTTTCGCGGTTTGCCTTTAATCTGCGGCAGACTTCAAACCCGTCCATCCCCGGCATCATTATGTCCAACAGAATTAAATCAGGCCTGTTTTTACCATTCGCCAATTTAAGAGCAAGTTCACCATTTATTGCAGCACTTTTTTTAAAGTCTTTTAGAACAGATCCTAAAACATCGATGTTTTCAGGAGCGTCGTCAACGATCAAAATCTTATAATCGTATATTGTATTCATCTATGTATTTGTTTCTTATTGATGAATTCCCATGTAAAGACTGACACTAATGAACACTCCAAATCAGAGATTAATACCTCCGGATGAAACATCAAAAATGACCTTGTCTTCAATCAAATTACAAAGATAACCCTTGTGCCACCATATTCAGATAATTTTCAAAATGAAATTAACAATACTTAACACAACTATCAAATCTTAACTGGCCTGTCAGGGCGAAATATTTTTCAACATGGCAAGTGCTCCATCGAAATCATATTCTTGCAACAGTTTTGAAACAGTTCTTAGATCCTCGTTCAGCTCAGTTCCTTCCGACAGGTGCATAAGTTCTTCAAGTTTTTTACCGGATCCGAGATCGTTTTCTTCCACTAACTCCATCAACTCGAGGATTAATGATTTCACTTTCTCAATCTCGAGTTTGCCTTCGCCTGCGGATACTGATCGAGGAACAGTGGATTTGGATAAACTCAACCATGTCCCTATCTCCCCAAGTGCCAGCGACAATTCTCCTGCAAACTCTCTGAGAATAATCCCGGAATCCACATCTATTGAATCATTTAACTTGGACTCAACATCAACAGCAGCAGCATACAACCCGGTAGCACCAAGATTCCCTGCTACACCTTTCATTGTATGAACCAGGCGGACTGCCCGCTCTTGATCCTTTTTATTAATTGCATCACTAATTTGATCGATTAAATCTTGATTTTTTGAATAAAATTTCTCAATTAAGTTAAGAAACAACCCTTGTTACCGCCTAAGCGACGCAATGCATCATCGACATCTATGTTTATAAAAACAGGAAGTTCAATTTCTTCTTTTACAGGTGCTTTTTCACTTCTCTCGGCAACCATCACTCGTTCACCCGGTTTGATCCATTTAACAAGAGCTCCAAAAACCTCATCAGGATCGATAGGTTTTGTAACAAAATCCTGCATTCCGGCATCAAAACACTTTTCTCTTATCCCGGTCATCGCATCTGCAGTCATCGCAACTATTGGTAAATCGTCATATTCTTTAAATTCCCGAATTGTTCTTGTGGCAGTGTAACCATCCATAACCGGCATTTGTAAGTCCATCAGGACAATATCGTATGCAGGCGGAACTCCGGAATTCTTCACCATATCAACTGCCTCTTTTCCGTGGTTGGCAATCTCAACAACAAATCCGGCACCCTCAAGAAGTTCGGTTCCCACCTGCTGATTAATCTCGTTATCTTCTGTCAGAAGTATTCTTGCGCCTCTTATCAATTCAATTTCCGCCAGATATTTCATTCCCTTTCCGGAAGCTGCATGTTTGGTCCTGGTTTCTTTTCCAAATACTTCCATGATAGTATCAAAAAGAGACGAATACGAAACCGGTTTTGTGAGGAAGCCTTTAATCCCGATTTCTCTGGCTTTTTCAGCTATTTCTTCCCTTCCAAAAGCGGTAACCATTATTATAGTGGGCGCATTGCTGCTACTTTTCTCCGATATAATTTTTGAGGTCTCCAATCCATCCATGGAAGGCATTTTCCAGTCCATCAGAACCAATTCAAAAGGATGCTCTTTCTCCTTTTCAATTAACTCAATGGCATGTTTCCCCGAGTCGGTTAAGGTCACATTAAATGAAAAAGCTTCAAGCGCTTCTTTGAGGATATCTCGGGCTGTCTGGTTATCGTCGCAAACTAAAACCTTTAGCCCTCTCAAATCCACTGTCGGTATATATTCAGATCGTTTTTGCTCTTGCTGAATCTTAAAAATTGCGTTAAAATAGAAAGTACTTCCCTTTCCATATTCACTTTCAACCCAGGTTTCTCCCCCGTCAGTTCTGCCAGTTTTTTACTTATTGCCAGTCCCAAACCGGTTCCGCCATATTTTCGAGTTGTTGAACTGTCCGCCTGACTGAATGACTGAAACATCTTGTTCTTTTGTTCCGGGGTTAATCCAATACCTGTGTCCTGAACTGCAAAGCGTAACCGTATATTTTCGGCTAAGCGCTCTTCCACCTCAACTGTTACAACAATCTCTCCTGATTCAGTAAACTTGACCGCGTTACTGCAGAAATTCGTTATAATTTGCCCTGTCCTTAGCGGATCACCGATAAGGTTCAAGGGGACATCATTTGCAATGCGAACAGCAAACTCGATCCCTTTTTCCTGTGCCTTTTCAGAGACCAAACTCGAAACTGTATCGAGCACATGTTCCAGGTCGAAGTCTGTTTGCTCGATACTGAGCCTGCCCGCCTCAATTTTGGAAAAATCCAAAATATCATTTATGATACCAAGGAGAGCAATCGCCGACCTTTCTATTTTTTGTAGATAATCGAGTTGTTTGTTGTCCAACTGAGTTTTCAGGGCGAGGTGTGAAAGCCCAATAATTGCATTCATTGGGGTACGGATTTCATGAGACATCGTGGCAAGGAACTGACTTTTTGCTACAGTTGCTGCCTCTGCAGCTTCTTTTGCCAAAGAGAGTTCTTGTTGTATCTCTTTTAGTTCCGTGATATCCCATGCAACACCAGTGGAGATATAGGGCAGCCCGTTCTCGTCATAAGTGTGTCTGCCCACAGAAGAGATTTGTTTAATTTCTCCCGATTTATTAACTATTCTAAAATAATTTTTCCAATCCAGATCATGGTTTTCAAAAGCCTCCCGGATCGATGTCGTAATCCTGTCAACATCTTCGGGGTGGATCACAGAAAGCCATTGATTACCATTTTCAATGTCAAAAATATTCATCAGAATTTCATCGGTGAACATCTCATTTTGTTGTGGATAAAATTTCCAGGTCCCCATTTTAGCCGATCTAAGAGCCAGATCCAAATTCTCCCGGGCTTCCAAAATTGCAAATTCAGCAAGTTTTGACTCGGTGATGTCTTGAGTAACACCCAGCATTCTAAGTGCATTTCCATTTTCATCTCTGATTATCTCACCAACATCCCGAACCCAGATTCTTTTCCCGTCAACAGGTCTCAGGTATGCATAAACTCCTTCATATCTTGGTGTCTTGCCTGCAACTGCATCATCGAATTTTTGGAAAGTTTTTTTGGCAGCCTCAGGATCTCCGGCTTTTACGCATTCTGCCTAGTGCCCAAATAATTTGTATCTGTAACCCTCAGAAGGAGGATCTCCAAATATTCTTACTACCTGTTCAGACGATGTGTACCACTCCTGGTCGGTCAGGTCAATTTCCCAAAATCCGGCATTTGTAAGTTCCAGGGCATTGTCTGATAACAACCTGATCCGTGCAATTTCTGCTTCAGCAAGTTTACGATCTGTAATATCAAAGCGAATTGTTAGATATCCTTCAAGAAGTCCGGTTTCATCAAATACAGGAGCAATTACAGAATCCATCCAAAAGAAAGAGCCATCCTTCGCTTTATTTCTAATCTGCCCGCGCCAAACCTTACCACTTTTTATTGTATTCCACAATAAAGCAAAAAATTCTTGTGGATGATAATTTGAATTAAGAAAACGGTGGCTTTTACCCACAACTTCTTCTCGAGTGTATTGAGTGACACGGCAAAACTGGTCATTAACCTCTGTAATATTTCCATCAATATCTGCATGAGAAACAATTATTGATGAATTTAAAGCAAGGTTTTGAGAGGTTAACCTGGAATTAAGAGTTCTCGTTATCTGCAAAGTTTTTTCGAGTGATTTCGTTTTTTCCACTACTTTGGCTTCGAGAGTTTTATTTAATTCCTGAATTTCAAATTCAGCGTTTTTTCTCTTTGTTATATCTGAATCTGTTCCAACTATTCTTAAAGGGTTACCTTGATCATCTGCTTCAACAACGATACACCGGGTAAGCACCCAAAATGCCTCACCATTTTTCTTGACCGCCTGAAACTCAGCTTCATATGTAGAATTAATTGTCAAGGTTTTAATAAAATCTTTAAACGATCCATCTTTTGCAGGATGTTGCCTCAATAATGACCATTGATCAACCGTTGGTATAAACTCACCCGGAGTATATCCATAAAGCTCAAAGTATCTGTCGCTAAAATATAAATCGTCTGAATTTAAAAACCAGTCAAAAATTCCATCGTTTGTTGCTTGAAATGCGAACTTAAAGCGGTGGGTTAAATCTTTTAATTCTTTTTCTCTTTTTTCTATTTCCAAAAAGAGTTGATTAAACGATCGTGTTAATGTACCTGTTTCATCATCGCTGGTTACTTCAATCTGCTGCCTGATTCCACCTTCGGCGAAAAGATTAACTTTGTTAGTGAGTGTTGTTATGGGTTTGGTAATTTTATCAGACAACCAAAACAGGATGATAAACATAACCATTATGGTAGAAATTGATATTAGTGCCGAAATTTGTGTTCCGGTTCTCACATGTGCCAGGAGTTCTGTTTCATCAACCGAGACACTTAGACTCCACCCTGTCTGCGTGATAGGATGATAATATCCGAGCAGGTTCGTCCCCGGTTTATCTGTATTTCGCAGGATCGATTTTCCTGTTAACCCGCGAATCATTAATGCACCCTCTTTGTGCTGGTCATCAGGATGGATACCACTTCCCTGGATTGTAAGAATATTGTCTTTGAAAATTCTTCTTTTGGATGGGTGATAAATAAATGTACCATCCCCTGAAACCAGGATAAAATTGATTGATTTGTAGTATGTGGTATCCAAGATAGTCTTGAATTTTGTCAGGTCAATTCTGGCACTCGCAACTCCGATAAATTTACCATCTTTGATTATTGGACAATTAAAACGTGAGCACAGAAGATTTGTTTCGCGGTCTATGAATGGTTCATCCCAGAATGATTTGTTTTCTTTTTTTGCTTTATAATACCAGGTTTCTGTGGTATCGGTATATTTAATAAGATTTGATAATTCTGCGAGATGAGGTTTTCCGTCGGTAATTGAAACAGATTGCAGGCGAAATTTGCCATTGGAGTACTCAGGCTCGAATGCAAATCGGGATCCAAGCAGAAGTTTACTTTTCTCCAAATTTTTTAACAAAAAATTATAAGCTTCTTACTCTGTCACATAATCAGAGAGAGATGAAAAAACAGCACACTCCTTAACCAAATTCTCTACATTTATTAATTGTGTGTTTATCTTATCAGCAAACTGAGCAGAGTAAACAAACATAAATTTATCAGAGTTGAGTACCTCGTTTTCAACAGTAACCCGATCGGTTATAACACCGCTGATAACTGAAATGAGAATTGCAGGTCCGAGAACAAATAGAAGAATTTTGGTTTTAATTCGAGATTTCATATATCAGCTAATATATATATTGATTAAAAAATTAAAAACACTATAAAATATAATAAAATACCCTGTGGAAAACCGACAGGGTATTTAATTGTTTTTAAATTTTGATCATATTCTTCAAAATAAAACCAAAACTATCGAGATCAAGAAAGAACTTCAGAGAGACTTCAGAAACTTGAGAAACCCTGGGCCTCAGGTTTCGTTTGTAAATTGATTACTCTCGAGTTCTGAACTCTGAATCTCTGGGTTCTGGAGCTCCTACTTCAAAAGTATCATCTTCCTGCTGATAACCCCAAATCCTGTTGAGAGTCTGTAGATATAAACTCCTCCGGGGAGGTTTGCAGCGTCAAATGAATAGTTGTAACTTCCACGATCCATCTCTGAATCCACGAGTGATGCAACTTTTTCTCCAAGAACAGAATAAACCTCAAGTTTTACAGCTGACCTTGAAGGTAAACTAAAGTTGATAACCGTAGTCGGATTAAATGGATTTGGATAATTTTGATCCAGATTATAAACATCGGGATTCCCTGAAACATCCTCTTTAATCCCAACATCATACCAACTCAAAACCCTGGCATCGTCAAAGTAGAGTGTACCGATGTTTTGGTTTCCTTGTTCATAAGAGAGTTGATAACTGTCGAAGCTGAGAGGATAATCGATTACGCCGTTACCGATCCAGGTTCCTGTTCCTGATTGAAACTCCCAATAGACCGGTTTCCATCCAAACCAGTTTACTGTGTACCATGGACTGACTTCATGCCCTCCAGGCCCCGCATCATTAATGCAAAAACGGAATTTGTTGTTTTTCCCGTCTCCAAAAACATAAGTTTGAAGCCATTTCCCTGTACCAAAATCTGCAGGAGTGGCTCCATAATATTCCCTGATCAACCATTCACTTGCGTTCAAATCCCAACCGTAATCAAGTCTCATCGATTTGCTGCTGCCTGATCCATGATTGATGATGGTACCATCAGAAAATATATTTGTTGTATCTGTCAGAATTCCAACTGTTGTACCACTCTGCTGAGGAACCCACCAGTTTGCGATTCCCGCCTCAAAATTGTCTATGGTAACTTCTTCAACAAACCCGAGGTCAAGAACAAAATTGACTTCGTACGCTTCTGTGGTTGCATTCCCCGACATATCTTCAACTCCGGCTTCTACCCTGAGTCTGTACATTACGGGAAAAACAATATCCTCTCTGACAAAGATGTTGATTGCAGAAACATTGTTACCCCCATAATATCTTGTATAAACCTGAAGATCGGCATTATTCTGAGTATTTTGAACTTTAAGTTTACCACTCAATGAAGAGGTTTTTAACGGTTCGTTGAATGTAATATTAAGCACCGGTCTTTTATCATAAACCATCTGTATTCCCAGAGGGTAGCTCGTAACAACTGCAGGAGGAATATGATCAGGAATTTTTGTGCGGAAATTAAGAACATAAGCATCTCCGCCGGTGCCATTTCCATCACCATCAAGTGGATGGTCAAATTTATCCTTGGCTGTTGGCTGAATCGTGAGTGTATATTGGGTCGAAGGTGTCATGTTTGTGGTTGTGATCGTGAGAATTCTGTCACTTCCACCCCAGGTGTTGGTTGTTCCTGCAACAGGCGGATTAAAAGAGATAGCACTGTTAACCGAAGCAATATCCATCGGACGACTGAAAGTTATCTGAATGTTTTTTAATCCGGGATAAAGTGAATCTCCCGCAGCAGGAATACTTTCAGCTATGTAAGGGGGAGTTATATTTCCGAGCTGAACATCCTTAAATGTGAAGAAGGTATCAGACATCGCCACTGTACCAATATAGGTTTCATATCCGGGAGCTGAAACTGTGATTTGCTGATTCCCACCCGGAACTCTCTCAAAATAGTAAAAACCATTTCTGAGAAGGGTTGAATCAGTGGTATAGTTATGGAAAAGTGACTGATATGTATCGGTTGTGTAGGTTCTGCCATCAACGGTTACAGTTGCACCATTGATCTGCTGACCACTCTCCGAATCAGTAATTTTTCCTGCCATTATACCGGGGTAAGGTCTGTTTGCCCCTTTAAATTTGATTATCGACCAAAAGAAAGTTTTCGCTTCGAGGCGTTTATATTCATAATTCATATTGAGTGTGTTTTGCATTGGATTTGTGTGAAATCCTGCCTCACTCAGTTCAGAGGGCATGTTGGTAAGTCTGTTTACAGATAGATATGGGCCCTCACTTGTACATCCGTAAAACGAGCAATCCCCAATGGATCCTCTACTGGTTGATGTCCTCATTCCTTTTGTCAAATTACCAATCATTATATCGCTCATTGCCTTGCCACCGTTGGGAACTTTCTCCAGACCGTTTGCATATTGTCCCCAAAGTAAAAAGAGTGGTATTACTGCTCGCAGCTCCCGCATCACTGTGGATGGAATGAAACCAGGCAGCACCTATTGAGTTTGCATAGTCTGATCTTTGTGAGAGGCCCACAATTACGAGGCTGTCTGAGCACGTCATATAAACAGTGTCAATATCGGTTGAATCCATGAGGAAATCCTCAAATGTTTTGCGACATAAAGATTTTTCATTGCTTCAGGATAATTATATATCCCCATGTTCTCCTGCTGACTGTGTCCGGGATCAAGGACTATATTCCAACCCGAAAGTCCGGTTATTTGCGAAAATACGGGAACAGAGAATAAAAACAGAGCTATTAAGAAAAACTTTTTCATTTTACCACCTCTGTTTTGATTCTGTAAATAGCCCCTTCATTTGCATTGTCGAAATAGATGTATTCCCCGTTTGCACTGTAAGATGGATTCATTTCGATGATGTTTGTTGTGGAGGTTACTGCTGATTTTTTGCTTCCGTCGAAGGAAATCGTAAAAATATCGGAGGATGTGATGACATGTCCGTCATCTTCTGTTATCATATAAGTGATCATTTTGGAATCGGGTGACCAGGATGCACGGAAACCTTTTCCAAGGTCGATAAGCCCGGTGCCGTCTGAGTTGATTACAAAAAGATTCCCACCCAAAATTTCAAACACAACTTTTTTTCCGTCGGGTGACAAAACTGCATTTATGCACCTTTGCCCGGAAACGGGATCGATTACTATTTTTTGGCGGTTTTCAGAAACAACAGAAATTTTGTCATTTTCTATAAACGCTGCAATTCCTGATGGAGCTTTCACCTCTGTTGTCTTTGAAAAAGTATTAAAACTTTTCACTTCACCCGCTTCAACAAAGCTAACATCCCCACCGGTTGATACTGTGGGAAGTATGGTTAGTTTTGAAGAAAGTCCGGATAATTGAAGGGTGTTCTCCCCTTTTAAGCTATAGACAACAATACTGTTTTCTCTTTTATAGCCGGTGTATTTTGCACTTCGTGCAGCAATTCCTGAGCCATCCTTTAACCATTTAAATCCGTAACCTGAAGCCGGATCCTGTGTTAATAAGCTGATCTCTTTATTTTCATTTAACAATAAAATCCCGTTGTATCCTTCTTGAGTGAAGGCAAGGAATTTACCGTCGGGCGACTCCTGTGGAGCAATAAATATCTTTCCAGATTCTGATGCAACTTTTTCTGCTTTCTGCGCTTCAACACTTGTGAACGAAGCAAGGAGAAAAAGCGCTGTTAAGGCAATTCTCACTATTTGTATCCTGTTTAATTGAACAATTTTACAATACTAAAATAGTTAAAAAATTTGGTTGCATTCGGGCAGGAATTCAAGTACAAATAAAAAAAAACCCCGGCAATGGGGATAGCCGGGGATCGTCATTAAGGTTGACCTGTCAGGGGAAGAACAAGTCAACAAAATCTGTAAAATTTGTATGTAAAAATACAAAAGTTTTTTAAAAAATCATAATTTTTCTTCTATTTTGCTTATCTTTTTAAGTGTTTACAAATTTTTTTTGACCAAAATTTAAGATAGATTATGAAAAATGTAATTGTACTTGGAGCAGGAATGGTAGGCAGAGCAATCGCCAGAGACCTCAATCAAACATGCAAAGTAACTTCAGTTGACCTTGATGAAGGAAATCTCGCTTTCCTTTCTGAATTTGGAATTAATACGGTTTCTGCCGACCTGTCTGATCCCAAAAAAGTTAAAGAAATTATAAAAGAATCTGACCTCGTTGTTGGTGCTGTTCCCGGATTTATGGGATATAAAACCGTCGAAACTGTAATTTCAGCAGGCAAAAATATTGTTGATATTTCCTTCTTTCCTGAGGATTATAACGATCTGAACCGGCTTGCAATTGATAATGATGTAACCGCCATTGTCGATTTTGGCGTTGCCCCGGACTAAGTAATATGTGGTTTGGGAATCAGTTTGCCAAAGGTGGTGTCAGTTTTCTTGAGTGTATGGTTGGTGGTCTTCCCGCTGAAAGAAAATATCCGTTCCAATATAAAGCTCCATTCTCACCGGTTGATGTGCTTGAGGAATATACCCGAACAGCAAGAGTGAAAGAAAATGGCAGAATTGTAACACGGGAGGCTCTCTCAGGGAGTGAATTTGTCGATTTTGAAGGAATTGGAACCCTCGAGGCATTTTATACCGACGGTTTAAGATCAATCCTGAACACTCTTGATGTTCCCGATATGCGGGAATTAACCCTAAGATACCCGGGTCACATCGACCTGATAAAAGCTCTCAGGCATGTCGGATTTTTCTCGGAAGATGAAATTGATATAAAAGGAGTGAAACTTAAACCGAGAGATTTTTCGGCAAAACTTCTTTTAAAGACTGGAAACTTGGAAACTCAGAACCTGAATTCACCGTGATGAGACTTAAATCCAAAAGAAAAATTAATGGAGAAGAGGTCGAATTCTCTCAAACACTTCTCGATCGATATGATGAGGCATCCGGCGTTTCTTCAATGTCAAGGACAACAGGATATACCTGCACTGCAGGTGCCGGACTAATTCTGAATGGCATTTTCACTGAAAAAGGTTGTTTTCCTCCTGAACTTATCGGTATGAAAGATGAATGTTTTTCGTTTGTACTCGATCACCTCAAGGAGAGGAATATTATCCTTTCTTAGATTTCAGCTTAACTGCTGCAACTATTTCGGGGCGGTATTCAAAGTGCATAGTATCGTAATGATACCACCTGCCGCCCCATATCCAGCCGTGTTTCTCAAATATATGGACAATCTCTACAGGGATGCTGTTCCGAAACTTGATTGATCCGTCTTTTCCCTTTGTTATAACTGCGCCAATAATCACTTTGTGAAACATTTATATCAATGGCTATTGCAAAACTGTGAGCACTGAGACTTTTTGTCCCGGCAATATTTCTCCAGACAAATGTTCCGGCTGGATAGTTAAGATATTTTAAAAATTTTTCCGGCAGTTTGTCAAGTTCATCAGATATCTTTTGCAAAGACTCTGCTGCCCCATTCATTTTATTTACCATCATCGTGGTGTTTAGTCTCTTTTTAAGCCATCTTACCTTAACAAGATTTTTCGCAACTTCTCCACTGTTATTCCCGTATATTTTCTTCAAAAACTCACTGTTTCTGAATCTACCGGGGTCTTCATGCTTCCCGGGAATTCCAATCTCTTCAAGGAGTGGGTAATCTTCAGAAAGCATCGAATGAGGATCTGCCATCGACAAAAGGGACTCATATTCATCAGCGTTTTTTTCTGCAAGATCCTGCTCAGAAACGGCTGAAGTTTTTAACGCCATTTTTGTCCCGTCTTTCCAGTAAATATAATTATCCGAAACGGAATCAATAAATTCAGGATAACCAATGACGAATGGATGAGTAGTGGATTCAACAATCCCGGCATTCAACTTTAAGGAATCGCCGTTGACAACTGAGTTTGTACCTGCCGGTTGAATATCCTGGGTTTTCCCAGGTTTGTTTTCTGATTGGCAATTCACCGAGACAAAAAGCTGAGAGAGGAGGAAAATCAGTAAAAGGTAATTATTACACTTTCTATTGAAGAAGTATTGAAACAAACTGTTCACCCTTTGCTTTTGAATCGATTTCAGTGTTACTAAAAAGTGTTATAGTGACCTTTTGGATGCCAAGAGTTCATTCCGGTTTTTCCATAACAATAGATATACTCCAAACCTTCTTTTACTTTGTACCATCCCAAACATGTTTGATGACCCAACTTTTGTCAGGGTTTTGTCTTTATCTTCCAAGTCAATTTTGAAGACATTACCACCACTGATCAAACTCTTGGGAGGATCACAACGCCCGATCCTTTTTCAAAGGTTACCGAACCTTTTGTTTTTTCCCGGTAGTTGTTTCCACTCTTTTTGTCTTTCCAACTTCGAAATAGGAACTAGATTGTAAATTTGAATACTAGGGGGGTTCTATTTTAGGATAAAGCTGAAAATTTTTTTTGGGCGGCTTTTCCTTAATTCATTGTGGTTGATTGTAGGAAGTTTTATGTCTAACTTATTTTTTAGTTTCAGTGTGAAAATTTTTGTAAGAGGCGAAAGGATCTGATTAATTTTGAGTCTTCGCTAGCTGTGATTGCCGATCATTTTTACTTTTGGGGGGTGTAGGAGATTTGCGAAAGTTCGCCCTGTTACCTGACTGGTCCCCTGATATATTCTATCAAATTGTGGAGTGTGTTCCAACAGAGACTTGGGTTGATTTTGACATTGGTTGAGGGGCTGATACCACGATTGGGTTAAAATTCCAGCTTACATCCACCCTTTTGGATTTGGATATCTTTTTAGAAATTTTGCAGTTTTATGACCCCTGAGAAAAATTTTATAGATTTAAAATAAATATTTTATAGATATAGTCGGGCAATATTTCCTTTTTGTTATCAAATTGTGTATTATCAATTAAAAAGTGAAAAGTACAAATAGTCACGATTATTTCTTCTATACACGGCTCACTTTCTGTCTATTAACTCCTTAAACTCTTCATATTCTGTCCCGATTATCTTACTGACTTTTCCTTTTTTTAGACAAGAAGCAAGTCTTTCGGGAATCTTAAAATCTGCTCCGGTCGCCAATTTTACATCATCATAAAATTTCGCGGGATGTGCGGTTGACATTACAACAAAATGCTCTCTGGGTGCCATTCTTTCCAACTCGGAAGCATATAACATTCCTGTGGCAGTATGTGGATCGATCAGATAATTGTACTCCCGGTAAATCTCCCCAATTTTGTTGAGAGTCTCTTCATCACTGTAACTTTTTGCAGAAACATCCCTGCGTACGGAATTTACATCACCATGATAAAGTGATATTATCCTCTCAAGATTGCTTGGTGAGCCAACATCCATCGCGTTGGAGATGGTTTGAATTGTTGGTTGTGGAGTGAAATTACCTGTTGATAAATAATTTGCAAAAACATCGTTTTTGTTTAATGCAGAATAATATCTGTGGACAGATAATCCTGCAAATTTTGTCATCAATCCCGCTGTAATATTCCCCAGATTTCCACTTGGAACCACAAAATTAATGGTTTCATGCTTCTCATAAAGGTTCATATAAGCAAAAATATAATATACAGCCTGCGGAAGCAATCTCGCAATACTTATTGAATTTGCAGATGACAGATTAACTTTTGATCTCAATTCTTCATCGGCAAATGCCATTTTAACAAGTCTTTGGCAATCATCAAAATTTCCCTGAACCTCAAGTGCAGTAACATTTTTACCAAGAGTTGTTAATTGTTGCTCTTGAATTTTACTCACCTTCCCCGATGGATACAACAAAACCACATCAACACAATCCATCCCCAGAAAAGCATTTGCCACGGCACTCCCTGTGTCCCCGGAAGTGGCAACTAATATTTTACACTTTTTCCCTTCTTCATGTAAATAAAACGACATAATATTCGCTAAAAACCGTGCTCCAAAATCCTTAAATGCAAGGGTAGGTCCGTGATATAACTCGGCAATCGAGATATTTTTGTTGATAGAGTGTATATTAATATCAAAATTAAATGACCGCTCAACAATTCTGACAAAATCAACCTCATCAATCCCGGTTATAAAAGGCGATAAAAAATGGAGAGCCAGTTCCGTTAACGACAAATCTGCCAGTTCAACGGGCTCATCAAGAAGATGAGGAATTGACTTCGGGAGGAATAAACCTCCATCGGGAGCCATCCCGTTATAGACTGCATCTCTAAAATTAAAATCGTTTTTGTTATCACGAGTGCTGATATATCTCATCTAACCTCCAGAATTTGAGCGCCGGTGTTGTTGATTTTTGAAATGTTAATATCTATACCAAGTCCTATTTTATCATAAACATTTTCAATCTTTGGAATGAATAACCCTGCATCCTCCAAAGTTCGAAAAAAAACAAAAGATGTGGGACCCGATCCGGAAATATTCATTGCTATTGCCTCTGATGATGAAGCCATAAACTTGATCTCATGGTAACCGGGTATAAGTTTTGATCGAAACGGTTCAGCAATAAAATCGGAAGATGCAGCCTTAAGTAAAGTATAATCACCTTTAATCATCCCGGTGATCAGCGTAACTGCTCCGGCAGTTTGTTTGATTGAATCACTCACAGATACCATTTTCGGGAGCATCGCCCTTGCTTCACTTGTCTTTATTTCCACATGTGGATGAAAAGTGAGGACAATTAAATCTTCAGGAGCATCAAATTTAAAGTAATTAAAGTGAACGGGGTCACTGATTACCACCACTCCGCCAACAAGTGAAGGAATTACATTGTCTCCATGTCTCGTACCCGATGCCACCACTTCACCATCGAGGGCATGTTCCACCAGATCCTTAATTTCCAAAGGTTTTGATAACAATGCATTAACTGCAACAACCGCAGCCACAGCACTTGCGGCACTTGATCCGAGTCCACTTCCAATCGGGAGCAACTTGTGTAAAACAATATCTACAAATTCACCGGGAGCATGTTTATCAAGGAAACTTTTTACTGCTGCTCCCGCTGTGTTTTTCTCCAATTCTTTGCTTAAAGTTGTGTTCCCAACTATATCAGTTATTCGGGAGCATGATAAATCATTTACCGTAACCTCAACAATATCACCAAGATCAAATAGCGGGAAACCCATTAGATCAAACCCTGGACCGATATTGGAAACAGTTGCCGGAGCAAATGCCCTGGCATAATTCTTCACAAGTTTCCGCTCCGGATTTGACTTCATGAAACACTTCCAATTATTTTAAGTACATCATCAAGTACTCCCGAGGCGGTTAAATCAACACCCGCTCCCGGACCCGAAATCACTAACGGATATTTTGAATATCTTTTGGTGTAAAAAATAAAGACATTTTTAACATCATCAACCACATACAAAGGATCATCCGGCGTTGTCTCTTTTGGATATACTTTTAATTTGCCATCATCAAATGAAGCTATAAACTTTAACTTGTTTCCCCGGGATTTGGCATCCCCTACCAACTTATCAATATCAAGATAATGGACTTTTCCCTCTTCATCCCTCCGGGCAAGAGGCGACATTTCGATATCCTCCATACCAAAATCCAAACCGGCATCTCTAACGAGGATCAAGAGTTTTCTGGCAATATCCATCCCGGAAAGATCAATTACGGGATCGGGTTCAGTAATTCCCATCTCCCCTGCTTTTTGTAATGCATCTTGGAATTTGGTACCATTCCAGACAGCTGTCAGAATGTAGTTACACGATCCCGACATAATCCCTTCAATCTTTTGAAGTTTATCACCCGTTGTGAGAAGGTCTTTTAAAGTACGAATTACAGGAAGTGCAGCCCCCACATTTGTTTCATAATTAAACTTTGATTTCCCTTTGGCGAGTGCCTGTCTGAGTCCTTTGTAATACTCCAATGAAGATGAATTGGCAATTTTATTTGCTGCAACAATATTCACACCAGAACTCAACAACGGAGCATACATTTCCACTACCTTTTCACTCGCCGAAGTATCCACAAAAATTTTGAAAGAGTTTTTGTCCTCTTCCACTGCCTGAAGGAACAGTTTATTATCACTTTTTTGACCGGAAGTTAACAGCTCTTCCACAGGATTTTCCAACAAAAACAAATTTCCACCAAACAACATCTGTTTAGAGTTGATAATCCCTCTTAATTCAATTCTGTCATTTATGTTTACTTTGTTTTTCATTAATGCGAGTGTCCGTGCTCCCACATTCCCGGGACCTGCAAGATATATGCTCCAGACTTTTCGCCCCTCAAAGAAAAATTCATTATGTAAAGCAGTCATCGCCTGTTTAAGGTGAGCTGATGAAATGACAAATGAGATATTTAGCTCTGAGGATCCCTGAGCAATTGCGTGAACATTAATCTTGTGATCACCCAGTGTCTTAAAAACTCTTCCACTGACACCCGACTGACGCCTCATGTTGGCACCCACAACAGCCACAACCGAAAGAGAATCCTCCTTTTCGATGGTTGAAATTTTCCTCTGCTTCAATTCCGCATCAAATTCTTCTTTAAGGTTTTTGACGGCATTATCTGCATATTTTGGCTCAACTGCCACACTAATTGAATGCTCCGATGATGCCTGCGTAATCAGGATAACATTGGTTTTACTTTGTGCAAGTGTTTTAAACAATCGGCTTGCTATACCAGACACACCCACCATACCACCCCCCTCAATTCTGATGAGAGAGATATTGTCGATACTTGCCAAACCCGTTATGTCATTGTTGTTTTTGGGTGGATTTTCACCTATCAACGAACCGGAATGAGTTGGATTAAAGGTGTTTTTTATTCTGACCGGAATCGATTTATCCATTGCCGGCTGAATCGTGGGAGCATAGATAACCTTGGCACCAAAATATGAAAACTCCATCGCTTCCTCATAGGAGAGGTCTTCCACAATAAATGAATCATTTACTTTTCTGGGATCGGCGGTGAGAACTCCATCAACATCTGTCCAAATTTCGATTTCATCAACATTTAATGCAGCACCAAAAATAGCTGCGGAGTAATCAGACCCACCCCTGCCCAGGGTTGTGGTTTCCCCTTCATGTGTTGAAGCGATAAAACCTGTGATTATTCTTAATGTCGAATTTCGGATAAATTCCTGTGAAATAAAATAATATGTTTCAGTTTCAAGCAGATGGGCATTACCAAAATTGTTGTCAGTTTTAATAACTTTTCTTGCATCAAGATATTCAGCGTTGATTCCTGCTGAGTTAAATGCAACACAGATGGTATAAGCGGAAAGCTGCTCCCCAAAACTTTGGACATAATCAAGAGTTTTTGGAGTAAGCTCTTTTATTAGATATATACCATCAAGAATTTCCCTCAATTCTGATAATCTAAGGTCGATTCCCTCTTTTAAAATTCCATTTTCCTTCAGGTCAGGTACCAGTTGTTCCGCAAAGTCATGATGTTTTTTCTGAATTTCTTCAAAAAGAGTGATGTAGCTTTTATCTCTTGAGAGGGCGAGGTGTGCTACTTTGATGAGATTGTCCGTAACCCCCGAATAGGCTGAAAAAACAATTCCACCAATCCCCTCAGAGGATTTTGATCTGACAATTTCAATTACATTTTTTATTCTATCAGGACTCCCAACCGAGGAGCCCCCAAATTTGATTATTTTCAATTATTGCTTTCTATTATTGAATCGGATTTGTCGTCACTGGTCATTTGTTGACCGGTCATCCCTAACTGTCAATTCTATCCGGTATCGATTTTTTTAATTTTTCCACTTCATCACGAAGAAATGCCGCTCTCTCAAAATCAAGATCTTTTGCAGCTTTCCTCATCTCCTCTGTCAACTCCTCTATCATAACCTTGCGTTCGTCGATACTCATAAACTTAAGAACCGGCTCAGCCACTCTTGAGAATTGTGACGGAGATGAAACATGATCATATTCCTTCCGCCTTACATCTGCAATGGCAGTTGAATTCATGATCTCTTCAACACTTTTAAATAGAGTTTTGGGAGTGATTCCATGTTTTTTATTGTATTCCATCTGAATATTCCGGCGGCGTTCTGTTTCATCAATCACCATTTTCATCGAATCAGTGATTTTGTCGGCATACATAATTACCAAACCGCTCGCATTTCTGGCAGTTCTTCCCGCAGTCTGCATAAGCGATCTTCCACTCCTGAGAAATCCCTCCTTGTCGGCATCAATTATTGCGACAAGAGACACCTCCGGAAGATCAAGCCCCTCACGAAGAAGATTTACTCCAACCAAAACATCAAAATCACCAAGCCTTAGATCGCGAAGAATTTCAACCCTTTCAAGTGCGTCGATATCACTGTGGATATATCGAACCGCAATCCCGATTTTGGCGAAATAGTCGGATAAATCTTCAGCCATCCTTTTGGTCAGGGTGGTGACAAGTGTTCTCTCCCCCTTTTGAACCCTTATCCTGATCTCGCCAATCAGATCATCAATCTGGGTTTTTACAGGTCTTATCTGAATTTCAGGATCGAGCAAACCTGTAGGTCTGATGATTTGCTCAACAAAATTGCCATGCGTTTTTTCCATCTCAAAATCGCCCGGTGTTGCAGAAACAAAAACCACTTTTTTCATTTTCTGCTCAAATTCATCAAATTTCATGGGACGATTATCCAAAGCCGATGGTAATCTAAATCCATGATGTACCAGCGTCTCTTTTCTTGATCTATCTCCGTTGTACATGCCTCTTATCTGCGAGACGGTTACATGCGATTCATCTATAATCATAAGAAAATCGTCGGGGAAATAGTCGAGAAGACAATATGGTCTGGTCCCCGGCTCCCGAAGGTCCATATATCGGGAATAATTCTCAATTCCGGAACAATATCCCACTTCTTTGATCATTTCCATATCAAACCGGGTTCTTTGTTCAATTCTTTGCGCTTCAAGATAACGCTCCTGCTCCCTGAAATCTGCAAGTCTCTGCTCCAGTTCTGCTTCAATCAAGGCGAGAGATAACTTCTGTCGTTCAGGATTTGTCACAAAATATTTAGCAGGATAAATCGCAGTTTCTTCAATTTCCCGGAGCACATCCCCTGTAATCGGTTCAATAACGGAAATTCTTTCAATCTCGTCATCAAAAAATTCAAATCGAAGTGCTTCCTCAATTTCATAAGCCGGAATAATCTCAACCACATCTCCCCTCATTCGAAAGGAACCTCTCACAAAATCAAGATCATTCCTTGAATAATAGATTTTCACAAGGTTCCGCATAAACTCTCTTTTTGGGAGAATATCCCCCTTATGCAAAAATATTGTCTGCTCCGCATATTCGTGTGGTGCTCCGATACCGTATATACAACTGACTGATGCCACAATTATAACATCGTTCCTCCCCTCAATCAGGGCAGTGGTTGCTTTCAGCCGGAGTCTGTCAATCTCTTCATTAATTGAAAAATCCTTCTCAATAAATGTATCACTGCTTACCACATAAGCTTCCGGTTGATAATAATCATAATAGCTTATAAAAAATTCAACAGGATTGTTTGGAAAAAAGGATTTCAACTCGGCATACAACTGTGCAGCAAGTGTTTTGTTGTGTGAAATTACGAGAGTCGGTTTATTGTGTTGAGCGATCACATTTGCCATGGTAAATGTTTTTCCACTACCCGTGACTCCAAGTAGAGTCTGGAACTGTTCATTTCGGTCCAGTCCTTCAAGCAGTTCTTTTATGGCTTTTGGCTGATCACCTGCCGGTTCGTAATGAGCCTGCAGATCAAATGGTCTGAATGGAGCTTGTCGCATTTTTTCTTTTTTATGATTTTTTTTAAATCAATAGTCGTGAGATTGGACATCAGACTATTGGCGATTCATTCTATCGTTTATTTTAAACGATTTATTTCACAATTCTTAATCTGAAATAAACTTCTTCGGGTGAAAAGAACCCTGCAAAAAATCTTTCATAGATCACAGGTTCAATATTAACAAAAAAGTCCATCCATTTTAATATTGCAAAATGAGAGGTGATAAATTTTTTCTCTAACACTTCAAACTGGGCTTTTCCCTCGTAATTGGTACGGTGATTCAACTTCCATTTTTCATAAAATTTAAGTTTTCTGTTACCGAGATATTCATAATTGTCGAAAGTTCTTATCGAGAAAGGGATTTTATGATCCGGCTCCCCAAAATATTTGGTATTTAAAAAGAAAGGAGCATAAACGATCATCGTTGAATCAGGTTTTGCGATCCTGTAAAGTTCGTTTATTACTTTATTAAAATTATCAATGTGTTCCAATATATGGGAACAATAGATCTCATCGAAGTGGTTATCCGGAAACGGGTAAGGGAAAGTGTTTATGTCATGTATATCATTACCACCATAATCAACCACATCCAGATTAACATAACCGGGACGGATATCCTTACCGCAGCCAAGATTGAGTTTGTTCATTAAAAATCCTTAAAATTATATCGGCAATTTAAGGATTTAAGGGTAGTTATTAAAGGATATTATTAATAAACCACTGGTACCTCACCCCCGGCCCCTCTCCTATAAGGCGAGGGGTGTCCATGGGTGATAAATTACTGCATTATTGGATTATTGCATTACTGCATTACTTAAGCAGGCTCATCTTCCGGCTAAGTTTAACACCATCAGCCTGGAGTTGGTAAACATATACTCCTGAAGGAAGTTGGGATGCATCAAATGAAACTGAATGCGTCCCTTGTGCCAGGTCTTCTGATACCAATACGGCTACTTCTTTCCCTAGCAGATCGTAAACTTTTAACGAAACAAATCCTGATTTTGGTAAAGAAAAGCTGATTTTGGTTTCTGGATTAAACGGATTAGGGAAATTCTGTTGAAGTTCGAAGTCAACGGGATTACCTGCCTGGAAATTATCTTTCACATCAACAGGGTAATCGGACAGTTTCCATTTCCTTGCCTGATGAATTTCACTTGTATTCAGAGGTGATTTTTTAGAATAAACAAAAGCATTCAGGTCGATTTGAGTCGTTGACTGAACATTTGAAGAGACATAATAAAATGTATCTATAACGGCAGAATCACCAATTGCCCAACCTGATTTGGACAGATCATTTCCGAGCGCACCGTTTAACATTGCACGAACAACATGATCATGAACATATTCATTACCACCGGCGCATCCCGTTCCACCGCTACCTGTCTGAGGTGAGACTAATTTGTTTTCGGTAAGTATAAAATTGATAACCGGTATATCGGGAATTTCAGCAAGTGCTTTCACAGTAATCTTTACATGTATCTTGTTGCTGTCTTTCTCAAATCCAATCACCCCTTCAATACTAACCTTTGGAGGTGCAAATGAGCGGTTGTTCACCTGACCTGCCCAGGCAGACCTGCTCTGTGGTGCTGTCAATCTGTCAACTATTCCTGTAGGATAACCGGAAAACCCCAGTAAAGAAATGATGTTGTTCCCGGTAAAAACTCTATATGGGTCACTGGAATTTGAAGGTCCGTGATATGCCAAAAGTACAGTGTTTGGATTGTATAACATGATCACATCCCTGATGATTGTGTGTCCACAAGGACAATACTGGCACCAGGTGCCTGTGCAGTATTCCAATACGGGGTTTCTAACAGCCTGTGCTTCAACTGAGTTACTAAAAACCCGAAGGAACCCAACAAAATTGACAACAAGTAGAAATGCTTTTTCATATAATAATCTTATTAATAAATGATCATTAAAATACTTCTAATTCTATTAAAATCCAATAGGAGTGGAGAAAATTCCATAAAATCATTTAGCTTTTTTTTGGTCTTTATGAAAAATTAAAAGCAGTGGAGAGGACATTAACTTTGATAGAAGTGATTCTTCAATCCATTCAGTTGTAAAAATCATGAAATGATTGTAGAAGCAATATAAAAGGCTGCCCCTCTCGAGACAGCCGTATTAAATTAGTTATAGATTTAAGACCATGAAATCAAATGTGACTCCTTTTCCTCCGAATGAATTCGGAGGCTATTGGTTTTGATTTCTCAGTCATTACGCTACTTTGCTACTCTGATACTTCGCTACTTAAGCAACAAAGCTTTCATTGTTTTGGTATAATTAATGTTTGCATGTTCAAGCGATTGTGCACTCAAACGGAAAATGTAAACTTTTAGAGTGTGGGATTTGCTGTTACTATCAAAAGAAGGTTTTAGGGTTTGAAGATGTGGTAAAGATTCTCTTTATTTGGAGCGAATCAGTTTTACGAGGCTGTTATGTTAATCCTGTTATTCCTGTTTCAGGCAGTGTTAAACCAAAATAGTTAATGATAAAATCGAAAAATCCGATATGTGGAAGATAATCAACGCCCGGGCGAGGTCTGTTCTGTCCTAAGAACATCCCTGATAGAAGAATTATAAATAATGCAACTTTTTTCATAGTGCATTCCTTTGTTTAGTTGTTTTTTATTACTTCATGTATTGAAGTTTTAAACTTTTCAATAAAATCTTGTCCCCTTGTTTGAGTTCAAGGGATAGAATGTAAACTCCACTGGATATTGTTAATCTTGACAGGTCAAGTAGTTCTGTATGATCCCCTTTTTCCTTCTGTATGATGGTCTTATATACACTCTGACCGAGGATGTCATATATCTCAAGTCTGAGTACCCCGGAATCAGGCAGGGTATATTGAACAGAAATCTGTCCATTGGTCGGGTTTGGTGATACCGTAAATAATAATGTTGTTTCTTCGGTGGTTTCCTCCTTTTCTTCTTCAACTGATACAGGGGTTCTTGTCCCCGAGTATATGTAAATATGAGACAGTACAGCGGTTCCTGCTGTCTCCCCAACGCAAATATCTGCAAGTCCGTCTCCGTTTATGTCTCCAACCCTTCCCCCAAAATGCATACTGTTGAGCCAGTAGTTGGAAAAATATTGTTGAGCTGCCTGGCCCGAAATCGTACTTCCCCCCAGGTATAATGCATTTCTGATATAAGGAACATATTGCAATAAATCACCATAACCATCACCGTTTACATCACCCGGAGATACGCCATATCCTGATAATGCACCTGCATTCACTCGTAATTCAGGTGAAAGATTAGGAGGTCTTGATCCATATGAAATCCCATAACCTCCGTGGCCGGTTGATTGTGAAATATAAACCATTATTTCCCCATTGCCATCTCCATTCATATCATTAAGGAGGAATATCTCTTCAGGTTGAAAGACAGTATCCGAGGAGAATTCATAATATTCGCTAAAATCGAAACTACTGTTCCCATAATAAAATCTAAGTAATTTTCCAGTTTCATCGTTTGCCAGGGTTGTTATGTCAGATTTTCCATCTCCATCAAGGTCTGATGAGAATATTAAGGACTCAGAATAATACATACTTCCGATTCTGGGAATCGAGTAATATTCAAGCGGTTGATTCTCTTCAAAGTTCCGAATGAACCATATTTTGTGTGAAATAGTGGTGACATAAACCAATTCCTCCCAACCATCCCCATCAAAATCCACAGGCCACATCCTCCCCATGAAATATACAGCATTTGCCGAGTCAGGTAATGTCAGAACTGCATCAGGAATTGTGTCTAAATCGGGGCCACCGTAATATATGTCGTAGCGATAAACTGACTGGGGAAATCCCCCTCTTAGATTTACAATGTCTCTATATCCGTCTTTGTTCAAATCACATGAAGTTGTTAATAACGGGTGATATATCCTGATCCGGAATGCTGGTGTATCTGGCATCGGATTCCCTCCATAAAAGAAGTATGCATATCCCCAGTTGTCAAATCTTGAATCCATCTTGCATATTATGAAATCATCACATCCGTCATCATTTTGGTCCCCCATATAAATAACGGATTGATTCAAATAATATCCGGAGTCTAATAACATTAGCGAATCAAACTGGGCATTAATTTTGACATTGTTATCACAAGAAGAATTAATCCATAATCAGGGCAAATCGAAACGGGTTTAGGTTTAGACTAAACATAGAATTTCCTCACACAAAGTTTGTGTTGATGGATCAAAAATAATATTTAGGAAGAAAGTTTTGGAAGGCACAGAGAAATTCGGGATCCCAAATCAAAGCTGGCGCTAATGATAAGTGATAACAGGAAGTTACAAACTGACCGATAAGTTTCGATCTCTCTTGTGTGAGAAAAAGGGACTTCTTTACAAGTTACAGGATTATAAAAACAATTGACATTACTCCACCCATACATATTTCCCTCGTGAAGAACCATAAATAACAATATATAGAACTAACTAATAAAAAATATTATCAACTGACACTATATTAATAATCTTCAATTTACTGTGCAAATTAAATTTTGTGTTTTTTTCAATTAATTGAAATTTTTTTTTGCGCAACAAAAAAGAGGACAACTCATGATTTGGATAAAAGTTATTATTTCTAATCGTACCTTTATGTAAAATAGTTTGGGGTTACAATTCACTCGTCGATAGGCTTCTAATTCGAGTATATTAAGAAAATCCAAATAAATTTACTTAATATTAAACTTCGCTTAACCCCATAAGTTTATCGATTGAAGCAACAATTCTTTGATGAATTAAATTTTTCGATACTTAATTTTTATCTCAAAAACTCATGAATTTACAGTTAGTCTTTTTTTGATATTAAACAACTCTTTTTTCATAAATTTGTTTTTGTTTTTAATAACTTTGGAGGTGTTCCATGAAGATGCATATTACACGATTAATCGAACACATGATCTGGGCGGACAATATCCACTGGAGCATGTTTAATTCAGATGAAAAATATCTGCAGGACAAACAGTTATTTGAAAAGCTTTTCCATATTCACTTCGTCCAGTTTGCATTTCTAAATATTGTGACCAAAACACCTTTGGAAAGAAAAAGACCAACTGATTTTACTCCTGAATCGTTACAGGAACTGGCAACTTCAACAGGTAAAAAACTTCTTGATTTTGTTAAAAATCTTGAGGCGACAGATTTGGAAGAAAGGTTCATCATTCCATGGTTCAGAGATGCATTGGATGGATTTCCTTTGTCTGATTGTTTAAATCAGGTTGCAATGCACTCACACTATCACCGGGCACAAAATGCAACCCGATTCAGAGAACTTGGCGGAACACCACAAATGACCGATTTTATCTGGTGGGCTTTTCAGAGTAAAAAAGATCAGCAAGCCTGAATACTTCAGCCGGGTAAAGTGAATTTTCATAAATAAAAAAGGTTGCACTATCTAAAATAATGCAACCTTAAAAACCTTAATCTGACCAATGAACTTGTCAGAACAATAAAAACTTTCTACTTAAGCAGATTCATCTTTTTTACTTCCACTTTGCCTGCAGCTTCAAGTTTATAAAAATAAACTCCACTTGCTGCTGATACAGCTGTAAAATCCACTTCATAACTTCCCGCTTCCTGAAATTGATCAACAAGAGCAAATACCTTTTCACCCTGAACAGTATAAACAGTGAGATTCACTGATCCCGCTGTTGGAACCGAGTACCTGATTTTTGTTGAAGGATTAAATGGATTTGGGTAATTATGGGATAATGAAAACTCCTGCGGATTACCATTAAGATCTTTTATCGCGTTTGGTGCAGGTTTGCTGTTTGGGTCACCGGGGTTGGTAACTACTGAGAATTCACCGGGATTTGGCTGTCCAATTCTCCATGCCCCTGTTGGATCCTGAAGTTCGGTTCCATTACTGAATCCATCAGCATCACTGTCAAGATTTGCAAGTGAAGAATTCCATGTAACATCATCATTTACCAGGTAGTTTGCCTGAACTTCAAGTCCAAACGGGTTTCGGGCATCACCACCTGCTGCAGACATATGACATGTTGCACATGCGAATTTAGAACCATTGGGAACCTGAGTTACACGCCAGCTGCGTGACCCAAGCTGGAATAATATGCCACCGGCTATGACAAAAACAACAATCAGGGTTAAAATATTTTTCATTAGAAACTCTTATTAAATGATGACTCAATATAATACTCTCATATTATTAAAACCAACACCTAAAAACAAAAAACGCTTCAATTTTAAGATAAATTAAAATTGAAGCGTTCCGGGTCACAAAAAAGTAAAAATTTTAAGGGTTAAACTCCATTATTTCTGTGAAGTAGTGTCACTTAATTTGTTTTTTAGACTGTCAACTTTCTTTTTGATCGAAGAGGCAGTATGAAGAGTTGCTGCTGCAGCGTTCTTTGAATACATTTTTGTTTCAGGTTTTAGACCCTGGGATATGACATCCCCCTTTTCAGAAACCGTTGGCGAAACTGCAGTGGCAGAAGGTTGTTCCTTAAATGAATCTCCACCCGATTTGTAAACAGGCGGAGGAGTATCACTCTGTTTAAATCCTCTATACCCGGGTTGTTGTGCAGGCGGAGTATTGTTCTGCGCTAATTGCTGTTGCTCTTTTTGCTCAAATTCAGGGCTGTTGTCGCTTTTGTCATCCGCTTTTTTTCCGGCATCCTTGTTGGCAATTGTCTGCTCCTGAACAGGCGTCTTTATGTCACCTCCCGGAATTTCACCCGGTTGATTAACAAGCATAACTACAGCGACTATAGCCACGACTCCCACCGCAATTGCAGATGGAACAGGTTTGAAAAAAGCTGCAATTTTCGCAAACAAACCCGGCTGTACAGTGGCATATTTTTCAGAGTTAATTCTTCTCATCAGGTCGGCTTCAAACCCCGGAGGGGCATCTACCTTTGGCATTTCCTTGAGGAGAGTTCGTAGCTCCTTAAATTGTTCTTCTTCGTTCAATAAATTGTTGGTCTCCATGACAAACTTAATCCTTAAAAATATCTCTTAATAACTCTTGTAACTGAGAACGACCGCGGTTAATTCTTGACTTCACTGTGCCGATTGAGATATTCATCATTTCTGCTATTTCTTCATAGGAGAACTCTTGTATATCTCTCAGAATAACCATTTCACGGTAAACCTCGGGCAGTTTAAGCAGAGCATCCTGGATCATTTTATTTTTGATCCCGGAGTCAACCAATCTGTCGGGTAAAGGTCCACCATCAGGCAGTTCCATGGTTTCTTCATCATCACCATAGGAGTTGATAGAAACCTGGTTTTTCCTTTTCCGTCTTTGTAATTCCGTTTTTGCCAGATTTCCGGCAATGGTGTAGATCCAAGTGGAAAATTTTGCAAAGGTTTTGTAAGAATCTTTGTTCTTGTAAACCTTTATAAAAGTCTCCTGAACTACATCCGCCGTTGAATCCCGGTCGCCGAGGAAACGAAAAACAAAGTTGAACAACGGGTTTTTATACCGTTGCATCAGTACTTCGAATGTCTCCGTGTTGTCGGTTTTTTGGAATTCGAGAATTAACTCTTCATCAGTTAAGTCTCTTAACCTTTTGTCGCTCAATGTTTATTATACTCAACTTGTTAGGTAAATGTTTCAGAGGAGAAATTTAGAATATTTGAGTGTTAAGATAAAGATTTTTGAATTAAAATCTCATTAAGACAGGTGAACATAACAGTTTTTTCGTCGGTATCACTACTCTTTAAGGCAATATCTGCCCTAAGCAGTGCAGCATAAACAAGACTAAGCTCTTTAAAGCTGTATTTATTGAGTGCGGGTTTTAATTTATCAATCTGCCACTTTTGAATTCCGGCTGCAGAAGCAGCTTCAAAATCATTTTTCCCGGACGAAATCGACTCCCTCATACTAAGAAGAATTGCAAATTGTCTGTTCAAATGGAAGAGGATCAGAAGAGCCGGCTCCCCCTGATTCATTACTTTTGCAAGTAGCCTTAACGAACCCGGTTTGTCTTTTGCCAACACCTTGTCAATCAGGTCAAAAATGGTAAATTGTTTTGTCGGAGCCACAGATTTTCTGATCATTTCCGAAGTGATCTCGTCGTTTTCACCCGCAAACTCGATCAGTTTTTCAACCTGCATTTCAATCATTAACTTATCATCGCCCGTTAAACCAACAACGAGCTCTGCATCTCTCCTGTCCAGTCTCTTACCAGCATTTTTAGCAACCAATTCAACCCATTCAACAAGATCATCAAAGGTTGGAGTGCGTGCCACAAATGCATAGTTAAGCTCGGCTATAGTCTTGTAAGGCTCCTTGTCGGGAAAATTTACATCGTCGTAGAGGATTACAAGTGTTGTGTGGGGAGAAGGATTTTTGAAATATCCGATTAAATGTTGATTATATTTTCTTCCGTCAAACTTCAGATTGTTAAAATTTTTAACGATACAAAGTCTTCTGTCACCGGCAAGAGGAAATGACTGGCAAAAATCGAGGATATCATCGATCGTGGTTGATGATCCCTGGAACATCTGGAAATCGTAATCAAAAGGAATCTCAGGCTCCAGATATTTCTGGATCGCCTGAGTCCTTTTCTCAATTTCATAGCTGTCTTTGCCGTAAAAAAAATAAACGGGCTTTAGTTTTTTCCCTCTGATATCCTGCGATATGAGAGAAATTAACGGTGCCTGAAATTTTTTACTCAACTACCGTAACCGAGTTGATAACAACATCAACCACAGGGCGGTCGAATGGTTTTAATGTCTGAGTTTTTCCGATCGCTTCAACCACATCCATCCCTGAAGTAACCTCACCAAAAACGGTATGTTTACCATCAAGCCAGGGAGTTGGAATCAAAGTGATAAAAAACTGGCTGCCATTGGTGCCGGGTCCGGCATTTGCCATCGAAAGGATACCTTTGCTACTGTGTTTGAGGTCTTTAACAATTTCGTCTGCAAATGGTTTTCCCCAGATGCTCTCGCCGCCTCTTCCTGTTCCGGTCGGGTCGCCCCCCTGAATCATGAAGTCAGCTATAACTCTGTGGAAAATAATTCCGTTGTAATAACCTTTTTTTGCAAGACCTGTAAAATTTTCCACTGTTTTTGGAGTTTTGTCCGCAAAAAGCTCAATTTCGAAAGAGCCCATTGTGGTATCAACTTTTGCAGTTACTTTACTCATTTTTTCTTCCTTTTTTCAATTTTGATATTCTCAATAATAACAGGATCAATTGGTTTGTCCTGAGCTCCTTTTTTCACAACACTGATTTTATTTACCACATCCATACCCTTGATAACTTCACCAAAGATGGTGTGTTTATAATTCAACCATTCGGTTTTTGCAGTGGTTATAAAAAATTGTGAAGTGTTTGTGCTTGGTCCTCTGTTTGCCATGGCGAGAAGCCCCACTTTGTCAAATGTTAAACCCATCACAAGTTCATCCTCAAAATCGCGACCATAAATTGATCTTCCACCCATCCCGGTACCGGTTGAGTCACCTCCCTGAATCATAAAATTCTCGATAACCCGGTGGAAAATAATTCCATTGTAATATCCCTGTTCACTTAATGTAACAAAGTTTTCAACAGTTTTTGGTGTCTCTTTAGGAAAAAGTTGAATTTCAATTACTCCCATGTTGGTTTTCATAACCGCAACCGTCAGAGTATCATAATTAAAAACCGGTCTGTCTATCGCCGCATTATCCTTTTTCTGAGCACAACCTGTGAAACTCAAAACAACAAAAAGTGCTATTACAGAAAATTTATTCATTCATTTCTCCGTTATGGTGTTATTTGATTTGAAAACAAAAGTGACAGGATAATGATTCCCGCTGCAATTCTATAAACAATAAAAAGTGTTGTAGAGTTTTTTCTCAGGAATTTTAACAGGAAATCGATGGCGAGATAACCACTGATTCCGGAGACCACAGTTGCAACCAATACGGCAATAAGATGTTCACTCGAAAGGAACTCAAGCCCTTCTTTAAGCTGTAAAATTCCACTTGCAAAAATTGCAGGAATACTTAATAGAAATGAAAACCTTGCCGCAGCCTCCCTGTTTAAACCCATGAATAAACCACCTGTAATGGTTGTACCCGAACGGGATGCGCCGGGAATTAGTGCAAAGGCTTGTGCTATCCCCACAACTATCGCCTCTTTAACCCCGACATCTTCAATTTTTTTATTAAATTTTGCAGTTTTTTCGGCGATAAAAAGAATTATTGCCAGAACAATAAGCGAAGTGGCAATTACAAAAAGATTTTTGGTAAGTGCACCCTCTATCAAATCCTTAAACCCCAATCCTATAATCACAACAGGAATTGTACCGATAATTATCAACCATCCGAGCCGGGAATTAAGGGATTGTTGTTTAAAACTCTTCCTTTGGGAAAGATTATCCCTGAAGAATTCTATAAGTATGTTATAAATATCTTTTGCAAAATACACCAAAATTGAAACAAGTGTTCCAAGTTGAATTATGGCAATTATTGCCGTCCACTCCTCGGGCCTGTCTGCATTAATTAACCCCATCATTTTTCCGGCAATTGTAAGGTGGGCGGTGCTGCTGATGGGTAAAAATTCAGTTATTCCCTGGACCAAACCAAGGATTACAGCTTCAATTATCGACATTTAATTCCTTAAAAATTTACAGAAATTCCTAATTTAACTCCAACCGACAGAGAGGTTACTGAAAGGTCACTTCCGCGATGCCTTAATCCCGCACCGTCTTTGTTGGTCGGTTTACCTCCGGCATCATATCTCGCATCTGCACTGATATAAGCAAAAACTGATTTAGAAAGAGCTGTAGAACCGGAAGCTTTTGCAACAATTCCAAATCCCGTTGAGCTGTAATCAGTTCCGGTATTCACAAATGGTTTTATTTCGTTTATCATTACAAACCGTGGACCAATTCCACCACCAAATTTAAAATTATATCCATTACCTTCAATCATCTGATAAAGCATAACGGAAGGAGAGATAAATTTATAACTCATCTCATATTTCCCGTTTAAAGTTACATTGGTGTAGGAATTAAAAGTGTAGACACCTTCCACTGCGAGTTGAAGATTTTGTCCAATCTTGTGGCCAACTTCTCCGGCAAATTCGATCATCGAATTAAAATCGGGCATCTGACTTCCGCCATAAGCAAAATTTTCGTTGATGTAATCACGAAGATCGGGAGTGCTCGAGACATTTATTCCCATGCTTACCCGTGCTTCCCATTGAGAATATCCCGTTCCTGTAAAAAACAGTAATATAATAAAAATATAGAATGGTGAATTGTTAATTTTCTTCAATATCAATTATATCCTCTGTGTGAACTCCGGGGAGTTTTATTTTGAAATAAACCAGAAACACCAATGCTGCAAAAAGATGGAGCAAATAAGTTACTCCGTGTAGAAATGTTGCAAATGCCAGTCCAAACTCTGCCGGACATTTATATAACATCAACATTGCAGATTTAGTTATAGTGTGATAACTGCCAATCCCTCCGGGAGTTGGGATCATCACACCGATCGAACTGATGCTCATAATAATCCAGGCTGCTGAAACCCCAAGATTGTAAGTCTCATCAATACCCAGTGCATGGAACCCCGCCCAACTGGTGGCTGCATATCCCAACATTATAAATACGCTGTAAACAACGGTTAAAATGTAATTTTTTGTCGTTTTAAGTGTCGAAAATCCGGCAATCATTTTATGAAAAAGCTCTTCAAGTTTTTTAGCTGTTTTTGGTGAAAACCTTGTGATAAGAGAAGTTGCAAGATTGGAAAATTTTTCTTTGTACTTTATTAGTAGCACAACAAAAACTATCAACGCGATGAACAGAACAGTACCAAGTTGTATCGTAAGTTTCAACCAACTCAACTCACCAGAATAAATATCCCCATCGTATATCCAGCCACTAAGTATCACTGCAAAGGCAAAAACTAAAAGGTCGATTATTCGCTCAACAACCACTGTTCCAAGTATCGAGGTTTTTGATAAATTTTCCGACTTACCAACTGCCACTGCACGGGCAACTTCACCAAGTCTGGGAATCAGATTGTTAAATCCATAACCTATTAAAACTGCGCCAAAAAGGTTTATCGTCTTTACATCCGGCTTCATCGACTCCATAATTGCTTTCCATCGAAGAGCCCGGAACCAATGAGCTAACATCTGGAATACAATGAGAGTGACTATCCAAAAAGGTGATGCATTTTTGATGTGATCCCACAATTGCTCTGTGTCAACACCGGCAAAAGCATAATATAGAAAAAGAGCTGCAAGCCCTAATGATAAAATGTAAACAAAAATATCCCGGGGAGAGAAAAATTTTTTCTTAACGGAGGTCAACTACTTTATAGTCTCCCGTTGGTTTGTAAGAAAAATCTGCATCAGGAAGACTTTTGTTTAAAAGGTAACCCGAAAAATCGATCTTCATTATATTTTTTGCGTTATCTTCAATTTTTATCGATGATATAAGATCCCGGGAATCTTTGGTAATCTCAACTGATCTAAAACCCAACATCTTCCCCTTTTTGGGGGTCATAACTACTTTGTCTTTTTGCGACTCAACTATATCACAATCACCGGGGACCACATTAATCAAATGATTAACACTTAGAATCGAAACCGACTTTTTGTCAAATTTTGAAATAATTACTTTTTTTTGTTTTTTATCGATATTCCAGTTGGTCACTCCATCGCTTACTATCATGTTGTTTCCAAATGAAAGCCTCACTTTTTCAACCTTTTTGTAGGAAAAAGTACCCGTCACGATGAGTTTACTGCCATTATACTGGGAGTATGTTGCAGAAATGTCTGTAAGACTGTTAAATTTTTTCTGAATTGATTTAATTACCTGGCCCCGAGCCGAAAATGCCCCGGTGAAAACCAGAATTATTGTTAAGACAAATGTTGATAGCGTTTTCATAAATTCCTCTTTTTATCTGATACTACAGATTTCGGATAATAGTTTCAAGTTCATCTTCACTTTCCACTAAAATCTCTCTTGCCTTGCTTCCTTCGCCGGCACCAACAATCCCCGCAGCTTCAAGTTGATCAACAATTCGAGCCGCTCTGGCATACCCGACTTTTAATTTTCTTTGGATAAATGAAACAGAACCCTGCTGACTTCTTACGACAGCTTCGGCTGCATCCTGAAACATCGGATCAAGATCGTTTAATAACCCTGAATCCTGTCCCTTTTTATCAATCAAAGATGGAAGTTGATAAACCTCATCGGGATATGGCTGCTCCGAAACAACTTCAATCAGTTTTTCAATCTCGTCTGTTGTTATATAAGCATTTTGAATACGAATCGGTTTTGGAGTTCCCGGAGGAAGATAAAGCATATCACCTCTTCCAAGAAGCTGTTCCGCACCATTCATATCAAGAATGGTTCTCGAATCGGTTCTCTGAGCTGTTTGATAAGCAATCCTTGCGGGGAAATTGGCTTTGATAACACCTGTGATAACATCCACTGATGGGCGTTGTGTTGCAACCACAAGGTGGATACCAACAGCACGAGCCATTTGAGCAAGTCTCGCTATCGGTTCCTCAACATCCTTGCCGGCGGTAATCATCAAATCTGCAAGCTCATCAATAACTACAACAATATAAGGCATAAACTTGTGGTTGACCTCTATGTCATCCCTTGGTTTTATTGTACCTGTTTTTATTTTGTTGTTATAGTCAATGATGTTTCTCACTCCCACATGCGATAGTTTGTCATATCTAAGTTCCATTTCGAGAACCACAGATTTTAATAGAATAACCGCACTCTGAGGGGATGAAATAATATATTCATTCAGGTCAGGTGATTTTACCAGAAAATGGTATTTCAAAGTTTCGTAAACTGAAAGTTCAACCTTCTTGGGATCGATAATCGCAAACTTCACTTCGTTTGGATATTTGGAGAAAAGAAGTGACGCAATAATCATGTTCACCCCAACCGATTTTCCTGAACCCGTTGCGCCTGCAATAAGAAGGTGTGGAACGCGCGCAAGATCATCAACATAGGTTTGACCGGAAATCGATTTTCCGAGTGCAATCGGAAGTGACAGCTTACTGTTTTTCAGATCGGGAAGAACTGAACCTGCCAATACAATCGAAGGATTGTCGTTGGGTATCTCAACCCCGATTGTTCCTCTTCCCGGCATTGGAGCAATGATTCTGATTCCCTTTGCAGCGAGGGCGAGGGCAATATCATTTTCAAGCGATAAAATCTTTGAGATTCTTACACTTTGTGATGGTACTATTTCAAAGAGTGTAACAACGGGACCGGCAGTTGTCTCAATTTTTTCAATTTCTATATCAAAGAGCGCAAGCTTTTCTTTTAATCTTACCTTTTTACTCTCTAATTCAGCTTCCTCGGCATAGTGACCCGATTCATCGGCTTTAATCAGGAAATCGCCGGCCGGGATTTCATAATCGGCAGTTGAGTTTCTAACTTCCGGAACGGCTCTTTCCACTTTTGGTGGCTGAGGAACAATATCAGGATTTGTTTTCACCGAAGTTGAAAATACCAACTTTGGTTTTGGTGGCTCTGGGGTGAGATCATCACCAAGTTCAGGAACAATTATCGGTGGTTGAGTCGATTTTTCTCCCTTTATCACTTTGCTGATCCTGTCCTGGCTCTTCTCCAATGGATCAACTGCCGATTTTCTTTTTTCGGCTATCGTGGCGCTTTTATCTTTTACTTTATCAACACCCGATTTCACAACATCTTTCCCTTTATCGGCAATAAAGAGAAAAATTTATCGATCTTTAAATCAAAGGTGATTACCATCACGGTTATCATCAGGACTATATAAATTGATACAGCACCAATTCCACCTATCAGACGATGCGAAGCTTTCCCGATTGTTTTTCCCATCTCACCCGCAAAATAGATCGCAGTATCACCACTGATCAATTCTATCGAAAACAGCGTCCCAAAAAAAGCTGCAAGAATAAATGCCGAACTTAAAAGGAAATTGGTGATGTAGATGAGTCGTTTGATCTCGAGAGGTTTAAATAAAACAAATCCCCACATTCCCATAAGAAGGGGGATTACAATAGAAAAGTAACCAAATGCTGATTTAACGAAAAATGCGGCGATATACGCACCGGCTATTCCCAACCAGTTACTCGTGGGGAGTGCCTTTACAGAGGCATTCCTTAGCTGAGGATCATCATTGGGCGAAAACGAGATTATGCTGAGGAAGAGTAAGATCGAGAATGTAATAATGAAAAGCCCCAGAAGTTTTTTCTTCTTTTCCTGGGATAATTCAAAATAAGTTCTACCGGATTCTTTTTTTGTTCTTCCGCTCATCCTCTACCGGATCAGTTTGATTGTAAATGTATTGAAGGGTTAAACAACTTTATCGCCGAACTTTCGAAAACAGGAATAACATCAGTGATGTTTTTCTGAGCACAATAATCCAGATCGTCGATAAATCCTCCTGCTTCCAGAATTCTTCCATGTTCGCTAAGAGAATACAATCCTCTTATATCATCTCCATATCGTTCATAGAGATTAATCGCAACAGTTGATGCGTCAGAGAGTTGAAAATCACTATTAATCTTCAGTATCTCACTCAAAAGCATTCCTGCACAAACCGTGTCTTCGAGACTAAAATCGCCATTAAGCCCGGAGCATAAAATATCAAATTCTCTTCCCATGCCGGCAAGTTGTCTGGCAACCGCCTCAGCATTTAGAAAAGAACAAATAAAGGTGCCACTTCCATATTTTGTCTTTACAATGGCTTTTGAACCATTTGTAGTAAAAAACACAATGGATTTCCCTTCAACAACACTTTGTTGATATTCAAGTGGCGAATTACCAAGATCAAACCCCTCGATTTTTTTGGAATTCTTTTCACCGCCGCGCATTGTCCTGCCGCCAAATGAACTGGCAGAGGCAATTTTGCTAAAGTCGAGCGACCCAACAGGCACAACTTCTTTTGCCCCGTTCATAATCGCAGTCGTAATGGTGGATGTTGCTCTGAGCACATCAATCGTTACCGCCATCCTGTTTGCAAAATAAAGTTCCTCAACCATTAAAGGTGTCAGTATTGTATTGATCCGCATGTTAAAGCCGTTTTATTTCTGTAAGAATGGCAACTTCACCACTTGCATTGGTATCTTCGTGCCTCTGATAATCATCTCAAGCTTGCAATTGTGTTTTAGACATTCTGAATCTATGTATGCCAGACAGATCCCTTTCTCGAGGATCGGGCTGACTGTTCCACTTGTTAATTTGCCAACTGTTTTGTCGCCACAAACCACATCATAGCCCGGTCTTGGGAATGATTTTTCAAGCGCAATCAATGGAGTCAGTTTTCTTGTAACTCCGGCTTCCTTAATTTTTAGAATTGCTTCTTTCCCAATAAAGGAATCCTTTTTAAGTTTTGTTATCCATCCCAGGCCTGCTTCAAGAGGATTGGTTGTCTGGTCGATGTCATTACCATAAAGACAAAATCCCATCTCAAGGCGGAGTGAATCTCTTGATCCGAGTCCACATGGTTTAACTAAATATTCACTTCCCTCTTTCATTAAAGCATCCCAGAGTTTACATACAAACGCCTCGTCTCCGGTAATATAAAGTTCGTAACCGAGTTCACCTGTGTAGCCGGTTCTCGATACAAGAACTTTTACTCCTGCAAATTCCAGATAAGCAAAATGATAATATTCTATATCAATTTTTGTTTTAAAGACAGCCTCAACAACAGCTTTCGAGGAAGGTCCCTGAACTGCGATCAGTGAATAATCATCACTGACATCAGTTATGGTTACATCGTGTTTGTTGTTGGCTCTCATCCATGCAAGGTCTTTTTCAACATTTGATGCATTGATTACGAGCATGTATTTTTTTGATCGAGTTTATAAACGAGCAAGTCGTCAACAATTCCGCCGTCTTCATAACACATTGCAGAATATTGCACTCTACCCGGGAAAAGAACCGAAAGATCATTGATTGTAAGATTTTGCACATATTCAAACGCTTTTTCGCCCTCGATGATCACTTCGCCCATATGACTTACATCAAATAAGCCAACATCATTTCTAACAGTCTTATGCTCTGCAATAATTGATTCATATTGGATTGGCATTACATAACCGGCAAAATCGACTAATTTTGCGCCATACTTTTCGTGAATTGAAAAAAGTTTTGTCTTTTTCACTTTTTTTACCTGTACTTAAAATTTCATTTTTGAGTTATATAAATATAAAATTAATTATTCTCAATAAATAACTAATTGAAGGGTAGAGATTACCCTTATTCAGTAATTATGCCCGTAAGGTCTTGTTTGCTTTTTGTTGCAATAACTTTAAACTGATCTGAATTAAATGCATTATCCTCATCCAGTCTGATCCTCAGCATATATTTAAACTGCATTTTTGTAAGTGCACTCGGGACACCCTCTCTCAATTTCTGACCAACAAATGGATGACATTTAATTGTAATTGAACGGTGCGGCGCACCAACTTTGTATTTCCCAAGCCACTCGTCAATCTCATGAATGAGATGCGATTTTTTTGTGAGAAGTCCGGTTCCCATACATACCGGGCATGTCTCGTTTAGAGCCTGCATAATGTTTTGTCTTACTCTTTGTCTGGTTATCTGTGCAAGACCAAAATCAGACATGGGCAGGATAGACACTTTTGCGCGGTCTTTTCTAAATTCTTTTTTCAACTCATCGTAAACTTTTTTGCGATTTTTTTCATCTTCAAGATCGATAAAATCGATAACGATAAGTCCGCCAATATCCCTCAACCGCAGTTGCCTTGCAATTTCACGAGCAGCTTCAAGATCGGTTCTGAGTGAATTCATCTCCTGATCTTTACTGGCAGCATATTTTCCGCTGTTTACATCGATAACCACCATCGCCTCGGTGTGTTCAATCACTATATGCCCGCCACTCTTCATCGGAACGCGTTTGGCAAACAGCTCTTTTATTTGATCTTCAACCTTAAACGCTTCAAATATCGGCTCTTCAGTTCTTACTTGCTCCACTTTATCTGAAAGTTCGGGTTGAGCCAGAACAATATAGTCCTTAATCTCTCTGTAAACTTTTTTGTTGTCTATATATACTTTGGAGATGTCAGAAGTGAACAGGTCTCTGATCACACTGGAAGTGGTGGAAACATCCTGGTAAATTATCGCAGGGGGGGTGCCTGTGCGGGCTTTATCCTGAATCTTTTTCCACATTTTAAGAAGACTTCGAAGATCATCTTTTATCTGCTCTTCAGCCTGCCCTCTTGCCACGGTTCTGATAATAAGACCATAATTTTGAGGCAAAAGACTTTTTGCAATTACTCGTAATCGTCTTCTCTCTTTATAATCTGTAATCTTTTTGGAAACGCCAATTTTGTTGTCGTATGGGAGGAGAACACAAAATCTGCCCGGTATCGAAATGGCAGAGCTAACCCTGACACCTTTGTTTACCACAGGTTCTTTTGTGATCTGAACAAGAATGGGTTCCCCTTTTTGCAAAACAGGGACACCATTTATGAATTTTGTTTGGGTAACCGCATATTCTTCGTCGGCTGCCACTCTGTCAACATTGTCGTCAGCTTCGTCTTCATCAATCATTGCCTGAAGCTCTTTTGTCTTTTCTCCAATATCTGAAAAATGGAGAAAAGCATCATGCTTCATGCCTATATCAATAAAAGCAGCTTTAATGCCGGGGAGTACACGGGCAACTTTGCCCAGATATACATCGCCCACCATTCGTCTGTTTTCGGAGTAATCGACGAAGAAATCTACTAATTTCCCGTCTTCTGTGATCGCCACACGGGTCTGTGTAGTCGATGAATTTATTATAATCTCTTTTAACATAGTTAGTTAAACTCTTTGTAGTTGTCAGGTTTTGAACTACTTGTAATATTCCAATTCCATTTAAATGTACTTCACCCATGGACCCAAAGGGACCAGGATTGAAGTTAAAAAATAATAAGAAGAAGTTTCTTAGAAACTCTGTCATCTTTATAAAACTTGGTGATAAAATCGGCTGCCTCCTGAAAGAGGAAGCAGCCGTTTTAATTTAGTCTTCTACCGGTTTCTGATCAGCCTGGGGTGCAGAGTCTTTGTTAAGAAGAGCTTTGCGGCTTAAGCTGTATTTTCCACCTTCGATACGAAGAAGTTTCACTTTAACTTTATCACCTTCTTTAAAGTAATCAGTTACTTTGTGAACTTTTTTCAGATCAATTTCGGAGATGTGGACAAGTCCCGATTTACCCGGAAGTATCTCAACAAGTGCACCAAACTCCATTAATTTTGTAACAACACCGTCATAAATTTCGCCAACCACAGGTTGGGTAGTCATCAAACGGATTCTGGTTAATGCTTTATTAGCAGATTCTGCATCAGGACCGGCAATCTGAATAGTGCCATCATCTTCAATTGAGATGTCAACACCAAACTCTTTTTGCATTCCCTGAATTGTTTTACCACCAGGTCCGATAATTGAACCGATAAGTTCGGTCGGGATCTGAAGGGTGGCAAGTGTGGGTGCAAATGAACAAAGTTCAGCTCTTGGAGCTGAGATAACCTCATTCATTACCCCAAGGATATGAAGTCTGCCCTCTTTTGCCTGACGGAGTGCAATTTCCATGATTTCAAATGAAACACCTTTGATCTTGATGTCCATCTGGAATCCGGTGATGCCCTCATCGGTACCTGCAACTTTAAAGTCCATATCACCAAAGTGATCTTCATTACCAAGGATGTCGGAAAGAACAGCGAAACTGTCGCCTTCTTTAATCAATCCCATGGCGATACCTGCAACGGCTTTTTTGACGGGAACTCCACCATCCATAAGTGCAAGTGAACCGGCACAAACAGAAGCCATTGAAGATGAACCGTTGGATTCAAGAATATCACTCACTAAACGCAGAGCGTAAGGAAAGTCTTTTTCAACGGGTAACATCGGTTTCAGTGATCTTTCAGCAAGGTTTCCGTGACCAACTTCTCTTCTTCCAACTCCCGAATATCTTCCGGTTTCACCAACCGAGAAGGCAGGGAAATTGTAGTGAAGGTTAAATCTTTTAACAGATTCTTCCATCAAACCATCAATTATCTGTTGATCATTTTTTGAACCAAGTGTAAGTGAGGTTAAACTCTGAGTCTCACCTCTTGTAAAAAGAGCTGAAGCATGAGTTCTTGCGAGAAGACCAAGTTCAATTGTAATCGGTCTGATCTGGTGAGTTTGCCTTCCATCGAGGCGGAGATTGTTTTCAAGAATACATCTTCTGATCAGTTCATACTGAAAATCATGGATGATTCCATTGATAACTTTTTCCTGTTCAGGATATTTTTCGACAAGGGCTTCATTTGTTTCTTTGGAAACTGCATCAAAAGCATCACTTCTCGCTTGTTTATCCATCACTGTAAAAATGATTTCTTCAAGTCTTTTGAACGAAAGATCTTTAACTTCCTGAACAAGTGTTTGATCCTGCTCTTTTGGAGTTAAAACCATTTTAGGCTTACCACATTCGGCAGCAAGTTCTTTAATTACAGTTACGATTTTCTTCAACTGTTCCTGAGCAAAACGGAGTGCATCAAGCATCACTTCTTCAGAAACTTCGTTGGCTTCACCTTCAACCATCATAATTGAATCGTCGGTTCCGGCAACTACAAGTTCGATATCGCTTGCTTCAACTTGAGCAAAGGTTGGGTTAACAACCAATTCACCATCAACTCTGCAAACTCTAACGCCCGCTATCGGTCCAAGAAATGGAATATTGGATACTGCGAGTGCCGCAGAAGCTCCAACTATTGCCAAAACATCAGGATCGTTCTCTTTATCAAAAGAGTAAGTAGTTGCGATAATCTGGGTTTCATTACGATAGTTATCGTCGAATAACGGTCTGATAGGTCTGTCGATCAGCCTTGAAGTAAGCACTTCCTTGTCGGTTGGTTTGCCTTCTCTTTTAAAGAAACCCCCGGGGAATTTACCGGCAGAAGCCTGTTTTTCACGGTATTCAACCTGAAGCGGGAAAAAATCTATTCCTTCCATCGCTTTTGGAGAAGCAACTGTTGCAACCAAAACCATCGTATCACCATATCTAACCATTACTGAACCCGCAGCCTGACGAGCATAGCGTCCGGTTTCGATACTCAGTATTTTCCCGCCTATTTCAACTTCTTTTGTATATATCATCTAAAACCTTACTTTCTGATATTCAATTCTTTTATGATTGCTCTGTATCTGCTGATATCATTTTTAATCAGGTAATCAAGTAATCTTCTTCTTTTACCAACCATCATGAGAAGTCCTCTTCTTGAGTGGTGGTCTTTTGCATGTGCCTGGAAGTGGGCGGTTAGATCATTAATCCTTTTTGTAAGGATTGCTATCTGAACTTCTGCCTTACCCGAATCTTTATCGTTGGCACCAAATTTTGAATGAGCTCAAGTTTTTCTTGATTTGTCATTGCTTCTTTTTCCTGTATTTGTTTTGTACGATCTGACCCCAGAAACTACCGGAGCCAATTATTTAATTACTTATAAGTCTTTTAACAATTCCAATGCAGATGTTTTATCTTTTTCGAGCTGAATTATCAGATCCGATTTGGCAATAAACCTCATCTCTCCTCTGATTCGCTCAATAAATTTCACACGGAGATTTTTTCCATAAAGATCTTCTCCGCTAAATCCCAAAAGATGTACTTCAACAGCAAGATCTTTAAGATTAAATGTGGGCCTTCTGCCAACATTAAGCATACCTTTATACACTTTATCGTCAAGTTCCACCATAACTGCATAAACACCATTTGCCGGGAGCAACTTGTTTTCTGAATCACATTCAAGGTTGGCAGTTGGATAACCCAATTCTCTACCCCTCTTGTCTCCATGGACAACTTCTCCAAATATCTCATAATCTCGTCCAAGCATCTCTGCTGCTCCCTTTACATTTCCTTCGGAGAGTAGTTTCCTTACCTGGGTACTGCTAATATTGATCTGATTGCGCATTACAGCCTCAACATATGTTACTTTAAAACCGTGTTTATCTGCTAATTGTCTAATAAAATTTTCATCGCCTGTGCGACCTCTACCAAAACGGTGATCGTACCCGACGATTATCTCCTCTATTCCCGTTCCATCAATAATGTACTTCGAGAAAAAAGTTTCTGCATCAAATTCTGAAAATTCGAGTGTAAAATTAATTACAAAAACTTCGTCAACACCCAGCTTTTCAAAAATTCTTAGTTTTTCGCCGGTTGTTGTAAGAAGTTTTATGTCGCCGCCTTTGACCACCACCTGTCTTGGATGAGGATCAAAAGTAATTACCAACGACCTGCCCCCCGACTTTTTCGCCTTTTCGATCAAAATATCGAGCAAAAGGTGGTGACCTTTATGAACGCCATCAAAAGTGCCAACAGTTAAAACTGTTTTGTTTGATTTTGTTACTTCACGGAGATCACGACTAACTTTCATTCTCGATCATCGTTTCTGACTTGTCGCTGTTATATATATCTCTGAACGACTCAATTGTGACGGCATCATCCACTTTGAATTCACCTATTGCGGTTCGTCTCAGACTTGAAAGCCAGGCACCACATCCCAGAATCAGGCCCATGTCGTGCGCCAGAACTCTGATATATGTACCTTTTGAACAGAGCACCCTGAATTTTACTACAGGTGGTGAATAATCAAGTATCTCAAATTCTTCAACTACAACCCTTCTGGGTTCGCGCTCAATTGTCTCTCCTTTGCGAGCAAGGGAATATAACCTTTGACCGTTTTTACTAACCGCTGAATACATCGGAGGAATCTGATCAATCTCGCCTGTCAGTGATCCGGCAGCAGAAATTATCTCTTCCATCGTAACTGATGATGCATCCTGTTTCATGAAAACTTCAGTTTCACTATCCATCGACGGGGTTTGCTCACCAAGAACCATGGTTCCTTCGTATTCTTTTGGTAAACCCATATATGAATCGATTTTTTTAGTCGATTTTCCAGTACAAACTATCAGCAGTCCGGTCGCTTTGGGATCAAGTGTTCCCGCATGACCTATTTTCTGAATATGCAATATTCTTCTCAGTCTATATACAACATCAAAAGATGTCAGATCAAGTGGTTTATCAAAAAGAATCGTCTGACCGGCGGTAAAATCCAGATCTTTATAAGTCGTTACCGATCTTTTTATCATTCTTGTGTATTTCTTTGAGAAGACTTTCTATTTTTTCAACATAATCTGAAGTGTCGTCGATATAAAACCGTAATTCGGGCATATAGCGAACTCTAATCTTCGACGCAAGCTCGTGCCTGAGTGAAGGTGTGTCAGCATTTACCCTTTCAAGAGCATTTTTGCGTTGTTCCTTGTCATAAACAGAAAAATATACTTTTGCCAGCCTCAGATCAGGTGTCAGTTTCACAGAAGTGATCGTCACCAATCCAAAGCCACTGGCATTATATTTCATGAGCATTATTACACTCAAGTCGTCTTTTATCTGATTTTCCAGTCTTTCAACTCTATGTCCCATTACGGCTCAACACTCCACTTTCAGACTATTCAAGTTTTTTCTTTGTTTCAACAACCTTAAAGCCTTCGATAATATCTCCAACTTTTAGATCATTAAAATTATTGACACTGATACCACATTCGTAGTTTGTATCAACTTCTTTAACATCATCCTTAAATCTCTTCAGTGATGAGATTTCTCCGGTGAAGATAACGAGGCCATCCCTGATAACACGGATTCTGTCGTTCCGGTTAATCTTGCCTTCAATTACATAACAACCAGCAACTGTTCCAATTTTTGGAACTTTGAAAGTGTCACGAATCTCGGTGGAAGAAGTAACTTCTTCGGAGAGTATTGGTGCAAGCATTCCTTCGAGGGCGAGTTTAACTTCACTGATTGCGTCGTAAATGATGTTGTAGATACGAATATCCACTTTTTGTGTCTCGGCGAGTTTCCTTGCATTCATGTGTGGACGAACATGGAAACCGATTATGATTGCATTAGATGCGTTTGCAAGAAGCACATCACTCTCGGAAATGGCACCCACGCCTTTGTGAATTACTTTTACTTTAACTTCCTCGGTGGAAAGTTTCATAAGTGAATCGGATACTGCTTCAACTGAACCATCCACATCACCTTTTACGATGATCGGAAGTTCACTTACTCCACCAATCTGAATTTGTCTTGATATTTCATCAAGAGTGATGTGGTGAATCTGCTTGCTGTCGAGTTCGCGTTTAAGTTGTTGTCTCTTCAGGGCGATTTCACGGGCGGTTCTTTCGGAATCCACCACGATGAACTGATCGCCGGCTTGAGGTGCACCCTCAAAACCGAGAACAAGAACAGGTGATGAAGGAGGAGCTTCATCCATTTTTTTGTTCCTCTCATCAAACATGGCTCTAACTCTGCCGTGTTGATTTCCGCAAACAAAAATGTCACCCTGCTTTAAGGTACCTTTTTGTATCAGAACTGTAGCGGTAACTCCTCTGCCTTTATCAAGCTGAGATTCAATTACCACGCCTCTGGCTTCGCGGTGAGGATTTGCTTTAAGATCGAGAACTTCAGCTTCGAGAAGCACTTTTTCAAGAAGGTCTTCAATGTGAAGTCCTTTTTTTGCAGAAATCTCAACACACTGATATCTTCCACCCCACTCTTCAACCAAAACATTTCGGTCGGCAAGTTGCTGTTTTATCTTTTCGATGTTAGCGCCGGGTTTGTCAATCTTGTTAATCGCAACAATTATTGGCACATTTGCAGCCTGTGCGTGCGAAATTGCCTCAACTGTCTGTGGCATCACAGCATCATCTGCTGCTACAATCAAAATAACAATATCAGTAACCTGGGCACCACGCGCACGCATTGCTGTAAATGCCTCATGACCCGGTGTATCCAAAAATGTGATGTAATTATCTTCATTCACAAGAACTTTATAGGCACCGATATGCTGGGTTATACCACCCGATTCACCGGCAACCACATTTGAGCTTCTTACATAATCAAGAAGTGAGGTTTTTCCATGATCAACATGGCCCATGATCGTAACCACAGGTGATCTTGGTTCAAGTTCATCGTCAAGGTCATCTATATCTTCAAGTACATCATTTGTATATTCATCTTCAACTTCCACTTCATAGTCAAACTCATCGGCTACAAGTGTTATCGTGTCAAGTTCAATTCTCTGATTTATTGAAACCATCAATCCGAGTGCTATACATTTGGAGATTACTTCGCCAACGCCAACACCCATTACATTTGCAAGTTCAGAAACAGACATAAACTGATTTACACGAATTTTTCTTTCATCAATTCTTCTCTGTTCATCGAGGAGCTCCTGAGCTTCAAGTCGTTCTCTTCTTTTCCTCTTACGCATCGAAGCGCGGTTTGAAATTGACGATTCATCAGTATTCAACATTGTTTTTCTGATCGATTCCAAAACTTCTTTTTGATCGATCTCCAACTTTTTAACTTTTGCCTTTTTCTTTACTGCTTCAGTCTCTTCTACTACTGACTCCCTTTTCTTTGATTTTGGTTTCTTTTTCTTCTTTTTCGATTTCTTTTTATCTTCCTCTTCAGAGTCCGTAGTGGTTGCCGGTTTAACCTCGGTCGGGGTTACAAGTGTAACACCTGATCTTAACTCTTCTCTTGGAGGCTTTGGATCATCACCCCTGAAACGACCAAGAATTTTAAGTCCAATTGGTTTTCCGGTTCGGGGATCAATTTTCCGGGGTGTGTGTTGAGGTTGATCTTTGTCAACTGCTTCAACTGTTGTGGGTTCCGGAGCCACAGGTTCATCGGGTTTAATCAAGGCTTCAATTTCTGCCGATACTTTTTCCTCTACGGGTTCAGTTACCACAGCAGTTGGTGGAGTCTCTTTTCTCTTTATCTCAGTAAATTCCTGCCTGATTTCCCTTTGAACAGGTGGAACAACCACAGGTTCAGCAGGTTTTTCAACCACAGGTTCAGGTATTACTTCGGTTATCACAGCTTCCACCTGTGGAACAACCTCCGGTTCAACAACCTTCGGCTCTTCAACTACAACAGGCTGAGGAGCCGGTACCGGAATTTCCGCTACTTCCTCTTTCTGTTCCGTTTTTTCAGGAGTACCCGCGAGTTTTTTGTTAAATTCATCGAGCTTCTGATAATGTTTTTCTGCGCGTTCTATATCTTTCTTGAACTGAACACGAACATCCTCAAGCATCTCGGGCGAGAGTAGCGAGTTCATGGTCTTCACATCATATCCTTTTTTCTTCAGAAAATCGAATATTGCCTGTGCAGAAACATTGAACTGTGCCGCAAAATTATAAATTCGTATTTTTTGTTCTTTAGGTTCAGACATCTATCGGTAGTCCTATCTTTCTAATCCTGCATCCTGTTTTTCAGGATATCATAAATTCTATCAACCAGTTCTTCATCATCCTCAAATATCTCGAGCAGTTTCTCTTTACCGGCTTTAAATACATCTGTCACATAGTCAAAACGATTATTGATAAGTGTATCATAAACTTCAGCACCAAGCTCCGGCTTGCACTCAAGAAGTTCAACACCCTCTTCGTAATCTTCTATGTTCTTTTCAATTCTGTGGAAATCGATGTTATACCCTGTAACCTGCATGGCAAGTCTGATATTAACCCCATTTCTACCTACAATCATCGCCGCCTGCGACGAATCAGCATAAATAACGGCATTTCTGTTTACTTCATCAAGCTCAATCGACTTTAGTTTACCCGGCATCAACGCCCGTGTAATCATCACTCTTGGATCATCCGAAAATGCAAACACATCAATGTTTTCGTTCGCAAGTTCCTTTATGATCGAGTGAATTCTTACACCCTTCATACCAACACATGCGCCAACGGGGTCAATCCTCTTGTCCATCGATTCAACAGCAACTTTTGCTCTTTCACCTGCTTGACGGGCAATTCTTCTAATCTCAATGATACCATCATAAACTTCAGGCACCTCGATTTCAAGAAGTCTTCTTAGAAGTTCGGGATCAGCTCTTGAGATAATAATCTCAGGCCCACTTTTCCCTCTTCTTACTTCTTTCACAATCGCACGGGTTGTGTTCCCCTTATAATATCTTTCATGCGGTATCTGCTCTTCTCTCGGAAGAATCAGTTCATTTTTATTATGATTTACAAGGATATCGTTTTTACGGATCTGATAGATATCGCCGATAACTATCTCACCAACAAGTCTCTTGTACTCATTCAGAATCAGTTCTTTTTCGATCTCGCGGATTCTTTGATTTAAACTCTGTTTGGCAAGATTTATAAGTCTTCTTCCAAATGTTGCGAGTTTTAATTGCTCAACATATTCTTCACCGACATCAAGTTCATCTTCATTGCCTTTTAGATTAACTTCGTCGAGACTTATTTGTTTGTCAGGGTCTTCAACCACATCAACTATTTCTCTAACAAGAAATATCTCGATATCTCCCCGATCCATATTAACAACCACGGAGTAATTCGCTTCCTCGCCATATTTTTTTCTGACAAGTAAACCAAAGATATCTTCAATTATTCCATGAAGTACATCTTTGTCAACTCCTTTTTCTCTTACCATCGCCGCAAACGATTCAACTATGTCTGCGTTCATCTATCTTCCTCCGCTAAAAGCTTATTTTAACCCTGGCTGTCACGATCTCCGCGAAACCCAGCGTTTTTGTTTCTTTGGTTAATTCAAATGTCAATTTATCGTCTTCAATTTGAAGCAGTTTGCCTTTAAACTTCTCAATTTCATCACCATTTTTAAACTCTATTTCGAACAGTCTTCCGATGTGTTTGTTATACTGCTGAAGGTAAATTAGAGGCCGGTTGACACCGGGAGATGAAACATCAAACCTGAAAGGTCCGTCAAAAAGGTCTTCTTCTTCAATTATTTTGTTGATCGCTCTGCTTACTACAGCACAATCATCTGCGGTGACTCCGGTCTCACTGTCGATAAACAGTTCGATTATTTTAACTTTCCCTTCACCCCTGACAACAAAGTCAATAAACAGCAATTGATGCTGTTCTGCCACTTCTAAACTGATCTCTTTTATTCTGCTAAGTGTATCACTCATAAATGCCTTCTAAAAAAAAACGCCCTTTGTCTGTAGGGCGAATAATTAGATTACAAATATACCATTTTTTAAACATTTTAACAAATATTCCTTTTTATTGATGATTTGTTTTTTACTGCTTTTTGAATGGCTGTATTTAAATAATTAGTGGTTGAAACTAAACTCTTAATTGTTACAATCCGGATCAAGTATAGTTCAGGTGATAAGTTTTAATAAAGTTGTTGGTTATAAGTTAAATTATGATTATTATTTAAAACCTTTTTATTTCTCTTTAGCCCGGATTAAAAATGAAGTTTCGTGATTTTAAAATTGGTACCCGACTCGCCGCAGGATTCTCTATCATTATGATATTGATCCTCTTCATTTTACTGTTTGCTCTCAAAAATATTCAAACCCTCTCTGATCAAACAGCCCGGCTGTATAACCACCCGTTTACTGTGTCAAATGCTGCTAGAAAAATGGACGCGGAATCTATAGCTATCAGGGAAAAAATGTATCTCATGTTTGTGCACCCTGAAAAAATTGACTCCCTCTCAAATATTATCGATTCTCTCGACTACTCAATAGTTGCAGGTTTTAATTTACTGAAAGAGAGATTCCTCGGACAAAAAGAGGATGTTGAGCATGCCAAAGTTGCTTTCGAAACTTTAAGAAAATCAAGGAATGAGGTGGTTGCAGATTTAAGAGAGGGCGACCCCGGAAACTGCAAAAAAACATATAGATGTACGAAGAGAAATGGTCTCGCGGTTTGACCATGAACTTGAAGATGTAATAAATTTTGCCACAAAAAGGGGTGAAACATTTTTTCAAGAAGCGGAAGAGATCGACAATGAAACTATTCTTAACACTGTTATAGCCTTTTTTGTTGTGTTACTCCTGAGTGGCTTAACAGGCTGGTGGATTACGCGTGGCGTAAGAAATCCCCTTGTTATGATTACAGCAGGTGTGGAAAAGATCGAATCGGGTGATTTTTATTCCAATATCGAACTTGATTCCAAAGATGAAATTGGTACTCTCGCCGGGGCGATAAACAAAATGTCAAATTCGTTGGGCGACCTCAACAAAAACATAAGTGAAAGAGATTGGTTAAAATCAGGACTTAATGAACTGAACTTCGTTATGCGGGGTGAACTTGAATTAAAAGAACTGGCTAACAAAGTGGTTGAATTTTATGTTCACTACTTTGACGCTAATGTTGGAACATTTTACACCATGAACTTCCAAAGATCAGGGCTTCAACTCACCGGAGGTTATGCACTGGAAAATGATGGACTGACAAAAGATTTTTACGCTCTAAAAGAAGGCCTTGTAGGAGAGTGTGCAGATTCCGGGAAATTAATTCTGCTTGAACAACTCCCCGATAATTATTTATACATCTCCTCGTCAACCGGGGCATCTTTACCTTCCAATGTTGTTGTTAGTCCAATCTTTGAAGACAATAAAGTGATTGGTGTAATTGAACTTGGTTCTTTTATCCCCTTTTCGTCTTCTGAATTGGAACTTCTGAAGATAACTTCAGAGAGTGTAGGAATTGCCATCGAATCTGCAAGATCACGCTCTGCTTTGAAAGACCTGTTGGTTCAAACTCAGGAAATGGCAGAGGAGTTGCAGGTGCAGCAGGAGGAACTTAGAGCATCAAACGAAAAACTTGAAGCTCAACAGGAAGAATTGAGAGCAGCAAATGAGGAACTTGAAGAACAGTCTGAAAAACTGCAAAAATCTGAGACAAAACTGAAAGCTCAACAAGAGGAACTTCAAGTAACAAATGAAGAACTGGAAGAGAAAAACGACTCTCTTCAACGACAAAAAGCCACAATTCAAAAAGCCAGAGAAGAACTTGAGATTCAAACCCAGGAACTTGCAATCGCAAGTAAATATAAATCAGAATTTTTGGCAAATATGTCGCATGAACTTAGAACCCCGCTGAACAGCCTTTTGATTCTCTCAAAAATGCTGGCGGATAACAAAGGTGGTAATCTTAGTACTGATCAGGTTGAATCTGCACAGGTAATCTACAGAAGCGGGACCGATCTGCTGTTGCTTATCAACGAAATCCTTGACCTCTCAAAAATTGAAGCAGGTAAAATGGATATCCATTCCCGTCCTTTTAATTTAAGTCAGCTTCATAACAAACTTAGTTCTGATTTTAAACATTCTGCTGACGAAAAAGGGATTGAACTTGAATTTATATTGAAAGATAACTCTCCTGAATCGATTGAATCAGACCTTTTAAGGGTTGAACAGATACTGAAAAACCTGATCTCCAATGCGATAAAATTTACAAGAGCGGGAAAAGTTACCATCGAAACGGGATTGCCCTCAACCAGTGTTAATTTGACTCGAAGCGGGCTAAATTCGGCTGATTCCATCTTCATTTCAGTAACCGATACAGGAATCGGTATCCCGCAAGAAAAACTTAAATTGATCTTCCAGGCATTTCAACAAGCCGATGGAAGCACGGCAAGAGAATTTGGTGGAACGGGATTGGGACTCTCAATATCAAAAGAGCTGGCGCATCTGCTTGGTGGCGAAATCCAGGTTCAAAGCAACCCCGGTTCAGGCTCCATCTTTACACTATTCCTCCCGGTTATCTGGCACCCTGACCACGGTAAAACCCCATCGCTCGAAACTCTTGACCATCTCCCGGAAAACTCTTTAAATAAATCGACATTGATTCCTCCGGAAATTGAGACTCGTCCTCAGCCGGCAAACGATGACAGGAACTCAATAAAACCGGAAGACAGATCAATTCTGATTATTGAGGATGACCCGGTATTCGCCAAACTGCTTTTTAATGAGTGTAAGGAAAGGAATTTTAAAGGACTTATAGCTCACAGCGGTGGGGATGGGCTTCAGCTTGCGCGAAAATATGCGCCAACAGCTATTCTGCTTGATCTCGGACTCCCCGATATGAACGGGATGGAAGTGCTCGATTTCTTGAAAACCGACTCCAATACCCGCCACATCCCTGTCCATATCGTAAGTGCGGAATCAACTTCTATAGACGCTTACAGGCATGGTGCTATTGGTTTTCTGACAAAACCTGCCGAAAGAGAAGAAATTGAAGAAGCATTAACACGGTTGGAAGATTTTTCAACCGACAAAATTAAAGACCTCCTGATTATCGAAGATGATAAAAATCTCAGAATGAGCATCTCAAAACTTATTGATGGTCCTGATGTTAAAATCAAGACAGTGGCAACCGGAGGGGAAGCACTGATTGCGGTTAAGGAAACTTCCTTCGACTGTATTATCCTTGATATCGGATTACCTGATATGTCGGGTTTCCAACTCCTTAAATCAATTTCTGAAATTGGATCAAATATTCCACCGGTTATCGTTTACACAGGGAGAGAGTTGAGCAAACAGGAGGATACAGAGTTAAGAAACTATGCGGACTCAATAATTGTTAAAGGTGTCAGGTCTGAAGAGCGACTTTTGGATGAAACTTCCCTCTTCCTCCATCGACTTGTTACCAAAATGCCTGAAAACAAAAGAAAAATGATTATCGATCTTCACGAAACAGATAACATGTTTATAAACAAAAAAATCCTTATCGTTGATGATGATATGCGGAATGTTTTTGCTTTGTCAAAAATTCTCTCTGAAAAAGGAATGAGACTATATAAGGCCGAGGATGGGAAAAAGGCACTTGATATTTTGGCATCTGAACCTGATATGGATCTCGTTATCATGGATATTATGATGCCCGTAATGGATGGGTATGAAACAATGCGACAGATCAGGAAAATTGAACAATTCGACAAATTGCCCATAATCGCCGTTACAGCAAAAGCAATGAAAAAAGATTATGAAGACTGTATCGCAGCAGGTGCAAGCGATTATCTGCCCAAACCTGTTGATATACATCGCCTTCTCTCCATTATGCGTGTATGGCTCTACAGATGATGTTAAATAACACGGTTAACTGACGATGACCCCAATCGAAATCGAAGAGATCGAACTCGATCTTCTTCTCGAAAGTATGTATAAACGATATGGTTACGACTTTCGGAATTATGCCCGCTCATCGCTAATGAGACGGGCAAAATTAGTGGTTTCCACCACGGGATATAAAACCATCTCTGATCTGATCCCGGGGTTGATGCACGACAGAGCTTATTTCCTCAATCTTGTGCACCACTTTTCGATTACAGTAACTGAAATGTTCCGTGATCCTAAAGTTTTTCTAAAGCTCAGAGAATCTGTTTTCCCTTTCCTTAAAACGCATCCTTACATCAAAATCTGGCATGCCGGTTGTGCCACGGGTGAAGAAGTTTACTCCCTCGCCATTCTCTTGAAAGAAGCCGGAATTTACGACAGATGTACAATTTTTGCCACAGACTTTAACGATTCTGCTCTTGAAGTGGCTAAAGAGGCAATTTACAGAATTGATAATATGAAACAGTGCCTTCTTTCATATCGAAATGCCGGCGGAGTTAACTCTTTCTCGGAATATTACACCGCTGATTCCGACTCGATTGTCCTGAACAAAGAATTGAAAAAAAACATTACATTTGCCAATCATAATCTGGTTCTTGACAGTGTTTTTGGTGAGATGCACTTGATCCTGTGCAGAAATGTCCTTATATACTTTAATAAATCCCTCCAGAGCAAAACTCTCGAACTATTCAGAGAAAGCCTTGTTCCGGGAGGGTTTTTGTGTATCGGTACAAAAGAATCGATTAATTTTACCACAGTGAGCGATGATTTTTACACCATTGCCGAGAAAGAAAAAATTTACAGAAAGAAGTATGGCGCATGATGAATGACGATGTTTCAACTTCAACTACTGTGGAAGCAATTGTGCTGGGTGCATCTGCAGGAGGTTTAAACGCAATGATCGAACTTTTTTCAAATTTGCCCGTTGATCTGCCCGTTCCAATTTTGTTGTGCAACATACCCGCCCGGATGAAGAAAGCCTTCTCGCAGAACTGATTGGCTCGGTACAGGCTTAAATGTGGTTGAAGCAGAAGACAAGATTGAAATTAAGCCTGCCAATATTTATATTGCACCTCCAAATTATCACCTTCTTATTGAGGATAAAAAAACAATTGCTCTTTCAAACGATGAAAAGGTAAATTATTCCAGACCTTCAATCGATCTCCTTTTTGAAAGTGCAGTAAGGGTTTATCAATCAAATTTGGCGGGTGTTATCTTAACCGGGGCTAATGATGATGGCGCAAGGGAATTTCTTTGATAAGCGTGCCGGAGGAATCACAATTGCCCAATCTCCCGAGTCCGCAGAATTTAAGGTAATGCCTCAGTCCGCAATCAATACAGGTAATGTAAAATTTGTAATGGATATAATAAGAATGTCACAATTTCTTACGGAACTCGTGATTCAGAGACACCAAAACCAGCGTCTTAATTCCAAGGATTAAAGAGATGAGAAAACAAAAAATATTAATAGTTGATGATATAGATGCCAATCTCATTTCACTCGAAAAAGTCCTCCTGGATCTCCAGGCAACAATCATTAGAGCAAAAAGTGGGAACGAAGCTCTTATAGCAATCCTTAATCATGATTTTGCGATGGCGATCGTCGATGTGCAAATGCCCGAAATGGATGGTTATGAGCTCGTTGAACTGATCAGAAGCGAAGGCAGAACAAAAGATCTGCCCGTCATTTTCCTCTCAGCTGTTTACTCTGACGAATATCATGTATTCAAGGGGTATGAGTCGGGTGCCGTCGATTTTGTTACAAAACCCTACAATCCTTATTATCTTCTTAGCAAAGTAAAGGTATTTCTTGATATAGATAAACAAAAATTTACTCTTCTTGAAACTATCGAACTTGAAAAATCCAGAAATTATCTGGAAAGCATCTTCCGCTCAATTAACGACTCACTGATCGTTCTCGATCTCGATGGAAATATCACCAAGGTTAACGAAACCGCTTGTAGAGTACTTGAGTTCTCTGAAAACGAATTAAAAGGGATGTCAATATCCAATTTTTTCGATCAGGACTTTTTATCTGCCTGGATGGAAAATTTGGGAGTTTCCGGCAACCATACTCTCCCAAAAACTGAAGCGAGGATGAAAAAGAAAAGTGGAAAAAGTTTCCCTGTCCTGGCATCCGGATCACTTTTCAGAAATATTGAAGGTGAGCTTATGGGCTCAGTTATGGTGCTTATCGATATTTCTGACAGAATCGCACATGAAGAAGCCGTTTTGGCTGCGAAAGAACGGGCTGAAGAATCGAGCCGCCTGAAATCCAATTTTCTATCAAATATGAGCCATGAACTCCGCACTCCCTTGATGGGGATAGTGGGATATGCCGATCTTCTGAGAGATGAAAAATTAACTGATGCACAAACCGAACTCGTGGAAAGCATCTATACTTCAAGTAAAAGACTTAGTCATACTCTTAATTCAATCCTCGACTTTTCGAAAATTGACGGTAACACCTCTGGTTGAATTAAAACCGGCAAATATTGAAAAGATTCTACAAAAGATTATCGAATTCTACAAAGAGTTGGCGGATGAAAAGAAACTGGAATTTAACTTCATCACAAATTGTCAAAACCCGTATGCACTGATTAATGAAAAACTTTTTGAGGAGATAATAAACCATCTCCTCGACAATGCAATCAAATTTACTTTAAGGGGCACAATTAAAATCGAATTATTGAACCTGAAGACAGAATCCGGAGATTTTGTAACAGTTTCTCTCTCCGACACCGGTATCGGAATAATGGAAAAAGACCTTGACATCATTTGGGATGAGTTCAGGCAGGCAAGTGAAGGAATGAACAGAAAATTTCAGGGATCGGGACTTGGCCTCACACTCGCAAAAAAATTCACGATATTAATGAACGGGAAAATTTTTGCTCAAAGCAATTTTGGTAGAGGGTCGGTTTTTACTGTTCAGTTCCCGGTATCAAATCACACACCTTCCCTGGAAAACAAAACGGAATCCGTCGCCCCGGTATCCCCCCCGGCGGCACAAAACGAGTTACCCCACATCCTCTATGTTGAAGATGAAGTGATGAACCAACAACTCATCTCAATGTTTCTGCGGAATGTTTGTAAAACTGATGTTGCTTCCACCGGAGAAGAAGCGCTTCAAATGGCTCAATCCGCTAAATATGAAGGTTTCTGATGGATATAAATCTTGGTCAGGTATCAACGGAATTCAGGTAACACAAAGATTAAGAAACATGACCGAGTATGCCAATACTCCGATAATTGCGGTTACTGCCCTTGCCCTTGATGGTGACAAGGAATCACTTCTGCAACAGGGGGTGTTCCACTATCTGGCAAAACCATTCAAAAAAAGCGACCTTGTCGGGATGATCAAGTCAATTTTTGCATTATGATTTGGTTACTCTGAATTCAGCCATTTTGTTTTTTATTCTTTTGGTTAATTCGAATGTGTATTCGTCATGAGTAACCAAATCGCCCGGGTTTAATATCTTACCCGTCACATCCGAAATGAACCCTGCCAGAGTGCTGTATTCATCAGATTCCGGAAGTTCAGCGTCGAATTGATCATTAAAATCGACTATACTCATATTCCCCAAAACCATAAAAGAACCATCTGCAAGTCCTGTCACCTCGGCAGGTTCCCCTTCTGTCTGATATGTAATATCACCCACAATTTCTGAAAGGATATCCTCTAATTTGATTATCCCCTCGGTTCCGCCGTATTCATCTGCAACTATTGCAGCTCTTATTCCTTTAAGCTGCATCTCTTTTAATAATTCCGAAATATATTTTGTTTCAGGTACGAAGTGGGGTGGACGAATTGCCCTGCTAATCTCATAATCGTTGTTAACGATATAATATCTCATCAATTCTTTAACATTTACAATTCCCGTAATGTTGTCGAGTGATTCTTCATAAATCGGAACCGAGTTGTAGCCTGTTCTTATTATTGATTTAAAATCAGCCTCGGGATCACCGCAAAGCTCCACAGCCGCCATCTCGGTCCTCGGTATCATAACATCATACGCCGTGAGATCGTTGAACTCGAGTACATTTTCAAGTATCTCATGCTCCTCTTCATCAAGTTCGCCCCTCTCAAGTCCCGCATCAATCATTCTTTTAATATGCTCTTCTGACACAAGAGTGACAGAATAATTGGGCACTGCATCAAACGGTTTTAAGATAACTCCGGCGAGTTTTTTTAGTGAACTTGTGAAAATTTTTGATGTGATTTCAAGGAATATCAAAATAAAGTAAACGACGGGAGCAAGGCGGTCAGAATATTTTTCTCCGATTCCGCGTGGAATATAGATTGAACACAACCAGAATAACGAAGCAACAGGAAGAGCTGATAATAAAACAGGCAGCCACCAGCCAAACCCGTTTATACTGACTCCCCAAATCATGCAGATAATCGAAGAAGAAACTCTCAACTATTATAAGACCGACAAAAAGATTGCATACCTGACAAGCTCTGCAGTCTCATAGATCAAATCAGAAGACTCTTTAAATCGATCGATCCTGCCCGTGTTTATTTCATCCTCTTCTGCATAGTCATCTCCCGGATTTGCAAGTAGAACAGTTTCAGCAAGGGTTATCAAAGCACTTAGTGTAAACACCAACAAAATTGATATTAAAATTGAGATCATTTTTTTCGTTTATAATTGACTTAATGATAAATGCAATTTATAAATAAAAAGTTTAATTCGAGGTAAAAAGTCACAGAGTCACAGAGTCACAGAGTCACAAATAAACGATACTCTGCTACTTCGCTACTCCGATACTTCGTGACTTCGTGACTCTGTGACTGTGACTTCGAGACTTCGAGACTCCGCTACTTCAAAAATGCAATCCCAATGTTAATCCGAGGCTAAAATTTCCAAATGATCTTTCCCCTTCACCGGGTAAATTCGAGGGTAGAGTTTTTTCAGGAATGTAAACATAGTCACCTGTTAGTGCCATCGATACTTTGGATGACGGGAAATACCGTAATTCTAATGCTGCAAAAGCACTTACAACGGTTTTTTCTAATCTGTTGAATTCAAATGTGGTGACTGTTGTAAAATTAACAGGGTCCATTATGCTTAATGATTTTGAGACTGTAGTCAATGGTTGCAAAACCGCCCAATTCCCGCTTTTAATGGAAACGGGGTACTCCCTCGGAAATTTAAGAGGATCGTAAAAAGCAGTTGCATAATATCCATAAACCTTGTTGGTCATCTCTTCTGTACTATAATTATATTGTGAATTGTATTGATATCTGAGATTTGGCTCAGCAACTGAATAAATTGTTATTCCTGTTTCGAGGCTTGGGTTCAGGCTGTAAGTTAGCCGGATACTTCTGAAAACATTTAACATAACATTGTTATAATCGTAAAAATTGCCTGAGGCCTGCCTTGCAGTCGGGTCGGTTCGTGAATAAACTTTTGAAATTTCATAATAAAAATTGATTCGCGTCTCATTCGTCGTATGAAGGATATCCTTTCTAAATTTCAGTACATCGCCGGGATTATCAAAATCATATTCCATCTCTTTTTCATTCCCTGATCTGTCGAACCCAAGTCCAATCAAACCACCGGCAACTGCTCCAAGCGAGCCAACAACAATGACTCCACAACCCTGGATTGAATAAATCTGTCTGACTGGGTATCCTGCTTCCTTAGAAGTAACCCGAGCGAAAAAAAGCCCCTGCGAGCCCAAAACTTACCATATTGTCCCTGCTCCGGAGTTGAGAATCCATCTTAAAAAACTTGATTGAACTCAATGCAAGCATCGTGACTTTGGAATTTATTAACAATCGCAACGAATCTCCTTCGAGATCAAGAAATAACGCTCGCGACATTACTCCCTGTCTGTCAACAATCAAAACAGGATCAAAGGCAAATTTGTTTTTGTATTCACTATACTCCTTCTCCTTTTGTGCTGTTATCACCGTAGAAAAAATGATCAGAAGATAGATTACTTTTTTCATTTTGGCTATTGTTTCGAATGGAAAACCAGCCACTGGTTTAATTTTCATTTTGCAGCATTTTGTATCCATTGCCGATATCTTTCATTTGAGAATTTTATTATCTCTCCGGGATTCCCGATCAACTTAAAAATTGTTGCCATATCCGAATCTTTATCGGTTGGAGGCATGTGAATTTTATACCACCCTTTTGTTTTCATAAAAACCGTTCTCTTCATCCCGTCTTTTTTCGGTGGTGCCTTGTATGTCGCAAAAAACCAGTCACCGGTGGTTGGCATATCGTAATAGTTTCCATCACTTTATGAGATTTTTTCAGAAATGTCCTTCCCGAAATTGTCAGTGGTTTTGGAAACTTTAATTTCTTCACCAAACGCCTGCTGAGGTACATCAAAGTGTAACTTAAAATTGTCAAGTGTCCAGAATCCTACAGCGGGATTTACTTCAAACTCAATCATCTCACCCTCGATACCTGATAGATCCAGTTCCACCACTCTGTTCTCCGTTTTGAAAGGACCACCGCCTTGAAGAACAGCCTGAGTTTTAAATTCACCCTTAATTTTCATTTTTAATTCCAATTCATACAACTCTTCCCGCCTCAAAAAATCCATTGTAAAATCATTATATTCCCCTTTTTTGTCGAGATTGGAATAATGCTCCCCTAAATTTTTTCCGTGGAGTTTCCAACATCTCTGATAACATTGTTGAGCCCCAATGAGTAGTACCAACATTATACACCAATCTGGCTTTTTTTGCTCCGTTTTTCATTTTAAAACCAAATTTTATTTTATGTTTTGTCCGGTTTTGATCATGAAACGGCATTTTAGTCTGCCAGGCAACAAGGTCATTCTCAACTAAAAAAGGTTTGATGTCTCTCCCATCTTCATCCGTTGCATATTCTACCTTTTCACCCTCTGCCAATGCATAAATAGAACCGTCGTTATTCATTGTTACCAAAGTATTCTCCGGATGATCAACAACAAAAAGACTCATTTCATCTATATATTCAGTTTCAAACACTTCATTTGTTATCTTCAGCTTATATTCACCGTCAATTTCTTTTATACTTTTTAGTTTATTGTAATCAGTCCTCTCAAAAGCTTTCGAGATTGCACCACCAAGAGGTTCTGCATCAAAAACATATTTTTCGCCATCAAATGAATAGATAAAAGGACACGATTTTTTTGATGCAAGTGCTATGAGAATCGCTACAGTAAGAGAACCCACAAGTACACCAATGGTTGCAGCAAATGACATTACCATATCAACCTTTTCAACCACCAGGTAAAGCGCATCATCAGCTTTAATCTCTATATATTTGTCTGCATCAGTAACTCCTCTTATCAGAAGTTGATCCAAACTGAATTTCCCTTTACTTTCGTTAAAGTCAATTTTAGTCCCGTTTTTGAGCATCAGTCCTGAAAAAGAGATTGAAGTATCTGCGATAAGGGAGTCAACTGAGAGATTTGTCGGTGGGTTAAATGTATAAGCCTCTTTAATTTCGTCGAGAGGAGAAAAAACCATTGCTCCCTCTTTTGTTGTGCCGGAAACCCCTGCAACTCTGTGGATAACACTCGCACTATTTTTTTTGAATGAATGGACATTTCCGTCAGGCATTACAACCAGGTGGATTTTTGTGTCCTTCCCTTCAAGCTTGATGATATTAAACTCTTTGCCATCTTTATAAACAACACATCCAAGAAAATAATGGGTTGTTGCAACAATCAGAAGTGAAATCAGTATCTTGCGTATCATTAGAGATACCAATCAAATTTGAAAAAAATCATTGAACTCTTAAGTAAACATCGTAATAAATTTTGTTTTAGATACAGTTTTTTTGCCCCAAATTGTAGTGCCACCTTTCTTTACATTTGTTTTTGGTGATGATATATCATAATTTGAGCATCACCTTTTTTGGAAAGACAAATTGAAAAACAGGATTAAGGGATGGATTGTTTTTGGGGCTTTTTGCCTCATTTGATCATGTCTTATTTTTCTCAGTTAAAGTAACAGATTCACAATTTTATTAACTTGATATTTTTGAAAGAACCCAATAGATGACAGTTATCGATTTAGAGCAAGAGATTAAACAGCTTAAAGAAAGTAACAGGAAACTGCTTGAGGAAAATGAGAAGATTATCACCGAGCGTCATAGAGAATTGTTGGAACATAGAAAAAAATTCAACTCTTTTGAGAGAACTTGGTGGACTTACCAAAACAGGCGCATGGGAACTTGATATCGAAACAAAAGCCGTTTATTGGACTGAAGAAGTGAAAATCATCCATGATGTCGAAAAATCCTATGAACCAACTCTTGAGAAATCTCTTAATTTTTATACACCTGAATCTCGCACTAAATTGGTGGCAGCTCTCGAAAATTCAATGAAAACAGGAGAGGTTTTTGATCTTGAGATGGAAATCATTAGCGCTAAGGGTCTGAAAAAACAGGTTCGCGGAATTGGTAGAATTGACAATGAAGTTGGCATGCTTTATGGCACTTTTCAGGATATCACTGAACAAAAGTTAATCCAGGATACTCAACTCTTTTTAATCAATAGCAGCTTCCTTGGGGACAGAGAGACCTTTTTCAAATCTTTGGCACGGTTTCTCTCAAAAAGTCTGGATATGGATTTTGTCTGCATCGATAAGTTAACAGGTGACAATCTATCTGCCCAAACCCTGGCGATGTATTACCTGGGTAAATTTGAAGATAACATAGTATATACATTAAAAGAGACTCCCTGCGGGGAGGTGGTTGGTAAAGATATTTGTTATTATCCCAAAGGCGTAAAAAACCTGTTCCCCTACGATAAGGCATTACAGGATTTGAATGCCGAGAGTTATGTTGGCACTACTTTATGGAGTTCTGATGGTAATCCGATCGGTTTGATCGCAGTTATTGGTAAAAAACCCCTTAATGATTATCGTTTGGTTGAAACAATTCTGAGTATGGTTTCAAGTCGTGCTGCCGGCGAATTGGAGAGAAGTGAAGTTGAGATTCAACTGAAACAGCGACAGGAAGAATTGGAAAAACAGATATCATTAAAAGATAAATTTTTCTCAATTATTGCACACGACCTCCGCAGCCCTTTTCATGCCTTTTTAAATCTTACCGAAATAATGGCTTTAGAAGGGGAGGAGCTAAAAGTCTCCGAATTTAAAAATCTGAGTAAAGAACTTCATGGCAGTGCAAAAAATTTGTTCAATTTATTGAATAATCTTTTGGATTGGGCCGGATTACAACAAGGTATGATAACATTCCAACCTGAGAGAATTGCCTTTGCCGACCTCATAGAAGTGGATGTTGAATTAATGAGAGAAAGAGCGATACAAAAGCATATTAATTTAACTACTGACCTTGCAAAAGATATTATTGTGGTTGCCGATAAAAACATGATTAACTCAATAATATTAAATCTGCTCTCCAATGCAATCAAATTCAGCAACAGAGGGGGGAAAGTTGAGATAAAAAGCGAATTGATTGAAGATGATATTTTAAAAGTTATCGTAAAAGATGACGGCATCGGCATGCCCGAAAAAATGCTGCAAAATCTTTTTAAGATTAATGAAAAAGTTGGCAGAAAAGGCACCGATGGAGAACGCAGCAGTGGACTGGGTCTTCTACTCTGCAAAGAATTTGTGGAAAAACATGGTGGCAACCTGTGGGTGGAAAGTCAAGCCGGTGAAGGCAGCACCTTCTATTTCACGCTCAAAAACGCCAAAATCAGCTAATAAACATTATTGGATTATTGCATTATTGGATTACTGCATTAAAAAAAAGGCTCCGAAAAATTAATCTCCGGAGCCAAAATATTATTGGATTACTGCATTATTGAATTATTGCATTAACTACACCCGCTCGTGGAACCACAGGTCATACACTTAAGACAAGTGCCGTTTCTAACCATCGTCATACTGTTACACTCGGTGCAAATATCGCCTGTGTATCCCTTTTCGATAGCTCTCTGAACCTGCTGTTTGATCACATTGGATTGTTTATTCAAAAATTTTGATGTGGTATCTCTTGTATCTAAACCAACCAATTTTGAATTGTAGTTTGAAGAATCCCTCGGACCAACTTCAATTACTTTTTCACTGATCAGTTCTTCACTCTCAAAGTCTTCATTTACTTTGCTCACCTTGGTTGTAGAGAGAAGATCATCGGCACTTACATGTGCCAGATCATACCTGTTGAGGTAGGTGACTGCCAACTCACGGAAGATGTAATCGATTACTGAAGTTGAAAATTTGATCCTTTGGTTGCCTGTTACAACTCCGGATGGATCAAATCTTGTGAAAACAAAAGCGTCAACAAACTCTTCAAGTGGAACACCATGTTGCAGTCCGAGTGAAATTGCGATAGCAAAACTGTTCAACAGACTTCTAACAGTTGCTCCTTCGCGGTGCATATCTATGAAAATCTCACCTATCTGGCCGTTGTCATATTCACCGGTTCTTATATAGAGCGATTGTCCGTTAATTTTTGCTTTTTGAGTATATCCTTTACGACGATCGGGAAGTCTCCTTCTCTTGGCAATATAGCGGTGGATTATTCTTTCGGCAACTTTAACAATATTGTTCTCTTCCTGCGATTCATAAATTTCCTGAATGTCGTCATCGATCAGGGAATTTAGCGGTTGAAAGCTTGGAACCGTCTCTGTAGAGAGCATTCGCTTTGAGACAGAGATTCCACGACTGCATATAAGCATCTTTAACATCATCAATTGTTGAGTGATACGGAAGATTTATTGTTTTTGAGATAGCGCCCGAAATAAATGGCTGCGCAGCTGCCATCATTTTTATATGTGCCATTGCCTTCAGGAATCTTGTCCCCTTTTTGCCACATTTATTTGCAGTGTCAAAAACAGGATAGTGTTCAAACTTCAAATATGGTGAACCTTCAATGGTCATGGTTCCACATACATAATCATTGGCAGAGGATATTTCCTGTCTCGAAAATCCAAGTCTTCTAAGAAGATTAAAATCAAGCGAATCCATCTCTTCTTCAGAAATTCCCAGAGTATTTTTCAGGAAATCAACACCAAGTGAATATTTGTTGAATGCAAAAGTAATGTCAAACACAGAAGGAAGTTGTTGTTCGATCATCGCCAGAGTTGCATCCGTAAAACCTTTTGATTTCAACGACTCAGCGTTGATATACGGACAACCTGAAAGTGACCCGGCACCAACGGCATACTTGATTATTTCATCAATCTGATGTTGATTGTAGCCAAATTTCTTTAGTGCGGGGGGAACCGATTGATTTATAATTTTAAAATAACCTCCACCGGCAAGTTTTTTGAATTTTACGAGGGCAAAATCGGGCTCAACACCTGTTGTATCACAATCCATCAACATTCCAATAGTGCCTGTAGGTGCAATTACTGTCACCTGAGCGTTTCGGAAACCGTGTTTGGTTCCAAGCTCAAGGGCTCTGTCTGCATCCTCTCTTGCTGCTTCCAAAAGGTCGGAAGGACATTTTGTCGGGTCGATACCCATTGGTGTGATTGTTAATCCTTCATACTCATCAACAGGCACATTATACGCAGCCCGTCTGTGATTCCTGATCACTTTAAGCATGTGATCTTTGTTTTTCTCATACTTTGAGAAAGTGCCAAATTGCTTCGCCATCTCAGCACTTGTTGCGTAGGAAGAAAAGTGCATAATCGCAGTTAAAGCACCTGTTATTGCTACTGCCTCATCGCTGTCGTAGGCTATCCCCTGCTGCATCAACAGTGCCCCAAGGTTAGCATATCCAAGACCCAATGTCCTGTAATCATAACTGAGCAGTGCAATTTCCTTGCTTGGGAATTGAGCCATCAAAACGCTCGTCTCAAGTGTTATGGTCAAAAGCCTTGCAGCATGGCGGTAGGCTTTTATATTAAACTTTCCACTTTCGGTGCTGTAAAATTTAAGAAGATTCATCGAAGCGAGGTTACATGCAGTGTCGTCGAGGAACATATATTCACTGCAAGGATTGGAAGCGTTTATTTCACCATCTTCAGGGCATGTATGCCATTCGTTTATGGTTGAGTGATACTGTATTCCGGGATCTGCACAGTTCCACGCAGCAAATGAGATATCCTCCCAAAGTTCACGGGCTCTTAAGGTTTTGGAAGGTTTTGGCTTCCTTCCCTCTTTTGGCTTTTTTTCTTCTCAATTCTCCAATATAGATTCCAACCACCATCCTCGATCACTGCTTTCATAAACTCGTTGGTTCACGGATTGAGTTGTTGAATTTTGCCCGGATACTGTTGAATATGCTTCAGAATTCCAGTCGGTGTCGTAGATTGGAAATTCTATCGATTTATACCCGAGCTTCGCAAGTTGAATTACTCTTTCAATGTAGTTGTTGGGAATCAATGCTTTTTTGGCATCGATTACAGCCTTCTGAAGTTTGATATTCAGTTTTGGATTAAACCTGTCGTTTTCAGGATGTTCTGCATAACAGGCTTTCATAATATTATTGAGGTGAAGATTGTTGAGCTTTGAACCTGTAACCAGAGAAGCAACTTTTTGTTCTTCAATCACCTTCCAGTTAACAAACTCTTCTATGTCAGGGTGATCAAGATCGAGACATACCATCTTGGCAGCTCTACGAGTGGTTCCACCCGATTTAATTGCCCCTGCTGATCTGTCACCTATCTTTAAAAATGACATCAATCCTGATGACCGTCCGCCACCACTGAGGGGCTCTTCTGATCCACGAATCTGGCTGAAATTGGTTCCGGTTCCCGATCCATATTTAAATAAACGGGCTTCACGCACCCAAAGATCCATGATACCACCTTCATTCACCAGATCATCATTGATCGACTGTATGAAGCAGGCATGTGGCTGCGGATGTGTGTAGGCATCATCGGAGGCAACAAGCTCGCCGGTCTGAAAATCCACATAATAGTGTCCTTGCGAGGGCCCTGGAAATCCCGTAAGCCCAGTTTAACCCTGTGTTAAACCATTGTGGGGAATTTGGAGCTGCCATCTGATTGGCAAGCATGTAAAACATCTCATCATAATAGGCTTTTGCATCCTCTTCACCGTTAAAATAACCGGCTTTCCATGCCCAATATGCCCAGTTGCCTGCAAGGCGGTGAAATACCTGACGACTATCCGTTTCGGATGTATATCTTTCGTTTATGGGCAGTTTTTCAAGGTTTTCTGTGTCGGGTACCGATGGTTGAAGCCATTCCGGAACACCGGGTTCATCACTCTTTTTGAGAAGTTTTGGCACTCCCGCTTTTCTGAAATATTTTTGTGCAATAATATCAACAGCCACCTGCGACCAACCCGAAGGGACAAGAATATTATGCATGGAAAAGATGGTTTTACCGTCCGGATTGCGAATCTCGGAGTTGCGGGGAATGTACTCAATTGACTTTTGAGCGTCAGGCTCGTTTTTCGTAAAGAGTCGGGATATCTTCAAGGTTACTCTCTAAACCGGCAGGTGCCGGTTATTTAAAATTTTAAAATACTCTATAAATAGTATCAACTATTCATGGAACAATTATTGTAAAAGTGCCGTCAGTCGCAGAGCAAAACAGGCGGTGGGAAAACTTTTTCTTGTCAGCCGACAAATTTTGTATCCGAAAATTACACCTCTCTGACCATTTAAGCAAATTAAATTTTTCACACTTTACTTTAGAGCGTGAAATCGAAATAAATATTTTTTGGTGGCTCCATTTACCGATCACTTTTACCGTTTACCGATAAGTGTTAGGAGACTCCCCGCCAAATCGCTATAATTCCACCAGAGATTTTCAATTATTCCACACTAAACTAACGAGGCAGTTATGGCAAAGGTTCAATCTCAAACAGCAAGAATTCTGATCGGAGTTGGTCTGATCCTGCTCGGCGTTCTCTACTTCCTCAAAGAAGTTGACATCATTGGTGAGCAGCTTAATCATGTAATTTTTTCACTCCCTACTGTTGTACTTGTGATCGGTATTATCCTCTTTGTTAATTCACGGAGAAAATCCCTCGCCTATCTGTTGATGGCTTTGGGGTCTGTGGGCATGATCATAAAATCTTTTAATCTTGACTATTCCGATTTTATCGTCCCTGTTATTCTTCTTGCACTCGGATTTTATATAATCTACAGACATGTTGAAAAACAACGGGAAGCCGAACTCGGCGGTGATGCCGATAGCTTAAGAAATCAATACAAGTCTGAATATGATGTGCTGGAAGAAGTGTCAGTATTTGGTGGAAATAAAAAAATAATCAACAGTAAAAATTTCCGTGGCGGAAATATAACAATTATTTTTGGAGGTTCCGAGATATTTTTACGCGACTGTGAACTCTCTGATGGTGAAAATGTTCTTGATCTTTTTGTCATCTTTGGCGGTTGCGATCTTACTGTACCAAGCAACTGGAATGTAAAAATTGATGTAGTATCTCTTTTTGGCGGTTTTTCCAGCAAAAGATATAACTATTCCAAATCTGACGATGTTGATGAAAACAAAACCTCTTGTCATCAGGGGCTCGTCCTCTTTGGCGGCGGCGAAATGAAAGTGTTTTAGTTCATTGGTTTAAGTTTTTTTTATTAATCAAACCTCCGGCGAGAAATCTCCGGAGGTTTTTTTGTTTACTCTCATTCTTATAAAACAGGATGTTATATATTACTTATGTAAAAAAAGGAAAATTCAGAATGTCCACTGATATATACGAGATATCACTTGAAGCCCGATCTCATCAACCAAATTAATCGCATTGGCAAAGTCATTTATAAAAAAGACAAATGACAAAAAAAGCCATCAACATAATCATCCTGCTAAGCACACTCGTTGGGGTGTCAACAATCTATTTCCACTATTCTGCGGGACTTACTGTTTACCAGGCAATTATCGATTCAACCGTTTCAACAATGCTTCTGACAGGATTTTCAACCGGACTTCTGCAACTTTATCGTTTTGTCCATTTTGAACTTGATGGCCTTCTTAAATTTATCGTTATCCACCTTATGTCAGGCGTAATTGTATCAATATTCTGGGTGAACGCCACTCAACTCGTTCTTTTTCAAGTGTTTATAAATGACCCCGCTTACCAGACTTTTTTTAAGACCAATCTTGTCACCAGATTCTTTTTTGGTCTGATTCTCTATTTTACTTTTACTGCTTTTATCTACCTGATTCAGGCTTACTTTAAAAATATTGAAAGCATCAAAAATGAAGAATCTCTTAAAAGACAACTGCTCGAAGCCGAGCTGAATGTCCTGAAACTGCAGGTTAACCCCCACTTCATTTTAACACCTTAAATTCGATTTCTGCCCTTACACAAATTGACCCAACGCTTTCAACAGTGATGACCGAAAAACTTGCAAAATTTATTCGTCTTTCATTAGAAAACAAAGAACTGATGCTTATACCACTCTGTGATGAAATAGAGAACATAAAAGATATCTCGATATTGAACAAGTGAGATTTGAAGAAAAAATGGAAGTGCTTTTTTTAATCCGGGAGGAGTCCAAACTTATTAAAATTCCTTCATTCATTCTTGTTCCGGTTATCGAAAATGCCATTAAACACGGTGTGCAACCGGCGATGAACAGGGTGACAATCACTATTTCCACCTCCGTCGAACAAGACCATCTTCAGATTACTGTTACCAATACACTTGAAAATGGAAACCCCAAAAACCCTGTTGGTCTTGGTGTTGGCATCAATAATGTGAAAGAGCGACTTAAGCTCCACTATGACAAATCAGCAACCGTCTCGATCAGAAATTATGACAATCTTTTTTCATTAAGTATGGCAATCCCCCTGGAGAAAAAATGAAAATTAGAGCCCTGATTGTGGATGATGAACCTCTCGCAAGGCGACTGATCAATAAATATTGTGAAGACTCCGGTATGGTTGAGGTAGTGGGTCAAGCAGTAAATGGATTGGACGCATTACAAAAAATCAGTGACCTTGAACCACAACTGCTTTTTCTCGATATTCAGATGCCGGGGGTGACAGGATTGGGAATGCTCGAGATGATTGATGAACCACCCCTTATAATTTTTGTAACTGCCTACGACGAATATGCAGTGAAGGCTTTTGAAAAAAATGCGATTGACTATCTTCTAAAACCCGTCGAATATGATCGATTTGTTGCGGCAATTAATCGCGCTTTTGAGAGACTCTCTTCGAAAGAACTCACAAAAGAATATTCTGCCATGATCGAAAATCTCAGGAAAGGAACCTCTCCCTGGATCGACAATATTCCGGTTAAAGTTAAAGGTGATATTGTTATCCTGAAGGTTGATGAGATTTTATATTTTGAAGCATTGGATGACTATGTTGGAATCAGAGTTGGAACCAAAAAATTGTTAAAAAAACAGACGATTAAGGATCTTGAGAAGAAACTAAACCCTTCAAAATTCATCAGAATTCACAGGTCGTTTATCATCAATGTTAAATCACTCCATAAAGTGATTACTGATGAGGGCGGGAACTACGGAGTTTTGCTTGAAGACGGAACGGTATTACCGGTAAGCAGATCTGGCTATCGGAATCTAAAAAGCCTTACCTCTTCAAATTAGATACAATTCAAATATTTAAATTCAATTTACTCAAGTCAATCTCCCCGACAATTGGTTTGTATCTTTCATCTCTGAAACCACGATTTGAAACCCTCTGATATAATTCTTTTTTTGATTTGAATTCTGACAAATAAAAGATTTTAACCATTTCCCTGTTTAATGCCGCCCAGTTTAGTATTATCCGCATCCTTTCGTAATCTTCATCAGTAGGAAAATTGTCCAAACGGTCGTTCCCTTCAAAATAATCATCCAGAGTATCTTCAAAGTTGTCGTGAAAACTGTCAGGAAAATTTTTGATACACACTTTCCCCCTGATAAGAAGGAAATAGTCACAACTGCCGCTGCTTCCTGAAACTGACAATAAAACACAAGCTTTGTTTACAGGTTCTTTTAACAGTGAAGACCTGTGAACCTGCTGCAATACCAGATCAACAGTTTTTTTGATTTCGGCAGCCTGCTCAAACTTTAATGCAGCAGAATAATCACTCATCCTTTTTATCAGTGAGGAAAGAAGTTCACTCTTCTCCCCTGCCATAAAACCGTAAAATTTTTCGAGCTCAAGATTATATTTATCATCGACTTCCTTTTCGCAAGGGGCAAAACACCGGTCGATAGTAGCCATAAAACAGGCTCTTCCCTTGGCAAATTCTTTATTGTTGCAGTTCCTGATCTTAAACGATTTCTCAGCAATTTCCACTACTTCTTCAGCTTTCTTTCTCGATATAAAAAGCCCAAAATAGTCGTTACCATCCAAATCAAAATGATTCACTAACTCAAGCGAGGGATAACGGTCTGCCATACCAACTTTAACAAAATATTTATTGCCATAATTTTTTAGCTGAATATTGTGTTTGGGGTTGGTCAACTTAATAAGGACTGCTTCTTTCACTAATGCCATTACTTCGGTTGAAGTACTCTCATATCTTAGTGTCGTTGCATTTCCCAAAATGAGTTTACTCTTCCCTGCTGAATTTTCCGTCAAATGTGAAAAAAGTCTTTTACGAAGTGATTTTGATTTCCCTATGTAAATTATATTCCCGATTGCATCAAGGAAATAGTAGTTCCCCGGAAGATCAGGAATTGCCGGAATCTCAAACCCTGTCTGTGCAAGTGTCTGTGGAAACTTTTTTGAAATGTCTTTTGGAGGGATGTACTGAAAGCCAAGAATATCCTTCAACATTGAAAGAGCAAACTCTTTTTGCAATTTCTCTTTTACTTTCACAAAAATCCGGGCGGTGGCAAGAGCATCGGAGTATGCTCTGTGGTTGGTGCCCGCCTCAACCCCGAGATAATCTCTGACCATCTCAAGTCTTTTTGATTTTAGCTGTGGGAAAAGTCTTTTTGCTGCCCTGAGAGTACAAAAAGTAACCGGTTTAAACTCCTCATATCCCGCATTCACAAACTCACTTGCAAGAAATTTTACATCAAACTGGATGTTGTGTCCCACGATAATGCTATCCTGAAGGAAATCCATCAATTTAGAAGCCATCGCATCAAAAACGGGAGCATCAATCAAATCTTCATCTTTGATGCCGGTTAACATCGTAATAAATGGATCAAGTCGGCGATGTGGATTAAAAAAGCTGCTGAAACTATCCACTATCTCACCACGAACAACACGGAAGCCGGCAAATTCTATTATCCGCTCATGTTGAGCATTCATTCCCGTGGTCTCCACATCCAACACCGTGAATGGGACATCATCCATATCGTTATGAAAAAGCGTTTCGAGGTTCAAGAGGGTCGGGCTTGGATTTCTTGCAAAAAAAATAATTTACTGCACAAATTTACATCAACAACCCCTTTTTGACATCAATTAATCGACCGCATAATATTATTTTTATAAATCATTTTTTTCGGAGATCCTATGAAATTTAAACCCGTTGTTTTTCTTGCACTTCTCAGTTTTGTGCTGACTTTGTCATGTACCACAAACAATCCGGTTTCCTCAAACTTTTCTTATGAACCATCAAAACCCTACGCAGGTGAAGAAATTACCGTTTCTTTTGATGCATCGGGAAGCCAGGTTGCAAAAGAAGCAAAACTTATGCTGCTCGTTTTTGAACATACTTCAAAAGAGCCCATTGCTAAAGAAATTGAAATGACCAAAGATGGTAACTCATACAAAGCAAAATTTAAGACCGAAAACTCGACCAGATCTTTGGTTGTCGTCTTCAAAGGTGATAAAAACCTTGAGAACAACGAAAAAAGAGGTTTTCGAATTCCACTCTATGAAAAAAATGGAGATGAAATCAAGGGTTCGGATGCTGCTTATGTTGAATTTTTGCGGGATCACGGTTATATAGTTGATCTCGGATTAAAAAACAGCGAATTGTTTAAACTTATAAACAACGACTTTGTTTTAAACCCCGCCCTAAAAGTTCAATATTACCCTGTTTATATCAGCCTGTTGAGAAGAGTGAAAGCTGATATCGCAGACAGCCTTATCAAGATGGATATGACAGAATTCGCTTCAAAAAACGACCCTGACGAATTTCATCTTGTTGCGCTTGTAAGAGGGCATGAGATTCTTCGTGATGTTGCCTCCGCAGATAAATACCGGGAAGTTCTCGCTTCAAAATTCCCTAAAAACAGTCTGGTGAAACTTGACAGGTTTCAAAAAACAAGAAAAGAAACAGACCTTACCAAACAAAAAGAACTGATTAAAAAGTTTGCTGTTGATTTCCCCAACACCCGTGAATTAACTGTTTTAATCGATGGTTATATGAATTCTTTTTCCAAGGATATCGATTGGCAAAAAGTGGAAAAAGAAATTGTCGCCTCCGGGCTTGAACCAAGTGCCGTTTTTTACAATCGTTCAGCAAAAAAATACCTCTCTGAAAAAGATCTCAAACCTGATCTATCTCTTTTTATAAGTAAAGTTGCCCTCGATAAAGTTAATTCTGAAATTAAAGAGTTAAAAAAGAAACCACTTTCAACTCCTGAATCAATTTATCTCGAAGAACAAAACAGCAACCTCGCAATGATTGCTTACACAAGAGGACTTGCTTATAACAAACTCGGTAAAAAAAATGAAGCTCTTGAGATGTTTAAAGTGGCGGTGGATGCTTCAAAAATGGAAGATGATTCAGTGATTCCTGAATATCTGGCTGCACTCGCAGAATCCGGTAAAAGGAAAGAGGCACTCGAAATTGCAAAAGATCTTAAAGGTCAAGCCAAGTCAAATCCCAAAATTGACAGTCTGATTTCTGTCTATTATATCGCAGAAAATGGAAATGACAACGGGCTCAAATCATTACTCGACGATCTCTCAAAAAAGAGTGAGCTGGTGCTTACTCAAAAGCTTAAAGCTGCCATGATTGATATCCCGGCAAGCGACTTTACCCTCAATGATCTTGACGGTCAACCTGTTACTCTTTCCAAACTCAGAGGAAAAACTGTCATACTCGATTTCTGGGCTACCTGGTGTGGGCCTTGTCTCGCCTCATTCCCCACACTAAAAATTGCCGTTGAAAAATATGCCAAAGAAAAAGATGTGGTTTTTCTTTTTGTAAATGCATGGGAAAATGCAAAAGATAAAAAGAAAAATGCAGCTGACTTCATTACGAAGAACAACTACCCTTTTAGAGTACTTCTCGACGACAAAGATAAAGTGATTACAGCTTTTGAGGTATCAGGAATCCCGACTAAATTTATCATCGACAAAAGAGGTAATATAAGATTTGAGTCGGTTGGCTTCAATGACAACACCGAAGAGATGTTGAAGGAAATTGACCTGATGATCGAAATGGCGAGGAAATAAATTTCAGGTATTAAATATTAATTATTAGGTATTAATTTTTTTAATTTCCTACATAAAAAAAGCCCGTGAAGTTATTCGCGGGCTTTTTTTTATTCTATAATCCAATAAAGTAGTAATCTCGGCTCAGGCAAATGCAATTAATAATTAATAGTTAATAATTAATACCTAAAAAAACTATTCTTCTTCAAACAATTTTTTAAATCTTCTCCCGCCCATATATTTATCAGTGTAATATTTGGTGTCGAAAGATGACACAATTACACCCTGCTTTGTGCTGGCATGTGCAAAGAGGCGATTGCCGAGATAGATTCCAACATGACCCGGTCTGGCAGAAGGTCTTGTGTCAAAAAAGACCAAATCACCAAAACGGAGATCATTAAATGTTGGTACAACCTCTCCCTGATTAAACTGATCGCGTGCGGTTCGATACATCGAAAGACCAAATGCTTCCGTAAAAACAAGTTTTGTAAAACCTGAGCAATCGAGTCCCGATCGGGTATTTCCACCCCAAACATATGGAGTGCCGAGATACTTGATAATGTTCATGATCAAAATGTCGCGATTGGCTTTTTGCTTTTCGTCAAGGTTTTGAACATTATCCATAATAATGTCTTCCATCGAAATCGTTTCATTTACCGGAAGATCATAAAATTCTGTGTCTTCATCTCCCCCCGTCTGGTCGGGGATTCTGACGGTTTCTTCTTCTGTTTTTGTTACTACAGGAGGAGTTGGGACTGTATCTGCAGGAAAACGAGCCTCATCCACTATCTGTGCACCAGGCTTGTTCTCCTCCACATCTTTTCCTCTTCCCGGAGCTGACATTAAACTCGAACAGCCGGAGAGGAGAAGTACCCCGCCGGCTGCAGTAAGAAATATCAGCAGTTTCTTATTAAGAACCAAGATATGCCTTTAAATTTTTTGTTTTTGGATTTCTTTGGAGTCGACGAATTGCCTTCTCTTTTATCTGTCTTACTCTTTCACGGGTAAGTGAAAACTTCTCACCAATCTCTTCAAGCGTGAGCGAGTGTTCTTTATTAAGCCCAAAATAGAGCCTGATAACTTCGGCTTCTCTTTCGGTTAGTGCCGAAAGTGCCCTGCTAATTTCCTTTTTCAATGATTCCGACATTAAGGTGTAGTCGGGTTGTGGTTGTTGATCATTCTGAAGTACATCAAGAAGTCTGTTGTCTTCACCCTGAGCAAATGGCGCATCCACAGAGACATGTCTTCCTGATATCTTGAGTGTATCGGCAACTTCGTTTACATCCATTTCCACTTCTGCAGCAATTTCAGAAGCTCTTGGCTCCCTCTCATATTCCTGCTCAAGCTGGCTGTATGCTTTTGTAATCTTGTTAAGTGCTCCCACTCTGTTTAAGGGTAGTCTCACTATTCTTGATTGTTCTGCCAATGCCTGAAGTATTGATTGACGAATCCACCACACCGCATAGGAGATAAACTTAAATCCTCTGGTTTCATCAAATCTTCTTGCAGCTTTGATCAAACCGAGGTTTCCTTCATTTATCAAATCGCCAAGTGACAAACCCTGATTCTGATATTGTTTGGCAACCGACACAACAAATCTTAAATTGGCTTTGGTAAGTGTTTCAAGGGCGTGTTGATCCCCCGCCTTTATCCGGATGGCAAGCTCTATTTCCTGTTCAGGAGTAAGCAAATCAACTTTACCAATCTCTTGAAGATATTTGTCGAGCGACTGACTCTCACGGTTGGTATATTGCTTCGTAATTCTCACCGATACCACCTCTCTCTTTTTAAATTAATCAATTCTTTAAATTCTTATCTGTATATAACGAATCCACTATGGCTACTATTGATGCATCAACAGGTGCCATATCGACCGGTAGTGGTATTACAGCCTCGCTGGCAGTAATATATACCACGATCTCCCCGGAGCCTGCACCTACTGTATCAACAGCAATGAGAGGACTCCCGGTGTTCTGATGGTTTGAATTTATGGGCTGTATAATTCTGAATGATGAACCTTCAAGCGATTCATATTTTCGAGTTGCCCATAAATTACCGATAACTTTTGCCAGAAACATGCCAACTCTGGTTATTCGGTTTTATCAAGTTTATCAATTATCGCCATCACCACTGCATCTATTGGTTTGTTTTTGGTGAAATTTGTTTGACGCGCACTACTACCGGTTGCAACAAGGACAACCTCCCCTTCACCGGCGCCAACACTATCGACAGCGATCACAAAATTCGATTTTTCTTTTAACTCAAGATCGAGTTCACGGACTATAAGAAACTTGGCTCCTACAAGATTTTCATCTTTCTTTGTGGACCAAACAGTTCCAATTACTTTTCCAATTATCAATTCAACCTCGACTTCACAAATGCATCAGTTGCATTAAACTTTAACAAAGTTTGTTCGATTTTAATTCCAATCAAATCAAAGTCACCATTTATCTTAGACGGCAGAATGGCTGATTTGGTTCGCTACCTTTTATAGAAACTTCTGCCGGCAACGGGAGCATCTATTCCAAAAAATTCCAGAACCGTTTTCCCTGCATCAGCAAATGTGCTCCTGACACCAATGCTCCCCGGATCAACTCCTTTACCCGTCAACAAAACAGGTACATATTCCCTTGTGTGATCAGTTGAGGTGACAGTCGGGTCGTTTCCGTGGTCGGCTGTAAGGAGCAGACAATCTGAATCATCCATAGCCGCAATTAATTTCGGAAGGAACAGATCAAAATCTTCCAACGCCTTGCCAAATCCTTCAGGATCAAGACGATGACCAAAATAAACATCAAAATCGACAAGATTGGTCATTATAAAACTGTTTTTATTCTCTTTTATCGCCTTAAGTGTTTCCACACATCCTTCAGAATTTGATTTTGTATGAATCACCTCCGATAACCCCTTCTCATTAAAAAGATCGCCGATCTTTCCAATACCTGTGGTTTTTACACCGTTCTTCATCAGATGATCAAGAACTGTTTCGCCGGGAGGATCAAGTGAATAATCTCTTCTGTTTGTTGTGCGTTTGAAGCTATCAGCCGAATCACCAATAAAAGGTCGTGCGATCACTCTTCCCACAAAATAATTTTCCAGGATTTTTTCTCGAGTGATTTCACAAATCTCATAAAGACGATCAAGCCCAAAGTGTTCCTCATGTGCTGCAATCTGAAAGACCGAGTCAGCTGAAGTATAAACAATCGGGAAACCTGTTCTGATATGCTCCTCACCGAGCTCTTTTATAATCTCTGTACCTGAAGCAGCTTTATTCCCCAGATATCCGGAGCACCCCGTCAGAAGCATAAACTGCTCCATCATTTCGGGTGGAAATCCATTATAAAAATAATCGAAGTCTTTTTCGCAAATGATCCCGGCAAGCTCCCAGTGCCCGGAAGTTGAGTCCTTCCCTTTCGATACTTCAGACATTTTCCCGAAGGCAGCTTTGGGAGCACCAACAGGCAATGCTCCCGGAATTGGCACTATGTTACCAAGTCCGAGTTTACGGAGATTTGGGATTTTTAATCCACCCAGTTTCTCTGCAGTATTTACGAGTGTGTTGCTACCGTTGTCGTTATAATTTGAGGCATCGGGTAACTCACCGATACCACAACCATCGAGTACTATAAAAATGAAATTATTAATCTTGCATCTCCTAAGTTGAGGTAACCACTTTACTGCCGGTTCCCTCTTGAGCTTTTAGAAGCGCAAGGGATGCAGACTGGAACAATTCTTTATAATCGCTTTTGTTCTCAGCAGGGGCTAATCCAACCGAGATCGTAAAACCATTCCCGTTGCCCATGGCATTAGTGGATTGTTTTGCAACTTTGTTTTTTAATCTCTCAGCCCACATGTAGGTGTCTCTTGCATCCGATCCAAAGAAAAATATTCCGTAAAGATCTTTATCAAGTTTCCCGACTGTCATCGATGGATTGGTTTCGAGACGGATAAAATCAGCCAACAGTTTATAAGGTTTAATCGTCATTTCATTACCAAACAATTCCATCTGCTCCGGAAATTTATCAATAGCGGTAAGGATCATTGAACCATGCAAATTGTTTGCTTTCAGTTTAAATAACTCCGCCTCAACCCTCTCTTCATAAAATTTACGATTTAGAGTTTTGGTTTCGGGATCGTTACTTACCTGTTCTTTTATTATCAATTGTAATGAGTAATTATAAAAAACATAAGACACCAGCGAATTTAGCCGTGCCACAAATCTGATTTCAGCAGTGGAAAAAGCATTGTTCTCAGGAGATTCAAAACAGAGCATCCCCAGAAGTTGACTGTTGATATATAATGGCACCGTAAAAAAGGAACCTTTTTCAGGTCTTTGTTCGGTTGACAGATATCTTGGAAGGTCTTCTTCTGCAAGATTTTTGTAATAAAGTGGTCCCGGATTAGAGAGCTGAGTGCCTGCAAGAGTGTTTGATATCTCGACATCAGAACCCTCGGGAATGTAATAATCTTCATCGGTCTTAAAGACCCGTAATACTTTTAATGACTTGGAATAACTGTCATACTCTAAAAAACTGACAACCTTTGCCGGGATCAATTCACGCAATCGCTGTTCGAAAACTCCGAGAATGTCTTCAACTGAACTTGATAACAGGAGTTGATCAACAATATTGTTCATCACTTTTAATCTTTTTTCTGCCAAACCTTCAAGAAAACCGGTCTGAACTATCGAAAGAACATGAGTGATCAACCTTACATATTTCCCCAGTGTAAAAAGTGTCTCAGAGCCAAACTCTTCCTCATCTTTCGAATCCACTGCCAATACCGCAATTACTTTTTTATCGTAAAATACCGGCACTGCCGCAAAACTTTTGATACCATGCACATCATTGTAATATTTAATAAGGCCTGCTTCTTCATCACCCTTAATTGAGGTAATACAAACCGGTCTTTCAGAATTCACAACCTGACTTAACAGATCTGAACCTATTGGAATCGCCATGGCTTTAAAATCATGAACACCTGCAAGATAAGCTGCCGGCGTAAGTTTTTGTGCCGCCGGATTCACCCAATAGAAAACTGCGCTGTGCGCAAACAAATGTTCCTTAATCAGACGGATAGTCTTATCAAGAAAAAAGCTGATTGTGGCTTTGTTGTTTTCAATCTTTGGGGCAGATTCATTTGTAATTTCGAGATATCTGTCGCTTATTCCGGTGTTGTCATCTGTGCTGAGAGTTATTACATTTGTCCTTTTGGATGAATCTTTAACTTCTGACACAGTTTGCGCAAACTTTACAACGGGTGGCTCTTCAGCGGGTGGGCGGTAAACTCCCTTTACGACCACAGCTCCGCTATCGAACAGGTCGTGTTCGTCTTCCCGAACGGGAGGTTTGGTGAGTATCTCTTCAAAACCTTTCTGATCTTTTTCCTTCTTTATGATCATTATCAACAACAGAATATTGATCAAGAGGATAACACCAATTACTATTCGCGTAACTGTGTCGCCGATCAGGAATAGTAATGCAAAGATTACCGGAGCCAGACCAATGAGGATATATTTGGTTTGAGGTTTGTTCTTCATGTGAAGTTAATAACTCTTTAAATCCCAAAAATAGTCTTGAATTATCAAATAATCAAATTAAAGATAATTTTTCTTTATCCAAGTGACTTTTTATTGCTGAAATTACATTTTTTTTGAATTTTCCCGACTTCACAGTGTATGGGAAAATGTTGACTCCTGTTTTCATCTCAGGGTATTTCTCTTCAATCTGTTTCATCGCCTTACTCATCTCACTCTGATTTAACTTATCAGTTTTGGTCATCAGGATGATGTAAGCTGCTCCAAGTTCAACACAAAAATTGTGAAACTCCAAATCGTGTTCACTATTTGTTACACGACTGTCAACCAGATGCACGATCAATTTGATATGTTCGGATGACGCAAAATATTTCCTGATAAATCTTCCCCATCGTTCTCTTTCGGTTTTGCTAACTCTTGCGTAGCCATAACCAGGGAGATCAACAAAGAAAAATGAATTATCTATCTTTATATAGTTTAGCGCCTGGGTCTTTCCGGGAGTTGAACTCACACGGGCTATCCCTTGCTTACCGGTTATATGATTGATAAAAGAAGACTTGCCGGAATTCGACCTGCCTGCGATCACAACTTCGGGAAGCCTCTCTTTTAGGGAGGAAAGTTCGTTATAAGATCCGGTGAAGTGTACTGTTTCAAACATATAAAAAAAGAGTAATCCGAACCCGGATTACTCTTATATAATACTGTATAATTAGTCTAAGACTCCGAAGAGGCTTTTTCTGCGTCTTTTTCTTTTTTGTTTTGGGCTGCAGCTTCACGCGCTTCATGTCTCTGCTGAGCAGCCATATTTGCAGCTTCGTTGTAGTCAACCAATTCGATGATTGCCATCTGAGCGGCATCACCCAATCTAACTGCTGTTCTTACGATTCTTGTATAGCCACCTTTTCGGTCACCTACAGTTGAAACTACATTTCTGAAGAGCTCTTTAGCAGCTTCCTTGTTACGAAGAACACTCATCACAACTCTTTGATCGTGGAGTGTACCCCTGCGGGCTCTTGTAATAAGGGGTTCAGCGAATGTTCTTAACTCTTTCGCTTTTGCCAGTGTGGTCTCAATTCTCTTGTGTAAGAAGAGAGCAGAAGCCAGGTTCTTCAACAACGCACTTCTGTGGCTGTGGGTTCTACTAAGTTTTCTACCTTTTACTTGATGTCTCATTTCTTAAACCTTCATCCGGATTAGTTTGAACTGCTGTCGTCTTTTAAGTAATCGTCGATATTCATCCCAAATTCGAGACCGAGAGTTTCGACGATTTCCATTAACTCTGCAAGCGACTTTCTGCCGAAGTTTCTGAATTTGAGCATTTCAGCTTCATCTTTGGCAACAAGGTCAGAGATGTTTTTGATGTTTGCGGCCTTAAGACAGTTGTGAGCACGCACACTTAACTCGAGATCATCCACATTGGTAAGAAGTATTTTCTTGATCCTCTCCTTTTCGGAGTCTTTCCTTACTTCTTCATGGCTTTCTTCCTGCTCAATATCAAAATTGATAAAAAGCTGAAGGTGATCTCTCATTATTTTAGCTGCTTGAGTCAATGCGTCATCCGGGGTAATCGATCCGTCGGTTGAAACATTGATGATCAATTTTTCATAATCATTTCTGTCACCAATACGAACATTTTCGATCTCAAAGGTTGCATTCAGAATCGGTGAATAGATCGAATCGATTGCAATTGTGCCCAATGGGTACTCGGATGATTTATTCTCTACTGCCGGAACATAACCTTTTCCTCTGCCGACACGAAGTTCGACTTCAAATTTGGCGTTTTCCTGCAAAGTAGCAATGTGCAGATCAGGATTTAGAATTTCAAGATCAGCGGTATATTTTTGAATATCTGCTGCAGTTACGATCTTTGGTCCCTGTATGGTGAACTCGATCTTTGCAGGTTTTTTATTCAGGAGCTTCAACCTGATTTGTTTCAGGTTGAGAATAATTTCAGTTACATCTTCTACAACACCCGGGATGGTGCTAAATTCATGAAGAACAGAGCCAAACTTTACAGCTGTAAATGCAGCTCCGGGAAGCGACGATATAAGAATTCTTCTTAAAGAATTGCCTATTGTTACGCCGTATCCTCTTTCGAGAGGCTGCAAGTAAAACTTGCCAAAAGTATTGCTGTATGATGATTCTTCACAAATAACAGCATCGGGTATTTTTAGATATGATCCACTCATTTAAACCTCTAAAATTTCTTTATTGTTATTTAGAGTACAACTCGACAACGAATTGTTCGTTGACATTAAGTTGGATATCTTCTCTCTCAGGAATGTTTACAAAAGTGCCACTGAGGGTCGCTTTGTCAACTGTTAACCAGGGATAAAGATTGTCTTTTACTCTCTTAAGTGAATTGTGGATGATATCCAACTGTTTGCTTTTATCTTTAACTTTAATGACATCGCCCGCTGTCAGAACATAAGATGGAATATCAACGATATGACCATTAATCAGGATGTGTCTATGACTCACCAACTGACGGGCTGCCTTACGCGATGGAGCAAATCCTAATCTGTAAACCACATTGTCGAGCCTTCTCTCAAGAAGCTGAAGCATATTGGTACCAGTGATACCTTTCTGTCTCGAAGCTTTTTCGAAGAGGTTTCTAAACTGGGTTTCCAAAACTCCATAAATTCTTTTGATTTTCTGCTTTTCTCTTAATTGAATACCATATTCAGAGACTTTCGATTTCCTGGATGTACCATGCTGCCCGGGTGGATAATTTTTCTTCTCCAGCGGACACTTGTCAGTTAAGCATTTGCTCCCTTTTAGAAAGAGCTTCTGCTTTTCCCTTCTACACAATTTACAAACCGAACCGGTGTATCTTGCCATTTAATAACTCTCCAATAATAAAATTAAACTCTTCTTCGTTTTGGCGGCCTGCAGCCGTTGTGTGGAATCGGTGTAATATCTTTAATGGAAGTGATTTCAAAACCAACATTCACCAAAGCTCTTATAGCAGACTCTCTACCTGCACCGGGACCTTTAACTCTAACTTCTATTCTTCTTAAGCCTAAATCATAGGCTTCTTTAGCGGCTGCCTCGCTCGTCACTTGAGCAGCAAAAGGTGTATTCTTGCGCGAACCCTTAAAACTGTTTCTGCCTGCGGTTGACCATGATATGGTGTTCCCATAGACATCAGTAAGTGTTACCAGCACATTATTGAATGAAGCCTTTATATGAGCGATGCCGTTCGCATCGACTACATGTTTCTTTTTAACTTTTTTGGTAGTTTTAGCCAATTAATAATCCTCCGATTTTCAATTACTTCTTAGCGGCTGCTTTTTTCTTGCCGGCAACAGTTTTTCTCTTGCCTTTTCTCGTACGCGAGTTTGTTCTCGTTCTTTGTCCTCTTGCGGGAAGACCTTTCCTGTGTCTCAAACCACGGTATGTTCCTATATCAATAAGGCGTTTGATATTGAGCTGAACTTCAGAGCGCAGCGCACCTTCCACTTTAAAATCCGCCTGAATGACAGATCTTATAGTTCCTACTTCATCCTCAGTCAGCGAACCGACTTTTCTATCAGGGTCGATTGCTGCCTTTTCAAGTACTTCCGCTGCTATCGACGGTCCGATACCGAAAATGTACTGGAGGCCGTAATAAACCTTCTTATTCTTTGGTAAATCTACACCAGCTATACGTGCCAATTAAATTTCTCCTTAAAAATTTTCTATCCTTGTCTCTGTTTATGCTTAGGGTTCTTGCAAATTACTCTGAGGGTACCTTTCCTCTTTATAATTTTGCAATGCTCGCATATTTTTTTTACTGAAGCTCTTACTTTCATCATCTACTCCGTTATTTATACCGGTAAGTTATTCTTCCTTTAGTCAGATCATACGGAGATAACTCAATAGAAACTCGATCACCAACCAATATCTTGATAAAATGCATCCGCATCTTACCCGATATGTGTGCCAGGATCTCATGCCCATTGTCTAACTTCACCTTAAAACTTGCATTTGGTAAAGTTTCAGTGATCACTCCGTCAACTTTTATTGGTCCTTGTTTTGCCATTTATTCTACGGTTAATATTTCTGGTTTTTGTCCGTTTACTAATATAGTATGTTCAAAATGGGCTGATGGCAAACCGTCAATTGTTTTAATTGTCCACCCGTCGCTCAATTCATATACCTCAAATTTTCCCATATTAACCATTGGTTCTATAGCCAGAGTCATTCCGTCTTTCAGTTTTTTGCCTGTTCCCTTCACACCATAATTTGGAATGGAAGGGTCTTCGTGCAAATACTTTCCAACACCATGACCACATAAAGCCCTGACTACGGAAAATCCGTTGGATTCTACATACTTTTGGACTGCGTACGAAATATCGTGGACGCGATTGCCTTCGACAGCCTGCTCAATTCCCAGATAAAGAGATTTTTCGGTTACTTCCATGAGCTTCTTAATATTTTCATCGTTTCCGCTGTAAACACTAAGAGCTGCATCACCGTAATAGCCGTTTTTCTTTACCCCGCAATCGAGTGAAACCAAATCTCCATCCATAACCGTTCTGCTTCCCGGAATTCCATGAACAACAATGTCGTTAATAGAAATGCAAAGCGTTCCCGGAAAAGGAGGTGTTCCCACCTGACGGTATCCCTTAAATGCAGGAATACCCCCGCGGCTTCTGATATGGTCTTCAGCCAGCTTATCCAAGTCTTCTGTTGTTATCCCTGTTCTTATCTCTTTTTTCACCAGGTTCAAGGTCTCAGCTACAATTTTGCAACTCTCGCGTATCGCGTCGATCTCTTTGGCGTTTTTAATATAGATCATTTTTTTAGTACGATCTTCTTCTCACTAATTTTCCACCCTTCATAAATCCATCGTAGTGTCTCATCACCATCATTGAGTTAATCTGCTGCATGGTATCAAGAGCCACACCAACCATGATCAGAAGGCTTGTTCCGCCATAAAACTGAGCAAAAGTTGGGGCGATATTAAATCTCGATACAAAAGCAGGCAAGATGGCAACTAATGCGAGGAAGATAGATCCGGGCAAGGTTATCTTGGTCAGAATGTTATCAATAAACTCTGCAGTATGTTTTCCCGGTCTGATACCCGGAATAAAACCGCCCTGTCTTTTCATATTATCCGCAACCTCTTTTGGATTAAAAGCTATCGCAGTATAAAAATAGGTGAAGAATATGATAATTATCGCGTAAAAGAATGAATATACAAAAGATGTATAATTAAAGTAACCCGCAATCGATTGAATAAATTCACTATCGGGGAAAAACGATAACAATGTATTAGGGATAAACATTATTGCCTGTGCAAATATGATAGGCATTACACCTGCAGTATTCACCCTGAGAGGGATATACTGTGTAACTCCACCATAAACTTTTCTTCCAACCACTCTCTTCGCATATTCAACGGGTATTCTGCGTGTTCCCTGTGTAATAAGAATTACAGCGGCAATAACAAACACCAGGAAGATTATGAGAATAAGAGAGATTATAAGATTTCCACCTGCTTGAACCGACTGATATTCAGCCAAAAAGGCATAAGGCAATCTGTCAATAATTCCGATAAAGATAATTAGAGAAATACCATTTCCAATTCCGCGCTCGGTGATTTGTTCACCCATCCACATCATGAAAATTGTACCGGCAGTAAGAATCAAAACAGACTGGATCAGCCAAACAGTAGGATCAACTCCTGAGGAGATAATACTTGTTCCGTCAACAGATCTGCTGTTTAATGTGAAAGCAGTTCCCCAGGCTTGTAAACCTGCGATAATAACTGTTCCAACACGGGTCATCTGATTGATCTTTTTTCTTCCTTCTTCACCTTCTTGTTGAAGTTTCTGAATGGAAGGAAGAACTGCTGCTCCCAACTGGAGAATAATCGAGGCTGAAATATATGGCATTATACCCAGTGCAAAGATGGCTGCATTTTGAAACGCACCCCCCACAAAGAGATCATAAAGACCAAACAAGGTATCACTGCTCTGCTGAGCCATTGCCTGTTTCAGAATTTCACTATCGACACCCGGAAGCGCTATGTGAGCACCAATCCTTACGATCAACAGTATCGAAAGAGTGTATAGAACTCTCTTTCTAAGTTCCTCGATCTTGAATATGTTTTTGATAACTTCGATAAAACGCTGCATTGATACTCAGTTTAAATTGTTACTACTTTGCCGCCGGCAGCTTCTATTTTTTCAGTTGCCGATTTACTAAATTGATGTGCATTAACGGTAACTGCTGCTGTAAGATCACCTGTACCAAGAATCTTGTAAGGGCGGTTTGCAGTAGAAATTACTCCTGCAAGCAGAAGTGATTCAGTGGTTACTGTATTCTCGGATAATACTCCGGCATCAACCAATTTTTGAATATCATATAAGTTGACTGCCTGATAATATATCTTGAAAGGCGGAGTGAATCCAAATTTTGGAACACGGCGCTGAATTGGCATCTGACCACCTTCAAACCATGCTCTGTGATTGGCACCCGAACGCGACATCTGTCCGTTAGAACCTCTGGTAGCAGTTTTTCCATGTCCCGATCCCGGGCCACGGGCAACTCTTTTTCTTTTCTTTACTGCGCCTTTTGCAGGCTTCAAATTGCTAAGGTAACTCATTTTTTTTTAGTCCTGAATTTCTTCAACTTTTACAAGATGTGCTACTTTTCTTATCATTCCTCTGATCTGAGGTGTGTCGTTATGTTCTACAGATCTGTTAGGTCTGCTCAGCCCAAGAGCCTCAATAGTAGCTTTCTGATCTTTGGGTCTGTCGATAACACTTTTTGTTTGAGTTATTTTTAATTTCATTTTATCTCCGAACTATAAGGTAAACATTTCTTTAACAGAAAGTCCTCTTAAGTTTGCAATTTCCTTTGCGCTTCTTAAAGCAAGCAAACCTGCTAAAGTTGCTTTTACCTGATTATGGGGATTACTGGAACCGAGTGATTTTGTTAATACATCCTGAACACCGGCTGCTTCAAGCACTGCACGCACTCCGCCACCTGCTATAAGGCCTGTTCCCGGTGTTGCCGGTTTTAACATCACTTTGCCTGCACCATATTTACCAATTATTGCATGTGGAAGGGTATGTGAACCAATAAGAACCTGTTTCATGTTCTTTCTTGCATCATCAATACCTTTCTGAATGGCATCGGTAACTTCGTTGGCTTTCCCAAGTCCGATACCTACAAGGCCGCTTCCGTTTCCTACCACTACGATAGCATTGAAACCGAACCTTCTACCACCTTTAACCACTTTAGCAACGCGGTTAATATGAACAACTTTTTCTTTGAAACCGTCGTTATTGCTGTTTCTATTGCTCTTCAAATTTTATTCTCCGTTTCTCTAATTATCTCAGCTGCCGAGGGAGGACTCGAACCTCCACATACGGCTTCAAAGGCCGCTGTCCTGCCGTTAGACGACTCGGCAATTGTTTAGAATTGTAAACCACCCTCTCTCAAACCATCAGCTAAAGCTTTTACACGACCATGGTATTTATAACCATTTCTGTCGAATACGATGGATGAGATATCCTTTGCTTGTGCCATTTTAGCGAGGTGAATGCCAACCACTTTTGATTTGGCAGTTTTCCCTTTGGCGTTTTTTAAGTCTTCTTGCAACTCTTTGGTAAGAGAAGAAGCGGCGACCAATGTTGCACTGGCGTTGTCGTCTATCAATTGTGCGTAAATCTGATTAAGACTACGGGTAACTGTAAGTCTCGGTCTGTCAACAGTTCCAAATATCTTGGCTCTGATTTTCGCTTTTATTTTTAATTTTGAATCTTTTTTACTCATTACTTCAACTCCGATTATTTCTTACCGGCTGTTTTTCCGGCTTTCCTTCTTAATGTTTCATCTGAGTACTTAATACCTTTGCCTTTGTAAGGTTCCGGTTTCTTAAGTGATCTAATTTTTGCGGCAACCAAACCCACAGCTTCTTTATCGAAACCGCTTATAACTATCTGGGTAGGGGTATTAACCTGCAACTTGATATTATCGGGTGGCATGAAGTAAATTGGGTGCGAATAACCAAGGGAAAGAAGCAAATTCTCATCTCTGGCTTCAACTTTGTAACCAACTCCAACAATGTCCAATGTTTTTGAATAACCAGTACTCACACCCGTAACCATGTTCTGAAGGAGTGATCTGGACAATCCGTGAAGGGCTCTGCTTTCTTTCTGATCATCTTTTCTGGTTACAACCAGAGTGTCATTCTCATGCTTGATTTCGACAGCATCTCTGAAAGATCTTGTAAGCTGCCCTTTCGGCCCTTTAACAGTTACGGTGTTACCATCGAGGGTAACAGTAACTTCTGCTGGTATTTCTACCGGTTTTTTACCTATTCGTGACACTTTATTGCTCCGTTTATGATATTACCAAATATAGCAGAGAACTTCGCCGCCAATATTAGCGCGTTTTGCCTGCTTATCTGTCATTATTCCACTGGAAGTGGATAAAATTGCTATTCCGTAACCATTTAATACTCTTGGAAGCTCTTCAACCGGTTTGTAAACACGGAGACCGGGAGTACTAACCTTTTTTAAGCCTTTAATGGCAGGTTTACCTTGTGAATATCTTAAGAGAACTCTTAAAACATTCTGTTTATTGTCAGGAATTACTTCAAAATCGTAGATATAGCCATATTTCTTTAATAGCCCGGCGATAGCTACTTTCATATTCGATGAAGGAATCTCAACTCTTCTCTTGTTAGCCTTTATTGCGTTTCTTAATCTGGTTAAGAAATCGGCTATAGGGTCAGACATTGTCATTTTTAAGAATCTCCTTTTACCAACTTGATTTTTTTATGCCGGGTATTTCACCGCGCAAAGCTTTTTCTCTAAAGACCAATCTGGAAACTCCAAATTTTCTATAGTAACTTCTTGCTCTTCCGGTCATCATACACCTGTTGTGTAAACGCACTGAAGAAGAATTTTTTGGAAGTTTTTGAAGAGCCTCGTAATCGCCGGCTGCTTTAAGTTCTTCTCTAAGTTTTTTATACTGATCGTATAATTTTTCTCTTTTTGCTTGTCTGGCTATCAGACTTTTTCTTGCCATTAATAAAACCTCGGTTTAACTGTTAGTTACCTTTTTTTCTGAATGGGAATCCAAACGCTGCCAATAATTCAAAAGCCTCGGCGTCGGTTTTAGCATCTGTTACTATTGTAATGTCCATTCCCAAAACGCGTGTTACTTTATCAACATCAATTTCAGGGAAGATAATTTGTTCTTTGACACCAAAGGTGAAGTTGCCTCTTCCATCGAATGATTTGTCTGACAGTCCCTTAAAATCTCTTACTCTCGGTAGAGCAACATTCACGAGTCTGTCGAAGAACTCATACATTCTGTCTCTTCTTAAGGTAACTTTTACCCCAACATTCATACCTTCTCTAAGCTTAAAATTCGAAATAGCTTTTTTGGCTTTTCTGATAGTTGCTTTTTGACCGGTAAAAGCTTCAAGATTTTTTACAGCTTCGTCCATGATCTTGGGATCAGCAATTGCATCACCAACACCCATATTAACAACTATTTTTTTAAGTCTTGGAACCTGCATGACATTTGAGTACTGAAACTTCTCAGTGAGCGCAGGCATCACATCTTTTTTGTAAAAATCAAAAAGACGACATGGGATCTTTACTGCCGGTTCAGCAGTTTCCTTTGCGGCCTTTTTCTCTTTAACTTCAGGTTTTTGTTTTGTTTTTTCTGCCATTTTATGAAACCTTAGTCCTTTTTTATATCATTTCACCGCTTTTAACACTGATGCGGACTACTTTCTCTTTACCGGTCTTTTCATCCACTATCAGTTTACCGCCCAATCTTGAAGGTTCACCCGTTTTTGCATCAATGATCATTACATTCGACACATGTATAGGGGCTTCTTTTTCAATAATGCCACCCTGCGGATTCGCCTGATTAGGTTTTGTGTGTCTTTTTCTCAGGTTCACACCCTCAACGATCACACGATTGGTTTTCTTAAATATTTTAAGTATTCTACCGGTTGCACCATTATCGTTGCCGGCAATAACTTTAACTTTATCGTTTTTTCTAAGATTAATTCTATCCATTTTATCCTCTACAATACTTCTGGTGCTAAAGAAACTATTTTCATATAATTTCTCTCTCTAAGTTCTCTTGCAACGGGTCCGAAGATACGGGTACCTTTGGGCTCGCCCTGGTTGTTTAGAAGTACAGCTGCATTTTCATCAAATCTGATATAAGAGCCATCTTTTCTTCTGACTTCTTTTTTAGTGCGTACGATAACGGCTTTAGAGACATCACCTTTTTTAACGCCGGCATTTGGAATAGCAGCCTTAACGGAAACAACTATCAAGTCGCCTACGCTGGCATATCTTCTGTTGCTGCCACCGAGCACTCTAATACATTTTAATCTCTTAGCGCCCGAGTTATCGGCAGCGACTAAACTTGTTTCTTCCTGAATCATTTTTTTCTCCGGTAAAAACTACTTTGCTTTGATCAAAGTTTCAACTAAACGCCATCTTTTATTTTTGCTGAGAGGGCGTGTTTCCATTATTTTGACGATGTCACCAATCTGGCAACCGTTGTTATCGTCGTGCGCCATCAGTTTGGTAGTACTTTTGTAGTACTTTTTGTAGATCGGATGAGCAACTCTTCTCTCGATTGCAACAACAATTGATTTGTCCATCTTGTTGCTGACAACTTTTCCGATTCTGGTTTTTCTATTATTTCTTTCCATTATCTCTTAAGCTCTTGTCGTTTAATTATTTTGAGTTTTAATTTCGCGTTCTTTCTGAACAGTCAGAAGGCGCGCAATAGTTTTTCTCGTATTTCTTATTGAAGCAGGATTGGCTTCTTGTTTCAGAGCATTTCTGAACTTCAAGTTGGTCAATGCTTCATAATTCTCTACAAGTGCTGTTTTCAGCTCTTCAGTTGTAAGCTCTTTGATTTCTTTCATCTTCATATTCTTCTACTCCTGTTCAAAATCAGGTCTTGAAACGACCTTGGTTTGTATAGGGAGTTTATACGAACAAGTCTTCAAAGCTTCACGAGCAACTTCTTCACTAACTCCGGCTACTTCAAACATAATTCTACCCGGCTTAACCACGGCAACCCAAAACTCGGGTGCGCCTTTACCTTTACCCATACGGGTTTCAAGTGGCTTTTTTGAGACCGGTTTATCAGGGAATATTCTGATCCAAACCTTACCATCTCTTTTCATTTTTCTTGAAAGAGTGATACGACATGCCTCTATCTGGCGGCTGGTTATCCAGTGCGGTTCCAGGGCTTTCAGACCAAAATCACCGAATGCAACCGAGGAGCCGCGATAGGCTTTGCCGGTCATTCGTCCCCTTTGGGCTCTTCTAAACTTTACTCTTTTTGGCATTAACATGACAACATTCTCCGAATTTTAGTCTGAAACTCTTTTACCTAAAATCTCACCACGGCAGATCCATACTTTTATTCCGATAGAACCATAAATGGTCTCGGCTCTGCCATTAGCGTAGTCAATATCCGATCTTAGTGTATGAAGAGGGGTTCTACCTTCTTTATACTGTTCGGTTCTCGCCATCTCTGCACCGCCAAGACGGCCCGCACACATGATCTTGATTCCTTCAGCACCGGCTTTCATACTTGAAGCCAGAGAGGTTTTCATTGCTCTTCTAAACGATATCCTGCCTTCGAGCTGACGGGCGACATTTTCTGACACCAGATAAGCATCTAACTCAGGTTTTTTGATTTCGGATACTTGAACTTTTACTTCTTTGTTGGAAATCTGTTTCAGTTCTTCTTCAAGTTTCTGAATTTCAGAGCCACTCTTGCCAATAACCAGTCCCGGCTTGGCGGTGTGTATGGTTACTATAACATTCTTTGAAGTTCTGTCAATTATTATTCTGGAAATAGACGCTGATTTGAGTCTTTTTCTAATATATCCTCTTAACTGATCATCTTCTTTGAGTTTGGTTGAGTAGCTTTTCTTCTCGAACCAATTTGATTCCCAACCTCTGATAATTCCAACTCTGATTCCAATTGGATGCGTTTTCTGACCCAATTTATTCCTCCTGTCCTTTTTTAATTAAAGTTGATACTATAACTGTAAGATGGCACATTCTTTTTCTTACTCTGTAAGCTCGTCCCATCGGTGCAGGAAGTACTCTCTTCATTGAAGGACCGTTGTTCACAAAAATTTCTTTTATGAAAACTTCTTCGGGCTGAATTCTGGATTCTTCGTTGTTGTTAATCAGATTTGATACAGCTGACTTTATAACCTTCAACGCATCGTTGGATGCATGTTTTGGCTGAAACTGTAATGATTCCATTGCTTTAACTGCGTTCATACCTCTTACGAGATCCACGACCAGTCTCATTTTCCTCGGAGAGGATGGGATAAATCTATATGTTGCTCTTGCTTCCATTTTCTTTCGTCCTATCTAGCTCTTGAGGCTTTTTCAGCTTTGGTTCCCGGATGACCTCTAAAAATTCTGGTTGGGGCAAATTCACCGAATTTGTGTCCAATCATGTTTTCAGTTACATATACAGGGATCATCTTGTTACCGTTGTGAACTGCAACAGTATGACCGATAAAATCGGGTGTGATCATCGAAGCTCTCGACCAGGTTTTGATAATCTTCTTCTGGCCTTGTTCATTAAGTTGCTGTACTTTTTTCAATAGCTTATAGTGAATAAATGGGCCTTTTTTAATACTTCTTGGCATACTTACTCTCTACTACTTTCTGCGTTTAACAATATACTTATTAGAAGGATTCTTCCGCTTACGGGTTTTGAGACCCTTCGCAGCCTGACCCCATGGCGAAACAGGATGCCCGCCACCGGAAGTTTTACCTTCACCACCACCCATAGGGTGATCCACCGGGTTCTTTGCAACACCTCTGCTGAGAGGTCTTCTTCCAAGCCATCTGTTACGACCGGCTTTTCCAAGACTGATATTTTCGTGATCTGCATTACCAACTACACCGTAGGTAGCCATGCATTCAACTCTTACTATTCTAACCTCACCGGAAGGGAGTTTTAGAGTAGCCATATCTTTTTCTCTCGCTACGAGCTGTATTGAGGCTCCGGCGCTTCTTGCAAGCTGTCCACCTTTGCCGGGTTTTAATTCAACATTGTGAATAAAACTGCCAACAGGGATTTCCTTAAGTGGCAAAGCATTGCCAACTTTAATTTCTGAACCTGAACCTGAAGTAACCTTCTGTCCAACTTTGATTCCGGCAGGAGCAAGTATGTATCTTTTCTCGCCATCTTCATAATGAAGCAGTGCTATTCTACAAGTACGGTTTGGATCATATTCTATTGAGAATACTTTAGCAGGAATACCAAATTTATTACGCTTAAAGTCAATGATCCTGTATTGTCTCTTGTGCCCGCCGCCTTTATGTCTTGATGTAATGCGGCCATGATTGTTTCTGCCACCCGACTTATCCAACGGAAGAAGTAGTGACTTCTCCGGGGTAGATTTAGTGATCTCAACAAATTCTGAAACTGATCTAAATCTTGTTCCGGGTGTAGTGGGCTTATATTTTCTTATTGCCATTGCTGAAACTCCGGTCTGCTACTATGCTTGTTCAAATAATTCAATTTTTTCGCCTTGCTTTAAAGAAACATAGGCCTTCTTGAACCGAGGTGTTTTTCCGGTAAACCGTCCAGTTTTTCTGAACGATGATTTGATCTTACCACTGTATTTAACAGTGTTAACAGATACAACATTTACACCGAATTTTTTCTCAATTGCCTGTGCGATTTCGATCTTATTGGCAGTCCAACTAACTTCAAAACCATATTTATGTTCGCCTATCATCTTCACACTTTTTTCGGTGTAAAGAGGCTTTATTAATACTTCTTTCATTTACTCAGCCGCTACCTTTTCTCTAACATAAGTATTGTTAAAATATTCTACGGCTCCGTGTTGAAGCAGCAGTATCTGGCTATTCAATATATCGTAGGTAGATACGCTGTTTACACTAAGAACTTTTACTCTGTCGATATTTCTACCGGATTTGTAAACATTTTCGTCGTGTGAAGCTGTAAGCATCAGCACTTTTTTACCTTCGAGCTTAAGTGCATTCAAAAGGGCAATAAAGTTTTTGGTTTTTGGAACTTCATAATTAAAGTTCTCTACTACAACCAATCTCTCTTCACTAACTTTCATGGAAAGAGCTGACCTTTTGGCTAACATGGCTACTTTGCGTGGTACTTTCAGGCGGTAATCTCTTGGTCTTGGACCAAAGATTCTTCCTCCACCCACCCAAAGGGGTGATCTGGTAGTACCGGCACGCGCTCCGCCTCTTCCTTTTTGTCTCCAGGGCTTTTTACCGCCGCCTCTTATTTCAGATCTCTCTTTACTTTTATGTGTACCTTGTCTCTGATTAGCAAGATATACTTTTGAAGCAAGATAAAGAACATGATGATTTGGCTCGATAGCGAACACTGTATCATTTAATTCGACTTGTCCGGAGACTGTACCGTCTGTTTTATAAACATCGACTAACATTTCTAACCTGAACTATTTTTTGTATAACTCTACAATTGAATTTGTGGCACCCGGAACAGCGCCCTTAACTAAGATTATGTTTTTCTCTGCAATGATCTTTATAACCTGAAGATTTCTTACCGACACATTGTCGTTCCCCATTCTACCGGCCATTTTCATACCCGGAAAAACTCTTGAGGGATAGGATGAGGACCCGATTGAACCGGGAGCTCTTAATCTGTCAGACTGACCATGCGTTGTTCCGCCAACTCCACCAAAACCGTGTCTTTTCATAACACCCTGGAAGCCCTTACCCTTACTTTTGCCCGAGACTTTTATTTTCTCGCCAACCGTAAAGATTCCTGAATCAAGGTTATCACCAACTTTATATTCTGCCACGGAATCTACGCGGAATTCTCTCAAATGCCTTACCGGTGTGAGGTTATTCTTTTTGAAGTGACCTATTTCCGGTTTGGTCAAATTTTTCTCTCTTACCTGTCCATAGCCTAACTGAATTGCATTGTAACCATCGGTTTCAATACTTTTTACAGCTGCAATCACACAGGGGCCTGCTTCAATAATGGTTACAGGGATCCTGACACCATTTTCATCGAAAATAGCAGACATTCCAATTTTTTTACCAAGTATTCCTAACATATATTCTCCGCCATCCCTTAGAGTTTAATCTCTATGTCAACTCCGGCAGGGATATCTAGTTTACCTAAAGAATCGATTGTTTTTGCGCTTGAATTATGGATATCAATTATCCTTTTGTGAGTACGGGTCTCAAACTGCTCACGCGACTTTTTATCGACATGAGGTGATCTCAATACTGTGTATATGGTCTTACGTGTAGGCAGTGGAATAGGACCTGACACGGATGCGCCAGTACTTTTTACTGTCTTTATAATTTTTTCGGTCGATTTATCGATAAGTATATGATCGTAAGATTTTAACTTAATTCTAATTTTCTTCCCGGCCACTTTGTTTTTTCCTCGTTTTTAAGACACAAAAAGGGAGAGTTTACTCCCTTTTTGTGGGTCTATAAAGATTCTCTTATTTGATGATCTTGGTTACGGTTCCGGCACCAACTGTTCTACCACCCTCACGGATAGCGAAGCGGAGGCCTTCTTCCATAGCGATCTCAGAGATCAAATTAACAATCATTTTTCTGTTGTCACCAGGCATAACGATGTCTTCAGCATTTTCAAGTGAAACAACACCGGTAACGTCAGTTGTTCTGAAATAGAACTGAGGTCTGTAACCATTTGAGAATGGTTTGTGACGGCCACCTTCTTCTTTTGAAAGAACGTAAACCTGGCACTCAAAATCAGTATGTGGTGTAATTGAACCCGGTTTGGCAAGTACCATTCCTCTTTCAATTTCATCTTTACCAACACCACGCATCAGAATACCGGCGTTATCACCAGCCTGAGCTTTATCAAGCTCTTTTCTGAACATTTCGATACCGGTAATTACTGTTTTCTTGTGCTGTCCGAGACCAACGAGTTCAACTTCTTTTCCAAGTTCAATTTCGCCTCTTTCAACTCTACCTGTAGCAACGGTTCCACGACCTGTGATCGAGAAAACGTCCTCTACCGGCATCAAGAAAGGTTTGTCAACACTTCTTTCAGGAAGAAGGATATATTCATCCACTGCAGCCATGAGTTCCCAGATACAGTTGTATCTTTCGTCTTCAACCGGTGCCTGGCTTGAGCCTGCTTCGAGTGCGTGAAGTGCTGATCCTTTTACGATCGGAATATTGTCGCCATCAAATTCGTTTTTCGAAAGAAGTTCTCTGAGCTCCATCTCAACGAGTTCGATAAGTTCAGGATCATCCATCATGTCAACTTTATTGAGGAATACTACTATACGGGGAACACCAACCTGTTTAGCGAGCAGGATATGCTCTCTTGTCTGTGGCATCGGTCCGTCAGTTGCAGCAACTACGAGGATGGCACCATCCATCTGAGCAGCACCAGTGATCATGTTTTTTACATAATCGGCGTGACCAGGACAGTCAACATGTGCGTAGTGTCTGTTCTCAGTGGAATATTCCACGTGAGCGGTAGCAATTGTTATTCCTCTTGCTTTTTCTTCTGGTGCGTTATCGATCGAGTCGAATGATCTAACTTGCGATAACCCTTTGTTAGCTAATGCCATTGTAATGGCTGCTGTCAAAGTTGTTTTTCCGTGGTCAACATGACCGATGGTTCCAATGTTGACATGCGGTTTAGACCTGTCAAATTTTTCTTTGGCCATCTGCTTATCTCCTATTAATATTTCTGCTTGGTTTAATTATCAGACAGTTGAAGCTGAGCGTCTACCGGTTGATTTTTCCGATATCTCTTCAGCGATTGATTTCGGCACATCGGAATAGTGCGAGAACTGCATCGAGTATATTGCGCGTCCTTGAGTCATCGATCTCAATACGGTTGCGTAGCCGAACATTTCAGAAAGAGGAACTTTGGCTTTAATTACTTGAGCATCTTTTCTGGCAGAGAATCCTTCGATTCTTCCCCTTCTTGAGTTCAAGTCACCCATTACATCACCTAAATATTCATCAGGAGATATAACCTCAACTGCAACTATTGGCTCTAAGATAACCGGTTTTGCTTTCTTCGCAGCATTCTGGAAGCCCATCGAACCGGCAACTTTGAATGATATTTCATCTGAATCTACATCGTGATACGATCCATCGATCAATTTTACCTTAATATCTACCATTGGATATCCGGCAACAACACCATTACGCATTGCTTCCTGAACACCTGCAGATACTGCCGGAATATATTCCTTTGGTACCACACCACCAATGATTCCATTGATAAATTCGAAGCCTTTTCCGGGTTCGTTTGGTGAAACTTCAAGCCATACATGACCGAATTTACCTCTACCACCCGATTGTTTAACAAATTTACCTTCAGCTTCTACAGCTTCTGTAATGGTTTCTCTGTATGCAACCTGAGGTTTACCCACATTTGCATCAACTTTAAATTCTCTTCTCAGACGATCAACAATTATTTCAAGGTGAAGTTCACCCATCCCTGCAATAATGGTCTGAAGAGTTTCTTCGTCAACATGTACTCTAAATGTTGGATCTTCATCTGCAAGTTTGGAAAGTGACTCGGAAAGTCTGTCTTGATCAGCTTTTGTTTTAGGTTCAATCGCGATCTGAATAACAGGCTCCGGGAATACCATTCTTTCCATAACCACAGGATCATCTTCGTTACAAAGTGTATCCCCGGTTCTTGTAAATTTAAGTCCAACTGCTGCACCAATGTCGCCGGCTCTTACACCGGGAACTTCTTCACGATGGTTGGCGTGCATTTCCAATAAACGGCTGATTCTCTCTTTTTTCCCGGATACCGAGTTATAAACATAAGAACCTGCATCAAGCTTACCGGTGTAAACTCTAAAGAAAGTGAGCTTTCCTACAAATGGATCGTTCATTATTTTGAACGCCAAAGCAGTAAATTTCTCATCGTCTGATGTTTTTCTCGTTACCTGATCGTTTATTCCGATATGGTGAGCTTCAATAAATTCGGCATCTGCCGGTGAAGGAAGGAAATCGATAGTTGCATCAAGCAACATCTGAATACCCTTGTTCTTAAATGATGCTCCACACAATACAGGGATAATAACATTTGCAATAGTTGCTTTTCTTAGAGTTTCTTTAACCTCGGCAACCGAGATTTCTTCACCCTCAAGATATTTTTCAAGAAGTGTGTCATTAACATCAGACACTGCTTCCAACATTTCAGTTCTATATTTTTGAGCAATCTCAACAAGATCTTTTGGGATTTCGATAATATCAAATTCTTTACCCAAAGAATCTTCACGATACATAATCGCTTTCATTTCGATAAGATCGATAACACCTACAAAGATGTCGCCGGCACCAATCGGTAAAGCGAGTGGAATTGCGTTTGCTCCAAGTCTTTCACGAATCATTCCGAGAGCATTATAAAAGTCGGCGCCAATTCTGTCCATCTTGTTGATGAAAGCTATTCTTGGAACACCATATTTATCAGCTTGTCTCCAAACAGTTTCTGACTGTGGTTCAACGCCTCCAACTGCACAAAAAAGTGCAATGGCTCCGTCAAGTACCCTTAAAGATCTTTCAACTTCAACTGTGAAGTCAACGTGCCCCGGGGTATCGATAATGTTGATCTGATGATCAGCCCAATAACATGTGGTTGCAGCACTCGTAATGGTGATGCCTCTCTCTTTTTCCTGTTCCATCCAATCCATGGTAGCTGCACCATCGTGCACCTCACCAAGACGGTGTAACCGGCCGGTATAATACAGAATCCTCTCGGTCGTAGTGGTCTTGCCGGCATCAATGTGTGCCATGATTCCAATGTTACGAACTCTTTCTATAGGTGTCTTTATGCTCATTATCTATTCTGTTTCTTAGTAATCACTACCACTTAAAGTGTGCAAAAGCTTTGTTGGCTTCTGCCATCCTGTGGGTATCTTCTTTTTTCTTGATTGCATTGCCTTCGTTGTTGGCTGCTGCAATAAATTCCATAGCTAATTTGGTAACCATCGATTTGTCTTTTCTGTCGGAAGCATATCTCTTCAACCATCTGATTGCAAGAGCCATTCTTCTTTCGGGGCGAACTTCCATTGGAACCTGATAGGTAGCACCACCAACTCTACGGCTCCTGACTTCGATAACCGGCTGAACATTCTGGATAGCCTTTTTAAAGACTTCCAAACCCGGCTTTGTTGTTTTTTCTTCAACCATATCAAATGCTTCGTAAACCAATTTTCTGGCTGTCTCTTTCTGACCGTCTTCCATTATACAATTAATGAATTTTGCCAGCGAATAATCGCCATGCCTTGGATCAGGCTTAATATATCTCTTTGGTGCTCTTTTTTTTCTCATATCTTAACTACTTGCCTTTTTGTTGTTTGGGCCTCTTGGCTCCGTATTTCGATCTTCCTTGTCTTCTGTCAGCTACACCATTGGAATCTAAAGTTCCTCTGATAATATGGTATCTAACACCCGGAAGATCTTTTATTCTGCCGCCTCTGATCAAAACGATCGAGTGCTCTTGCAAATTGTGACCTTCACCCGGTATGTAGGCTGTTACTTCTATATGGTTTGTTAATCTTACTCTCGCTACTTTTCTGAGCGCAGAGTTCGGTTTTTTAGGAGTTGTTGTATAAACTCTTGTACAAACCCCTCTTTTTTGAGGACAAGCCTGCAAAGCCGGTGCTTTATTATTTGAAAGCACAGCCTGACGACCTTTCCTGACTAACTGGTTTATTGTAGGCAAAATGAACTCCTGATTTTGTCCAAAACTTAAAAAAATTCAGACTTCAAATATAGGATAAAATGCGTTAATTGTCAAGCAATTTTACTTGATAGAAAAAATAAAACTATTTTATGGCTTCTGAGTTGCTCAGAAGCAACACCCCCGATCTATTCCGGGGGGTAAAAAAAAGGTGGGAGTCCCCGATCTATTCCGGGGACTCTTAATAATAAGTTAGATTGAGGTTACTTTTGCAGCTTCCTGTTCAATCTCTTCCAATGCCATTTCGTCTTCATCTCTAACGATGAGTGAACGATATTTTCTTAAGCCGGTTCCGGCTGGAATGAGGCGACCCATAACGACATTTTCTTTCAGTCCTCTGAGAGTGTCTCTTTTTGCCTGCACGGCAGCATTGGCTAATACTTTTGTGGTTTCCTGGAAGGAAGCAGCCGAGATGAAACTCTCGGTCTCAAGTGCAGCTCTGGTAATTCCGAGCAACATATGATCAAAGGTTGCCTGTTCGGCATCTCTGTATTGTATTTCTGCTTTACTTCTTTTCTTCAACTCAAGATTTAATTCGGATAATTTTTTCCTTGTGATAATCTGTCCCGGTTTGAATATCGAACCTCCGGCATCTGTCACGATAACAGATTCCATCATTTTCTCATTCTCTTCCATGAACTCTGCTTTATCAACAATGTCTTCCTCAAGGAATCTGGTATCACCCGGCTGTACAACTTTGATCTTCTGAAGCATCTGACGCACAATCACCTCAATATGCTTGTCATTGATCTTAACACCCTGCAAACGATAAACTTCCTGTATTTCGTTTACGAGGTATTCCTGCACTGCGTTAGTACCTTTAATCTTAAGAATGTCATGTGGATCAACAGGTCCATCGATGATTTTTTCACCGGCAGGTATTTCGTCACCTTCCTGAACAAGAGTGTGCTTACTGATAGGCACATTGTATCTCTTTTCATCAGATTTATCGATCGCTGTTACGATGATCTCACGGGTACCTTTTCTCCTTGCTCCAAAGCTCACCAATCCCTCGATATCTGCAATTATTGCAGGATCCTGTGGATTTCTCGCTTCGAACAATTCGGTAACTCTTGGAAGACCACCGGTGATATCACGGGTCTTCGATGCTTGTTTAGCAATCTTTGCAAGAATGGTACCTGCAGGAATCTCTTGTCCTTCTTCCACAGAAAGGAAAGCCTTCGCCGGAATATTAAACGATCTTCTTTCACCATCGGCATTTTCTATCACTATTGAAGGTGACAGACCTTTGTCTTTTGGTTCGATAACAACTTTCTGAACATGGCCTGTCTGATCATCAGTAATCTGTTCCATTGTAAATTTATCGATAAGATCAACAAACTTAACAAAACCGGTGATGTCAGAAAGAATTACAGCGTTGTATGGATCGTGATAATAAAGTGGCTGTTTTTTCCTTACTTTTTGTCCTTCGTCAACCAATATCTCGGCTCCGTAAGGAACATCAAATTTTCTTAACAATATTTCATTGTTGTCGGTAATCTCAATTACACCTCTTCTGCCGGTAACTACTTTTACCTTACCGAAGATTGAATCTTTTTCAACAAAGGCTAATCTGTTGTATCTTACAACACCTTCTACAGGTGTATCAACCTGCGATTGTGTTGCGATACGGGCAGATGTACCACCGAGATGGAAAGTTCTGAGTGTAAGCTGTGTACCCGGCTCACCAATCGACTGTGCTGCGATAACACCCACGGCTTCACCAATTTCAACGAGTTTGCCGTTGGTCAGGTTTCTTCCGTAACAGTTGGCGCATACACCATGTTTGGCTTCACAAGTAAGTACTGTTCTGATATATACAGAATCAAGTCCGGCATCTTCAATAGTAGCAGCAATTGCTTCAGAAATTGTTTCGCCGTTTTCACAGATAAGTTCATCAGTTCTCGGATCGTAAATATCACCCTGAGCAACTCTACCTACAATTCTTTCTGTAAGTGGTTCTCTCTCTTCACCTGCTTCTTTAAGAGCAGATATTTCGATTCCAAGAATAGTTCCGCAATCGATTTGTGTGATAATTACATCCTGAGCAACATCCACGAGCCTTCTTGTAAGGTAACCTGCATCCGCTGTTTTAAGAGCTGTATCAGCAAGACCTTTTCTTGCACCGTGAGTTGAGATGAAGTATTCGAGTACTGACAAACCTTCTTTAAAGTTCGCTATAATCGGGTTCTCGATAATTTCACCTGCCTGACCGGTAAGTGATTTCTGAGGTTTCATCATAAGACCACGCATACCTGCGAGCTGACGAACCTGCTCCGAAGAACCTCTCGCACCCGAGTCAACCATCATGTGGATAGGATTAAATCCCTGATTTGATTCTCTGAGTTTCTCCATGAGAACCTTACCCACATCATTGGTTGCATGTGTCCAGATATCGATGATTTTGTTATATCTCTCAGTATCGGTAATAAAACCATTTTCATGCTCGTTCAACACCTGATCAACTTTACGGTTGGCTTCATTGATGATCGATTCTTTCTCTTCAGGAACTACAAGATCGCTGAATGAAATAGAAAGTCCACCTTGCATAGCAAACTTGAATCCAAGTTCTTTAAGTTCATCGAGGAATGTGGCGGTAACTTTGTTTCCCAATTTCATAAACATTAGGTTAACAAAAGCACCAAACGACTTTTTCACGAGAAGCTGGTTATAATAACCCATCTCTTTAGGCACGATCTTGTTAAAGATAACGCGACCAACAGTGGTGTCAATCATTTTTCCGTCAAGTCTTACTTTAATCTTGGCATGAAGACCAACCACTTTATTATTGTAAGCAATAACAACCTCGTCGGCACCGCTAAAGATCATTCCTTCGCCGAGATCACCATCTCTCTTTTTCGTCAGGTAATAAACACCCAATACGATGTCCTGTGTAGGGACAACAATTGGACTGCCGTTCTGAGGAGAAAGGATGTTGTGACTCGAAAGCATAAGTAATTGTGCTTCAAGTTTTGCTTCATCAGAAAGAGGCACATGCACAGCCATCTGATCGCCGTCAAAATCTGCGTTGAAAGCTGTACAAACCATAGGATGAAGTCTGATCGCCTTTTCATCTATGAGCACGGGCTGGAAAGCCTGAATACCCAAACGGTGAAGTGTTGGCGCACGGTTTAGAAGCACTGGATGACCATCGATAATCTTCTCGAGAATCTCCCAGATAATTGCGTCTTTCCGTTCAACTACCTTTTTGGCACTTTTTACGGTTTTATTGTTCCCTCTCTCAATAAGTTTCCTTATGATGAGGGGTTTAAACAGTTCATAAGCCATGTCTTTTGGCAGACCACACTGGTGAAGTTTCAGCTCAGGACCAACAACAATAACCGATCTGCCTGAATAATCAACTCTTTTACCGAGCAGGTTCTGACGGAATCTTCCTTGTTTACCTTTCAGCATGTCGCTGAGAGATTTTAGAGGTCTGTTATTGTCACTTCTTACAGCGGAACCGCGTCTTGAGTTGTCAAACAACGCATCAACAGCTTCCTGAAGCATTCTTTTCTCATTTCTGAGGATTACTTCGGGGGCTTTAATGTCGATCAACCTTTTAAGACGGTTGTTGCGGATAATAACTCTTCTGTAAAGATCATTTAGATCACTGGTAGCAAACCTGCCACCTTCGAGGGGAACCAAAGGTCTCAACTCGGGTGGTATCACAGGAATATAGTTAAGAACCATCCACTCGGGTTTGTTCTCAAGTTTATCTTCCTTGGTACGGAAAGCTTCAATAACTCTTAATCTTTTAAGGAGTTCTTCCTTTTTCTGCTGAGAGTTTTCTCTGTTTAGCTGGTCTTTAAGCTCATAAAACTTCTCTTCGATGTTTAAGGTCTTAAGAAGTTCTCTAATCGCTTCACCACCAATTTTGGCGTAAAATTTATTGGGATCGTTGTCAGCCAGTTTATCATTCCCGGCAGGGAGTGATTTCTGAATCTCTGAATATTGATCCTCTGTTATAAGGTCATTTACCCTTAAACCTGTTGGTCCGGGGTTCATAACCACATAAGATTCGTAGTAAACAATTTTTTCAAGCTCTTTTGAGCTGAAACCTAAAAGGTTACCAATTTTTGAAGGCAACGATCTGAAGAACCAAATGTGTACTACAGGAACTGCGAGGGAGATATGTCCCATCCGTTCCCTTCTTACACTTTTTTGAGTAACTTCAACACCGCAACGATCGCAAATGATACCTTTGTATCTAATCCTTTTATACTTGCCGCAGTAGCATTCCCAGTCGCGTGTTGGCCCGAATATTTTCTCACAGAAAAGTCCATCCTTTTCAGGTCTGAACGATCTATAATTTATAGTTTCCGGTTTGGTAACTTCACCATGGGATCTATCAAGTATATCATCGGGGCTCGCCAATGTAATTGTAATGGAATTAACATCTTTAATTACATTTTCAGGCAATCTTAATGACATATAAAAAACTCCTTCCGAGAATCTGTTTTCAAATTATTTAACTACTCTATTTCAACATCAAGGCCAAGACCTTGAAGTTCTTTGATGAGTACGTTAAATGCTTCGGGCACATTCGGTTCTTGAATATTTTCACCTTTAACAATCGACTCATACACCTTTGTTCTACCGGCAACATCATCACTTTTTACGGTAAGGATTTCCTGAAGAATATGTGAAGCGCCATAGGCTTCAAGAGCCCACACTTCCATCTCTCCAAATCTCTGACCGCCAAACTGAGCCTTACCACCGAGTGGCTGCTGAGTAATAAGCGAGTATGGTCCAATTGATCTGGCGTGGAGTTTGTCATCTACAAGGTGGCTCAATTTGAGCATGTAAATATATCCACAAGTAACTTTTTGGTCGAATGCTTCACCTGTTCTGCCATCATGAAGATCGGTTTTACAACCGACAGGAAGCCCTGCTTTTTCGAGGTAACCGGTAACATCAGATACTTCTGCACCGTCGAAAACGGGAGTAGCGAATTTGACGCCAAGTTTTTTACCTACCCAGCCGAGAGCTGTTTCATAAAGCTGACCCAGGTTCATTCTCGAAGGCACACCCAAAGGATTGAGTATCATCTCAACCTGAGTACCGTCGGGGAGGAAAGGCATATCTTCCTGCGGAACCACTTTGGCAACAACACCTTTGTTACCATGTCTTCCCGCCATCTTGTCACCTACAGAGATTTTTCTCTTTTTAGCAACATATACCTTTGCCAACTGGATGATTCCCGGGGGAAGTTCATCGCCAATTTGAATTTTTTGCTTTTCGCGTTTGTAATCTTCATCAATGTCAGCGAGTTTCCTCAGATAGTTTTTCATCAATGCTTTAACAAACTCGTTCGATTTTTCGTCTTCAAACCAGGGAGATTTATCGTCAAGTCTCTCAAGTGTTTCCACTGTGTCAAGAATTGATCTGTCGATAACTGAACCCGATTTAATTACTGTAATGCCATGTTCGTCTTTTACTCCAAGAGTCTTTTTACCTTCGCAGATTTTCGCAAGTCTGTCGATCATCTTGTCGCGAAGTGCAACTTTCTCTTTGGAATATTTGATTTCAAGCTCTTCAGAAAGTTTCTTTTCGAGTTTTTTCGACTCGGCATCTTTTCTTCTGCGTGAGAAGAGGCGTGTTTTAATAACAGTTCCGCGAAGCCCGGGGGTTGCACGCAATGATGCATCCTTAACTTCACCTGCTTTGTCACCAAAGATGGCTCTGAGAAGTTTTTCTTCAGGTGTTGGATCCGACTCCCCTTTGGGGGTGAGTTTACCGATAAGGATATCACTTTCCTTAACTTCGGCGCCAACTCTGATGATACCATTCTCATCAAGATTCTTTACTGTATCTTCACTTACATTCGGAATTTCTCGTGTAAGCTCTTCGTCACCTCTCTTGGTCTCACGAACCTGAAGTTCAAATTCCTCGATATGGATTGAAGAGAAAACATCGTTCATCACAAGTTTTTCTGAAAGAATGATAGCATCCTCAAAGTTGTAACCTCTCCAGGGCATGAACGCCACAAGGATATTTCTTCCAAGTGCAAGTTCACCCTGATCTGTGGCGAATCCGTCTGCGAGTACATCACCCTTTTTGATTTTTTGACCATGTTTAACAATTGGTCTCTGGGTAATGCTTGTCTCCTGGTTTGTACCGGAGAACTTAATTAATTTATAGGAAACTGTTTTTACATCGTCAAACTCTGTGAGAGCCTCAAATGAAAGTGGATCGATGTTATAGTCAACAACTATTTTATCAGCGTCAACATAAACAACTTCGCCATCTTCCTGAGCCACAATCACCGATCTTGTGTCACGAGCAACTCTTCCTTCAAGTCCGGTTCCCACAAGTGGAGCTTCCGGCTTGATAAGAGGAACTGCCTGACGCTGCATGTTCGAGCCCATGAGAGCACGGTTGGCATCATCATGCTCAAGAAAAGGAATCAAGGCAGCAGCCGCACTTACAATCTGTGCAGGAGCAACATCCATAAATTCCACTTCCTGTGGATGAACAATAGGAAAATCACCTTTTCTACGGCATTTAACTCTTTCCCTTACAAACTTTCCGTTCTCATCGATAGGAGCATTTGCCTGAGCAATTGTGTACATATCTTCCTGCTCGGCAGTTAGATATACAACTTCAGAAGAAACTACACCGTCTTTTACAGTCCGGTATGGTGTTTCAAGGAATCCAAATTTATTTACGCGTGAAAAGATTGTGAGTGAGGAAATAAGACCGATGTTTGGACCTTCAGGAGTCTCAATGGGGCAAAGTCGTCCATAATGAGTGTAGTGAACATCTCTCACCTCAAATCCCGCGCGTTCTCTGGTAAGACCGCCTGGTCCAAGTGCCGACATTCTTCTCTTGTGTGTAAGTTCCGAAAGTGGATTGGTCTGATCCATGAACTGTGAAAGCTGATTAGTTCCAAAGAAGGAAGTAATCACGCTGCTTATTGTTCTTGCATTTACCAAATCCTGTGGCGCAAATCCTTCAGCATCTCTAATCGACATTCTGTCTTTAATGGTTCTTGCCATTCTTGCCAGACCTGTGTTAAACTGCTGCTGAAGCTGCTCGCCAACTGTTCTTACTCTTCTGTTTCCAAGGTGATCGATATCATCAGATGCAGCATTTTCATCCTTCATCTTGATGATATATTTCATTATCTCAATAAAATCCTGTATGTGAAGAACTGTAAGATCATCAGGAATTAACCCTTTCAGACTGAGCTTATCGTTCATTCTGTGTCTGCCAACTTCACCTAAATCGTATCGTTTATCGTTGAAAAAGGTCTTTTCAAGCAATCCTGCAGCAGTGTCAACATCCGGTGCTTCACCGGTTCTGAGCTGTCTGTAAATCGAAAGAAGTGCCTCATCCTTGCTGTGCGTCGTATCTTTTTCGAGAGTGTTAAGAATTAAATTTTGATCGAGGTTGAGATCTGTTCTGATCAAATTGATCGACTCAACACCCGATGATTTAATCATTTCAACTGACTCTTCGTCAATTATATCGTTTCTATTTAAAAAGATTTCACCGGTGTTTGAGTCAAACACTTCGGTGGCAACTTTTCTTGAAAGAAGTGACTCGGGGTCAACATCATTCAGGTCTATTGTTTCATATAATTCAAAAATGCTTAATATTTCATCGTCTGTCTCATAACCCAATGCTCTAAGCAAAGTGGTTGAAGGGAATTTTTTTCTACGGTCAATGTAAACATTTAATACATAGTTGATATCGGTGGTAAACTCAACCCATGATCCTTTTAAAGGAATAATTCTGGCTGAATAAAGGGGCGTTCCGTTGGGATGCACTGTCTGTGAAAATGCCACACCCGGCGATCTGTGCAACTGGGATACGACAACTCTCTCTGCTCCGTTTATAATAAATGTAGCCTGATCCGACATAAATGGCAATGTGCCAAGGTAAACTGTCTGTTGAACAGAGTTAACCCATTCACCTGTGTCAGGATCTTTGGAAGACAAAGTAAGCTTCGCTTTAATGCTTGCCGAGTAGGTTAAACCTTTCTCTCTGCATTCTTGTATCGAGTATCTCGGTTTTTCAACATAATACTCGTTATAATCAAGGCGATATTTCGCTTTGTGATTGTCGGGGTTGTCTAGAATAGGAAAATTACTCGTAAAAACTTGCTGGAGTCCCTTGTTCTCTCTCTCGGAGGGGGCAACATCCATCTGTAGAAAATCGTAAAATGAGTCCTTCTGAACGCTTAATAAATCCGGTATCTCTATGACAGAGTTTATACTACCGAAGGTAATTCTGTTTTTGTTCAATTGAATAACCTCAAAGTTGTTGTTTCAAACCTTATTCTTGCAATAGTGATCTGAACATAAATAATAAAAAGCGATAAGACGATAAAAATCGTCTTACCACTTAAAAAATTCGGTTGGGTAATTAAAGTTTATAATAAAATTACTTTAATTCTACCTTTGCACCGGCTTCTTCGAGCTCTTTTTTAACCTTTTCAGCTTCGTCTTTTGAGACTGCTTCTTTAACTGGTTTTGGAGCAGCTTCAACGAGGTCTTTAGCTTCTTTCAAACCTAAACCTGTATGGGCTCTTACAACTTTGATAACACCGATCTTGTTAGCACCGGCTTCTAAAAGCATCACATCAAATTCAGTTTTCTCTTCAACAACTTCTGCTGCAACGGCTGCAACGGCTGCACCCATAACTACAGGAGCGGCGGCTGTAACACCAAATTCATCTTCTAATGCTTTTTTTAATTCAGCGGCTTCAACCAGGGTTAACGCTTTAATTAGTTCTACTAACTGAGATACTTTCTCTGACATCTTTAGTTCTCCATTTTATAAATTTTAAAAGTTATGCAGCTTTTTTCTTGGCTATTTCATCAATAACACTAACGAGATCTCTCATTACTGCATTAAGTGTGCCAACGATACCGGAAGCAGGCGCATTGATGCTGCCAAGGATACCTGCTATTATCTCTGCCTTTGATGGCAGTTTGGAAAGTACATCCAACTGGTCGCCGGAATAATATTGTGTCTCAACATAACAGGCTTTTAAGCCAAATTTCTGAGTATCATCACTAAACTTTTTAATGATTTTAGCAGGTGCAACAGGGTTTTCGAATGTAAATGCGAAACCTGTCATTCCAACCAGATTCTCAGCCAACTTGGGATATTTGCCTGATTGTTCAAGAGCGCGTTTAAATAAAGTGTTTTTAATTACTTTATATACAACACCCTCTTTCCTGAACTCATTTCTGAGTTTGGAGATTTGTGCAACATTAACTCCGGTGTAGTCAGTTAAATAGATTGCGGTCGAATCGTTTAGAAGCTCGACTATCTCCGCAATGACTTCACCTTTTTGTTCTTTGTTCATTTAACTCCCGAATCAGTTTGTTTATACCGCGTCGGTATAGAAGCAGTGATTTGTTGTGCGTAATTTCTTAATTAATTTCGTCTTTAACTATTTTCAGACCGGGTCCCATCGTGGAAGAGAGATATACACTCTTCATATATGTACCTTTAGCAGTGGCCGGTTTTAGTTTATTGACTTGACTTATGAGTGCTTTGGCATTTTCTTCAAGCTGTTCGGTGGTAAAATTGAGTTTACCAACTGCTGCATGAATAATACCCTGCTTGTTCACTCTAAAATCGATCTTTCCTGCCTTAACTTCTTTAACGGCTTTTGCAACATCGGGTGTTACTGTTCCGCTTTTTGGGTTAGGCATCAAACCTTTTGGTCCAAGTATCTTTCCAAACTTACCCAATTGGCCCATGATATCAGGAGTTGCTATAATAACATCAACATCGGGAACTTCGTTCTTTTCAATCGCTGTTAAATATTCCTGAAATCCTGCATATTCAGCTCCGGCATCAAGTGCCTCCTGAATTTTTGGACCCTGGGTAACTACCAACACTTTTACAGTTTTACCTGTTCCGTGTGGAAGGGATACTGTTCCACGAACCATCTGATCTGCATGTCTTGGATCAACACCAAGACGGAGAGCACATTCAAGTGATTCAACAAATTTTACACTCGAAAGTGTTTTAAGAGTATCAATTGCCTGAGCAACCGTATATTCTTTGTTTTTTTCAACTTTGGCTAATACAGCCTTGTATCTTTTCGATATTTTCATTTTATCATCCTCCCCTTTTAACCTTCAACTGTGATGCCCATGCTGCGTGCAGTACCTGCAACCATCGAAGCAGCTGCTTCAAGGGTGTTCGCATTAAGATCGGGCATTTTCAATTGAGCAATTTCCTCAACCTGTTTCCTGGTAACTTTCGCTACTTTTGTGCGGTTGGGTTCGGCTGATCCCCCTTTTATTCCTGAAGCTTTAATTAAAAGAACTGCTGCGGGAGGGGTTTTTGTAATGAATGTGAACGATTTATCGGAAAATACAGTGATCACAACTGGTATGATCAATCCGTCTTGTCCGGCTGTTCTGGCGTTAAATTGTTTACAAAACTCCATTATGTTCACGCCTTTTTGACCTAAAGCGGGCCCTACCGGTGGAGACGGGTTTGCTTTTCCTGCGGGAATCTGGAGTTTTATATATCCGGTTATCTTTTTTGCCATTTTATGACCTGTTAATTAGAAAGTTTTTTTTAATGAGCTAATTCTGCTTGCACAAAATCGATCTCCACGGGAGTTTTTCTGCCGAAGATTGAAACAAGAACTTTTATTTTCATTCTCTCTTCATTTACTTCTTCAACGGTTCCCGAGAAGTTGTTGAACGGACCATCTATAATTTTAACTGTATCACCCGTTCTGAATACAGTATCCAATCTCTCGGAATCTTCTTCCTGTTTCACCCTGCCTACAATTCTCTTCACTTCGTCTTCTCTTAATGGTGCGGGATTTTTTCCGCCGAGAAAACCAATAACTGACTGAGTATTGTTAATAAAATCTTTTACCTGAGCATCAAGATCAACACAAATGAGAATATAGCCGGGCAGAAAACTTCTGATCTTGCTCTTCTTTTTGCCATCTTTTACTTCGTAAACTTTTTCCTGTGGGAGCAATACTTCAGATATTTTGTCAGCCAGCCGTGTATTATCACGCAAACCGAGATCAATCAGCCCTTTTACTTTGGCTTCATGACCCGAAAGCGTTTGTAATACATACCATCTATGTTCCATTGCGCTCCTTAGTATAAAAAGCTGAAAAGGAAGGAAACTCCCTTATCAATAATGAAACACAAAGCAGCAAAAACGAGCGAAGACGCTATGACCACCTTGGTGGAGCTCTTCAGCTCTTCCCGGGTTGGCCAGGTTACTTTCTTCATCTCTTTTACGATATCTTCGTATAGCTTAATTATTTTTGTTTTCATGTGGACTTTCGGACTGTTTAAGCACGCTGGGAGGGAATCGAACCCCCAACCTGCGGTTTTGGAGACCGCTGCTCTACCAATTAAGCTACCAGCGTATTCGTTTTTACTTAGTCTCTTTGTGAACTACCGGCTTATTACACCAGCGGCAATATTTCTTATATTCTACTCTGGCAGGATGCTTGCGCTTGTTCTTCGTTGTAGAGTAATTTCTTCTCTTACACTCAGTACATTCCAGGGTGATTATATCTCTCATGTCTCTACCTTCATAAAAAAATGTGGAGCTGACGACCGGGATTGAACCGGTGACCTCATCCTTACCAAGGATGTGCTCTACCAACTGAGCTACGTCAGCTTAATTGAACATAAAAAAAATGAAAGTAGTTGGAGTTTACTTTCATTATACCTGTGAGCGGGAGACGGGATTCGAACCCGCGACCAACAGCTTGGAAGGCTGTGACTCTACCACTGAGTTACTCCCGCAATTCTCCGTTTCATATATAGTGGGCGGCGAGGGATTCGAACCCCCAAAGGCGTAAGCCAACGGATTTACAGTCCGCCCCGACTCTCCAACTTCGGCGTCCGCCCAACTTTGTGTTTCCCTTCAGAATTTTTCTGAAAGGGACTTCTAAAGTAAGATTTTTTTGAATTAAATGCAAGGAGTCTGACAAATTTATTTTAAATTATTTTTCCCTCCGCGAAAATCCGTGACTCTGTGACTTCGTGACTCTGTTACTTTGTCTTTTTCTACTTCAACAACACCGCTTTCACCGTCGCTGAAAAGCTGCTACTTGCAGATAAGGCTTCTAAGCGAAAGATGTAAACACCCGATGGGAATTTGGTACCGTCAAACTTTTGTTCGTAAATACCTCTTTCCATTTCGCCAGAAATCAGGGTTGTTACCTTTTGTCCAGTGATATTATAGACAGAAAGGGAAACATTTGCTCTCTCCCGAAGAGAAAATTTTATCACAGTTTCGGGGTTGAACGGATTTGGATAATTTTGCCACATCTGAAATTCATCAGGCACAATTCCTTCAACTTCTTTAATTCCCGTAGGATAATAGTGATATTTTGCACCCAAATGCGCAAATATTTCATCTATTTTGTTCCTGGTTACCGTTATTGAGTTGAGATGATCTGTTCCCCTGCCTATAATTATGGCATTGTGAAAAGTTACTGTATCACCCGCAGTCAGTTGAAACGGACCGGAATTGGCAAAACTCCTCTGATCGGTCGAGGTGTTGTTTAACCATCCTGAATTTGTCACAGGATCTCCCGAGTACATAAATATTTTTGATACCGGGCTACATGGAACTCCCCCATAAAACTGACCATAAGGCCAGGTGCAGGGATCAACCATTGCGCCGCCTGTGGTTTTGCCTTGTTGGTAGTTTCTCAACTCATTTGTGAAGCGTGGATCGCCATGAGTGGGATGCGACGACATATAGTGCTGCGAAGATGTAAGCCCCAGGTTGGAAGCTCCCGGAATTTTAATATTTTGGAAAGGTTTTCCCATTGGAACGGTGGCTGTGTCGTTGGCAATATCTGTACCCGGATCATAAACACCATTTCCGTTGATATCCTGATATGACAACCCCCTGATAAAAACAGGTTGTCCAAACACAATAGTCTGAAAAACGGCAGGTGGATTGACCCCAAATGAACCATCACTTCCTTCGTTCCAAACATAACTGCTGTTCCGGATTGAATCGGTGCCAAAAAGATCATCCTGATACTCACCCATATCAGTATCAGTCCAGGCTGAAAAGAAAACGTCAGATATTTCCGAAGCAACATTCCCTTTATTTACAATTTCATACCGAATAAATACTGCATCCTTCATCGCTTCAACCGCTGAATTTGGGTAGGCATAAATTGTTTGCCTGACCTCAATGCCCACCGGAACCTCCTGGAACCTTCTTAATTCAGTTGGCATTCCATCATTATAAACACAATAATATGAAATCTCGCCAAGTATCTCGGGCATATCCTCAGTTGGATCCCAAATACCGTTATGATTTAAGTCGATGGGATCATAAATTCCGTTATGGTTTCCATCCCAGTATCTGGCTCCGGTCATCACTGCATATTTCCACAACTCCCAACTTTCACCAAATGCAGAATCCTGCAGTGCCACTCTATATATCCCGTTTTTAGGGTCTATAACCGGAGAACCAAGGGGACCGGCAACATAGTCGTCAATTCTTGAAGCTGACATCATACTTGCCGACCATGATACATCATTTATGAGACCTGATAATGCAAAACCGTTTGAAAACAGGGTATAAATCGAATCATAATACAAACCCGACCTTCCCATCAAATCCACATCAGCTATTATCCCGTCTCTACGGAAAGGTACCCAAATTCTTCCTGTCCAAAATCCATCCTCTGTGGTTATTCCCGCAATCAAAAGTGAATAGGTGAATTGGGCTGAGGAGAGGTATTGTCCACCACCGTTCATCAAAACATATAAATTAGCAAAATCCCCCGGCGCTGCGATCTTCACAAATCCTCTGAATATGCCATCTCCTGCAGCAGAATCATTGTGCAGGCCATCATCATACAGCGGATATTCAACAGGCACTTCATTAAGATTCCCTTTTATGACTCCACTCAGATTTCCCCCACTAAAACCGGCATAAACGCTCACAAAAACAGAATCTCCCTGAACAGGAACTTCAGGAATCATTTTTGTTGAGAAAATAACCGGAGGCGCTTCCTGATCTGTTAAAGTTAACCCGTTCCCCCACCACAAACTGAATTTATTGCCCGGAGAATTGCGTACACTTGAAAAGATTACCAATGGCAGTGTTGACTGTGGATTGATATTCAGATTGGCATCCTGACCTGCATATCGTGTTATTTGAATGGGTGTTCCCCATGTAACCCCGCTATCGACGGTGGTTATTCGGAAATAATTTGCGTTTAAGAATCCCCCAATGGTTGAACGGATTCGGCGGTAAAACAAATGAATTGCCCCATCTGAGGTTTTATACAATTTTGGATTTCGAATAGTCTCACTCCCGGAAATAATCACTGTTGTATCATGCCATCCGGCCGTAGCAGCCGAATACTTCAACAACATCAGTTTTGTGTTGTTCTGATTTTTCTCCTGACAAGCCATGATCATATCACCATTACCCATGGGCAAAAGTGTCGGGTTGCTTAATCCTCCCGCGGTAAGACCCTGATATAATGAAAATGTAAGACCATTATCACTGCTTTTTGCAAAACCAATAGAGTTTTGATATTGAGAAATTGCAAGAAGTATCTCATTCCCTCCGGTATGAATTGCGGAGGTTATTTTTAGAGTACCTTCCATAACCGGATTGTTAATCAGTGTCAGAATCCTGTTCACTCCCCAGGTGATACCTCCATCGTCGGATATCTTATACTTGTAGGTACCGTTGGTGCCAACTCTGAAAAAAGTTATCAAACGATTATTGGCACCTCGTATCAAGTACGGTGACGCGAGACTGTCCTCAAATGCAGCGGGAGCTATAGTGTCAAAAATGACTGTGGGAGTCGACCAGACAGTCCCTGCATTGGAACTTCTCACTAAACAAAATTGAACTCCTCCAAAACCGTTGTATTTGGAGTATAAAGCTATAAATTCATTGTTGTTTATTGAGATAATTTCACCTGTTCGGTGATTTAAAGCATCATTAGTGGGATAAATGAGTTGAGATTCTGACTGGGTGAATATAACACTACTTACTAATAAACAAAGAATCAAAATGTATTTTAACATGATGAACTCCTGACTTTCTTTTTATCTCAGCAGGACACTTTGGTGCCCTGCCGAAAAATGCTTCTACTTAAATTATTTGATCTCGACTATCTCAATGGCAAAATTTAATATTTCGCCTGCAAGATCATGATTGGCATCGAGAGTAATTATGGTGTCAGTCATCTCAATAACCGTCATAATAATGCTCTCTCCATCTTCGCCATCAAGTTCGAGTCTGTCACCGATCTCAACTTCAAGATCGGGAATTTTCTCTTTTTCAACTTCCACAACGAGGCTGTCACGGTATTCGCCATAACCAAGTTCGGGTGGAACTGCCACATCCTTTTTCTCCCCGACTTCCATTCCCAAAACTGCAAGTTCCAATCCGGGGATAATCTCATTGTTGCCAACTCTGAACACGATTGGTTCTTTTCCATAAGATGATTCAAATTCTTCACCATCCGGGAATGTCCCAATATAGTGCATTGTAACGAGTGAACCTTTTTGAACTACAGCCAATTTACTCTCTACTTTCGTTGTTTTTTTTAGTTAGTTTAATTTGTCTCAAATAAACTCTGAAACCGCAGGGAAATATAATAAACGACCAAAACTTTCGCTAATTATTTTTCTGCTACGGAAATTATAAAATCAATCCGTGAAAATCCGTGCTCAATCCGTGTCATCCGTGGAACTATCCCTCCCCCTCCGCGTAACTCTGTCTAATCTGCGTGTATCTGCGTCCCCTAACGACCTTTCGTGTTGCAGACGGCAACCGGGACGATTACCACTCCTCACCCTGTGCTTAAATTTCATACCACTAAATTTTAGGAGAAATCACCAAATAATCTCATAAAAACTAAAATTTTATCTTATTTTGATCAAATATATACAAATAATGTATTTTAAAAGATATTATTTGTATATTTGTGGTGTTATGAATAAAAATATCCAATTTAATCTCGTCTCTGAAGAGTTGATTATTCAACGACTTCAATTTGAAAATCCGTGGTGGACCTCCGGGCAGCCCGCTGAATTTTTTGCACCATTTGAAAAAAGGCTGCAGTTTTCAGGTTTCCAGGAACTTGTGGAGGAAACCACAATCAGGAGAGCGGTTATCCTTATGGGACCAAGACGCGTTGGGAAAACTGTTCTAATGCACCAATCGATTGGTAATCTGTTGAATCAGAAAATACCACCAAATCAAATTTTTTATATAAGTATTGAAAACCCAATCTATAATTATCGTGGACTTGAAGAACTTTTCCATCTCTCCCTTAAAGCAAGTGGGAACAAAGACCCAAAAGGGTGTTTCCTCTTTTTTGATGAGATACAATATTTGAAAGATTGGGAGATCCACCTTAAATCTCTTGTGGATAGTTATCCCTATACAAAATTTATTGTATCAGGTTCTGCCTCGGCTGCCCTCAAACTTAAAAGTATGGAAAGCGGAGCCGGAAGATTTACCGATTTTAAACTTCCACCTCTTTCATTCAGGGAGTATCTCGCTCTCCTAAGACTTGATCACCTGGTAGAAAAGGTTAACAACGGTAATCCCGTTTTTCCAATATCCGAATTTACTTCGCCAAATATCCAGGAGCTGAATAGTCAGTTTATAAATTATATAAATTTTGGTGGTTATCCTGAAGTTATTTTTAATAAAATAATTCAATCAGATCCCGGGCGATACATTAAAAGTGATATCATCGACAAGGTATTACTTCGTGATTTACCAGGTTTATATGGGATCAGGGATGTCCAGGAGCTTAACTCATTTTTCACTACACTTGCCTACAATTCGGGAAATGAATTATCTTTGGAGAGTTTAAGTTCGACCAGCGGTGTTGACAAAAATCTATTGAAACGATACCTCGAATATCTTGAGGCTGCTTTTCTCATTCGAATTTTGAACAGAGTGGATGATACAGGAAAAAAATTCCGGAGGGCAACATTCTATAAGATTTACCTTACAAATCCGTCGTTGAGAAGTGCTCTTTTTACTCCCGCATCTCCTGTGGATGATTCTTTTGGTAACATGGTTGAAACTGCGATCATGTCGCAGTTGTTCTATAAGGACGAAATAAGACCTTATTATGCCAGATGGAGCCAGGGGAAAAGTAATGGTGAAGTTGATCTGGTTTTACTCGATGAACTTAAGCTAAAACCAAAATACGCCGTTGAAATCAAATGGAGTAATCGCTATTTTGAGAAACCTTCAGAATTAAAAAGCCTCTCTTTCTTTTGTAAAAAGAATAATTTGCACTCTGCCCTTGTTACGACAATTGACAAAACAGGCAAAAAAGAATCCGGCGATTTGAATCTAAACTTTATACCGGCTTCTCTTTTGGCTTATTCTGTAAGCCTCTAATATTAATTTCGTTCGGCAGGCAATCGGGACGCTACGAATATAGAACTCTTCCGGAGCATAAAGCATCGATAGGCTAACGAATTCTGCTACGAATATCAAATCCTCTTCGAGGATATTTTAAACCACCTCCGTGAAAATCCGTGCTCAATCCGTGTCATCCGTGGAACTATCCCTCCCCCTCCGCGTAACTCTGTCTAATCTGCGTGTATCTGCGTCCCCTAACGACCTTTCGTGTTGCAGACGGCAACCGGGACGATTACCACTCCTCACCCTGTGCTTAAATTTCATACCACTAAATTTTAGGAGAAATCACCAAATAATCTCATAAAAACTAAAATTTTATCTTATTTTGATCAAAAGTATATAAATAATATATTTTAAAAGATATTATTTGTACATTTTGCCATAAAAAAAGCTGTCACCGTTTTAAGCAGTGACAGCTTCTTTTAAGTTTTCGGGAATTTATTAGATATCCACTTCTATTCCGTTGATTATCACTTCTGTATCGAGAGCAATAACAAGTTCCTCATTTGTGGGGATTCTGAATACTTTAACTGTTGCATCTTCAGTGGAGAGGTCTTCCTCTTTGCTGTTGTTTTTTTCAGGATCAAGTTTCATACCCATAAATCCAAGGGATTTGCAAACTGCTTCACGAACATCGGGTGAATTTTCACCGATACCACCGGTAAATACCAGCGCATCAATTCCACCCATTGCCGCTGCGTAAGCACCAACATACTTTGTGATTCTGTAACAAAAGACATCAAAAGCAATTTTTGCTCTTTTGTGTCCTTCTTTCATTGAAGAAATGATTTCACGCATATCCGACGATTCACCACTGATTCCAATCAGTCCACTGTGTTTGTTGAGTAAAGTGTTTGCTTCTGAAAGTTGCAGACCCTCTTTTCCCATTATATGCAGAATTATGGAAGTGTCGATGTCACCACATCTGGTACCCATCAAAAGTCCTTCAAGTGGGGTAAATCCCATAGAGGTATCAATTGAAGTCCCTCTGTCAACAGCAGCCATACTGCAACCGTTTCCGAGGTGAGCGGTTACTATTTTTAACTCATTGAGGGGTTTTCCAAGCTTTTTTGCAGCTCTTCCGGCAACAAATCTGTGTGAAGTGCCATGAAAACCGTAACGACGAATTTGATGACTTTTATACAGTTCATAGGGTATTCCATAAAGATATGCCTTGGGCTCCATCTTTGCATGATATGCTGTATCAAATACGCCAACCTGGGGAACACCCGGGAGTACTCTCGTAACAGCCTGAATACCTTTAATATTTGGTGGATTGTGAAGTGGTGCCAGTCCTACATTATCCTGGAGAACTTTAATAACTTCCTGGGTAATCAAAACCGATCCCGTGAAAGTTTCACCTCCGTGAACAACTCTGTGGCCTACTGCATCAATTTCACTTTTATCTTCTATTACACCATGATTCTTCGAAAGAAGAACTGCGAGAACATATTCAATTCCAATTGCATGGTCAAGAATCTCTCCCACGATATTTATTTTATCACCGTCATACCGTATATGTGTAAGTACGGCTCCTGACATCCCAATCCTGTCAACCAATCCTTTTGCAAGTGCAACCCGCTGAACAGTATCATAAAACTGATACTTGATCGACGAACTGCCACAATTTAATACTAAAACTCTCATTATCGCCTACGAAATTATTTTACCGTTGGAGTCATAGGTATAAAAACCCTGACCTGTTTTTCTTCCAAGTTTCTGCTCACGAACAAGTTTCCGGAGTATTGGACAAGCTCTGTACCTCGGTTCTCCGAGGGTTTTCCACAAAGTGTCCATCCATGCCAAAACTTCATCCAATCCCATCATATCAGCCATTTCAAGAGGTCCATGTTGAAAATTGAACCCGATTTTCATTGCTGTGTCGATGTCTTTTGCGGATGCAATGCCTTCAAGCAAAATGTGCATCGCTTCATTAAGGAGTGGAACTATCGATCTGGTGGTTACATATCCGGGATATTCGTAAACTTCAATGGAGGTTTTTCCAAGACGGTTGGCGAATTCTTTGATTATTTTTAATGTACTTGCCGAGGTGTGAAGACATTTGATTACTTCAACCAATGGCCTCTTTGGCACAGGATTAAGAAAATGCATCCCGATTACCTTGTCAGGTCTTCCGGTACATTCTGCAAGCTTTGTTAAACTTAATGTTGAAGTGTTAGAGACAAAAATAGTCTCTTTTTTTGCGATTTTGTCGATATCAAGAAATATTTTTTTCTTTAATTCAAAATCTTCATCCACCGCCTCAACAATAAGGTCACAGCCGGCTACCAGCTTAATGTCGGTAACCCAACTGATCCGGCTCATGATTGCTTTTTTTTCTGAAGCAGTCATTGCCCATCTTTTAATTTCATTATCGATATTATCTGAAAGACTCGATTTTGCATAATCGATCCTTTGAGATGATCTCTCAACTATAATGACTTCAATACCATTTGCGGCAACTGCCTGGGCTATTCCCTGCCCCATAACCCCCGCGCCAATAATCCCAACCCGGTTGATTGAATCAAACGACTCGGACAATGCCGACCTTTTTAGTATTTCGTCTATATTTATGTTATCTTCCTGCATCAGTCCATTCCTTAATAAAACAATTTGCGTCCATCTACAAGCAATTTTAATGCCAAACGGTTTAATCGTTTTATCATCAAATTTTTGATCAGATCAATAGTCTTTTTTCTCAAAAATAATAATTGTTAAACCGAATACGGTAAAAATAAACAATAATGAGCTAATAATCAGTTTTAAAACATGTCCCTCGGCGGTTGGTTGCCCTGCCATAAAAAACGAACTTGAAAACTCTGAGCTTTTGGGAAGTATCCAATATACTACATTCACAGTCTCCCGAAGCCAAACCTTGGAGGAAGTCTGAATCATCTGCTGCATCACAAATACCACTGATGAGACAATAACACTATATGCAATCGCCGTTAACAGTCCGGCAATTGGCGAACGGAATCCAAATGATACAAAAATTACCAAATGAAACATGATGACAAATCCGAGTAGATTTAGAAGTCCCCAATGTAACACTTCACCATAAAACATGCCAAATATTGAAGAGTGGATTACCCAAATTCCCATTGTCAAAAAGAGAAGGACTACAAACATAAATATGATTCCACTAAGGAATGCACCGGTTAAAAGTTCCCATCGCCTGACAGGGAAGGAGAGAAAAATGTCGAATACACCCCTTTTAATCACTGAATTAACCGTAATAGCCACAGTAAACAGCCCCACAAATATCATTAATTGGGTTGTAGCGTTAAGTAAATTAATAAGAGTGAAATCGTATGACTGCTGGATTTTTGCAACTGCAGTTCCGGGAGTTATATTGTCATAAACTGAATAAGATATTAGTGCTGATATCACAATCATCACCACAACACCACCAATAGTAACCCAAAACGACTTGCTTCTCCTCAGATGATCAAAAAAGAATAAAACTGATTGTGTGATACCTTTCATTAATTTACCCTTTCATCTGCGTTTATGGTCTTTATGAACAACTCTTCGAGATTGGATTTACGGAGTGTTATCTCTTCAATTAAAATCTCCAAATTCCTTACTTTATCGATGATACGGTTCAATTCTGTAACTTCCGATCCGTTGTAACGGTATAATTTTTCAGAAATTTTTTCGAGGTAAACTATGCTGTTTTCCTCCTCCAATGTCAGCCCTCTGGAAATTTTAATCTCAAAGTGTGTATTTTCATGAGTAAGTTCGTGGATTGTCCCTGTCCTTAAAAGTTTTCCTTTATGAAGAATAGCGACACTGTCGGTAATCATTTCCACTTCCGAGAGGATATGTGAGTTCAAAAAGATAGTTTTGCCTTTCGATTTTAAATCTTGAAGGATTGTCCTGATTTCTTTTCTGCCCACCGGATCAATCCCATCGGTAGGTTCATCCAAAATAATTAGATCAGGATCATGAAGCAATGCCCTGGCAATTCCGAGACGCTGGTTTTGTCCTTTAGAGAAGGTTTTTGCCCTTCTGTCTGCAATTTTTTCCAGTCCAAGCAGTTCAAATAATTCACCGGTTCTCTTTTTGATCAATGACGGCTCCATTTCATAAAATCGTGCGAGAGCTGCCAATGACTGGCGTGCTGTAAATACTTCGGGGAATTGAATATTCTCCGGGAGATATCCGATATTTTTTTTCAACAGATGGTTATATTCATTTGAACCAAACAAGGAAAAACTTCCTTCAGTCAATCTGGTGATCCCAAGGAGTATTTTTATGAAAGTGGTTTTCCCTGCACCATTCTGGCCCAACAAACCAAATATCTGCCCCGGCATTACAGAAATTGAAAAATCTTCAAGCGCTTTAACCTTGATCCTACCCGGGTAAATTTTTGTTAATTTTTTACTGCTGACTATTTCGGACATATTCCGCTCGTTTGTTAAATAATGAATCAAAAATTACGATTTTCTGAAAAGGTGAGTTGGTGATTTGTTACAAAAGGAAATTATATGAGGATGAACCACAAAAAAGAAAGTATAAACTTCTCGACAACCAAAAAAAACTAATACCTAATAATTAATACCTGATAATTAAATCTTGTATTCCTCTTTCTTGTCTCGTGTCATCAGGTCATGAATCGCCTGGGAGGGGTCTTTGTCCTCAAAGAGGATTCTATAAACTTCGGTGGTGATAGGTACTTCAACATTATATTTGATGGCGAGTTGCATTGCAGAATTGGAAGTCTCAACCCCCTCTGCAACAGCAGTCATCCTGGCAAGCACTTCTTTTAATTTCATACCACTGCCAATCTGATCTCCCACATATCGGTTACGACTGTGGCGACTCATACAGGTAACGATGAGATCACCCATTCCCGAAAGTCCCGAGAAAGTATGAGGTTTTGCCCCCATCGCCAAACCAAGTCTTGTGATCTCGGCGGTTCCTCTGGTCATTATGGCGGCTTTTGTATTGTCCCCCATCCCCATTCCATCAAGTATTCCTGCTCCAATTGCTATCACATTTTTGAAAGCACCGCCCAGCTCCACACCAATTACATCAGTGGAAGAGTAAACCCTAAAATAACGGTTTATAAATGCGTTTTGGATCATTTTAGATGTGTCATGATCTTTACATGCGGCAACTACCGTTGTGGGAATTTTTTTGCTAACTTCTTCAGCGTGACTGGGTCCCGAGAGCACACCAATTTGTCGATCGGTCAGTTCGGGGAAAACATCTTTGTATATTTGGCTCACAGTTAAAAGATGATTCTTTTCAATTCCTTTTGAAACCGAAACAAGAATTGTGTCCTTAATATCGGAAAATTTTATCTTCTGAAGTGAATTTCTGGTAAACTGTGTAGGAATGGCAGTGACAATAATATCTTTGCCAATGGAAGCTTCTTGTAGATTGTTGGATATCTTCAATCCTGCGGGAAATGGAATCCCGGGCAGGTAGGTCATATTTTCGCGTTTCTCTTCGAGGAGAGTGGAATAGGCATCGTTATACTCCCAAAGAGTAACATTATGCCCGTTATCAGTAAGTAGTATGGCGAGAGTAGTGCCCCACGCACCCGCTCCTAATACTGCGATATTCATTGGTTAACTATTTTTTCTTACCGAATGATATCTTGCTCTCACTCCCTGAAATGAGCCTTTTAATATTTGATCTGTGTGTGTAGATCAAAAGGATCGAAACACCGGCAACAAATGGAAGAAGAGTGCCATATCCCTGAACTTCTGCATGAAAAATGTTTTCACGAATAAATAGAGTTGAAGGTACTGCAATCGCTGCCATGATTGAACCAAGTGAGACATATTTAAAGATTCCCACAACTATTATAAAGATGCCAAGAGCAACAAGCATGTCAACCGTGGTAATCGAGAGCATCATTCCAAGCGCTGTGGCTATTCCCTTACCTCCCTTAAATGAGGCAAAAACACTCCAAATATGACCAATAATCGCAAAAATTCCTGCCATTATTCTAATAATGGTAATGTCCTGGAATGGAGTCTGGTTATTTAAGGTAACGGGATCCAGATAATAGAGCTGGGAAACAAAAAGAACCGCAATAGCTCCTTTAATCGCATCAAGTGCAATTACTGACAAACCAAATTTAGGCCCAAGTGTTCTGAACACATTGGTACCTCCGGTGTTGCCACTCCCGTGAGCTTTAATATCGATACCTCTGCTTTTTGATACAATTATACCAAAAGGAATGGATCCAATTAAATAGGATAGAACTAAAATAGCAGCTAAAGCTAACATCTCAAATTCCTGAAATAAAATGTTTTCTGTTGAATGTCTCGTCTATAATACAGTATGACGGCAAAATTTGCAGCGAGTAGAAACTAAATTTAAACCTTTTTCCAATTATAACCAAAAGTCAATTCAATCTCACCACTTAAATCACAACTACAACAGCAAAAATTAAACAGATAAATTACTGTTTTTTAATTTTATTCATATAACGGTAATGAAATATTTAGTAAATTTCACACTTAAAATTGGTGGCTCTCGAAATTATGAAATTATTCCCCATTAAAGCCCCTTTAATAGCATCTATTCTCCTGCTGTTCACAATAAAAACAGCCGGTCAAACAGAGAGTTATTCCTTCGGTGAACTGACTACCAATGATGGATTGTCACAGGGAAGAATTACATCAATTCTTCAAGACAGATCAAGTTTCCTCTGGTTTGGCACAGTTGACGGTCTCAACCGTTACGATGGTTATTCATTCCTTGTATTCCGCCACATCCAGGGAGACTCCACTTCCATCTCAAGCAATGTTATAAATGACATCAAAGAAACACCAAACGGTAATCTTCTTGTAGCAACAAACAATGGATTAAACCTTTTCAACCCTGTAAAACAGAAATTTTCGAGAGTACCAATTTTATTCGAAAACTCTTTTGATCAGGGATATAAAGTGGTATCAAGAATTCTGATACCGGCAAACAACAACAAAATATTTTATTATGCTACAAAAGCCGGGTTGATAAGGTGTGAACCCTCAACAGGGAAACAACAGTTGGTACTAAAACTCCGTGCCAACCTTAATATTAACGAAAGAAGTATCCGCTCATTGCTTGAAGACAGAAATGGTAACATCTGGATCGGAACAGGAGGCGAAGGACTCTATTTTTATAATGTTAAGCTAAACACCATCCGTTTAATCTGGAAATCTTTTCACCCCGATCAAAAATCAAAAGTGGTACTGATTACGCATATCGTCGATGATGGAGAAGGCAGGATTTTCGTTTCTGATTTTTTAAAAATCGTTGTTTTCGACCTGAACGGTAACAAAATCAGACAACTAAAAAAGGATATCTCAACCCTGCACACTTCCCTTGTAGGGGGAAATAAAGGCGAAATATACATCGCTTATCTGGCTGTGGGAGTGGTAAGATATAAATATGACGAAGATAAGACCATTATCATCAGAAACAATAAGGGACCGGTTGTTAAAAATGAATACACCGATTACATCACACTCTACTTCGATAAATCTCAAACCCTTTGGTGTGGCTCAAACGGAAGAGGGATTTTTTACCTCAACCCCTATAACAATCTTTTTAAGAAGTTTACCAATTTTAGTCCAACCCTGAAAAGTGTAAGAGCTTTCCAGGAACTAAAAGATGGATCAATGATTGTTTCCGGCTATACCGGGTTAATAAGAATGAAACCGGATGAAACATTTGAAGTTATTAGTGAAGGCATTTTCGACGATTCCTATGGCTTGAACCTTGCTATTTATTCGATGGTAAGAGACATTGATAATCCCGATTTGATCTGGCTTGGAACTGAGGGAGGTGGGCTCTTCCAATTAAATATCCGTGAAAATTCCACTGATATTTCGGAATATACTGAAAAAGGGAGCCATTTGTCAGGAGAATTTGTCACTTCATTTTTTTGGGGAAGTGACAGCCTGTTATGGATTGGTACAGAGAGAGGACTGAACAGTCTCGACACAAGAAAAAAACTCTTCACTTTTTATAACTCCGCTATCGAAGCAGAATCGCCTATCTCGTTTGGGAATGTTTTTGCTATAACCGAATATGATAAATCACTTTTTTTGTGTACGGAAAAGAATGGTATAGTGAAGTTTGATCTTAAATCGAAAAAATTTTCAACTTTTCTCTCAACTACCACATCAAATGCCACTCTTCCATCAAATGATGTAAGAACCATTCATATAAAGGATGGAAGATTATTCTATATTGGCACAAATCTTGGCTTTTCTGTGTTCGATTTACAATCGGAGACCATCAGGTCTTATACTTTGGAAGACGGGCTCCCAAATGAGATGATATATGGTATTCTTGAGGATAACAGTGGTAAATTATGGCTTTCATCAAATTCAGGGCTCTCACGATTTGACCCCCTTACCAATACATTTGCCAACTATAATCAAAGTGAAGGCCTTCAAGGGAGTGAATTCAACACAAAAGCCTATCTGAAACTTAAGAACCAAAAACTGGTGTTTGGGGGAGTTAACGGATTTAATATTGTTGATCCTTTGATTGTTGATAAAACCCCTCTTCTCCCTGACATGGCGATCACCGGATTTAGCCTTTTTTCAAAAGTGGTTCCCGTTGGTGAGGTTAAAGGGAGAGTTATTCTCGACTCGGTTATCCATATGAAAAAAGTAATCTACCTCGATTACGATGAGAACAGTTTATCATTTGAGTTTACTGCCCTTAATTTTAATGTGAACAGCAGTACAAGATATTCCTATATTTTAGAAGGTTTTAAAGATGATTGGACTGTCCCCTCCACCGAGCGAAAAGCTGTCTATACCAACCTTAGCCCGGGTGAATACCGTTTTGCAGTAGCTGCTATAAACAGAGATGGATCACGATCAAAAAGAGTAGCTGAACTTACGATTATTATCGCTCCACCTTTTTGGAGGACAACCTGGTTTAGAATACTTGCACTAATTATAGTTATCGGAATTTTTTATTTCGGATATAAATACAAAACAACTTCCATCAGGAAGCGTAATGATGAACTGGAAACTCTTGTTGAGAAACGAACACTTCAACTTGAAGCAAAAAAGAATGAATTAGAACAAAGAAACCTTGAACTCATTGAAGCAAATGCATCAAAAAACAGATTTTTTTCGATGTTCTCTCACGATCTCCGGAGTCCATTCAGTGCAATTCTCGGCTATCTTCAAATTCTTGATGAAGATTTTGATGAGCTTTCTAAAAGCGACAGAACCTACTACTTTCAGAGTTTATATACAGTTTCCCGTAACTTGTTCTCCACAATAGAAAATGTTTTTAACTGGTTCAGAATCGAAACCGGCAGAATAAACGACGAACCAAAACTGCTGTTGCTCGAACAGAGTGTTAAAGAGACTGTGGATATCCTTGCAGCAAATATCACGCTTAAAAAAATTGAAATTATAATCGAAGTTGAACCTGCAACCCGGGTTTGGGCTGATCCTGTAATGCTTAAAACCATTCTTCAAAATCTGATCTCAAATGCCATCAAATTCTCTGATGAAGAGGGTATAATCTCCATCTCCTCCAATTCAAAGGATGGTATGGTTGCTATTAGTGTGAGTGACTCGGGACGAGGTATGTCTGAAGATGACCTTGGCAAACTGTTTGATAAAAAGGTCATTTTTACAACCGAAGGTACACAACAGGAAAAAGGTTCAGGACTGGGTTTATTGATCTGTAAAGAATTTGTTGAAAAGTGCGGTGGGACAATAACAGTAACAAGTTCACACGATGATGGAACAAGTTTTACATTTACTCTTCCAAATACTCCGAGGACAAACTAACCCCTTTTATTTTTTCAAAGAGTTTAATGTCTTCAGTGGTGGTGATTTTGAAGTTACTTGAGGAGCCATCGGAAATCTCCACGGGGTATCCGGCTCTCCTCATCAATGATGATTCGTCGGTTCCGTAGAATCCTTCCTCATAAGCCATATTAAATGCTTTTAACAATTCTCCATATTTGAATATCTGAGGCGTCTGCACAAGAATAACTTTGTTGCGGTCAATATATTCAATTCCATTGTCTCCAATCAGACCTATGGTATCTCTCGCTTTCACACAAACCAAAGCACTTCCCACTTCTTTTGCCTTAACTATTGCATTGTTGAGTACTTCGAGCGGAAGTAATGCCCTTGCCGCATCATGAACAGCGGCAAGGTCATTAAATGATAATTTGGCGGCATTAAGAGCGGCAAAAACTGAATCCTGCCTCTCTTTTCCTCCTTGAACAACTGACGATATCTTTGTGTATCCATATCTTTCCCGGATATCTTCAATGTATTCAAAGCCGGTGCCCGAGGTTGCAATAATTATTTCATCGATCATCTCCGATCTTTGAAACACATCAAGGGTGTATGCTATAAGTTCCTTGCCGTTAAATTTCAGGAATTGTTTGGGAATCTCTCCCCCAATTCTTGAACCCGAACCTGCAGCAGGAATTATAGCAACTACTCTCATAAGATCATCATTGCATCGCCGTAACTGAGAAATTTGTAGTTTTCCTTAACAGCAGTTTTATATGCCTTCATAATAAGTTCTGTCTCGGCAAATGCTGATACCATCATTATCAAAGTAGATTGTGGCATGTGAAAATTGGTGATCATGCCTTTAACGATTCTGAAACCATAAGAAGGGTAGATAAATTTATCTGTCCACCCTTTTTGTTGACGAATGAAACCTTCAGCAGTAACACTCGACTCGAGTGCTCTTACAGTACTGGTTCCAACCGCAACAAGTCTTCCTCCTGCCAAAAGTGCTTTATTTATCTGCTCGGCAGCTGTGGAAGTTATCTCGTAATACTCGGAATCCATTCTGTGTTTGGTAAGGTCTTCAACCTCAACCTGTCTGAATGTTCCAAGACCGATGTGCAAAATAACAGGAACAACAATTACACCTTTTTTCTTCAGTTCATCTATAAGTTCCGGGGTGAAATGAAGGCCGGCAGTCGGAGCTGCAACAGATCCATCAACACGGGCGTAAACAGTCTGGTAATATTCTTTGTCCTGAGGTTCGGCATTTCTTTTTATGTAAGGTGGAAGAGGTGTAACACCAATATTCTCAACAGCTTTGTAGATATTGCCAACCTGATTGAATTTAACTGTTCTTCCTCGCGAAGTAGTGTTGTCTATTACTTCACACCAAAGATCATCAGAAAAGTAGATTTTGTTACCAATTCTTACTTTTCTTGCAGGATCCACGATCACATCCCATATGGCTTCTTTTGAATTGAGTTCTCTTAAAAGAAAAACTTCAATCTTTGCCTGGGTTTTCTCTTTGTTGCCGAAGAGCCTTGCCTGGAACACTTTAGATTCATTAAGGACAAGAACATCACCTTTATTCAGGATCGATGTAATGTCTTTAAACTGTTTGTGTTCAGTGGCTTTTGTTTCCCTGTTCACCACCATAAGCCGCGCTTCGTCTCTCTTTTGGTAGGGGTATTTTGCCACCTGCCCTTTAGGGAGATTGTAATTGAAATCAGATAATTTCATCTAATATTTTCCTCGTGTCCTTTGTTTCCAAAGTATTAATGACCTGCAGCAACTTCAACAGCCGCCGCAGGCCTAATACTCGAATTTTATCGTTTATTTATTCGATCCGGGTTCTATTTGTTTTTTTTCTTCTCTTTTTTCTTTGCATCTTTTGCGAGTTTCTCACGAAGAACTGCCTGGGCAGCTGCGAGTCTTGCAATCGGCACTCTGAATGGAGAGCAGCTAACATAATTTAATCCGGTTCTATAGCAGAATTCAACTGAAGCAGGTTCGCCACCATGCTCACCGCAAATACCAACTTTAAGGTTAGGTTTTACGCTTCTGCCTCTTTCAGTACCCAACTCAACGAGTTGACCAACACCCTCTTGATCTATTGTTTCAAATGGATCAGCAGGGAGAATTTCTCTTCCTACATAATCGGGAAGGAATGTACCGGCATCATCTCTTGAAAGACCAAAAGTTGTCTGGGTAAGGTCGTTGGTTCCAAAGCTGAAGAATTCAGCTACTTCTGCGATTTTGTGTGCGGTTAGCGCAGCTCTTGGGAGCTCAATCATTGTTCCTACAAGATAGTCAACTCTGAGACCTTTTTCAGCAAAAACATCTTCAGCCACTCTTCTTACAATGGCTTCCTGAAGTTTAAGTTCATTAACATGCCCAACAAGTGGAATCATGATCTCAGGGTGAACTTCATATCCTTCCTTCTTCACATCAACTGCAGCTTCCATAATGGCACGGGCTTGCATTTCTGTAATCTCCGGATAGGAAACGCCAAGACGGCAACCTCTGAAACCGAGCATCGGATTCATTTCGTGCATATTGGCAATTTTGTCTTTGATCTTCTTTACAGGAACACCAAATTCAGCAGCGAGTTCTTTTATTTCAGATTCTTTTGTTGGAAGGAACTCATGAAGCGGTGGATCAAGTGTTCTAACCGTTACAGGGAACCCTCTCATCGCTTTGAATATTCCGGCAAAATCTTCTCTCTGAAGTGGAAGAAGTTCTGCAAGAGCTGTTTTTCTCTCTTCAACTGTGTCTGAAAGAATCATTTTTCTTACCGATTTGATCTTGTCTTCACCAAAGAACATGTGTTCTGTACGGCAAAGTCCGATACCTTCGGCACCAAACTGAATAGCTGTTTCTGCCTGATCAGGCTGATCGGCGTTGGTCCTGATTCCCATTTTCCTGAATTCATCAGACCATGTCATGATTTTGTTATAAATCTGGAACATTGGCGAATCTTCAGCTTTTCTGGTTTTATTGATCAAAACTTCAATTACTTCAGAAGGTTTTGTATCAATTTTACCAACAATTACTTCACCTGTTGTTCCGTCGATTGAGATGTAATCACCCTCTTTAACGAGGAAGTCACTTCTGCCTTCAACTTTCATGGTGCCTGCATGATAATCGATCTGGAGTTTTCCACATCCGGCAACACAAACTTTACCCATCTGACGGGCAACAAGAGCTGCGTGTGAAGTCATTCCACCACGAGCGGTGAGGATACCCTCAGCGGCGTTCATACCTTTGATATCTTCAGGTGATGTTTCTATTCTAACGAGTATAACAGGTTCGCCTGTTTTTGCCATTTCCTCTGCATCATGAGCTGAGAAAGCAACTTTTCCTGTAGCTGCGCCCGGACCTGCATTTAATCCTTTTGCCATTAACTTGCCTTCGGCAATTAAAGCTCTTTTTACATCAAGATCAAAAATTGGTCTTAAAAGCTGATTGAGCTGATTGGGTTCAACACGCATTAAAGCTGTTTTTTTGTCGATAAGACCTTCTTCATACATCTCAACAGCATTTCTTACTGCAGCGAGACCGGTTCTTTTACCAACACGGCACTGAAGCATCCAAAGTTTGCCCTGCTGAATTGTGAATTCAACATCAAGCATGTCTTTGTATTCTTTTTCAAGTTTGTGGCGAATCTTGTCAAGCTGTTTATACATTTCAGGAGCTTCTTCGTTCAGTTTGCTGATTGGATGCGGTGTTCTGATACCGGCAACCACATCTTCTCCCTGAGCGTTAAAAAGATATTCACCATAAAAAATGTTTTCACCAGTTGCAGGATCGCGTGTAAATGCAACTCCGGTTCCGGAATCGTCACCCATGTTACCAAAAACCATTGCCTGAACATTAACCGCTGTTCCCCACGCTGCGGGGATGTTGTTAAGTTTTCTGTAAACGATGGCTCTTTCATTCATCCATGATCTGAAAACAGCGCTGATTGATCCCCATAACTGAGCTTCGGGATCATCAGGGAAATCATTCCCTGTCTGTTCTTTGATAGCTGCTTTAAATTCAGCTACAAGTTCTTTTAAGTCTTCGGCTGTGAGGTCGGTATCAATTTCAACACCTCTGGCTTTTTTCTTGGCTTCAATGATCACTTCAAATGGATCATGATCTTTTTTGTTTTTTGGTTTAAGATCAAGCACAACATCACCATACATCTGAACAAATCTTCTGTATGAATCGTAAACGAAACGTGGATTTTGTGTGATATTTATAAGTGCTTCTGCCGCTTTGTCGTTTAAACCAAGGTTTAAGACAGTATCCATCATTCCGGGCATCGAGGCTCTTGCGCCTGAACGGACTGACAAAAGAAGTGGATCTTTAGCATCACCAAATTTTTTACCCATCGATTCTTCAACTTGTTTGATCGCATCTTTTACCTGCTTGGCAAGTTGTTTTGGGTAGTTTTCGCCATTATCGTAGTAATGTGTACATACTTCGGTTGTAATGGTGAATCCTGCCGGCACGGGTAACCCCATGTTTATCATCTCAGCAAGGTTTGCACCTTTTCCACCGAGCAAATTTTTCATTTTTGCGTCGCCATCGGCTTTTTTGCCTCCGAAGAAATAGACATATTTTATGTCTTTCTTAGCCATATTTCTCTTCCTCCTGTTTTAGGATGTTTTTTGTTTTGTCGCTTTTATCTTATTCAGAATAAACTGTTCAAATTCTTGCTCTTCATCAAGTCTCAAGCGAATTTTTAAATAATAAATGTCGATATCATCAAGCTCGCGTGAAAATTTTACAAACTTGACTGCATCTTTTTGTGTTGTGATCACCGAATATGCATTAGTGGAATAAAAGAGTTTCCTCACTTTTTCCACCTCTTTTTCGGTGTATGCCTTATGATCGATAAAGATCATACGGTTACTCGTATCAATGTGCAACTGTTCAAGTGCACTTACAAATGAATGTGGATTTGCAATTCCACTGACACACAAACTCTTTTGCCCTGTAAATTCTTTTGCGCTGTATGTTTTGTCAGTTTTAATATCAACAAAATAGAGCGGTTCATAATATGCGTGAAATATTTTTTTACCCGACATATACCTCAGGAGGTTCTGCGGAATCTCTTTTTTTTCTGTGAACTTCCTGTTGATTATCACAGCATCAGCCCTTTGAGCCCTCGAAAAAGGTTCTCTAAGATTTCCTGTTGGGAAAAGTGACCTTCGTAATGGATTTTCGTCAACCAAAAACCGTTGAGCAACAATTAACAGATTTGCATCCCTCTCGATCCATCTGTGTTGAAAAGCATCATCGAGTATAATTGAACCCACATCCGTGGTCTCAATCAGTCTGGTTGCTGCCTCCACTCTATTTTCACCCACTGCCGCCGGCACCCGGCACTCAACTGCCGTCTGAAATATCTCATCCCCACTCTCCTCTGCAGTTCTTATCACCCCTGATCTGTCTGCGACGAGAATAACACCTTTTGTTTCCCTTCCATAACCTCTACTTACAACCCCGGGATCAAGTTTATGTTTTTTAAACAATTCCGCTAAAAAAATAACCAATGGCGTTTTCCCCGATCCCCCAACAGTCAGATTCCCCACTGAAACCACCGGTCGCTTAACCCCGGTTGACTTAAATATCCCCAGATCGAAGAGCATATTCCGAAACCATACCACTATTCCATAAAGTGGTACAATTGGTAACATCAAAACTCTTACGATATCTAATAATTTCATTCAACTCAATAATTAATGGGAAAACCATCACCACCAACCCTGTGGTGGTTTTTTAGATACGGAGTATCTGCCAATTCCTGAACTTTCTCAAATTCTTTTTGTATTCCCGGCAACATCGCAGAGAGTTCCTCTTTATTAAGAGTTTGAGGAAGCAAAATCGGATTTGAGAAAACCACCTTGATAAAACTGAACGGGTGAGGAATTTCAAACCTGTCCCAACTTTTTAAATGGCTTTTCCTTTTATATCCAATCCCCATTAAAATTAACGGTACGCCCGCTTTTTTTGCTGCAACCGCCGCCCCGGCCTTCATCTGACCTGCGGGACCTCTTGGCCCGTCGGGCGTTATACAAACACTTTTCCCCGACTTTATCTCGCCAACAATTTCATTTAACGCTTCACTTCCCCCTTTTGAACTTGAACCTCTGATAACGCTGTAATCCCATTTAGTGAGAACATTCGCAAGGATATCTCCATCCTTGCTCTGACTCGTGAGTCCTGCAAAACCTTGGTTCTTAAAATAATACCACCCAAAAAGCATCTTCCCGTGCCAAAAGGCAACTACAAACTGTTTCCCCTCTTTTTGCAGTTTCTTAACGGACTCGCCGTTAATCACCTTTTTAATCAGCGATGCACAAACAAGTGATATAAGTGGATTCAGTATCCACAACCCGACTTTTCTTAACCTTGATTTGTTTTTATCGCTAAGTTTCATTCAGGATAATTTTTGCAGCCGTTTCAGAGGCTTTATGTTTTCCGAGATTTGTTTTGATCCTGGCAAAACCGTCAGTCTGTTTTTTCAATAATTCCGGAGATGAAAGCAATCTTGATGCTGTTTTGTGTATATTCTCCCCCGTCACTTCATCCTGAATCAACTCGGGCACAATGGTTTCTTCAGCAATGATATTCACCATTCCAAGGTTCCCAATCTTTATCAGTCGCTTCCCAATCTGGTAAGTGAGATTGGAAGTTTTGTAGATCAACACTAAAGGCATATCAAGAAGGGCAGCCTCCATTGTGGAAGTACCCGATTTAACGATGCCAAATGTTGCATACTTTTTAATCTCAAACTGATACCCCTTAATTATGGTGTAGTCAGCTCCATTGTCGATCCCCTTAAGAAGAGAGTCATCTATGGTATCAGCACACCCAACAACTATCTGAAAACCAAATTCTTTTACAAGTTTTCTTGCCCCTTCAAGTGCCGGTTTTAACAGAAGTTCCACCTCATGCTTCCTGCTTCCGGGAAGAAGTGCCAAAATCGGTTTGTTTGGATCAAGTCCCCACATTGCCCTGAATTCAATTTCGGGAAGGAATGAATAGTTCGATATTCTTTCCGCAAGGGGATTCCCAACAAACTCAACATTTAATCCTTTTCCCTTAAAGAACTTCTCTTCAAAAGGAAAAACCGAAAGAACAATGTCAGTTCGGGCTTTAAGTTTTTTAACCCGGTTTTGTCCCCACGCCCAAACTTGTGGAGCGATGTAATACACCACTCTTAAACCCATTTTTTTAAATTTTTTTGCGATGTTCAGGTTAAACCCGGGATAATCGATCAATACAACAGCATCAACCTTCTTTTCCCTTGCTTCACTCAACAGCTTTTTCTGCACTTTCAGGATATAAGGAAGATGTTTCACAACCTCTCCAAAACCCAAAAATGCCATCTGTTTTATATGAAAAAGAAGTTTAAACCCCTCCTTTTCCATTCTGTCACCACCAATTCCAAACAGTTCAACTGATGGATCAACCACCTTTAATGCCTTGACCAATGCAGAACCATGAAGATCGCCGCTTGCCTCACCGGCAATTATCAGGTACCGCTTCCCCATCTACAAAGATACCGGCGGGAGCCAGATTGATCTGGCAATCAGAAGAATTATCACAATAATTATGGCTTGAAGTGATCTCATTTCACTTTTTAAACCGGCTTTAACACTCTTTGGAGGCTGTTCCACTGATTTGTTCCTGTATGGAGTAAACCGTGGGAAAAATGCAGGTACATTGTTGCAATATTCCTGATAAGCAGTTTTATATGTTTTCGCGAGGTATTTTTCCTCCTCGGAAACAATCATCATATATTGAAAAACAAACCAGATAAATGCAATGATGTGTAACCACGGAAAAAGTGCCATCGACATCACGCCAATCCCCACATATATCAATATATTCCCGACATATAATGGATTTCTTACATAGGCAAAAGGTCCACTTATTACAAGGAATGCACCACCCACAGTTCCGGTTGTTCTTGTTTCACTACCCGCCCAGCTCACACCCCCAAATCGGAATGCTTCTCCTGCCAAAACAAGAACAAGTCCGATAAGGAAACTTTGCCAGGTCATCACCGAAAAAACAAGCATCAGAAGCACAAACGGTATCGGTGTATAACTTCTTAAACTAAATATTTTTGCAGCCAGTTTATTTTCAGGTTCTGCTGCTTTCTTTTTAATATCCATTTATTCCAACTATCCTTGCATATAAAGTTTGCGTCTGTTTAATTCTGCCTGGTGCCGTTTTTTTAACCGTTTTTTACCGAGCAGGTCTGTCATTCTTGCCTTAACATCACTAAAATCCTTAAACGGGTAGTACGAAACCCGGTTTTTTTCACAGTACTTAAGCAACGAATCTTTGGCAAATATATAATCACAGTGGAGTGCCGCACATATATCCGAATTGCCATTCCCGATATAAACTGAAAACTCGTCATCTCCGCTTAACGAAACCACGAGATTCCTTTTACAGTTAGCACATTTGTCACAATTTTCATCCGTAAAAGGGAACACTGTTTTTGGTCCATTATCCGTAAAAAGCAGATCATTTGAAAAGAATCCGGCTTTGATCCCCTCTCTCTCGAATATCGAATCGATATAAAATTTAAACCCGTCACTAATCACATAAAACTCAATTTTATTCTCCTCGAGAAAAGAGATAAATTCATGGAAATGACCATCAATTTCGAAACCCGAAGCATACTCTTTTATTTTCTCCTCATCAGGATCAACCAAAGTTTTTAAGAGTTCGATCCATGTTTGGGTGGCATTATATATTCCATCTCTGAACCCGTTAATAATCTCGTATGCCCGCTCCTCGTCCCCAAATTCAAGAAATATTGAGGCGCCAACATCTTTTTTTGTTATTGTGCCGTCAAAATCGATAAACACTTTGATCACTTAACGATCGCCATTTTTTTCACTTCCACATAATTGCCTGCAGTAAATCTGTAAAAATAGATACCGTCAGCAAGGCCTGTGGATTTAAAGATATATGTGTATTTCCCCTCTTTTGGCACTTTTATTGTCTCTTCTTTAACCAGCTTAAAACCGGCATCGTAAAACTCAAACTTAACTGTTGCAACACCTGAGACGTTGTAGGTTATTGTGGTTTCATCACTAAAAGGATTTGGTACATTCTGGGAAACATAAATCTTTTGGTTTGTTTTTCTCACAAAATCACCTTCAACCATCTTTTGGGAGATAACTTTATGCTCCTTCGAAATCTGGGTGATTCTGTAGCTCATTTTTCCCTCTTTATCCGGGGCATCAAATGTATAATAAGAGCCCTGCGCATTTGGATCTGCAACCACATTGTCAATCTCAGTCCACGCTGTGTCTTTTATTCTTGGTTCCATGCGATGAATAAAATAACTTATCACATTTTTTTCATTTGTGGCAGTCCAGTTAATTTTCATTTCATCGTCAATTGTTGTAAGCCATGCGTCAACAATTCCCTGAACTTTTGGTCTCACACCGGCGAGACGCTGTCCATAAATTCCTTCAGAAGTTTTGTTTTTTTCTTTAAAGATGATTATTGCTCCATCTTTCCCGTCAAAAAAGAGATCAAGATAACTTTTTTCAGGATTCGCAGATTTTGAAACGGGTACCCCCTCTTCATCCCACTCCGGTTTACCTGCTGAATTAATTTTAAGAGCAAATATCTCCGTAGGTCCGTTTCTTCTGTCGAGCCATGATATAAAAACACCACCTTTGCCATCATCATCAAGAGTCTGTGCAAATTGTCTCCCTTTTATGTCACCGATACTTACTCCGTTGATTCCCCAAAGTGCATTTCCTTTTTTGTCAAATTTCTGCAAAAAGATATTTTCGTCACCACCAACATCGTTGATCCAGCTTATAACTAATGATGAATCACCTGCTTCGATAGCCACGGGTGAACCATTAACTCCCTGATTGGAAACTGCCTGTTTTCCCCCTTTACTCCACCTTAAAGCCCCTTTAGGACTTATAAGTTGATGGAATATCTCTTTAACTCTTCCCGTTGATTCCCATACCAAATAGTGATCTCCGTTTGAAAGAGTGACAACATTAAACGATTTTATAATCCCGTCGATCGTTGCCAGAATGGTAATTTCTTCAGAAAGTTTCCCGGAAGAGTCAACCGAGGCAAACTTTATGATGCTGTTACCTCCCTGCGCATCAATCCAGCAAATATTTGCGCCACCGGCCGTTCCGGGAAGCACGGTTACAGCGGATTTTTGACTTCCGCCTTTTTCAACCAAAATTCCATCTTTATATCTGATTTTTCCGTTGCGGTCGATTCTTTGCACCATCACACTGTAATTTGAAGGATTTACATCCCTCACAATGTAACCAAGATGGGTGTTCATTCTTTTGTCGAGTGCAACAGAATATTCCGATATTACTCCATCAGGTGAGGCAGCCTCAATTGAACCATTATCGTTTTGCCAGGAAAAATTTATTCTTGAGTTGATCTGTTGTGCCATCAAAACATTTTTATTTGCCGCAATTTCCTCAAGCCATACAATTGATATTTTCCCTGAGACGGCTTCACTCACTTCGGGGGTGATCTGTGAGTTTGAAGGTCCATCGGTTTCCACTCCGTTGGTACTCCTTGACATCTCCCCGCGAAAATTGTAGTGATTAAACAGTATTCTTTCTTTTCCTCCGGCTCTTTTGTCTTCCCAAACAAGGAAAAATCCTTCACCTTCGTTTACTACAGTGTGAATCTCCTGTGGTGAGACAGATGCACTTACGATCTGTTTTGGAGAATCAGGATCGGGATTCCATTGGGCATTTGCCACCGAGGGCAATAAAACCGCCGCTGTTATCAAAATTTTTGTTAGTAGTTTCATTGTAAGTTAATCTCCTACGCTACGATGTTAAAGTCTTCGTTAAATCTGACGCTCACGAGTTTCGAGACGCCTTCTTCCTGCATGGTTACACCATACATCGTATCCGCAGCTTCCATGGTTCTTTTGTTGTGAGTAACTACAATAAATTGTGTGTTTTCGCTAAATTCTCTCACGATCTTTGTGAATCTGTCGATATTCGCATCATCAAGAGGAGCATCAATCTCGTCAAGTATGCAGAATGGCGATGGTTTCACCAGGTATATAGCAAAAAGCAATGCAATTGCAGTTAAAGTTTTCTCACCACCCGAAAGCAGTTCAATCGATGTTGGTCGTTTCCCTCTTGGTTTAGCAATAATTTCAATTCTGGCTTCCAAAGGGTCAACCCCCTCTTCAAGCCTTAAATCTGCTTCATCCTCTTGTCTGAACAAACTTCTAAATATTTTCTGAAAATTCTCCCTGATCGCCTCAAATGTCTCGTTAAAGAGATTTTGGGCAGTAGTATTAATTTCTTCAATGGTTTTCATCAAATCTTTTTCCGACTGAATCAGATCACTCCTCTGCCCTGCGAAAAAATCGAATCTCTTTTTCTCTTCATCATACTCTTCAAATGCGAGAAGATTCACAGGACCTATCTGATGAAGCTGGTGCTCAAGTTCCCTTACTTCAACCCGCCACCCTTCAAGACTTGCAATTTGATCTTCAGGTGGTTCAACGGGCTCAATTTCAATTTCGTATTTTTCGTTTACCCGTCTTTTAAGATTTCTGATATTAATTGTATATTCGTTGAATTTCAAATCCGACTTATGAAGTGCCTCACCGATCTTGTCACGATTTTTCCGCAGTTCGGTTTTTTCTTTCTCAAGGTTATCGAGCTCTTCTCTCTCTTTAAGATAAACAGCTTCTATTTCTCTCTCTTTTACCCTGAGATTTTCCCTCTCCTGTTTTTGTTCTTCAAGATCAAATTCACTGTCTTCGATTGTTCCCGTCAGTATTTCGATTTCACCGGTTGCGCTTTCAATATCTTTCCGCCTTCTCTCAACAGAGTTTTGGAGTGTGATTATCGATTGTTTCACCCTCTCGATAGAATTCAGGATATTTTTTGTCTCGCCTTTGATTCTCTCAAGTTCAAGACCCTTTTTATTGTATTCCGCAGAGGCAGATGAAAATTCTTTTTCAACTTCTTGAGCGGCGGTTTCAAATTCCTTCTGGCGTGCTGAGGTCTCCGCTCTGTGACGCTCATCCTCTTCAATTTCTGAAGTGAGTCTTGTGATATCAATATCAAGCTGGTCTGCCTGACTCACCAAATGCGACTGCTCTTTAACCAGAGTCGCCCTCTCTTCATCCCCCTTCTTAATTTCAAATTCGAGCTGAGCCATCTGTTTTTCAAGCTGCATCAGATCGTTTTGATAAATTCTGATCGCATCACCCATATCTTTAAGATCAATCAGGTGAAGATCATATTCGGTTGTGTAAATTTTCTGTTTCCATGCCGCTAATTGTTCTTCGAGAGGTTTTATCCCGTTTTTCAGCTGTTCAAGTTGTGTCTTTTTGCCAAAAAGTGTATCCTCATCTTTTAACCTTGAACCTGCCTCAATCGAACCGTTATCCCCTATCGTATCACCGTCAAGAGTGATGAATTTGTAGCCGGAATAAGAACCTGAAAGTCTGATTGAACTGTCGAGATCGCTTACTACAACAACATTTGCGAGCAATGATTCATAAAATTCGACATATTCACCCGGTACATTAAGCAGTTTCCCTGCAAAATTTACAAATCCGGGTTCCTTCTCCATTTTCAAACGAACTCTTTTTTTGGCAAACCGTTCCATCTTTTGCATGAAACTGCTGTTTTTGCCGTTTTTATTCCTGCTCAGCACAAAAGATGCCTTACCACTGTTTGAATTGAGCAAAAGTTCTATTGCAGCTTTCACTTCTTCAACCGAAGAAACTATGAAGCTGTTAAAATTTAATTTGAGTGCGGCTTCAATTGCAAATCTGAATTCTTCAAGTGGTTCCCCAAAATCGGAAACGAGTTTTTTCTCTCCGCCAAACCAGCCGTCACTCTCCATCAATTTTTTTGATGCGAGTGAAAATCCTTCAAGATTGTTTATCAGGTCATTCAGGAAGTCAATTCTTGTTTTCAAATCGTTGAGTGACGATTTTATCTCAAATTCTTTTTCACGAAGTCCATCAAGTTCCTTTTCGAGACTCTCTTTCCGTTCTGTTGTCTCGTTAAATACCCGCTCTGCATTTGAAAGGTTGGTTGATGTTTCTTCCAAATCAACAGAAACTTCACTCACAAAGGCCCGGTTCTTTATGTCATTTTGGACTAACAGCTCAAGTCGTGCTGTTACTCTTTCAATTTCTTTTTGAATCCTGGCTCTGCTCTTTTCGAGATTTGAAAGCTCATTTTTTCTTTCTGCCGATCCCTGAACCTTGGTAAGTACAGATTGAGAAAAAACTTTTATTTTATCTCTTGCCTCTGCAAGATTTCCCCTTTTCTCTTCAAGCACTCCGTTAAGCAGGTTCTTTTCCTCAAGTGCTTTTGCTTCTTCAACAATCTTGTCATCGTGATCAAGGTGAAGCTCATCAAGCTGCCCTTCGGCATCCTCAATCTGGGCAGTAAACTCTGCGAGTTCCGCCTCAAACCTTTTAATGTTATTCTGAAGCGACCTTCTCGATTCCTGAGCTACTGAGACAGTTCTTTCGTTTTTATAGATAAGCTCTGTTTGAGCACCAATCTTTTTCCTGATCTCTTTTAACTCATTTTCGGTTATGTAGGTCTTTTCCCTGATGCCGGCATAAACTTCATCAAGACGGCTAAGTGATATCTCAACTTCATTTTTCTGAATTGTTGCATCAAAATGTTGCTGTTGCCAAACCCCCTGTTCATTTATCATCAGATAAAGATCAAAAGCGGCTGACTTCAAATCAATCTCTTGAAGCCTGTCGGCAAGTTCCTGATATTTTTGTGCTCTTTTTGCCTGCCGCTCAAGAGAAATTACTTTTTTTTCAATTTCAGAAATTAGATCGTTTGCCCTGGCAAGATCGGCTTTTACATCCTCAAGTTTTTTGAGTGTCAGTTTTCTTCTGATCTTATATTTATTTACCCCGGCTGCCTCTTCAAACATTGTTCTGCGTTCATCAGCTTTGTTACTGAGAATTGACTCCACCATCTTTAACTCGATAACGGAATATGCATTTGCACCCATTCCTGTATCCATGAAAAGACTGGTGATGTCTTTGAGGCGAGCAATATTTTTGTTCATCAAATATTCACTCTCGCCGGATCTGAATATCCTTCTTGTGATTATAACCTCAGTATAATCAACCGGTAAAACACCTTTATCGTTCTCGATGGTTAACGACACTTCAGACATTCCGAGTGGTTTCCTCGAAGAGGTTCCGTTAAATATCACATTTTCCATCTTGTCAGAACGGAGTACACTCGATTTTTGCTCCCCTATACACCACCTCAATGCATCAACTATATTGGTTTTACCACAGCCGTTTGGTCCCACAATTGCAGTGATCCCTCTGTTAAAATGGATCACGGTTTTTTGCGCAAACGACTTAAAACCTAATATTTCAAGCTTTGAGAGATACAATGGTTACCCCGCCCGGCTTTCGAGGTAAACCTGAATTATTTGTTCTACAGTAAAGTTTGTCAACTGATAATAAAACAGCCATGATGCCACAACCACCAGCACAACAAATATTGAGAAAAAATAGACCTTAAATGCCGGAACATCATATACCACATACATACCCTTAAGCAAACGGTGTATGTTCCAAACAAAAAAGAGCAACAGTATGATGTAAACTATCATGTTCGCCACTTCCGAATTTAGAACTCTGTAAAGCAGTATTGCCCCGGGTAAAGCCGTAATGAACGGGAGGGAAGCCCAAATAACCACGAGATAACTCTTTTGAATCGTCACTCTGTTGATCACAAAAAGTGAACCAAACTTTACAAGGAGTGTGAAAAAGATGGCAAGAACAAAATAAAACAGCGTTAATACCAGAAGTGACTCCATTGGATTCCAGCTAAGGTAACTTGCAACTGACAATAAATTGTCAAACCCAAAACTTAGAAGAATTCTTTCTTGAAGTGAATCATATCTCCAATAAAACAGCAGACTCGATGTCAACAGTGCCATCACAGCACAAATCAGCAACCCGATGTAAGTGGTTATGAAAGGTGAAATCTGATTGTAGTCCCGCACATCCTGATAAAAATTGTAGGGTCTGAGCATCGCTCTTAGTGCGTCTTCTTTGAATTTTTTACCGGTATTTAATAACATGGCGGTTAACAGTGCCAAAGCGAGACCAAAGATAATAAATATCATTGGTGCGTCATCCTCGTTAAAACCGAGAGAAATGGTAACTTTTTCTCTGTTGTTTAAAAGGGCGTCAACCACTTTGTAAGAAAGCCTCCCAGCACCTCTGTCCTCCGGAATCAACCCCAGATATACCATCTGATCGTTAAGTGCCCCGGAAATAATCGACTGATAATTGCTTCTGTAATCGAACATCGTTGAAAGGAAAAACGACATGTTTTGATTAACCGAGGCATACATTAATATATCCTCGAAAAACTTGGCTTGTGATTCTGCCGAGTGTTTATTTCCTGTCCTCGATTTTTCGGGATCAATGATATAACCGGCACTTGCCACCATCAACCTTCCGGCACCAAATGATTGAGCAGCCTGTTGATAAACTCTTAAAATCTCACTTGTTGGTCTGTTTATAAACTCAATTCCGTATGCATCCAACCCCTCGATCTGATTTTTAGGAAGGATCGCAAATGAGGCATAAACCATTTTCCCGGTATTTTTTTTGACCGCAACAGCAAGCGATTTTAACAGCTCAACCGATTTGTCACGATTCCCGAGATAACCTGTTCCCAGTCCAAATCCTGCGATGGTTGAGAAATTTTTATACCCCTTCAAATATAATTGTGCAAAACTTCTCAGATTTTCACTCAACAAAGGGTCATCGGAAAATGAGGCAGGAAGATTTGAAATAGGCATTTCTATAAATGCCAACAAACCTTCACGGGCACAAAGATATAGCAGGTATGGGTGAGGAATATTTTTTTCAAATCTTACAGCGTTGAAACCGGCTCCCTTAATTAATCTGATGTCTCTCGCCATCTCTTCATTTGTAAACATGGCACCCGATTTGGAGAGGGACGGGATATATGTAACTCCCTTAAGAGCAAATTTCCCGTTGTTCAGATTAAATGAATTATCACCCGATTTAAAAAGGAAAAACCCGGCAGGATATGCTATCTCATCAATTAGTATATCACCGGAATAAAGCGCAAAACTTATCTCATAAAGATATGGAGCTGCCGGAGTCCAAAGTCTCGGATCAGAAATAGTAAGTGTAAGTGCGGATTCTTGATCTTTTCCCGCTGAAATTGCAAATTTTTCGGTGACGGCACCGATTCGCTCTCCTTCACCCTCTTTTGTTTTAACAGAAACCACCAACTCAAATTTGTTGCCAATGCTGTCGTTAATCGCTCTGCCATAGTTCCTGTTGCTTATGGAAGAGTTAATATTAAGTTCAACCTTGTTTCCGTTGGGAGTAACCTGATAATTTGATGAATAATCACCGATAAAAATATTTGGCAGTTCCTGTATAAAAACTTCCCTGAATATCCCTTTGTTGCTGTAGGGATACAGAAAACTGAACTTAAACGGGAATGTCTCTTTATTGTCGAGATTACCGTTAACTTTAACGGTTATTATATTTTTACCCGTTTTTTTGAGAACGTCTTTGGGTAAAAGGAAGGAGAATGGGAAAGTTCCGCCAAGATGACGATATATCATCCTGCCATTAAGCGATACTTCCGCTTTATTTGACACACCAAGGAAAGTCAGACGATAGTTTTTATCGCTTTTGGGTTCAAAAGGCAGGGTCCGTTCAAATATCAGTTCTGATTCAGATTCAAACGATGAAGGAATTTCTACCTGCTTTGATGTATTAGCCGGGTCATCTGCAAATCTTACACCCCACTTCCCTGTCATGGGTATGATGGTGCGTGTAGTTGAATGCTCCAGATAACCAAGAGAGCCTTCACTATAGGAATAACCGCCAAGTTCAGTAAAATTGGCTTGACCAAATATTCCCCACACCATACAAATAAATGTCAGCGAGATAACAGATAACGATCTTCTCAATGCTATACATCCCAATATCAAAAAATAAAAAATTAAGACCTGAAATATACATCATTGAAGAGGGTGAAATCAAGGTAAATCGTGCGTGGAGTTTGTGAGTCACAGAGTCATGAAGTAGCGGAGTAGCGGAGTAACAAAGTAGCAAGTAGCGGAGTAACAAAGTAGCAAGTAGCGGAGTAACAAAGTAGCAAGTAGCGGAAGATTTGAATCCTGATCCTCCCCTCGCCTTTTAGGAGAGGGGCCGGGGGTGAGGTCTGCGAAGCGGTCAAATCTCCAAACCACAACCTTCACAAAAAAAACTTTTGCAAAAGAGATCAGGAACTTGTATATTTGCAGACTAAATTTGAATTAACTCAACCAAAAAGATTTTAAGTTAAGCATGGCAAATCACAAATCTGCTGAAAAAAGAATCAGACAAAGCGCAAGAAAACGCGATATTAACAAAGCTTCCCTCTCGAAGATGAAAACTTTGGTCAAAAAGGTTCTTAGCACAACAACATTGGAAGAAGCAACAACAAGCTACAAAGAAGCTGTTGCACACCTCGACAGGATCAGCGTAAAAGGCAGAATCCACAAAAATAATGCGTCACGCAAAAAATCGAGACTGACACTTCATATTAATAGCTTAACCAAAGCTTAATGCCGCTGAACTTCTGCGGTTCTCCGTGGAAGTTCTTTTGGCAATCCCCTCAATCAGCCGGAAATCCCCTTGGTTTTATTAAAATCTTCCATTAATTACGCTTAATTGTAAGTATTGTCAGATCGTCATCAGGTATTCCAAACTTCTCAACTTCCATCAAAATATTTTGATTCAATTTACCACTCTCTTCAACTGCATTTTCTTCAATAATCCGTTTGAGTCTTTCCATCGAAAAAAGTTCTTTACTTTTTGAAAAGGTCTCCGGCACCCCATCGGTTACCATAACCACAAAATCACCACTCTCCAGACTGAACTCCCCTTCCAGAAACTTGAAATCTTTTTTCATTCCAACCGGTATTTGACGAATCGTTAACTCTTCTATCTTTTTTGTCCCTTTTCTATAAATCAGTAAAGGTAAATGCCCGGCAACAATAAACTCCATCTTACCCGGATGGATGCTGATTGATGAAGCGGTCAGAAACATCTTTTTATCCTTGAGATCAAAAATCATTGAGTTCAAATTTGAGTAACACTCGCTTAATGAATCTCCGTGAGTAAGGTTGCTCCTTAAAGCACTTTTAAACATCCCCATTAACAGACCCGCACTCACTCCGTGTCCGGATACATCAGCTACAGTGAGCACCATCTTCCCATCCTTGAGTTTAAACATGTCCGCCATATCTCCACCCACCTCACCAACCGGTTTTGAGATACCGGAAATATCAAACTCTTCATTTTTGTAAACTATCTCAGGCACCAAAATCGTGTGCATCTTCCTCGCAAGATCGATCTCGGTTTTATATTTGAAGTGTTTTAACCCCTCTCCACTTATAAACTTTACAAAAAGTATATACCCAAGTATCACTAAAAGCATTATCCCCACAGCGTGAAATCTCAGGTAAGTCACAAGTTCCGGGTTGTCTTTTATCAGTTCAAGATTACCGTATGGACTAAAAGCCAACACAAACTGCAAAATAATCCCCACTGCAAGAAATTTAAGATCTCTCGTAAAGGTATGAGCATAAATCGCACCAACCAAACCGGAAAGTAAACTGTTTCTGATTATTTCTCCATAACTCATTGCACCCGGGGCAAGCAAACTGCTTACAAATCCCAATGTGGAAAAGAGGAAATAGATTCCTGCAAGGAAGACCAGATATGACCGCCAGGGCAAACTTCTGAAAAACAGCTTGTCCTTTTTTGATTTTGAACCAAACTTTAGAAAATTCATAAACTTTATTAAATATTGATATTACAAATTTAATTGAAAATTTCACTCTACATTTCATTTTACATCATTTTTTTTACCATTCATCACTTTATTTACAATTGCCACTTGACTTTAAATTGGAATTTTTGTATATCTGTATCGAATCTTTTTGATATTATTTTGATATCATCTTTAACCAATGGAGTCAACAATGACCAAAGAAAAAACAATAACCTCTTCAAACGGATTAGGTTATCTGTTCTTAATACTCTTCCTGCTTCTGTTTGCAGTTGCAGTGATCATTTTCAGAGCGAATAATCCCTCTGATGATTATATGGATGCTGTTTACATCGTCTTCTCAATTGTTGTTATTCTTGTAGCATTTTTGATGATGGCGGGATTTTATACAATTGAACCCAATTTTGCGGTGGTGATTCTCCTCTTTGGAAAATATATTGGTACCGACCGCTCAGAAGGGTTTCACTGGGCAAATCCATTTTACTCAAAAAAGAAACTTTCACTCAGAACAAACAACTTCGACAGTCAGAAACTGAAAGTGAATGATAAAAAAGGAAATCCGATTGAGATATCAGTGGTGGTTGTTTGGCGCGTTAACGAAACTGCCGAAGCTCTTTTTGCAGTTGAGGATTATAAAACCTACACAATTGTTCAATCAGAATCTGCAATAAGACACATCGCCACCCTTTACCCCTATGATGTTACCGACGATGAACCGATAAGTCTTCGTTCCTCAATTGATGAGGTTTCACTTGCTCTTGCCAAAGAGATTCAGGAAAGAATCGCCGGAGCCGGTATCATCATCGAAGAAACAAGAATCAACCATCTTGCATATGCACCTGAAATTGCACATGCCATGTTGCAACGCCAGCAGGCTGAAGCTGTAATTGCTGCAAGAACAAAGATTGTTGATGGTGCGGTTGGTATGGTTGAAATGGCATTAAAACGCCTTAGTGAAGAAAATGTAATCCAACTTGATGAAGAAAGAAAGGCTGCAATGGTGGGTAACCTGATGGTGGTGCTCTGTTCCGACCGCTCTGCTCAACCGATCATTAATTCCGGTTCACTCTATTAATATGGCTGAAAAAAAATCTATTATCCTTCGGATCGATCCAAAACTCTACAATGCCCTTAACGAATGGGCAAAGGATGAATTGCGCTCGGTAAATGCTCAAATCGAGTACATTCTTCGTGAACAGGTACACAAAAGAACGAAAAAACCGAAGGATAAGGAATGAAGTTTTCGAAGGGTTTAAATCCACCCGGTCATAAACTTTTATAGATGAAAATTCCGTTGGGGGCAATTTGCCCCCAATATTGTTTTAAAAGTTGGAATTGGAAGGTTTAATCTTCAGCGGTTAAAGATTGAGGGAGAAGATTCAAAAAATCAACTGCTTTATTAAAATCAAGCTCATAAAAGTTTACTCCGAGGTTGATTTTTTCATAATACTCCGCCCTGTTCTCCTTATAAAACCTCTCAGATGGAATCCCCCAGGCTTTTTCGCCTGATTTCATCGCAAGAAACCACTTCTCTACGAGTCTGGCTATTCGCCCGTTTCCGTCGAAAAACGGGTGGAGTTGTGCCAGTCTTAAATGAAAAAATGAAGCAAAATAAAAAATTTCAGTGTGTGACAGATTCCTGGATGATATTTCGTCAAATTCTTTCCAAAAATGTTTCATCGCATCAGGTAATTTTTCGGGTTCAACTGCAATATAGACAAGTCCACTTGTACTGAATACCCCCATCCTGTCATCGCGATAGATTCCAAGTTTACTTTTTATCAAAAATGACTTTGCGAGTATCCTGTGGACTTCAAGGAAGTTCTCTTCAGTTAATTGATTCTCCTGAGCAAAATTATATGCATTAACCAGATTATCGATCTCTGCCAGTTCTTTCTTTTTCTTGAACTTCGATTTAACCATTTTCTGGTTCATATACGAATTTAGATCTATGTTATTTCCCTCAATATTGGAGGAAAAAACAGCAGACGAATCAACATAATACGAGAGATCAACACCGGATTGCACTTGCTCAACGCTCGACCACTTTTCAATAATTGAACTGTTTTTGTCGCAGTACTCATTAAAACAGTAGAAATCTAAAAACGAAAAATTTGAGAACATCAGTTTTTCTGAAATATTTATTGATAAAACCGGGCAATCTGAAACACAAAAGATTTTCGCTTCAATTTATATATTTTTTGCGATATTTCAGTAACACATTTGAAAAAGGATTTAACTAAAATGTTTGGTAACTTAATAACAGAAGCTTTGAACAAAGGGATTCAAATGATTCTGCAACATTACATAGCGCCCTTCGGAGAAATCACCTCACTCTCAATAGACGATTCCACAAAAGAAATCAAAGCTACCCTTTTGCTCAGTGGTGAACTTCAAACACTTGATGTACATATCTTTGGATATAATTTTGTAAAAATAGAAGAGAAGGGGTATCTTACATTTGTGACTGTTGCCACTTCCCGCGACTGGATCAACACGCTCCTCAAAACAATCCACATCAAAGAGCTCGACGAAAAACGAATCGAAATCCCCCGGGCAGCAGCGGTTATTTTGAAGATACTTTTTTGAGCTTGAAAGGATTTGTTGCCAATTGGGAATTATGAAAGGAGAATTTTGAGTTAAAATTCCGGTTAGTTTTAGCTATCCTTCCTCTTCGAATTCAGTTCGACAATTTTATCCCAATCGATTGAGCCATCTTCGAGGCAAAAACTGTTGAGAAAATCGCGTTGCATTCTCGTAAGCAGAGAGGTGTATTTTTGATTAAATTCATCATTCCGTACTTTGGCATTAAACCCAAGAGGGACAATCAATTTTTTATAGAGTTCATCATCACCGGAAATAAAACTCCAAAAATCCTGTCCACAGTACTTGAAATAATCCCCTTTGTCAGGTTTGGTGTTTCTACCATAACAACATCCATTTACCGCGATCACATGCAACTGTGAATTACTTGTTCGGAGAGTTTTAGCTGCTGACTTAAAATCAGAAACCATCCTTTTAATTTGGCTGCTGTTACCCCAATTTGGTCCGGATTTAATGTTAACGATATATCTGATGTTTTCCTTTTCAAATTCGAGATCAATACCTTCTATTCCTGATTTTCTACCACCAAAAACGATAGCGTTGATATATATCGCCAGCCCTTCCAACCAGTCTCCAAATATTGTCTCCTCATTTGAGGAAAGATGAGCGTCGGTAAAACTTTTTACCAATTCTGCGGGTGCTAAATCTTTGGCTTTAAATAGATAGGGATTTTTTCTAATCAGCAGCTTTTCGAGATTAATTCTGTCCAAACTCTCAAGTCGCTTGGTATGGAATTTCGAAATATTGTCAGACACATACAGTTCAATTTCCTCTAATTCAAGTTTTTTCATCTCAGGCAAATAACACCAACTTTTCCGGTTCTACACTGTTTTTAACCATTGTATAATATTCTTCCATAATATCAACCCCGATGGAATGTCGTCCCATTCTGTTTGCGACTTGAATAGTGGTTCCGGAACCCATAAATGGATCCAGTACCACATCTCCGGATTGTGTAAACAGTTTGATAAACCACTCGGGAAGTTCTTCAGGGAATGCTGCCGAATGGCTTTTATTTGAGCATTCAGTAGCCAGATGTAATACATTCGACGGATAAGCCATGTCTCTGTCAACCCAATTTGAGATGTTTTTCCCAAAACCACTTCCAACTTTGGAGTTGTCTCTTATTTGATCGGTAAGACTCAGTTTTCGCAGTCGCGACTTTGCCCAATCCCCCATGGGTACCATAACGGATTCCTGATACATAGAAAATTTTTTGTTCTTGTTGAACTGTAATAATCGCTCCCAGGCATCCCGGAATCTGTTGGGCCATTTACCGGGATAGGAGTTCTTTTTATGCCAGATGAATTCTTCTGTCCAAAACCATCCTTGTTTCCGCATTTCGAGGATTAATTCAAGAACATAAATACTGCGTTCGCCATTTGCTACTTTTTCTTTAATATTAAGTACAAACGTACCTGAAGGATTAAGGACTCTTAAAAATTGTTCACTTCTGGGTAAAAACCATGCAACATAATCATCAGTGTGGATGCCTCCGTAGGTGTTTTCCTCTGGTCAGCATATGGAGGGGAGGTGAAGATGAGATCAACACAATTATCCGGAAGTTCTTTTAATACTTCGAGACAATCACCAAGATATAAATTTGTTTTCAATTCCATTGTATTAGCTCGCATCAACCTTTAAAATTTAAACTGAAAAATACAATTTAAATCGAATCTATCCAAAAGACAAATCTCTCCGTACTCTTAGTTACATCAAATTTCCATTCTGTTTACACGAAAAGCTTATTCGAAAAACCTCAATCCTCATCCCCCTCCTTCTCTCCATGGTCTTTCTTTTTGCCTTCATGTTTTTTCTCACTTCCTTCACCACCTTCCAAACCTTCTTTGTTGCTGGAGCGGTGACATTTTACGCAATTGGCGAAGTCAGAGATTCCTTCTTTAAGATGTTCCCGGGAAATTTTTGCCTGGGTGTGTTCATGACAATTATAACAGGTGTAGGTTTTAAAATTGTTACCCGGTTCATGGCAGTTTGTACAAGTTGAGGTATGATCTTTGTCAAAAATGAAATATTTTGAATGATCGAAAGTTGAAGGTTTCCAGGCATCCGTAGTGTGACAGGCAGAACATGATTCTCCCGGCTTAAAATTTTTGTGCAGGTCGTCAGAGGGTTTATCCTTTTCATGGCATTTCCCACAATTGTCAATAACTATTCCACCCTGTTTATGATTAAACTTTGCATCATTCCACCGGTTGGTATTGTGGCATCCGCTGCACTCGGCTTTTAACTCACTGTGAAAATCACCTTTTGGTTTTTGATAATCGTGGCATGCAGAGCATTTTTCTTTTACACCACTTCCAATTATTTCATGTGAGAATTTTTTGATGGCAAGATCTTTTGATTCACCTGTGTGCTCCCTGTGGCAAACAACACAATTGATCTCTTTGATATTTTTGTGAAGCAGATTGGCTCGCTCATTTGTTTTTGTGGCGAGAATGCCCGAGACTAAAACTCTCCCAATATTGTTTTGTTTATGGCAGGTTACACATTTTTCTGTAACCGCACCCTGAACCAGCGTATGGCAACTCATGCAATCGTTTTGTAAACTTTCATGTCCCTTGCTCAAAACACCCGGATTAATAGCATAAAAAGGAGAAATCAACAAAAGACCAATTCCAAAAACCATTGCACCGGCAAACCAGTAATATGTACGAATCATCTCCAACTCCAAAGTAGAAGTGTACCAATTATATGAATCAGAGCAAGTGCCATAAAGATCATATTCAGAGGCATATGGACTTTTCGCCAGTTTTGCATCTTTTTCACCAATAACGATTGAAAAAGCACTTCTTTATCTATTTCATCCTGAGTGAGGTTTTTCTCTTTCATTTCTGAAATTTTCCCCTTAAGGTCCTGTTTCACATCATTTAGAAGGAATTTTCCGGTCAGTCCACTTGCCACAACAACCATCATTGCCAGCAAAGCCATCCATGGAATTATCGCATTAAAATGGATTCCGCCATGCACAAGCAAAACAATTGCCCCAAACCATCCGAGAAATTCGTGAAAATTTAGAAGTTTTTTTGGTTGCCCGGAGTTAATAATCTTTCGTTTTCTGAGGGAGTAAATAAATGAAATGATTATCAGCGCAGTGCCAAATATCCCAAAATACCTGCCAACCCAAACAAGATTCGCCAGGTGAAGGATATAGTCAATTAATATGGCAATGCAGATCATGCCTGCATATAAAAAGATGGAAGGGAGTATTCGTTTCATGATGATGGATATTAGTTGAAATTCAAAACTGAAATTACTAAATCACGTCCAAATTTCCATCATAGTAATAACAAAAGGTATATTTATTATTTAGTCTAAATCTTAATAAGTAAATTTGTCGCACAAAAAACAATTCAGTCTGGTTTTTCTCCTTAAAATATTATAAATTTACGGTTCAAGTAAATTTCTGAAAATATCCCCTTTTAAAGTTCATTTTATTTCTAAATAATTCGTTTTTTTACCGAGCCTGAGTGAACAAACACCGCCGGCAATAATTTGTTAAAATGGTAAACAATTTTTTACATACCAACGTTTTCATTTATAAAAATTCACAAGGCACGAACTGTCTTCCCACCATTCCAGGCCTTGAAGCCCTAGGAAGGAGGGACCCAAACTTAAATTGTTGGAGGCCCAAAGACTTTATAATTAATGTTTTAATGAGAACTCTTTTGGAGACCTCTCAATCCAATGGATGATGGATTCCGATTATAAAGAAGCTTTAGAATATTTTCCCGATTTGAGGAACTTAACAGACTACACAATTAGTGTATGATTCAGGATTGGTGGCCCGCTGACTTTGGACACTATGACCTTTTTCGTCCTGTATTTCTTGGCTTGCTGCAGGTAACCATAGAACTTCCGATGGTAGAGGCGGTGCAAGAGCGGATACCAAGATTTGCCCCTTGGAAGTAGCTGAGATGTGAACTCCGCAGCACTTCTTTGGCGGTCAAACAAAAATATGGCAATAAAATCTGTCTGTCCATCCAGAGTGAAGGTCATCGCAGCATTATCCCGGGAAGTTGGTGTCACCTCTGTCCAGGTTTGGGAATCTCTTACTCGTCTCAACAAAACAACACTTGTTGGATCAGAGATACCTTCGAATCCGGAATAATCAAAAATCAAATTAGCAATAACGGTACCCCATTCCTGGATATTCCAGGTAAGATTACTCCTCATCGTAATCCCGGCAGGGAAAGTTTCACCCGTGGATACAGGAGTACCCGAAGATGAGCCAAGCTGAACCACACCAAGATTATTCTCAGAAGAAGGGGTGGATGTTATTGTTACTTTGACTACTCCGCCGGTTCCAACAGAAGTTTGAGTGTTTGTGTTGATTAATGATGCATTTTCACTCAAAGGAGCGGAGGAGACAAGCCACTGTGTTGATTCAGTCGGATCTTCGTAGGCCATCCAGGTCATATTCGCGTTACCATCAACAATAGGAGTAGTCAGCCATGGCGAAGCTAATGTTAAGGTGTTTGTAGTGTTGGAAGCTACAATGTATTCATTATCAACGCCCGCCCCGGCAACAGTCATTACGGGCTTATTCTGATAATGGTTCACAATCCATACTTTGTCTCCATCGGTTAACTCATAAGTTGGCGGGGTCGAGACTTGATGAACATCTATTAATGCAGTATAGAATTTACCCGAACATTTTGACTCCTGATCTGATACTGTTGTGCCCGTTGTTTCAAAGCCCAATACCCACAAGATTTGTTGCATTAATGCTACTTTTTTTAAACATTTGTTGCCTTATCTCTTCCTGAGTAAGCGCACGATTATAGATTCTAACTTCATCCATTAATCCACTAAAAAGTCTATAACCCGATGGTAATCTGCCAAAATTAAGACGAAAAGCGGGATCATGTGAAATAATATTACCTCTAATAACAGATTGGGTTTGTGTGCGTTCAAGAACTCCGTTAACATAAAATTTCATCGTGGAGGTGGGATCTGGTCCATCATAAACACCGGTTAAATACACCCAATTATTCTGAGTCGGAACCGTTGCAGAAGTATTGAACCGGAAGGAGAAGAGCCATTTGTGGCGTTTACCCTCCATTCAAAAAGGCATTTTTCGAGTTGTGCTTAAGACTAAATGGACCCATATCAAGTTCGTTATGTTTATCCATTGTTACCAGACTTGCCAAAGCACCCTCCTTTTCGTGAGCACTTATAATGGCTTGGTCGCCCGGATTAATCTCCCACTTGATCCATACAGCAACGGTGAGTTTATCAGTAAAGTTATAGTTTGGGGAACCAAGATAGACGAAATCGCCTTGTGATCTCCACGCCATGTTATCAAACCTCATGGCGTTTCCTTGTCCCCAAAACAGAATTACGAACATTATTAAAAGAAGAACCGATAAAATGGTTCCCCCGGGTATAAACTGTAATAACTTTTTCATTTAGATTTCTTTCTCAAGATAACACTCTGTTATTTATATGATGGAAGAAACCCCCACCGCACATGCGGCACCCAACCCTAAACCTGTTAGATGATTCGAAAACCAAATAACCAATTCGATTATGCAACGATTAAGAAGATCTAAAATTATTTTAAGTCCTTGCCGAAACAAAAGACCAACGACTGATCGAGAAATATTTTATGTACTAAATTTTGAAGGAACATTTAAACACCCTTTTACAAATCCAAATGCAAAACTAATATAATATTTTTGGATATTTAAATATATTTTATTAATTTATTCATTTATGAAGAAAATTCAAAAATTAATAAGTGTTAAGCCTGTTTTTTAATAAGTGTGATATATATAACACTGTTAAAACATCGGGAGGTAAAACCAAATAAAATCTTATCATAAACATCAATTCCTTCTGGTTTTTCTCCCTAAAATATTATAAATTTACGGTTCAAGTAAATTTCTGAAAATATCCCCTTTTTAAAGTTCATTTTATTTCTAATTAATTCATTTTTTTTAGAGCCTTATTGAACAAACAACGGCAACAATTTGTTAAAATGGTGAACGGGATTTTTTACATACGAAAAAGTTTTCAAGAAAGGATTATATATGAGTGATAATTCACAAGGCACAGGGAAGTGTCCATTCCCACATTCCACCGGTATTGGTGGAGGCGGCACCCAAACAAATGATTGGTGGCCCAATCGACTAAAATTAAATATCTTAAGGCAAAACTCTTCCCTCTCCAATCCAATGGATGATGGATTCGATTATAAAGAAGCTTTAGAATATCTCGATTTTGAGGAACTTAAAAAAGACCTGACAGCAATTATGACCGATTCCAAGGATTGGTGGCCTGCTGACTTTGGACACTATGGACCATTTTTCGTCCGTATGTCATGGCATGCTGCAGGTACCTATAGAACTTCCGATGGTAGAGGCGGTGCAAGAGGCGGATACCAAAGATTTGCCCCTTTGAATAGCTGGCCCGACAATGTGAACCTCGACAAAGCACGCAGACTTCTTTGGCCGGTCAAACAAAAATATGGCAATAAAATCTCATGGGCAGATTTACTTGTCCTCGCAGGAAATGTGGCTCTTGAATCGATGGGCTTTAAAACCTTTGGATTTGGTGCAGGAAGAGAAGATGCCTGGGAACCCGATGCAAGTATTTATTGGGGTCAGGAAACAACATGGCTCTCAGACGATAAAAGATATTCAGGCAAAAGAGACCTTGAAAATCCCCTCGCAGCTGTTCAGATGGGATTAATCTATGTTAACCCCGAAGGACCAGGTGGAAATCCCGACCCTGCTTTGGCAGCTCATGATATCCGAGAAACTTTTGCCCGTATGGCGATGAATGATGAAGAAACTGTTGCATTAATTGCCGGTGGACATACATTTGGTAAAGCTCATGGAGCAGGTGATCCCTCATTAATGGGTCCTGAACCGGAAGCCGCCGACATCGAATCGATGGGACTTGGATGGCACAATAAATTTGGTACCGGTAAGGGTGCTGACACAATGGGAGGCGGACCTGAAGTAACCTGGACAACCACTCCCGCAAAGTGGGGTAACGATTTCTTTAAACACCTCTTTGAATATGACTATGAGTTGACCAAAAGTCCTGCCGGAGCTCAACAGTGGGTGGCAAAAAATGCCGAACCAACTATTCCCGACGCACACATTCAAGGTAAAAAACATCTTCCAACAATGTTGACAACAGATCTTTCTCTCAGATTTGATCCTGAATATGAAAAAATTTCGAGAAGATTTTATGAGAACCCTGATCAATTCGCCGATGCTTTTGCTCGCGCATGGTTCAAATTAACCCACAGGGATATGGGCCCAAAATCATGTTACCTCGGACCTGAAGTACCCGCAGAAGATCTTATCTGGCAGGATCCTGTCCCCGCTGTCGATTTTAAAGTTGTGGATATTTACGATATCGATGAATTAAAGGCAAAAATCCTCAACTCTGGTCTTTCAGTCTCAGAATTGGTATCAACTGCCTGGGCGTCCGCTTCCACTTTCCGCGGTTCGGACAACAGAGGTGGTGCAAATGGTGCCAGAATCAGACTTGAACCACAAAAAAATTGGGCAGCGAATAACCCCGCTCAATTGTCCAAGGTTCTTGGAAAACTCGAATCAATCCAGAAAGAGTTCAACAATGCACAAACAGACGGTAAAAAAGTCTCTTTGGCAGATTTGATTGTTCTTGCAGGATGTGTTGCAGTTGAAAAAGCCGCCAAAGATGCAGGACACGATGTAATCGTACCGTTCACTCCGGGAAGAACTGATGCTACTCAGGAACTTACAGATGTTGAATCATTCTCGGTTCTTGAACCATACGCTGATGGATTCCGTAATTATCTGAAAGCACCATCAACAATTCCATCCGAACACCTGTTGGTTGATAAAGCTCAATTACTTAAACTTACTCCGCCCGAAATGACGGTATTGGTAGGTGGTCTTCGTGCCTTAAATGCCAATTACGACAACTCAGGACATGGTATTCTCACCATTCGTCCCGGTGTTTTAACTAATGATTTCTTCGTGAATCTGCTTGGTATGGACACAATCTGGACTGCCAATGACGATTCTAAAGAAACATTTACAGGTCGTGATGACAAAACAGGAAAAGTGAAATGGACAGCAACAAGAGTTGATCTGGTATTTGGATCAAATTCCGAGTTAAGAGCCGTTGCCGAAGTCTATGGAAGTTCCGATGGCGAAGACAAATTTGTAAAAGATTTTGTTGCCGCCTGGGATAAAGTTATGAATCTCGATCGATTCGATTTGAAATAACCGATAATTAAAAGTTATCGTTTATAAAAGTACTTTAAGAAAAGCCGTGGTAGAAATATCACGGCTTTTTTGTGTTTATAACAGGGTAATGAGTAGATCAAAAAACTAGAGTGGATCTGCCAATGCGTTTTTCCCTTCAAACACATCATTTTTCAACAAATGGTTGAATCGTACCGGTTCCTCAAATATCGGTGAATGAGCGGAAGAATCAAAAGTATAAAATCCTTTTAACGGGGCATCAAGAGTTTTGAGGTATTCTTTGGAAAGTGTGTAATTCACCGTAAAATCATGGATACCTGAGAAGAAATAAACCGGTATTTCAAGATTGGGAACATTCACTGTAACATCGATTGAAAATAATTCTTCGATAAGTTTTGTTTTGTTAAGCAGGAAAAACTTTGCCCGCCAGAAATTAATTTTTTCCAAAAAAGTATAATATTTGGAAGCCATAAAAGGAAAAAACACCCCTGTTATTACCGATTTCATCATGTGCATCGTCCCAATCCCAAGTTGGTGCATCGCCTTATCCCGAAGTGGAGATTTAAAGTATCTGATCATCTCTTCCCTTCCATCATCAATGTTATGGACATTAAACTTCTTGACCATCATGGTATTCCCCGCTTCGGCGAATTTATCAACCATAAAATCAAAAGCCAGTTTTTCCGATTTGTTCTGGTTGGTTATCTGCGAGACTCCGATATATGCACTATAAAGTTCAGGTGCTTTTGCCGCGGTCAAAACTCCAATCAACGAACCCCATGAATGCCCCATCAGGTAAATTTTCTCCCTGTGAAATCTCTGTAGAAGATATTTGGTAGTTTCAATCGCATCAGAGACAATCCTATCCACGATCACAGATTCGGGTGAGAGTTTTGGATCAAAGGAAATTCCTCCCCTGTTTGCTCCCAATAACAGACTGTAAAGAGATTCTCAAGCCCTGAAGGATATTTCTCCTCAAGAAAGAGGGTGGGCATCCCGGGTCCACCATGAAGAAACAGGAGAATCGGGTTATCGACATTTTTCCCAATGATGAACATTCCTTGACAGGAATTGTCAAGATTGATAAATACTTTTTCTTGAATGCTTTTTTCTGACATGATGATACGACCATAAACAACTTATAAAAAACCGACAATCAATATTGCGAATATTACCTAATCCACAAAAATATTCATCTCCGGGAATGAGTCTATTCTGAAGATTGAAAATTTACCTAAATATGATAAAAGACCACTAATCGCATTTTTATATATAAATTTGGGATCGTAATCGCATTATTATATATAAATTTGGGATCGTAATCGCATTTTTATATGTGGGCATCTTTTGAGGTGCCAATTTGGAACCTCAAATTTTCAAACTCTTCCTTGGTGAGCTGAAACATAAACGATTCGGGAAACCTGACGGGGTTTCGCTTTACAGCACGATTAAGGTATTTGGTTTCAATCCCGTACAATTCTGCTAAATGCGAGTCAAGCATCACCTGTTTTTTTCGAACAGTGAAAATCCTGTTAATTATATGTTTGCTGTATTTTTCAATTGAATTTTCTGTCATTTTCCAAACTTTGCAAAAGTGTTTTTATATTTATTGTCTATTGGTTCGGTTTCTCATCCGGATTTGCAGCTATCAAAATTCTAAAAAGCAAAATAATGTAAATTCAAGTTTAGTGCAATATCTACCTAACAATAACTGAAACAAATTATCCCAAACAAGCAAATCCTGAAGCATTGAACAAATTCAACAATCCAAAATTTCTCCAAGGCAAATAATCATTCAAACAATGCAAAAAAAACATTGCCCCCGCAGAGGCTGAGTAGAGTATCTTAACCTCATCAACCAACTTAAATCACCTTAAGCTCATTTCAACCACACTCAATATTTTAAACCCAAAAACGGCAACCTGTCTTTAAACAAATTGCCGTTTTTAGGTAAAATTAGAGGTGTCAGTTTTTTGATTGACATCAACAAAGTTTTACAAGTTAAATCTTCCTGCCGATGAAAAAGACATATCCGTAGAACTCTTTGTATTTGTTATACATTTCGACTTCATGTTTCATCTCTTCAACTAAGTTCTCAGCATTTTCGTTACCAGAATGTTTTTTTAGGAATTCCTCCTGAATAATGCTTTGTGGGTCGTAAAAATTTTCAAGCCAACAATCTTGACCTAAAATGAAAGTGGCGACCGGAATAAATCCCGCCTTCTGCATTACATCGACCTTGTTTGAAATAGTGTCGATTTCGGGGTAGGCGTCGTTCCAGAAGGAATTAATTTCTTCAGGCCTTGTCTCGGTGAACCAACAAGCTTCGGTGACAGCAATATATCCACCTCTCTTTAAAAACCTGTTCCAGTAATTTAATCCTTTTTCAAAACCAATGTTATAAATGGCTCCTTCCGACCAGATTAAATCAAACTCCTCATCATTAAAAGGAAGTTCCATCATGGTCCCTACTATGCCTTTTACTCTATCCTGCAAATTATTCTTTTTTGCATTGGCATTAAAGAGATCAATAAAAGTTGGGAACATGTCCGGGGTTAAATTCCGGGCATTTTGTTACCAATACCATAGTTTGGCCACCTGTTCCACATCCAATGTCTATGATAGATGATTCATTATTCAGATTATCAATAAAGCTTAGTGCTTTAAGTGTTGCCTCGGGGCTGCCCGGTCCTTGTCGTTCGATATGTGAAAAGTATTCACAGATCAAACCAAAATCGAAATCATGTATGGATGTATCTTCGTTACTCATGAGGATTATGTTATTTTCCACCGCATGCCGGTGGTGCGGATACTCTTCAGATCCGAAGATATCCATGATTATTTGACTGTAAATTTAATATTTTCTCAATGAGTCGCAAACTCTATCTACTCATTAATAAGAGCATCATCCCGCCCTCATAACAAACACCGCCTATCATATACGGCGCATAACCCATTATTCCCGGTTCCGAGTGTTCACTATGATCCAATATATTGTTGCTCGCGAGAAATTTCAACCGGTATCTGAAATTGCTCACCGTTAATGGAGCTTATTTTAAATCCGATTATTTTTGGGTCTTTTGATTCGAGTGTATAAGAAGCAGAATACCCGCTGGCAGAATTCAAATCGAGCTTTGTTTCAAAAAACTTACCACCGGTGGTTCCATCACCAGTAATAAACCAAACTTCGGCAGACTTGATGTTTTGTTTTGTCTCACGGTCAGTTATGTTAAGTGTATAATCGGCTTGTCCGTTTAACACCGGCGCAGGAAATTCCGCAACAAGATTATAGTGTGAAACAACAACCTCTTGTGGCAGAACTATTGTGAATTTACGCCTCACTACCATGTTCCACATGCCTCCTATATTTCCCAACACCTTACATCCTTCAAAAAGCAAAGATGTAATTACAATTAACAGAATTATCGTTTTCATTTGGGTTTTCCTTTGGGTTATAGATATTTAAATCAATGTCATTATTATCCGGTATGCCCACATCGTATCTTGTGATATACGACGCCGGGCATACCGGAAGAAGCTATTGTAGATTTACACACGGTGCCCACGATCACCCGATCATTCTTTTGTTTTAAAATGCATCATCATATGCCCCTGCGGAACAGAACCACCATGCCCACCCATACCTCCCATATTTCCCATATTTCCTGAGTGCATCATGCCTCTCCCAACATGTATCATATAGTTCGTATTTGGTTTTAATAATGAATCGGGGGTAAAAGTGCATAATTTATTGCCATCAGACCAGACGAACCTTCCACCGGTAGCGTGATATTTATCCATATGATGCATTTTTAAAGTATCCTTCATTGTCATACCCATATTTGAATGATCCATTCGGGATTCAAAACGGCAATTTGAGTCAGTAAATTCGAATTCAGAGATAAGATGGAAATTATTCTCCACCAACTCGGGATCAACGGGTTCGACGAATCTAATTTGAACTTTTGATCTAATAAAATCCCAGCTCAGTTATCTGTGGGGTAATTGTGAAATTTGAAGATGCATCTGATACTGCATCCTGAGGATTTAACTCATCCAGTGCATCCTGTTAAAAGCAGAATAACCGGGAGTATTGAGGATAGTAAAAAGAATTTTACTGATGTTTTCATTTGTTTTGTCTTTGTTTTACGATATATTTCGAATTGTCATTTAACTTTGAACCCGTTTTTCTTGAGGTTTTCTGTCGCTTTTTTAATTGTCACCTGTTTTAGGTCCATTTTGCAGATCGGGCATTTTCCGGGTTCATCCGCTATTACATTCCAATCCATCTGGTCCTGATATACTTTTCCATCCTTGTTTTTGTCGATTGATTTCAGATCAATTTCACCATTTCTGATCAGCGGATTCTTATCATTTTTATCCTTGTGCATCCCCATTTTCTCTGACATTCCATGATTTTTCGTTTTTTTATTGTTCGAATCTGAATGATCATGTCCTTGAGCTACGGCCCCGACAGTGAGGAAGCCGAACAGAATTATCACAGTACTCAAATAATTAATTGTTTTCATTTTTTTCTCCAATTGATTGATTAATGATTGTTGTGTCCGCTTGAATTGTCTTTTGGTTTACTTGCAGGAGCGTCCTTCTTAGGCGTTTTTGTTTCTCCATGCTGGTGACCTGACTGCGAACCGGATTTTAATTGACTTTCTGAATCTATAAGGAAACCTCCTGTGGCGGCAACTTCTTCATCCTCTTCCAATCCCTCAAGTACCTGATATTTACTGCCATACTTCTTTCCAATCTTCACATCACGCCCTTCGAACATACCATCCGAGGCTTTAACCCAAACTACAGTTCTTTTACCCGAAAAAATAATTGCTTCTGCCGGTATCAGTAGTCCTTCCCCTGCATATGATGAAAAGAGAGTTTCTCCATACATCTGCGGCTTCAGCTTTCCTCCTTTATTGGCAAACTCACTCCTGATCTTTACAGTTCGTGTTTGAGAATTAACCACCGGATAAATAAAGAACTTTACCTGTGAATTCTTCCGGGGATATGCCTTTAGGATAATTTGACCGTGGAACCAAGTTTAACAAAAGCCGAATCCTTCTCATTTATCCCAGAGATGTTTGCCAAAGAGTTGAAAGTTCGATCTCAAAATAGATCGTCCCCTCGTTCACATACACACCTTCTGCCTTGCCTTTTTTTCAATAACGTACACTGATCGGAGCATAATAAGCAAGTTAAATATTCTGTGTTTTACGTTTCTTCTATTTGTTTAATCTGTGAATCGTCATCCCAAAGAGTTCGAGTTTTTTAATTTTCGCCACGCAACTTCAGGGAACTGTTGTCAATCTGCTGAAGACCATTTAACGCAATAAGAAAATCATTCTGAGCTTGGACAAGATCAGGGCTATAAATCTCGAAAAGTGGAAGTGGAGATCTTAACATATTGACCGGTTTGATTCATAAAGTTTTTCTATTCGACCATTAAATCTTGCTGGGAAGTATTTTTCTGCTCTGTTCGGTAAAATCCAGATAACTTTGTACACTGAAAATTTCCCTGGTCGGGTTTTCGCGCAGGAAACCATCACTGTTGAAACATTCGCCAAGACCTGTTTTTACCTGTAAGCGTAACCATATTGACCATGTCAGAATCATTAACGGCGCGGGTTCCTTTAATATCCTCATTTTTTCTTAATGAGGTTCATTCCGCATATAGGGCAGGCACCGGGCCCATCCATTCTAACCCGAGGATGCATCGTGCAGGCCCAGTATTCCTTTGTTTGTTTTATCTCTCGTCTTTGTGTTTATCATCTCTCGGGAACAGCCTGCAAATAAAAGTCATAATATTAAAGTTAGTAACGAGTATTTAATTTTTCCATTTTTATAGTCCTGATTTTTTTCTGACCATTTATCATTTAATAATCCGTCAACTTTCCGCCGACCATCATTTCGATTTCCGCAGTGACATCTGGAGTATCTGCCTTTGCCATGTA
>JADJIA010000002.1 GCA_016707285.1 Ignavibacteriales bacterium
AAAATTATAGAAGAAATGGGGAATTTTACTCCACTCAATTTCGATATAATCATCTACGAGAGTAACACCTTTGTCGTGTCCATAATAAAGACGGGTTAGTTCAAGATACTTTTGGTTCAACCAATCAGCAGTTAGAGTTTTTCCTTCTTCAACTTTTTGATGCATTGCAAGTTCAAACTCAGCAAAAAGTGCCTGACGATAAATCGTTTGTCTTGCTCTCTCGAGGAACTGATCGATGATGAAGAGTTTTAGATTGTCATCTGTCTCATTCTTCAGAAGATAATCCATCAAGAGATTTTCATTAAAGGTTGAGGCAATCTCAGCAAGGAAAGTTGTATAGTTGGAGTTGGAATATGGTTGATTCCTGTTTGTAAGATAGGAATGCATTGCATGCCCCAGCTCATGAGCGAGTGTGGAGACATTGCTGTATTCGCCATCATAGTTCATCTTAACATAAGGATGAATGTCGTAAATAGCATCAGAATATGCACCACTTTCTTTATCCTTGTTTGGATAAACATCAATCCAACCGTTGTTGAAAGCTTGTTTAAGACCATCAGCATACTCTGAACCGAGCACCACGAGGGAGTTTTGAACAAGTTTTTTTGCTTCGTCATAAGGATAAACTTTGTTTACACTTTTTACAGATGATGCCCAAAGATCTTCATATTTCAGGGTTTCAAGTCCGAGCATTTTCTGTTTTAGTTTAAGATATTTGTGAAGTGAGGGGAGGTTTGCATTCACTTCTTTTATCAATTGATAATAAACAGTTGTGTCGATATTATCCTGGAAAAGTCTTGACTGAAGACAACTGTTGAACTTTCTTGCTTTCGCATTGAAGAGGTCCATTTTCATTCCGCCGTCGAACAGAGTTGCGAGTGTATTTTCGTATTGTTTATGGTTTTTCCAATAACCTCTCACGGCAATTGCTCTGTCTTCGGGGCTTTTTGCTGTGCGGTATTTGTAGTAATTGGCATAATTTAGCTCAACCTTGCTACCGTCAGTAAGAGTTACCGTGGGTGCCGGGATATCCACATCATTAAGGATAGAAGCAGCTTCAGAGATATTTGAAGAATAAATTCCTGTCAGTGAGAGGAGTTGTTCCTCTGCTAAAGGAAGCATATGTTTTTTTGATCTCAAAAGTTGCTCAACTGTAAATTTGTATGGAGCAAGATTTGGTTCTTCAGAAAAATATCCCATCAAGGTTTTTTCATCCATTTTGAGCAGATCATCGTTCATGAAGTTGAGTTGCATCGAAGCATCCACATAAATCGACTGAATTTCACCTTTCATCTGATTGAAAGTGCTGTTAGACATTTCCATATCATATTGACGACGGGCATAGCTGTAGAGATGATAAAGTTTAAGTTCAAGTTTGTCAGAGGTCTTGAACATCGCGAGCATATTTTTAGCTGAAGAAGTCCACGATTTTGCCTGATCTTTTATTTTACCAAGAAGAGTGTTTACTTCGGCTTTATCGGCATTCCAAAGTTCATAATTGGAGTAGATGTCGGACAGGTTCCATTTAAATTCATTGGGCACCTGATCCCGGGGCGTTGACGAGTAGTCGGGGATCACAGCATCCTGAGCAGAAACTGTAAAGGCGAACGACCCGGCAAGAAGAGTTGAAATTAAAAAGCTTCTTAATTTCATATTGGTTTTCTCCGCGTGTATTGTTGTTTAAAAAGTGACAATTACCGTCACAAAATGGTCAAATTAAACTCTCAGGGTTCCATTTTACCCGTTTTTTGAGAGTTGGCTCTTTTTATAATAAAATTTATAAACAAGCATTTAAAATAGTATTTAAATTTCAAAAATTATGGAGTTGTCCAAAGGATATCACTTCAACGGTTAAAATAAATGATGGGGGATTGATGGTTTGTTTCCTAATTAACTTTTTAGCAAAAATCAATCGTATTTGCGTCCGGTATTCGAAACGGGTGCCGGGCTTTTTTATGATTAAACTGTGTTTTTGTTTTTAAAATAACTAATTTTGAAGCAGAGAAAAGTAAAACTGACTGAATGCCTGTTTGCCTCGGATTCAGACAGGTTGAGTGCACAATTTTTATTTAAATAGTTCAGATTATTTAGCCAAAATGAAAAGATTTTTACTTAAAATCAAAGAGAATATGCTGCTTGCACTGCTTTTTTGCGGCATGAGTTTTTTGCTTGTTGTTGGCGGGGTTGTGTATTATAAATATGAGGCTGAAAAAATAAAAAAATCCCGATATAAGGAGATTCACTCGCTTGCCAAACTTAAGTCGGATTTGCTCTCCGGAGAGTTGAGGGAGAGGCAAAGTGACATTCTTGTGATCTCCGAAAGTCCAATATATCAAGATGCAGTTCAAAGGTGGCTTGAGAACAGGAAAGATGAAAACTTAAAGAAAAAACTGACAGAGAGGCTCGCGGTTGTAAAGAAAAGGTATAACTACAGCGAGATAATGTTGGTTGATTCATTGGGTAATGTTTACCTGACCACCGGAGATCATCAGGAGTTTGACCAATTTTTTAAAGCCAGGCTACGGGAATCATCATATTCAGGGTCTCCTCTCCATACGGGGATTTACCGTTGTCAATTAGACCATGAAATCCATTTTGATTTCATCTCACAATTAAAAAATGAGCAGGAAAAAAGCGACAATGTTTTTCTCGTTTTCAGAACAAATCCTGAAGTTCAGCTCTTTCCCGTTTTGATGAAGTGGCCCGGTGTCAGCCGATCCGGCGAGACGATAATAATTTCGCGTAAAGGGGATTCACTCGTTTATCTGAGTGAATTAAGATTCAAACAAGGCGCAGCGCTGAATTTGCGAGTGAGTTTGGATTCTGACAGTGCCCCTTCATTAAGCAAAGATATAAACTCTGAAGGGATGTCTATTGGAATTGACTACAGAGGAAAAGAAGTATTATCCGATATCAGCCGGGTTCCGGGGACGGATTGGTTCCTCGTCAGTAAGATCGATACAGAGGAAATATTCGACGACTTGAATTTTAAGATGGTTGTTTTTGCGATAGTTGGGTTACTTGGAAATATTGTGCTGTTTATGGGATTTGCCATGATCTATAGTTTGAACTCCAAAACACACTACCGCAGGCTGTATGAGCAGGAGAAGTACCAAAAACAAAAACTTACAGACTCGGAAGAAAAGTTTTCGAAGGCATTTTACTCGTCGCCCGATGCTATACTAATTACAGACATGGCTTCGGGACTGATAGTTGATTTTAATCAGGGATTATTGGATTTGACCGGTTACACAAGCGAAGAGATTTCAGGGGGGAGCAGTATTTCTCTAAAAATCTGGAAATCCACTGAATACAGAGATATGGTAGTTGCCCGCGTTTTGGAAGCCGGTGAACTAAGTAATCTTCAGATTGAATATCTTTATAAGGATGGTACAACACGATACGGGCTGTTTTCAGCCAAGCAGATGGAATTCGCCGGGCAGAAGTGCCTCTTGAGTGTTGTTAAGGACATCACAGATCGGGTTGAAATGGAGATTGAACTCAGGGATGCCAAAGAGAAAGCAGAGGAATTAAACAGGGCGAAGGCAAGTTTTTTTGCGAATATGAGTCACGAACTGAGAACACCTCTCCATGGGGTTCTTGGTTTTTCTGAAATTCTGATTGAAGATATCACAGACACCGAGACACTTGAAGTGGTTCATTCAATCCACCGATCAGCATTAAGACTTTTAAACACCTTAAATCTTATTCTCGACCTTGCCCGACTTGAAGCCAACAAAGAGGAAGTTGTTGCAGTTAATATGCATCTCTACAAAGCCGTAAAAGACGATTTTGAAACATTTGAGGCGTTTGCTAAAAGTAAGGGGTTATATCTGGAACTTTTTACGGATGATCCCGAAATCTGCGCAATGGTTGATCCGAGATTTCTCGGCAGTATCGTAAACAATCTGATAAATAATGCCATAAAATTTACCCGGTTTGGCGGAATAAGGGTGGAGACAGGCAGCATTGAAGAGGATGGAGTCAGGTGGTCTTATTTGCGTGTTACAGATACAGGAATTGGCATTTCAGAAAAGGCAATTACATTGATCTTTGATGAGTTCAGGCAGGCAAGTGAAGGTTTTGGGAGATCTTTTGAGGGAACAGGGTTGGGTCTATCGATTGTTAAGAGGTATGTAACTCTTCTTGGCGGGAAAATTATGGTGGACAGTAAACTTGGAAAAGGGACAACATTCACCGTTTTATTACCTTACTGTGAAAAAAAGATCGTTGAAAAAGAAATTTCTGACCAGACAGATGAATATAGTGAAGGGATTTTACCGGCAGCAAGCGACAAAAAACGGAAACTGCTTCTTGTTGAGGATGACGACGCTTCAGCCTGGTTCATAACCAAGGTTCTTGAAAAGTATTATGAGATTGAGAGTGTTCGCACCGGTGAGGAGGGGCTTGAACTGATTTCATCAAAATGTTACGATGCATTTTTACTCGATATAAATCTCGGGAAGGGAATCACAGGAGTGGATGTGGCTCAGAAAATTAGTGAAAATCAAGACTTTATTAATATTCCGGTTGTAGCAATAACTGCCTTTGGCAGTTCGGAACAAGAAGAATTATTGCTGAAAAGTGGTTTCAGTCACTATATATCCAAGCCCTTTTCTAAAAAAGAGTTGTTAACTTTTGTTAACGAATTGTTTGAAGAAACAGTGTAAAAGGGAAATTTAAGGAAGTCTTAAAGTAAAAGAACCCCCTTTTGAGATAGTAAGTTTATTTCCTCTAATCCATGGGTTAAGATACCTGATTGATTTTAGAGTTGTTCCATTTTGTTTCGCAAATCGTGTTAAGTCACTTATGGTTTCAGTTATCTGAACCTCACGATAATTTAATGGTTTCCAATAGTCGTTTTCTGTAAGCATGTATCCATATTTTGCCGGATCTTCAAATATGAGTTTCATTGCGGCGATTCTGGGAACATATTTTGTTGTTTCGTCGGGGAGGAGAAGATCATAATAGTTTGATGAGAGTTGGGAGGAAATTCTGTTTTCCATGCCGCCCATTCCCATATTATATGATCCTGCTGCTGCTGCCCAGGTGCCAAATTTGTTTTTTGCAATTTTAAGATAACGGATCGCTGCGATAGCAGATTTTTCGGGGTCGTATCTTTCATCAATTTCGGAGTTTATGGTAAGTCCAAACTGTTTCCCGGTTGATTCGAGGAACTGCCAGAATCCCGCAGCTTTTGCTGAGGAGACAAGATTATCGAGACCACTTTCGACGAGTGGAAGGTATTTAAAATCGAGGGGCATACCTTCTTTTTGGAGCAGTTCGTCAAATTTTTTGAACCATCTTCCTGATCTCTTAAAGTACCTGAACATGAGATGTTCCTGTCTTGAGAGGAGGATAAGTTCGTTTTCTATTCTCTCGCGAACTTCAGGGTCTTCAAGCGGGACTCTTTCACCAAAAACGGTGAGTTCAGCCGGTAATGCGGGATTGTAAACAAATGGTTTTGGTGTATCAACTATTTTTGAGCTCATCAGGAACAAAGCAGCAATAAGAGGGATAAAATAGATGAGGTGTTTTTTTATTCTCGAAAAGAGATGTGGCATTAATAAATCACTATTTTTTTGAATCAATGTTTAAATTTAGTTAAAGTATGGAAAAGTTCAATGCAGAAATGTTAAAGAGGCTTGCGGCGCTTGCTTCTTTAAAGTATGTTAAGAGTGGTCAATCGATTGGTCTTGGAACCGGTTCTACCGTGAAGTATGTTCTCGAGGAGTTGGGGGAGAGGCTGAAGAGTGGCACTTTGTCCGGAATAAGAGGTATAGCCACTTCGGGAAAGACAGAGGAGATTGCAAGAGAGATTGGAATTCCTCTTGTTTCTTTTGATGATGTGTCTTCGCTTGATGTTTATATTGACGGTGCCGATGAGGTTGATGATAATTTGGATATGATTAAGGGTGGAGGTGCGGCACTTATCCGTGAGAAGGTTGTTGCCCAAAATTCGAAGTTTCGGGTGATTGTTGTGGATTCTTCGAAACTTTCACAAAAAATCGGTGAAAGATGGCCCGTTCCAATCGAAGTATTTCCGATGGCTGCAGGAGCTGAAATGGAGTTTTTAAAGACGCTTGATGCTGTGGTTCAGTTAAGGACAGGCAGCGATGGCGGAGTTTTGCTGACGGATAATGGCAATTATATACTGGATGCAAATTTTGGCGAACTTGGTGATCCCAAAAGGCTGTCTGTGGTGTTGGATGCCAGAGCCGGGATTGCAGGTCATGGAATATTCCATGGATTGGCAGATGTTTTAATTGTGGGTTCGGTTGTTGGGGTAACCGAGATTAAAAAAGGAGAAAAACCCAAGTTTGAGAGTTTACGGAACGCAACCCGGTTTATGTGATCTGGCTTACTTCGTTTAGTCTGATTTTTATTTGTTGATTCATATCTTTTATTTTATAACTTTTTATACCCATTTGGGTGTCAAGAACCGATAGAGGCATCGATGGAACGACTGCTTCGTCGGGGTCTTGTGCTATTACCATCCCACCGGCGGCTTTTATTTTAACCGCACCGATTACTCCATCACATCCCATTCCTGTAAGCACAACACCTATTGCTTTTATCCCAAATGCTGATGCAAGAGTTGAAAAGAGCGGATCGGCAGAAGGTTTTACGAAGTTCTCGGGCGGGGTGTCGTCAAGTCTTATGTGCATGTTTCCGGCATCAACTGTCATGTGATTGTCGCCCGGGGCGAGATATATCTTACCGGGAGTCACAGATTCGAGATTAGCGGGGAGTATTATCTCTTTTTGGGAAAGGATTGAGAGGCTTTTTGCAAATGTTTCTATCATCCATGCCGGTCCGTGCTGAACGACAAAACAGGTTGTTTTGTTGTCGAGAGTAATATTTTTAAAGAATTCAACGAGTGCTGCAGGTCCTCCTGTGCTTGCAACAACACCGATGGCGGAGTATGCAACGGGTGTTCTGAGTACATCAATTTGCGGCATTTTAACTGAAACAAGCCCTGTCCCCTGTCTTTTGAAGCCGTCACTTACAGTTCTTCTGATTATGTTTGGTATGAGTGGTTTGGGGAGGTAGATGTCTGCACCACACATGATGGCTCTCTCTTTGGCACCTTCGAGTGTGAGAGAGGTAATGAGAATAATTACAGGGTTACCGAGACGACGCAGCCTCACAGTTGAGGTAAGCAGGAGTCCATCCATAATGGGCATCATCCAGTCAGTTATTATCATGTCAAAGGGGGCGGCAGCGTGGAGATTAAGAGCTTCCTGACCGTTACTTGCTTCAGAGATCAGGTATCCCTCGTCGTGCAAAACGGTTTTGAGTATTAGAATATTTGAGGGGTCGTCGTCAACAACGAGAATTCTTTTCATGATTTTCACTATTATTCTTTAACAAAAATAAAGAAAAGTGGCGTTATTTGGTCAAATTATTTACACTTAATGTCAAAATGCCTGCGAAAAAATTTCTTAAATTGGGATATTAAACTCAATTTATTTTTAAAAGCATATAAATCGAACAAAGAACCCGCTGATGAGCAGATTTTTACTGGTTTTCATTTCTCTCCCATTTCTCCTTTTTTCGCAGTCAACAGGAACACTCAGAGGTTTTATAACTGACTCAACAAACGGTGGATCAGTAATTTCAGCTAATATTCTTCTGCTTGGCACAAAGCAGGGGGCAGCCTCTGATCTGCAGGGATACTATTTTATTCCCGGAATTAAAACAGGTAAACAGATTGTAAGAATCTCGAATATCGGATATGTAACGCGGGAAATTGAAGTGAGGGTAGTGAAAAATACGATAACCCAGTTGAATGTAGCTCTCGTTCCGGCTTCCATCACTCTTGATGAGGTTTCGATAACAGGGCAGCGCAGACCTGATATGAACGACCCCTCCATCAGCATTGAACAAATCCCGTTACAACAGATTAAATCGGTTCCCGCAGGGATCGAGGCGGATATGCTTCGAGCACTAAAAGTCTCCCCCGGTGTCACTTCAACCGGCGACATTACTGCACGATATTATGTAAGAGGTGGCGGGAGTGACCAAAATGCTGTGGTGATCAATGGAACTGTTCTTTATAACCCGTTCCATGCACTGGGCCTTTTTTCGGTGGTTGATCCGGAAATGATCAAGATGCTCGAGTTTTATAAAGGGGGCTTCACCTCTGAATATGGTGGCAGGCTCTCTTCAATATTAAATGTGGTAACCCGTGACGGGAACAAAAACAGATTCATGGGAACGGCAGCCGCCAGCACGATGTCGGGTAAAATGTCGTTTGAAGGTCCAATTCCCGGGGGGTCGTTCCTCTTTACGGGAAGAAAAAGTTACCGCCCGGAAGCGGTTCAAAAATTCCTGAACAACAGAAGTGCACCTTTCGAATTTTATGATATTTCGTTTAAACTCAACTACAGTAACCCAAATTTTTATGAAAATGGCTGGTTCACTGTTCATGGATTTTTTAGTGATGACAAAATTGAGAATAACAATCCGGCTAAAGAAGATTATTACTTCAGCAATGCGAATTACGGGCTGAACTGGTATCAAGTGTGGGCGTCACCTCTCTACTCTAACATGACATTCACCTACAGCACCTTCGAAGGTGAAGTGGTTCCAAATAAAACTTCATCCAAACCACGGAAAAATATAATTGCTGATTTTACCAGTAACTGGGATTTCACCTATATCTTCGATAGTCGTGATGAGATTTGGACAGGTTTCCACAATAAAATTCTGACTACAGAACTTTATCTGACTAATCTTTTTGGCAGCAAAACCGATATGAAACAGAGAGGTCTCGATATGATCGGTTATGTTAAATATAAACTTTTACGGTTTGAAACCTTTAAATTGGATGGAGGCATCAGGTTAAATCTTGTCTCTGCCTCCGAGAAAAAACCTTTTGTTCTTGAGCCCAGATTAAATATCACCTACAATCCAATTCCAATACTTGCTTTTAGATTGGGGATCGGGAGGTTCTCTCAAAATCTTACAACTTTGTCGAATGAAGAGGAATTAATCTCCATTTTTGAACCCTGGGTTGTGGTGCCCGACTATCTGAAACCGGCAGAAGCAACTCACTTCATTGGCGGGATTGATTATTACCTCACAGAGTTTCTTAAACTCTCCGTTGAAGGGTATTACAAGGATATCGACAATCTTGTTGACATTAATGAACTGAAATATACATCGCTTGACCCCGATTTTGTTCAGGCTGACGGCAGATCATACGGAGTTGATTTTGCATTCGATTTTTTCCTTCAAAGTGTTTTCTTTAAAGGGTCTTATTCGTTAAGTTATTCCTACAAAAAGAAAGATGGAGTTGAATATCATCCGAGATATGATACGAGACATGCTGTAAATCTCCAATTTGGATGGATTTTCTGGGACGGATGGCAGTTTAATGCAGTTTGGAGATTCTCTTCGGGTTTACCGTTTACAGGAATTGCCGGATATTACGACAAGTGGAACATTCCAGATCCCTGGGGTCAGTGGTATGCTCAAGGGCAATACGATCCATCGTTTTTGTATGGAGCAAGGAACGCACAGAGATTGCCGTCATACCACAGACTTGATATCAGCCTTTCGAAGAGTTTTAAAATCTTTTTTGCGAAGATCGATCTCGATGTAAGCCTGCTAAATGTTTATGATCGAAAGAACATTTTTTATTTTGTAAGAGATACGGGTGAAAGGGTTGATATGCTCCCCTTTATTCCATCCGCAAGCGTGAGGATAGAAATATGAACAAATATGGTATGATTTTTATAGTGGTCATTTCACTTCTGAATCTCTCATGCGATGAAGAATTTGCACCAAAACTTCCCTTCGAAGAGAAATATTTTGTTTATACATCACTTAAAGGTGATTCAACCAAACAGATAATCGTTGTTGCAAAAAGTTATGATGTGTCGGGATTTAATCCACAAAACAACACAACTTCACCCGAGATTGCAGGTTGTTTTGTCGAAGTTACACGGGCAGGTGTCAAGTATATTTTCAGAGATACTCTAATTGACCGTCCCGACACTTCCCGCTACGGTAAAAAAATGCCGGCTTATGTTTCTACCGAACTGATCCCAAGGGAAAATGAGATTCTTGACCTCAATGTCGCACTTCCCAACGGTAAAGTTCTAACGGCAAAAACCGCGGTTCCCCCACAGGTATTTATAGAAAAATCGGTTTTTGCAATTGGATACGACCGGGTTACATCCCTCAGTCAGAGGTATGCGTTGCAATGGAGAACCCAGGCGATCTACCTTTATGTCCCCAAACTCGAGATTTTTTACACCCGTGACGACATGCCCGGGATTTTTAGAATTGAAGTGCCCACTGACTATCTCACTATCAACAAAAAACAACAGATAGTTTATCCTCAACCAAATTCAAACAGTTGGATTTCGTTTGATTACAGAGCAATTGACTCAACGATGGCGAAAATTTCTGAAGGGTACGACTATAAAGCGATGTTCAGAATCCTCAGGGCAGAGGTCAGATTATTAATCTATGATACCAATCTGGCAAAATATTATTCAAGTGTTAACGGTTATCTTGATGCCTATTCTGTTCGATTGGATGAAAATGTTTTTACCAATGTCAATGGCGGATTGGGGGTATTTGGAACATATATGATGACCAAGGAATCCCTTCTATTTGATCTCGATTATGTTGATTCGTTTGGCTACAGGGTGAGGTAGCGGAAATTAATAGCCGTAGTCGAGGATGTCCAAAACAGTCTCTTTCAGATAGGCACATTCATAGGTGACAACACGATTCTGCTTTAAGTGGAGGAGATAAAGGCGCCCAATTTTCACATCATGATAGTTCTCCAGCAGGTATTTATACAGGGAGAGTTGCAGCGAATAGTGGTAGAAGTTACAATCGGGTAAGTCATAAGTTGGCGGTTTTGTTCCGCATTTCCCACCCCAGGCCTCTTCATCTATTGATTTATTGGTTTTCCAGTCGTAAATATCAAACTTGCCGGTTATTTCATTGTACACAAGAAGGTCAACCGTGCCGGCGATCCCAAGTTCCTCGCTGAATACTATCAATTCAGGATAAACTTCTCCCGAGAGGTTAATGTTTTTGTTCAGCCATTCAATACCCGATTTGCTTTTTGGCATCACAGGCTTTTTCCCCTTAGTGATATATTCTTCAATTTCCTTATGAGTTAATGTACCTTCATTCCGTGCCTCTTCCCATTCACTCATTAGCGACTCGGGAGTTCTGTGTTTATACTTTGGGTGTGAGCTTGTAAGTCTTGTGGCAATTTTTAGGGCATCAAACTCACTAAAAAACCAGCTCACAAGAGTTGTGCAACTGATAAACTCCACTTCAGGATCCTCTGTTAAAATATATCTGTGGTTCTCGATATCGAGGGTAATAAGGTGGGAATTGATCAATGAGCCGGGAATTCTTGTCACTATTTACCTTTGTTAGATTTTTGCAAAAATGAAGAATACAAAAATACAAATTTTATCTCTTTTTTTGTTTATTGGAAAAATAACTATATTTGAAGTTCAACTTAATGGAATTCCGGAAGTTGACGATGTGGTCGATCCTAAACCACTGGAAAATTTTTACACGGAGGGGTGGGAGAGTGGCTTAATCCAACGGTTTGCTAAACCGTCGTAGGGATTATACCTTACCGCGGGTTCGAATCCCGCCCCCTCCGCTCAAAAAAGGCTGCCCCAAAAACGAGGCAGCCTTTTTTTTACCTGTAAACTTATTGGTTGCTTAATATTTAATACTGTATATTTGGTCGATATTATTCTTCAAATTCCATCCGTATTCTGCTTACATCCCTGTTTGGATAATAACGATTTCCCATTTTCCCCTTGTGCCAATTGTTTGGAGAATGGTTTGATAAAAACAAAAAATTTATTTAATAACCTCAATTTTAACCTTTAATGGAGAAGAATTATGAATAAAAACAGATTTGGCAACAGCGATTTGCAAGTATCTCAATTGGGACTTGGATGTATGGGAATGAGTGAATTTTACGGAAATTATAATGATACTGAATCAATTGAGGTCATCCATCATGCAATTGAAAGAGGCATTAACTTTTTTGACACGGCGGACATGTATGGACTTGGGAAAAATGAAATTTTAGTGGGTAAAGCCTTAAAGGGGAAAAGAAACGAGGTTGTTTTAGCTACTAAATTTGGTGTAATGAGAGGTGATGACGGTTCGTTCCCTGGTGTAAACGGGAAACCGGAATATGTAAAACAAGCTTGTGAAAACAGCCTGCAAAGATTGGGGGTTGATTATATCGATTTGTATTATCAACATAGAGTTGATCCAAATACTCCAATTGAAGAGACTGTGGGTGCAATGTCTGAATTGGTAAAAGAAGGTAAGGTCAGATATCTTGGATTGTCGGAAGCATCAGCGGAAGTTATTAGAAGAGCCTCTAAAATTCATCCTGTTACCGCAGTTCAAACGGAATATTCATTATGGAGTAATGATTTAGAGGCTGTAATACCGGTTTGCAGGGAACTTGATATCGCCATGGTTCCCTATAGTCCATTGGGAAGAGGTTTTTTATCCGGGAAATTTAGATCAACAGAAGATTTTGAAGCCGGTGATTTCAGAAGGTATAATCCCAGATTTCGTGGTGAAAATTTTAGCAAAAATTTAGAAATTTTGGAAAAAGTTGAAGAATTTGCCAAATCAAAATCTGTGACACCTTCACAAATTGCTCTTAGCTGGGTTCTTTCCAAGGGTAATGATATGTTCCCAATCCCGGGCACTAAAAGAATTAAATATTTGGATGAGAATATTGAGGCAACTACAATTTCTCTCGAAAAAGATGAAATTGATCAATTGGATCAATTGTATAAATTAGTTTCCGGGAACAGATATTGAGGCAAGGCAAATTTCCTGTTCTTGATTCATATAAAAAGCTGCCCCGTCAACAAGGCAGCTTTTTTATGTGCAACTTTGTACTGTTGTTATCTTTTATTGAATAACTGAGTTTTGCATAAATTTCAGACCAATTGTCAACATTTTTTTGCACTAAAATGCTTTTGATATAAAAAGACAAAAATTAATTTCACATTTATAAAATTCAGGAAGACGATGGAAACAAATAAAAGTGAGAACGAGTCAAATACACCTAATCAAAGTCCCTTTTCTCAGACATTCTTTCATGGCACAAAGGCCGACCTGAAGATTGGCGACTTGATCGAAATTGGTTTTAATTCAAACTTTGGACAAGAGAAAAAGGCGAAATATATCTATCTTACAGCCACTTTGGATGCTGCAATTTGGGGAGCCGAACTTGCCTTGGGCGAAGGACGGGAAAGAATATATCTGGTTGAGCCAACAGGTATGATTGAGGATGATCCCAATTTAACCGACAAAAAGTTCCCTGGTAATCCAACAATGTCTTACCGCTCAAAACATCCGTTAAAGGTAGTTGCTGAGGTTACCATTTGGCAGGGACATTCTCCGGAACAGGTAAAAGTCATGAAAGACGGAGTGGCGAAGCTTAAAGAAGAAGGAATTGAAGCAATCGAGGATTGAGTAAAAAGTTAATATTTTTTACATATAAAAGGCTGCCCCAAAAACGAGGCAGCCTTTTATTGTTTCCTGCTAACGGTTGTGTGATTAAAACTAAATACTGTATATTTGATTGATGAAATTCTATAAATTCCGCCGGTTATCTGCTTATATTCCGGCTGTGATAGTTGCGATTTTTCTTTTTTCCTTTGTTCATTCAGAACTTGGGCTATTCAACTATGATCACGGCGATCATTCTGAGCATGACCATTGTGAAATTGTTCAGACTACCAATATCCCAAGTGTCAGTTTTAAGGTACCGCAGCCCAAACTTGAAATAAACAAGTTTCTCTCAGAGAATAATAATTTAGCAGATGCGCTGAACGATATTACCAATCCGATTGGTGTACAAAATTATCTTGCGGTTAATAATTCAAACCCTCTTCCCGTCTATATTTCCCATCGATCACTCCTGATTTAGCCACTCCACAATAAATATACAATTCTGATCTTTTGCTCTTCTGCTCTTCTGTAGAAGGGCTTTCACTGATTATTTAATTTGGAGTAAAATTGAATTCTTCAATAAAAATGTATGCATTAATTACCCTGCTTTTATTTGTTCTGGCAGGGTGTTCCGGAGATGTGGAAAAAGCTGTAAAAGAGGAACATCACGATGAAAAAGGTGGTGCCACCGAAGTAAAATTAACCAAAACTGCACAAAAGGATATCGGTTTGAAAGTTGAAACTCTTCAACTGACAAATGCCAGGGGTTTCCTTGATATACCCGCCAAAATAGTGACCAACCAAAATTCTGAAGCCCTTATTGGATCACTGGTTCAGGGGAGGGTAAAAAGGTTTATGTAAATGTTGGCGATAATGTGAAACAGGGACAGGTACTTTTCTCTATTGAAAGTCTGGAGGTTGGAGCACTAAAAGCTGGGCTGATAAAAGCCAAGGCAAATCTGGATTTTGCAAAATCGACTCTTGAGAGAGAAAAAAAACTTTTCGAAAAGGGGTTCAGTTCACAGCAGATGCTGGATCAGGTGAATGCAGAATATAACAGAGCACTCGCTGATTTTAATGCGGAAGATAAAAAGATACACTCAGTTGGGTTGATCGATGAGGATGTTTTTGACGTCAAAGGGAATGCTCTTCACTCCTCGGGTTTACTAAATATAAAATCACCAATCAACGGAACAGTTGTTGAGAGAAACCTGGTTACCGGTCAATTTGTTGAGTCAACTTCAAACGGTTTGCGGATAATGAATACAAGTACTGTATGGGTTGACGGACAGGTTTATGAAAAAGATATTGACAGAATAGTAAAAACAGGGAAACTAACCTTTGTCACCCTTGCTTATGGGGATGAGGAATTTTCCGGCAATATTATAAATATCGGTCAGACGGTTGATGAAAAAACCCGTACAATAACCATTCGGGGTGAGATTCCAAACAGAGGAGGCAAACTTAAACCGGAAATGTTTGGAGAGATGACTATCCGTATAGGAGAAGAGGTTGAAACCTTGATGTTGGATGCTGAGGCACTCGTGAAAGAGGGGTCGGAAGAGTATGTTTTTGTTCAGGTAAATGACACTCTTTTCGAGAAACGAATTGTAAAAACCGGATTTCATTTGGATGAAAAGGTTGAGATTACTGAAGGACTTAAGGCCGGCGAGAAAGTGGTTACTAAAGGATCATTTTATCTAAAATCAGAGATTAAGAAGGAAGAAATTGAAGGGGATGCTCACTAATGCTTGAAAAAATAGTACTCTTCATACTTAATCAACGTGGTTTGGTGGTATTTGTTTCTCTCGTAATTGCGGTTATTGGGATATACTCATATATCAATCTCCCAATAGACGCTTTCCCTGATGTAACAAACAATCAAGTCGAAATAATTAGCCATGCAGACGGTTTGTCAGCAATAGAAATAGAGAGGGATGTTACTTATCCCATTGAGATGTCTATGCGGGGTTTGCCCGATGTTGAGCAATTAAGATCGGTTACCAAATTTGGTCTCTCGATAGTGACTATAATTTTCAAAGATAATGTTGATATCTATTTTGCAAGGCAGGTTGTTTTCGAGAGACTTGCAGAAGCCAGAGAACAGGTGCCTGCAGGTGTGGAGATGGCACTGGGGCCCGTTGCCACGGCAATGGGTGAGATCTATCAATATACAATTGATGGAAAATACCCGGCAGATTCATTGGAAAAAATAAAATATCTGACTGAATTGCGTACTCTGCAAGAATGGGTAATCACACCTCTGCTTAAGAGTATTAATGGTGTGAATGAGATAAACTCATTTGGAGGATATTTTAAGCAGTATCAGGTGAATATAAGTCCTGAAAAATTGGTAAAGTTCGATATCTCGGCAAACGATGTTTTTGCCGCTGTTACGAACAACAATCAGAATGTCGGCGGGAATATTCTTGAGAAAAACTCCGACCAGTATATCGTTCGCGGGGTAGGATTGATTGAAAACCTGGATGACATAGGGGATATTGTGCTTAAATCATCCGCCGGAACTCCGGTGTTATTGCGAGAAGTTGCCGATGTCAGGATCGGAGAAGCTGTAAGAACCGGCGCAGCCATGATAAACGGTGAGCAGGAGGCTGTTGGAGGAATTGTAATGATGCTCAGGGGGGAAAACAGCAGGGATGTTGTTGAGGCTGTAAAAGCAAAAGTGGAAGAAATCAATACAGGTAATGTGCTTCCGGATGGATTAAAGATTGTACCCTATTATGACAGGTCAGAGATTGTAAGTGCCAGTGTAAACACAGTTAACAAGGCATTATTGGAGGGAGCCATTCTTGTCCTCCTGATACTTTATCTTTTGCTCAGAAGTTTCAGAGCAAGTATAATAGTTCTCATCGCCTTGCCTCTCACTCTATGTGCTACATTTATTGTGATGAAGATTGTTGGTTTAAGTGCAAATTTAATGTCTCTTGGTGGACTTGCAATTTCGATTGGGATTATTATAGATGCTGCGATCATTCAGATGGAGAATGTTCAGAGGCATTTGAGTGAATCCAAAGGCGATTCGGGAAAACTTTCCACAGTACTAAAGGGTGTCCTGGAAGTGAGAAAACCAAGTATCCTCGGCGAAATAATCATCGCTACCACATTTATACCGATACTTACTCTCGAGGGGATTGAAGGGAAGATGTTTACGCCATTGGCTCTAACAGTTGGAGTGGCAATTATCTGCTCTCTCTTGATTTCAATCTTTATTACTCCCGTGCTATGTTCACTTTTTCTAAAAGTGCAGCCGGAAAAAGAGAGTTTTGTAATGAAATATGCTCAGAGATACTATCTGAAAATATTTGAGATTGCCCAGAGGAGAAAATCAATTATTCTGGGTGTTGCTTTTTTGTTTTTGGCGGCTGCAATCTTTACTTTTACCAGGCTGGGAACAGAGTTCATCCCAGTGATGGACGAAGGTGCATTTGATGCTGATGTTGCGTTGCTGCCGGGTGTCTCTCTCGATAAAGCCATGGAAATTAACAAACTTGTTTCAAAAAAACTTAAGGAATTTCCCGAACTTGGAACAATTGTAAGTAAAACGGGGCAGACAAGTACGGCTCTTGATACCCGAGGCGTTGATAAGACGGGATTGGTTGGGATTCTAAAGCCGAGAAGTGAGTGGAGAGAAGATATTTCGCGAGAAGAGCTATTTGGCAGAATGCGTGAATCACTTGAAACCATCCCCGGGATAGGATTTGGATTCAGTCAGCCGATCCAGTGCAGAATTGATGAGTTAGTTGCCGGCACCAAGTCACAATTGATCATCAAGCTCTTTGGTGAGGATTTGGATACTCTTAAACTCAAGGCGGGGGAAATCGTCAGGATTCTCTCCTCTGTTGAGGGAGCAGAAGATATTATGGCTGAAAAAGTTGGCGGACAACCTTATCTAACCATCAAAATTGACAGAAATAAAATTGCACGGTACGGGCTGAATATAAGTGATGTGCAAAATATTATTGAAATTGCGATTGCAGGAAAAACTGCCTCCCGTTTCTTTGAAAAAAACAGAAGTTTTGATATAATCTTGAGGCTTCCTGAGAAGTACAGGAATTCAGTTGAATCAATTGGTAATATCATGGTTCCGACCAAAACAGAAAACCGCCTTCCTCTTCGACAGTTCGCAACAATAGAGATAGTCGAAGGTCCTGTCCAGATTAGCCGTCAGGATGGGATTAGAAGGATAGGGATTGAATTGAATATAAGTGGTAGAGACATCGGTGGTTTTGTTGCAGAGGTGAAAGAGAAACTGAAAGAAGGTGTTAAACTGCCTTCCGGGTATTATCTTTCATGGGGTGGGCAATTTGAAAACCAACAGAGAGCAACTAAAAAACTGGCAATAATTGGGCCTTTGGCGGTTGGTTTAATATTTTTATTACTTTTTGTTACTTTCAGATCAATCAGGCGGGTGTTGCTCGTGATGTCAAATCTTCCATTTGCTTTGATTGGAGGAGTGTTTTCATTGTACATTTCAGGGCAGTTTTTATCAGTTCCTGCATCGGTTGGTTTTATCGTATTATTTGGAGTTGCGGTGTTAAATGGTGTAGTACTTGTGTCATATATTGCTGATCTGAAAGAAAATGGAATGGAACTTCATGAAGCAATCAAAACAGGAAGCATTTCACGCTTGAGACCTGTGTTAATGACAGCATTGATAGCAATTACAAGTCTTATTCCGATGCTATTTGCCACGGGTGCCGGATCAGAGATACAGAAACCTCTGGCAACCGTTGTAATCGGTGGGTTAATTTCATCCACACTGCTAACATTGATTTTGATTCCGGCTTTTTATCCCTGGTTTGAAAAAAAGGATTCTAACGGGGCACAAATAGATACAAGTCTGGCAGCTATTTCCACCGGGGGTAACATTGATTCGACAGATATAGGATAAGTAGTTGAGGATGCAAACAGCGTGAAATTGGGGTTTATTTCAACTTCACGCTGTCCCGGAAATCGATCTTACTGTTTGTAATTGGGTACCGTGTTTTTTACAGCTCCTTTTACATAATAAGCTGAAGATGTTATACATTTATGGAGCGGATCAGCCTTTGCTCCTGACAACTCTTCATTAATCGGGATTTTCCCATTTACCACGGGAAAGGTGAAGTCCACTATTGGATTCCACTGGTTTTTGTATTGATCACTTGCATAGATCACAATTCTATACTCACCATCCTGTGACATTACTTTTGGCTTAAAATCCATTGTATATGCAACAGATTTCCCAAATTTCCTTGATTGTCCGGGGAAGTTGGTGAAATGATCGTATTGTTCCGGACCTTTGGTAATGAGTACTTCACCATTTTTGATCACTTCTGACCTCAGTTCCATGGTTCTTTCATATCCGTCATTGTTTTCCCAGAACCATTTTACATCAGTTGGAGCACCAAACCAAAATGACACTATACCTCCATTTGAACCGTCATCTTCATAAATATACGCGATATCCGTCCAGGGTCCTGTGCAAGCAAACCGTGCTTTTCCGGCTTTAACAGTTTTAGTGATCTCGAATGGAGTTTCCCAAATTAGTTTACCACCGGCATAGATCTCCAATTTGTAATTGCCGGGGGCAAATAAGGGAAGTTTATCGAAGGCTGTGGAGGGGTGTCCTGTTGGTGAAAATTTGAGACAGTCTGTAACTTTTGCCCATTCCCCGTCATAATTGGCGGTGAATTGCCATGTTGCATCAGCAACGATCTTACCATTCATATCTTTGATGGTAGTTTTGAGTTCTTCTCCGTTTTGCATCCCTAAAATATTCCAAACGGTCTTTGGATACCATTTGCCATCATCCATAAAATTGAGTATGGACTCGGTGACAGTAGTAAGTGTTGGACCTTTATCTCCGGCTCTGGAAACCACATTGAATGAGACCAGAATCATACACGAGTACAGTAACAACTTTTTCATGTTTCACTCCTCGAACAAGTTTAAGTTAGGTCACTCGTAACTTAAACAATTATTCGAGAAAAAGCATGAAATGAAGCTAAAATATTTTTTTGGAAGGGGGAGGGGGGGATAGTTCCACGGATATCACGGATTTAACGCGGATTTTCACGGATGGATTTTAAAGGGACGCGGATACACGCAGATTAAACTGAGTTACTCGGAGAGGGATGGTATTACGCAGATGAAACGGATTGTCGCGGATGGACTCATCTAAATGAAAAGCTCCGATCAAGCATAGATTACTTTTCCGTAGCACTTTATGTGGTCGATGAAATCAGATTCCTTGGATATATCAACGATATCCACATTCACACCAATTTCGTTTTCGATCTTACGGGCGAAAAACCGTTTTCACATTTATAAGAACTTAAATGTAAGAATAAATAACATATTCCCCAGATACGATAAAATTATTTAGACACTTTCAGACAGAGTGGTTACTAATCTTTTAAAATCGGGGAAATAATTCATCAGTCGATCGGCATCAAGCATCTCAAGGAGAATTGTTCCGTGTCTGACTTTATGGTATTTACCTTTACTGGTTTCTCTTGTCCAGTCTTGTAATTTTTCATCGGGATTTTCAAAAGCAGTTGCGGGTTTTCTTGGAATTTTTCTTGTTAAATCGGTACTGTAAAATTTATCCAAAATATCGGGTTGAGAAATAAACCATGCTTCCATCTCCTGGATCATATAATAGACTCTATGTTGAGATTCATACAGGCTGTGCTCTGAAATATCTCTTTCGCGTTTTTCCTCTGGTCCATCAAGATCACAAAGCAACAAGGAGTTGTTGCTATTTTGGAATTTGTCGATAGCTTGCTTTTTACCGTCGCCCATCACAATTCGAGGCATTTTCCCGCTGAGTTTTTTACTTAATAATTTGTTAAAGCCTTTTCTCAAATCACCATTACTTGTATCTTTGGTTCCCTCAACAAACAAAATTACCATCTGTTTCCTCCAAGGTCTCCCACACGCCACATTCTTCCCGGTGAAAACTGTTGATACCAGCCTTTAAAGTCATTCTCAGAATATCTTTTTACGCTGGTTGAATTTTCTTTATCCTTCTCAAGAATCAGAATGTCTTCGAGATTAAAACTGTCCAACAAATTCTCAGAATGAGTGGAGATGATAAATTGGGTTTCTGAGGATTTTTCTTCAAACAACCGGGAGATTCCATTTATCATATCAGGATGTAGGCCGAGTTCCGGTTCGTCAATACAAACAACTTTTCCCCTGTTATTGTTTAATAATATTGCAAGCAGGCACAAATAGTGGAGTGTTCCATCGCTTATATTGCTTACATGTATCGAACCTTCCAGGTTCTCTTCGCCAAGCATAAGTTCAATATTTCCACCTATAAAGTTAAAGTCAATTTCAGTGAATGCAGGGTTAATCTCTTTAAGTAATTCAGTGATTCTAGTAAAATTACTTTTACTATTGATCTTTAATGTGTTTAATATCTGGGGAAGATTTGTTCCCGTCGGAAGAAGTCGGCTCTCGGAAGTGGGGATGCTCGGTTTTCTGATCAGACTCGTTGATGTTGTATCAAAATAATGATAAACTTCCATATCAGCTAATGCAGTTCTGATTCTTGACAAAACAAAATATCTGTTTGAATCAAACATTTGTGAAAGTGCCAGTTCCTGTGCAGAAACAAAATCAGTATATTTAATGTGTTTGATCCTTTCCACTTGCTGCCTCATACTTTCCCCTTGAGGTCTCATTTTTTCTTTTGATTCACCGCTTCCTGCCTCAAATTCCAGATAAACAAACCCTGTTGAAGATTCAACTTTTTCGTGGACATAATAATTAGAGGATGAGGGGAGTTTCTTTAAAGTAATGGTGTAAACAATATCTTCAGTAAAATTAAATCCTTTTTCATCCAATATTTTGCCGTCTAAAACGAATTTTAAAGTTGTAAAATTATTGGGAGAATTGACATTTGTCTCTTTAAAAAATATATTATCCAGACCTCCCATCTTATTAAAAATAAACTCTTTTAACCGTTTATTGGAAACCCCTTCCCTTAACAGATCAAGTGCACGCAGAAGATTTGATTTTCCTGCTCCGTTGATTCCGACCAAAATGTTGAGCCCGGAATTAAAATCAATGGTCAAGTCTTTAAAACTTAAAAAGTTTTGTAGTCGAATCTGCTTAAGCATGTGAGTTTCTTATATGAATGAAGTAATTGAGATTTGCAAAATTACGAAAGTTCGATATGTTTTCCATAAAATTGTGGTTCACTAAAACAATATATCAAGTAATTGTTATTCACTCAACTCTCAACAAGCATCAAACCGTACTATAATTCACGTAAATGGAGCTTTCAACCTACTGACTTCCCTCCTACTTACCTCACCAGCTCAACCTTGAATCCATATTTAAGTTGTTTCATATTTGGTCTGTCGCCGCCACCGGGGCGATTGCCACCCTTGCCTTTACCCATTCCACCGCCGTGACCGCCTCCACCACCGGGCATTCCTCCGCCATCGTCTTCGTCACGATCCATTCCTCCACCGGGGCGTTTGCCGTCCATGTCAAATTTACCTGTTTCGAAATTAAGGGAGATGGTTTTTGAGGGGGATTGAAACAGCCGGTCAGAGACATCATCGCCCTTAAGTGGGATTTGCAGTTCAATTACAAACTGTCCTTCGCTCATGTTAAAATTGCCTTTGATGTATTTTCCAATCGAAGCATCGGCAGTATAGATTGGATATTCGTCTTTGGTAATCACCTGGATTTGATTATTGATTCTTTTGAGTGCAGAAATGAAATCCATCGGGTCTTGTTGTTGGTCTTTTTTGCCATCGCCAAAACCTCTGATTTCTCTTAAGTCTTCGGGGAGAGGTTTTAGTGGATATCGAAATCCAAGTTCTTCACCACCTTCGGAATTGATCCAGAGTGTGAGACCTGTATTTAATATTTTCATTATGTTTTGTCGGTTGGCTGTCACCACAAGGATATAAAGTGACTTGTCATCGTTTTTGAAGCCAAAAGCAATGTTGTCATCTTCAATTTGAGTGAGTCTTCCCATCCAGTCATTTCTCATACCATCAACCACAACAGCTTCATTTGTTGGTGAACTTGTTACATTTTGCACGGATGCACAGGATGTGAGGGTGAGCGAACCCGCTAAAATTATTAAAACACCTGAAAAACGAGACCAAAGATTGTTAGACATTATCATTCCGATTTTTTTAATCATACAACTTAGACAATTTTATGGAAATTGAGGTTTAATCGAGTTATTTCATTTTGCAGACGGCAATCGGGACGATTACCACTCCTCACCTTACATCTAAAAATCCATCCGTGGATATCTGTGCTAAATCCGTGAAATCCGCGTTCCATTTAAAAACCTCCTGTCCTAAACTATGCTGATTTAATGTGGGAATTGTTTTTATTTGCGATGGTATTTATAAATAAACAGGTATTTAGTTGGAAAACAGAAAAGTTGCAATTCTTGGTGGTGGAAATATCGGCTCCGCCATTGCGTTGGGTTTAAATGAGTCGAAATTAATCGAGACACAAAATATTATTGTCACGAGAAGAAGTGAAGAAGGTCTAAAACGATTCTCCGAACAGGGAATGAGTACGACTACCTCAAACATAAAAGCAATTGAAATGGCGGAAATAATTGTTGTTGCAGTTACTCCAAAAGATTTGGATGGAGTGCTTCGCGAGATTGATCCATTTTTGGTTGAGGGGAAACATGAGGTTATTTCGATAGTTTCAGGTGCCTCGATTAAAGATATGAAATCACAACTGACCAAAAAAGTTGCAGTTATAAGGGCAATGCCAAACACTGCGGTTGCAATTCGTGAGTCGATGACCTGTCTGTGTGGTGATTCTGAGGACAAAGAAGCTCTTGCCCGTGCCACAAAACTTTTTGAACCTCTTGGTGCTGCGATAATAATTCGTGAAGATTTGATGGTTCCTGCCACTGCACTTTGTGCTTGTGGAATTGCTTTCTTTTTAAGAGCAGTGAGAGCAGCTTCTCAGGGAGGGATCGAGATAGGATTCCATGCAGAGGATGCATTGTTTATGGCAGCCCAGACAGCAAAAGGAGCGGCGGCACTTCTGCTTCAAAAAGGGGCACACCCCGAGAGTGAAGTTGACAAAGTAACCACCCCAAGAGGATGCACAATCGCAGGATTAAATCAGATGGAGCACTCAGGTTTTAGCTCTTCATTGATCAAAGGAATTGTTATTTCCGCAGAAAAAGCTGAGAAACTTTACTCATGATTTAAGTGGACTCAAAGGTCTTAACTGTTTTGAATGGAGGTTCTTCTATAGTCGAATCTCCGCTGTTATTCCCAGATCGTTAGCGAAATCATCATCATGTGTGATGACAAGAAGTGCACTTCTAAAATTCCGGAGTGAAGTGGAAAGCATCTCAATTCCTTTAAGATCAAGGTTGTTGGTTGGTTCGTCGAGTATCAGAAGTGAAGGGGCTTCCGGCATTGAAACCAGTACCCCAACAGCAGCTCTGATCAACTCACCACCGCTTAGAGAAGAGACTGTTTTTTTACAGTCATCACCATAAAAACCGAGTCTTCCAAGTCTGATTCTTATCTCTGTTTCGGAGATGATAAAGTTACCTTTTTCGAGGGCATTCTCAAGAATTGTTTTGTTTAGGTCAAGAAATGAAAGCGTCTGATCAAAATAAATCACCTGTTTTGGAAGATGTGTAACTTCTCCTGTAATTATGGGCAACTCACCAGTAATTACACGACAAAGAGACGATTTACCCGAACCATTTAAGCCGGTAATTCTGATTCTGTCATTTTTTGATATTGAAAATGTAAGTGGATTCAGCCACAGGGGTTTCCCGCCAGGGGCGATGTTGATTTCGGTACATGCAAAAAGCGTTGAAGAGTGTGATCCTCCCTCTCTAAAATCAAATTTTACTTTTTTATCAGGCACAACATTCTTTTTTGCGTCCAATAGTTTTTCCCGGGACTCTTCAATCCGTTTATTATGAGTCTCGATTGTTCGTTTCAGTGACTTCTCACCTGTATCTTTTAATTTATCAAGCATGATCGTGGGAATCCCTGAATCCCTCTTCGTTTTTGATGCGACTTTTGTTCGTTTTAACTGATCTCCAATGACTTCATGTGACTTTCGAATTTTGGTCTTGAGTTCTTTTTGAGTTTCCATCAAGTTAACCTGTGCGGCTTCAATTTCGGCTGTTCTGATTTCATGGTAAAGATCATAATTTCCGCCAAACACCTTGATTCCAAGATTTGACAACTCAAATATTCTATTTACTTGACGAAGCAGTTGTCGGTCGTGACTTACGATTATCACACCCGCAGAACGGGAAATAATATTTATGGTTTCCACCACAAGCTCTCGACCATTTTTGTCGAGATGATTTGTTGGTTCATCGAGGATAACAAACTCATAGTTTTGGGTGTAGAGAGAGGCGAGTGTGGTCCTTACGATTTCACCACCACTAAGATTAATTGCCGGGGTGTTGGGATCAAATCCAACAAGTCCCGTTTTGTTGAGGGCTCTGTTTATCCGTTCCTCTATTAACCAATCATCATCCAGAATCATAAAATCGTTTTCATCACCAATTCCGGCTGAAATTCTCTTAAATGCTCTGAATTTTTCGCCAATGTCAAGCAGATCAACTATTGTTTTGTCCCCCGGTGAAATGGAAATCTGAGGCAGATACTTGACAATTTGAGGTTTGGAAACACTTCCGGATGAGGGTTGTAAAATTCCTGCTGCTATTTTTGAAAGAGTGGACTTGCCACAACCGTTAACACCAATAAGACCGGAGATACCCGACCCAAAAGAAACAGAAATGTCCTTTAAAAGGTTAAAACCGTTGGGGAATGTGAAAGAAATATTGGATAAAGAAATACAAGGCATAATAACTCCTGTGCTAAAGTTTTCAATTGATTGCTCAGCTATTGGGGGAGTTATATTTTCACTCGTGGTTCCTTTTTGTTGAAGAAGTGTGATCCAAATTTAATAATTCGGATACATATTATCAAAATGTAAGTTGATAAATGGTTAAAATCATGCTCCGGCGGCACTAACAGTTGTAAAAAACAGGAGTATGGCAATGATAATTAAAACGATTGATAAAATAAAAGTTTTCATTTCTGAAGTCTCTTTCTATTAAGTTGCTTTCCTGTTTTTTAGACTTCGATAAAATCAAAAAGGTTGCAGTTGGGGAAGGGTGATCTAAAATCCCCGGTTCCGGAAAGGAAACCGGGGCAAAAAAACGCTGATCAGGGGATCAAAACTATTTCATAACATTTATGAAGAGGATAGCGAGAGTTGCTATGTTGCCAACAATCCCGAGGACGAGGGCGGTGTCTCCAAGATATGACCAGAATGATCTTTGAGCTTCTTTGGGGATATAGATGTAGTCGCCTGGTTCAAGTTGACCCTTAAATCCATCGGCTGCATGCCACTGTTTTGTATTTCCTTTGATGACCATTATGTCATCAGGATTAGCGTAATCGTTAAGTCCACCTGCTTGACGGATATAATAATTTACATCCATTCCGGGAGTATAGGCGATCCAACCCGGGTAGGGGACCTGTCCAACCATATTAATGCCAACCGGGATACTTGAAACCACAACAATGTCGCCCATTTGTACTCGATAATTCTCGTAAAAATTCCGAAGAGTATCGTTTTTAGCATTAAGATCTATCAACTGGCTGTTGTTATAAAAATTTAATTGCGCTTCAAGTCTTAGATATGAAGTATCTCTTTCGTCAAGACCGGAAAGGCGGTAGAGATTAAGAAAATCGAGCCCACTTAGCTCTGCCATAAACTTTTGGATATCAACAACATCTTTATCCTCTTGAAGGTCTCTTCTCTCTTTTGGTGCATCCACTCCATAATATGAACGGATAACACTGGAAGGAAGGTTTTTACTTTTTAAGATACGAATGTTGTTCAGGGAGGCGTTACCGGTAAACCCGCCAGCGAGTTCTATTGCATCCTTAAGTGTTTGATTTTTCCTTCCAAACGGTATGTAACCGGGTCTGTTTACTTCACCAATAACCAGGATTTTATAATCATCCATAAAAGGCTGTTCATCACCAACAACAATTCTGTCTCTGTTTTTCAACTTAAAATTTGATGTGGTGGCAACCCTGATCTTTTCCATTTTTGTTTTATCATAACTTATTCTATAGATGGTAGTAGAGTCAAACCCATCAAAAGCGTTGCTGATTCCCATGGCATAAAAGATAGCATCCTGAAGATTATCACCTTCCAGAAAATGATATCTTCCGGAAGAGTTTATGGCTCCTTCAATCTCATAGTATATCTCTTCATAATTCGCAGTTGGAAGAACGATGATATCGTCATTAGCGAGGTAAGGATTTTCCCGTATGTCGCCGTTAATTCGGAATTTTTGAAGATCAATGGTTACTTCTGAACCTGCCGGTTTTTTGATTTTAATGTTTCTTAAACATACAGTGATTTTGTATGGAGTTCCATTGTAGATAATTCTTGTCAGGAACTGGTCAACTCTTTCACCCGGGGCAGCCGGGTAGGAACCGGATAAAACAGGATTTCCTACAACGCTGATACTTAATTTGTTTTCAGATATCCCCATCGGAATCTTCTCTTTTGTTGTCTGTGCCGAAACAACAAGGGAGAAAAGCACCAACGACAGAAAAAAACTCTTCATCAACTACCTCTTTCCATAGAGTTGGGAGTAATACTTTTCGTATTCACCCGAAATAATGCTCTGCCACCACTCTTTGTTGTTCAGATACCAATCGATTGTTTCACCGATTGCGGATTCGAAAGAGAATTCGGGTGTCCAGCCAAGATCGGTTTCAATTTTTGTATTATCGATTGCATATCTGCGGTCGTGTCCGGGGCGATCTTTCACATACTCAATCATTTCGTCGCCTTTACCAAGGTGTTTAAGGATGAGTCTCACGATCTCAATGTTTGTCATCTCATTTTTTGCGCCGATGTTATAAACTTCGCCGATTTTTCCCTTTTCGAGAACTGTTTCAATCGCATAGTTGTGGTCGAGCACATATATCCAGTCGCGCACATTAAGTCCATCACCATAAACAGGGAGTTTTTTCCCGTTAAGGGTATTTATAATCATCAGCGGGATTAGTTTTTCGGGGAACTGGAAAGGGCCATAGTTATTTGAACATCTTGTTGTGAGAACAGGCATTCCGTAGGTGTGATAAAACGCCTGCACCATCATATCGGCAGCAGCCTTACTTGATGAGTAGGGGCTGTTGGGGGAGATTGGTGTTTTTTCAGTAAAAAATCCTGTTGCACCCAGAGAACCATAAACTTCATCGGTAGAAACCTGAAGGAATCTCTCCACTTCAAAGCGACGGGCAGTCTCGAGCAGCACATTTGTGCCGATCACATTGGTTTCATAAAAAACCTTCGAGCCAAGGATACTTCTGTCAACATGGGATTCAGCGGCAAAGTTGACCACATATTTAATATTGTATTTCCGGAAGACATATTCAACCATTTCAGAATTGGCGATATCACCTTTAACAAACCGGTAGTTTTTTTTGGTTTCAGAATTTTTCAGGTTTTCAAGGTTGCCGGCATAGGTCAACTTATCGAGGTTTACAATAAAAATATCGTCCCTTTTGTCAAGGAGTGCGTTAACAAAGTTACTACCAATAAATCCGGCTCCACCGGTTACGAGAATGTTTTTCATGAAAAGAAATATCCTAAAAAGTTTGTCAAATTAATAAAATCAATAGAAAAAGAGACCTGCCATTACACCGAACTGCAGGAAGAAACCATTCCCTTTCAGGTCTGATGCCGGGAAATTAGTAACAGCCACACCGTTATCGGCTTTCCAGTTGTCTCCAAACATGGTGAATGAGTAGCCTGCTCCAACTCTAACTGAAATGAGTGGATGAAGAAGGAAATCGGCATTTAATGTAGGTGCAATTACCATATAGGTATTCGAATATTTTCTGCCGAACGAGCGTGTTGAGCCGAGGATGTCATCCTTCATAGTGTTTAAGTCGCCATTCCAGTCAACAGAACCATTGTGTTTGTAGAGTTCAAGATCTTGTCCGCCAACGCCAATAATTCCGCCCACAGAAAGAGCCCAGTCTCTGATGAAAGGAAGTGAATATTCGACGGTAAGTCCGGCAAATGAATTAGAGTAGCGGGTTTCTTTGTTAAATCCGTTTACAGTCCCTTTTGAGGTGGTGCCTGAAGTAAAACCAATTCCACCCAATCTTAGATGTTTAACAAACCCGATATAGATGAAACCACCACCACTTGAGGTATAAAATGCCTGTGACATTTCCGGAGTGCCAAAACCGGCGAGAGCCTTGTTTATGGCAGCAAAATCCATAAATGCAACTCCACCCAAATAGCCACCGCCGCCGCCAAAGGGTGCATCAAAAGCCGGAGCCCTTTCAATCGGTTCATAATCATCATCTTCAGGCTGAGCCATCACCACAAAAAGCGGGATAAAAAGGAGCAGCAATAGTTTTTTTAACACAAATACCTCAATTGTCGTTTGTATAATCTAAATAAATATCGTAATTCCAGGAATCGAAGTAGAGGTTACCACCTCTCCATTCAACTTCACCTCTTTGAAAATCGACAGTTTCACTTCTTGGATAAATTTTTGCAGGGAAGAAGTTTCTTGAAAAATCGTCGTTAACAATAAAATGATAATTATCGGTGTTGCCAAGATAATAATAACTTACTAATTGGTCATCCGAGTTTTGAAGCTTGAATGACTGATCCACCGGAATCCACCCTGTCTCATTAAAGTAAACCTCAGCCCAGTCATGAAGGTTCACCTCGGGCGGATGGAGCATCCAGCCACTTTGCCATTTAGCAGGAATTCCATTCATCCGGCAGAGGGTTATGAAGAGTAGTGACTGAATTCCACAGTCGCCGTGTTTGTTGGTGTAACAATAGGTTGGCAGACTTTCAATGGTAGAATATTCCAAAGCTCCAGCCCAAGGGATGTTATAATTGATCCATTCATAGATCAATTTAAACTTTTTAATCGGTTCGGTTTCGGTACCGATAATTTTTGTTGATAATTGTTTTAATTCATCAGTAAAAGGAATATGAGGAAGTCGCTCTGCTGTATATTCTGCAAAAAGTTCTGAAGATGTGTCAATCGTATATTTTTTGTTAAAATCGATGGCATTGTATTCGGAGTAGGACTTAAATTTATAAACGACTTCAAAAACCAATGGACTGTCTTTTTCCGCGATGGCTTCAAGATAAATTGATCTGTGGGCAGAGTTAAACGGGGAGACGATAAAATTTTCATAACTGGCAGAGATAAACTCAACATCAGTTTGTCGATCGCGGGTTTCAGAAGGATAGGGGAGCCAGCATCTTACAAGTTCTCCGGGAGGGACAGAGTTTGGTTTCACTGTCAGAGTGTATTTTACCTTTATATTAACCGGCTTCACCAATTTAGTTGCTTTATCTTTACTCTCTTCAATTACCGAGGGGAGTAAATCGAGCAGATAGAGATCGAGAGGATCGGGAGCTGTTCCTTCAACTTCCTCAAATCGTTTTTTTGCTTCTGTGTCAAGTCTAAAAAGGTTTCTGGCGGCGCGTTTAAAATACTTCTTTTCGCCGTCAATGATTTTCATTTCCAGAACCTTATTGGTTTCCCAGGCATCCAATTGAATATCAGATACTTCAGGGTAATATTTGGAGATAAACTTTTTTACATCGGCTCGTGATAATGAAAAATCGATTTTGATCCTGTTCATGAGGTCAAGCTTAAAATTCAGATCATAACTTTGGGAAGGGGAGAGTTTCTCAGCCCCCAAAAGTTTGCGAATTTCTATGGCAGCTTTGGTAAATTCACCATTTTTTATCAGGACATCCACATCTGTGATTGCAGATTGAGCTAAAAGATTAAAAGTTGAAATCATAATTAACAGGACTGTAAAAAGTATTTTCATTTGTTACCAAAAAAATCAGGTTAAATATTCAGTTTAAACCTATGTTGAAAACGTGCTGTCATATATGCGCAAAATTAATCATCTTTATTTGATAATTTTACAGAGTAAAAATTTTCTATTCCGATCACAAAAATACGATATAATGGAAGGCTATTAAAATGAAAAAATATTTGCTGTTATTGGTTCTCCTTTTTTCATTCAATCTACTGCCTCAGTTCCAGTTACAATGGACTTCTCCGGGCTTTTCATACTCCAAACTTAGCGGTTGGATGGATTTTGAAAAACAGGGTGACAAGTGGCTTAAGAGATTATATACTATCGACAGCACCCGTTTTGATGTAATGCAATCCGGTTACTCGGGCACTCCACAATACAGTTACATTTTCACAGCTCCCGAGATACTTGCGGGAGCACAACTTTATTCACTCGGGGAAGATCTTAACGGCAACGGATTTGTGGATGCTTATATCCTGGCATATAACGGAATTTCAACGAATTACAGACAATCTGTCAAAATTGTTGATATCGCGTCCGGTGCAATACTTTTTGAGAAAAACGATCAAAATTTTTATTACAGTTATCCTTCTCTTTCGGATATTAACGATGACGGTTTACTTGAGCTGATTTTAGTTAAGTACGAATACCCCCTATTCGCCAATTTTTATTACGAAGTTTATTCCACGGGAATCACCGGAAACAAAGATCAACTTGTGGAATACAGTTTTAACTTAAAACAGAACTACCCTAATCCGTTTAATCCCGAGACCAAAATTGAGTTTGATCTCGCTGAAGCATCTTTAGTTAAACTTGAAATTTTTGATGTTAATGGAGAAAAAGTGAAAACACTGGTGAATGGTGATTTGCCGTCAGGGATTCAGAGCATCAGATGGGATGGATCAAACAACCTGGGTAACCGGGTACCAACGGGTGTTTATATGTACACTCTTACCTCCGGTGGCAAATCGTCCACCAAAAAAATGATTGTATTGAAATAGGAGACAAAAACAATGCGACAGTTTGAAGTGCCGGCTTATGCGGCAGTTAGTGATACAGGTTTTATTTTCCTCGGAAATTCGGGGGAAACATTTAATCTGAATGAAATCGGGAAAGAGATATTTGATCTTATCAGATTAAAAAGGAACACAGAAGAAGTATTTAAAGAGATACTCGAAAATTATGAAGTTGACAGACAAACCTTCGAGCGCGATTTCGAAGATTTTATTAATCGATTATTATCATACGGTTTAATTAAAGAGATATGAAAATTGCAGTAACAGGCTTAAATGCCACTGATAATCCGGGTCCCGGTATTCCGGTAATGCGGAGTCTTCAAGAGGGGGGATTCGAAGACCTTAAACTGATAGGACTTATCTATGATTCCCTCGAGCCGGGGATATATATGGATAATGCCGCCGATGTTTGTTATCAAATTCCCTATCCTTCGAGTGGACTTGATTCGCTTTATGAAAGAATTGCCCACATCCACAGTATCGAAAAAATCGATATGTTGATTCCCACTCTCGACAGTGAGCTATACGGATTTGTAAAACTTGAATCAAGGCTGAATGCTTTGGGGATAAAAACATTTCTGCCAACTCTCGATCAGTTGAATATAAGGGGGAAGGACAAACTTCTGGGATTTTGTAAAGCAAATGGCATACATGTTCCAAAAAATACCCTTGCAACCTCAATACAGGATCTCTATTCGATACCTTCTGATTTCACTTATCCTGTTGTGATAAAGGGGATATTTTATGAGGCTTATATTGCGCACAATTTTGAAGAGGCAACAGGCTTTTTCAAAAAATTAGCAAACAAGTGGGGATATCCGATCATAATTCAGGAATATATAAAGGGAAGTGAGTATAATGTAGTGGCTCTTGGTGATGGTGAAGGTGGAATGACCGGTGCAGTTCCAATGAAAAAACTCTACATTACCGATAAGGGGAAAGGGTGGTCGGGGGTTACCATCACTGAACCTGCTTTGTTGGAAATTTCACAAAAAGTGATCTCCAAAATTTCCTGGAAAAGTGGAATGGAACTTGAATTTATGAAGTCGGAAACCACCGGGGAGTATTATCTGCTTGAGATAAATCCAAGGTTCCCTGCCTGGGTGTATCTGGCTCCGGGAGCAGGGCAAAACCTTCCCGCGGCAATGGTAAAAATGGCGTTTGGTGAAAAAATTAAACCATTCGACCACTACACAATTGGAAAAATGTTCGTCAGATGTTCGTGGGATCTTCTCGCTGATGTCTCAAAACTTGCCCAAATATCCACATTAGGAGTTTTAGAAAATGGAAAATAAAAAAAGATATGAACGCCCCGTCGTTCTAAAACAATTCTCCGGATTTATGAATAAATTTGGATCCAGACCAACAACAGCAACCAGAACTGAAGTAGATGGTATTCCTGTTAACGAACTCGTCGAAAAATACGGTTCACCACTTTTTGTTATATCTGAAAGAAAAATAAGGGAGAATCAAAGAAGGGCAAACAGAATTTTTAAAACGCGTTACCCAAAAGTTCAGTTCGCCTGGTCATACAAAACCAATTATCTTAATGCTGTCTGCTCTATTTTTCATCAGGAGGGTTCGTGGGCTGAAGTGGTCTCGGGTTTTGAATATGATAAAGCCCGTTCACTTGGAGTGAAGGGGGAACATATCATTTTTAATGGCCCCGACAAAGATAAACCTGCCCTTAGAAGAGCGATTTCTGAAGGATCAAAAATTCACATTGATCACTTTGATGAATTGTATGATATTATTGAAATTGCCGCTGAGCTGGACAAAAAAGCAATTGTTGCCATCAGAGTGAATATGGACACCGGAATCTATCCAAAATGGGACAGATTCGGTTTTAATTATGAAAATGGTGAAGCAAAACAGGCACTAAGAAGAATAATGACTTCTCCGGGGCTTAAGCTCACCGGTCTCCATACCCATATCGGTACATATATGATGAGTGTTGACGCTTATAAATTAGCTGCAGATAAAATGGTTGAACTTGCCGGATGGCTTAAAAAAGAATATGACCATATTCTTGATTATATCGATTTGGGTGGCGGCTTTCCTTCAAACAATACCCTTAACGGACAATATCTTCCGGCAGAGCAGATACTTCCCACGCTTGAACAGTTTGCTGATGCGATAACCACCTCGTTGTTGGAATTACCTTATCCAAAAGATGAGCTGCCGGTTCTGTTCCTTGAGACAGGAAGGGCGCTTATTGACGATGCAGCACACCTTATTTCAACAGTTCTTGCAATGAAACGGCTTTCTGACGGAAGAAGAGCGATGATAATTGATGCCGGAGTAAATCTTCTGTTCACAAAATTTTGGTATAAACATCAGATAACCCCTGCCCAGGATGGTGGAATGATGACTGAAGAGACCGCAATTTATGGTCCTCTTTGTATGAATATCGATGTTATGGCTGAGAGCATCACCCTTCCCGTAATGAAGAAGGGGGATAAAGTGGTAATCGACTATGTTGGCGCTTACGATATGACCCAATGGATGCAATTTATTCAGATGCGACCAAATGTTGTTATGATTATGGAGGATAAGTCGATTGAACTGGTTCGTGAAGCTGAATCACTTGAATATCTTGCGACAAATGAAAAACTGCCTGAAAAACTGAGAAATTTCAAAATTTAAGGATTATAGTTTGAAGTTTTTTGTTAATTCGATTCTTTACAGTTATTCGCAGATACTTTTTTCGAACAGAAGATGGCTTGGGGCTTTGGTGCTCGGAGCCACCTTCGTTTCTCCAAAAATAGGTCTGATGTCGCTGCTTGGGGTTCTTATCAGTAATTACTCCGCTCATTTATTGAAGTTTGAGACATCGAAGATAGAATCGGGATTCTACGGTTTTAATGGAATCCTTTTTGGAGCTGCAACTGTTTATTACTACCAGTTGTCGCCACTCTTTCTTTTGTTGATTCCGCTTTTTATAGTGATTACTTTTTTGATAGCGGCAGTTCTTGAGAATCATCTCGCAGTTACTTTTAACCTGCCGGGTCTCAGCCTTCCTTTTATAATCTCGCTGTTTATTTATTTGATATTTCTTTCAAACTATCAGGATCTTCAATATGCTGTGAATGCAACAGATGAGAAGATGTTTTCGTTTCTTCCGTTGATGGTTAAGAACTTTTTCAAATCACTGGCTCTTATATATTTTCAGCCAAATATTCTCACAGGGATAGTGATTGCTGTGGGACTTCTGATCTTTTCCCGAGCACTTTTTGTGTTGAGCATCTCCTCTTATCTGATCTCAGGAGTTGTGCTTCAAGCTATTCTCCCTCAGCAGGCGGAGAGTTTAATGGTTCTCGTGGGATTTAATTCGATTCTTACTGCGTTTGCACTTGGTGGAAGTCTTGTTCTCCCTTCGGGAAAAAGTTTTATGCTTGCGATGCTTGCCACTCCGCTGGTTGTTATATTTACGGGATTCTTCTCTGTGCTTTTAACAAAATCGGGACTTCCGGTCCTGGTGTTACCTTTTAATTTTATTACCCTGGCAACAATTTACAGCTTAAAATTCAGAAAGGATCAGACAGAGTTGGTTCTTCTCTATTTTAAGCCCGGATCACCCGAAGAAAATCTTTATTTCCACCAAAACAAACAATCAAGGTTTGAGAATTTTAAATTTTTCTTCCCTGAATTGCCGGTTTGGGGTGAGTGGACAGTTTCTCAGGCGCATGACGGAGAATACACCCACAAAGACAAATGGCGTTATGCCTGGGATTTCATATTAACCGAAAACGGGAAACAATACGAAAACGAAGGTGATTTGGTGGAAGACTATTTTTGTTACGGTTTGCCCGTGTGTTCTCCTCTTTCGGGGAAGGTTGTAACAGTTGTTGACGGAATTCCCGACAATACTATTGGTGAAGCCAATATCGAAAAAAACTGGGGGAACACGATAATAATTGACCATAGTGAAGGTCTTTTTTCGGCACTGTCTCACTTAAAACCGGGTTCGATAAAAGTAAAAGAAGGCGAAATAGTTGATAAGGGGGATATTATAGCGGCCTGTGGAAACAGCGGCAGATCGCCATATCCACACCTTCATTTCCAGTTTCAGACCGATGATACAATCGGCGGATTTACACATAAATTCCCGTTTGCATTTTATCTCGAAAAAAGAGATGAAAAACTTGAACTCAAGACTTTTGACTATCCTGTGGTGGATTCAGTTGTACAAAACCTTGAAAAACACAAACTCCTTGCAAAGGCATTTGAGTTTAAACTTGGAGAATCGTACCGGTTTAAATATAAACTGGATGGGAAAACAATTGATGAAGAATGGACTGTGAAAATAGATATTTACAACGCAAAGTATATTGAGTCGAGTGCCGGCGGTTTTGCATATATTTACAATTCCGGTAAAGTTTTCTACTTTAGCAGTTTTACAGGAAACAAAAACTGTTCACTCTATTATTTTTATCTTTCGGCGATGCAGGCTCCATTAAGTTTCCACGAAGATCTTGAGTGGGAAGATTCATACAGCGTGGCAGAATTGCCCACAGGCTTTGTTCGTTATCTTTCCGAATTTTTTATATTTTTTGGAAGTTTTCTTTCGGCAAGTGGCAAATTCAGATACAAAAAAGATGAAGATAAAAATTCTATAGTTCTGGAAAGTGAGATTTTTCTGCATGGTAAAAATCTCTTTTCCTGGTATGGTAAAGATTTTAAAACCTCCGTTAATATAAACACCGATGGAATCATCGATTGGTTCAGTTTCAAAAATGGAGATGATGAAGAAGTGTTTGTTAAAAGAATTAAAAAAGAAGAGGAAACAGGATGAAAAAATTTGCTGCTTTAAGCATAACAGCAATAGTCATAATTGTGGGCTTTTTTGCTGTTGATATCATCTCACAAGTGCCAAAAGACCTTAAATGGGCATTTAATCAGTCGATAGACCTCGAAAAAGAGGGAAAATTCAAAGAGGCAATTGCCGTTTTGGACGAGTTTTATGCACAAAATAAAACCAATTACCTGTTGAATCTACGACTTGGATATCTTCACTTTCAGGATACCGCGTTTACAAAATCGATTTCATTTTATGAGGCAGCGGTTAAATTAAGCCCCGCGAGTGTAGAAGCCAGACTGGGTTTGCGCCTCCCTTATGTTAAAAATAATCAATGGGCAAAAGTTGAGGAACTCTACAATCAGATTCTGAAACTTGATCCAAATAACAAAGAGGCAAATCTGCGTCTTGGTCAGATGTATTACTATAATGGACTCGAAAAATTTAAGGAATCGTTCAACAAGGCAAAACCACTTTGGGAGAAATCGAAAGTTTATCTTGAAAAGGTTCTTAATCCATATCCATCAGACTACGAGGCAAATCTCGCTTATGGTTATACAATGTATGCACTTGGATACAACGACAAAGCAAGGGCAAGCTTTAACAATGTCTTGATGATAAGTAAGGGTGACACTCTTGCAATTCAGGGGCTGGGTCTTATTAAATGAGAAAAACAACATTTATTATTCTTCTGATGTTCTCGGGGATATATGCAGATTCACTTCAGGTTTACACTTCCATTTATGGAACTTACGGGAGTTATTCAGATGGAACTGTTTCAAAATCAGGTTCGGCTTATGTAACGCTTGGATTAAACTACAGACATCATCTTACTCTTGGATACGACTATCTTAATAAAGATGCAGGATCGTGGAATTACAATCAGCAGCTTGGTACAACAGGTGCAACTCTCAATTATGATCCGTTTTATGTGAAAGCATCTTATGGACACATAAAAGGGAAATATGATGATACAACAGGCTACATTTCTTACGATTATCTTAATATTTACAGTGCCGAGCTGTTATATCGTGTAGATGCATTTTATTTTGGTGCCGGCGTGAATCATCTCTACCTGAACGGTTTCGAAAAGAGAAGTGTAAATACTTATCTGGCGAGAATCGACTATTACGGCGGTTATACCTGGTATCTTTCTGTTCGTCCAACATTCACCATGCTCTCAACCGACAATGCTGTTGGAGGGGGAAATGGCGGAAAAAACAAAAGGAATCTTTTTTCGGTTGGGATGAAGTTTAATTATCTGCTCACCCCGGGTTGGGTTGCAAAAGTTGGAGGATCGTTTGGCAGCAGAGCCTACTACTACGACAACGACCTTTTCACAATTTATAACCAGGATGAGACCCAGAAAATGATGCTTTCAGCCGGGATTGAGTACTGGCCTTCATGGAGAGTTCTAATTAATTTGGGATATCAGCATAATCAATTTGATGGTTACGATGTAAATTATTTAATTGCAGGTGTAAAAATTAGCTGGTAGTCAAATCAAAATATTAATAACCGGAGCAGGTGGTTTCTTTGGGCAGGCTCTATTGCCTGAACTTGTAAGAGACCACACCGTTCATGCAATTTATCATAAAACCCCAATGTTTCTCCCCCCGTGCGATTTTTCTGTCGCAGACATCAGGGAGGAGGAAGTTCTTTCACCAATTTTTGCGAAATTTCAACCTGAAATGGTTCTGCATCTCGCGGGAATTACCGCTGTCTCTCATGCTTTGGCTATAACAGAGGATGATGTAAAAGCCATAAATGTTACTGCTTCAGGAACACTCGCCAAACTTTCCCAAAAATTTTCAGCAAAAATAATATATACTTCCACCGATCTCGTCTATTCAGGCAGTGAAGGCGGAATGGTGAAAGAGGATGGGAAACTTGAACCACTCTCTCTTTATGCCTCAACCAAACTTGAAGGTGAGACTGCCGTGAGGGAATCAACCAATGATTTTTTGATCCTTCGACTCGCTTTGATGTATGGATTTTCCAAGGGGAAGGTTAAATCCTTTTTTCAGGAAGCGTACAACAAGGTAAAGTCGGGACAAAAGGTTGTTCTGTTTAATGATCAATACAGGTCTTCATTGTCAGTTCTGGATGCTGCAAGGATGATGAAAAAACTGATAACCTCCCAACACGCATATAAATTGCTGAATTTTGGTTCCGCAGAACGCACCTCGCGGGCACAACTTTTTAGTCGTTTTGTTCAAAAGGCCGGGCTTGATGAAAGGCTGCTTGAAATTCGTTCACTGAAAGAATTTCCAAATCTCCCGCAGGTTGAAGATGTTTCATTGGATGTTTCAATATTGGTTTCAATGGGAATCACACCGATGCCGGTTGAAAAGTCAATAGATGAAACAGTTAAAAATTTACCTAATTCCTGACTCACAAAAGTTTCATTTTTCCAGTTCCATTGTTATTACGATATTGCGATTTGAATAAAATCCAAGGATTATAGATGAACCCGCATGAACAATTATTGGGAGCCCACACCTCAATTCAGGGTGGAGTTACCGCCTCAATTCCCCTTGCAGAGAAACTTGGTTTTTCGGCAATGCAAATTTTCACAAAAAACAATAATCGTTGGAGTGCACCCCCTCTTAAGGAGGAGGAAGCCGTTAAATTTAAAGAAGAGCTGGCAAAAACAGGGATAAAGTTTGTGATGGCTCACGATTCATATCTGATTAATCTCGGCGCACCATCGGATGAGATGTTTAACAAGTCTGTGGATGCCATGGTGGACGAACTTCAGAGATGTGAGATGTTGGGGATACCACAACTCAATTTCCATCCGGGGGCTCACCTTGGTGAAGGGGAGGATTTTGGCGTAAAGAGGATTGCCTCGGCACTCAACATTATTCACGACAGAACTCCCGGATTTAAAGTTAAAAGCATGATAGAACTGACAGCGGGGCAGGGCTCGGCAATCGGTTACAAATTTGAACATGCAAGGGATATTATCGCCTTAGTGAGAGAACAGGAAAGAATGTCGGTTTGTATCGATACTGCTCATATTTTTGCTGCCGGATATGACATCAAAGAGCCGGAAAAATATGAAACAGTGATTCTTGATTTTGACAGGATAATTGGTCTCGACCGCCTTCAGGCATTCCACTTTAACGACAGCAAAAAGCCCCTCGGCAGCAGAGTTGATCGACATGAAAACATCGGTGACGGGTTCATCGGACTTGAGGGTTTTAGGAATCTCCTGAACGACAAAAGACTTCTGCATATTCCCAAAATACTCGAAACCCCCAAAGGCAAAGAACAACTCGAAGACCTTGAAAATCTCAGGAGGCTAAGGGAATTGATAGAGGATTGATGGCGATGTGGATGTTAAAATGGAACGCGGATTTCACGGATTTAACACAGATGGCCACGGATGTGAGAAAGGGGACGCAGATACACGCAGATTAAACGGAGTTACGCAGAGGGGATTGCCTGAATCAGGATTTACTATATTCGAGGATTTCACACGGATGGTATTTGAGCACCTTGTGGCACAAAGTGGCTAAAACAGACTAAAAATAATACCTGATACCTAATAATTAATAATTAAATAGGGTTTTTATCTCCTTCGGGGATGGCAACATAAGGATTAAAGTGGGCGAGGTTTTCAAATTTGGTGTATTCGTGTTGAAAACGGAGTTTTACATCGCCGACGGGTCCGTTTCTGTGTTTTGCAATGATCACTTCGGCGATCCCTTTAAGGGAATTACCATCAGTATCCACTTCCTTCCCGTAATATTCAGGTCTGTGAATAAACATCACCACATCCGCATCCTGCTCGATTGAACCCGATTCACGAAGATCGGAGAGCATCGGTTTTTTGTCAACTCTTTTTTCCGATTCACGATTTAACTGCGAAAGTGCGATTATTGGAATGTCGAGGTCTTTTGCCAGTCCTTTAAGTGATCGGGAGATCATTGAAATTTCCCTCTCACGGCTCTCGGAATCGTTATGCCCCTGCATCAACTGGAGATAATCGATCACTATTAATTTAATTCCATATTCCGATTTTAATCTTCTTGATTTTGCTCTGATTTCAAGGACTGTTTGTCCGGGAACATCATCAATATAAATTGGCGCATCAGCGAGTTTTGCACCATATTTTGCAAGTCTTGCGCTGTCATCCGGGCTCATTCTGCCTTTCCTGATAACTTGTCCCGATATTTTTGCCTCCCCACAAATAAGACGGGTTACGAGCTGGGTTGTCGCCATTTCAAGCGAAAAAACAGCAACAGGAAGTTTAAAATCGACTGCTGCGTTTCTTGCAAAAGCAAGCGCGAGCGCCGTTTTCCCCATTGAAGGTCGAGCTGCAAGAATAATAAGATCAGAGTTTTGGAACCCGCCAAGCATTTCATCAAGGTCGTAGAATCCTGTTGGAACGCCCACAACTCCGGCGGCGTTTCGTGTATGAACAATCTCGATATACTCCATGGTCTGGGTAACAGCTCTTTTCATATCGATATAGGTCTTTTTAGATCGGGTCTCTGATATCTGAAAAATTTTCGATTCTGCTTCGTCAAGTATCTTAAGGGCAGTATCTTCAGCCTGATAAGCTCTGTTTGCGATACCATGAGATACAGAAATAAGATCGCGAAGAAGTTTTTTTTCGATGAGAATTTTTAGCAGGTATTCAATATTAGCTGCAGAAGAGATATTATTACTCAATTCGGAGAGGAAGGTGAGCCCACCAACTTCATCAAGCTTTTTAGCACGCATTAATTCATTAAAAACGGTGGAAACATCGATCGGTTCGCGTTCATTATAAAGAGTTACAATGGCAGAGAAAATGGTTTGGTGGTTGGGCTTGTAAAACGCATCTTTGTCGATAACGGCAATTGCTTTGTTAATCGCTTCCGGGTCGATAAGGATGGCACCAATTACCAATTGTTCAATTTCAACCGAATGTGGGGGTTGAAGTGCTGCCGGTAAAAAACTGGCAATATTAAGCGCCAGTTCTTTTGTCTCTTGTTTGCTCATTTCACTCGAAAATTAAAAAAATCAGGAATCGAAAGATAAGCTTTAATGCAATAATGCAGTAATCCAATAATGCAATTATAGGGGACGCGGAAATTTTTAAACAGGGGAAAATTTTGTTAATTTAGTGAGAAGTGTAGATATTTTTTTGTAAATTAGAATCAGACAAAAATATCCTTTTTGGATTTAACCTTAAAACCGGAACACTTTGGTTAAAAAAATTACAATTTCATTAATATTGGTCGTGATGACCCTGAACTATCTCAGGATAGTCGGGCCATTCTTCGATTATGCGATTAACTATGATTACATCGTTAGTGAGTTGTGTGTCGAAAAGGATGAACCTGTCAACGATTGTTGCGGAAGTTGTGTGGTTTCAGAAAATCTATCGACGGTAATTGAAGATGAGAAAGAGGATGCAACAATCCCCGGAAGAAATCAACAAAAAAGTGTTAAAGAGTTGATGCCTCATTTCCTCTTAACGGGACAAATCCCGGTGTTCAACTTCGGTTCTAAAATTCCATACCACTTTGTAATCGCCGAAAATCCGGTAAAACGAGAGCACAAACCCGACACACCACCTCCCAGAAGTTAGTACTTCATTCCACTAATTGTTTTGTTTTAATAACTTAAAGTGAGGACAGGTATGTTTTTCCTGACAAGGACTTTCTATATCCTGCTGTTCGCAGGTTCTGTTAATTTAATTGCACAGACAAGCGACAGCATCAAAATTTATTGGCTCGATCCGATAGAAATAACTGCAAAAAGGATCGATTTCAGCAGTAATTTGTTAACTCTTCAGAGGGACAACCTTGATAATCTATTGTCATTGGGTGGTTTTTCTCTCATAAAAAAAGGTGTTTTCTTTGCACAGGATATCTATGCAGATGGACTTAAAAAGGGGGACATCAGCATCGTAATTGATGGCGAAAGGTACCCTCCGGCATGCCCAAACAGAATGGATTCGCCAATATCACGACTTAACCCTTTGGATATGGAATCGATAGAATTGGTTAAGAACTCTGCAAACTTACAGTCGGGGCTTGGCGGGATTGTCTCCTTCCACAGGAGTGAGGCATCGAATGAACCGGAACTTAAAGCTGCATTTTCGGGAATGGCGGGAGCTTCAACCGTTTATGATCTCTCTGTAAAGGGAGGAATAAAAGCCAATCAACTTTCTCTCCATTTTGCCAATGGTACACCATTCAAAAATGGTGACGGGAAAACTTTTGCTGACCTTTACGGCTACCGTGACAATTATAATTTTACACTCGGTGAAGTAGCTTTCCAGGGGAAAAACGAAGATTTGAAGTATGGTGCTTCATTCACATATACTGAAAATATTACTTTCCCCTATCTTCAAATGGATGAAAAATTCAACAGACTGATTTCAGCAAATATTTCCTGGAAAGGGAATAAGATATATGCAAACTATACAAGTCACCTGATGAACAATTCACTTCGTGTCTCACCAATGATGATGGAAACGGATGCAAGAAACCTGACAATCGGAGCAACGGGTGCATTTTATGAAGCATATTTCCGGAAATGGAATGCTGATAATGTGATCAGGATGCCTGCCTCGCAAATGGCACCGATGGGCATGACCATTAACAATGCCATGTTACCCGGAGTTAATCAGTATTTTGCTTCGGTTTATCACAAAATGGATGTTGCCAATTTCACTTTCAGTGGAAAAGCCGGGGTTGCATACTTCAACATGGATAAGGAAGAGACTGTAAATTTTTACAAAAACCTCTATTCCGATCCCAAAACCACAGCGTTTTTCCCGGTAATTGGACTTTCAGCAGCCTACTCGAATACAATCTCTCCAACTCTGGGATACGGTTTGATGTTAGAGGCAGCAGCAGAACTGCCTGAAACCGAAGCATTGTTTATTGCAGTGAAAAGAGCTCCAACTTCCTCTTCATGGGTTGGAAACCCAACGCTTCACCAGCCACTAAAAACCGGCGCAAGAGCTTCTTTGATTTCGACTTTTGCAAGACTTGAGCTATTTTCGACATATATCTCAAACTATGTTTATCTCGATAAGAAAAAAGCAGGCGCTACAAATTATGTAACTTACCGAAACATTGGTGCAATGATGTCGGGGGTCAATTTTGTTCTTGAGTATAAGTTTGTTGAGTTGACAGCTTCCTACACTTATGCGGAAAACAAAAGTGATACATCTCCGTTAGCCGAAATTCCACCGTTAAAGGTGACAACAAGACTTGTGTCCCCAAAATGGATGGATATGACTTTCTATTTGAGGCATACCTACTCTGATGGACAAACAAGAACCGACATTAACCTGGGTGAAACCTCAACCCCTGCCTATAATAAGTTGGATTTTGGGTTTACCGGTGAATTTAAGAGTCTAAAATTTTCGATGGAAATTGAAAATCTGTTGAATATTAATTACTACTCTCATTTGTCATATTTCAGGGATCCTTTTAAGTCGGGCATGAAAGTGTATGAACCCGGAACAACCGTAAGGATCAATGTGGGATATGCAATTTAATGCAGTAATTCAATAATTCAGTAATCCAATAATTTTTTCGATGTTGGACAGATTCAGATTTCAAGGATATCCGGTCTGTCCAACATTTGTAAATGAGATTATTGGGGAAACACTACAGTTTTGTTCATACTATCGGATGGTTTAGTCGGTAATCAAAAACGACAGTCCAAGCCTGACGTGGAAACCATTAAATGATCCTTTGGTTTCATCTGACATGACGTCGTATGAAGTGGAAGTTCCGTCATAGAGACTGCTAAAATTGGGTTCGAGAAGAGTAAAATTGTATGACGGATGGATGGTTACGCCAAATGTTCCTCCTAAAGAAAACATCAATTTCATACCAATTCCTGCATTGGCAATTGTTGATACATCACCGCTTTTTGATGTGGTGTTGGTGCGTGTCTCATAGGACAGATCAAGCAGATTTGCCTCGAAATTAGGGAAGATAAGAGCCATATCCCTGCTTGTAGCGATGGCAAATCCCACTCCAAACATAAAATTACCAAGTATCAGATCGATATCTCTGCCCGTGCCTCCGCCTGATGTTCGAAGGGGGTCGGTTTCCGCTTTCATTGAGGCAGTTTGGCGAGAGTACCCCAGGTCGAATGTTATACCCGCAAAACCACCTCCAAAATTGACGAACCAGCCTGAAAAAGTTCCGGGTGATTCCATTTTTTTTGTGATGATCGAGGAGCGGGTCTGGTTATATCGTTCGGCGAACTTATCCAATCCGGTTGATGAACTGAAGCGAAAATCGGCACCACCCGTCAGATATGCAATTTGGGAGAACGCGGGGAAAGTTAAAAACAGGACAAAAAGTAACTTTTTCACATTGAACTCAAAATAGTAATGAAACATTACTGAATATAATTAAATACAGTTCAATATCAAAGTGTCCCCGTCAAATAATAATCTATTTTTTTTCTTAATGTTGGACAGACTCAGTATATTAGAAAACATGTCTGTCCAACATAAAAAACATTATTGAATTATTGAATTATTGCATTATTGGATTAATCAACATCCACCGATAACTCTTGTGGATTTCTTCTTTGGTGCCGCTCCTTTTTTTGCATTTTGAATGAGTGCAGGCAACTCTTTCACAGCCCTTTGGCGGAACTTGTGAGTATCGATTTCCTGGCGGGTTTTTGGTTCACCCGCAGGCTTATATTCGAGGATTTCTTTTTTGAAGAAGGAGAGTCCACCCTCGAGGATCGAAAAATTACGGTATCCCAATTCTTCAACGATGTATGCAGCTTTCTTTTCGTCCACTTCATTATCGGCAACAAAGACGATATGTTTGTTTTTAATTGAAAGAATTTTTGATGCATCCTTTCCAAACAATTCTTCAAGTGTCATGTTTGTGGAGTTTGGCAGACTGAATTTTTGAAATTCTGTGGCATTTCTAAGATCAACAATCTGAAGTTTTGGGTCTTTGTCAAGGAGCCTGAATGCAAGTTCATCGATTGTTGTAACATCCATTTTTTGATTTGAAACTGCTGTTGCTGCATCGGCAAGTAATTCAGTTCTTCTTTCAGGCATGAAGATAGTAGCTATTCCAAGCACAAAAAGAGTGAGACCAAGACCAAGATAGAGTTTCTTCGGTTGAAGCTCAGGATTCTCTTTTCCGTTCACTTTTTTCTCAACCCATGTGGTAAACCAAAAGGCGCCAACAGCCATAAAAGTCATTCCAAAGGCGAAAATTCCCTGTGAAGTTCCAAGTGTATCAAAAAGAGTGACATTTCCCCAATCCTCAGCTTTATAGAGGGTTTCGAACCATGGATATCCTTCAGCGAAGATAAAAACACCAAGAAAACCACCCACAACGAATATCATCGCATCAATTTTTCCGATAGCTGCAGCGCAGACACTTGTTCCCGGGCAGAAGCCTCCGATTACAAATCCGAGTCCCATTATAAGACCACCCACGAGGGCAGACCACAAAAAGGTTGGGTTTACATAAATTAGACTTAGATCAAGAAGACCAAAATGACCGAGGGCAACCACACCAATCATGGCGGTGATACCGGCGGTAAAAAAGACTCTTAAAACAGTAAAATCGTAACCATAAAAGAGCCCGACAAGTTTTTTCGAAGTTGAAAAGCCCGCCTGTTCAAGAATAAATCCAAAAGCGATACCAATAAGGATAGCTACAACAAAATTTAATTCATTTCCGATTAGATCGGGTACTAACGGTCCCATTATTTACCTCCCGGATAAAGCCAGAGTTTTCGGAAGAACCATGCAAATGCATAAGCTCCACCAAAAATGGCCATCATTGTAATGATCCCCCCGGTAGAGAGAACTGCCATTCCGCTAAGTGCAGAACCGCTTGTGCAACCTCTGCCGAGTTGAGAACCCAACCCAAAGAGAGCTCCGCCAATAAGTGCTGTAATTATCCTTGTCTTTGACGAGACAGTGGGGATTTTTTCAAGAGTCAGACTTAATCTGTTGGAAACCAGACCTGAAATGAATGCCCCCATTATTACTCCAATCACTTCAAACACGAGCCAGTTTTTTAATGGACTGTCATCATGTTCTTTGAGGTATTCGCTGTAAAATTTTGAGTCCGCTGCATGTGCAGGAGCAACAGAAGAGACGGCTGCCACTACACCGCTTTTGGTGGCACCACTTGCGCCCAATCCTCTTCCTGTGATAAATATTGTGACCAACAAAAGCAAGCCAAGGAAAAAGCCTGCAAGATATGGATTCATGTATTTAGTTTCGTTCATATAAAACCTCTATTTCTCAATTGTCTCTGCCTTTGTTTCCTCATTCGGGGCGGCAGTTTTTTCTGTATCGTCTTCTTCTATTTCTTCATAACCGGTAATCATGGCTTTCAGGTTTGTGGTTGGTTTGTGTCCGGTTGTAATCAGATAGAGATGCACCACAATGAAAGCGATAAGAGCAAATGCCCCGGCAGTATGAAAAAGGGCAATGGGTTCCACAGAATCGAGGTTCAGCCCTGCCATACCCCCTTTTTGAGGATATCTGTAGAACATGTAGAGTAATCCTGAAATAACCATAACAGGAATTACAAGCACCTTAAGAGCAAAATAAACCAAACGCTGAAGAGGATTTAGTTTGCTGAGCACCGTTTTTTTTGTGGGATGTGGAGCATTACTAAAAATCCCTACAAGATAAAAGTTGATTTGAGCTTTTATATTTGAAAAGGTTGGGAGATATTGTTTCCACTCTCCGGTTGAAAAATGCCAAAAGATCGCAAATGCGATTAGAATAATAAAAGCATAAGCAGCAACATTGTGATATTCAACAGCATTTTGGTATCCAAAAAAGACAAAGGAACCATGCACTTCAAAACCGGTTGCAGCGAGAAAAAATATCAGGAAAGCTTGAGTCCAGTGCCAAAACCGTTCAAATGATCTGTAGATATAAACCTGTTTTCTCATTTTAATTTCCCTTTCTCCTTTTTGATGCAGAGAATATGCGAACTCCACCATGTAGAAAGACACCGAGGATACTCAGAATAACAATCCATTTTCCTGATGAATCTATAATGGATGAATAATCTCTTGCAGGCATGTAGAAATCAGTCAGTCCGGCTAATCTACTCTCGTTCCTGCTGTGACATTCGATGCAGTTCACTGTTAGTTCCTTGGTAGAAACCATGTGATTTACGGGCCATGTCATTTCTGTGTTTATAAATGTATATTTACCGCTGAAGGGGAGTCCAACCTCTGTCATCCCGATATCGGAGGCACGCACCCAGTCAAAGTCTTTCCATAGAGCCCCTTCACCTTTTTTATCGGCGAAAAGTTTTGGCTGAATCAACATTTTGGTGACAGGATCGTAAGGCTGTTTTGCTCTATGAACCTTAACAGGAATGATTTTCGATTCAGGATCGGAGTAAGAGCCATTAAGTGTATTTATTTTTAAGACTTTTGAAGTGTCTGAAACTGTGTCTCCGAGAAGGTAGTGATCGGCGGTACCATTAAACCAGATATACTCGGGTTTCAGGCTTTTGCCCCATGTAAATGAGCCTTTAATTGACAGATAAGTGTGGTTACCATCTTTGTCATCAATTTCAAAAGGTTCACCGTTTTTAAGTTGTCCGGCTGTTGACCAGTCCCATTCTGTTTTTGTGGCATTAACTTTTGCATAAACGGGAATGTGGCAGGTTTGGCATGCAACTTTAAGAGTGTGTTCATTTAATATTGAAGCTTCGTGAGGGCTTTCAGTATGGCATTGCTCGCATGAAGACCGGTTTCTGTTCATTGAGGAGAGGGAATACATCTTCCCTTTCATCATGTGATTTTCAGAAGTATGGCAGTCGACACACGACATGTTAACCCCCTCGGAAGCCATGTGAACATCCACTTCCTTGGAAGGCTCAAACATCGCTTTTTCAAGGTCACCATGTTTAACATTGTTTCCACCACCACCAAAAAAGTGACAGACTCCACAGTTTGTACGCTTTGGTTTTCCGACATTCTGTGCAACCTTTGCAAGATCCACACCGGGATCGGGGGCACCCCCCATTTCAGAACCTTTTGCGTATGTTTCAGAATTATCGTGGCATACAAGGCAATCGATATTTGTTGAATCTGTGTATCCTGAGAGTGCCTCAGTCATCCCAAATCCGACATGGCACTTTGCGCAACTTTGTTCATTCCCTTCGACGCCTATGCAGAAGTTGTTTATGGCATTTTTTTTACCAATGTGAATGATACCTCTTCCTTTTACATATTCTTCGCGTTCCCAATTCCAATGGTTCGATTTCATCACTTCCTTATGCCTCTCGGTGTGGCAAGTGATGCAGGCTTCGGTTACTTCCTGTGGATGGGCAAAATTTTTCTGAAGAGATGTAAATTTGGAATGATCAACAGAAGGGATGTGTTTTTTTGAATATTTTTCTTTTAGCTGGACTGTTAAAGGTTGCTGTGTCTCATTCGTTCTTAGGAAGAGTACCGCACTTACAATTGCCAGGAAAAAGACAACGAGAATTATAACTATCTTTTTCATTAAGGTTTGTTTTTTCTTTTACAAAATTCAAATTTACTTTATACCCTAAAATAAATTGCCCGGAGTTTCTAAACAAGAAAAATCTCCATATTTATAAAATATTTTCGTATAATAATACTTAATGATAATAATACATTCAAGCGACAATATTCGAATATTAACTCAGGAAAGAGACTGCCCTGCTGAAAACCGACTCGAATGCACGGTCGATTTTATCACTGATCCCGGTTAATGTTGGGAAAGGATTTTCGTGGGTGTAGCCATATTCAAAATCGATTTCATCGAACCTGATTTTTTTTCTGCTGTGATTAAGGGTTTGCTGAATAGCTGCGCCGGGCATAACATCATCTTTCGCGAGGGCAACACCATAGAGGCGGTCACTGATTTTCCCGAGATATCTCTCTCTTACAGTTTTGTTCTCTTCATTATTCAACATTGCTTTAAAAAGAAATGCTTCTTCGTTTTCATCTTTAAAGAGGGAACTAAGCCGCTCATCGGTGGTTATGTTTTGATCGAGCCTGTGCACATAAAAATCCATTAGCTGATTGGTTGCTTCACTATCCAGAATAAATTTATTTACGGGAGACATTTTGTCGAGTGTGCTTCCTCCACAAAAGAGGAAACAGCGGGAGGTGTTAAAAAGACCAAGAGGGTTGCTCATCATAATGATCTCTGCAACAAAGGCACCTATTGAATAGCCAAAGAGATCGAGTGAAGTGTTTTTTGGAAGACCTTGGATTGATCCTTCTTTTGCCAATTCCGCAAGAGTTGTTATATCGTTGATTGTCTGAATGCCTGAATAAACAAATCTTTGAGGCACAAATTGCAACCGGGTGGAGATGGCTGCGTTAACGGGACTTGAGAGTATTACACCCGGTAACAGATTTTTTCTCTCACTCGAAATTTCTTTCATTAATCTAAAATTTGACCAACACTCCGGAGCTCTGTTCATATGAAAGGCATTTGGGAACAGAATTACAGATTTTCCCGTGTTTTTCAGGATGTAATATGCCCATGGAAGATATTTCTCCCATCCTCTTTCATTCAGCCCGTGTAGCAAAACTATTGCTTCGTTGGAAACAGTGCCGGAGGGGGAGAGGATCGAATAAGTAAATCTGTTATTTTCTTGAATTGCCTTATCGGGGACGGTGAGCATCTTAAGAAGGTATTTATCAGAATATTCATTTCTGTGGAGGAAATATTTCATTAAAGCTTTCATCAGTGGATTCATATCCATATATTCATCTCCCGGAGGGAAAGCTCTTTTTACATCACTGGTGAAGAAGTTGTTGGTAAGGGTAATTCCCAATTCGGAGTTTATAAACACACCGGGTTCTTGTGTGTAAAATTCTTTAAGTGTCTTGTGTAAGTCAAGATAATTCATTTTTTGCTCATTCATGAGGGGATAATCCTCTTCGAGTTTCGTGTTTTAAGGGAGATAATTTCTTTTTTTTTCTTTTTTAGCAGGTCTTCCCAACGGGCAATTCCGGCTTTAAAGAGGTCCATTTTCTCGGAAAGACTATCGATCGCAACAATCAGTTCATTAAGTTTTTGTTCACTTTCATCCACAGGATAAGAATCGAGACTGCTGTTTAGATCAAGAAAAGTTCTGAAATAGAGGGAAACAGTTTTTATCTCTTCAAGGGAATATCCAAACAACTGAAGATCTTTAATAAGGTTGCATATGAAAACATAGTGTGGTGCAAAAAGTCGGTAACCACCTTCACTTCTCATGTCAGGTTCGATGATCCCGATCTCCTCCCAGTGTTTTATGGTTCGCGGGCTAACCTTAACTGCCTCAGCAAGCTGACCCACCGTAAGATACGATTCATTTAGATTTTGTCTGTTATTTTCAGCCGAGGATTTTGGGAGTCCAACTTTTTTGATAATTTTTTTAATATCTTCAATTCCATACCCGAGTTCGTAAAGTTTTTTGAGGTATTGGCCTCTCTCGAGCTGGTAGGAAGTGTAGAGATGTGAACCTTCATCAGCGATACCTGAAGGTTTTAACAGTTCTTCTTTTTCCCATTCGTGCAGAATTCTTTTTGAGACTCCAAGTTTGGTAGCGAGCTCATCGCTTGTGTAAATTTCTTTCAATCTTGTACCTAAACGGATAACTTATAAAAAGATGACAGTGAACGAACACTAATATACAGTAATATATTTAACAACAAAATTTAAAATGAATAACTGCTCATTTTTTTGTTTTTATGTCGATTTTATTTAGGATAACAATTGGTTAAATTTGCATTTTTAATTGTCCAAATAAGAAATTGATGGAATGTTTTGCCCGTGAAAATAGTTTTGTGTGAATTTGTTGAACTGCATAAAAATCCGGATATAAAAACGATATGAGGATATTTGCTCTTTTTCTGATATTTATAATTCCACAATTCCTTTTTGCTCAATACAATCCTGTTATAATTGGAGTTGAGCAGGGTCTCTCGCAATCAGCAGTAAGATCAATTGCGCAGGACTCTGAGGGATTTTTATGGATAGCCACCTGGGATGGATTGAACAGGTATGATGGGCACACTTTTGTAAATTACAACCATAACCCCGGTTCCAAAAGTTCTCTGTCGAACAACAATCTTATACATCTAACTTTTGACGGTACCGACAGACCCTGGGTTACTGCAATCAGCGGGGAAATCAATCTTCTAAACAAACGCACTAACACTTTTTCTTTGCTGCGTGATAAACAGAGCAAACCCCTTACAGCCAATTATAACGGTTTTCCCGTTAACTTCGATGATGCACATATGGTGTTTCTCTCTCCTTCAGGTGTCATTTTAACAAGAACTTCAGACCTGGTTTCAACCAAACTGATTGAAGTTAAAAAAAATGAGTTTACAAACATGAATGGAAAAGTTCTTGCTGTGTTTCATACTGAAAAAGACCTTCTGCTTGTAAACAATTTAAGAAAAGTAACAAAGATTCCTCTCGAATTCAGGATTATATTCACTTCCACATTAAAAAATGACGTCGTATTAATGCTTTCTTCCACCGGAGAGTTGTATGAATTTAATACGATAAAACTGGAGCTGAAAAGGGTGACAAAACTGTTGGCTTCAAACGCTCCGCTTTCATTTACCGGCTATGAAATTCACACCGACAGAAGAGGGATTGTTAGAATAGCTACATCTGAAGGACTTTTTAGTCTTGATCGGGAGAAAAGAATTTTTCAAGAGTTGACTCCCGGAGAGGAGAAAGAAAAAGTAAGGATTAACGGGCAGGTGTATGCCATATCGGAGGATTACATCGGAAATATCTGGGTGGGAACCTATTCAGGTCTGATAAAAATGGAGAAGACAGGAGGAGTTTTTTATAACTATCCGGATGGAGACAATCCGGGAATCAATCCACAAGTTGACAGAATAACATCGATGCTGCCTCTTTCAGATTCCAAATGTTTAACCGGGACAACACACGGCTTCTACACTTTGGATGAAAAGAGCGGCAGATTCAGGAAACACCAAAATATTTTACCGGGATTTGATGAGGTACTTGTATATAAGTTATTAAGAGACAACAAAGGTAATATCCTGGCAGGTACAAAAAAAGGGCTGCTGAAACTGGAGTTTACAGGTGATAATTTGAAAGCGAAGGTTATCCGTTTTTCCGGGAGTCCTGAAAAAGAAGAGTGGATCAACAGGGTCACATCAATCACCGAAGGCGACGATGGTGTTCTATGGGTCGGGACAATAAACGGTTTGATAAAGTACTCACCAGGTTCAGGCGAACAAACAATTTATAATTTTGATGCAGATTTTGGAAATGAGGGTGACACTTACATCCTTTCGCTTTATTTTGATGATGGAATCCTTTGGGTGGGAACCAACAGTGAGGGATTACTTCGAATTAACACCTCAGATATGACTCATACGAGATTCAGCACATACGGCAAGGGGGCACAAAAACTTTCCAACGATAAGATTATGGCGATCCACAAAGATAAAACCGGAAGAATCTGGTTGGCCACGATGGGGGGTGGCATAAATATACTTGAGTTGAATTCAATAAATGTAAAAATCATCTCCACATCTGACGGTCTGGCAAACAACAGTGTATATGGTATTCTTGAAGACAAGCCGGGGAATATTTGGGTTTCAACCAATAAAGGTCTTTCAAGAATTGATTCGCATACCCTTAAGCCAAGAAATTATACCCACAGCGACGGGCTTGTTTCAAACGGTTATAATCAATTCTCGTATCTAAAAGGGAGAGACGGAAAATTTTATTTTGGGGGATCGGGTGGAATCACGGTGTTTGACCCGGAGAAAATGATCCCCAATCCTGTAAAACCAAAAGTTGCACTTACCGACTTCAGGATATTTAACAATCCATCTCTCGAGAGGATCATTAACAAGGAAGTGGAACTGGATTATGACGAAAATTTTTTATCGTTTGAAATGGCAGCATTAAATTTTGAGGATCCTGCCTACAACGAATATCAGTGGAAACTCGAAGGTTTAACTGATCAGTGGGTTCATGCCGGGAAGAGAAGGACAGTGGATGTGTCGAATATTGCCCCGGGTAGTTATCAATTAATAGTGAAGGCAGCCAACCGGGAGGGAGTATGGAGCGAAGAGACCCTACTTGCAAAAATTGAGGTGATACCCCCATTCTGGAAAACAGCGTGGTTCGCAATTCTTGCAACACTTTTGATGCTCTCTTTGGTTGTTTTCATTTCGGTGATAACTGTGAGAAGGAAAATGAAGAGAGAAATCGAGGAACTTGAGAGAGAAAAAATGATTCTGATGGAGCGAAACAAAACAAGAGACAGGATCGCTCGTGATCTTCATGACGACCTTGCCTCTACTGTAAGTGGAGCAGGGCTGTATATGCAATCGGCCACCAGTGTGCTTGGTGAAGATGAGGAAGCAGCCATGACAATGATAAAAAAGTCTGCATCACTTCTGCAGGAGGCAGAACAGGCGATGAGAGATATAGTATGGTCGGTTTCACCCGAATATGATTCGATCGAAAATCTTGTCCTCAGGATCAGACTCCTGACCCGGGAACTCTGCGAAGCCGCAGGTATCAGTTTCGAATTTAGTAAAAGTGGTGAATTTTCTTTGATGTTAAGGGATGAAATCAGAAGGAACCTTTATTTATCAACAAAAGAAGCGGTAATGAATGCTGTTAAGCACTCGGGCGGCAATAAAATCGTTGTGACGATTGACTCTTCGAGTGATGCCATTTCGATCATGGTGAGGGATAACGGAACAGGGTTCAGGATGGAGACAAAAGCTGAAAAACTGGGGGGAAACGGATTAAAAAACATCCGTAAAAGGTGTGACGAGATTGGAGCCAAAGCTGAAATCACTTCCACCGAGGGAACCGGGACTACTGTCTTGATCGATTATAAAATTAAAAATTAACCCAAACGGACTATTTCACAATCAATTAAGAATAACGATTTTCACACATGGAATTAAATGAAATAAGAATAACCATAGTTGAAGACCACCGGGAATTCCGGGAGGGATTGGTGAGTTTCATCAATTTTTCACCGGGCTATCGGTGTGAAACCAATTTCGCTTCAGTGGAAAGTGCCCTCGAAACTTCCATCGAGTGTGATGTAGTGCTCCTTGATATAAACCTTCCGGGCAGATCGGGTATCGAGGCAATTCCATTGCTTAAAGAGCGTGATCCTGATTTGAAGATTATTATGATGACAATCTTCGATGATTCTGAAAATATATTTAACGCCATGAAAGCCGGTGCTGATGGTTATCTACTTAAAAACACTCCTCCACAAAAGATAATTTCTGCCATCGATGAGGTGGTAAGCGGGGGTGCCCCAATGTCTCCCTATATTGCTCGCAAAGTTGTTGACTATTTTAATAAGGGAAATCTGGCAGGGAACGATTATAATCTGACACAAAGAGAGAATGAAATACTCACCTGTCTGGTTGACGGTACCGATTCTCATTCTATAGCCAACAATCTGTTTATCAGTTATGAAACAGTAAGAAATCACCTCAAAAACATTTACCGTAAACTTCAAGTTACTTCAAAGTCTCAAGCTGTATCAAAAGCTCTCCGGGAAAACCTGATAAAATGACGCATTTGCGTTATTGACCAGCTTACATCCTCAACCTTAAATTGTGATCAATCAATTAACAATTTAAGGTAATCGAAATGATAAAATTTCTGTTTAATACCACATTTTTTATATCAGTATTTTTCTGTTCCGTTTTAGCTCAATGGACAGTGGTCACCTCCCCCGTATCTGACATGCGTTTTGTAAAAGTGCAGTTCCTTGACGACTCAAATGGATGGATTGCTGCAGAATCGAAAGTGCTCAGGACATCTGACGCAGGAACCACATGGAGTGAAGCGAACACCAATATTAACGATACCAGGGGATTTTATGCTATCTCAACAACTACTGCCTGGATATGTGGCACTTTTGGGAAGATCAGCAAAACCACGGATGGAGGGGCAACCTGGGTGGCACAAACCACAGGAGCACCAAACCTGACAAGTATCGATGCAATATTTTTCCATGATCAAAATAACGGCTGGGCAAGCGGAACTGATGGTCTCCTTTTGAAGACCTCCAACGGAGGAACCACATGGCAAACGGTTCCCACAAATATTACTTCGGATTTGGAATCCATGGAATTTTATGACATTAACACCGGCTGGGTTGGTGGTGGTTCCAAATTTATTAGGACAACAGATGGCGGCACAACATGGACACAGGTTAACCATTTTGCCGAGGTTCGGGATATCCATTTTCTTAATGCCGACACAGGCTTTGTTTCAGATACCTGGGGGCAGGACAATCTGGTCCATAAAACCACTAACGGAGGTGCAACATGGCAAGCCTTAACAACTATTTCCACCGGACCATACTACTTCCATGGCGTTCATTTTACCGGTGTTAACACCGGCTATGTTGTCGGTAGAACAATGTTTTTCCTCGGAAACCACGGGATTTACAAAACCACAGATGGCGGAGTGACATGGAATGCCCAGACAACAAACCCCGCACCAATGTTCGAGAATTTCAGATCAGTCACTTTTACACCCAATGGCACAGGTTGGGCTGTAGGAGACAAAAGTGCGATCTACAAACTTGTAAGCACAACTTCGGCGTATGAGGAAATTGGAACACCCGGAGATTTTGTATTAAACCAGAATTACCCCAATCCGTTTAATCCTTCAACTACTATTTCATTCTCATTACCAACTGATGGACAAGTGGAATTAACTCTCTACAACATTCAGGGTGAAAAAATATTAACTCTTCTTTCAGAGTATCTTTCTGCAGGTATGTTTGCAAAGAGCTTTGATCTGGCAGCCGCGGGATTAAGCTCAGGAGTATATCTTTTTAAGCTAAATCACACCGACGGCAATGGAAAGATGTTGTCATTAACGAGGAAGCTTACCCTTCTTAAGTAGCGTTTGGATTGTTTCGGCAGATCATTTCCCAGGTGATCTGCCGATTGTATTTTAAATCGATTTTATTCCCATCCAGATATTGGGTATTTTTGAGGCATCAATTTTTGAATTTGAGGACTCATGGATTCGGTTAAATCGAAAAAACAGTTAATTACAGATTATTTTTTTATTGGACTTGGTGCCTTGGTCATGGCGCTGGGTATCAGCATCTTTCTTGTGGATGCAAAGGTGGTGCCGGGTGGAGTAAGTGGACTCTCGATGGCGCTTTATTATTTAACCGACGGTGTTATTCCAATTGGTATAGCAATCTGGGTTTTGAACATACCACTTTATTTGTGGGGATTAAAAGAGCTTGGAAAATCGTTTGGGATCAGGACATTTTTTGGTTTTACGCTAAATTCCTTTTTTATTGATCTTCTCAGGGGTGATTTCCCCGGTTTGCCGATGATCAGACTTCAGGATACCCAAACAGTAAAAGACCTTCTTCAAAATGACTTTTTGTTCCTTATTTTGATCGGTGCCGTGCTTTTGGGTGTGGGGTTGGGATTAATCTTTAAGTTTGGCGGAACCACAGCCGGCTCTGACATAGTAGCTGCAATATTGAAGAAAAAATATGGGGTTAAACCGGGTCAGGCAATAATAATGATCGACATTTTTGTGATTCTTCTTGCAGGGTTTATCATCGATCAAAAAGGATTAAGTGTTGACAAACCCGCTCTTTCACTAACTCTCTATGCTGTTTTTCTCCTTTTTGTTTCTTCACGCCTTATCGACATCATTATTGATGGTTTTGATTATGCCAAGGCTGCGATAATAATAACGGATAAACACAACGAAGTTGGAGAGGCAATTATGAACGAACTTAGTCGTGGGGCAACTGCTCTTAAATCAAGAGGTTTATACCGGAATGTTGACAGAGAAGTTATTTATACAGTTGTGACCAACAAAGAACTGCAAATTCTCACCGAAATTGTTCACAGGGTTGACCCCACTGCGTTTTTAATTATCAACAATGTGCACGAAATTCTGGGGGATGGATTCAGAAGAAGAATCTGACTATTGACTAAAAATGAAAAAGGCTGTTTTCTACTGAAAACAGCCTTATAAAAGGACACAAAAGTGTAGAATTAGTGGTCGCGTCTGTTGTTGAATTCATCAACCGCCATTGTTTCCAATTCACTCTTCATTGGTTCGGGAAGAATTACTCTGTCGTACCACTGATTATCTTTTCCCCTTTCTTTAGGTGCTCGAACGAAAAGACTGTCTCTACCTTCAACCACTTGAAATCCTTTGAGAATTATTCCGTCCGAAGTCTCAATATCAAAATGAGCTTTGGTGTTGGTTGTTCCATTGGTGAGGGAAAACCTTGTTATCTTCATCTTACTACTTCCTTGATGATTAGTTGAATACCCTAGAGATGTCAGCGGCAAAGAACGACCCAATCACACGCGGATGATCCTCCGAACGAAAACTCTCTACATACCACATTGTTTAAATAAACAACAACCTCGCCGCATAATTTACAATTTTAAGGGTAGTTGTTTATTCTCTCTTGCAAAATACGAAATCTGATGTTACTACAAACAAAAAAAAATGCGATTTGTGATATTTTTGGCACAAATCGCACTATTTAAATTGAAAATAAAGGTAAAATCGTTCAGAAAACGAAAAGAACTAAATTGTAAGGTAGTTCCCTGTAATCTTCTTGAATTCAAGAAGAGCTTCATTTATCTTCTGAATATCTTTTCCACCTGCCGTTGCCGACTGTGGTCTTCCTCCTCCACCGCCTCCAAGAATCCGGGCAACATCACCCACAATCTTTCCTGCGGAGAGGTTTTTTTGTTTGATCAGATCGTCGGTAACTACACAAACAAGACCAACTTTTTCGTCAAACACCGAGAGGAGAAGCCCAACACCCGATTTGATATGATCTCTTAGATCATCACCAAGTTGTTTCAGCTCATCATTTCCATCAGCTTCAATTATAGCCGAGTAGAGATTAATTCCTTCCAAGGATTCACCTGAAGCCACAACTTTCGATATCTGCTGTTTTTTCTGGGAGAGCTTAAATTCCGCTATCTCTTTTTCGAGTTTTTTCTTTTCATCGTGAAGTTTGGCAATAACATCACTCGACTCATTTAGTTTTTCAAACTGATGTTGAATAAACCTTTCAACTCCGGCTCCGGTAACGGCTTCAATTCTTCTTACACCACTTGAAATGGAGGATTCGGAGAGAATTTTGAAGAGCCCAATCTGTGAAGAGTTTTGCACATGTGTTCCACCGCAGAATTCGATTGATTCATTTCCAAACTGAACCACATTTACCAAATCACCATATTTATCGCCAAAAAACATCAGTGCACCCATGCTTTTTGCTTTTTCAATCGGCACATTTCTGTGATGAGTAAGGGGGATATTCTCACGCAACTGTGAATTTACAATCAACTCAATTTCAGCGAGTTCTTCTTTAGTCACTTTGCCAAAATGTGAAAAATCGAAACGAAGTCTGTCAGGTCCTACATACGATCCCGCCTGTTGAACATGAGTTCCGAGCACTTTCCGCAGAGCTCCATGCATAAAATGGGTGGCGGAGTGGTTTCTCATTATGTCCCATCTTCTTTTGCTGTCAACTTCTGCTATAACTTCCATTCCGGTATCCACAAGAAGACCCATACCATTATCAACAACATGGATTACCTTGCCTTCGTTTTTTAAGACATCATCAACAACAAGTTTGTTTTCACCGATGCGGATAATACCCAAATCGTCGATTTGACCGCCCGCTTCCACATAAAAAGGAGTTTTGTCAAGGATTATCAGTTCTCCACTGCCATCCCGTTTGATGCCTGTGATTGTTGCAGTTTCGCTAAGTGATTCATAACCGGTAAAAGTGGTTGAATTGTTGTCAATGGTTTCAAAGTCATCAAGTCCGCCGCCGATAATATTAACAAGACCAACCTTGCTTTTGGTTGCTTCACGGGCTCTTTCCCTCTGTTCGGTCATGTTTTTTTCGAATCCGGCTTCATCCACCGAAAATCCCTGTTCAGCAGCGATAATGCGGGTTAAGTCAACGGGGAAACCGTAGGTATCATAAAGCTTAAATGCATCGGCACCCGGAATCTCTTTAATACCGGCTTTTTTTAATTGTCCGGCAATTTCTTCAAAATGGTGGATACCGCGGTCGAGTGTTTTGTTAAAACTTTCTTCTTCACTTCTGATAATCTTTTTAACAAACTCTTTGTTTTCCACGATCTCAGGGAACTGGTTGCCCATTTGTTCTGCGAGTGTATCAACCAATTGATAAAGAAAAGGGTTGTTAAGGTTGATTTTCCTGCCATAACGGGCAGCTCTTCTCAAAATTCTTCTGAGTACATAACCTCTTCCCTCATTGCTGGGGACAGCTCCATCGGCAATTGCAAAGGAGAGAGTTCTGATATGATCTGCTATAACACGAATTGGAATAATATCCGTTTCTGTTGTGTAATCAGCACCCGATATCTCTTCAATTTTCCTGATAATTGGCATAAAGACATCGGTATCGTAATTTGACGATTTGCCCTGAATAACGGCAACAAGTCTTTCAAATCCCATTCCGGTGTCAACATGTTTAGCCGGGAGTTCGTGTAAAACTCCATTTTCATCACGGTTAAATTGAATAAAAACGAGGTTCCAGATCTCAATACATAAGGGAGAACCCGCATTTACCAAAGAGGGGTCGTCATAATCATCGCTTAGATTGATATGAATTTCCGAACACGGACCACATGGACCGGTTTCACCCATCTCCCAAAAGTTATCCTTTTCGTCAAATTTCAGGATATGTGCGGGGTTGATGTCTGTAACTGTTTTCCACATCTCGAGAGCTTCGTCATCGGTTCTGTAAACGGTAGCAAACAATCTCTCTTTTGGGAGTTTCCAAACTTCGGTTAACAGCTCCCACGCCCACTGAATTGCTTCTTTTTTGTAATAGTCGCCAAACGACCAGTTACCCAGCATCTCAAAAAAAGTATGGTGGTAGGTGTCAATTCCCACTTCTTCAAGATCGTTGTGTTTTCCCGAAACACGGATACATTTTTGGGTATCGGCTGCCCGGGTGTAATCTCTTTTTCCCGTAGCAAGGAAAACATCTTTAAACTGGTTCATCCCTGCATTTGAGAAAAGCAGTGTTGGGTCATCATAGGGAACTACCGGCGAGCCGGAAACAATTTTATGCTGTTTGGAAGCAAAAAAATCCAGGAACTGTTGTCTTATTTCTTGAGAGGTCATTTTCTTCGGTTTTATCTTACTTTAAATTTTTGGTCTTTAGTTATGGTTTTTTTTGTAAATTCATCTGTTATCGAGATTTTGGCTGTGTATTCACCCGAATCAGCGGGTTGCACATAAAACTGGACATCCATTTTGGTATCGGGTTTACTTTCCTCTTCTGTGGCTGTATCCAACTCTTCAAAAGTATCTGCTTTTTTGCCATCGGGTGTTATGAGCTCAACTTTAAACATCACTTTTCTTACATACTGCTCACCATCGCGGTTCTCTGAATACCCTTTTACGATGATGGGGATGTTAATTTCCCATTGCTGCGTTGTGCTGTCGATCAGCATTGGAAAAACTTCTGTTTTGGTGATTTCGAATACTCTTTCTTCCTCACTGCAGCCGGCAAGAAATACCAGTGAAGCGAAAAGGAAGATGAATGAGAGAGGTTTTTTCATCTCATAACTCCTTTTTTACACAGAAAGACCGGCCGGGTAAACAGCCGGTCTTTCCATTGATCTAATTATTTAATACTAACTGTTTTTCTTCTTGTAATCGTTCAAAAAGTCAACAAGTGCTTCAACACCTTTGAGAGGGAAAGCATTGTAGATTGATGCACGAAGTCCACCAACAGAACGGTGACCTTTTAATCCATCAAAACCGGCAGCTGTTGCATCAGCTATCAACTGTTTTTCAAGTTCAGGAGTTGGAAGATTAAAGGTGACATTCATTAACGATCTGCTACCGGGAACTGCGTGGGCTTTATAAAAACCGTTGCTTGCATCAAAACAATTATAGAGAAGGGCAGCTTTCTTTTGGTTGGTTGCATACATTGCATCAAGTCCGCCATTTTCAAGCAGATATTTAGCAACGAGATCAATTATATAAATTCCAAATGTGTTTGGAGTGTTAAACATTGAATCGTTTTCAGTATGTGTTTTATAATTAAGCATCGTTGGCAGTGTATCAGCCGATCTTTCGAGGAGGTCTTTTCTGATTATAACCAAAGTGACACCTGAAGGACCGATGTTTTTCTGAGCACCGGCATAAATCATTCCAAATTTACTGACATCAATTTTTCTATACAGGATGTCTGACGACATATCGCAGATAAGGGGGACATTCCCAACTTCCGGGATATAGTCAAACTGGGTTCCATATATTGTATTGTTTGATGTATAATGAACATAAGCAGCTTCAGGATCGAGAGTGATCTCAGACTGTTTTGGAACATGGTTAAAATTTGAAGCTTCAGCGGTGTAGGCAACATTCACTGTTCCAACTCTTTTGGCTTCTTTAACTGCTTTTTTTGCCCATACACCGGTTACAATGTAATCAGCTTTGTTTGCAGGTGGCATCAAATTCATTGGTACCATCGAAAACTGCAGGCTTGCACCTCCCTGAAGGAATAGAATGTCATAATTTTCAGGGATATCGAGAAGTTGTCTTAACCCGTTTTTTGCTGAAGCAAGAATGGCTTCGAAGGTTTTTGACCTGTGGCTAATTTCAAGAATTGACATGCCAACACCGGGGAGACAAAAAAGGTCTTCCTGGGCTTTTTTTAGAACAGGTTCCGGAAGAATCGCCGGACCTGCACTGAAATTAAATATTCGTTTTTCCATATCGGTATCCTTTTTCAGATTGTTTAATAGGCTTCTTATTCAACCTCGATGAGGTGGGTAAGAAGACCGTCTCTCAATTTTGGTTCAAACCATGTTGATTTTGGGGGCATCACTTCGCCTGCATCTGAAATCTTCATCAGATCTTCCACAGTAACGGGATAAAGTGAAAAAGCCACACCAAACTTGCCTGAAGTTGTTAATTTTTCAAGCTCTGCTGTTCCTCTGATTCCACCAATAAAATCAATTCTTTTGCTTGTGCGGGGATCGTCAACCCCAAGAACCGGTTCAAGGAGGAAGTTCTGAAGGATGCTGACATCAAGCGTTTCACCCACAGAAGTGGCACCTTTCAGTTTACCATCTTCAAAATGTTCCGGTTTTAATTTTAGTCCATACCACTTGCCATCAAGCAACATGCTAAATTCACCTTTTTGGGCCGGAGAAGCATTGGCATTTTCAGTCAGTTCAAAATTCTCTTTAATTTTGGAGAAAAATTGATCTTTTGTGTGGTTGTTAAGGTCGATGACAACTCTGTTGTAAGGAAGAATTTTTAGCTCTTCAGCAGGGAAAAGTACCGCAATGAAATAGTTGTAATCTTCCGAACCTCTGTGTGCAGGATTATTTTCTTTTGCTACTGCTCTGGCTCTTGAAGCTGAAGCTGCGCGGTGGTGACCATCTGCAATGTAGAGATTTTTAACTTTTCTTACTTCTTCAACAATCGACTCGTTCAAATCCAAAGGAATCTGCCATACTTCATGTTTGATTCCATCGGGGGCTGTAAACGCATAAAGAGGTTCAACAGAAGTCATCACAGAACTTGTAAGGGCAGAAATGCTTTTTACACCTTTATAAGTAAGGAACACAACGCCTGTTTGGGCACCGGTTGTGATGATGTGATTTGTCCGGTCGTCTTCTTTAACTTTACGGGTTTTTTCATGTTTCAGAATGATATTATTGTCATAGTCATCCACGGAAAAAGTGGCTGCGATGCCCGTCTGGCTTCTTCCATCCATCGTAAGACGATAGAGGTAAAATGATGCATCCTCTTCTTCAAGAAGTGGGGCATTTTTGGCAATTGTTTCCAGATTGGCTTTAGCCTTGGCATAAATTTCCGTTGAATACGGGTCCTGAGAATTTGGAAATTCAAGTTCAGAACGGGTAATTCTCAAAAAACTGAATGGATTGTTTTCTGCTAAATGTCTTGCTTCGTCGGTACTTACAACATCGTAAGGAACACTTGCAACCTGCTCGGCAACTGCTTTTGCGGGTCTTAGTGCTCTGAATGGTCTTATGACCGCCATCTTATCTAACTCCTTAAAAAAATATATTAATGGAACTTCTAAATAACAAAATTTTTACGAATTGTAATAATTTTGAGGCTTGGTGTGGAATTTGAGGGGGGATGGTTCCAGGGGATAAGGGGACTGCATGCCAAAGGCATCCCGTTGGGAGATACACGCAGATTAGACGGAGTTTCGCGGAGGGGAGGGATGGTTACACGGATGCCACGGATTTAACACAGATTTCCACGGATGAAGTTTGAACACGATATTCACGATGGAAAAGATAATCACGATGGGAAAACATGCAGACTCGTCGGAGTTGATGATGTTGGATCACGATAATGAAAAAAAGATATTCACGATTATGGCAAACCTGACTCGTCGGAATGTCATGAATTCCTAGACAAAAATGAGAACTACATGAAATTCCATTTTTTTCCGCGAAACGGAATTGAGGTTCGTAGTTTATGATCAATTATTGTTCGAAAATCCCTTTTTAACGCGAAAGACAATGGAAAATATAAAGTTCTAATATTGCTTCTTAAAAACGAAAAATTTGAGAAAATCATGAAAAATGCCGGATGAAAACTATTGACTGAGATAAAAAGGTGTTCACAAAATAAACGAAAATACCTGACAGAGTTGAAAACCCCTTGGGAACGAAACCCGGGGGCTCTTTAGAGGGTTGTCTAAGGAGTAACCTGAACAGGATCGGTATAAAGTTGTATGACAGTCTTTCGCTTGAAGAATACGATAAATTATAGCGATTTTAGAAACACCGGTTCTATACCTTGCAACTTCTTAATAATGCGAGAAAAGTACTGATCGACAATACTTGAATCAATAGAGCAAATAGAATCTGGCAATATTGTGACAATCTCCATCCCCCAACCTTAAACTGCCCCCAAATTGAACCTTTCCGAATAGATAGATGTTATAACATATAATAGAACCCGGAGAAAAAATGAACCTAAATGATATCAAAAACTTAAATAAAACGCACAATTCCACAGACAAGATGCCCGTATTATTTGTTGGGCATGGCAGCCCGATGAATGCGATTGAGGAGAATGAATTCTCGGCGGGTTGGCGGAAAGCCGGGGAGTCACTTCCAAAGCCATCAATGATTTTATGTGTGTCGGCACACTGGGAGACAGATGGTACATTTGTGACGGCGGTTCCAAAACCGGAGACAATTCACGATTTTTACGGTTTCCCAAAGGAATTGTTTGCTGTTCAATATCCAGCTCCGGGAAATCCCGGGATGGCGAAAGAAATCAGTGATGAGATCAAATCGACCGATGTTGGATTGGACGAAAAGTGGGGACTCGATCATGGTGCCTGGAGTGTTATTAAACATATGTACCCAAATGCCGATGTTCCGGTGGTGCAATTTAGTATCGACAGAAGAAAAGGCCCCAATTATCATTATGAACTTGCAAAAGAGCTCTCATTTTTGCGCAGAAAAGGGGTATTAATTGTGGGGAGTGGGAACATGATTCATAATCTCCGTGTGATTGCATGGAATAAAATGAATGAAAGTGAATATGGTTACGATTGGGCACACGAGGCGGATTTTAAGCTGAAAAATATAATCAACGGTGGAGACTTCAAGGAATTGGTGAATTATTCCAAACAGGGGGGAGAGATGGAAATGGCGGTGCCCACTCCGGAACATTTTATTCCGTTGCTTTATACATTGGGTCTTAAGGAGGAGACAGATCAGTTGTCATGGTTTAATGACAAACTTGTTCTCGGCTCAATTTCCATGGCATCATTGTTGATCGGATAAACCCGGAGCAGAAAGCAAATATGTTTTCTCATCGGATTGAGGGGGAGATATATCCTGTGGGGTTACCGGAATGGAAACCCCAAAAAGCCGGAATACGAGGTTTTAACCGGAATTTTCAACTTTATCCGGGAGAGTGAAACTGAAGGTGCTTCCAATTCCGGGTTTACTTTCCACTTTAAATGTGCCGTTATGTTTTTCGACTGCCTGTTTGCAGAAACGGAGACCCAGACCGGTACCTTTTTCATTGTTGGTTCCCTGAGTTGAGGTGTGAAAATCGGGGTTAAGGAGATTTTCAACCACTTTGGAGTCCATACCAATACCGTTATCCATCACAGAAATTTCTGCTCCATCGCCTTTAATGGATGCCGATATCTTTACCAAGCCACCATTTTTTGTGAATTTGATAGAATTGGAAACAAGATTTCTAATTAGAGTTCGTAAGACCCTGGGATCGGCATAAACTTCAAAATCTCCGTTAACTTCACACGACAGCATGATATCTTTTTCCTGGGCAAGAGCTGAAACAGAATCGAAAACTTTCATCACCTCTTCGTAGAGTAGAAGAGTTTCAGGATTAAATGCCAACTGGTTTGATTCAATTCCCGACCAATCGAGCAGGTCGGTTAACAACTCATATTGTTTGTGAAGAGCGATATTTAATTGTTTACTGAGTTTAATTATCTCACTTTTACTGAGCAAATCAATTCCATCCGATAATAATTCGGAAAGATTAAGAAAAATATGGAATGGACTTCTGAGATCGTGGGCGAGAAGGGAGAAGTATCTGTCTTTTGATTCGATTGAATTTTTGAGGCCGTCCATATGGTTTCTAAGTTTCTGCTCTGTCTCTTTCCTTGCGGTAATATCCCTTGATATTCCAAAGATATGGGAAACATCCCCGCTTTTATCGTAAAAAGGTGAACCATTGCTGGCATGCCAGCGAATGGAGCCGTCTTTTTTAATTACCCGGAACTCAAGGACAGCGGGCATCTTCTTTAAGAAGAAAACCTGTTTATAATATTCAATGCACTTGTCAATGTCTTCGGGGTGGACATAATGTTCAAATGTTGTACCAACAACCTCGTCAGGACTATGTCCCATCCATTTCTCCCATTTAGGAGACACATAAGTAAACTTTCCTGTTTTGTCCATTGTATAGATTATGTCATCAACATTTTCCACCAAAGAACGGAATCTCTCTTCGTTTTCTCTTAATTTCTCTGCCTGCTCAATCTTTTCGTTGATTTCATTCTGCAGTTCAGCAGTTTTTTCTTCAACAAGTTCTTCAAGGTGACCTTTATAACGCCCTGCAATTTTTGAGTGAAGACTGTTTTCGAGTTGGAGTGCGCAAACATTTAACAGGTTTCTGACGGCAGGTTCATATTTTCGGAATAAAAAGGGATCGGAAATGGAAATTTTTAGAAATCCAAAAGTTGTTTTAAAGGTCTTTAACTGGAACAGGATTTCGTTCCCGGGCAGGTCAACTACAGGAGGAAGATACTTTCCGCCGAGACTTCCAACAAGCGAATAAAAATTTTGATTGTCGAGACTTTCAGCTTTTTCCAATGTAAGTATTTCGGATCGGAGCGTAAGCTCAACAAACTTGATACCGGGCACAGATTGAATGGCGCATGCCACAAAATCTCCAAGGTTCACCGCTTTATCGAAAACCTGAAGCGTGCTTTGTGCAGCGAGAATACGGTTCAGGATAATAATTTCCTGGTGATCGCTGTGTTTAACCTCTTGCATTACTCACCCCACCCCGGGGATCCGGCTTTTTACGCTTTTTCACCTTTCTGTCTGTTAATCGTATCATTTTTGTTTCCCCAGATATTCATCGGGAGTTTCGTAATAAGGATTTTGGACAACCATCCCTTTAACAATCATGAATGGATGAACCTTCAGAACTCCAAGAATTGTGGCGCCATTAAACCTGGTTGCGTCATACTGACACATAACTATCAACGGATGGTCAATAATTACATTATTGATTCGTGATTCATATTCGAGCAGACGCTCTGATCCGGGCATTCCCTTTAACGCCCATGACATCTCACCTGAACCCCTGCAGCCATGAAATCCTCCGTCTTTTGCAGAATGATAAATTCCTTTAAGTTTGTCGAGCATTTCATCGGGCTCAAAGGTTCCATCGGGAGTGTATATTTCAGAAGCGGTTGCGAGAAAAAGCTGGTCGGGGTACAGATCATTACTGCTTCTGACATCATACTGCTTCAGCCACTCGGTGGCATCAAGCGGTTTTGGCTGGTCGGCAAAATAGGCAACTTTTTCAAATGAACTTAAGCCACTTTGCGTGAAGTTTTGAACTATCTCTTTTCTCTCTTCCTCATCGTTGTAAATCAGGCAGATATGTAATCCGCCGGGGGAAGTGAGTTTTGTGAAGCCAAGATCAACTTCAGAGTTTATCCATGACACTTTTTACCTCAATTTAACTGTTTCAACATTAGAAAAGCATTTTGAGACTAAACAATTTGATCTACCCGGTCTCAAAGAATCTCTATTAAATCATGGTTTTAACTTAATCTATTTTTACCAAAAATCAAACAGTTAACTGAATATTTTACGAATGTGTGATATTATAGACAAATTTGGGGGAAAGGGGCTCAGAGTGGTGGTGAACAGGGAGAACCCCCAACATCAAAAAACAAACATTTGGAACTCTTTATTAAAATTTTTTCTTTTAAAGGTATGGATAAACCCGACCGAAAATCATTTATTAAAATTATTAGTGTCATTCTGTTTATTGTTTCCCTGTCAGGATGCAGGTCGCTTGATGACTTTAATCGTGATACGATGACGATGAAAGTGGATTCACTGCGCATCATCAAACCCGGATGGGTTGGAAATCCGGTGGATGAGGATGGAAGGTTTGTGAATCATGAATTCCCGGCGAATCAGGATTATAATAACTTTTTCCTTTGGCAGGCGAGTGGGAATCCACAAAAAGAAGAGAAGAAAAACGACACTTTCCGTCTGAAGACAGTAAATGCCTCTGAATTTTTGAAGAGCAGGGAAGAGGGAATTGTTTTAATCGGGCATGCCTCCTTTTTAATTCGCACCGGTGGGAAACTCATAATAACCGATCCACAATTAACCTCCCCCTCGATGTGGAACAGGCGATATTCCACTCTACCTTTTAAAATAGAAGAATTAACCGGAATCGATTACATTCTGCTCTCCCATGATCATTTTGACCATATGGACGAAGAGAGCTTAAAGCAGCTTTACAAACAAAATCCAAATGTTGTAATTCTTACCGGGCTCAGAACAACTCCTCTTATGCAAGAATGGATGCCCGGTGTAAGGGTGATGGAAGCCGGATGGTATCAGGAATATCAAACCGGGAAAGATTCAATTTCTTTTACATTTCTACCCACAAGGCATTGGAGCAGAAGGGGGTTGTTTGATCAAAATCTCCGACTCTGGGGTTCCTTTTTAATCAAAAGTAGCGATATCAAAATATATTTTGGTGGTGATTCAGGATATGGCAGCCATTTTGAAGAAATTTTTAATCTCTTTGGAGAGGTGGATTATGCAATAATCGGGATTGGAGCATACAAACCCCGCTGGTTTATGCACGCAAATCATACCTCACCACTTGAAGCACTCAGGGCAGCAAGGCTAATGAAAACCAAAAATTTGATCCCGATGCACTACGGAACATTTGCAATGGGAGACGAACCTTTGGGTGATCCCCACAGAACCGTAACAAGGGAATATGCCAAGAGGAACTATAAATTTAGACTCATTCTCCCAAATCCCGGGGAAAAGATCGTATTTAAGTGAAAAAAATATTAAAAAAAAGTATAAAATGTTGATTTATCGTTTGTTTTTAAATAATTTTATGTACATTGTGTATTCAAAATCATATTTTTAGTTAGAAGCAGAAGATTTCCCCCGTATTGTCAACCTTACTATACATTCGTTTTTTATCGTGAAGTCAGCCCTCTCCTAAGAAGCTTTCCACCGGAATTAGTAGATTAACTCTCATCGAAGAACCATGAATATACCAAATCAGATTACACAAGAGCTCGGCTTACGCAAAGATCAGGTAAATTCTGTCTTAAATCTTCTTGCAGAGGGTTCCACTATACCGTTCATCGCCCGCTACCGTAAGGAGCAGACGGGTGGATTGGACGAAGACCAGCTCCGTACCATTGAAGACAGGCTCACCTACCTCAATATGCTTGAGGAGAGAAAAGCTGTTGTATTAAACAGTATTGAAGAACAGGGGAAACTAACAGATGAACTTAAATCGAAAATTGAAAACAGTTTAAGGCTTCAGGAAGTTGAAGACCTTTACCTCCCTTTCAAACCGAAGAGAAAAACCAGAGGAACAGTAGCAAAAGCCAAAGGGCTTGAGCCACTGGCACTTCACCTGCTTGACAACTATAACGATACCACAACCCTTGAGGAGCTTGCTTCCGCATATATTAATGAAGAACTTGGTGTTCTAACCGTTGAAGATGCAATTAAAGGCGCAAGCGACATTATAGCCGAGATGGTAAGCGAGAACGCTGAAGTCAGGAAAACGGTTCGTGATTATGTATCGAGTGAAGCTTTAATTAAGGTTGAAAAATCTTCCGATGCTCCTGAAGTGAGTGAAAAAAATCTCAAACTCAGGGCTAAAGGGGAACAGGATGTTTACAGAACCTATTATGATTTTCAAATTGATATCAGTAAAATAAAACCCTATCAGATAATGGCTCTTGACAGAGGTGAGAGGGAGAAATTCCTCAAAGTTCACTTTACAGTTGAGCCAACAGCAGCGCACTCCAAAATCAATGAAAGCTTTTTTAAAGATAAAAAAGGCAGTTTCGATCATTTTTTTGAGGCAGTAGTGGAAGATTCCTTCAAGAGGTTGATTTTCCCTTCGATCGACAGAGAAGTAAGGAATGAGCTGGTTTATGAAGCAGGGTTGCACGCAATTGAAGTTTTTGCTGAAAATCTGCACAATGTTTTACTTCAGCCACCTCTTCTCGACAGAGTAATTATGGGGCTTGATCCGGGGTTTGCTTCCGGAACAAAAGTTGCGATTATCGACGAAACAGGAAAGTATATCGATGGTGTCACCATCTATCCTCATCCTCCACAAAATCGAATAGCAGAAGCTGAAAAAGTTGTGGTTGCACTCATCAATAAATACAAAGTTGATGTTGTGGCAATCGGAAACGGAACTGCAAGCCGCGAAACCGAGACTTTTGTCTCAGAACTTATTAAAAAGAATTCACTTGAAGCAAAATATATAATTGTAAACGAAGCGGGAGCTTCAGTATATTCTGCTTCTGAAGTGGCAAAAAAAGAATTCCCCGACCTTGAAGCTTCGCAGAGAGGCAACATTTCAATAGCAAGAAGACTACTTGATCCATTATCGGAGCTTGTAAAAATCGATCCCAAATCAATTGGCGTTGGTCAGTATCAACATGATGTTGATCAAAAACTTCTGGCAAAAAAACTTGATGATGTTGTTGTAAGCTGCGTTAACTATGTGGGTGTGGATCTTAACACTGCCTCCTCCTCACTATTAACTTATGTTTCAGGTCTAAACAAAAGACTTGCAGACTCGATAGTGAAACACAGAGAGAGCAAAGGAAAATTTAAAAAAAGAAGTGAGCTTTTGGGCGTCCGTGGTGTTGGCGAAAAGGTGTACGAACAGTGTGCCGGATTCCTCAAAATACCGGATGGCGATGAGCCACTTGACAGCACATTTATCCACCCTGAATCTTATGAAACAACCAACAGGTTACTCGAAATGGTTAATATCAAACCGTCAGAGATTAAAGAGACAGGTGGAGCAATAAGTTTCTATATAAACAAGATTAGCCTGAAGAAAGTAGCGTCAGAATTAAATGTTGGCGAAATGACTCTTCAGGATATAATCGAAAACATCAAAAAACCGGGGAGAGATCCAAGAGAGGAACTACCCCCACCAATCCTTAGGAGTGATATAATGAAGATGGAAGATCTTAGACCAGGCATGAAAGTAAAAGGAACCGTTAGAAACGTTGTAGATTTCGGTGCATTCATCGATATCGGCGTAAAACAAGACGGTTTACTCCACATTTCAAAAATGAAACAAGGTTTCGTTAAAAATCCAAGTGAAGTTGTCGCCGCTGGTGATATACTTGAAGTAACTATTACTGAAGTAGATCTCGACAGAAAAAGAATTTCCCTTAGCTTAGTCGACTAAAAACAGATTTTGACACGAAGAAAAGAAGTTAAGAAGGGACACGAAGAACCTTCTTGAGCTTCTTTCCTTCTTGACTTCGTGTTCTAAGGGTTTATTTAATTCCCATTAACCGGGTTTGGATAAACTTTTTAGTCATATCCTCAGCTTCCAAAGCGGCAGCATTGTTGTGGTTTGGGCTGCTGGGGTTTGCAAAAGCATGATCGGCATCAAACCATTTGAGCTCATATTTGCGCTTGAGTGGTCTGAATGATTTGTCGAATCCGCTGACTACATCTCTGGTTATCCAGGCATCTTTCTCGGCAAAGATACCAAGAACAGGTGCGTAGAGGTTTTTCAGTTTTTTGGCGTCTGTTTCCGGCATTCCATAATAGAGCACGCAGGCTTTTGCCTGTTTACCAAATATTATGGCTGCTTGCATCGACAAGCCACCACCGAAACACCATCCAAGCGTTCCGACTTGAGCGTTGGCTCCGAGATATTTTTTTGTACCCTCGATTATTTTCATTGACCGTTCGGTTTTTACTCCCTTGAGTAGCATCCCGGCTGTGTCAGGGTTGGCAGTTGATTGTCCATCATAAAAATCGAGTGCAATTACATTCAGACTTGAAAAAGCATTTGCGTATTTTTCAGCTTCATTTTTGATATAGTCGTTAAGTCCCCACCATTCGTGGAAGAGGATTAACCACTTGTTCGATTTATGGGCTGCTTTTATTTGGTAAGCATTTGCAGTTGAGCGATCAGACAGAGTGATTTTTATCATTTCGCCTCTGCCGTTTGTCAGTTTAAATGGTGCAGGTGAAGGATGTTTATCGGCAAATCCGGGAGAATCAACATTGGAAGCAAATTTTGCTATCGGGTCGTTGGTTGTAGTGGATGTGCTTGTTTTGTCGCTGTTACCTTCGGGTGTGCAACAACTCTCTTGTGCATAAACTCCGCCGGAGAAGAGCAGAAGGGAAATGACAAAAAAAAGTTTTTTCATATTTGGGTTCCTGTATTTTTATGTTTGATGAATAACAATTTAAGAATACTTATAGAGATAAACTTTGTAATTGTTTAAAAAGTTCGTGAAGGGTATATTGAAGTTTCAATTAAACAAATTTGGAGAGCAACGCGGCTAATTAGATATACTATTTTCAATAATACAGACAAACTGCCGTTATGTTGTCAAAAATCGTATTCTTTTTTATACTGCTCTTTGCAGTGCCTCTTTTTCACAGGTTACTCTTTCCGGTAAAGTAATATCTCCCACCGGCGAGCCTCTTGCAGGCTGTGCCGTATTCATTCTAAAAACCCCGCTTGGTGTAATCACCTCTACCGATGGTAACTTCAGTTTTGAAGTTTCACCCGGCACTTATACACTTCGTATCCGCCATATCGCATTTAAAGATACTGCGCTTCAGCTTCTCATGACAAACGGGAATAACCTGCCAATCACCATTAAACTTGTAGCCACTTCCTATCAGGAGGATGAAATTGTTGTATATGGTGAAAAGAAGGGGATGGAGAAAGAAACTCTTGAAGCGGAGACCATCGGAAATATTCCAACTCTTAATGGCGAGGTACTACAGACTGTAAGGATACTACCGGGTGTTAAAATCAACAACGAAACAACATCGGGTTATAATGTAAGAGGTGGAAGTTTTGATGAAAACCTGCTTTATTTGAACGGATTTGAGATATTTCGTCCTTTTCTCCTGAGACAGGGAATTGAAGAGAATCATTCACTTGTCAATCAGGATCTGGTGAAAGACCTGAGTTTTTATGGAGGCGCATTCCCTGCGGTTTATGGTGACAAAATGGCTTCAGTTCTTGAGATCAACTACGGAAAAGAAATTAATACACCTTTAAGTGGAATAATCAGAGCGGGACTTCTTTCTGCCGGTGCTGCATTTCATCATGCAAAAAACGGCTTCTCGGCGAGTCTTGCGGGAAGATGGAGCTATCCCAAAATTTTCTCTTCACAACAACATACTTCAGGTGACTACCGTCCCGATTTTAAGGATATTCAATTAAATGTAAATTACCTCCCGGGACAAAATATTTCAACACAACTTTTCCTGTTGAGAGCAAACAACAAATATGATCTTACCCCAACAAACTGGACAGGACATTTTCGCCTTGATGGAATAATCCAGGGAATATCGTCAGACTATTCAGGCACTTCAAATTATGGCTATAATACAACATTGGCCGGATTAAACACAAAAGTAAGGGTGAGCCCTGATTTATTATTGAGTGCGGTGGTTTCATGGTTTAACATCACAGAGACTGAGACCAGAGATATAATTTCGGATATTTATCTGATTCCGGATGCTTATAACCCCGACTACAGGGAATATCTTAAATCTGCACTTGAAAAGGGAGAAAACACACTCGATTTATCCGTTATAAATATTACACCTGAGATCACATATACCAATAGCGGTCATACCATCAAAGCAGGTGCAGAGCTTAAGTTTTCCGATTTGAGGCACAATTTTTATGAAGAGAAAAAGGAACAGGGAGGGATTTCAATTCCTGCTGCACCTGAAGTTACAAGTTATGGCTCACAAAAAGACTTAAATTCATATTCCTTTTATGTGGATGACAAAATGAATTTGGGAATAAGAACAACGGTGGATGCCGGATTGCGTTTTACCTCTACTCCTTATAACAATGAGACATTTTGGTCGCCAAGGGGTTCAATTGAATATAAGGTGACCGAAAAATTTAATGTGAATCTAAGAGCAGGCATTTACAACCAGCCACCATTTTTTTATGAGCTTCGGGATTTAAGCACAGAAGAGGCATCAACTCTTAAATCGCAAAAGTCGGTCCACTATATCGCTGCACTACATTATGTCTTCAAAAAAGGATTGGAGATGAGGGCGGAGTTTTATTACAAGTCGTTGACCGATCTTATCCCTGTTGATTTTGACGGTATGAGAATAATTTACGGGAAAACCAATTCTCTTGAAGGTTATGCCCGGGGTTTTGATATCATGTTGCGTGGTGAGATTCAGCAGGGGCTTAACAGTTGGTTTGTGTATGGTTATCTCGACAGTGGTGAAAGATTAAAGGGGAGTGGAGCCGAATATAACAGGAGGTTGTTGGATCAAACGCATAATTTCCAAATATTCCTGCAGGATAAAATTAAGAAGCACCCAAACTGGCAGTCACATCTGAGATTTTCGGTAGCTTCCGGTACTCTTTTTCATCCGAGAAGGGTGGAGGTTGGCACAGATGGTAAAAATTACCTCGTTGTTGATTATAACAAACGATGGGAATTACCAATGTACATGAGGGCGGATATGGGTCTTTCCGCGAAATTTGATTTTGGTGGAGAAAAATTTTTAACTGTGGTTGCAGAGGTTCTAAATGTATTTAATAACTATAACATAGCGGGTTATTCATGGTATCAGGTGATCCCGGGGATTCGTTCACCACTTCGTGTACCACAGATTTTCACGGAAAGATTTTTTAATTTAGCAATGGAGTTTTCGTTTTAAACCGGATTTACATTGAAAAATCAAAAAAAATACATTGAACTTACAGGGCTCTATCCCGACGATGCCGAGGGGCTCACAAAATTAGCTGATAATCCCAAGGTTGCACAATTTTTGAGAGATTCATTCCCGCAGCCATATACTCTTGACCATGCCAAGGAGTTTATAAGACTGATGAATGAAGGGAATGTTCAGTCGGTTTTTGCTGTAAGATATAAAAACGAATTTGCCGGAATAGCCGGGGTTCACCTTTTAAGTGATGTTCAGAGGCGAACCGTTGAAGCCGGTTTTTGGTTTGGCGAAAAGTTTTGGGGTAAAGGTATTGCCACTGAAGTCTGTCGCCAATTAGTCAAATTTGCATTTACCTATTACGATATCGTAAAAATACAAGCGGAAGTTGCCGCCCCTAACCATGCCTCTGCCAAAGTACTCAGGAAGAATGGATTCCAGTTGGAAGGCGTTTTAAGGCAATCATTCCACAAAAATGGCCATGATTGGGACCTGCACATCTATGGTCTTTTAAGGGAAGAGGTTGTTGATCATTTCTAAGATGACTTTTTAGGATGATTTTAGTTTAAGTCACAACTCTAACTTTAGACTCACGGTATTTATTTCTTTTCCGATAAAACTTGCACCCACTAAACATATCGGTTTGCCTTTAGTCAGGAATTTTTCGTAATATTTCTTCCTGGCTATCTGCTTCAAACCTTCTTCGGCGGGGTGGTTATATTTAAACTCTATAATATAAATCCTGTCCGAAAACTCAATTACTCCATCAATCCTGCCAATATTGGTGTTTACTTCAGCTTCAACTTCGACTCCACACAGATATGCAATCATTATAAAAAGTGAATGATAAAACTTTTCCTCTTGAATAAATAAGTTGGCGGGGATTTGTGCAAAAAGTGTCCTTAAAATTGATTCAAACTGGTCCACATAACCGTATTCCAGCGATTGTCTTAATTTCAGGGCGAGTGTGAGAGCCTCATACGGTTGTGTATTGGAGATATCTCCAATCAAATAACTGTAGAAGGAAGTTTCCACTTCAAAATTTGGAAAATTTAAAAGGTATTCTTCAATTTGATATAAATCTCTTTTTTGACTTACAGTTAAATAACCTGTCTGAAATAATAGATTGACAGGATCAATATTTTCGAGGCTGCCGGAATCAAATGTTAGGATGTTTGCTTCGGCATTCTTCAGAATATTCACATCGTATTTTTTCTCTTTCATTAATTTGATAAGATGTGAAGGAGTGCCGCTGCTAAACCAATAATTGTCGAAGCGCAGAGATTGGAACAGGCTCAAGATGGAAAAAGGATTATACACCCGGGTTGTTGCATCCCAGCTGTAACCGTTATACCAGTGTTTTATTTCTCGAAGAAGTTCCTTTTTTGAAGTTCCTTTTTTTTGAGCAAGGATCTCAATGTATTCAGGGAAATATAATTCCAATTCTTCTTGAGTGTATCCCAGAAGAGAAGCATATCTTTCATTCATGGAAATATCAGTAATTTGATTCATTCCTGAAAAAAGAGAGACTTTTGAAAATTTGCTGACACCGGTTAATAATACAAACCTGATATGGGCGTCATTCCCTTTCATTCGCACAAAAACGGACTTTAAAAATTCCCTCAGTTTTTCCGCTGTTTCAGGGTCATCAAGATGATCGGTAATGGGTTTATCATACTCATCTATTAAAATAACCGTTTTTTGACCAAACTTTTCTGATAACTCTTTAATCAATCTTCCAAAATATTGAGATACAATTTCAGATTTGATTTTGATGCCATAAAAAGCCGCAATTTCATTGAGTCTGTCAAAAAGGGTTTCGCGAAAACTCTCTTCATTCCCGGTTTCCATGTTCGAGAAATCCAATCGAATAATGGGGTGGGTTTTCCATTCGGGATAGTCATAAATATCCAGGCCCTTAAACAATTCCTTTTTTCCGAGGAAGAACTCTTCAATTGTAGAGAGTAGAAGTGATTTCCCAAATCTTCGGGGACGTGAGAGAAAAACATACTTCAAGGAGTCGATAAGGTTAATAATATGTTTGGTTTTATCAACATAGATCAAATTATCTTCGATGAGCAGCGAAAATGTTTGAATTCCTAAAGGCAGTTTTTTCATTTGGTTTCCATGGAATTTGCTTTTTTGTTGGAATTATTAGCCCGGTGGATTTGACTTACCGGGGTTTGTTCCTACTCCTCCGATTGTAACTTTTCGGCGCGATCGGCAATTTTGATTTGCTCAATCAGGCTGAAAAGATCTCCATTGATAACATCACTCAGGTTATAGAGGGTTAATCCGATTCGATGGTCGGTTACCCTGTTTTGAGGGAAGTTGTAGGTGCGAATTTTGTCACTTCTGTCGCCACTTTTTACCATCAGTTTTCTTTGTGCAGCGATTTCTGAATTTTGTTCACCACTTTTGAGATCATAAAGTCGAGCCATTAATACTTTAAGAGCTTTTTCGCGGTTTTTTAACTGTGATCTTTCATCCTGGCACTGTACAACAATCCCTGTGGGAAGATGTGTCATTCTGATGGCAGTTTCAACCTTGTTCACATTCTGACCACCTGCGCCGCCACTTCTAAAAACATCAATTTTTACATCATTCATGTTGATTTCCACCTGGACTGCTTCCACTTCTGGAAGTACTGCAACAGAGGCAGCAGAGGTATGAACTCTACCTTGAGCTTCGGTTTGAGGGACTCTTTGAACACGGTGAACACCACTTTCCCATTTCAATTCTCCATAAACTCCGGTTCCTGAGATGGAAATAACAGCTTCTTTAACACCACCGAGACCACCGGCTTCATTCAGATCAATGTACTCGGCCTTCCAGCCTTTAAGTTCTGCATAACGCATATACATCCTGAGCAGATCTCCTGCAAAAAGTCCTGCTTCATCCCCACCCGTTCCCGCACGGATTTCCATAATAACACTTTTGTCGTCATTTGGATCCTTTGGAAGCAGCAAAACTTTAAGTTCTTCCTCGTAACGGTCTTTCTCTTCTCTTAATCCTTCAAGTTCCATCTGGGCAAATTCAACAAGCTCACGGTCGGTTGAATTATCCAGAATATCTTTAGATTCTTCGAGATTGGCGATTGTTCTTGAATATTTTTCAAAAACTTCCATTATCGGCATCAAATCACTTCTTTCCTTGCTAAGGGAAATCAGTTTATCAGTGTCAGCGAGTACCTCTTCATCGGAGAGTTGCTCGTTTATTCTGTCAAATTTATCTTTTATCTTGGCAATTTTATCAAAAAAGCTCATGTAATCCTGTTTATTTTAACCTGCAAATATACGAAATTAGGTATTAGGTATCAGGTTAAGGTGTTAGCTATTAAGTATTAAATATCGGGTGTTTTCAAAACGCGTTAAACTTCTTTTGGTTTGTGAAGATATACGGGGAGAGTATTTTGTAATTGATCAATTAAATCTGATTACTTTTGCGATGTTAACTTTATCATTTTTGGCTATGATTGGATTATTCTGAATTTAAGATTTGTCAGATGATAATTTTATTTCACCTGTTTTAAAAATTGAAATTTTCATTTTGAGAACATTTTTTACCGCACAATATTTTATCATGATTCTGGTTTTTTCAGCCACGATGAATGTTAAAACAGAGGCAGGGGGCAATTCTCCGAATATAATAAACTCATCAACCTCCTTTATTTACCTGAAACAATGGCAAATTACCAAAGATACCTCCCCCACAAAACCACTTCCCAATTATCCTGATTCTCAATGGAAAAGGGTGGATTTATTATCAGATGAAAGTCAATATTCTGAAGCGAACTGGATATTAAAAACCACAATTTTTGTTGAGGACTCTCTCAGCGAAAAAGATGTTTTTGGACTGTTTCCCTTTGCTTTTATCACTGCGTATGAGATTTACTGGGATGGAGAAATTATCGCTCAAAATGGTGTGAGGGGTCTCAACAAAGAGGAAGAAAAAGCAGGTTTATTTACATTTAATGTTGTATTGCCACACAGGATAATCACCCCCGGTAATCACACCATAATGATGCGTATTTCAAGTTACCATAACTACTCGCCACTCACTTTTTTGAATGGAGAGGTTGTTGTCGGTAATTATGATTTTGTGAAAAAGGCGATGTTTAAAAAAGGTTATCTTGCTTTTTTTATTTCAGGGATATTACTGATTGCATTTCTGTTAAATCTCTTTTTGTTCTTCACAAGACACCGAAAAACGGAACATCTCTTATTCAGTCTGTTTTGTTTATTTGTCATTTTGGATTTTCTAATCTCGCAGGCACCTCTAATTATTGACTTTTCAACCACCTGGCTGCATTTTGAATATTATTTTTATCAGACGAACAGTGTGCTGTTCACAATCCTTTTTCCTGTTTTTCTGATTTATACCTTTGCATTGCCCAAGAGATTAGTATCAATCATCCTGGCAGTGGTTGCTGTGATTTATCTTCTTTTTACGGATTACCAAAATGTTTTTAGTGTACTTTCGATCACTGTATTAATTCTTGGCAGTGTTATCTCGATTTGGACTTTAATATTAAAGCGTGAGGGAAGCATCGTAATTTTCATTGGACTGATATTATCATGGGTGGCATACTATTTCAATTTTGCTTTTGAAGGGTTGGCAACTGTGATGGTGATATGCAGCAGTTTCTTAATAGCACAACAGTTTGCAACAAAAGAAAAAGCAGAAAAAGAGGCACAACTTAAATCAACCCGTCTCGAAATTGAACTGCTTAAAAAGAACATAAATCCTCACTTTGTATTAAATACCTTAACTTCAATAATTGTTTGGCTCAGGAAAGATTCAGATTCAGCCATCAAACTAATAGAATCTCTTGCGGAAGAATTCAGGATAATTAATCAGGTCTCTGCTCTCAAACAGATTCCTGTGAAACAGGAAATTGAGCTTTGCGAAGCCCATCTTAAAATAATGAGTTATCGTAAAGGTGCAGATTTTAAGATGGAAACTCACAATATAGTTGAACAGGAGCGTATCCCTCCCATGATATTTCATACATTAGTTGAGAACGGGTTAACTCATGGTTATGAAACAAAAACTTCGGGGATATTCACATTGATAAGAACCAGGGAAACAGACTATACACAATTCATCCTCAGAAATGATGGAGATTTTAACAGTGATGATGGAAATAAATCATCAGGTTTTGGGATTAGGTATATTTCAAGTCGTCTTCAAGAAAGTTATCCGGAGAGGTGGAAATTTTCATCCAATAAAATTGCAGGTGGATGGGAAACAATTATTCAAATAAGGGATAAATGATGCGAATTTTAATCGTAGAGGACGAGCGTCCAACCGCTGAAGACATCAAATTGCTGGTTTCACAAATTCTGAAAAATGAAATCACATCCCTCCATATTGAGACCACCCTTAACAGTGCAATGTATTATTTAAGGGAAAATCCGATCGATCTTTTGTTGCTGGATCTAAACTTAAATTCAAAAGACGGATTTCAACTCTTGAAACAGGCTGTCAGCCAGTCATTTCACACAATCGTTATCTCTGCCAACATCAACAGAGCTATCGAAGCGTTTGAGTATGGTGTCCTCGATTTTATCCCCAAACCATACAACACTGAAAGATTGAGGACGGCTTTTGAGAGACTAAAATCGAGTCACGCAATTGACGGGCATTCCATTAAATATCTTTCTGTAAAAACAGGAAATGAGGTCAGAGTTTTTCCCGTTGAAGAAATCAAATATTTTAAAGCTGCGAATATTTATTCAGAGTTATACTTGAGCAACGGGCATGTTGTGATTTATGATAAACCAATCAAAAAGCTCATTCCGTTATTGCCTTCCAATTATATGCGTATTCACAAATCTTATCTCGTGGCATTAGAAAAAATTAAATCTCTTCAAATGCTTGGGGGAGGGAAAAATCATGTTCTCCTGTTCAGCGGTGAGTGTTTACCCGTTAGTCGCAAAATCATAAAAAGATTAAAAATATCTTTAGAGTCGGGGTTTAACAATTCCGGCGAGGATGTATAATTTGGCAAGTTATTGCAGTTTCTGATTATCCATTTCCTTATTCAGTCACAGGGTATTTTAGCGTTTTATGGCTTTAAAGTGCACTTTACCAATTTCTGATGCAATTCACAAGGATTAAGTTTTAGCGGTTCTTTTGATCAATTATGTTTCGGTGGTGTCAATCTGTTCTTCTGATTGACCGGGAAACAAATAATTAGCAAAGGAACCAAATCATGCCACTAAGTGCAAGAGTCATCATAATTTTACTCGTTGTTTTTTCATCTGTGTCGATTTACCCTCAGGTAATTCCCGCAGATAGTATGTACCTCGGACAGACACCTCCGGGGGGTACACCCAAAATATTTAATCTTCAATTAACAGGCGGATTTAAGGCTTGTGAAAGAATAGCGATCAGCTCTGATGGCAGGGAAATCTATTATGGTGAAATAAACAGTTATCCTCCAACTGCAATGAGGGTAAAATGTTATAAATTCGAAAATAATGGATGGACAGGCCCTTTTAATGTCTTTGAAGGATTCATGGCTCCGAGATTTGCAGATCATGACAGCACAATGTTTCTGCAGGATAATCACTTTTTTACTTATCACTCGAAAAGAGAAGCTTCCGGTTGGAGTGTGCCTGTAAAATTGTTACCATCGGACACTCATACTCACTATTTCCAGAAATCGGGGTTAAATAACTCTTTTGCATCTTCATATTACGAAGGTTCTCCAACAAATGGTGATATTTGTAAGATCAAGACTGTGTCGGGTGTTACAGTTTTTGAGAGTCTTGGCATCCCTTTAAACAGTGTTTTGCAGGAAAACGATTTTTGGATTTCACTTGATGAATCATATCTGCTTTTTTCAAGAAATCCGGGCAATGGCGCCGGTGATATCTTTATAAGTTACAAAAAAGAGAATGGTGGATGGACCAACCCAAAAAAATTAGGTGAACCTATCAGCAAACCCGGCAGTAACTGGGAGTATGGACAATTTATATCGAATGATGGAAGATATTTGTTTTACACTTCAGGGGGAACAAGTTGGTCTTCATATTATACATATTGGGTCAGGATAGATTATCTAATTGACAGTTTGAAACACTCAAACTATGCTCCATATTTAAATCGTCAAATTCCTGACCAATCGGGAGTTACCGGGCATGTTTTTAGTTATACTCTGCCAGATACAACATTTTTTGATGATGATGGGATAAATACGATAACTTGTTCCGCGACTCTTGGTAATGGAAATCCTCTGCCGGGGTGGCTTTCATTTGATCCAAACACAAAGACTTTTTATGGGACACCTTCGAGTGCAATTAACACTTTGATCAAAGTAACCGCAATTGATACCGGGGGTTTGGCTGCTTCTTGTTTGTTCACTCTGAATATTGCAGTCACGGGATTGGAAGATGAGACGGGGCAAATTCCGGGCGGGATAGAACTGTATCAAAATTATCCAAACCCCTTTAACCCTTCGACCACAATAAAAATTGCGATTCCGGAAGCCGGCAGATATAAACTTGACCTTTTTGACACCCTCGGTGAGAATGTTAAAGTGATCTCAGAAAAATATTATGAGGCGGGGTATCATGTGGAAATATTGGATGCAACCGGATTATCAAGTGGAATGTACATTTACAAGTTAACCGGTTATGGAATGTCTGCTGTTCGTAAATTGATAATTCTTCAATAATATTCGAGTTTTAGAATGAAAGTATTGATTCTTGGTGCTTCGGGAGCTACAGGTCGCCTGGTTCTGAAGCACCTTCTTGATCGAGGAATGGAAACAAAAGTGGTTATTCGAGAGTCGGCTAAGATTCCGGATTCTCATCGTGACAATAAACTCCTTGAGTGTATTGTTGGGAATATTTCAGAATTTGGAATGGATGAGTTTTATAAATTAGTTGCCGATTGTGACGCTGTGGTTTCCTGTCTTGGTCATAATATCTCGTTTAAAGGGATATTTGGTAAACCACGAAAGCTTGTTACAAACTGTATCGAAAACATCTGCAGAGCAATAATGGCAAGAAATGACACCAAAACCAAATTGATACTTATGAGTACCACTGCATACAGGAACACCGGGATGAAGGAGAAATATGGCTGTGGGGACAGGATGGTTCTTTCAACACTTTATTATCTTCTTCCTCCCCACAGGGACAATGTGGAAGCCGGATTGTATCTGCAGAACACAATCGGAGCAGGGGACGGGAAAATTGAGTGGGTTATGGTTAGACCTGACGGCCTGTTTGATGAAGAAGAAGTGAGTGGATATGAAGTCCATCAATCGCCAAAACGAAGTTCCATCTCTGATCCCGGGAAAACAAGCAGAATAAATGTAAGTGATTTTATGATCAAACTTTTGTTGGATGAAAAGTTATGGAAAGAGTGGAGATACAAATTGCCGGTGTTATATAATATTGAATTAAAAACAGAAGGAAATTAAGGTGAAGCGCTGTGGTCAGGGCTGAGTTCAATGAGAATTATAACTTTAAAATTCTGATTGCACCTCTTAAAACCAGCCAAAAAACCAGTGCACCAATTATCAAATCGGGATAGAGGGAATTGGTGAGATAGACGATAAATCCTGCAACAATGACCCCGATATTTGCGATTACATCATTTGATGTAAATATTTTGCTCGCCTGGATGTGTGCTTCGTTATCTTTTGATTTGTTTAGAATTATCAACGAAGCACCATTCCCTATAAGTGCAAAAAGCGAAATACTGATCATCTGCAAATATTCAGGCGCTTCAGATGGGTTCACAAAGCGTCTGACAACTTCAAAAAAACCGAGAAGTGCCAAAAAAAGTTGGAAATAACCACTGAGGGTTGCCACTTTCTTTTTCCTTGAAAGACGGGAACCAACCGCCCAGAGTGCAAGTCCATAAACCACCGCATCAGCAAGCATATCGAGAGAATCGGCGATAAGACCCATCGATCGGGAGATGATGCCAAACGCCATCTCAAGCAGAAAAAAGAAGAAATTTATAACAAGAACGGTGTATAGCAGTTTTTTCTGTAGAGCGGCAGAATCCTTGCTCTCCTCATTTAAGGTACCTGTCCAGGGAGTGCTTTCAACCAGCCGGGAATCAAAATTCAGACTGTCTATCACCTTCGAAATTGAGCCGGAATCTCCATTGTGAATTACATGAAGAGTTCTGTTGGGGATGTCAAACTGAAGCTCTTTTATCGAATTTTCTTCGGAGAGTTTCATTCTGATCATCTGCTCCTCGGAGGGGCAATCCATTTTCGTAATCAGGTATCGATCAATTTTCATTTGTTGCAACTAATTTTTCACCCAAGGGCAGTGCCTGCAGCCACTATTGCAACAACTGCCTCTTTTTAAGTGATAAAACGCCGTAAAAACCGAATATCCGGTTGACGGATCTTTATAGGTATCATCACCTGCGCGACATGCATCCTGATGCACCTTGAGAATCAGGCTGTAATCGTTCTTCTTCGGATTGAGTCTCGCAGGATGAGGAACAGGAACCGGTTGATTTTCATTCATCAAAAGGAAATTTTCCTTAAAAAATTGGTTAACAACTTGTTGCATTCGGTAAAGTTTTCGAATGGGGCTGCATGTCCTGCATCGGGAACTATATGAAATTCTCCATTTTTTACATTGGACATCATTTGAAGCATTTCAGTTGGAGGTGTTAGAGTGTCAAACTCACCACAGATTGCAAGCACAGGAAGTGTGGTTGACTCGAGGAATGAGGTTGTGTTGGTTCTTCCCATCATAGCAAGAAGTGCGCCAATGGCTCCTTCCGGTCTGATCTCTGAAGCACGATCTATGAAACCCTGAAACTCATCAGGTTCTTTTTCCTTAAATCCTTGTGAGAAAACTGAATCCATCAATGCTGTGGCATATGTTTTTAAGCCTCCCTGTTTCAGGATTCTTACACCTGTGGCTCTTTTGAGTTTTGCTTCATCAGAGTCTGCTGCCGCACGGGTATCAAAAAGTATCAGCCCTGAAAATTTTTCGGGTGATCTTTCAGCCGTTCTTAGGGCAGCATATCCACCCATCGAAAGACCCGCAAGAACCGGTTTTTTGACCCCTGTTTCTTTAAGAATCTCAAAAAGATCATCAACATAACTTTCCATGGTGATCATGCCATCACAATCGGTTGACTCACCAAAACCACGCAGATCAGGGACAATAATTTTATAGTCCCCGGTTAGAGCAGGAATCTGTCGTTGCCAGAGGGATGAATCAAAAATAAATCCGTGAATGAAGAGTATCGTTTTGTCCCCTTGTCCATATTCGTGGAAGGTGATACCGGTTGAAGTGGTGTGTTTCATAAAAATCTTCTCATTTTTTAATAATTCTAATGTAAATTTAAGCTTACTTCATTATTTTAGTTAACAATTTTTACTTTTAAAAGTGTTCAATTTAACGAAATAAAAAAAACAGCGACAATTCCGGAATATATTAAGAATGGAAGACAGGATAAATTTTTCTAAAGTGCTTTCGGGTGCCACATTTGGCATTGAAGCATTTATAGTTGAAATAGAAACTCATCTCGAAAAGGCAATGCTTGCTTTTACCATCGTGGGCCTTCCCGACAATGCAGTAAAAGAGAGCAGGGAAAGGGTAACTGCTGCAATCAAAAACAGTGGACTAAAATTTCCCGGCAAAAAAATTACGATAAACATGGCTCCCGCCGATGTAAAAAAGGAGGGGAGTTCATTTGATCTGCCGATTGCTGTTGGCATTTTGGCTGCCGATGGTTTTATACCAATTAACCAGCTGCAAGACACAATCTTTCTCGGTGAATTATCGCTTGACGGGACTTTAAGACCGATCAAAGGTGCTCTTCCACTCGCTGTTTGTGCCCGTGACAAAGGAATTAAAAGATTAATACTCCCCGAAGATTCTGTTAAAGAGGCCTCCATCGTTGATGGTGTTGAAGTTTATGGGTTTAAAAATTTCCCTGATCTTTATAGATTTCTCACCGGGAGCCTTCAACTGTCACCTGTAACCACAGATACCACTGAACTTTTTGCTTACTTGAATAAATATAATCTCGATTTTGGTGATGTAAAGGGGCAGGAAAATGTAAAAAGAGCACTTGAAGTGGCGGCTGCGGGTGGACATAATATTTTGATGATAGGGCCTCCCGGAAGTGGAAAAACCATGCTTGCAAAGAGGTTACCTTCCATTCTTCCACCTCTTTCGTTTGATGAAGCACTTGAAACTACTAAACTTTATTCGGTTGCGGGAATTCTGCCACGAGGCACTGCACTGATAACAGAGAGACCATTCAGAAGCCCACATCACACTGTATCAGATGCCGCTATGGTTGGTGGAGGTTCCACCCCAAGACCGGGTGAGGTTTCATTCGCCCATTTTGGAGTGCTTTTTCTGGATGAGTTTCCGGAATTCAAAAAAAATGTAATTGAAGTTTTAAGGCAGCCACTCGAAGATTCTATTGTAACAGTAAGTAGATCGAAGATGACGCTTACATTTCCGGCAAATTTTATGCTCGCTGCGGCGATGAACCCCTGCCCGTGTGGTTATTACACTGATCCATCCCGCGATTGCAGATGTACAAGCAATCAAATTCAAAAATATATGAGTAAAATTTCAGGTCCGCTTCTCGACCGGATTGATATTCATATCGAAGTTCCGGCTGTCCGTTATAAAGACCTCTCCTCATCCCACAAGGGTGAAAGTTCAGAAGCGATTCGTGAAAGAGTGATCAGAGCGAGAGAAGTTCAGCAAGGAAGATTTAGTGCCTACAGCCACATTTATAATAATGCTGATATGGGAAGCAAGGAAGTGAGGCATTTTTGTCGGTTGGATGATGCCGGTGCATCACTTCTCAAGACTGCAATGACCCGTTTGGGACTTTCAGCCAGAGCTTACGACAGAATTTTAAAAGTCAGCAGGACCATTGCCGATCTCGAAGGTGAATCACAAATCAATGCTGCGCATGTTTCGGAAGCAATTCAATACAGAACTCTCGACAGGGAGCTTTGGAAAGATTAAGTTAGTAGGAATACTCCCGTAACTCTGATTCATACGACTCCGAACCTTTGGATGCTTTGTCTTTTTTGGTTTTGGTTAGAATCAGGATTCCGTTTTTATTGTAGAGTAATTCCGAATTCAAATTCATTTTTTTTGAAGTACCGATTATTTTAGTAACCTGTGCATTTTTGTTATAAGACATCTTGACCGTGTTGATTTCTTTTCCGGTAATGTCTTTCCTCTCGATCATGTTTCCTCCTCCGTCGTATTTATACTCCGACCTGTTTATCTTATTAATTCTTTTAACAAGTCTTTCCGATTTATCGTACTCGTAAATAAGTGTGTCGATGGTTGTTGATCCAAAAACCACGGGGCAGATAATCTTTGCGAGTTTACCGTTTTTGCCATAGGTGTAATGGTAATTTAGTCGGGGGAGTGTGTCTCTTAATCGATCTTCAAACCAGGAGATGTGAGTGATTTTTCCGGTTGAGTTATGCAAGAAATAATACGATTCAAGTTTAACTGAATCGCGCCCGGACAAGGCAATTTTAGTAAATCGTTTGATTTCACTAAAACTGCCTGCCTTGTCATAAAAAAAGGAATCGATTACGGTTGAGATTGAATCAGGGATAATTGTCGCTGATTCGAGTCTTCCGTCGTTTCGATAAGAAAATATCTCTGACAAAAAGGGTTTACCTGTCGGGATATAATCCTTACCTGTAGAGTAATAATTCACCTTTTCAAGGGAAATTTTGTTCTTTTTAATGTAATTTCTGAAAACGGGTTCGTGTTTTTTATATTGAGGTATAAAGTCCTGCGCAAACAGGGAGGAAACAAAAAATGCCGAAATCAGAAATACTTTTAAGTTCATTTTTAATAGTTTGTATAGATGAAAGTTGTCCATTCGTAGTTGCTTGTCCCTTCACCGGGGGTGTAATAAGTGGAATATCCGTTAAGAGTCAGACCGGCTGAATCATTTTGAAATATCCAATTCATAGTGAAGGCAGTGCCGTTAACAGTTACACCAACCAGATTACCATCACCATCGTAGTCGCTCGTTGTTTCATACCGTGAACCGCTGATCTCCATCTCTTCTTTGATTACATTTCCTTTATCGTCATAAGTGTAGAAGGTGTTTCCATTTGGTGAGGTTTTGGAAACAACATTTCCCTCCAGGTTGAAAGTATAAAGAGTGTTTGGAACACCTGAAGAAAGATCAACGGTGGAATCCAGAATAGATGCCAGACCCAAACCGTCGTAGTTAAAGAGATAGACATTGGTTAATTCGCCGGAAACATATTTTGTCATCCTTTCGATAGTACCGTCTGTGACAGTAGCCCAAAAAGTAGTGTTGGTAACAACCGGGTTACTACTCTGAGTTCCACCCGAAGTTTCAGTCACTACGATGCTCTCTATTGTTCCGTATTGATCATAAGCATAAGTTGTTTCAATTCTTAAATCCTGTTCAACATTAAAATAATCAACAAGAGTAATCATACCCATCTCATTGTATTCATAGTTATATGAATAATAGTATTTTTCTGAAAGGGGGTAAAAGTTGGCATCAGTTTGATAGCTGATGGCTTCCATTCTTTTAACTTTGTTGGCCTTCATTTTGTTGATAACATTTTGTTGTAATTGCTCGAGATGAGGGATAAAATCCTGTGCTAATATAGAAACGCTTGCGATTAAAAAGAGCAAAAAGACCTTCATGAAATTCTCCGATGGTTTAACTGATTAAAATAAAAGAAAACAAACAGTTACAGAATTATTTCCCGATAACTGGCTGTTCTTTGAAAAAAAATAAAGTAATACCCAAATATGATTAAAATCCGGAAAATTCCCTCGTAATTTATTTGGATATGAGTAAAAAAAGATATTAGTTTTACCGGAAATGTTAAAAAATGGATAAAATCTCTTCCAAATCTCTTTTACCTCTATCATTAAGTGCTTTTAGTTTTGTCTTAATTTCACCGGTGGTTATGTCTTTTTTATCCCCATTTGAACAGTAAAGAGCCAGTGCAATCCCGCAATAATAGACATTACTCAGGCTGACATCAAAGGTATCCGTGGGGTGAACAGAATTGTTTCTGTAATTATTTACCTTGTAGCCAAACTTCGAATAGTATTCCGCTGAGAATGATAGAATGGTCTGGAGTGCAGATACTCTTTCTCCAAACTCCCATGGCTTCTTCTGATTGGTTAATGTCTCTACTCTCTTTTTGTTAGCCATAGAATCACTATATATCTCTTCATCAGATTTTGATCCTCTGCAAAATGATTCAAGGCTTCTGTGATAGAGTTGAATAATTAAGCGGTAGATTACTTTTTCAGCGTCAAAATCGGGGAGCTTTTTGATTAGAAATAAAATTGTGTCAAGATTTGACATAATCTCACTCTGTGCAAGAAGATTCTCCTGGGCGTCCCTTGAGAACACTTTGGCGGTCACTGATTTTTTAATAAGTTCATGATTATTCCAGATGTCCCATAGTATTTTTTCATTTGCAAGTCTGTTGAAGAGTTCGTCGAAATTTGATCTTACCCACTCAACCTCACCCCCTTCGGTATGCGATTTGTCGAAAGTCTTGATGATAAGGCCTTTAGAGACTAATGGTTCGTATCCATCCCACAGGTCGGCGGCTTTAAACTGTCCGGAGTATGTATAGATGTTTGTAATATTTGAAATTTCAAATGCCAGTTTGATAAGTTCAAACCCTGAATCTCTTTTTCCACCTTTGTTGTCCTCTGTGAAATCGATGTCGCAGAAGAAAACCTCATAAGGAGTCCCGTTTTTTCCACTTTCCTTAAGGAGCTGTGAGGCTTTAACAAATGACTCTGCTTTTGTAATCTCAAAAACATTGTTGTTCCCATATTTCTCAAGTTCATAATCTGTCAGATTTTCGACAAGTATATCTCTTGCTTCTTTGGTGTCTTCTGCTACAAGAATTCTAATTTTTTTCATAACTTATCCTCTTTGGAAAGTTTAATTTCACTGTTGTGGTGTCATTATTTTCATCACGGAGATATCGGGTCTCAATTTTAAGCAGGTCCACCCATTTTTTAACTACTCTAAGACCCACTTTTGATGACTTTGACATATTTTCAGGGTCTTCGAGGGAGCTTTTGTTAAACCAATTGGCAAGTTTTTCAGAAATTGCTCCATTGTTGTGGATCATTACTTCAACAAATAATTCGGATTCTGTTAAAGTAATTTCAACTTTGGGGTCGTGATCCGGAGTGTGTTTCATTGCATTTCGAACTAGATCTTTTATGACCAGCGGAATTGCATCGGCGAACTCTTCATTGATGGCAATTTTTGTTTCACCGATTATTGTTACCGGAATCACCATTTTTAAAAGCGACTCCTCATGTTCATCTGAGGATATACGGAGGGTGCTGATTCCGTCTTTTATCAGGGCAATCTGTTCAGCGACTACTTCACTGAGAGCAAATTCAGTAAATTCATTGCTGTACTCAATATCTTCTCTCCTGAGAAATAGAAGCAAAAGGTTCGTGAGGTCACGAATTTGGCGGGTGTGGTAATTGGCTTTTTTGATCTTTGGGTTGTCAAGGAACTTTGACATTGACGAGACTGCAACATAAACATCTGTGTTTATCGAGTGAGCAAGTTCGTCAACTATTCGCTCCCAAGAAGTTGCGAGGTTTTTGAGTTCCTGTTCTCTGAAAACAGAGTTGAGATTTAATTCTTTTGCCTTGTCAAGGTCTCTGACATAATTGTTTAGGCTTTTTTCTTTTTCTATTTCCCGTAATTTAGTGTTTTGAAGTTCTATTTTAAGCAGTAAAACTTCGCGTTCGAGTTCCTTTATCTTTTCTTCAAGATTCTTTTCCACTCTCGTATTCCCTTATTTTTTCTTCAATTATTCCACGGAAAAGGTTACCCGGGTTTCCCAAGTTACAACCGGGAAAATCTTTCAAAGTGTGTGGTTTCCCTTAACGCCATTGATGAAATAAAATCTGATGTTCTCATCAAACCAGTTTTCAATAGAATTGTCACTCACGAAAGCACCAAAAAAAGACGCAAACTCCGGAAAGAAAGATTCTATATCTTTCAGGTTTTCATGTTTGTCTTTCACGAAATAAATGAAAGGGCGAACCTCACAAATTCTTGGGCTTCTTCGGGAAGTTTTCACCGACAAATTTAAAAACAGTACCTTACCTTTCCAGATTGCAGGAAAACTCCCTATCCTCTCAAAATTTTGCATCCATGAAGTATTGAGGATTTCTTTAAAGCTGATCAGATGAACCGATTCCTTCTTAATAAATAATCTTGGATAATATTTGATTAATAGTTGCAGTTCTTCAGTACGCACTGGTTTTGGTAGAGCAAAAATGTATGGCTTCATTTCTTTTGTCTTAAAACAAAGTCATTTTAATAATTTTATAACTTGTTCTTTAATATTGAGTGGGTCTGCCATCTCTTCTCCAAAATTCCAAAATGTGAATATGTAAATTAATCAGTTTTTGTTATATCTGAGGTTTATTCCCTCGGGGATGTATTATTCAAGTAGCGTGCCAAAGCGAGAAAGTTTTGTTTTGGGGTTAATAGTGGTCGTATTTGGAAGAGAAGATAAAAAATCTTACTTTAATAGTAAAAATATTTACTTTTATATGAAAATTTTACTTAGTTGGATTGGCAGGCAGGACATTTTGTCTGCTGTCAATGAAAAAGAAGCTGCAATTGCTACTGCAGTAAAAGAGATACAGCCCGACAGAACAATATTGTTGAACAATTTTGCTCCGTCTGAAATTGGTAATTTTCTGAAATATATCTGGATGATTACAGAAAACAGGGCTGCAGTTCGACAAATATCTCTCACAACGCCAACTCGACATGAAGAGATTTACCCCTCAGTTTTGAAAATAGTGGAAGAGACTCACAGTGCCTACCCTGAAGCAGAGTTGTTTTTCCATCTCAGTCCGGGCACTCCAGCCATGCATGCTGTATGGATTCTGATTGCCAAGACACAGATCAAAGCCCGGTTGATAGAAACGACGGCTGAAGATGGATTCAGAGAAGTTGAATTGCCCTTTGGAATTTCACTTGACTATTACCGTCCGAAGGTGGCTGAATTTGCTTCTGCTCAAAAATTCTTGTCAGCAGATGAGTTATCAAGCGACCCTGATTTTCAGGACATAATATTTAAATCGGAAATTATGACGCAACTTTTTAATAATGTGATCACAGTTTCACGATATGATATCCCGATTTTGCTGGAAGGAGAGACCGGAACAGGTAAAGAAGTTTTGGCAAATCTCATCCATAAAAAGAGCGACCGAAAGGAGAAACCATTTATAGCAATAAACTGTGGTGCGATTGCCAAAGACATAATGGAGTCGGAACTATTTGGATATGTTAAAGGTGCTTTTACAGGCGCGATATCTGATAAAAAAGGATATTTTGAAGCTGCCGATGGAGGCACGATATTTTTAGACGAAATTGGGGATCTTCCGACTGAGGCCCAGGTGAAGATACTTCGGATTTTAAATGACGGCAGTTTTACCAGGGTTGGCAGTGCGGTGATATCCAAAACCAATGTAAGAGTTATTGCCGCAACCCATAAATCGCTATTTCAACAAGTGGGATCAGGGGATTTCAGAGAAGATCTTTTTTACAGACTGGCGGTTGTGAGATTTGAGATTCCACCACTTCGGGAGAGAAGAGAAGACCTGAAATATTTGATCGAAAAACTCTTTTCAAAGATAAGTGGACACTTCAAAAAAAGCAAAATATCTCTTTCCACTGAGGCAAATGAAATGCTCAGATTGCATGAATGGAAAGGCAATATACGAGAATTGATAAACACTCTTCAGAGATTAATTATCTTAACTCCGGGTGAATATATTACCGGGGAAGAGACAAAAAAAGCACTTTACCACACAGTTAAACCGGATCAGAAAACGGAAATTTCAGATGAGGCTTTTGATTCGAATTACAAACAGCCGGGCTCAGATGCGAATAATTACCAACATGAGGAAAATTTTAATGTAAATCAACATATTGCGGAACTTTTTACCCGGCTTTATGATGGTGCACAAAAAAGGGCTAACACAAAGAAGGAAATCGCATTACTTATGGGTTTTGAGAATCATCAGACATTGGACAACTGGATCAAGAAATATTATCGCTTGGGATAACCTCTGTCCGGACAGGACCCCTTTTTGGGTGAACAAGTATAAGTCACCCTTGATAGCGAAATAAATTTTAAGAATACTTCGCTTTGCAACTTAATTATAATAAAATCGAGACCCAATCAATATGGATAAAGAAGAAATCGCTATTCGCGAACAAGCAATCATAGAGCTAATTGAAGTATTCAGTTCGAAGTATTTAAATGAAGAAATTCATGAACTTTGTGTTAAATTAGTAAAAAAACTTGGCAGAAAAAGAGATGTCCTGTTTGTATCAGATTTAAACATTTAAAAAGTCATCTACAGAAACATCAGCTTGTTTTAAAATTGCAGCAAGTGTTCCTTCAGGCATATCTCCGGGATGATTGGGGATAGTAGTATATTTTTTATGAATCGGTTGATACCAAATTTCATGACTCCCGGCAGCCTGACGATAGAAAATAAAACCAAATTTTTTCAATTTTTTCACAATTTGGCGATATTTGAATCCTGACAATCTGCCCAATCTTATTAAACTCCAACAACGATTGGGAAATCAAATGATTTTTGTTCCTGGATCGAAAGCTCAGGTATTGGAATTATCAAATCCTGAGCCTCAATAAGTTTTTTTGCGACATCTCTGGCTATTTCGATAGTCTCTGAAATTGTTCGTCCCTGAGCTATCAAACCTTGGATATCTTCGGATGTTGCCAGGAAGACACCCTCCGGCAATTTTTCAATATGGATATTTATTACTCGTTCCAAAAAGACCTCATTTTTTTACTTCTTAGATGCAAGATATATAATCAAGTAAGAGAAATAAAACCTAAAATTCTTCAACTGGTATTTGTTTTTTGGAAAATCTTGTCAAGGTTCAGGAAAAAGCAGATTCTACAATTGTAATAAAAATCACTTCCCTGGGAATACATGTTATTCCTTAAACACTTCCTCGGCGATATATTCTCCAATGCTTAAAGAAGCTGTCGCTGCCGGGGATGGAGCATTAAGCACATGTAACATGTTTTTGGTGTGTTTTAAGTAGAAATCATCGAGCAGTTTACCATTCCGGTCAAGAGCCTGGGCTCGCACACCGGCACCACCTTTTACCAGATCACTCTCCTGAATCGCAGGCAACAGTTTTTGTAGAGCTTCGGTGAATGCGGTTTTGTTAAACGAACGGTATATCTCTTTTAGTCCCATGGAGGCATACTTACTGCTCATTTTCAGGTAACCGGGGAAGGTCAAAAACTCAATTGTATCACTCATACTAAAGTCAGACCAGCTATATCCTTCTCTTTAAAAGCAGGTACAGCGTTTGGACCGGCTTCAACTCCCCCTTTTGCCATTCGGGTGAAATGAACACCGAGGAAAGGGAATGCCGGATCGGGTACCGGATAGATAAGATTGTTAACAAGAAATTCTTTTTCGGGTACAAGTTTAAAATATTCGCCGCGGAACGGAATGATCTTAATTTCGGGATCAACGCCACATAACTGAGCAATAACATCTGATTGCAGACCACCACAATTAATTAAAAATTTGGTTTCATAATCTCCCGTGGAAGTAAGAAGAGTTAACTCATCCCGATGTTGACGGAGTTGAATAAATTCACAATTCAGTTTTATCTCACCACCGAGATTTTCGATCAGTTCAGCAAGTTTTTTAACCACTTTTGTGTAATCCACGATACCGGTTTGCGGTACAAAAAGTCCCTCAATTCCTGCACAGTATGGTTCATAATCTCTGATTTCTTTGAAGTCAAGTCGTTTTAAACCTGTAAGACCGTTGGCTTTACCTCGCATTTCAATATCATTTAGTCGAAAAATCTCGTTTTGGGTGGTTGCTACAACAATTTTCCCACATCTTTCATGGTGGATGTTATGTTCCTCGCAAAACTGGTACATCATTTCTCTGCCTGTTGTGCAGTTTTTGGCTTTGAGTGAACCTGGTTTGTAATAAAGTCCTGAGTGGATAACCCCGCTGTTATTACCTGTTTGATGTTTTGAGAGGTAGGGTGCTTTTTCGATAAGGAGGAGTTTAGAGCCGGGTTTCTTTTTAAGGATTGAGTAAGCGGTTGCCGCCCCGACGATACCGCCACCGATGATAACATAGTCGTAATTCATAATAAACTTCAATTGCTAAATTTGGTAAAACTGAATTGAAATTTAGTTAAATATTTTGATTAGTAGGATAGTTAGGAGAGGGGACGCAGATACACGCAGATGGGATTTTGAAATAGTTCCACGGATATAACGGATTGAGCACGGATTTTCACGGATGGATTTTTTGTTTATATCACTGAAGTTCTGATCACTGAAGTTCTGAGTTTCCGAAGTTCTGAAGTTCTGAGGTTCTGAATTTCTGAGGTTCCGAAGTTCTGAGTTTCCGAGGTTCCCTACGGAATAAGCTCCTGCCGAAGTTGGTTGATGTCTATGAAGTCAGCCCAGTTGTCGAGGAGGGGAACAGCGGTAATTCTGCCGCCAAATCCCATGAGGCGGTGAACAAACATTACAATATTAGAAGTTTTTATATCTTTTAGTTCCGATTCAAAGGCTTTTGCGTTATATTTTTGGGCAAGTCCGGCGGTTTTGTTTGAAAGGAACTTGTTGAGTTTCTTCTGGAAAAGATAGGTTCTTAATTGCTCTTTTGAATTTTCATATTCAAATTTTAGAGAATCATTCATGCTGCTTTTTGCAGTAACCATGATCAAGGAATAACCATCACCTCTTTTAATAGGTCCATAAAGTTGGTTTAAATCGAGTTTACTTGCGATGATGCCAATGTCACCAAGAAAAACTGCCGGTTGTAGTCCTGTTTCTCCGTTTTCGTTTACAAGTGGATCAGTTTTTCCCCGTGATTTTAATATATCGCCAAAAGATTTTCCTTTTCCTGTCTCATTCAACACAACTTCAATTTCATTAAGATCTTTAACGGTTAAAAGTTGAATATTTACAAGAACAAAGTCTTTATCCTTTAAAACATCCTGTCGGTAATAGTCTTCAATTTCGGCATCACTAACTCGTGCAGAATCGAGAAATGAAACTTTCATTACCTGTGCAAGAAGGTTTTGTTTCCATGATTCCAGATCCGCAGTAACAGATTTTAACGATTTTAAACCTTTTTTTTCAGCTTCAAAAGTGAGCAACTGTTGTTGAACAAAATCTTTTGCCAATTTACTTAGTCGCTTAAAAACCTCAATTTTTGACTGTGATTTAAATTCAGGTTCTTCCAGTGCCAGGGATGCAAGGAAATCAAAAACAGTGACTTCTCTTCCGTCAACGATGAAGAGATTGGAGTCGGGTCTATTGGTTCTTAGTGAAGCTCTCAATCTTTGGAAATCCTTGGCAGTCAGAATGTATTTGAATCCGGTTGAATCATTTTGAGCAGGGGGCAGAGCTGAGATTAAATCAAAGATATCATCGGCAACAAAATGAAAAGCTCCACCATCGATGTTAATTTTATATTCAGCGAGCAATCCACTCAGATATTCTTTCATTCTGTGGAGGGCGCGACGGTCTTTCACAGTTTGTTTGATTTTATCAACAACTTTAGATTCGGCAATATCAACCGCCTGAAAAATAACATTATCAATGTGAAAGATAATCCAGCCATTTTCACTGTTAATTGGCTGTGTCGATTTCCCCGGGTTAAGTGCAAAAACTGAATCCTCGATTTCTTCATCCTGAAGTACCCCAAGTTTCAACTCCATCGGGATAATCTGTATGGAAGAAAATTCAGGTAACTTTATGAGGGAATCAAGTTTTTTACCGGAAGCCAGAGAGGAATAAATTTGTTCGATTAACTTCTTGTCGGGAGACGACAGAATCGAGGTTTTAATCGTTTTAGCAGCTTTTACGAGGGCATTGTTTACATCGGCTGCACTCAGTTTAATTTTACTTTCCACTTCCATTTTAAAGAGTGCATCCCTGAGGAAAAGGTCTTCGAGAGGTCTAAAGTAAAATCGGAATTCTTCAGACAGGTCGACTCCCTGATTCACTGCTTCAAGGTACCAGAGTTTTTCAGCAATAAGGGAATAGAGGAAATCAGCCTTTAGAGAATCCTTGTTCCACCCGTTTTTGTGTGAGAGGAAGGGGGAGAGTTCAAATCGTGTCTTAAAATCTCTTTCAGTTATTCTCGATCCACCAATTGTGGCAAGAATTTTCCCATCGGGTTGGGCAGAGATCACCGAAAAAAATGAAACAAAAAACAGAAGAATAACAGAGGCTCTTTTAAACATAATTTCCAAAAATTATAAACCAAGAGCCTTAAGATAATCAGAATTGATAAAACAGTTTTTCAATTTGATATTTTCGAGATATTGCGCGAGGATGATTTTAATCTTCGCCTGATCGGGTTTGTTATCTCTGATATATCCATAAGAGACATCAAATTTATTTGCAAAGGTGGTTATCAGATCATAATCTTTTGGCGGCACGATTGAGGTTATTCCCCTTTCGCTGTTAAGTTTTTTATAGGGCCAAAAACACCAACCGATATTTTCCTTTTCGAGCATCGTACGGAATTCAGTTATCCATTCATTGGTGTTTTCACCGGATTCACCCATCCAGATTGGCACCTGGTATTTTTCACCAAAATCGATATAGTCTTGAACCACATCTTTTGTTGCTGGGGTCCAGTATTTATGAAAAGTGTAAACCAGATTGTCATCAAACGGTTTTCCAAAAACTGAAAAATTGCTGTTCCACTGTGCACCTGCGATGAAGATAATATGGTTTTTATCAACAGTCCTGATTGCCGCAGTTAATCTTTTGAAGAAGGGTTCAAGAAGCGGGTTCAGTTTATCTTTGTCGAAATAGTGGGCAATTGGTTCGTTAAGGAGGTCATAACCAATCACAATTGGATCGTTTTTATAGGTATCCGCAAGTTTTGTCCAAATTTTGATGGTTAAATTGATATTCTCTTCCGATTCAAAAAGGAAAGGATAACCATAACTGTCGTCGATGTTGTCGCCTGTCTGACCGCCCGGGGCGCAGTGCATATCAAGTACAACAGGGAGGTTCTCCTCGCGGCACCACTTAACAGCAGAGTCGAGAAGGGCGTAACCGGGACCGGTCAATTCCTGCTTTTCATCATCAGTAACAAAAAGCCGGTAATTAAAAGGTATCCTGATCGAGTTAAAACCACACTTTTTTAAAAACTTGATGTCTTCGTGAGTTATGTAATCGGTTCTGAACTTGTTCCAGAATTTTTCTGCTTCACGCTCTCCCAGAAGAATATCAAACAGATCATAAATCAATCGTGGAGAGCTTACTTTTTCAAATTTGAACATATATCCTTCGGGAACGAGCCAGTTTCCCAGCCCGATTCCTTTAAGAAGTACAGGTTTTCCCTGGGGATCGAGAATCTCTTTCCCCTTTGTTGAAAAGAAACCCTTTTGTTGGGGATGAATAAGTCCAACAGCAGAAATAAAAAGAAGAAGCCAGAGGTATCTCATTATTTCGCCTTGTTAGCAGCTTTTTCGAAACTTGGGACACTTCCTGCTATTCCATAATAAGCAATAAACGCATAACAGAGAACAGGGAGGATAAATGCGTGATGCAGACCAATTGAAGAGTCGGCGATGAGACCCTGAAGTACCGGGATAAGTGCTCCGCCAACTATTGCCATACAAAGGATTCCGGAAGCCTGACCTGTATGTTTGCCAAGTCCTTTAATCGCAAGGGAAAAGATGGTTGGGAACATAATAGAGTTAAAAAGCCCGACGAGCAGGATTGACCAGATGGCAACCTGACCATTTGTGAGCATCGAAACGACAACCAGGATAGCAGCGGCAACTGCATTAAATCCAAGAACCTGTCCGGGATTAATTTTTCTCTGAACTGCAGAGCCAATAAATCTTCCAACCATTGCACCACCCCAATAAAATGAAACAAGTTTTCCTGCATCCATTTCAGCGAGGGAGTTATCGAGGAATACAAAATAGTTGACAAGGAAACTGCCAATTGCAACTTCAGCACCCACATAAACGAAAATACCAACAGCACCAAGGATCAAGTGTTTATATCCCCATGCACTTGGATGAAGATCGTCATAACTTTGTTTTGCACCATCTTCAGATTCAACGCTTCCGGCTTCAATTTGTGGTAATTTTATGTAAGCAAAAACTGCAGAAAGGATCAGGAGAGCAGCGGCAAGAGCGAGATAAGGAACTTGAACAGCAGTAGCTTCAGCCTCTATGTACGCATTCAGGGCTGCAGGAGCCATTGTTGCCATTTCTTCTGATGTTTTCACAGCAGTTGAAAGAATAAGGAGTGAACCAAAATAAGGCGCAACAGTAGTTCCGAGTGAATTAAAAGCCTGGGTCAGGTTCAATCTTGATGAAGCTGTCTCAGGTTTCCCAAGGATGGTGACATAAGGGTTGGCTGCCACTTGAAGAAGTGTAATACCGGCGGCAAGGATAAAAAACGCCAGCAGGAAAACAGGATAAGACCTTAAACCTGCAGCGGGATAAAAAATCAATGTTCCCACACCTGCGGTAAGAAGTCCAATAACAATTCCTCTTTTATAACCAACTTTCTCAACCAATTTCCCGGAAGGGAGTGAAACGAGGAAATATGCAAGGAAAAAAGTGAACTGCACCAGCATCGATTCCGTATAGCTGAGTGAAAATACACTTTTAAGATGGGGAATGAGGATGTCGTTTAGACAGGTAAGAAATCCCCACATAAAAAAGAGGGAAGTAAGTATCGTCAATTCAGGCATGTAGTTTGCTGTACTACCACTGTTTTTTATTTTACCGGCATTAGGTATCGTTGTTGCCATTATATCTCCGTTGGACTGAATAGGTTATTTCAAAGCTAATCTATATTCAATAATTGTGCCCTTCAATAATTGTTGGAATTCGACCGAATAATATGGTTAAGATAGCCGGGAATTCATCTCGTATTATTATTTTAATAATTTCAACTTATCAAATTAATAAATATTGACGGGATAAATGAACGGGGATGGGAAAAATCTAAAATTTAATAATCTATATTTGCATTAAAATTTGCGGAAAGTTTATGAATCTCGAAAAGATATTTTACATTGTGGCGAGCACGGTACTTGTAACGGTATTTGTGTTGATAGTTTTCATTTTTTCTCCTGTGTCGTACGACGAAAGTATTTTACAGGATGAAAAGGTGATTTACTATGCAGAGAATATCTCTCCCTCATTGCGAAAGATCATCGACGGATTTAATGAAAAATATAAGGGAAAGATCAGGGTTGAGACCATTGATCTATCATTTGATAAATTTAGTACAAACGAGAGGAAAGAGCTTCTCGCCCGGTATCTCAGAAGCAAAAGCAGCAGGATTGATATTTTTAGTGTCGATATAATCTGGGTGCCCCGTTTTTCGAGGTGGGCAATGCCACTTAACAGATATATCGACTCTTCCTTAGTTGAGGATGTTGTTCCGCATTTCCTTCCCACAAGTTTTCACAAAGATTCACTGGTTTCGATTCCCCTTTATGCGGATGTAGCATTAATGTTTTACAGGGATGACCTGTTGGAAAAAGTTCAGGATGCAGAAGAATTTCGAAAAGAGTTGTCTTCTTCTATCACCTGGGAGAGATTTATTGACTTACAAATGAAGGTGGATGCAGCCAACGGGAGGGTTAACAAACCTTTTTATCTTTTTCAGGCGGATGTATATGAAGGGTTGATGTGTTCATTTACGGAACTGATGAGTAACCACAAAAATCCGATGGTTGCTTCTGAGGTTAAACTGGGGGAGGATGATGAATTATCAAAAAAATCGATTAAGTTCCTTGTTGATCTCGTGCACCAAAATAAAATTTCACCACTCGAAGTGATAAAATTTAAGGAGATGCAAAGTTATCAGTATTTTTTTGAAAAAGATGCATTTGCTGTTAGAGGCTGGCCCGGATTTTTAAGCGAAGACAACAAGTTTTTTCCAAAAGAATTCAGGGGGAAGGTAAAAGCTGCACCCCTACCACATCTCGATGGAAGTTCACCTGCTTATGTATTTGGCGGATGGAATCTTATGGTCTCAAAACTTTCCTCAAAGATTCAAGAGGTAAGGATTTTTATTGAATATATGCTAAGTGATGAAATCCAGAAATTTCACTACGAAGATGGAAATGTTTTACCAGTGAAAAAATCTGTTTATTCTGATGCCACATTTCTTAAAAAACACCCCGAGCTGGTCTTTTATCAAAAGTTGTTTGAAAACGGGATTCACCGACCAATGTTTGAGAGGTACACAGGTCTCTCCGACATAATCGTTAAGCATATAAATGAAGCGATTGAGAAAAACATTGAGCCCGGGCAGGTTTTGCAGAAGATCAAAAATGAGATCGGGGCGAAGTAGAATATCATGAAACAAAGTCTCACAAACAAAATCAAAGAGTATCATTTTGAGTTCAGGCATGTAACGGTGCTGTTCATAATTCTCTTTTCATTCCAGTTGATCGTTTCTTTTATTAATAAATCGTCAATTAAAAATTTCCTCGACACAACTCAAGACTGGTATCAAAAAGAATCAGCTGAGGAGATTGCAAACCTGACGGCAACCGTGATAGAACTTTCCATCGAATCGGTTGATGCCAAAATCAAAATTCCCCCTGCACAAGAGAATAAAGTGATTCAATCATTAGATATCATTTTCAGTCAGCAGCAACTTACCCACAACATCGACCGGTTGTTTATAATAATGGAGAATGAAGGAAAAACCTTCAGTATTAATGACGGCAGAACACTTTATTCTGTGGTCATCGGCTCTGATCGATCACTATTATCAACCGAGATAGATAAAAATGTTGAGGCACTTTATAAATCCATCGAAGGTGAACTTGAGTCAACCGAAAGAATCAAAACGGTGGTCAGAGATAAACAAACTTTCCATGTTTTTGTGCCATTTGTTGTAAGAGGGGAGTTTATTGGAGCCATTTATATGGAGATCTCACCCGACTTCAGTTCGATTAGCAATCAGGTAATAAGCAGTTATGATGAAACCTCCGTTATCTATCTTTCGCTGATCACCCTTGGGCTGCTTGCGATGTATTTTATATCGTCGTACACAGTAAAAGAGAGGGATGAAACCCAAAAACTTCTTTTTGACGAACACGAAAGAAATCTGAAAAAACAGATCAATTACGAAAATGAGCTGATATTTACAAAACGGATCTACCATACTCATCATAAAGCAGAAAAAGTGATGGGATTTATAAAAGAGGATTTGCGAATGTTGGAACTCGACAATATTGATGAGATTAAATATCGCGTTGCAAAATATTCAAACTTTGTGTCGAGAGTTATTTACGATATGAAGTGGTTTGATCCTCCAATCCAGACGATAAGAAACCAGATGTTCCGTACTGATCTCAACGAAGTTGTGCGATTTATTGTTGGTAATATTTTCCAACGGGTAACAACAACAACCGATGCCTACAGGATTGAATGTAAGTTGGAACAGAATTTGCCTGTAGTTAATGTAAATGAGTTTGTGGTTTGGGAAATTATTGAACCTCTGATACAAAATAGTATTGACCATGGATCGGAGGATAATCTTGTTGTCACGGTGGAGACCAGACACGATCCCGAAAAAAAATGTTCGATCCTGAGTGTAACTGACAACGGGAAGGGAATCGACGGCAGCCTGCTCAAATTAAATGAAAATGGAATCAAGTATCTGTTTGTTGAAAACACTACCACCAAGTCCCAGGGTTTACGAAACTCGGGTTACGGGTGTTATATCGCATGGGAGATGACGAAAAGATGCGGTTGGGAACTTGATGCACAAAATCTTCCCGAAAAAGGATGCCGGTTTACAATTACAATTAAACATTAAAGAGATTGAGAGACAGAAATGATCTTCCAGGATAAAAATATTAGTATCCTCCTTATTGAAGATGAAGAATTTGACGTAAGAAGAGTGAAAAAAACGGTAGAACCATTTTCGGAAAAAATGGAAATTGTCCATTTCGTTTCAAATGGAAAGGCTGCTCTCGAATATCTTGAGGAGAACCGGAACAAAATTGATGTGGTGATAATGGATTACCAGATTTCCGGAGGGTTGATGGGTGAAGACCTGATCCACAAAATTAAAACCATCGATTCTTCGATCCAGATAATTGTTATCACGAAAATGACAATTAATCTTTCCGATTATCATTTTGCCAACCGTCTTATTAAGGCGGGAGCTTTTTGGTACTGCACCAAATATCCGGGTGATATTGATGATTTTATTTATCAGCCTACCGATTTTATTCTGAGTATCTTTAATGCCCATGAAAAAAGTCTGCTCGAGCGTGACAGAATGCGTTCAATGCAAAAAATCAAACGGAATGTTGCTGATATACTTTTGCAGAAAAAGATTATTGGAGAATCACCCCTGATGCTCGACTTAAAAAACGATCTTGACCGACTGGCACAAAGCAATATTAACATCCTGATCAGGGGAGCTTCGGGTACAGGGAAGGAATTAGTTGCACATAATATCCATTATCGGAGTGACCGAAAATATGAAAATTTTGTGGTGGTCAACTGCGGAAGCCTTCCCGACCAACTTGTTGAAAGTGAGCTTTTTGGGTATGAAAAGGGTGCATTCACGGGAGCCGACAAAAAAAAACCGGGGCTGTTTGAGATTGCCAACCACGGAACAATTTTTCTCGATGAGATTACGGAACTTCCACTTGCTGCTCAGGTGAAACTTCTAAGAGTAATTCAGGAAGGTGAAATCGAAAAGATTGGCAGGACAGAGACAGTAAAAGTTGATGTCAGGGTAATTGCAGCCACAAACAGGAATATTGAGCAGGAAGTAAGGGAAAAGAGATTCCGCGAAGACCTCTACTACCGGTTAAATGTTTTGCCCGTTGTTGTTCCGGACTTAAAAAAACGGGTTGAGGATATCCCATCTTTGATCGATCACTTTTTGCGAAATATAAGTATTGACATGGGGAAGGAGAAACCAATAATCCCCAACGAAACGATGCAGATATTTGTGAAATATGACTGGCCCGGAAATGTAAGGGAGCTAAAAAATGTTGTTCAAAGGGTGTTGTTCCATTCGGGGAATACAGTGTCACCCATGAATGCAGTAAAAGCTCTCGGCATTGTTTATGAAACGGGAGGTGGTGACGACGGTTTTAAGGATATATTTAATCCTGAAAATATAATTGATCTAAAGGATGCCGAAAGAGTATTCAGAGAACGATATTTCAACTTTGTAAGGACTCATTCTGTGTCAGATGCCGATGCCGCCAAAAAAATGGGAATTGCCCCTCCCAACTATTACAGAATGATGAAAGAGCTTGGGTTGAAATAGGGCAGTGTAAAATAGTTCCACGGATGCCACGGATTGGACACGGATTTTCACAGAATGAGGGGAGGCTGATACACGCAGATTAGACGTGCCGAAGGCAATCTGGACGCTACGAATATCAATTCCCTTTCAGGGCAATTATAATATTCATCCGTGGAATCAGTGAAAATCCGTGATATCCGTGTAACTATCTCCCTTCCTCTGCGAAACTCTGTTTAATCTGCGTGTATCTCCCATCGGGATGCCTTCGGCATGCAGTCCCCCTTCATCCGCTTCGTCCCGGTAATAAATATCCCTAACTGTGATTAACTTATCAAATTGATAAACCGTTGTTATTAAAATAATAATTGACAGGGGTTTTGCTTTCTTGTGAAATTCCCAATATTAAGAATTTGATGGAAAAGCAGTGTAAATTTTCATTGGCATGATTTGTGCATTACAACGATTCAACAATTGACTGAATGAATGCCCAACACATTTACCTATTTAGACACTGCCGTTATAGTAATATACTTGATAATCGTATTGAGTATCGGATTTTACTATTCCCGGAAAAATGATGAAAGTTACACCGATTACTTCCTCGCCGGTAGAAATGTGGGCTGGATCGCGATAGGTATCTCAATTTTTGCAACCAACATTTCGAGTGAACATTTTATCGGACTTGCAGGAGCCGGCTCAACAAGAGGCCTGGCAGTGGGGCAGTTTGAACTAATGGCCATTTTTATGCTCATATTTGCAGGGTGGTTCCTTGCTCCAATTTTTATTAAATCGGGCGTTTTTACAGTTCCTGAATTCCTTCAGTTAAATTTTGATGTGAGGATCAGGAAACTTTTTGCTGCTTTTTCAATTGCCAACTACATCCTTACCAAAATTCTCGTCTCCCTCTTCGCAGCCAGTCTTCTTTTTTATAATATTTTTGGATTAAACATTTACGCTTCCTCGATATTAATTGTTTTAATAACAGGACTTTACAGCGTTATTGGTGGTTCAAATGCTGTTATTAGAACCCAGACATTCCAGGGAATTGTGTTGATGACAGGGGCTGTGATCCTTTCCGTAATAGGTTACATGGCTGTAGGTGGATTTGAAGGACTTTACTCAAAGTTGCCGTCCGATTTTTTTACGATGTTTAAACCGATTGATGACAAAGATTATCCATGGACAGGGATAGTGTTTGGAGCTCCCGTAATTGCATTTTGGTATTGGTGCACCGATCAGTATATGGTTCAAAGAATGTTAAGTGCAAGATCGATAGACGATGCACGAAAGGGTTCACTTCTTGCAGCCTCATTTAAACTCCTTCCTATATTTATCCTTGTTCTTCCCGGTTTGTTTGCAGCAGTTCTTTACCCCGAGTCGAGAGGTGATGGAGCTTATTCAGCGATGGTAAGTGGTGATCTGCTTCCTGTTGGGCTTAAAGGAGTTGTGATTGCGGGGCTTTTAGCTGCAATAATGTCATCTCTTGCAGGAGCTTTTAACAGTATTGCTATACTTTTTACAAACGATTATTATAAGTTAAAATATCCTGAATCGAACGAGAGAAAGCTTGTGCTTGTGGGAAGGCTTGCCACCACAACAGCAGTTATTGCCGCGATATTGATTGTGCCACTCGTGAAGATTATCAGCTCACAACTTTACCTTTTCCTTCAAAGTGTTCAGTCGTTTGTGAGTCCTCCTATCACTGCAGTCTTTCTTTTTGGACTTTTTTCAAGGAAAATGAACACAAGATCGGCGCTTATAACATTGGCCGTTACAGAGACACTTGGAATTGGCAGGCTTGTTCTTGAAATGATGGTGCAGAATGGTGTTGAACTTCATTCATTCCTTAGCTGGGTGTTGTCTATCAACTTCCTTCACTATTCTCTTTTCCTTTTTATCGTGAGTGTGGGGATGATTTTGACGCTCAACTTCAATAACAGTAAAGAAACAAACAAATTTGGGATTCAGCTTAGAGCAACATTTGCCGAGAGTTTTGCAGAGATTACGGGGAATTTTGCGGGATTAAAAAGATTTGTTAAACCCAACCCGAGTTTCCTTCTATCAGCAATTATACTGCTGATGATCCTTGGGCTCTGGAGTATCTGGTCATGAAAAATTATAAAAGTTTAAAATCCAAATATTCATTAATCAAAAACTCATTTTCATTGAGGTAAAACATATGAAGAGAATCATACTATCAATTCTTTTCCTTATCGGACTTTCGACCTCTGCTCTTCCGCAGTTGATTGAAAGCTTTGATACGGATCTTTCGGCGGATACCACCTACCAGTTTTCACTTGAAAGCGGAAGTAGAATGGACTATCTGTTGAACACAACTGATTTTGTTCAGGGCACCGGCTCGGGCGAAATCAAATTTGTTATTGGTGCCATTCACGAATGGGGCAGCTTTGGGCAGTTGATTAAAAGACTTCCAGCAGAACAGTATTATGACTGGTCAGCTACCGATTCATTGTCGCTGATGATCAAAGTTGTTACTCCTCCTACAATACCTGTAAACATGGTATTCAGGATTCATATTGCGGACAGACCAACCCCTGACGCACCAATCGAAGAATGGGTTTACGAACATGCAACCATTCTTGATGCAACAAGCGAATGGGTTGAACTGAAAGTGCCTATCAAAATCCTTTCTACAGATGGTAGTGCAACTCCTTCTGATTCCGGATTTGTTATTTTCCCATCAAGCTGGGGTGGCGGACCGGGCAATTCATGGAACAACAATGAATTTGACTGGGACAAAATTATCGGTTTTAATCTTGGAGCTATCACTTCAGGTTACACACCGGGCACAAACATTCCTGCAGATTCACTTACCGTTCGTTTTGATAACTTCAGAAGATATGGTAACCGTTCAGTTCCTGCAATCGTTTTCAACGGTATTCAGTTCATGGGCAACCTCTCAGTATTCACCTGGGGGCAGTCGAACATGGAAGTGGTTGCCGGTGCAGGCCCAACTCCAAACAGCAATGCTGTAAAATGGACAGAAGGTAATGAATGGGGCAATGGATGGACAGGAATGGGACTTAATGTTAGTCCTGTTTTCAACCTTGCAAGTTCATGGCAGGTGGACAGTGTTAAATTCAAATTAAAATGTCCTCCGGGAACAGGAGCTTTGAGAGTTCAGTTTGAAGGCGGTGGCGGCAAAAAAGGTACTGTTTTCACACCAACAGCTGACGATCAGTGGCATTCTTATGCTTTCCCGTTAAGAGACATGTTATTCCAGGACAATACAACATTCTTCGATTCATCACAAGTGAATGTAGTTGGAATGATGGCTGAAGCTTCAGCAGTTGCCGGAACAGTTATATGGATCACCGACTGGTGGACAGGAAATCCAAAATTTGATGTAATTGCGCCGGAACCTCCAACCGGTGTTGCCGCATTTGCAGGAACCTTCCAGAATGTAGTAACCTGGGTAGATGTTCCCGGTGAAACAGGTGAAGTTTACGATATCTTCTATTCAAAAAACCCAATTACTGATGTAACATTGCCGGGTGTAGAAGTTGTAAAACTTAATGTACCTGAGGGTGGTCAATTAATGGAACACCTCCTTTTGGCTCCAAATACAGACCAATCTGTAACATATTATTATGCAGTTGTTTGTAAAGATGTAGCCGGTAACAAGAGTCTTCTCAGCCAGAACTCAAGTGCCGTAACCAACACTGCAAAAGGCAGACCAACAGTATCATTAAGCGCACCAACTAATTTTGTTGCGGATGGAAACCTTGCTGAATGGCAGGCAATCAATCCTTTCAGAATGTTCTTGTCAGATGGTACAGGTCACCTTGTAACCAACACCACTATTTCCGGTGATGCTGATTGCTCGGCAAAAGCTTATATAGCAATGGACAATCAATATATGTATATCGCTTTTGATGTTGATGATGACATTGTTGTTCCTGACGCACAAAACGATTCATATCTTAACGACTGTCCTGATCTTTATATTGGACTCTACGACTACCGTGGAATGCCACATGTCTCATATCAGAGAGGTGCTCAGCCTGATTATCACTTCAGATTCGCTTATAACCGCGTGATTATCGATGGTTCAGCCGGAACTGACAGTCTTATCGGTGAAGGCGTTAACTACTATTGGGAAGAAAAATTCCCTTCAGGTTACATTGTTGAATGTAGAATCAATCTTTCAGAATTAGCTCTCCATGGTAACGATCTTACTTTCGTTCCAAGAGAAGGTACCAGACTTCCAATCGATTTCGCACTTAACGATGCTGATGCCACCAATTCGAGAGAAGGTATCATGACTTATTCTCCATACAATGAAGACAAGTCATACCAGGATGTTTCGAGATGGATTCACACCTTTATCGGAAATCTCTGGGAACCAGCTACAGGAATAAACGACGAAATACTTACTCCTGATAACTATGGTTTGGCTCAGAATTATCCAAATCCATTTAACCCTTCGACCACAATTAAGTATGCGATCGAAAAATCGGGATTTGTTTCCCTTAAAGTATATGATGTATTGGGAAGAGAAGTTGCTGACCTGGTTGCTCAGGATCAAACAGCCGGTGTTTACACTGTTCAGTTTGATGCATCACTTCTTTCAAGTGGAATTTATTTCTACAAACTTGAAAGTGGTTCATTCTCTAAAATAAATAAAATGATGCTTGTAAAGTAGCATTTCTCCCTGTGGGTGCAGGAGCTGCAATTCCTGCACCCATTGTTTAGTTTCGATAATTTTGGGATATTCCGATGAGACAAAAAACATACTCTTTAATAAGAAATATCAATGCTTTTGCAGTGATAATTCTATTCATTTTTGGAACGACCTTTACTTTTGGCGGTGTAACCGGAAAAATTTCAGGCGTGGTACTTGATGCCAAGACGGGCGAACCTGTTATCGGTGCAAGTGTTATACTTGAAGGCACTTTTTTGGGTGCTGCAGCCGATATTAACGGTTATTATTCTATCAATAATGTCCCGCCGGGAACCTACCGGGTCATTTTTTCCGCAGTTGGTTATCAAAAAACGATCATGGAAAAAGTGCTCGTGAAGATCGATCTGACCACCAATGTGGATGTAAAACTGCAACCTTCGGGTCTCAATTATGAAAATGAGGTGGTAATAACCTCCGATCGACCATTGGTGCAGAAAGATCAGACCTCCACTTCAGTAACGATCTCCTCCGAAGACATTAAAATGATGCCTGTTGAGAACATCAGTCAGGTTGTTAACCTGCAAGCCGGTGTTATTGATGGTCATTTTCGTGGTGGAAGGTCAAATGATGTGGCTTATCTGATAGACGGTGTTGCCGTTACAGATCCGTTTAACGGGGGATTTGGACTTGAGGTTGAGCAATCTTCAATCAGGCAGATGGAAGTAATTACGGGAACTTTTAATGCCGAATATGGTCAGGCACTTTCAGGCGTTGTTAACATCGTTACTGAGGGTGGATCAAACAAGTTTAGAACAGATGTATCGGGTTATATAGGAAACTTTATAACCGGTGGTTCAAATATTTTCAAAAATCTCGATAAGGTTGACCGTATTGCTCAAAAAAATGTGCAACTTACTTTCAGCGGTCCAATCTCACCAGTTGATAACCTCTATTTCTTTGTAACCGGCAGATATTTTGATAATATCGGTCATCTTTACGGACAGAGAGTTTATAATGTAACCGATGATGTTCCGTTTTATCCGATACCAAACGATAAAACATTCTGGATTCCCAGAAACACCGGCGACAGATCTTATGTTTCGATGAATCCTTATACCAAGTATTCGTTAAACGCAAAACTTACATATGCACTTCCTAAAGTTGCTTTCACATATTCCGTCTTTTTGGATCATACAAAAAGCAAAGGTTACGATCATGGCTACTCATGGACACCTGATGGAACAATGACTCATTATGGTAACGACTGGGTGCAAAATTTTCAGATTAACCACTATATCTCCTCCGAAACAAACCAGAGCCTTAAATTCTCGGTAAACAGTTACCAGTATGAAGGTTATCTTTATGAAGATCCTTTTGATCCGAGATATGTGAACCCAAGACAGGGAATTGCAATTTCGAACTATACTTTCCGCTCGGGTGGAAATCAGGGTAACAGATACGACAGAACAAGTAAAAGTTTTGTTGGTCAATGGTCTCTTAATTCCCAGATTTCGAAAGAACATAAAATTGGTATGGGAGTTGAAGCAAGACTTCACGACATTTATAACCACGGATGGGACCTTGTAAATCTTACCGATGGTCAGATCGATTCAATGGGTAATCCAATTTTCACCCCCGGTTATCCCGCAGTAGGAACAATGTCTGATCAGGGATCAAACATCGAATACGCAAGAAAACCGATTGAAATTTCAGCTTACATTCAGGACAAGATGGAATATGACATAATGATCATCAACGCCGGTGTAAGATTTGATTATTTTAATTCTAAAGCACGGATGCCTGTTGACAAACAAAACCCGACAAGAAATCCTTCATTCCCGGGTGCTGATCAATGGATCGATGCTGAAGCTAAATATCAGATCAGCCCAAGACTTGGCGCTTCATTCCCAATTACTGACAAAGGTATTATCAGATTTTCTTATGGTCACTTCTTTAAGATTCCATCGTTCGAAAATCTTTACCAAAATCCCGATTTTATCGTAAGACCGGGTAACAGCCTTAACACTGTGGTTGGAAATCCCGATTTGAATGCTGAAAAGAATGTTATTTATGAAATCGGCTTGCAGCAGGCACTTCTTGAAGATATTTCTGTGAATGTTTCTCTCTACTATCGTGACATCAGAAACTGGCTCGGTATGGAGATTGTAAACACTTATGAAGGTTTTAAGTATGCCCGTTTTATAAACAGAGATTATGCAAATGTTAGAGGTTTGGTACTTGTGTTCGACAAAAGATTCTCGAACTACTTCAGTGCAAAACTTGACTACACATACCAGATCGCTGAGGGTAACTCCTCCGATCCTTATGCCGTTTACAATAAAAATCAGACAAATCCACCGATCGAAGAATCGAAAACAGTGGTTCCACTTTCATGGGATCAGAGACATACACTCAACCTGAGTGTTAATGTTGGTATTCCCGGTGACTGGACAGTAGGACTCATCTTTCAGTATGGTTCCGGTATGCCTTATACGGAAGACCCAAAAGTTTCCCGTGGTGTCCGTTTCGAAAATGGCGGTATCAGACCAACATATCTGAACCTGGACTTGAGAGCTGACAAGATATTTAATGTTTTTGGATTAAATATCAGAACCTACATTACAATTTATAACGCATTGGATATTAGAAACGAATTCGGTGTTTACTCAACCACTGGTAGAGCCAATGCCGATCTGAATACTCAATATGCAGTTGATGTAATCGGATTAAACACTATTGAAGAATATATCAACAATCCAGCGATGTACTCTACTCCTCGAGAGGTCAGAGTTGGCATTGGTTTCGATTTTTAATTCCCGGAGTTTCAGAATGTTAAAGAAAATATCATTAATTACTCTTCTCCTGATTACGGAGATTGTTTTTGCCCAGGTTTCACCTTCAACTCAGCGTTACCGCAACGATGAGTATGGTAATATCCAGTACCGTCGTGAAGGTGTTATGGATGGCAATCAGATTAGAACGCTGTTCTACAACAATGGTGAAGTGGGTCAGTGGCCCTATCAGCCATCAGGTGAGTGGCCCAAAGGAACGGGACATTCTTATCTTGATGGTGTGGCAGTTTTAATTTCCACTGAAATAACCGCTCCCGGTACGGGAACAATAGTTCACCCGCTTCAAACTTCATATCGTGAATGGATGGATAAAGATCCTGTAACCGGCGAAATCTGGGGATTTGAACCCCTTCCCGGATATAACAATCCTTCTTCCAAAAAACCTTCGATTAATACAGATCCGCTTACCTGGCCCTCAACCTGGCCAGCTGCTCTTGATCTGACACCCGAATGGGACAAAAACTGGTATGGCTATTTTGGGCGAGGTGTTCTTAATTCCGAGTTTGAAACATTTTTTGTAATGGATGATTCAAAAGACAAGGAATATATGAGAAATCCTTTCTTCTTTTATCCAATAGCAGCAGACACCAACAGAGGCGGACTTGGCTTAAGGGTTGAAGTAAGAGGTTTTCAATGGTCGCATGTGCTTGCTGAAGATATTATCTTCTGGCACTACGATATAGTAAACATCTCCGATTTTGCTTACCCCAAAACAGTTTTTGGTTTTTATACCGACTGCGGTGTGGGTGGAACTGATGATTCTGAAGATGATAACGCTTCTTTTGATCTTATTGCAGATCTTGCTTATTGTTATGATGACAATGGACTTGGTTTGCCAGAGAACTGGAAAACAGGTTATTACGGTTATGCTTATCTCGAAAGCCCGGGAAATGGAATTGATGCCATTGACAACGATCAGGATGGCATGATTGACGAAAAAAGAGATGACGGTATCGATAACGATGGCGACTGGCTTCCTTACCTTGATATCAACGGTAACGGGAAATGGGATGCTGACCAAAACGAACCCCTCAATAATGATGTGGGCAAGGATGGTGTTGGTCCGTTTGACAGACAATATACCGGACCTGATGAGGGCGAGGGCGACGGAGTTGCTACTGATGGTGAACCCAATTTTGATAAAACTGACAAAGATGAATCTGATCAGATAGGTCTTACAGCTCTATCGATCTACAGACTTGGTCAGGGTGGAACCGGTGGTGGCTGGGCGAAAGATGATGAACCGATGTGGAACAGAATGGTTGCAGGTTCGTTTGATACTTCTCTCCAGCGTGCAAATATCAGTATGGTGTTTGCTTCAGGTCCATTTCCGCTTCAGCAGGGAACAAGAGAGAGATTCTCGATGTCACTCCTGTTTGGTGAAGACTTAAACGACATTCTCTTTAATAAAGAGACTGTTCAGCAGATTTACAACGCAAACTACAACTTCTCAAAACCTCCAATCAAACCGGAATTGACCGCAGTTCCCGGTGATGGAAAAGTATTTCTTTATTGGGACAATATTGCTGAAGAATCGCGTGATCCTTTCCTCGGTTTCGAAAACAATGATCCAACACAGGGATACAAAAAGGATTTTGAAGGTTATATGATCTACAGAAGTACCGAGCCTGAATTTAACGATATCAAGTTAATCACCGACTCGAAAGGTTCAACCAAATACTGGAAACCTCTTGTACAATATGACTTAAAAGACAGCATTATGGGACCTGATCCAATAGGTATAAACGGTGCTCATTTCTGGAGAGGCAGCGAAACCGGATTGCGTTACTCATATGTTGACACAGATGTAAATAATGGTGTTAAATACTATTATGCATGTGTTTCGTATGATCAGGGTGATCCTAAATTTGGTACCGCAGGGTTACAACCTTCGGAGTGTACAAAAATTATCACCGAGGATTTTGCCGGGAACATACAATTTGTTGACATTAACTGTGCTGTTGTTGTACCCAATGCTCCTGCTGCAGGTTATGTTCCGCCAAACATTGTTGGCGACACAAAAACAGTTACAACCGGAATTGGTTCGGGTGCTCTTCAGATGACAATTCTTGATCCTGCGGCAATTCAAAGTGGAGCTGCATATCAGGTTGAATTTACTTCGAATACTGCTTATCCACTTTATAAGACGCTCTCTTACAAGATAATCAAAACTCTTAACGGAGTAACGGATACGATAAAAACAATCGATTCGTCTTATTTTGGAAGCGAAAGAGTTAGCCCGCCATTTGATGGAATGGCAATCAGTGTTTTGAACGACACAGCTGTAGCAATAAATGATTCACTTACAGGCTGGCTGATCAGAAACAACAACCTTACAGTATTTGCTTCAAAGGATGCAACCCCTGTTCGTGGTATTGCATGGCCTGCTGATTATGAGATAACTTTCTCGGATACTCCACAGGACACATGTTTCATTCAGTCTCCTCCAATCTACACTAAATTCCCTGTGAATTTTAAGGTGTGGAATAAAACGGAGCAGAAGTATTCAAAAGTTGCTGTTAAAGACAATGACGGTTCAGGTAACCTTTCGATAGGTGATCAAATTCAGATTCTTGAGTTCCAGGGATCGGTAGCGCAAACCAATGTAAGGTTTGCATGGAATCTCTCTTATGATGTTCCTTTTGATCCAAATGCCACACTTCAATATCCGGCAAATGGCGATAAATATGTTATCACCACTACCAAGCCATTTAAGACGGGAGATAAATTCCTCTTCTCAACCCAGGGTGTTGCCATCGACAATAACCTTGCGAAGAATCAGCTTGGCAAAGTGGATGTTGTGCCTAATCCTTATCTCGGAGCCGCCACTTGGGAAAGAAGAAACCTCAATTCCACAGGACGCGGAGACAGAAAGATCGACTTTATTAATCTGCCGGGTGAATGTACAGTTAGAATCTATACAATCACAGGCCAGTTGATCAAAACCCTTGTAAAAAGCTCCACCTTCTCGGATGGAAGTCTTTCATGGAATCTGGTAACGGATGACGGTATGGACGCTGCTTATGGTGTTTACATTTATCATGTTGATGCTCCCAATGTTGGTGAACACATCGGCAAATTTGCTTTAATTAAATAAGCGGACGAATTGAAATGAAAAGAAAGATTTATATCCTGATATTTTTAGCAGTTTGCGCCAATCTTACATTTGCACAAACTTTTAAGTCTGATGTTTCCAAAAGAGGAACAACAGCAGCCCCGTTCCTTTCAATCGGTCAGGGTGCCCGGTCAACAGCCATGGGCAGTGCCTTTGCCGGTGCCGCGAATGATGTCAGCTCAATTTATTGGAATCCTGCAGGTCTCACAAAGGCTGAGGGATTTCAGATGATGTTCGATCACACAATCTGGATCGCTGATGTTAGATATAACTATCTTGCAGCAAGCTACAATATGGGTGACATCGGAACAATCGGGTTAAGTTTCATTAGCTCAAATGTGGGTGAAATGAAAGTTACAACAATTGACTATCCCGGCGGAACAGGTGAAACATTTACGGCAAACGATATGGCAATAAGTCTTGCTTATGCCATTCAGTTGACTGATAAATTTTCGATCGGTTTTAACCCCAAGTTCATCTACCAGAGTATCTGGAAAATGAGTGCCACAGCATTTGCCATCGACATGGGTGTGCAATATGTTACACCGTTTGATGATGCGGTTCTTGCAATGTCAATTTCCAATTTTGGATCGAAAATCCAACTTCTTGGGAATTCAAATCTTGTTCTTCATGATCTTGATCCCGGAAGCACAGGAAACAACGGCAAGATACCTGCATATTTAGAGACCGGTGCCTGGTCACTTCCTTTGAATTTCAGAGTTGGTGTTATGTATGCACCAATAAAAACCGATCAACACAAGTTGTTGGTGGCAGTTGATGCAACACATCCAAGCGACGATTATGAGAGTGTAAATATTGGAGCTGAATACAGTTTTAATAAATTCCTCTTTATCAGAGGTGGATACAAGTCACTGTTTCAACAGGATTCTGAGGAGTCGTTTACCCTTGGTTTTGGTATAAAACAACACCTTATGAATAATGTTGCTGTATTGTTTGATTATGCTTACCAAAGTTTTGGAAGATTTAAGGACATTCAGAAATTTACGATGTCCGTGTCATTTTAATGTGAGTTGCCGGCTTAGCGTTCTCCCATGTGTAAGCCGGCATTTTTTTATCAATGAAATTGAGCTTATGAAAAAAAGAAATTTGTTACTGCTTTTAGCCTTCCTTCTGTTGACGATGGCTGTTCAAGCCAAGGACTTTAAAGGCGCCGAATTGAGAACCAAGCAGACCTTCCTTTACGGCAGGTTTGAGGTTAATATGAAATCAGCCGCCAGAGATGGAATGTTATCAACTTTTTTTACTTATCACGAGTTCACAACCGGAATACAGGACTGGAACGAAATCGATATCGAAATACTTGGAAGGTACGATTACGACATTCAGTTTAACCCAATTACGCCCGGACAGTTAAATCATACAAGTCATTTCCCTGCCACTTTTAGTCCACACACCGGTTATCATACCTACGCTTTTGAATGGACTCCAACTTATGTTGCATGGTTTGTTGACGGAGTTGAAGTTCACAGACAAACAGGTGCTCATATTGAAGCTTTAAATAAAGCTCAGAAACTTATGATGAACAACTGGACTCCAACCTATGCAAACTGGGCGGGCACACTTAATGTGGATGCACTTCCTGCGTTTGCATATTATGACTGGGTGAAATATTACAACTATAACCCCGGTGGTGGAAACTACGGCACAAACAATAATTTTTCCCTCTCCTGGAGTGATGATTTTGACTATTGGAATACTGCCCGCTGGGAAAAAGCCACTCACACCTTTAACGGTAACAACTGCGATTTTGTGACAACAAATGCAGTTTTCAGAGATTCTAAACTCATCCTTTGTTTAACTGATGCAGTTAACCTCGGTTACACCGATGTTAAACCTCCGGTGGTTCTTTCCGCAAGAGTTCATGACAACAAAGTAATAGCATATTTTACCGAGGAACTTGATTCGATCTCCGGACAAAATGTTGCAAATTTTAATATCGTTGGTGCAACTGTTCAGAGTGTAACTCTCCGGAGTGACCCGAGAAGTGTTGAACTTACCGTTTCAGGGTGGGATTTTACCACTACCAAAAACCTTCTGGTTATGAATGTAAAAGACAGGTTTAACAACACCTCTGCGCCCAAAGCGGTTACTATTCTGTTACAAAGGAACTGGACTTATCCAATCAAACTTAACTGTGGTGGACCTGCTGTTATAGGTTATATGGCAGATACCGAATGGACTTTGGCAGGTGAATATGGCTTCCTCGACGGATCATCGGCATCCTATTCTTCAAATCTGCAAATTAACGGCACAGATGAGGATGAAGTTTATCGCAATGAAAAATACGGAATGGCAAACTACAGAGTTCGTGTTCCAAATGGTAAATACAAAGTAAAACTCCTGTTTGCAGAAAACTATTTTACAACTGCCAACAAACGAATTTTTAGTGTATTTCTTGAAAGCATCAAAGTTCTAAACAACCTCGATATTTTTGCCGAGGTTGGAACAAGCACTGCTTTGGTTAAAGAATTTACCAACATTACTGTTCAAGATGGGATTCTCGATGTTCATTTTGCTGCACAGATAGACAATCCCGTAATAAGCGGGATAATAATCGAATCTGACCCGACAGGTGTTGAGGATGGGCAGTCGGAATTCCCGGGTGATTTTTCGTTGAATCAAAACTATCCCAATCCATTCAATGGACAGACAGTGATTTCTTTTAATGTTAACAAACCGGATTTTTTTCGGTTTGCCCTGTTCAATACTATGGGAGAAACAGTTTTTGAGGATGATCTTGGCTACCTTGAACAGGGCTTACATTCCTTCCCGTTGGGAACCACTGAATTTGGCTCCAGTGGAGCATATTTTTATTCAATTTCCGGGACGGGCAGAACCGAAACCGGCAAACTTGTTTACTTGAAGTGACAGGTCTCATTAATCTTATAAACACAAACAAACTGCTGATAAAATTATGAAACGATCGTTATTTTTTACAATTACTATATTAATCCTTGGTTTAACCACCATGATGAACGCACAAAAAGATGATAATAACTTAAATAGTGAAGTTAAAAAGCTTTTGGATAAAATGACGATCGAAGAAAAGATCGGTCAGATGACTCAAGTGACAATTCAGACTGTTTCAAAAAAACAGGGAAACAAAGACCAGCACCACGAACTTGATTTGCAAAAACTTGAAGAAGTAGTTGTTAAATACAATGTTGGTTCACTCCTTAATGTTTATGATAAAGCTCATGAAATTGAATACTGGCACGAAGTTATCACAAAAATTCAGGACCTCGCCACAAAAAAGACACGGCTTAAAATTCCTGTGCTTTATGGTATAGACGCCATCCATGGTGCCACATACACTTTAAACTCCACACTTTTCCCTCAATCACTTGGAATGGCTTCAACTTTTAACAGGGAATTAGTTAAAAAGGGAGCAGAAATTACAGCAGTTGAAACCTATGCTTCAGGAATTCCATGGAATTTTAATCCCGTTCTTGATGTTGGAAGACAATCGTTATGGCCAAGACTCTGGGAAACAATGGGAGAAGATCCATATCTTGTTTCAGAACTCGGAAGCACTTATGTAAAAGCAATGCAAGAGAACAACCTGGTTCCAAAAGACCGTTTCCTTGCTTGTCTAAAACATTATGTTGGCTACAGTTTCCCTTTTAACGGACTTGACAGAACCCCTGCTTACATGTCTGAGAGAACCCTTAGAGAATTTTTCCTCCCACCATTTGAAGCGGCAGTAAAAGCCGGAGCTTTAACTGTGATGGTTAATTCAGGTGAGATAGATGGAATTCCCGGACACGCAAATTATCATCTGCTTACTGAAGTATTAAAAGGTGAAATGAAATTTAAGGGATTTGTTGTTTCCGATTGGGAAGATATCAAAAGACTTTTTACCCGCGACAGAGTTGCTCAGTCACCAAAAGAAGCGGTGTTTATGGCTGTGATGGCCGGAGTTGATATGAGCATGGTTCCAACAGACCTCAGCTTTTATGACCTGCTTCTTGAACTTGTTAAAGAGGGTTCAGTTCCTGTGTCCCGTATCGATGATGCAGTCAGCAGAATTTTGTTTGTCAAGATGAAACTTGGACTTTTCGAAAATGCATATCCTGACAAATCATATTTACCAAAATTTGCCACTGCTGAAAATACCCAGGCAAATCTTGAGGCAGCCCGTGAATCAATAGTCCTTCTTAAAAACAACAAAAACATCCTGCCTTTGGGCAAGGATAAAAAAGTATTTGTTACGGGACCCACCGCAGATATGTTATCAGTTTTAAATGGTGGCTGGACGATAACATGGCAGGGGAATGAAGAATCACTTATGCAAAGTGATAAAAAAACTGTTGTTAAAGCGATGATTTCCGAAGTATCGTCAAAAAACATAATCTACAATCCGGGTTGTTCTTTTGATAAAATGCTCGATGTTGACAATGCAGTTAAAAGTGCAAAAGAATCTGATGTTATAGTTCTTTGTCTCGGTGAACCGGCATATTGCGAAACACCCGGAAACATCAACGATCTTACACTCCCAAAAGCACAGTTGGATTATGCTAAAATGATGATTGCCACAGGGAAACCTGTTGTACTTGTTATGATTGAAGGCAGACCAAGAATTATAACTGAAATTGCGGACAAAGTTGATGGAATCGTTGTGGCGTTTCTCCCCGGTATGCAGGGTGGTGTTGCCATTTCCGATGTATTGTATGGAGTTACCAATCCAAGCGGAAAACTCCCGATAACATATCCCAAATCTCCAAATGCCATTACACTTTACGATTATAAACCGATTGAATTTTTTGACGGCAATGGTTACAATCCACTTTATCCATTTGGACATGGTTTAAGTTATACTCAGTTTACATACTCTGATTTGAAGCTAAGTGCTGATAAAATTACTGAAAACGAAGAGTTAAAAGTGTCGGTAACTGTAAAAAACACAGGTAATGTAAAAGGGAAAGAATCTGTTCTGCTTTATCTCACCGATCTTTTTGGAACAGTTTCAAGACCAAACAAACAATTAAAAGGATTTGATAAAGTTGAACTTGCACCCGGTGAAAGCAAAACAGTACACTTCACTCTTGGTTGGGAGCACCTGTCATTTATCGGTGCCTCCAACAGCAGAATAGTTGAGTTGGGTGAATTTGTTGTAACGGTTGGTGATCTTAAATCCAGGTTCAATCTTGTATTTGGTGGCGGGAAATAAAATGAATTTATTTGTAAAAGTTCTCCCCCGGGTAGTATTAATATTGGTTTTGGCTATGCCCCTTGCTGCCCAGGGGTTTTTAAAAGTCTCCGGAAAAAATATTGTTAACGGAGTTGGACAAAATTATATTCTCAAAGGTGTGGGATTAGGCGGATGGTTGCTCCAGGAAGGTTATATGCTTCATACTGCAGCCTTTGCTAATGCCCAATGGCAAATCAGAGCGAAAATCACTGATTTGATTGGTGAAGAAAACACTGAAACTTTTTATGAGACTTATCGAAACAATTATGTAAAAAAAGTTGATATTGATTCTCTTAAAGCTTGGGGTTTTAACTCAATACGGTTGCCGTTCCACTACAATCTTTTTGCCACCAACACAAATCCCCCCGTCTTTTTACAAAAAGGTTTTGATTATACCGATTCACTCCTTGCCTGGTGTAAAGCAAATCAGATGTATCTAATCCTGGATATGCACGGAGCCCCGGGCGGGCAGAGTGATCAGGGGATAAGCGACTATAACCCTGCTTTTCCTTCCCTGTGGGAGAGTGAACAGAACAAAGACCTTACAGTGAAAATCTGGCGGAAATTAGCTGAAAAATATAAAGATGAAGAGTGGATCGGTGGTTACGACCTCCTTAATGAGCCCAAATGGGACCTTGGGACAAACAATGTTCCTCTCCGTGATCTTTATATCAGACTTACAGACACCATCCGGGCAGTTGATACCAACCATATACTATATATTGAAGGTAACTGGTATGCAACCGATTTTGCGGGATTAACTCCCCCCTGGGATGCAAACATGGTTTACAGTTTTCATAAATACTGGAACACAAACAACACGGGTTCAATTCAGTATTTGCTCGATCTTCGCAATAATTCGAACAGACCTTTATGGCTTGGTGAAACCGGTGAAAACTCAAATCAGTGGCTTTCAGATTTTGTGGAATTGATGCATAACAACAATATCGGCTGGGCTACCTGGCCTCACAAAAAAATCAAGTCAATTGCAGGACCTCTTTCAGCGACCCTTTCGCCACTTTATCAAACACTTTTGAACTATTGGAATGGATCAGGGTCGAGACCAACAGCAACTTATGCTCAGGGTGCTCTGATGGCACAGGCAAACGCACTTAAACTTGAGATGTGCACCTACAACAAAGATTATGTTTATGCTCTGTTCAATCAACCTTTTTCAACCGTAACAGTCCCGTTTGCAGAAAATCTGATTCCGGGAACTATCTACGCACCCAATTATGACATGGGAAAACAGGGAGTGGCTTATTCGGATGTGGCATTCCAAAACACCAATAATGGAACCACCTATAATTCCGGATACAACTACAGAAATGATGGCGTTGATATCGAACAGTGCAGCGATTTTTCGTCCAACGGATTTGATGTCGGTTGGATCGAGAATAATGAGTGGCTGGCTTATACCGTTCAGGTTCAGACGAGTGGTGTTTACAGCGCAGCTTTTAATGTTGCTGCCCAAAGTGCCGGTGGACAAATTTTTGTGCTTGTTGACGGACAAGGGGTAAGTTTTGTTAATATCCCTGCAACGGGCGGCTGGCAGAACTGGCAAAATGTAATTCTTGAGAATATCAATCTTACTGCAGGAACCCACAAACTGACCCTGAGATTTTACACCGGTAATTTTAACCTCAGCAATATCGATTTCACTTTAATCTCGACAGATATTGAAGATGAAACTCAAATTCCGGTTGAATTTGATCTGAGCCAAAATCATCCAAATCCGTTTAACCCCTCCACCATTGTTAAATATTCACTTCCTGTTGACGGATTTGTTAATATTAGTGTCTATAACAATCTTGGTGAAAAGGTATCGGTGCTTGTTGATGGTGAGGTGAGTGCCGGTAAATATTCAGTTTCTTTTGATGCAGCAAATCTTCCAAGTGGAGTTTATTTCTGCAGAATGGAAGCCGGTAATTTTATCTCCTCCCGCAAAATGCTTCTGCTAAAATGAGTACCTGAGTACTTGAGTACCTGAGTGATTTTAGTATTGTATAATAGCGTCACTCAAGTACTCAAGTACTCGAGAATTCGTTTAATTAAATACACTATGAAAAGGAGTTTATATGAGTCTGAGAGTGATCAAACCCGGACTGTTTGTTTTTTTTATTATGCTCCTTTTTCTTCAGAGCACAAATCTTAATGGGCAGTCTGTTCAGGTGGGGAATGGCAGTTACAGCACTGTACTTCCTTCCGGAGCTGTTGGTCCATCATCCTCACAAGGCTCTCCCGTAGTTCCAAAAGTATCTACAAGTTTTAATCAGCCTGTTCAAACCAACGATTGGTGGAGCAGCCTGATTTTTCCATTTTATGGGAGTCAACATTCAAACACTTTGTATGTTTTACCCCTCGTGGTAAAAGCGGGAGCCGATGGATTGGGAATGGGATATACAAAAGATCCTGTTTTTGCAGCAGCAGATTACCTGTACCCATATCAACAGCAACTTACTGTTGGCGTTGAGGGATTAAATTCATCAAGAACGCTCGTTGAAGGGTATGGTGACTGGACAGTAACAGCATCGTGGAATGACGGGGTCAGATCGATGAAAACCACTATTGGTCACGGTTTGCCATATGCATTTTTTACCATCGCCGGTGGCAATGCAAAAGTTGTGTGTAAAGAGACTCCCGTGATCTGGTCAAATTCAAACGGAGTGGTTGGTTTAACGGTTGCCGGCAGACACTATGGTATATTTGGACCATCAGGCTCGGTCTGGACGGGCACCACAACATTTGTATCAAACCTAAACGGAAAAGATTTCCTTTCCGTAGCGATTTTACCCGATAACACCCCCGCAACCCTGGAATATTACAGAAAACGGGCTTATGCTTTTGTAACAAACAGTACCGTATCATGGAATTATGATAAACAAAACGCCGAAGTTATCACCAATTTTAGTTATCAAACCGTCTTAAAAGACAGCGCAGCGGGGAACCTTAATGAAACTTTAACTGCATTGTTCAGACATCAGTGGATTAATACAAACGCCCCACTCACTTCATATTCTTATGTCTCCGTAAGGGGTGAAATGAAAATATTTGACGGGAATACCTTTTCAACAACCAACGAATTTAACGGTATCCTGCCCGCTTTCCCCGATGAAGGAATTTATAATCCCGCAATTTTGGGTTCCTATATCGATTCTCTGGCGATGGAGACACTTTCACCCGGACCAATCTATGAAAACGGGAAATCAATAGCCAGATTTGCTCATGTTGTGAGGATAGCCGATCAACTTGGAAAAACCGCTGCTCGTGATCACTTCCTTCAACAGATTAAAAACAGACTTGAAGCATGGTTAACAGTTGGCGGCGGAGCAGAGATTTCATGGATTGCCAACTGGAACACTCTTTCTGCATACCCTTCGGGCTATGGCGCGGATAATCAACTCAACGACCATAATTTTCATTATGGGTACTTGATTGTAGCTGCCGCAACTTTGGCGCAATACGACCCTCAATGGGCTTTAGAATCGCAGTGGGGTGGAATGATCAACCTGCTCATCAAAGATTGTGTGAACTGGGACAGGAACGACAGAAGATTTCCTTTTTTAAGAAGTTTTGATCCGTATGAAGGTCACTCGTGGGAAGCAGGTCACGGAGATTTTGGCGACGGAAACAATGAGGAATCCAGCTCGGAATCGATGAATTTTGCTTATGGCGTGGCTTTATGGGGTTCTGTAACTCAAAATGATACCATTCGAGATCTTGGGATTTATCTTTATGCAAACGAAAGAGCTGCAATTGAACAATACTTTTTTGATATTGATAATGTGGTTTTCCCCTCTTCGTATCCCAGAACTGCATTGGGAATGGTTTGGGGTGGTAAGGGTGTTCATTCCACCTGGTTTGGTGCCGATCCTGAATTTATCCACGGAATTAATTTTCTCCCAATGACGGGTGGTTCGTTATATCATGGAAGAAATCCTGAATATATCGACATAAATTACGCCGAAATGGTGAACGAAATTGGAAGTAAACCCCGTAAATGGAAAGATGTTATTTGGCAGTGGTATGCTTTTTCTGATCCACAATTTGCCATGAATCAGTTTTATGCCGAACCTTATTACGAGCAGTTTGATGGTGAATCAAGGGCGCATACTTATCACTGGTTGGGGAATTTAAGGAAAATCGGGAGGCTCAACACCACCGTTACTGCTGATATCCCAACTTATGCGGTCTTTAATTCGGCTTCACAAAAAAACACTTATGTGGCTTATAATCCGGGAAACAGTCCAGTGACTGTTAATTTTTCAGATGGATACTCGATGTTGGTCCCGGGAAGATCGATGAAATCTTTCAACAGCGACACTTCAGGTGTGGGTATGCCTGTGGCAGTTCCGATATCCGATGTTTCAAAGGGGAAAGCTCCACTTACTGTAAAGTTTAAGGGGAGTAACAGTTTCGACAGAAACGGCACCATCACTTCTTATCATTGGGATTTTGGTGATTCCACAATGGCATACAGTGCCGATACAACTCATGTCTACAGAACACCCGGCGTTTACACAGCGGTTCTTACCGTTAAAAACAATTTAAATCTCACCGGTGTTGGTGAGATTGTAATCACTGTGGATGGAAACGGCACACCTTATATCGGAACTCCAAAAACTGTTCCCGGTAAAATTGAGGCTGAGGAATTTGATCTTGGTGGTGAAGGAGTTGCTTATCATGACAGTGATCCTCAAAATGTTGGAGTTCCATTCCGTCCAAATGAGGGAGTTGACATTGAAGGATGTGGAGATGTTGGTAGTGGATATGATGTTGGCTGGATAAAAGCCGGTGAGTGGATGGAATATACAATCAATGTAACCGAGACGGGATATTATGACTTCTCTGCCAGAACAGCCTCTGTTCCGGGAGGGGGAGCATACCACATCGCTATTGACGGCATTAATGTGACAGGTAGAAAGACTGTACCTGTAACAGGCGGGTGGCAGTTCTGGGGAGATGTTGTCTCAACAAGCATCCGACTTGAAGCGGGTGTTCACATAATGAGATTTGAGGCTGAAGGACCGGAATTTAATTTTAACTACATTAACATTGTACGCAACCTGACAGGGATTGAATCAACAGCGGCGGATCTACCAACAGAATATGTCTTAAATCAAAATTATCCAAATCCGTTTAATCCTTCCACGGCTATCCGTTTTGCATTGCCGCAATCGGGTCTGGTGAAGCTTGTCGTTTATAATTCCCTTGGAGAAGAGCAGACAACACTTGTAAACGGGATGATGGAATCAGGATTTCATTCTGTTGTTTTTGACGCAAAAGGACTTCCAAGTGGAGTCTATTTTGTGAGAATGGTTGCCGGTAATTATATTTCAACAAAAAAAATGGTTTTATTGAGATGAGAAAAAACTTCAAAGGCAGCAAAACAATAGTTAAAATTGTTCTATTGCTCTTTTTTATTTTGTTTATCGGATGTAAAGGATCAGAAAGTTCTCCAACCGATCCCGGAGATCCCGGTGTTGTGGTTCCAACAAAAAGTCCAAAGAGGGGGCTTTCATACAACCTGACAAACAGCAGCGACTTTGCAGCACTGAAAAGTGGTGTCTCCTGGTGGTATAACTGGTTTTATACAACAACAGCACCAACGGGGTATTATTCCGCCTACGAGATGGAATTTATCCCTATGCTTTGGGGAGGAAGTCCCTCAAGCAACGATATTCTCGCAGTTAAAAATTTCATCCTCGGTCATCCTGAAGTGAAATATCTGTTGGTAATGAATGAACCCAATCTCACTGACCAGGCGAACAGAACCCCGCAGCAGGCGGCAGCCGACTGGCCAAAGTATGAACAGGTTATTGCCGATCTTGCAGCACAGGGAAGGACAATTTATCTTGTGGGTCCACAAATGAATTGGGGAACAATGACAAATTATTCCGATCCCGTTGTGTGGCTTGATGCCTTTTATACTGCCTATAAAGTGAACAATGGTGGAGTGCCACCCAAGATTGATTATCTTGCATTTCACTGGTATGATTATGGACTGGCTGCTCAGTTGGACAGATTAAAAAAATATGACAAAAAAATCTGGATAACCGAGATGGCTAACTGGAATCCTCAAATAAACAGTTATGCAAAACAGGCAGAACAGATGACTCAGATGGTGGCGATTTGTGAAAACAGAAGTGATGTTTTTCGTTATGCCTGGTTTATCGGAAGAGGTGGTCTGCCAGATAATAAATATACCTATCTTTTTGAACCAACACCCGGTCAGTTAAATGATTTGGGAAAGCTTTATCTTAGTCTGCCTTGGACTAAATAGACCACAATTTAAATCTAAACGGTTAAAATACACAACAAAAAGGCTGCCAATTTTGGCAGCCTCTATAAAGAAACATAATATTTATTCAAAACAAGTTAATTTCCAGAAATTCTGAAGTTCATATTCCTTTAACAAGATGGAACTAAATTAACTGTTGTTTACTTTCCGACCACCATCTTGATAGCCGAGGAGTAATTGCCTGATTCCAGTCTGAAAAAATACACACCGGACGAGAGATCGTTTGCATTAAACCTGACTTCATGATTCCCGGCTGACATGTCACCATTTAACAGAGTTGTCACTTCCTTACCCAAAACATCATAGACAACTCCCTTTGTGTATCCTGCAACGGGTAAAGCAAAACGGATAACAGTCTCGGGGTTAAAAGGATTGGGGTAGTTCTGGGAAAGGGAAAAATGTGATGGAACAGAACCTGTGAATTCTTCAATTCCGAGGGGAACATCTGTCGTACCAAGTTGAACACGATTTAAAATCGTGTCATAAGCAGCCTGTGTCACCGTAATCGAATTAAACTGGTCAGTTCCTCTTCCGATGATTATACCCGTATGAAAAGTAGCTGTGTTTCCTGCGGGAAGATCAAATTTACCCGAAGAAACGATGGTTCTTTTGTCAGCAAGATGGTTATCTATCCAGCCGGTATTGGTTACAGGATCGCCGGAATAAATCAAACTGTTATCAATTGTTGCACAAGGGATGCCTCCTCTTACTTCACCCCATTGCCAGTTGCAAGGATCCATTGGAACACCCGAGGTTTTTTTGCCTTCCATATAGTTGCGGAGCTGGCCGGAAGTAAGGAAATCTCCCTGTGTTGGATGTGAGTTAAGGAACATGATGCTGCCAGTAACTCCTGTGTTTTTAGCACCCGGAACATATTGTTTCATGAAGGGTTTACCAAAATGAAGCACAGCACTATCGAGCGGAATATCTGTTCCCGGGTCGTAGATACCATTATTGTTGTTATCAGTGAAGGTTTCACCCGGTATGAAGACGGGAGTTCCAAGAAGGAATGAATGGAAGACAGCAGGAGGATTATTTCCGAATCTGAAATCTGCTGTCCGGTTATAGTAGTATGCTGAATTCCTCACCACATCGGTTCCAACCAAATCATCATCAGGATCACCGAGATCGGTATCCGAATACATTCCAAAGATCATGTCTTGAAGGTTTTGTGAGACACCACCGGTGTTTTTTACCTCATATCTGAAGAAAACAGCGTCTTTAATTTGAGGGATATCAGAGTGAGGGAAAGCATAAACGGTTTGCATGACTTCAATACCGAGCGGTAATACATTCTTGAATTTTCTAACCGAAGTATCTACCGCGTCGTTATAGATGCACCAGACTGAAACCTCACCCATTATCTCCGGCATATCTTCTGTTAAATCCCAGGAACCGTTGCTGTTCAAATCGACGGGATTATAAAAACCGTCGTTGTCACCGTCCCAAAAACGGGCACCTGATGCGACTGCGTCACGCCAGTTCTGCCAACTGTCACCAAATGGGGGATCGTTAAGTGAAACGACAAAAAGTCTGTTTTTTGGATCATCGGGAGCAGAGCCGGCCTTTCCTGGTTGGAAATCCAACATTCTTGCTGCGGACATCACCCCGTTCGCCCAGGGATTTGAACCATTAAAGCCTGAAAGTGCAAAGCCATTTGAATAAATTGTGGAAATGCCATCGAACTTTAGACCTGAACTGTTATTCACCGTAACATCTGAAATTACACCCCTGTTGTCAAATGGGACTTTTATCCTGCCCGTATTAATTTCCCAGACAGTTTGACTTAACCCGATGTGGGTAAGACAACAAAAAACAATAATTAACCAAATTTTCATAAATTCCTCAAACTGTAAAATAATGTGGCTTTATGTTATCAATTTTTATTATCAAAGTCAAGGGTTTTTTTTTTGCCCTAAACCAAGTAAGCTAAAGTCCAAAAGAATGATTCCTGCTTGCGTAATTCTGTTTCAACTTCATATTTCCAATATTAGAAATTCTGAAGTTCATATTCCTTCAGCCAGGTGGGACTAAATTAACTGTTGCTTATTTTCCCACCACCATCTTGATAGCCGAGGAGAAATTGCCTGATTCGAGTCTGAAAAAATACACACCGGACGAGAGATCAATTGCATTAAACCTGACTTCATGATTCCCGGCTGACATGTCACTAAAATTGTGAACAAAAATCGATAATCCCGGCACTGTCAAGCCTCCCTTTTTTTGTAAAATGACTCATTTGAGCTATTGAATTTGGTATTCAGTTTTTATAAATTAGTGAAAATTATATTTTTGATTTACACATTTTATAATTGTTTGACCTGCCAAATGAAAAGATTTTTGTTATTCATATTCATGTGTGCATCAGTTGCTGTTTTTCCTCAAGGGAAAAGTGACCGGTTAAATTCCACCATTTTTTATGTGCTCGTGGCTGATGTTACTTTTAACAAACCAAATTATCATCTATTGATCAATCCCGCAAAGATCAAATCTGCAAAAATCAAGAAGATGGAAGTGATCCAAAGTCTGGACTACATATCCGATCCCTCATTGCCTGATATCAAAGGAATTGAAAGTATCGACAGGAGGGAGATAGTTGAGTATGACAAAAACGGTAACCCAATTAAATTCTCTAACTACTCATACTCATGGGATGGATTTCTGTTGGATTATACAATCAGTTACGGTCAGGATGGTTTAATCTCAGGAGTCTCAATGACTTCACAAGACACAACCAAAAAAATGATCAATTACTCCGGAAAATATATGTTTGCGGTTAATGCAGGCAAACTCTCGACCATAACATACGAGGATGATCCACAATTTAAAGGAATGGGTCTGCCAAATTCCTACAACTTTGTTTACCGTAGTGACGGATCCCTTGAAAAGATAACTGCGGGAGTTGATGCTCATGATTTTATTACTTGTGATGAAAAAGGGAGGGTTGCAACTCTATTGCTTGGCTCAAAAAAAATCCGGTATCATTACGATAAAAACGGCGTAATCACAAAAGAATCTGTAGAAGATGAATATGGCGACAAATGGGAGATGACTTATAAGTATGACTCAAAAGAGAATCTCCTCTCGGTGAAATCGAACAAAGATGCATTCATATTTGAGGAAATGACCTATTCACTCGCCAAAGACGGCTTTCCTTCAAAAGCGAAGCTTTTATACGATACAAAAAGCAGTCGCCGGGGGGTGAATTTCGAGTTTAAATACTCTAAATAACTCGGTCATCAGTAAATATTAAAAATGGTGCATCAATGAAACTAAAAACAGCACTTTTCATTACGATATCATCGCTCTCGATTTTCGCCCAGAGCCAAACAGCCTGGTTAAATGCGAACCTCTTTTACGCTCTTCAGGTGCGGGTAACCAACAGGTATTTGCACTATCATACACCGGTGGATTTTCAGAAATATAATTTAGAGAAGATAAAAAGCTTTGAGGAAATATCGGGTCGCGCTAACACCGATGAAAACAGTAATTTCGACAAAAGCCTAACCGGTATTCATTATTTCTACAATCGCAGGATCATTGATTTCGATCAGAACGGTAACCCGGTAAAATTTTTCTATTTCTACTATGACCGGGATGAGGGGAAGACAACATTTTATGAAATGACTTTTTTATACGATGGATCTGGGTTGATGTCAGGGGCAACTATTTACCTCAAAGATACAACCGGAAAGGTTGACTGGGGACGGGAACTCCTCTTTACCATCAATGCCGACAAGGTTACGACGATCAGGTCTAAGAATATCATGACAGTGCCTGACTGGCTTCCCGATGTTAATTACCAGGTGATTTACAGAAAAAACGGGTCTATTGAGCAGATTACCGATTCAGGCCATCCCCTCTCCTTCAGTTTTGATGAAAAGGACCGGATGATTTCCATGAGTCTTATTCCCTCTGTTTACTCTTATGCATTCACAAAAGAGGGGAAAATTGCCACAATAACAGAGACACCGATGTTTGAAGATCCCATTACAACAAAGTTTAATTATGATAAAAATGGGGCTTTGCTTTCTGCCGGTTGGGGAGATCAGAATATATCAAAAATAATTGATTACCGGAACGGACCCGACGGACTGCCTCTTACCGCCCGGGAAGTTATCATGATGAGTGGTTATATAGAAGATATCACGAATTACGAGTACCGTTACACAAAATGGTAAAAAAAAGGCTGCCAATTTTTGGCAGCCTTTTTAATTTTGATCCCGACGGTTTATTAGCTTTTTACCAACTGAACTTCGCACAACAGTTTAACATCTTCGCCAACAAGAACTCCACCTGTTTCGAGGGCGGCATTCCAGGTTAGACCAAAATCTTTTCTGTTGATTTTTCCGGCGAGTGAAAATCCTGCTTTGGTGTTACCCCATGGATCCTTCATCAAACCGCTGTATTCAGCATCAAGAGTAATCTTTTTTGTTACATCTTTAATTGTGAAGTCGCCAGATACCTTAAAGTTGTTATCATCAACTTTTTCAATTTCTGATGAAACGAATGAGAGTTTGGCGAAATTATCGACATCAAAAAAATCGGCACTTCTGAGGTGATTGTCTCTATCGGTGTTGTTTGTGTCGATTGAATTTACATCCGCAATAAAGCTAATGTTTGAAGATTCAAATTTGTCATCCTCGTTTACAACTGTTGCTTCAAATGATTTAAATTTTCCGGAGACATTTGTAAACATCATATGTTTTACTTTGAATCCGATTTCTGAGTGTGTTGGGTCGATTGACCAGTTTGTTTTTGCCATTTTATTGTTCTCCATTATTTGATTTTAAAAAATTAAACATTCATTGGTACTTCCATCAACAAGAGGGAAGTGTTTGATTCTGCTGTAAAAGAAACTTTATCTGTATCCCATAATCCAAGTCCATCACGAGTTGATAGTTCTTGTCCATCAACTATAACATCACCTTCGAGTACAAAAACATATAAACCGTTTTCGGGAGATTTTAATTCATAATCAAGGGCTATCCCTTTGTCAAGATCGGACATATGGAACCATGCATTTTGATTTATCCATACTCCGTCATCTTCCGAAGAAGGTGAAAGTATCTGTTGAAAACGATTTTTCCTGTCTTCGGTATTAAGAGTTATCTGGTCATACCGGGGTGTAACACCTCTCCTGTTAGGGAAAACCCAAATTTGAAGAAATTTTACGGGACTGTCATCATTTTTGTTGTATTCGCTGTGTTTAATACCCGTTCCGGCACTCATCACTTGAATATCACCATGTCTGATAACTGTAGTATTGCCCATGCTGTCTTTGTGTTCAAGATCGCCCTCGAGAGGGATCGAAATGATTTCCATATTGTCATGTGGGTGGGTGCCAAAACCCATACCGGGGGCAACAATATCATCGTTGATGACCCGGATGGCTCCGAAGTGCATTCTTTCCGGATCGTAATAATTTGCAAAACTAAATGTGTGTCTGCTTTTTAACCAGCCATGGTTTGCATCTCCTCTGGTGGAAGCTCTGTGCAATACTGTCTGTGTCATGATTTTGTGTCCGTTTTTTTTCTAAATTTACTATACAAATTTACCATGCAGACAACCCCCGTTCCAATGCACCAGATTATGCAAAAAGAATAATCTAGATTAAGAGAATAGTTCCACGGATTCCACGGATTTAACACGGATTTTCACAGAGAGGGGGACGCAGATACACGCAGATTAGACGGATTTTCGCAGAGGAATATCGTAAGTGATAGGAGCGACAATCGTCCCCGATTGTCATCTGCAAAATGAAATAATACAGAAAAACGGGGAGATTACTTTTTTCGGAGGGATTCGTTTCTGACTTTGGAGAGGAATTCGGGGGTGATGCCGAGGAATTGTGCTATTTGTTTTTGGGGGAGGGTATTAATCAGAGTGGGATAGACCTGACAAAATTTTCCATATCGTTCTTTGGCTGTAAGGCTCATGTTGTCTAAAAGTCGTCGATGACTGTTGACGAGGGAATTTTCGGTAATGATTCTGAAATATCTCTCAAGGGTTGGAACTTCATCAAAAAGATCAAGTTGATCCACTCGTGTAAGAAGTAAAACTTCAGAGTCTTCCACAGCGTTGATGTTCAGATAACTCTCTTTTTGAGAAATAAAACTGTACATATCAGTTATCCACCAGTTGGCAGGAGCGAATTGTAGAATATGTTCAAAGCCGTTTTCATCGATGGAATATGAACGGAGACAGCCCGATACCACAAATGCAGCAGACTTCGCAATTTGACCCTCATGAAGATAAAACTGTTTCCGTTTAATCACTTTTCGGGTTAATCTCGAAAAAATCTTCTCTTCATCTGCAGGCGAAAGTTCAGTATGCCTCTTGATTCCTTCAAAAAGTTTTTCCGCTTTTTCTTTCATCTCTTCCATACAAACTCTTTATTTACTTAACTGACAAAGATGCGGAAAATTGTAAAATAAACAATGGGAAACAAAGGTGATTTCTTTTTATTTTTGACAAACATTTAAATTATTATTCAGAGATCATCATGTTTGAAAAATTAAACCGCCTCCATTTTGCAAATCTTCCCACACCCCTTGAACCTGCGGAAAAACTTGCTGCCCATCTTGGACTAAAATCATTTCTATTTAAAAGGGACGACCTGACAGGTCTTGCGATGGGGGGTAACAAAGCCCGGAAACTTGAATTTGAACTCGCGGGGGTTGTTGCCGGTGGGTATGATACAATAATTACAGTTGGAGGTCAACAGTCGAACCACGCAAGGATGACCGCAGCTGCATGCCGAAAACTTGGAATTGATATCAAACTGGTTCTTGGAGGCAAAGATTTTACCGAGTTTAAGGGGAATTTGCTTCTTGATACTCTTTTTGGGGCTGATATCAGATATATTTCCGGAAGTGATGAGGATGAAGACCTTGAGGCACTTCAGAAAAAATGGTTTGATGAATTAAAAGTCGAAGGGAAAAAACCTTATGCACTTCCTTTGGGAGGTTCAACTCCGCTTGGAACACTTGGATATGTAAAAGCCATGGAAGAGTTGAAGAGCCAACTTCCGGATGACAAAGTGCAGATATTTTGTCCCGTGGGATCGTGTGGAACTCTCGCCGGAGCGGTTTTGGGCGCAGCCCTCTTTTTACCAAATGCGAAGGTGTATGGAATAAGTGTTTCCCGGACAAAAGAGGACATTTATAAAAGGACAAGGGAATTAATCAGAGAGAGTGCCAAATTGATCGATGTCGATCCTGATCTCTCAAAAACAGAGTTTTTTGTTTATGACTGTTACCATGAAGAGTATGCAAAACATATCAAAATTGCGATGGATGCCGGGGAAGTTTGTGCGAGACTTGAAGGGATGATAGTTGATCAGGTTTATACGGGGAAGGCAATGGCAGGGCTTTTTGATCTTGCTTTAACCGGTGTCCTAAACAAAGAAGAGCCTGTGATTTTCCTCCACACGGGTGGAATGCCCGAGGTGTTTTCCGATACATTAAAGTTTGGAGAGTATAAAAAATGCAGAAAATACAGTGTTGAAGAGGTTCAGGAGATGAAAAACCAATGAAATTGAAATATCCTGAATTCCGCAAAATTCTATTTATTGTTACTGTTCTATGGGTTGGTGGCTTTGTTGTCAAGGGACAGGATATCAAATCCACAGACGAGATAATCGCCAAAGTTGACAGTATGATCCCGGAACTCCAGGTAAAGTTTAATGTTCCCGGGGTTTCTTATGTTATCCTCAGAGATTATGAGATGGTATATTCCCGTGGTTTTGGAGTAAAGGATGTACGAACAAATGAACCCGTTACAGATGAGACGATGTTTGAAGCCTGCTCCATGACAAAACCGGTGTTTGCGTATCTTGCTATGAAACAGGTGGAGTCCGGGAATCTTCGACTTGATTCACCTGTCTGGACAATTTATGACGATCCCGCATTCCAGGGGCAGGAACTCAGAAAAAAGATCACAGCAAGAATGTTGCTTTCCCACACTTCGGGCTTGCCAAACTGGAGACCGGGGGAAGATGAAGAAAACGGTTATCTGCCCATTGAGTTTGAACCGGGATCTAAATTTAGTTACTCAGGTGAAGGGATGTATTACCTGCAAAAAGTTGTGGAGAAAATTACAGGTAAATCGCTGGAAGTATTGGCTAAAGAGACTCTTTTTGAACGAAACTTAATGAAAAACTCAAGTTTTGTATATTCTCCGGAGTTTGAGGAGAGATTGGCCGCAGGCCACGATACTCTCGGAAAATTCAACAGAAAAACTTCATATTCAAGAGCCAACGCCGGTTATTCATTCTATTGTTCGGCGATCGACTATGCTTTGTTTTTGCTCGATGTTATGGCACTCGACCGTCCCGGCGGAGAAGCCCTCTCAGCAGAATTTATAGATCAGATGCTCACGCCACAAATAAAAGTTACTACCCGGGACCCCCAGATTCGACCGGAAAAATCAACCGGGATTGATATTTTTCGCGGACTCGGCTGGGTGATTGATTCAACTCTTGAGGGAGATATCTGCTACCACAGTGGCGCCAATGGTTCGGGTTTTAAATGTTACAGCCAAATTAACCGGAAGAAGGGCTCCGGAATTGTGATCATGACCAACGGCGCCGGCGGCTTGGGAGTTTGGGATGCGATTGTGCGTGCGGTGGGGGATCTTTAGAAAATCCAATAATCCAATAATGCAGTAATGCAGTAATGGGGATAGTTACGCGGATTCCACGGATTATCACAGATTTACACGGAAGAAGGGGACGCAGATCCGCTACGTCGGACAGGTACACGCAGATTAGACAGATTTACACGGTAGAGGGATAGTTCCACGGATGACACGGATTGAGCACGGATTTTCACGGATGTTTTTTGTAATTTTAAGTTCTCAAGTTCTCAAGTTCTCAAGTTCTCAAGTTCTCAAGTTCTCAAGTTCTCAAGTTCTCAAGTTTCTCAAGTTGCGTATCTACCACAATAATTGTACATTTAGGTAATTAATCTCAGGTATTTTTGTGAAACGGTTTAGCCGGACGCTTGTACTTTATGTCTATATCTTCACCACGCTCCTGTCGATGGCGGGTGGTACAGGGATAGGTACATCCTCAATCGTTTCTTTTAAGCCCAGAGGTCTTGACCCCAAAGCCCACTACTTCACATCCGCAAAAATTCCAAAACACATATCTCCCGTTTCTCATTCGACCATCGATATTCACGATGTATGGGAAATTGTTGATATCAATAATGTACCCGGATTTGAAGAAATTGTTCTCCCGGAGGCGACCGGAAATTACTCCGCTCCGTCAGTTCAACTTCCCGCGAACAAGGCTCCACCCACCGTATAATTCATTAGCTTTATTCAATCATTCATGCAGCAAATGCAGATGCCGCTTTGTGTTCAACACAATTGTGGTGTTGTGTTTGTATTTACTCAATTGATATTTAAAGAGAGAATTATATGGAAAGCAAAGAAAAAAAAGAGAGCTCATCACTTTACGCAATGATTATGTTTGGAACATTGATAGTGGGTGGGATAGCCCTGCTCTTAAAGTTCATCATTGGTTTCTAATTTTGCGGGAGTTGAAAATTTTATGGAAACACCCGCAATTATTACCATGGCAATCGCCTGGACAGTGATAATCTCGTTTCTCGTCTATTTCCTTCGGAAAGCCATTAAAACCCAAAAAAAGGGTGACGATGCAATCTCAGAGGAATAATTCATTTATGTAAATGATGACAAAATCGAATGGATTAAAAAAAGTGCGAATTCTATACGGGTTCGCATTTTTTTG
>JADJIA010000003.1 GCA_016707285.1 Ignavibacteriales bacterium
AAAATTTTTGATATGAGATTGGGTTGGGACCCCAAAATCGATTCTTCAATTCCCCCCCCTCAAAACCCAACCCTCATACCAAGCCCGACACCGGGATCGGTGAGAGTTCCAAGAAGTGGATACAGGGTTACATTAGCATTGTTCTGATGGATAAAATACATTGCCGCGTCAAAGACGAGGAGAAATGCACCTTGCACAAGCAGACTGTTGCCATACCCGGTGAGGATGTCCTTCTTATCAGAGTTTTTGGCTTTTTCTTTGAGGAATAAACCGGTGGCGATATATGCAAGATCGAGACCCGCATTAAGTACAAAAATATTTTGAAGTGTTTGATGCCCTGTAACTGAATTGAGGAGTGACAGGGAGTCTGTGCCGGTGTTGAAAAGTCCGTTGAGTGCAAGACCGAGGTTAACTGTGTTCCAGAGGGCGTTAAATTGATTAAAGTACTTCGCTTCTCCCTTGGTGGTGAATGAGAGAGTAGTGCCCGAAACAATATTGGCTAATGCCCATCCCCCAAGCACAAGCATTCCCGTCCTGTTGATCTCGTATTTTGTGTCCTCAAATTCTTTGAGAGATGGAACAACATCCTGTGCGAGAACAAATAACGGTAGAAATATCAAAAGTAAAAGTGTTTTTTTCATGAAAGTGTAACCGCATTTTTTTATAGAAGGTTCACGACGATTTGGGGGTTTGGTAATTAAGCTATGAATATAACCCCGCACACGGGGTAAGGGTAATTTGGGGATACGTGATAGCTACGAATATATATTCCCAGCCGGGGAAAATATCTGAATTATATCACTTTGCAGACGGCAATCGGGACGATTACCCCTCCTCACTCTTACGCATAAAATCCGTGAAATCTGTGAAAATTCGTGGAATCCGCGTAACCATCCCCATCTGCGATACTCCGTTAAATCTGCGTGTACCTGTCCGACGTTGCGGATCCGCGTCCCACTTACAATTTACCAACGCATAAATTTATAAGCGAAAATGAATTGGAGTGACAAATTCCCATCATCTATTTTAGCAAAATTATAATACTTCAGTTCTGCACCCACAGCAAAATGTTCATTTAGGGGGCGTAAATATGTTGCAGCACCTGAGAAACCAAGTGTTATTTGGGAACTGCTTGCCTTCGATCCAAATCCATTGCCTCTTGTATTCAGAAACATGACTCCCGAAGAGAATTTAATTTCAAGTTCCGGTAACATTTGTGGGAAAACAACCATTGAAAAAACCGCAAGTACGGGGATTGAAAACATCGAAATTTCCGCTTCACTTCTCCCAATTCCGGTGAGGTTGATCACCTTATCGAGTGAATACAATTGATGATAACCCGTCTCCAGCCCAATCCTCAAGAGATGTTCGGGCTGCCACATGATTCTTAAAGTACCATTAAATCCGTGAAGATTTACATCAGGCATATTTAAATCAGTCAAGTGATATGAATATCCCGCTCCAACTTCCAGATTAAGTGAATAGAGAGAGTCTCTACTCTGGGGAGTAATAGTGCTTATTGAGATTACAACAAGGAATAAAAGTAACTTTAACATTCTCTACCTTGTATAATGATAATAAGCAACAAGTGATGGATAATTTGTTAACATCCCGTTAAATTTTCCTTCAGTGATAAAACTTTCGATAAAAGCCGGATCGTCAATTGTCCAGACAAAGGCGCCTCTCCCCTCATTTTGAAGTTCCAACACAATCGGAGTTTGAGTTCCGAGAGTCCACCTTGGCGCCCAATATTTCGAATTTGCTTTTCGAACCGAATTGATATCGAGTTCACAGAGAGTCGGGATTGTAGTAAAATCTTTCACTTTAACAAGATTATTCAATTTATCTTCGGAGGGGAGTCCGATAACAATTTGGAGGTCTCTTTTTTTGACATAACCCTTTTTAAGCATTTCAAGAACTATTTCCGTAACTATCGGGATTTCATTTCGGGAAGATTTCAGGTCGAGCCAGATAAATGAGAGAGAGGTTTCTTCAATAATATAATCAAGAGCCTCGATTAATGAGGGGATTTTTTCACCATTTTTCAGCGTTACAAACGCGCTGATTAGATTCCAGGTGAATTGTTCAATATTTCCCCATAAAACTCCTTTTTGAGTAGTCCTAAGATTAATATCATCATCATGATAAATAAAAGGGATACCGTCGCTGCTTAATTTTACATCAATCTCGATGCCGTTGGCGCCATACCCTTCCGATTGTTTGATGATCTGGAGAGTATTTTCCGAAACACCAAGGTAGTCTGAGTTTCTGCCTCCACCTCTGTGTGCAAGGATGTAAAATTTATTCTGTTTAACAAAATCACTGAAGGGTCTCAAAAACCGGAGGATAACTTCTGCATTTCCTGGTTGAGTGCCGTTCCCAAAAGAACCCCTCAAGACTATTTCTCCGCCTGTTGAATCCTTGGCAGTAAGTATTGCTCCTCCCTCGGATTTGGAAATTTGCAGGCTCAAAACACCTGTTTCCGTGCTTGTTCTGAATCTCCAGTATCCTTCAAAATAGAAGACAGAATCAATTTCACCCCCTTTTAAAACGGCATATCCTGCATTTTTAGAAGTAAAAATGGATAAATTGTCATTGCTCCATTTTAAGACCACCTGTTTCCCAAAAACTGAGCTTCCGGATTCGACTGTATAAATTCCTTCCATCCAGGGTTTTGATTTATTGGGTACGGGGTCCGTTGTTGCAAGAACGCCGGAAGGGTCAACAATCGGTTGGAGAACTTCAACTCCGTTATCGCAGGATGAAAGGAGCATGAGGACGCCAACGCAAAGAATCAGAGTAAACTTTTTCATAAATTAAAACTAAAAACAAATTCAGGAAGGAAAAAAAACCGGTCGAAGGTTGAGAATCCTGCCCACAGTGGGTAATAGAATCGGGCATAATTTGCTTTGAATCCGATTACAACAAAATTCTTTTTCCAAAGAGGTTGCTCGATATAAGCAGCTAAAGAATAACCAGCCATTGTGCGATAAGTGTTTAGTGTATGAACATCTCCATTCCGGGTGGACTGAGTTAAAATAAGCATAACTTCAGATTTTATACTGACGCTGAAATTGGGGAAAGTATAACCGAGTGTGATATTTGGTGATAAATTCCAGCCATCTATTCCGGTATCAAAACCGTAACTTTTTAGTCGCCCAAACCAGAATGCCACATCCGTCCCCACTGACAACCTGATATCCCCAAAATTATGATTCCATTTGAGACCTGAGGCAAAACTAAAGGTAACAATATTTGATTCAAAGGAACCTTCGGCAAGAAGATTGTCTAATATTCCCACTTTTAGTCGATATGTGAACAGTGGAGACAAAAAAGAATCATCGGTTTCAATTACATCTTCGGGAAGTTTTGTTGAACTCAATCCAATATTGTGGGTCACTTCACCTGATTTAAGAGAACGGGGAAGATAAAAGGTGTTATCAGTGATTGTTGAGTTCTGTGGTTTAGCAGGGAGGATGCAGAAAACTAAAATGATGGATAAAAATTTTATTGTCTTCAAACTGTATAAAAATTCTTTGATTGGTTGATCATAGACAGGTTTTGAGAATTTGCCTTTGTTTAACAAACTCAAAATCAATTTAACAAAAGTATTGGTGGGAATCAAGTTGGAGGGGCATCTGTGTGAGTCAGGTAACATGCTCAGAGTGAATTTAAAACAAAAAACCCGCCACAAGGACGGGTAATTTTGTCGGCTCCGCGAGCAGGACTCGAACCTGCAACCCTTCGGTTAACAGCCGAATGCTCCACCATTGAGCTATCGCGGAATGTTCCCTTTTTGAAATGTTTTTACAAAACAATTTCAAAATGAGCTACAAATATAAGCAAAATTAATATTGCTGTCAACACCTATTTAAAAAATTAAATTATTTTTCATTTTTCTTGTAATTCTCCATAAAAATGGAGAAATTCAGTTGTGGTTTTGGGTTATTTTATCCAAATACTGCAAACGATTGATTTTATTTTCAATTAAGGAATACTGTCTATGATAAATGATTTTTTACTCAAAGATATAATGTCGAAACTATCATCGGATTCAAAATTTGTTGGAGTAATGATGATGATAGCAGGTGGTTTAACCTGTCTTACGATAGTGGGAATCCCGTTTGGTATCCCGATAATCTTTTCCGGCATGAGGGCAAAAGAAGGCGGATCTCAAATAGAACGATTCATGTTTTCTTCAGAGGTGAACGACAAACTGATGGCTTACGAGAATTATCAAAAGCACTTTTTTATAATTAAAGTATTGATGATAATAGGAATCGTTGTTGCAGTTCTCTCTTTGATATTCCTGTTTGGAGTGATAATGAGTCTCATTGGCGCAATGGTAAAGATGGGAGGTCACTGAGATGGAAACAGATTATCGCGCAAAAAGTATAGTCAGTAAATTAGGAGCTGATTCCAAGGTAGTTGGAGTTTTGAACATTGTTCTGGGTGTTATCAATTGTCTGACGATATCCGGAATTATTTCCGGAGTTATAATGATAATAACCGGGATGAAAGCGAAGGAAGCCGGCGACCATTTTCAGAACTATTCGGCGTTTAGTGATGAGGCAGAGGAATACCGTGCGCTCGAGAGTCTCGGGAAATATTTCCGTTGGATGAAAATATCGATAATTGTCTCACTTGTAGTAATTGCAGTTTTGGTTATCATCTCTTTGATGACCGGATCGATGATGAAACCCCGGAGCCATCCTTACGACTACTCGCTTTAAAATAGAAGAGGCTGATCCCGTCAGGGTCAGCCTCTTTACTCATTTCACTTCACATCGGAGTTCAAAATAAATGACACTCCGGCCTGTTGTCCTTACTTAATCATTCATTCATCAGATATTCACAATTGACACCATCGCCGGAGCATCGGGAGAGATTTTAAACCCATCATAATATTAAAACATCTTCGACAGTAAATTAAGTTCCTAAGACAAAAAATATCAACAAAAGTTAAACACAATTTGATTATTTCGAAGAAGTGTCGTAATTTTCGTATATGAAAGATTCAATTCAATATCCAATTAATGTAGTTTCGAAGCTCACCGGACTTTCGTCCCATCTAATTCGGGCATGGGAAAAGAGATATAATGCCGTTGAGCCTTCCCGGACAGGTACAAACCGACGGGTATATTCTGATGAGGCAGTAGAGAAATTAAAGTTATTAAAACTGCTTACTTCCAAGGGTTACTCAATCGGGAATATTGCTTCATTGTCGGGATCCCGTCTTAAAGAAATGTTGGGTCAGCCCGAATTGATGGCGCACTTGCCGGATGTTCAACCCCGTCATGAAGGCGATATCGTTGTCAGGTGTGTTAAGATTATCGAGGAGTATGACTCACAACGGCTTGAAGCAGAATTGATTAAGGCATCACTCCAGTTTACTCCAATCGAACTTTTTGACAAGGTGATCACTCCATTGATGCACAAAACAGGTGACTTGTGGCGGGTCGGCAAGTTGAGACCGGCACATGAGCATTTGGCACTTGAGACTGTTAAAAGATTTTTAAGAGGGATTCAGTCGGGGTTTTCGATACACGCCTCAGCTCCGGTTATGGTGATTTGCTCCCCGGTTAATCAGTTGCACGATCTTGGAGCGTATATGAGTTCATTTGCTGCTGCATCAGAGGGGTGGAAAACTATTTATCTTGGCTCAAACCTTCCTGCGGAAGATATAGCGGCTGCATCACTGCGAGTTAACGCAAAAGCAATAGCTTTAAGTATAGTGTATCCTGATGATGATCCAATTCTTTCATCTGATATACAAAAAATGGGAATCCTGGTGCCCAAGAATATCAGATTAATTTTTGGGGGACAATCGGTTTATGGCTACAAAAAAGAGATCGACGGAATCAATGGAATAATTGCCGGGAACATGACAGCACTCAGGAATGTAATGCACTCGATAAGGAAAAAGAAATAGAAAATTCCGGTAGATTATATCATCAAAATTTGTTAGTTTATTTTAAGAGTTTATGCATTTTTGCGGGGATAAATTCGGCTGTTTAGTTCAATAAAATTAACAGGCAGGAAGTTATGAATAAAAAAGATGACAGGAAAAAGAGGGCTATAAAATTTCGTGGAATCGATGAGGATTACCCGCTATTTGAAAAATTCAGGAAGAGCCCCGGGCATGACCCTGATTATCCCTATGGGGCAGATGATGATGAAATTAATAAAATAAACTCTCAACAGTTTGGTACGGGGCATCTTGTACCCGACAAACTTGTCTCTTTTGACGGCAATAGGCCCGATTCCTCGTTTAAAGAATTCAGACCCGGAGTTGTAGGGTCACCTCCCACTAAAAACAATCGCTTCCAAACCGGCTGGTACCCCTGCAGTACAGGAAGTTTTGAGAGGTTCCCAAATGAAACTGTACACCTCGACACATCCGACACCGGTATTGACCGTGAATGCTACATCCTCCTCAAATATCGACAATATTTTAAGTATAGTACACTTGTTTCCAGGAAATTTGAGTTAACTGGACAAAAGAAGACCGAACTAAGAAATAAAATGAATAATTTGGAATGGGGAGAATGAAATGGGAAAGAAAATGAATCAGGAAGAGATATCCCGGTTAATCTTCGTTTGGTTGGATGGGAAACAAGAACTGACTTCAGCCGAAAAGAAATTGGCATATCAAGGATTTCAGGAATCCATCAAAACTGCGGCAAAGAGAACACTATACAGGTATAATGAGGAGATGGTATCCGACCTGACAGAGGACATCCTGAAGTCGCTTTTAATTACAATAAGGCGTAATGGAATTCCGGATAAACCCAAGGCATACCTGGATACAACAATTCGTAATGGATTGAAGAAACTTTTTGGGAGCAAATCTGATGCATATAAGGTTTTTCAGAAAAAAACATATGCTGAGATGTTAGAAAGTTTAGAAAACTTGGGGAAAATCTACTCTAACAACATTAGGGTCTCGGTAAATTCGGGTCTCGAAGGGGATTCAATTGATGAGTATTCCATTTATGGATATATTTATGACCTGGCACCGAACTATGAGAAGTTAAATGAAGATTTTGTTTTGGATTTATTAAAAGAGATTGATGGACCGGTTGAGATAAGTTTACTACTGAACCAAATAGTGAATTATCTGTATGGAGAAAAAGATATTACCTTGAGCCTTGATGGAGGTGATGGTGAAGATGTAGAAGGTGAATACCCATCTACCCCAATACCAATACCTGATGAACAATTGATGCAAGATGAATTGGTGGATATCTCATTGTTTACAGAAAGAATAATGAAGAGAATCGAAGATTTTTCAAAGAATGAAAAATTAGGGGAAGAATTATTTATTAAACTTCTTTACCTTACAATGACGACCAAAACTTCAAAAGAAATTGCTGAATTTACCGGGATGGCGTCTAAAAATGTGGAATATTACACAAGTGCAAGAGCAGGGAATTCAACAAGAAGTGTAATAAAACAATGGATTGATGAATTGGCTGCATTGCTGATAAACCGTAGTCGTGATCAAGTTATCTCGATTTTTCAAAACGAAATTATGGGTAAAATGGAAGTAGAATATGAATCATATTTAAAGGGGATAAAATAGATATGTTTAATATATGTCCCGAAATCGTGTCAAAAGGAGCGTAAGGTATGGACAAAAAAGATAAGAAAATTATGAATAACCAAAAGACAATGCCTGATTTCAATAAATTTAAAGAATTAGTTAAAAAAGCACAAACTGCTGTTGATCATCATCCCGAAAAGATAAAGCCGGGCCAAATATGGGGCATCTCCGGAAAGGACTATCGTTTTGTGGTTTTATCATCACCGGAGAAATCAGCTACCGGTAACGACATTAGAGTGATGCCGATTTCTAACAAAACCTATCTGGCAACTGACACAGATGTTATTCTCCCTGAAAATGAAGTTTACTACTCGGAATCTGTAGTTTTGCCATTTCAGGTCACAAATATTCTGCGTAAGAAGTTAGACCTTTATCATGGTGAAATAAATAATGAATTCGCAAAATTTCTGATTAAAACCGATCAAAAGGGGGAATTGCAACCCCTGCCTGATTATACTCGTCTCGGCGATAACGACCCGAACGATCCCATCATCTTTGAATTTAATGAAAGTCTAAAAGCAGAATTGTTTGGATATGCACAAGAAGTGTTTAAAGAGGCGGATCTGGTACAAGAGGACAAAAAGATTTCAATTTTTGACACTGTAATTTTACAGTCCGTGAATATGCCAGGCTTTTCAAGGATATGGCTGAGCCTCAAGTTTCATTTATGCATGCTCTAAGTCCGGACAGAATGAATTTTAGCTCTGCCGGAAAAATCCGGAAGCTCCTACTTAATAAATTCGATGATATTTCAGTAAACATCACGGTTCAAAACCAAATACCGCAACTTATATTTACCTCTTTTAAGCTCGATGATAACAGAGTGATTTCTGATGTAAGGATTACACTCACAGGAGATAAATCTACAGGCACTTATCATGATTTTGGCGGGGGTAAATTAAGTTCAAAACAAATCTACTTCATTATTCCGGATAATATAGCCAATAATCTTACCGGTGGTTTCCGGGTTAGCTACAAACTTGAGGGTAAAGAGTTCGAATTACCGGTCAAATTTAAATAGAATTACGATGCTGAATAAGTTAAACAGGTTAATCAATAAATTCAGACAGTATAATAGTGGCTTCAATTTTGCAATCTCCGAATACCAAAATAAAGAAGCTGAGGAAAGAGTGGAATTCTTCCTGAGGATTCGCGATGAATATCTTATCGGGAACAGCGGAAGCAGGTTAAAAGAGGAGACCAAAAAAGACTTTTTACAGATGGTTTATCCCTCTCAGGATGTGACATCGGAGCTTCGGAAATGCAGAAACTTTTCTTCTATTGCTTCTCTGGAAATTGGTGAGACCTGGATTGCCACATATTCAGCTGATTCAAAAGCAGGGGCTGTTTATCGGATGAAACTATGCCGTGAAAAACTGTCCGCTCCTTCACAGTTAGATCGAAAATCGGTTTCTGTTTTAATCCGAATGATTTCCGAATTTATCAACGACAACATCACTGATCAAAAGTTTTTTGTACCACAACAACAGATTATCGGTTATGAGCCTCTGTTATTTGATGCATTTGATACCTATGTGGATGAGATAAAAGTAAAGGGGAGGTCACATGAACTTCCGCTGGCGATGTCGCTGCTTTCATTGATCTTTAACAGAGTACTCCCCGGTAAATGTTGCCTTTACAGGAGCATTAAATGAATTTGGAAAAATAGAGAGAGTATCAGGATTATCAGAAAAGATTAAGGCAATAATAGATGAGTATCCTGAAGTGGATACACTTTTTATACCAAAACGAAACGAGTTTGATGATTTTATCAGGCCAATAAACATCAAAATCATTGCGGTTGATCGTTTCTCTGATTTAGTTGAGATTATTTTCCCCGATTATAAGAATTTAATAGATGGCAATATTAAAGAAAAAATATATTTTGAGGTTTTAAAAAATGTTGAGTTAACCTTGCCAAAACACCTTCCAAAAACTATGGATACCCCGAAGGCAATTTTATTCACGTTAAAATATTCTTATAATGGGGAGCTCGGAACTGAAGTAATGAATAAACTTGATCTTGTTAATGAGATCGGCTCAATTGGCAAAGATGATTCAGCCTGGCTGATACTTGACAACGTTAGACCAAACTGGTATGTCTCGTTTCTTTCAAGCAAATTTTATAATAAATGTTCGGTTTTTGCTGTTACCAGTAAAAGTGACGGGTTTCAGCACGCTGTGGTGGTATTCAAAAGAGGAAATGTCGGGGTAAAGCACGGTGACAAAATCCCATATAAACTAATAGAACAGACTTCTTCTTAAACCACCGAATAGGGGTTCATATCAAAAATTATTCTTACATCTTTGTGTTTCCCTTTTTGGCGGAAAATTTTGTAAGCATGGGCGATGGTGTCTCTAAGGATTGATGCTGATGGATCAACTTTTCGGGAAGTTTTAATCAACATCTGAAAGCGGAACTCGTTTTTTATTTTAGCAAGAAGTGCTGCCGATGGGGGAAGTATTGAAACTGCTCTGTTATAGTTAAACATCTCTTTATAAAGATCGATCAGAGCTTCACTTGCTTTACGGGGGTCTTTATCCTTTGTTTCTGCAAGGCAGAGATTGGCAAAGGGTGGATAATTTCTGAATTCCCTGCTTTGAACATCCCTCGCAAAAAATCCATGATAGTCGTTATTCATGATAAATTTCATCAATGGATGACCGCTGTCGCATGTCTGGATCATCACCTCACCGGGAAGGATACTTCTTCCGGCTCTTCCGCTTACTTGTGTTAACATTTGAAATGTTTTTTCTTCGGCTCTGAAGTCGGGCATCCAAAGGCTTGATTCGGCAGAAATTACCCCCACAAGAGTTACGCGGGGGAAATCGAGTCCTTTTGATACCATTTGAGTCCCTACCAGAATATCTATTTCTCCATCCCTGAACTTGTTAAGTGTTTCGCCGAGTTTTCCTTTTTCGGAGATGGTGTCCGAGTCGATTCTTTCAATAATAGCCGAGGGAAAATAAGCCTGAAGTTCATCCTCAACCCGTTCGGTTCCTGTTCCAAAAAGTTTTATGTTTTTTGATCCACACATACTGCATGCTTTGGGCATCGGCTTAATTGCATTACAATAGTGGCACTTTAAGTTGTTGCTTTTAATATGATATACCATCCCCACCGAACAGTTTTCACATTTTTCGAGGTGGGCACATTCAACACAATAAACCTGTGTGGCAAATCCCCTTCGGTTTTGAAGAAGGATTACACCTTCATTTTTTTTGATTCTTTCATCAATTGCAGAAAGGAGCATTTTTGAAAACACATTTTCCATTTCCCCTTTCTTTTTCATCTCGGTAGTATTTACGAGAACAAGTTTTGGAAGTTTTGCTCCATCCACTCTTTCGGGCAGTTCCAGGAGAGTATATTTCCCATTTTTTGTGTTGTGCATCGATTCGATAGAGGGAGTTGCGGAGCCCAGGACGACAGGGCAGTTGCACTCCTTCGCCAATACAATTGCAGCATCCCTTGCATGATATTTGGGAGGGTATTCAGCTTGTTTATAACTTGAATCATGTTCCTCATCCACAATTATCAATCCGATATTTTTCATCGGTGAAAACAGAGCAGATCTTGCTCCAGTCACAACTTTGCATCGACCGGAAGCGATCCGCATCCATGCATCATGTCTTTCACCCGGGGAGACCCTGCTGTGGATTACAGCCACCTTGTCACCAAAATTCATCGTTAATCTGGCGGTCATCTGCGGCGTAAGGGAGATTTCAGGAACAAGTAAAAGGCAATTTTCGCCTCGATTTAAAGCTTTTTTAATGAGTTCAATGTAAACTTGAGTTTTACCACTTCCGGTGACACCATGAAGTAAAAATGTTTTAAAATTTTTGGTGGTGATATGTTCGGAGACGGCTTCAATTACATTTTCCTGGGCTTTGGTAAGTTTAATATCTTTAAGGGTTTCGGTATAAGTCTCCTGATAAACCCTTTCAACAACCTTTTCATAAAATTCAACAAGCCCCTTTTCTTCAAGGGAATTGAGCGCGGAAGATGAAATGTTAGCCAGTTTTAGAAGTTTTGCTGTAGGTGCCTCTTTTGTACGAAATGAAGCGAGTTTCAGGAGGAGTGCAACCTGTTTTGGAGAGCGTTTTTCTATTTCGGGGATAATGGCATAAATCTCTTCAAGTGGAAGAGCAAGTTTTACAAATCGTTCAGTTTTGGTCCTAACACGCGGTTTTGCAAGTCCATCTTCAATTGTTAAAATCCCTTCCTGCTCCATCTTTTTAAGTGGTACAAGAATTGATTTTACTCCTGTCAGATTTTGCAATTGTTTTAAGGTATATCTGTCCTTTTTGAGGAGCAGTTCCATCACTTTATAACGGCTTGTGTTCCGGTTTTTTTTCATTTTCGATGAATTTGGAGACTGTTTCTTTGTCCGAAAATACCTGTTTTTCCGATTGTATTGAAGTGCCATAGGGATCGGTAAGTTTTAGAGCTTCACCAAGTGAACTAAGATAATAGGATGATAGCCATGTAAAGAACTTTAGTTTTTTTTCGTCAAAAACGGGGTGTTTGTCAAGAATTCTGACGATTTTTTTGATTTTATCAAGTTCAGTTTCGGGAGGATTGTTACTAATGGAGACGATAAATCCGGTCAGGGTTCTTTGTCCAAAAGGTGCCACCACCCGTTTCCCGATTTCCACCTCGTCATACAAATCCATGGGAACTGCATACGAGAAGAGGGAATCAACGGGAAGCGGGAAAGCGACTTCTATAAATTTCATTTAGTCATCTGAGAGTGGACTTCACTCATTGTTTCATTTTTTTCTCAAAGAAAGGGATGAGGTCTTTTTTTGTCTGAGGTTTTTTGCTGACCATTTCAAAAATGAGATTTTTTTCATCTTTGGGCCAAATTATTCTGGTATATTCCGGCTTTTTAATCAGGGTGCCGTTTGTAAATCCTACCGAATCCTTATTCATACTTGTGTAGTAGTAGTATTCACCATCAAACTGTATCGATTCCACATTTCTGATCGAGGTGAAAGAAAAATTAACGGAACCGGAGAGTTTTTTGTTGACAACATCCAACTCTGTGCCTATAACTTTTCTCCCAAATTCTGCCATGTAACCAAGGAATTCATCTTTTTGGAAATAGATGTCCCAAAGGATTGTTGTATCCTGCTCGAGTTCTTTTTTGCCGGGAGCATCGGAATAGATACCTTCTGCATAAAGAGTTGCCACGCCGGAAGTGTCACTGTTTTTATTAATTGTTATCTCATATCTCATTTTTTCAACGAGCAGGCAACCCTGAGCGGTGACTAAAAGAAGGATAATCGTTGGGATCAAAAGGAATTTTTTCATTTTTTACCGGTTGTTATTGTCAATTTTATTGAATATCACAGATACAATTTAAACAAATTCAGGGTATAGCGGTCAAGTCATCAATTACCCTCTCATCATAGAGAAGATAATCGTAAGTTTCTCGACTTCGTGTTACATGCCATGTGTCACCGTCAACGATGATTTCGGGTGGCTTTCTTCTGACATTATAGTTTGAAGACATCACTGAGGCGTAAGCACCGGCAGACATTAATGCCAAAAGATCATCCGGTTTTGCTTTTTGGAGTTCTCTTCCTTTTGCAAGATAGTCACTTGACTCGCAGACTGGACCAACAACATCATAAGATATTCTTTCGCGATTATCGTCTTTTTCGACAGGTAAAATGTCGTGATAACTTTGATAGAGAATTGGTCGTAAAATTTCAGTCATCGATGAATCGAGGATTACGATGTTTTTGCTCCCACTTTCTTTTGTGTATAAGACCTTGCTGACTATTGCCCCGCAGTTTGCAGTTAAAAATCTACCCGGTTCAAAAAAGATGTCACAGCCAAAATCGTTCATTAAAGGAGCTGCCTGTTTTCCAAATTCCTGTATATGAAACCTGTCACCTCCATGATAAGGGGAGCCAAAACCACCACCGAGATCGATATGTTTGAGTTTAAGTCCATGTTCCTCCAATCTTTTTACAAAAGTATGGAGTTTTTTTAGCGTCACAAAATAAGGGTCAAAAGAGAGAATTTGTGACCCGAGATGTACATCGATACCGGTAAATTCAACATTTGGATATCTTTCTCTGTTCAGGTATAAGTCCATTGCAGGGGCGGGGTCCATTCCAAACTTCACACCACTTTTGGCAGTTGAGATATTGGGGTGAGTTTGAACTACGATATCGGGATTAACTCTGAGAGCCACGGGGGCAATTTTCCCAAGTTCGCCGGCAATTTTATTAATCTGCTCAACTTCCTCTTTCGATTCAGCTTTAATCATCAGCATGTCATTTTCAACTGCCATTCTGATCTCATCGAGGGTTTTGCCTACACCGGTCATTATCATCCGACTGGGATGAGCTCCGGCTCTTATTGCACGGGTAAACTCGCCCCCCGAATTTACATCGAGTCCAAAGCCCATATTGTAAATTATTCTGATGACATTCAGGTTGGAATTTGATTTTACAGCAAAAAACACTTTATGATTCACTTCACTGAAGGCGTTTGTGAATTCTTTGCATCTTTTGATAATCGAAGCTTTGCTGTAAATATAGGCGGGGGAGCCTTCTGCTAAAATAATTTCTTCTATGGGGATGTTTTCACAAAATAGTTTGTTATTTTGGTAGTGCCAAAAGTTATCTTCAAAGTGCTGCATTATGGGGAAATTTATGTAAGTAAAAACGAAATTTACTCAAAAAAGTTAAGACAACGGAATAAGACAGTTCCGGGAGACTCAAATGTTAAAACAGATTGTTGTTGATGAGAGAAGAATAAGACTGCTTCAGGATGGAGCCAACAAAAAGGGTGTGGTGGTCTATTGGATGAGTCGGGATCAGCGGGCAGAAGATAACTGGGCACTGCTTTACGCACTTCAAATTGCGGATAAAAGGCAACTTCCATTGATGGTGGTCTTCACATTGTTGCCCGAATTTATGGAGGCAACTGAACGGCAATACAGTTTTATGTTAAAGGGGCTTGCCGAAACCGAGAGAAGACTCCGTGGCTATCATATCCCTTTTAAGCTGCTTTCGGGTGAGCCAAAAGATGTTTTGCCGGCATTCCTGAAGGAGTCAGGCGCTTCAACACTTGTAGCAGATTTTGATCCGTTGAAGATTAAACGAATCTGGAAAAGGGATGTCGCAAAAAATATCACTATTCCATTTTATGAAGTGGATGCCCACAATGTTGTTCCTGCACTTCATGTTTCTGATAAGGAAGAATTTGGAGCTTATACCATAAGACCAAAAATCCACAGGCTTTTGCCTGAATTTTTAACTTCATTCCCAAATCTATCAGAGCCGATTGTAAAAGAAAATATGCGCGAAATGGTAGATTGGAAGGCAGTAGCAGAAAGTCTTCATATTGACACTTCAGTGAAGGAAAGTGCCCAATTTACACCCGGCTCAAAGGCGGCTGAACTTAAGCTGCAGGAATTCCTGATCAAAAAAATCGACAAGTATAACGAAAAGAGGAATGATCCCACGGAGGAGTATCAGTCGGACATTTCACCCTATTTGCATTTTGGACAAATTGCACCACAGCGCGCAGCCTTTGAAGCTTTTACAAGAATTAAAAACAGTGAGGCGAAAGATGCTTTCCTCGAAGAACTGATTGTAAGGAGGGAGTTATCTGATAATTTCTGCTATTTTAACACAAAATATGATTCTTTTGAAGGACTAAAAGATTGGGGTAAAAAGACCTTAAACGAACACCGGAATGATGAGAGGGAGTTTATATATTCACTTGAAGAATTTGAGCGAGCGAGGACACACGAAGATTTGTGGAATGCTGCTCAGATGCAGATGGTAAAATCAGGGAAAATGCACGGTTATATGAGAATGTATTGGGCAAAAAAGATTCTTGAATGGAGTGGAAGTCCTGAAGAAGCAATGAATATTGCAATATATCTGAACGACAAGTACTCATTGGACGGGAGAGATCCTAATGGCTACACCGGTATTGCGTGGTCAATCGGCGGTATTCACGACCGTGCCTGGACAGAACGCCCCGTTTACGGGAAAATCAGATATATGAACTACAACGGTTGCAAAAGAAAATTTGACACCGAACTATACATCAGGAATTGGAGTCAGGGCTGAAGGAATTCAGTTAGCATAAATCTTGATCAAAAACTTACAGTTTTGTCAGCCCATGTAACCATGTCTAAGCAATCTATCATTGTGGAAATTGGGCACGATGTTGAATCATCAAGATGTCGCGATTTTAAACAGGTTCCACAAGCCAGGATTTCACCACCAAGGGACTGAAAAAGTTTAAATTGTTCATCAACATTATACTTTTCGTGAGTCAGGCCTTCACACTCAACTGCCTCACCCATCAGGAATACTTTTGTTTCATGTCCTTGTTTTTTTGCAGTCACAGCGAAACGGAAAGCGTTCCATGCTTTTTCAAATTCTTTGGTTTCTATCAGGATCCCAATTTTCATCTTTTAATCTCCGGTTGATTTTAAATACTATTTAATTAAAGTTACTCTTCATCAAGCAATAAAAAATTGTTGCTTATTGCCTTAAACGAAAACCGTTTATCATCGGTTGTGCGAAACACCAATCCCTCACGATTGGCATCGGGGTTCAATTGTGACTTTCCGTTTGCCATCTGAAGAATTTCGTCGATACTTTCGGGCAGGGTAAAATCATCAAAAACCACCGGTACTGTCTCCAGACCAAAATTATTCATGATCTCAAAAAACGATTTGCGATCGAAATATCGATATGAATCAATATCAAATGCATCAAAAAATTTAATTGTCTGACCTTTAAACTTGTAGATATTCTTCTGGATTCCTTCGCCGAGTAGCTCACCTTGAAGCGCGATGTTTCGTCCCAGATTACGCAGTTTATTCTCAATGTCGAGTTCTCTTACCACTTTCCAGTAAGTATTTTCGGGATTTTCAACTAATTCAAGATTCCTTGAGCAGATTCCAAACTGCCCATCTTTAAGATAAATGGTGATTGAAGTTCCGTCAACCTTCTCAGTTACATAAAAAAGAGAATTTTTGTAGAGGGGCAGTTCATCAAGGAGATTTTGCACCCTCTCCTCGTCAGTTTTACTAAGGAATCCGGGGAATGGACCCTTAACCTCACCGGCAAGCTTAGCAGGGATTGGAGGTTCATATTTCACGATTTCGAGCAGATCAGTAACATCAGTTCCGGGAACAAGATCAATAACATGTGCACCGAGGGCAGTAATCGGGAGGAGAAGCCCCTGACTGATTTGACCTCTTAATTTGATTGTTTTTAATCGAAAACCTTCTTTACCATCCGACATTCTTTTAAAAGAAGACTTCCTCAGGAATTCAAATTCGGGTTTTACGGGGAGCAAGGAGTCAACTTCGCAGTAGATCGCGGGGTCTCCTGGTTCAAACTCACCCTTTTTGATTACTACCTTCCAACCGAGAATTGAAGCGAGTTCAATTTTGTCGGCTCCTTCAATAGGTTGCACATCCGAAACTATTTGGATCGTAGCTAATTTTCTCATAATCGTGTCAAAATTTGTGAAAAGTTGATTTTAATATAATAAACAAGAGCGGGAAATTTACTGTGTACGTTTTTGAACTTTAAGTTTTTCCATCAATTCATTATTAAGTAAATTTAAAGTCATATTTTTTGAAATAAACGAAGAGCAAACAACGACTGATGGAATTTAAGTTAAGAACACATAATTGTGGTGAGTTGCGGGAGAGCAATATTGGAGAAAAAGTTGTACTAAACGGCTGGACAGCAGTGAGAAGAGACCTCGGCGGGGTTATTTTCATCGATCTGCGCGACAGGTTTGGTATCACCCAGGTGGTATTTGAGCATACTTTTAATGCAGATTCGCATGAACAGGCAAAAGAGTTACGATCAGAATATGTAATCTCTATTGAAGGAACCGTCAGGAAAAGACCTGAAGGTACTGAAAATGACACTCTGCCTACGGGTATGGTGGATGTGATGGTTGACAAATTGTCGATCCTGAATCGTGCCAAAACACCTCCTTTTCCAATTGAAGATGAAATTGATGTACATGAAGAGCTTAGACTAAAATATCGCTACCTTGATCTTCGTCGTCCTGCGATGCAAAAGAATATGCTTCTTCGTCACAGAATGTATCAGGTTGTGAGAAGTTTCTTCGATACAAACAATTTTGTTGAGATTGAAACACCCATTTTGATGAAATCCACCCCTGAAGGGGCGAGGGATTTCCTTGTGCCAAGCAGAATGCACAAAGGGAAGTTTTATGCTCTGCCACAGTCTCCTCAGCAGTATAAACAGATATTAATGGTTGCCGGTTACGACCGCTATTTCCAGATCGTAAAATGTTTTAGAGATGAAGATCTTAGAGCTGACCGACAATTGGAATTTACCCAGATAGATGTTGAGATGTCGTTCATTAATCAGGATTTTGTCTTTTCGACTTTTGAAAAACTTATGAAGATTCTCTACAAAGAGATTTGGGGAAAAGAACTGGAAACTCCAATTCCGCGCCTCACATTTGAAGAAGCGATGACATGGTATGGCTCTGATAAACCCGATTTAAGATTTGATCTCAAAATGTCAACTTTAAACGGAGTTTTTGCAAACACCGAATTTAGAGTATTCAAAGATACCATTGAGACCAAAGGAATTATCACCGGACTTGTAGCCCCGGGTTGTGGCGACTATACCAGGAATCAGCTTGATGTGCTTACCGACTTTATCAAAAAACAGGGTGCAGGTGGACTCATCTGGATTCGTGTGAAAGAAGACGGTCTCGAATCTCCTACCATGAAGTTTTTCACGGATGAAGAAAAAATCGCCATGGTTGAAGAACTTGGTGCAAAACCGGGTGATTTGATCCTGATCCTTAGTGGTAAAAAATATAAAACCCTCGGATTGATGGGAAACCTTCGTCTTGAGATGTCCAGAAGATTAAATCTGGTTACGGATGAAACGGAACCAAAACTTCTTTGGGTTAAAGATTTCCCACTTTTTGAATGGGATGAAGAGACCAACAGATATTACGCAATGCATCATCCGTTCACTTCCCCCAACATGGAGGATTTGGCACTGATGGATACCAATCCGGCAGAAGTCAGGGCTCAGGCGTATGATTTGGTACTTAACGGTAACGAAATCGCCGGTGGAAGTATAAGAATTCATGATTCAGAGTTACAAGCCAAAATGTTTAAAACTCTTGGTTTCACGGAAGAGGATGCAAAAGAGAAGTTTGGTTTCCTTATGGGAGCTTTTCAATATGGAGCACCTCCTCATGGTGGAATTGCTTTCGGTTTTGACAGACTCTGCATGATCTTCTGCGGAGAAAAATCAATTCGTGAAGTAATTGCGTTCCCCAAAACTGCAAACGCCATCTCACTTATGGATGACAATCCTTCTCTCGTCTCCGACGAGCAGTTGAAGGAACTGCACCTCAGAATCAGATAGTAATTTAAACCCGGTGATGAGCCGGGTTTTTTTTTATTATATTTCCTTCCTGATTCAGAGAAATTTATGAGCCAAAAAATGAAGAAGCGAATCCCATCAAAATCATCGAATTATGCCAGTCTTATAGAAGAGAATGCTTATTATGTTGATAAAACTGCGTATATAGAAACGCTTGAGTCGATTAGCGATAAATACATCTTCTTTCTCCGTCCCCGCCGATTTGGTAAATCGCTTCACCTCTCGATGCTTGAGCATTATTACGGCATTCAACACAAAGACAAATTTGATGAGCTATTTGGACAATATTTTATAGGCAAACCCGGTAACACTACTCCGCTCAAGAGCAGCTATTACATCCTGAATTTTAGTTTTAGCGGTATAAAGACACAAGAACCGGAGAATATAGAGAAGGAATTTAATTCAGAAGTATCATCACAAATATTTAAATTTTTAAATACTTATTCCATAGGGACTGAAGAGGATTCTCGAGTTTTTGAAGGTGATCTGTCAAGTCCCGATCTTATGCGGAAGTTTTTTACTCTCTTCAAAAAAATTGTTCCTTCCGGGAAGGTTTATATACTTATTGACGAATACGACCATTTTACGAACGAATTATTTGCGTTCAATAGAGTACATTTTAAAGATGTAGTGTCCCGAAACGGCTGGGTACGTAAGTTTTATGAAGTAATTAAGCAGTACATGGGAGAAGGAATAGTTGATCGTTTTTTTGCCACAGGTGTAACTCCTGTAACTCTCGACAGTATGACAAGTGGGTTTAATGTTGCTCAAAATATTACGCTCGATTACAGATTTCATGCGATGGCAGGTTTTACTGAAGCTGAACTTAAGGGAATGATCGAAAATACTGTCTATGAAAAAGGTAAATTCGATATTAATGCTATCGTCTCCGATATGCGTTCCTGGTATAACGGTAGTAAATTCTCAAAGGATGCTAATGAAAGATTATATAATCCTCAGATGGTCATTTCATTTTTGGCAAAATTCTCCGACAGGTTTATATATCCTGATGAAATGGCAGATATCAATGTTACTTCCGATTACAAAAAAATAGCAAATATACTTGCCCCGTTATCTCATGACGACTCTGACAATATTATCTCAGAAGTATTGAATACGGACAGAATAACTGAAAGACTGACAATACAATACAACTTTGAACTTCCATACACAAAAACAGAAGCGGTTTCATTGCTTTTTTATAATGGTTTGCTTACCATTGAAAGTGCTATTGTAAGTATGTATAACTATGTAATTCCAAATTATGTAATGAAGCAGATGTACTGGGAGTTTTTCCGTTACAAGTTTACGATGGAGAAGGAACTTCGGTACGATAATACAAAAATAGACAGATCGATAATGCAGATGTTCATTGAGGGAAAGATCGAGATGCTTGTTGAGTATGTTCATACTATCTTAAAAAATCTTTCAAACCGTGATCTGCAAAAGTTCAGTGAGAAGAACATAAAAATGATCTTTATGACACTTCTGATGGGAAACAATGCCTATTTTGTTAAAAGTGAAAACGAAAATAATGAGGGGTATGCAGATCTTTTGTTAATCCCCACTAAACTTAATCCCGGTAAAGAAAATTTCCTTTTAGAACTTAAATATCTGAAAAAGAGCAGTAAAGTCGATCTTGAAGTTGCAAAGAACAAAGCCGTTGAACAGGTTTCGAAATATAAAACAGAACTCGCAAGCGAAGGGATTGTCTGCAGGACATTTGCGATAGTGTTTGTTGGCAAGAGTGAGTATGTTGTTGCGGAAGTATTTTAGGGACGCGGATACACACAGATTAGACGGATTTTCGCGGATTTTTGTACCGAAGTTCTGAAGTTGTAAAGTACTCAAGTTTCTCGAGTTTCTCAAGTCACTCAAGTACAGAATCACTGAAGTTCTGAGGTTCCGAAGTTCTGAAGTACTCAAGTTTCTCTTATTAGAATAAATTAAATTGGAGTGGAAGTGGAAACTTATGGTTTTTTAGTTGTTGGTTTGGTTGTGGGAATTATTGTAGGATATCTGATTGCAAATGCAAAAAAATCCGGGGTTCAGAGTGAGATGGCAGTGCTTACGGAAAAGAGCAAAAGATCGGAAAATGAGGCAGTTACTCTTAAAGGACAATTGGACAAAGAGAGGACAAATTACAATAACCAGCTTCGACAACTGGAATCGGAGAAAGGGAGATTCGAAGAGAGTGCCCGCCGCATACCATATCTTGAAGAAGAGTTAAAATCTCTGCAAGAGTCATCCAAGAATTTAAAAGCCCAAAATGCTGCTTTAAATGAACGCTACATTGCAGAAAAAGAGAGTCTTGAGCTACGCCTTACTGAATTAAAAGAAGCAAAAGAAGCCCTCACCAAAGAATTTGAGAATATCGCTAACAAGATATTTGAATCCAAGAATCAGACTTTCACCGAACAGAGCAAATCAAATCTTGAATCCCTCCTCCAGCCTTTTAAAGAAAATATTTCTGAATTCAAAACAAGAGTTGAGAATATCTACACCGAGGAAACCAGAGAACGATCATCTTTACGAACCGAATTGAATGCACTTAGGGATCTAAATTTGCAGTTGAATGAAGGTGCCAAAAATCTTACAAATGCTTTAAAAGGTGATAAAAAAAAGCAGGGGACATGGGGTGAACTGATACTTGAGCGAATTTTTGAAATTTCAGGATTGACAAAAGGGAGCGAGTACAGAATCCAGGTGTCGGGGATTGGTATAGAGGGTGCAAGATATCAACCCGATGCAATTGTTTATCTGCCTGATAACAAACAAATAATTGTGGATGCAAAAACTTCCCTTGTGGCTTATGAACGCTACTTTTCTGCCGAAGAGGAGTCCATTAAAAAGACGGCACTCTCTGAACATATTAATGCAATTGAAAAACATATAAATGATCTGAGCGCAAAAGAATATTATCGAATAGAGGGAGTTACCTCTCTCGACTATGTATTGATGTTTATACCAATAGAACCCGCATTTGACCTCTTGATGCAGGAGTCGCCTGAAACCTACAACAGAGCTCTCGAAAAAAATATTATCCTTGTTACCCGAACCACACTTCTCGTGACTTTAAAAACAATCGGAAGTATCTGGAAAACCGAAAAACGGAATCAGAATGCAATCCTGATTGCCAACAAGGTTCAAGACTTTTTAAAGAAATTAGAGCGGTTTGTCGAAAACTTTGAGGAAGTTGGAAAAGCACTCGATAAAGCGCAACGGGTATATGGTGATGCAAACAATCAGTTACGGGATGGCAGGGGGAACCTGACTTCACGCGGGTATGAGATAGCACAACTGGGAGGTTTCCAGGTTAAAAAATTAACCGCCGGTGACGAGACAATCCCGGAAGAAGATGAAAAATAAATAAACTAAAAATGTATAAACAAGGAGTAAAGTTATGTTGGAGTATAAAGGTGGCGATGGCCAGACAAAAGAGACAGCCATTAAAATAGTTGGAGCAGAGAACGGAAATAAAGGGATAGAGGCCGAGTATAACTATCTTAGACTGTTTTCTGAATATTTAGAGGAAGAAATAAAAATCGTCCGCCAAACCCTTGAGCATGATGGTGATAAAAGTTACGACCTATTTCTCCTGCAATTTGAGGATGGGGAACAAAGGGACCTTTGGTTTGACATCACAGACTTTTACGGGAATTATTCAATTGCTGATTTTCACCTGCCGGCCGACACCCCGGAAAATGATTGAACAACGATTATCTTCTACAAAATACCTTTGATATAATTAAAGATATTTGTCGCGTGGTATCTTGAATTTTCAATAAACCATTTTCTGGTTTCCTGACCACAGCAGACCACCCCGGCAAGGAATACTCCCGGGATGTTGGTTTGGAATGTTGTGTTATCGTATTGTGGCTCCATCGTCACAGGATCAATTGTTGCGACCCCAATCCTCGTGAGGAAATCATAATCGGGACGATAACCGGTCATTGCCAACACAAAATCATTTTTGATGGTTATTATGCCCTCCGGAGATGAAATCAGGACACTATCTGCCTTAATTTCTGTCACGGTTGAATTAAAATAGGCTTTAATGCTGCCATCGGTAATTCGATTTTCAATATCGGGTCTTACCCAGTATTTTACACCTTTGTCGATGTTATCATGTTTGATCACCATCGTTACCCTTGCCCCTTTTCTAAAAGTTTCCAACGCCACATCCACCGCCGAATTTCCTCCTCCAATCACAACAATATCCATATTTGCATACAGGTGTGGATCGTCATAATAATGTTTCACTTTGGGCAGTTCCTCACCGGGGATGTTCATTAGATTTGGGAAATCGAAGAATCCGGTGGAAACAATAACAATTTTTGATTTGTAAACATTTTTATCGGTGAGGATCGTGAAATCACCTTTTGATCCCGAAACATTTTCAACATATTCATACAAATTAATATCAAGTTGCCAAGAATCTGCCACTCTCCGGTAATATTCAAGAGCTTCACTTCTGGTCGGTTTGGTGCCATGAGAAATGAAGGGGACTTCGCCGATTTCGAGTCTCTCTGAAGTGGAGAAAAAAGTCATGTTAACGGGATAGTTAAAAATGGAGTTTACCAGACACCCTTTTTCGATGACTTTGTAAGTGAGGTTGTTCCTTTTTGCTTCGATAGCACAAGCGAGTCCAATGGGACCTGCACCGATAATAATTATATCATATTGCATGGATTGAATAGTTTTTCGATTTCTGTTGTTATAAGAATATGTAGAATTCAAGAATTTAAATTAGGTAAACTCAATGGAAACAGAAATTAAATATTTCACCCCAAAGGAAGCAGCGAAAACTCTTCCACTCGTTAGAAAAATCGTTAGTGATATTCTTATTGAGGGGAAGGATCTAAAGTCACTTGCACAAATCCAACCGCGAACCGCTGAAATTGAAGCCTTGGTAGAGGTTCGTAAAACCAATATCCTGAATTACATCGAAGAGCTCACAGAAATCGGGTGTTTCTTTAAAGACTGGAACTTTGAATTTGGGCTTGTCGATTTTCCTTCGGTCATCGAGGGGGAAGAAGTGTTGTTATGTTGGAAAAGTGATGAGGATGAGATCAGGTTTTATCATGGCTATAACGATGGATTTAAAGGAAGAAAAGAAATCCCTGAAGATTATCTGGAGATTTAATTACAATGATTTATGACAACATAGTAGTGGGAGCGGGATATGGAGGATTAACAGCTGCTGCACTCCTGGCAAAAGCCGGGCAAAAAGTCCTGTTGTTGGAAGCACACACGGTTCCGGGGGGATGCGCCTCTTTCTATAATAGAAAAGGGATTTTGTTCGATTCGGGGGCTACCACACTAAGTGGAATGGCGGAAGGACAGCCGATGAACAAGTTGTTCAAGGAGCTTGAAATAGAACCAAATGTTAAAAAACTTGATCCCGGGATGATCATCAAATTTGGTGACAGAGAGTTGGTGAGGCATTCGGGGCTTGAGCATTGGATTATAGAATGTGAACAATTTTTTGGACTTAAGGGAATCAGAGAATTCTGGGAATTAGTGCATTCGATCGACAAAAAAGGTTACAAACTGATCGCCCAAAACAAAAGGATTCCACCTGTTTCGGCAGGTGATTTGCTGAGTCTGGTAAAACCCTCAAATCTTAAGGGACTTCCACTTCTACCGTATCTCTTTAAACCCGTTGAAGCGGTATTGAAAAAATTTGGACTCAGCGACGATCCCCTTTTTCGCAGTTTCATCGATGAACAACTTCTAATCACCACACAAAATAGAGCGGATGATGCTCCCTTTTTAACGGCAGCAATGGGGTTGGCATATCCTGCCGAAACTTACTATCCCTATGGTGGTCTCTTCTTTCCAGCTAAACAAATTGAAAAAAGATTTAAGGATTTTGGAGGAACAGTAAAATATAAAAAGAGAGTGAAGGCGATAAAGAAAGAAAAAGAAAGATATAAAATAACAACTGATGATGGAAGTGAGTATGTTTGTAATGGAGTAATAACAAATATTCCATTTTGGAATCTTTCGGCGATTACAGAGGGTGAATTAAAAGAATATTTTATTAAAGTTGCTCCAAAAACAGATGGAGCCTGGGGTGCTTTTATGATCAATTTTGCGATTAATTGTGACCGCAAGGAAGATCTGAAATCGGTTTATTGGCAGATACATGTTCCTGAGGAAGTGCCTTATTGTGAATCGAAATCTTTTTTTGTGACAATTTCGCCTGAAGACGACACACAGAAGGCTCCCGAGGGGGTTAAAAGTATAACAATATCGCTTCACACCAAGTCTGAAAACTGGTATGGACTAACCAAAGAGGAGTATATTCGAAGAAAAAACGAAACGGGTAATTTCATCGTTCAAAAATTTGATGAAGCCTTTCCGGCGCTGGCGGGATTTGAAAAAAGTCATGTCGAATATGGTACTCCCGTAACATTTGAAAAATATACCGGTCGCTTCAGCGGGTTGGTGGGTGGGGTGCCTCATTCAGTAAAAAACAATTTGTTAAAAATGCACTCGGGAGTAACCCCGTTTAATGGTTTTTATCTCACGGGAGATACAGTATTTCCCGGTCAGGGAACCGTGGCAGTTACAATCGGTGCCTCGAATTTAGTTGCACGAATCTTAGACAAAAGATAAACAGGCGCACTTATTTTTAAAAAAGTGAACTTATATTAAACAGGCTTGGTTACTCTGTTATCAAACACAAAGCAGATAGAATGGACAAGAAAAAAACAGTAATTATTGGTTCCGGATTAGGTGGGCTGTCAGCAGCTCTGAGACTCTCATCGAAGGGTCACAAGGTCACGATTTTAGAAAAATTCAATAAAGCAGGTGGCAGACTCAACCAGCTAAAGATGGATGGTTTCACATTTGATGTTGGTCCCTCTTTTATGAGTATGACTTACGAGCTTGATGAATTATTCACTTCGTGTGGCATCAAAAATCCCGTTACGATGCAGGAACTTGATCCGCTCTATACTGTTTATTTTGAAGGAAATCCAAAACCTTACAGGATATTCAAAGACCTGCAAAAGCTTGAAAAAGAATTTGAGGGGCTTGAGCCAAATCTGGCAAAAAAAGCTGACAAATATCTAAAACGCGCGGGTGAATTTTTTCATGATACCGAGGGGAAGGTTGTTAAATCAAATTTTAACAACAAGTTTGAGTATCTGTTGAAACTGACCGGGGTTCCGATGAAACATCTTCCATATCTTTTTAAGACCATGTGGAGTGAGGTCGAAAAAACATTTGAATCGGAAGAAGTTCGTGTAATCTTTTCATTGGTTGCTTTTTTTCTGGGATCAACCCCATTTCAGACACCTTCTGTCTATTCACTGTTAAACTACACAGAAATGAGACACAACGGTTATTGGAAAGTAAAGGGAGGAATGTATCGTTTGGTGGATGAACTTCTAAAACTTCTTGAAGAAAGAGGAGTTGAGATTGTTTACAACACCGAGATAGTTGGTTTTGAAGAAAATAATGGCAAACTCGAAAGTCTGGTGGATCAAAACGGCAAAAAGTGGAACGCAGATATTTTTATCTCAAACGCTGATGCAGCATCTTTCAGAGGAAGAGTGTTAAACCGAAATAAATTCAGAGATGAAAAACTTGACAAAATGCACTGGACACTTGCACCTTTCACTATCTATCTTGGGGTAAAGGGGCAGATTCCAAATCTTGAACATCATAACTATTTTCTGGGAAGCAACTTTAGAGGATACGCTGATACTATTTTTACATCTTCGATATCGCCTCAGAAACCATATTATTATGTGAATGTTTCGTCAAAATCTTTCCCTGAGTGTGCACCTGAGGGATGTGAAAATATCTTTATACTTTGTCCAGTTCCCGACCTTAGATATAAGGCAAACTGGGATGACCGGGAAGAACTGGCACAAAATATTATTGATGATCTCTCTGAAAGAGTGGGTTATGACATATCAGGTAATATCATGACCAAAAAAATAATGGACCCAATTGAGTGGGAAGGGGCTTTTAACCTCTACAAAGGTTCGGGGTTGGGGCTTGCACACGATATGGATCAGGTTGGTGCATTCCGACCAAAAAACAAAGACGAAAAATATGGTAACCTCTATTATGTAGGTGCCTCAACCACTCCCGGTACAGGATTACCGATGGTAGTGATCAGTTCAAAACTTGTAATGGAAAGACTGGAGGAAGACTATGGAATTTTATGATAACATCTGTTCCCGTACTTCAAGCCTTTTCACAAAAGCCTATTCCACCTCATTCAGTTTGGGAATAAAAGCTTTTGAGAAACGCTTCCAAAGCCCTATCTATTCCATTTATGGATATGTAAGGCTCGCTGATGAAATTGTTGATACCTTTCACGGTCACGACAAAGCCATACTTCTTAGAGAATTTCGGGAAGAGACAGAGAAAGCGATTCAGAGGGGCATCTCCACAAACCCGATTATTCACGCTTTTCAGGAGGTTGTGAATGAGTATAATGTTGACAAGGAATTTATTGATGCATTTCTTGACAGCATGGAGATGGACCTGCACAACAGTTACTATGAAGAGAAAAAATATGATGAATATATCTATGGTTCTGCGGAAGTAGTTGGATTAATGTGTCTCAGGGTTTTTTGCGAGAAGGACGAAGAATTGTTTAATTCGCTCAGAGAACCCGCAAGGGCACTTGGTTCTGCTTTTCAAAAAGTTAACTTTTTGCGTGACATCAAATCTGACATCGACGAAAGAGGAAGGATATATCTTCCAAATGTTGATACTGAACATGGCATTGACGATCACAGTAAAAAACTTCTCGAAGATACTATTAGGGAAGAATTTGTTGCAGCTCTTGAAGGGATAAAGAAACTTCCTCCCGGAGTAAGACTTGGTGTTTATTCGGCATATCTTTATTATATTAAACTCTTCGAAAAAATCTGTTCAAACAAGGTGAATGCCTTGTTAAAAAAGAGAATCAGAGTGCCAAATCCTGTGAAGTTTATGTTGTTAACCAAATCAATAATTGAAGTAAAGGTATTAAAAACTTGTTGATTAAATTTTCATTTTTAACATTTGTTCTCCTTCTTGTGGGGAGTTCAGCCGGCGTAAACATTAAGGCATCAGACATTGATGAAAAGACAAAAGAGTATATCAGGACCACTTTTTATGCAGGCGTGGAAGATGAATCCAAAGCTGAGGAGCTGAAAAATTACATCGATAAAAAATTTGGCAAAAAGCTTAAATCGATGTCACCTTTTGTTTTGGCTTATCTTGGTGGGGCTGAAACTTTACTCGCAAAACATGCAATTAATCCCTTTACAAAACTTGATCTTCTTAATTCAGGACTCGATAAAATCGCCTTTGCGATTAAAAAACAACCAAATTCACTTGAGATTCGTTTTATGCGGTTTTCAATTCTCCACTTTATTCCTGCAATTTTGGGACATTCAAAAGAAAGAGATGAAGACCTCGAGGTAATTTATGGACTTCTGTTAAAGAAAGATTATTCAGAGTTGGATAAAAAGACTCAAACAGGTCTGGTGAAGTTTCTTCTTGAGTCTGAAAGACTCGATAAAAACAAAAGTGCCAAGCTCCGCACTCTGCTTAAGTAACCGGTATTTTTATGAGCAGATATCTGCTGATCAATCTTTTAACGGTACTCTTCCCCGTCATTCTCTCGTTTGAAAAGAAAATTTCCTTTTACAAAAAGTTTAAGTATTTACTCTTTTCGATATTAACTGTAAGTCCCTTTTATTTAGTGTGGGATGCAGTGGCAACCTCCCGGGGCGACTGGGGATTTTCACCCGAATATCTTATCGGAATTTATATTTTTGGATTACCTCTTGAAGAGGTTCTATTTTTTGTCACGGTTCCCTACTCCTGCATTTTTATTTATGAAACTGTAAAACTTTACATCCCCGAGAGAAAACTTCCTTTCGACAAAAATTACTATTATCTGGCAGGTGCTATTTTAATTGCTGTTGCAGGATTTTTCAGTTCACAGTATTACACTTCGACAGTAATGGTATTCTCGGCGATTTTTCTTTTTCTTGCAGCCACATTTAAGCCTGCAATTTTGGCTTCGCGAGTTTATTGGATTTCAATTGGTATAACTTTCGTTCCCTTTCTTGTGGTAAATTATTTTTTAACAGCACCCCCAATAGTGTGGTATTCACCGGAAGCAATCTGGGGGGCGAGATTCATTACGATTCCTCTTGAAGATTTTTTCTATTCATTTTCAATGATTTCCTTCTGGTTCTTTTTTTATCTGCTTTATAAACGAGACATTTGATGAAAAAAGTTGTCGTGATTGGTGCCGGTCTCGGAGGTCTATCTGCAGCTATCAGGCTTGCCAAAAAGGGATTTTCTGTCACCATAGTTGAGCAAAATAACAAAACAGGTGGCAAGGCAAATGAGATCAATGAAGAGGGATTCAGGTTCGATACAGGCCCGTCATTACTCACGATGCCTTTTGTAATTGAAGAACTTTTTACAGAGGCGGGATTTGAGATCGGTGAGTACCTCGATTTTGTTCAGCCTGAAGTACTGTGCAGATATTTTTATCCTTCGGGCAAGGAGGTGGATGCATGGTCAGACCTCGATAAATTTGTGAATGAACTTTCTTTAAAGTTTGATGAACCTCGTGGAGTAATACAAAGCTACTTTGATTATTCAAAAAAAATATACGACCTGACGGCTGAACTTTTCCTTTTTAAAAGTTTCAGAGAATACTCCACATTTTTGAACAAAAAAGCACTTAAAACACTCCTCAATCTTCCCAAAATTGACAGTTTCAGAACGATGCATCAGGCAAATGCCTCATTCTTTAAACACCCTGAGTTAATTCAACTCTTTGACAGATACGCCACCTATAACGGTTCCGATCCCTATAAAGCTCCTGCAACTCTGAACATCATCCAGCATGTTGAATATGGAATTGGCGGGTTTACATTAAAAGGCGGTATTTACTCACTTAGCAGAGCCATGACTGATGTGGCACTAAAACTTGGTGTGGAAATATTGGCCAATCATCCTGTTGACGAGATAGTTCTTGCTTGTAACAAGGTTCACGGGGTGTGCTGCAGGGGAAAAGTGATCGATGATCCAAACAAAGTTATCGGAGTCCGGTGTGGTGAAAAGTTGATTGATGCTGATATAGTTGTATCAAATTCTGATGTTACAAACACTTACAGGAAGTTGTTAAACGACTCGCAGGTGACGCCCGCCAGAAAATATTACAAAACGGAGCCATCATCTTCTGCACTCGTTTTTTATTGGGGTGTGCAGGGGGAATATCCTCAATTAAAAATGCATAATGTCATCTTTTCAGAAGACTATAAAAAAGAGTTTACTGAGATTTTTGATGATGGGAAAGTACCCAACGACCCGACAATCTATATCTATATTTCCTCCAAGTATAATCCAACTGATGCCGTTGAATGTGGTGAAAACTGGTTTGTGATGATCAATATGCCTCCGGGGAAAGAGAAGACAGAACTTGACATAGAGTCTGTCAAACAGAAGATTATCGAAAAAGTAAAAAAAACGCTTAATATTGACCTCAATAAAAAGATTATTTTTGAAAAAATCTTAACCCCTCAAATGATCGAAGAAAAAACATCATCAGTTTTTGGCAGTTTATATGGAATCTCCTCAAATAATCGTTTTGCGGCATTTTTGAGGCAGGATAACAGATCAAAAGAATATAACGGACTCTATTTTTGTGGTGGCAGTGCACATCCAGGGGGAGGAATTCCCCTCGTCATTCTCTCCGGTAAAATAGCCTCCGACCTGATATCGAAATATGGTGTATAGCAGTTTTATGGAGTTTTTCGAGTGATAAAAGCCAACCCCAACCCATGGTTTAACAGGTTGTTCACCGCCTATCTTGAAAGGTTGATGCGAAAATCTTTCTCCGGATTTCATATTGTAAATAATTTCCCCATTTTGCCTGAGAATAAAGCGGTTTTATTTACTCCCAACCATTTTTCATGGTGGGATGGGTTTTTGATCCAAAAGATTCAGAGGGAGTTTCTTCCAAAAAAGAATTTTTTTATTTTGATGCTCGTTAAACAGTTAAAAGTTTATCGTTTTTTTAACTGGATGGGGGCATACGGTGTTGAACAGGAGAGTATTTCAAGTGTTATGCAAACAGTGAAATACACCCGTGAACTACTTTCATCCCCTGAAAACCTGGTGATTATTTATCCTCAGGGAGAGATTCAGCCTTATGGCATTGATAAAGTGGTGTTACAAAAAGGGATTACCAAATTTGCAGGGGGTGAGGCTTCTAATTCCGTTGTTATACCCATTGCTTTCAAAATTCAATTTGATGAGGACAAAAAACCGGCTGTATATTGTTCCTTTGGCGAAGTGCTTGAGGCAAAAGAAGTATCCGGTGACTTCTCGCTGTATGAGTCTGCTTTTTTGGCGAATCTTGAAGAATTGGAGCAGAGGTCGCTCAAGAGAGAATCAGTCAGGGATTTATTTAAGTGAACTTTGAATTGATTCCGGTTGTCATCATAACCATTGCGGCATTAGTTACATTTTTAGTAACTCTCTACAATTTTTTTTATGCCCCAATTGTTGGCAGGGGAGCCTTCCTTCAAGAGGCGGAACCCCTGTCAAAAGTCTCAATTTTGATTCCCGCCCGAAACGAAGAAAACAACATCGGGAATTGTCTCGAAAGTTGTCTCAACCAGGATTATACAAATCTTGAGATCATAGTTCTTGATGATCATTCAGAAGATCGTACTGCCGAAGTGGTGATGGCAAAAACTTTGGTTGATCCAAGGGTCAGACTTCTCAAAGGGAAAGAGTTGCCACCCGGGTGGCTCGGTAAAAATTGGGCTTGCCATCAGATGGGGGGTATCGCCACGGGTGAATATCTGCTTTTTATTGATGCTGATGTCACTTTGGGAAAAGGGGCAGTATCAAGAGTTGTTTCTACTGTTAAATCGAATAAAATCGGGATGTTTTCCGTTTTTCCAACACAGATATTGAGTGGTACGGGTGCAACGATAGTTATTCCGGTAATGAACTGGCTCCTGTTAAATTTTCTCCCGCTAAGACAGGTGTTTCAATCAGATTCTCCAAAGTTTGTGGCAGCAAACGGGCAATTTATCCTCTTTTCCAAGGAGACATATCAAAAGACCGGGGGTCATGCCACTGTGAAAGGGATGGTGGTTGAGGATATGGAACTTGCTCGAAATGTGAAACGATCCGGAATAAAGTTAATGACCGCACTTGGTGGAAATCTGATCAAGTGTAAAATGTATTCCGGTTTTGAGGAATCGATAAAAGGTTTTACGAAGAATTTTTATCCGGGGTTTGGTATTTCAGGAATAACATTTATCATAATGATCAGTTTGTTTCTTGTGATTTATCTCCTTCCATTTATCCTGGTCCTTTTTAGTTTATTGTGGCTTCCCGCAGTGATTTTGGTTCTGCTTTCCAGGGTTTTGATCTCCTTAATCAGTGAATCCAACATCCTGGTGGAAATTATAGCCCACCCTGTTCAGATGGTAATTATGTATATTACAGGGTTAAAATCCGTTTATTTAGCGAAAACAGGCAGACTGGAATGGAAAGGCAGAACTTTATAGAGAGATATGGAGCAGTTCTACTGCTTGCCATAATCTATTCTGTAGGAATACTCGGACATTCATTGGAAAATTTCCTTCCATTAATGAAGGATTTAACCCCATTTGTATTGTTACTTTCAATTGTTATGGTTTTATGGTTCACCCGTAGTGACTGGAACAGGAAAGTAATAATTTGGGCTGTATCTACCTTTGTGGTTACCTTCACTCTTGAAGCTGTTGGTGTGGCAACTGGTGTGATATTTGGGAAATACACATATGGACCAACACTGGGTCCCGGACTTTTTAATGTCCCAATCATTATCGGAATTAACTGGGTAATTATTATTTATGCCATTGTTTCAATTTTAACAAAGGTAACTGACAACCTTTTTGCTTTTGTTTTTCTAACAGGTAGCGCCACAGTCGCGTTTGATTTTGTGATGGAACCGATAGCGATGCATCTGAATTATTGGAATTGGGATTACGGCATCATCCCGTTACAAAACTATGTTTCATGGTTTATAATTTCCTCACTTGCCGCACTTGTTTATTTCTTTTTAAAACAGAAACCACAAAAAGATCTGCCAATTTATCTTGTAATTATTCAATTGGTATTTTTCCTTCTGCTGGATATAATTCTGGTGCGATAGATGGAAATTAAAGGTATCCTGATTGCATCAACTGTGATTTTTCTCTGGGCGATGCATCTTTTCTATATTCTTTCTTTTGTGAATCCCGATCCCTTTTCCCCTCTATTTTATCTTCATATACTGATTCAGGCTTACTTATATACCGGATTATTTATAACGGGACATGATGCAATGCATGGCACGGTGAGCAAAAATAAATTGACTAACAAGATATTTGGATATACTTCCACTTTCCTTTTTGCGGGGATGTCTTATAACAGGTTGATACAACACCATTTTGACCATCACCGGTATCCGGGAACGGAAAAAGACCCCGATTTTAATGTCAAAACTCAGAATTTTTGGTTGTGGTGGTTAACTTTTATGAAAAGATATACCACTATTGGACAGGTTGTAGTGATGGCGGTTGGTTATAATGTTTTAAAGATTTGGTTCAGTGAGACAAGTATAATCGTTTTTTGGGTGGTTCCGGCTTTTATGGGGACACTGCAATTATTCTTTTTTGGAACATATCTCCCCCACAAATATCCTCATACTGAGGAGATGAAACCTCACAATGCGCGTTCGCAAGTGAAAAACCACCTGCGTGCAATGCTTAGTTGTTATTTCTTTGGCTATCACTATGAACATCACAGTTATCCGGCAATTCCCTGGTGGAATCTCTACAAGATCAGAGAAAAAGGATTAACAAAAGAAGAGGTAATGCAACACAGGCACTAACCTGTGAGATCTGATTTCTCCTCTGCTCACCTCTCCATAAACCAGAATGCTTCCTGCTCGGAAGTTAAAAGATTTTTTGAAGCTTCGATCACATCCTCTACATATTTTTGAGTCCGCATCCCAACAAGCACTGAAGAGATACACGGAAGTGAGGCGGTCATTATCAAAGATTTCCTTGCGAGAGTATGTCCCTTTAATTCCTGAGGGAGGTAGTTGTTCAAAATTCCATGTAACTTCATGTTGTTCATGTTATATTTTGCAATCACAATGGTTTGGAGAATCATCGTAAAATTCTTTACTTCCATCAAAAAGTTTTGGGCAACTTCAACAACAATACCCGGTGTGGATTCATTTTCAATAACAATCGACTTGATCATTCTGATTCTGGGGTTGACATAAAATTCCAAAAGATCGGTAAGTGAGACGGGATTATCAAGGTCATCAAAATTTTTCATTAAAAATCTTGCAATCCCAAATGAGTCTTTCATATCCTGAATTTTTTCATAACCCAGTCTCATTTGACGCTTCATTTCATGAATTACAGTCTCGGCAAGCACCTCCACTTTACGGTATGAAGCTTGTAAGTCTTTCAGGTTAAAACTACCTTGCATATCAAAGTCACCAAGTCGTTCTATCCTGTTATTCACAATTGCATTCAGAGGGCGGTTAATGATTACTCCCAGCCCTGCTTTATGGGCGAGTTTAATAGCACTTTTCCCGTTTTCAGCCTGATTTACGAGGGTTAAACTGTCTTTCTCTTTAAGATTTAATGGCAGTTGAATAACCGAAATACCTTTATCAAATTTCCCGTTTGGAGAGATTTTAAGGATTTCTTCAAGTGAGGTAAAATGTCTGTGAAAACTTTGTTGCCCAAAGGTGTTGGATGAAATTCCGTAATATCGAATTCTTCCGGCTTTGCTTTCCTCTTCCAGGTGTTCAAAGGCAGCTCTTAATCGGGAATAATATTCTTTTCTAAGTTTTGTGAGATCTCGTTCATGTGAATACATCAGGAAGTATTCCGGATTATGAATGAGGAAGAGATCCAGGTAACCACAATCCATTCGTTTAATCGACTCAGTGATCTGGTCTTTCAGGAATGAGGGGTGGATGCAGTGCCGAAGATCGGGGGAACAATCGGTTACTTCAGGATAAACCAATCCCTGGGCTTCATGTCGTTTTACCGATTCGAGGTTTTTCCCCTGGATGTATCCTGCTTTGGAGGCGATAATAAAATTACTTCTTCGAAGACTGGTGGAAACTTCAATTTCTTTTATCACTTCACCGATTAATATTTCGCTGTTGCCATCGGAGTAGTTGGTGGAAGTATCGATAAAATTTATCCCTGAAAGAAGAGCTTTCCTTAAGGCTTCTGCCTGTGGGCGTACTCTCGAATCGACCCGGTAGCTGCCAAATCCAAAAACTGACACTTCTATACCGGTTTTGCCTAAAATTCTTTTTTCCATGATACTTCCTTCTCAACACAATAATTGAAATATAAATATAATAAAAAGATTGCTAATAATGAGTGAGAAGTTTTTATTTGGGGGAGGGGAGGAGGTTTTAGTCGTTATTTTTGGTACTTAAAATATTTTAGTGACCAAATAGTGGAAATTTAATTATTCGATGATGAAACTGATTTTGTTTTTTGCTCAATACTATTCTGAATCTTATGCCAACTTCAGAAATATGAGGCTAATGATCTCAAGTTTCACGGCTCACTCATATTTCTCAAGTTCTATTTTAAAAACATCATTTTTTCGGTTTTTAAGAATAATGGGATTAAATTTTGGTCTCTAACCAACAAATTGTAAAAATATACACCTGATGCTATGTCTTTCAATGTTCCGATTGTTGCAGGTGAAAATTCTCTTTCATATTCTCCAGCCGGAAGCCACCCGTTTTGAAGCATGGTTACTAATTCACCATTTACATCATATACACGAAGGATTACTTCTGATTCTTCTGTAAGTGAGAATTTTATCTTTGTTGAAGGATTAAACGGATTAGGGTAGTTTTGATATAGATATATTCTTTCCGGGGTTTGGCTTTCTTCTTCAGCAGAAATACCAGTTAAGACTACCGTGACACTGTCAAGTTTGCTGACATTCCCTTGATTGTCTTTTGCTGTCAGTTTATAACTGTAACTGCCTGTCGGGTCAATGAGTGAATCTGTGAATAGTGTATCAATGTCTGAATATATTTTGTTGTTATCATTTGGGGAAAATTGTGGGTCTCTGCTTCTGTATAGTGAAAATGAATTAAAATCAGCCTCAGTTCCTCCTCGCCAGTTGAAATTTACTTTCCCATTTTGTTTAGCTACGAGGGTAAACTTTGGCTTCTTTGGTGCAAGGTCCTGGTATGAGTAGCTTTGTCCAAAGGGTCCACCATATAAACCAACATCACTCCTTGAACCGTCAACATCAAGGATGTTTGGGTCTCCCGCATTTATCAAAGGTGAAAACATCTGAAGTAAATAGTTATTGCTGTCTTGATTTTCAAACATCGGGTCTGATGTGTAATAAATTGTTGTGTCGGGGTCAAACGAGGTGGAATTTCCTGTGATCATTTTATTGTTGTAGAATAAGTTATAGTTTATGTCCCCATTTAATGTAGGCCATTCAGAAATACCGATTGCTGCTAACCGACTATTCATAATCACATTATTTTTAATTGTGCAATTACTCTTGGGTTCCATTCCATAATTGAATCCGGTTATAACATTATTGATAACTTCACCATATTGATTTTGGTACACGCCTATGTGACCCGGTTCTAATGCAGAAATAAGATTGTTATAAACATAATTTCTCGTAGAATAAAAAAGAGTTCCTAATTCAAGACCATTGTTCATAATACTAAGAAACCAATTGTTTTTTATTACTGCGAGATCTGAAACTACTGCTCGATTGCATCTTTGGACCAGGTTATTTCGCAGTATGACAGGGTCCATTCCGTGTCCAAAATTTACTTGCACGGCTCTCTGAACATTATAAAAATAACAATCCTCAATTTCTCCCGTTAGTTGGCCGGCAACGAGCGCTTTGGAAAAACCCCCAATAAACTTTAAATTACTTATAGCACATTTTGTAACAGAGTTATAATTATCCCAAAGCAATATTGCATAATGCTCAGTTTCTCCCATTTGTGTCTTAAATGTCAGGTTTCGGATAGTTATGTGATCTTTGAAAATAAATGCTCGAGTATAAATCGGATTTGGTGGGATTCCGGAAGAGTATCCGGATATATCTATTATACAACTATCAACATCCACACCCAAAATCGTTAGATATCTTCCAACCAAATTTGAAACCACCAATTCGGTGTAAACCCCTGTACCAATAAGTATCGTATCACCGCTTAAACATATATCGACTACCTTTTGTATTGAATCCGAGGCGGTTGTCCAAGAAGTATATGGTGCCTCCGGGGTGGGATTCCCTGCTTTTACATAACGGATTGTGGAATAGCCTGGGACAGTCAATAAGAGCATCAAGAGAGTTGAGAACAGTAGGGTATTTTTTCTCACTGACATGTCAATGAATGCATCGAAATGGGCTATTTGTTTGGTGCTCATTTAAATTTTTTTGTTGATCTAGATTCCACCCTTTGTGTCTTCCGAGACTTTTGTTCATCCATGTACTTATTACCCGTCAACTCTTTCACAGTTTTGTCAGGTCAATTACCGAGTCCCATTTATTCTGTGTTGTCCCATAGGGCAGATCGCATAGAATCATATCAATAGATTTATCGGGGAGTTCGGGCATTAGCTCCAAACAATCACCTTCTAATACACGATTCTCAAAAAATTCCATTGAATTCAGCATCTTAACTTATTCGTAATCTTAAAACTAAATTGCACAATTTAAGCAATTTCGGGTAAACTTAATTAATAAAATTGAACAAACTTAAACACTTATAGAAACAAAACAGAAAGGACACCTAAAAGATTTGACTGATAAGGGCATTAAATTGATAAATTGAGATAAAAACCCAAAACCCCTGGATTGGATTGGAATATCAGGGGTTAAAATCTAATATTAATTTACGGTCAGAATGAGGTAAATACCCCCCAGAATGACAAGAACACCGCAAACTCGTTTAACCCAGAGGAGGGTTTTTGAATCGTCTGCAAAATTAAGATATTTTTGAACAACATTTGTGAGGCTGCCGGCTGCCACGATGACACCAATGTGTCCGAGGCTGAAAGCTGCGAGTAAACCAATAGACAGGGGCAGATTTTCTCCGGCGGTTGAAAAGACAACCCCAAGAATTGGAGCCATGAAGGCAAAAGTGCAGGGACCAAGTCCAATACCAAATAACAGACCCAATACAAGAGCTGCCCACAACCCGGTCGCTTTTGTTCCGGTAAGAGTCATAGCATCCCATGGTAATTTAATGATATCCATCAGATAAAGGCCAACCACAAAAAAGACACCTGCAACGAGATAGTTTCCATATTGACCAACATCACCCAACAACCTTCCCATAAGTGCGGTTATCAAACCGATTAATGCAATTGTTATGAGAATACCGACAGAAAATACAAGTGATATCAGAAATATCTTTTTCCCGGAGAGTTTTCCTCTTGAGGAAATATAACCAATGATCAGCGGGATGCTTGAGAGATGGCAAGGTGAAAGCAATATACTTAAGACACCCCAACCAAATGAAGCAAAAAGTGCAAGTCCTGTGTTTTCGTAAAGTGCTTCAGAAAGCCAGGTGAAAATTGTCTCGATCATGATTACTTCTTTTTCTTGAGTGGTTTGAGCCCTTTTTTAGTAAGAAGTTTGTCAATCTCTTTTTCAGGGTAAAATCCTTCATGTCTGAAAAATTCTTTCCCTTTGGAATCGAGAAATACTTGAGTGGGGATCAGACTGATATCATATTGTTCGGCATATTTTTTTTGATCCTCTTTCCAGACATCATAAAAAATCACTTTTATCTGACTTCCATATTTTTCTTCAATTGATTTCATGATTGGTTGCATCTGTTTGCATGGGATACAGTTGACAGACCCAAGTTCTACAAATGTAACTATGGGTTTATCTTTTTGGGAATAAGTTGACACAGTCATAAGAAGTGCCAAAAGGATAAAATATTTTAACAGGGATTTCATTTTTAATTCCAATATTTAATTTTTAGTGTTTACAAAATATCACGGACACACATCGGGTGGTTTTACGGTTCCTTCTTCCACCTCACCAAAATATTTCTTTTGTAGCCATAAAGAGACATTTACGAGACCAATCAATACGGGAACCTCCACAAGAGGTCCAATTACCGCTGCAAATGCTTCACCTGAATGAATACCAAATACGGCTATTGCAACTGCTATTGCAAGTTCAAAATTGTTGCTTGCTGCTGTAAAAGAGAGGGTTGCAGTTTTGGAATAATCCGCTCCAACTTTTTTCCCCATATAAAATGAGATAAAAAACATCACGATAAAATAGATCACAAGGGGAATCGCAATTCGAACCACATCAAGAGGAATTTTAACAATGATTTCACCTTTAAGTGAAAACATCACCATGATTGTAAACAGAAGTGCAATCAGGGTGATCGGACTGATTTTTGGAATAAACTTTTTTTCATACCATTCTTTTCCAAATGTTTTTAATCCAACAAACCGGGTAATCATACCTGCAAAAAATGGGATACCGAGATAAATCAAAACGCTTTCAGCTATTTGCCCAATTGTTATATCCACCTTAAATGTCTGTAATCCAAACCATTCAGGAAGAACAGTTAAAAATACCCAGGCATAAAGGGAGAAAAAGAGAATTTGGAAAATGGAGTTAAAAGCTACAAGTCCCGCGGCATACTCAGTATCTCCTTTTGCAAGTTCGTTCCAGACTATCACCATTGCGATACATCTTGCAAGCCCAATCATAATCAGCCCTGCCATATAGTGAGGATATCCTTGCAGGAAAATGACAGCAAGTGCAAACATTAAAACAGGACCAATTATCCAGTTCTGCACAAGTGAGAGTATCAACACCTTAACATTCCGGAAAACATCGGGAAGTTCTTCATATTTAACTTTTGCCAGGGGAGGGTACATCATCAGGATGAGTCCGATGGCGATTGGTACATTTGTTGTCCCACTCTGATAAGAATTCCAAAAATCGACAACAGAGGGAAATAAATATCCCGAGGCAACCCCAATTCCCATCGCAAGGAAAATCCAAAGGGTTAAAAAACGATCGAGGAAAGAGAGTTTTTTTGTCAGAGAGCTCATTAAAAGTTCCTGTTGGTTAAAAGATGAAGTTGAATAAAAATCCGGTCAGCATTATTCCTGTGCCGACAACACCCACAAAAGTGAGGATTAACTGTATTTTAAGTACTTTTTTAAGAATTATCATCTCGGGCAGAGAAAGTGCAATAACCGACATCATAAAAGCCAAAACCGTACCAAGTGAAGCACCTTTTTCGAGAAGTGCCTGCACAATTGGAATTATTCCCGCAGCGTTTGAATACATTGGTATTCCAATTAAAACAGAAAGGGGAACCGACCACCAGGCAGATTTTCCCATAAATGAAGCCATAAAGTCTTCAGGTACATAACCATGAATCCCTGCGCCAACCGCTATTCCGATGACAACATAAACCCATACCTTTGCCACTATCTCCCTTACAGCTTCGATACCTTTATCGATTCTTTCAGCGAAAGAGATTTTTTCTTCTTCAACATCACCGGCATTTGTTTTTATCTGATAAACCCAGCTTTCAACATATTTTTCGAGACCAAGTTTTCCTATAATAAAACCGGCAAAGATGGCGATGAAAAGCCCGGTAGTTACATAGATCAGAGCGGTTTTCCAACCAAAGAGTCCAAAAAGGAGAACCACTGCCACTTCATTTACCATCGGTGCAGCGATCAAAAATGAAAAAGTGACACCGAGGGGGACTCCACTCTCGATAAAGCCCAAAAAGAGGGGAATGGCTGAGCAGGAGCAGAATGGAGTTACCACCCCCAAAAGGCTTGCCAGTATATTCCCAAAAAATTGTTTTTTACCACCAAGAAGTTTTCGGGTGCGCTCGGGGGAAAACCACGATCGGACAATGCCCACAACAAAAACGACAATCGTGAGCAATAGAAGCACTTTGGGCACTTCATAAATGAAAAAATGGATCGAGGAGGAAAGGTGTGTCCCTTTTTCCAACCCAATCAAATCATAAACAATGAAGTCGGTAATAGTGGTCAGGTTAATGTAGATCAAAACCCATAATATTACGGCTATGGGGATTAGGATGAGTTTTTTATTCATTTTTAGTTGCTGTTTTCGGTGATCCAGTGTTTAAGGGTTTCTTTTGTGGGGAGTTTACCCGCGGAAACAATTTTCCCGTTAATTTCCAAACCCGGAGTTGACATTATTCCCGATTTCATGATTTCCATCAAATCGGTTACTTTTTCAACATTGGCGTCAATCTTCATTTCACCGACGGCTTCAATGCAGAGTTGTTCGAGTTTTTTACAGTTTGCGCAACCGCTTCCATAAACTTTAATAGTTGTCATTTTAGTTATTCCTTATAAATTGCCGCCGATTATGGCAGCAGATTTTGAAAACAGATAATCCATCTCAGAGGCTATCTGGATCGATCTTTCATTATATTTTTCCTCTTCGAGAGGAGTGTCATCAAACTTTTTTGGGTCTTCATACCGAACGGGGAATCTCTTTTCAGCTCCCGGGATAAAAGGACAGGCTTCATCTGCATCGGAGCAGGTCATCACAGCTGCAAAATCTTTTCGGGGGTTTTCAGGGTGGTCATACACTTTTGAAAAGCATTTAATGGGTTGATATTCATCTGAATAAGTGACAGAATAAACGGGATTAGTATCATCACTACCCGCTGTTGTTCTGAATCCCTGATCCTTCAGGCATTTAACAGCTCTTGGGTTAAAGGCTGTTGCTTCTGTTCCCCCTGAGGAACAAAAAACCTCATGGACGCCGTAAAAGCCGGCAAAAAACTGTCCCCAGATTTGAGAGAGGTGGCTTCGTCTTGAGTTGTGTGTACAAATGAAGATTAGATTTACCGGGAGACCTTTGATTCTTTTATCCGCGATGTATTGTGCAAATTTGTCTAAAAGTTCAATTCTCTCTGAAGGGATATTGATTGCGGCTGATTTAACAGCAAGAAGTGTCTGTTCAATTTTTGGATAGATGTTCATATCGTTTCGTTAATTACCGAAATATTAGATAAAAAATTATTTAGCACACAAAGAGATTCTGTCAGCCCGTTGAACTTTTTCTTTATCACTCTGAATGGCGGCTTCATCAGCTATCCAAAAATCAAGTGAAGAGAGAAGTGCGGAGATTCTTTTATCGGTGGGATTGGGGTGGATTTCATAATTGACCCATTTACCATCTTTTTCTTCTATAATGAAGCCATACTCCTTTAATAATTTCAGGTGTTGGGAGACTGTGGAGGGAGCAAGCTCGAGAACATCGGTTATCTCACAAACGCAGAGCGGTTTAATCTGAAGCATTTTGAGAATCCGAAGCCGGTTTGGATCTGAGAGAATTTTAAAGAATTTTGTTTTATCTTCCATAAATCATTTCGTTAGTTAACGAAATATAAGAAAAATCCAATAATCCAATAATCCAATAATCCAGTAATTATTTCTGTTTTGTTCTTTTGAGGCAGCTTAACAGAATTTTATTTTAGCAGGAGCATTTTGATACTTTTCCTCTGGTCAGCAAACGTGACATTTAAGATATAAACACCTGAAGGGAGATGAGAACCATCAAATTTGATTATGTTGTTTCCTTGTTGTACAAACTCCGGTTGCTGTGAGTTGACGAGTTCACCCATAATGTTATAAACAGAAACTTTCACAATCCCGGATTCAGGCAGATAATAACCGATACTGGTTGAGGGATTAAAAGGATTTGGCCAGTTCTGAGAAAGCTCAAATTCAACCGGCAAATTGAAGAGAGGTCGATCCTCTTTTATATCCAGAGGCTGTCCTCCAAAATTATTAGTTACATACATTTCATCTGTAGTGGCTAAGAAGAGTTTGTTCGAGTCGGTAACACTTAAAAATTGCGGGATATAAATGTTATCTATCCAGTAAACTCCCAACCAGTTTATACCCCCGTTTGTTGTCACTCTAAAAGGGTAAGGATTGCTGGTCGACAGGATTACATAACCGGTATCCTGTGAGATGAAGTCAGCATCACGGATATCATTTGCGTCATTAAACTGACGGGAGTGCCAATTTTTCCCGCTGTTGGTGGTTTTGTAGATACTTCTTCCCAGTTCAACAAAAACTGTTGAGTCATTAAAACTTTTAATCACCCGGTAAAAGCTTGGCACTTCGGTGAGAGCGGGATTGTGGAACATTGGAATTCCTTACCAACTTCTGCCTCCTTTTGTACTTCTGATCACATTCCCCTTTAATGTTCCAAAACCGGTAGAATCATTATGCATCTAAATACTGTTAAGATAATAACCGTTATCATAACGATGGATTAATTCCCATGTTCGACCGTTATTTGTACTCTTCCAAAGATTTGAACCGGAAAAACTGCCTTGGATGGAATCAGAGCAAACAAATATTGTTGAATCACCATACTTATACAGATATCGGGGTGATTGTGAACCTGAGTTAGATTTAAAAACAGTGGTATATCCGGTTTCAGGAGTAAATCTCAATACTTTTTTTGTCCCTTGGTCTACAAACAGAACAGAGTTACGGCTCTCAGGATATATACTTTCTGAGAAGCCGTTAAAAGGTTCAATTGGTACCTTTGCACTCCAGGTTAAACCTCCATCGGAAGTGGAGAGTGAAATAATGTCTAAAGGGGCCTCTGTAAATAAGTTGCCCTTCAAGGCTGTTAAAAAATTTAAGGCTGTAAATCCGGTCAATATGGTTGGGTTCAACAGGCGTAAAAGTGTGTCCTCCATCATTTGAGACCGATAAACGGTCAAGCGAATCTCCGTAAGTAACGGCAATCACTTTCGAGCGGGACGCAAATGAGAGATCGTCAAGACGGGCACCGGCAGTAAATTGATGCAACAATTCATTACTCGAAAAGTAGTTTCTGTAGAGACGCAGTTGTAAATTTGCAGGAAAGTAAACATATACCGAGTCAGGAGAGGTCATGTGGAAAATCCTCATCACATCCGTTGAAGTGTGTATCTGCGACCATGATACACCCGAATTTGTAGTTTGATAGACTGCATTACCGGGTGAGTAGAATGCATTACTGTTACCCCACAAGAAGGCAATATCATCAGTATTACTTCGAGGAAGAATCTGGCTCGACCAGGTTGCGCCTGTATCAGTAGAAGTCAGTAGATTGACGCCATTTCGTGCGGTCATGTTGCCGTTTGGAAAGATTGCGATTGCCACATATCCGCTGGAATTCGTCGGCATATTTTTTTCATTCCAGGTGTTTCCCGAATCGAGGGTGAAATGTACTTTCCCTTGTGAGCAGTATATCCCTTCCCGTGGAGAAGAAAACACCATGCGGGATGATTTATAGCCAGGCAGGACGCTCCAAGTGTTCCCGGTATCTTTGGAGACATAGTGGTTTTGTTGTCCTTTTAAGAATATAGTTGAAGGACCGGTCAGTTGAATTTTTTTAATAGCCTGCAATTGCGTCCCGACCTGAAAGTCGTACGGTTTATAAGACATTGTTTGCCATCCATCGCTGGAAACCATCAATTCAGGCGACAAACCGGCTGCAACATATAGTGTCGTATCCCAGGATGCAGTGGTATAGATTGAATAATTCTTAAATTTTGTGAAAAGTCTGGTGTACTGGGCAGTTGAAACGGATGTTAACAATAAAATTAACAAAATAGAGGTAAGTGTTGTGTTGTAAATCTTTTGTGACAAGAATACTTTAAAGATTCTCTTCCGGTTTAAAAATAAATAGTTCACAATATCTCCCAATAAAAAATATTTTACAAAAGAATATATAAAAATTTCTGGATGAAATGCAAATCCCCCGATTTTGCCCTTACTGAGAGACCCCGTTTTCCGTAATTTGCAAAAATGAAAGTCAAAGTTTACTCAACCAAATGTGAAACAAAAACCTTTTAAAGAAGTAGAATCTTAGTGAAATCAATCTTATTTGCCTGTTTTTCGATGTTATTTGTCATTTCGAGTTTTGCCCAGCCGGGTGATTTCAGGATGGCAAGGGTTAAATATTCCGGTGGAAGCGACTGGTATAACGATCAGTCGGCGGATATAAATTTGTTAAAGTTTCTGAAGGCGAATACCAATTTGAAGGTGGTGCCCGAATACAGATTTGTTGATCTCGCAACAGATGAGATTTTTAGCTATCCCTTTTTGTTTATGACGGGACATGGAAACATTGCACTTACTGATAAAGAAATTCTAAACCTTAAACTTTATCTGGAAAACGGTGGGTTTTTGTATGTTGACGATGATTATGGTTTTGACAAAGGTTTCAGAAGGGAATTCAAAAAAGTTTTCCCCGGAGAAGAGTTAAAAGAACTTCCGTATAGCCACAAAATATACAAAGTAAAATATCTTTTTCCTGAGGGACCGCCAAAAACTCATAAACACGACGAAAAACCGGCTCAGGGATTTGGGTTATATCTTAAGGGACGGATGGCGCTTTATTATACTTATGAAAGTAATCCGGGAGATGGCTGGGCAGATCCCGAAGTTCACAACGACCCCGAAGCCAAAAGAATAGAAGCATTACAATTTGGAACAAACATAGTTTTATTTGCACTTACACAATAAAAAAACATCTTACCACAACCCACAGCCCCATTGCCGGTATTAAACGCCAAACCGGCAACCTGTCGTTGAACATCATTTACTCTGTTGTGAGGGGTACCGGTAAATTACTAAAAAAACACACCTTAAAAACAGTGATCCTGGAACTTTGAAAATATTATGCCAATGATTGTGATTTTTTGCAACCGTCTGCGAATAATTGATTAGACAATCTTTTACTTTTATTAAAATCCGGAATTCAAATTTATGATGGAGAAAGAAGAGCAAAAGAATTTTTTCCAGGAAATCATCAATCAGCATAAAGGCATCTTGTTCAAAGTTGCCCGTTTATACTGTAGGGATGAGGAAGACCGACAAGACCTTCTTCAGGAAATGATGATTCAGATTTGGCAATCTCTTCACAAATACAACGATCAGTACAAAATATCCACCTGGTTGTATAGAATTTCACTGAATGTTGCTATTTCATATTTTCGAAAAAGTTCGAAACGCGAACAAAGATACACTCCCTTAACTGAAAAAACAGCACAAATAGCATTGGAAGATAAATCGGAAAATGAGAATCAACTTCTGTTGTTGGAACAGTTTATCAGTGAATTAAAAGAAATTGACAAAGCTTTGATGATACTCTATCTGGAAGATAAAAGTCATACTGAAATTGCCGGGATTCTTGGAATGTCAGTAAGTAATGTTGGTACCAAAATTGGTCGAATAAAAGAAAAACTAAAATCACGATTTTCACAATTAACCTGATAATGAGATATGAACGAATTAGAACTAAAACAACTTTGGCAAACAACCAATAAAAAATTGGAAGAGAATTTGGCAATGAATGTTAAACTCGCAGATGATCTGACCCGCCTTAAAGTCCACGGTATCATTGGCTCGATGAAACCAATAAAATTATTCACCATCTTTATCGGTTTTTTATGGGTAGTTATTGGTGCTGGATACCTGGGGGGTGTTTTTGCAAATACATATCAAGAGGCGAATAAGTTTTTTCTATATTCGGCGACTGTTCAGGTAGTTTTGACTGCAATTGCATTGGGCATTTATATTTTTCAATTATCATTAATATATCAGGTTGAAAATACCGATCCAATTCTTCAAACTCAGAAAAAACTTGCTCAACTTAAGGTTTCAACCCTTTGGGCTGCAAGGATTATGTTTTTACAAATCCCCGTTTGGACAACTTTTTGGTGGAATGAATCGATGTTAAGTGACTGGAATGTTTTACAATTGGGGGTTACTGCGTCTGTTACAGTTGCTGCAATAATTCTTTCAATCTGGCTCTTTCTTAATATTAAGTATGAAAACAGGCACAAAAAGTGGTTTCATCTCATTTTTTCGGGAAACGAATGGTCACCCTTAATGAAGTCGATAGATTTGTTGGATCAGATTAAGGATTACGAACCTGATGGTAATGTTAAGATTTAACTTAAATTTTGTCTGTACATCGATCCGAAAAAATCAGAAAACAGTTCGAGATAAAAAGTTTCTAAACGGATCTAATTGTTTTGGGTTGACGCCTGAAGAAAGAGGTACCAAAAGAAAGAACCTTAATACAAACGGGGAGGAATAATTATTATATTGGGACAATAAAATTTCAGAATCTCACAAACTTTAAATCTTTTAATAAATTCGAAATAAATTGATGCGGAAAATGGTGGTGTTATAATCGTGAATTATGAGAGAGCCGGAGAAGTACAAACAGGTTCATTTTAAGGGGAGGATAATGAGCCAATCCCCTGAAACAATAAAATAAATAGAAGAGTATAACCTGCGTGAGAATATTTATGGTAATTAACGAGTTTTACACGCACACAACAACAGGAATGATTTTTTTTGAATACCACTGTTAGATACGACGAAATATTAAAGAAACTTGCCAGGTTTGAGAACAAGCGGCTTTTGGCTGAACTTGCCTGGGGTGGTCAGATTGTGGCTATTACATCCATGCTATTGTTTACATTTTTTGCATTTCTCGAGTACCTCTTCTTTTTCTCTCCCGGCGTACGCTCCGTTTTTTATTATACATGGCTCGGAATCACAGGTGGCTCAATAGTTCATTTTGTACTTACACCACTTTACAAACGATATTTTATTGTAGCAGCAAATCCCGTAAGATCTGCCCTTGAAGCGGGCAGTTACTTCCCTCAGGTAAAAGATGATTTGATGAATGTTATGCAGCTTGTTAAGGTTTCTGACAGAAGAGGATTTTCGGAAAAATTGGTTGTTGCCGCATTTGATGATATCTACGACCGCATAAAAGAACTTGAATTTGGAAGTGCGGTTTCGTTCAAAAAGGCGAAAAAATTGTTGATATTTACTCTCATTTCGTTCATACTTAGTGGGGGCTCATTCACTTTTAGTTCCGGGATGAAAGATGCAGGATTAAGGATAATCGATCACAATAAACAATTTGTGCCCCCGCAGAAATATTCATTTGAGATAAAACCGGGAGATATTGAGGTCGCTAAAGGTGACAGTGTTATGATTAGTGTCATCGTTTCGGGTCCCGCTGCGAAATCGCTTGATCTTTATCATAAAGATGACTCACAACCGGCATTTATAAAAGAGGTGATTAAAGCGGGAAAAGATGGATCATTCTCCTTTATAATTCCATCGGTTAAATATTCAACTGAATATTACGCCGCTATTGAAGACTCCAAAAGCATCACATATAAATTAACAGTCACCGATAAACCCCTTATCAGAGCATTTAAACTTCAGATAACTCCGCCTTCATATACCGGTGAACGACCAACCGAACAAACCGATAACGGCAATGTTTCCGGAATTAAAGGAACGGTAATTTCACTCTCCCTTGAATCAAATAAAGAACTTTCAGAAGCCTCCATCGAATTTATGGAGGGAATAAACATTCCGCTTACTGTGGATGGAACATCAGCCACGGGGTTATTTAGAATTATGGGTGACAACGAATATGTCATTAAAATTACTGATACCAAAGGTTACACAAACATTTCCCCCGTTAAATACACAATCAGAGCTTCCTATGATGCTTCGCCCGAAATAGTGGTTTTAAGTCCCGACTCCAACACAGCCCTCCCTCGCAGTCAGCGGCAGGATATTTCGTTGATGATTTCTGATGATTTTGGTTTTAGCGGGTTAAATCTTAACTATAAAATTTCGAAAAGTAAAGACACAAAAACCGTTCAGGAGAAATTTACGGCGATTCCCGTTCCGTTTAACAAAAGTGTTAAAGAAACACAAACCTCTTATAACTGGAGTCTTGCTCAACTATTCCTCTCGCCTGGTGATGAAGTGACCTATTACCTCGAAGTATTTGATAATGATCAGGTATCGGGTCCTAAATCAGCAAAATCCAGAGAGTACATCGTTCGAGTGCCAACTCTTGATGAACTCTTTGCCACCGGTGAACAAAAACAGGACGAGATTCAAAAAGAGTTAACGGAAGTTTTGAAAGAAGCAGATGAGCTTCAAAAAGACCTTGAGAAGGTTAGTAAAGAATTAAAAAGTGACAAAAAAGAGCTGACTTTTGAGGAAAAAGAAAAACTTGAAAAGATGCTCGACAAGTTTGAAAAACTGCAGGAAAAAGCAGAGCAACTTTCACAAAAAATGGAAGATGCTCAGGAAAATATGAAGGAGAACAATCTTCTTTCTCCCCAGACCATGGAAAAATATCAGGAACTCCAAAAGATGCTTCAGGACATTTCAACAGATGAAATGAAAAAACTAATGGAGAAAATGGCGAAAAATCTTGAAAATTTGAACCGTAAGGATGCTCAGCAAAACCTTGAAAACATGAAAATGGACGAAGAGGCTTTTAAAAAGAGCATCGAAAGAACTCTAAATCTTCTTAAAAGAGTACAGATTGAACAGAAAATTGATGAGTTGGTGAAACGGGTTGAGCAACTTAATGATCAATTAGAAAAATTACAAAAAGAGACTCAAAACGCCGATCCCAAGGGGATGGAGGAGCTTGCAAAAAAACAGGATGAAGTTAAAGATCAGATGAAAGATCTTGAAAAAGAGATGCAGGATCTGCGTGACAAGATGAAAGATATGAAGGATATGCCAAATGAACAGGCGGAAAAACTTCAAAATGAACTTGAAAAACAAAAAAATGAAGAGCTTTCGGAAGAAGCCAAAAAGAATATGAAAAAAGGACAAAAGCAGCAGGCTATGCAAAACCAGCAGCAAATGTCAAAAAATATGAAAGAGATGAAAGAGGGGTTGGAGGAGCTTCAAAACTCGATTAATCAATCAAATCAGATGCAAACAATGGCTGATATGATGAAGATAATCAGCGATATTGTTGATCTTTCCAAGCAGCAGGAAAATCTTAAGAAAAAAACACAGAACAGCAGTCCTTCGGCACTGTTAAGTCAGGAAATGCGTGAACAGGACAAGATTCAGAGGAATCTTGAAAAGATGTTGAGCAGGCTTGGCGATCTCGCTCAAAAAACCTTTGCAGTAAGCCCCGAAATGGCAAAATCTCTCGGAGATGCAAGAAGAGAGATGAACAAGTCGCTTGAGAATATGCAAAACCGCAATAACAAGCAGGCAGCCGGAAATCAGGGTCAGGCTATGGCTTCCCTTAATCAGGCAGCAGGTATGATGCAGGATGCAATGGCGCAGATGATGCAACAGGGCAATGGTGGTCAGGGAGGCATGATGTCGATGATGCAACAGATGGGGCAGATGGCGGGTCAGCAGATGTCGCTCAACCAGCAGGTTCAAGAGATGATGAAAGGCAATAACGGCAAGATGTCGCAGGAGCAGATGGGACAGATGCAGAGGCTTCAGCAGCAACAGGAGGTGATTAAAAAATCACTCGATCAATTGAATAAAGAGACAAAAGCTGCGGGCAAAAGCAAAAGTATTCCCGCGAATCTTGATAAACTTTCTCAGGAGATGCAGGAAATTATCACAGATATGCGTACAGGGAAGTATAACGATGATCTTGTTAAAAAGCAGGATAAAATTCTCTCCAAGTTGCTTGATGCAACAAAATCGATAAATGAAAGAGACTTTGAAAAGGAAAGAGAATCTTTTACGGGTACAAACATCAAGAAAAATTCTCCCGGAGCTTTTAACACAGATGGTGGTAAAAAAGAGAGAAACTACTCAGACAACATCAATAAAGCACTTCAGGGTGGTTTTACCAAAGATTATGAAGATTTGACGAGAAAATATTATAATCTCATTAAATAGAGGTTTAGAATTTATACCACTTCTTTTTACCACTTTCATACCAGGTTCGTGTTCTTACACCGGCCTTGGTGATTGATCCTTGAATAGGGATATTTTTGTTTTTTGTATCCTTTAGAGTGGTGGTAATATAAAAAGTAGCCTGGGTTTTAGTCCCCTTGGTCTTGTTTTTATTATAACTTGTAATAAAAAATTTGTCAATCAGTATGGTTTTAGGTGGTGACCACTTAACAAAGGTTGCATTCCCCCCTCCACCCCGTTGCGCAGGAGTGCGGAGATAAGCAAAAGCATCATTCAAAAGATAATCAGTTTTAACTCTAATTTGATCCAGAGTTGATTGGAAGGTATAATAATTCCAAAGATTGATTCCAACGATCACTGCCAATCCGACAATTATCACACCGAGAACAATCAATAAAAGTTGTTGTTGGCCCATTTAAATCTCCATTAAAAAAGTAAATTCCATTTTAAAAATCCGGTCAGGTAGATAAAAGCATCCTGATCCAATTTCAGTAACCCGTTTCTTATATCGGGATCAATTGCGGGGAATAATTCTTCCATTTTCAAAACTAATTTTTCTCTCAAAATGCCCGATGATCTTTTCACGAGATACACCATGGCAAGAGCCTCGGTTTCAGTGGCATTTACAACAAACGCTGCAAAAATATCGTCTTTAAGCCCTTCACGATTCATGATTAAAAGACGGCTTTTTTGTGAAGAATCTGAAGCGGAATTTATCGGAATATATAAAAGATTATTTGGCGTCAGATCAACAAAATGTCCTGAGGCAAGTGGAATAACCTCATTGCCTGTTTTTACTTCCAACCACCCAAAATCGAGGATCAGAGTTTTTGTGGCTTCAATATATTTGAGAGCTGCAACTTCAGTGGAAATTGTGATGTTACCCGTTTTTATCCGGAAAGGCGGGATATCGGCAAATTCGACAAATTTGGAAGTATCGATCATCGTTCTCAGCTCAAATTGTGAAGCGTTGATATCAAATCTGTTGTCTTCCTTGTGACCGTTTCGAAGAGTAAGTGAGCTATTTGGGAACAACTTGATGACACCCTGCCCCGGGATCGTTATTTCCGCCGTAGAGGCTTCAGCAACAGAAGCCACATCCCCTTCATGAATTTCAGTTACGCTGGTACCGTTAACGGAGGCATCACCTTTTATGGCAGTGATCGTCCATGGAGTGTTAAATTTGGAATATTCAATATACCCGTAAACAGCCGCAGCAATTACCATTAAAGATACCAAAAAAATAATTAACTTTCGAGAATCGAGGGTGCCTGTTCTATAAGCTATTTTTTTTGCTTTTCCAGCAGTTTTTGAGCCGATGGAGGTTGAAGTTTGCCTCGCTGTTTCAGCAGCTATCCGGTTTAGATCCAGGTTCCGCTGCTCCTGTCGGCGGTAATTTCTCTCGTTAATTTTACTTTCATTAATCAGTTCATCCCTGATGTCATCAAGGATAGTTTCTCTGACAGAAATATCTTTAAATATACGGGAGCAACTATAGAAAAAATCGGTAAAAAGGTCGAAAGATTCAGGTTTTTCACTTTTGAATTGGTCGATTTTTGTCTGATCTTCGAGGTTATGATTTTCAATCAGGGCGAAGAAATCGGTTTTATCTCCAGTTACCAAAGATTTTGATTCGGTGAAAAAACAGAGTCGTTCAAGTTTTTCATTCAGGAGTTGTTGAATGGACTCTTTAGTTTGATCGGTGATATATCCGGCGATTTTTTCCGGATCGTAATCAAGTTCAAGGTAAAGTGTTATTATCACCCGCTCAACATCGGTAAACGAAGCGTAAAGTTCTTCAAGTTTTGAAAATCCGGGATATTTAGGGGGTATTTCGGAATCCCCACCGTTATAAAGTGGTTTTTCGCGAAGATTATAGAGGGCTACAACGGTAGCAATTTTTCTGAGCCATTCAAAAAAATCTTTGTCCTCCTTTACAAACTGCACATTTTCGGCTGCGAGTACAAAAGTCTCAACAAGTGAGTCCTGTGCTGCCGTTTCCGAAGGGATAATCTTAAAGATAATCGTGTAGATATCCTGGTAGAAATTTGGGATAAGCTTTGAAAAAGCATATTTATCACCATTTCTTGCTGCTCTAAAAAGTGATTCTGCGTTCGATTCGTTGAGTTTGCTCATTGCTTAAAAATTTATTGAGATTCTATGTAATAATATCAATTTAATACAAGATAAACAAATCTTGGATTAAATTCATTATATATCTTTCAGCTAATCAAATTGCGGGTCAAAAATCGTGTTACAGCCCCTTTTCCTGCCAAATATTATTGCATTATTGGATTACTGCATAAGTATTTCCTCTCAAATAATCTATTTTCCGCTTGTCACATAAAATTTCGGGGAATGGAAATTCATAGTTAAGTTTTAATTTTGTTAAACATATTCTATAAAATATCGGAGGTCTTAATGAACAGAGCCATCAAAATTTTGATGCTGTTCGTTTTTGTGGTTACCGGAAGTGTCTTTGCACAACTGAAAGTGGACTACGAATACTATAAATTAGACAATGGACTAAAAGTGGTCTTGTCTCAAAACAAAACAGCACCTGTAGTTACAGTTGCAGTTTATTATAACATCGGTTTCAGAATTGAACCAAAAGACAGAACTGGATTTGCCCATCTTTTTGAACATATGATGTTCCAGGGTTCTAAAAATCTTGGCAAGATGGAGTTTATAAAACTTGTTCAATCAAATGGTGGAATTCTGAACGGATCTACAAGATTTGATTTCACAAACTATTTTGCAGTTGTTCCTTCCCATAAACTTGAAACCATTATTTGGGCTGAAGCAGACAGGATGACAGGACTTGACATCACACAGGAAAATCTGACAAATCAGCAGGGTGTGGTTACCAATGAAGTAAAGGTTAATGTGTTAAACCAGCCTTACGGTGGTTTCCCGTGGCTCGATCTTCCACAAGCTGCCAATGAAAACTGGTATAATGCCCACAATTTCTACGGTGATCTTAAAGATCTTGATGCTGCTACTCTTGACGATGTTAAAGACTTCTTTAGTAAATATTATACACCAAATAACGCTGCACTTGTTGTAACTGGTGATTTTGAAAAGGAAGACGCCAAAACATTCATCAAAAAGTATTTTGGAAAAATCCCCGCCGGGAAGATGCAACCCGTTCCCGATATCTCCGAGCCTAAACAGGAAAAAGAGAAAATTACCGTAAAAGTTGATTCTCTTGCAAACAAACCTGCCATCGCTTTTGGTTATAAGATGCCTGCAGTTGGAACTCCTGAATATTTTGCGATGGGAGTGATCGATCAGGTTGCTCTTCAGGGTCAGGACAGTAAACTTTACCAGAAACTGATCGCTGAAAAAGGATATTATTCAGGTGTTTACGGAGGAATTAATTCCGGACTTGGTAACATGTTTAACTACAACGGACCAATGTTATGGGATTTTTATCTTCTACATGAAAACAATGTTACTCCTGAAGAGATAATTGCATCGGTTGACGAAGTGCTTAAAGGACTTGCAGAAAAACCATTAACAAAAGCAGAGATCGACCGTGCTTTGGTTAAAATGAGATCAAATCTTTATGATGTAGTTGAAGAAACATTTGGGTTTGGTCTTGCCGATCTTCTCGCCTGTTATGCGCTTTTCAATGATAATCCGGGAGTAGTGAACACTCTCGAAGATTCTTTCAAGAAAGTAACGCCGGAGCTTATCCAGAAAACTGCCAAAGAGTATCTAAGAAGCGGCAACCGGACTATTATTAAACTTGATGCAAAAGCTGCAAAATAAGGAGATTACACAATGTTTAAAAGAATTTTATCAGTTGCCCTTACAGTTTTTGTAATTTCTGCATCAATTTATGCTCAGAAAGAACAACCACCCGTTGGAGGAACTCCAAAAGATTTTAAAGTTCCTGCCTACAAAACAGTTACACTTAAAAATGGAATGAAACTTACGATGATTCCATACGGAACCACTCCAAAAGCTTCCGTGAGAATTATTGTAAGGTCGGGAAGTTTAAATGAACAACCTGATCAGGTCTGGATATCTGACCTTGCAGCCGACATGTTGCTTGAAGGCACAAAAAATAAATCAGCTCAGGTAGTTGCAGAAGAAACCGCTTCATATGGAGGAGGACTTTTTGTAAATGCGGGAACTGACCAGACTCAGCTCGGTGCCGATGTCCTCTCTGAGTTTGCCCCTGCACTCATCAAACTCCTGGGTGAAGTTCTGCTTTCACCTTCCTTTAATGAAAAGGATTTTGAGAGAATTAAAGGCAATTATTTGACTAATCTCTCTGTTTCACAGACATCTCCTGATGCGATGGCTGACAAAGAGCTATATAAACAGGTGTATGGCGACCATCCTTACGGAAAAACCGAACCGACAGAAGATGCATTAAAAAGCTATACTGTTGAATTGGCAAAAAAGTTTTTTGAATCAAACTTTGGAGCAAAAAGGTCACATCTTTATATCTCCGGTGTTTTTGATGAGAAAGCTGTGATTAAAAGTGTTGAAGAAGCTTTCGGTTCCTGGAAAGAAGGAGCAGATATTTATCTGAATCCTGCAAAGCTTGATAAATCAAAAAAGTTCGCTTTGGTTGACAGACCGGGTTCAAAACAGTCGAAGATAGTTTATGGCACTCCCGTGGTTGATCCAACTGCCCCTGATTATGTTTCATTTATGATCATGAATTCACTTCTTGGTGGTTCTTTTGGGTCCCGCATCACTTCAAACATCCGTGAAAACAAGGGATATACCTACTCCCCTGGTAGTGGTGTAATGACCCGTTACCGTTCAGGTTTCTGGTATGAGGAAGCCGATGTTACCAGCAGTGTAACAGGCGCAGCTTTAAAGGAAATTCAGTTTGAGATCAACCGACTCGCCAATGAAGTTCCAACTGCTGAAGAACTCGATGGAATCAAAAATTATGAAGCAGGAATTTTTGTGTTAAGAAACTCCAGCCGCCCCGGCGTAATCGGGCAGATAGGGTTTATTAATTTTCATGGTCTCTCAGATGAGTATATTAAAACTTATGTAAAAAAGATTTATGATACAAAACCTGCTGAGGTTTCTGCATTGGTGAAAAAATATTTGCCACTTGACAAGTTCACCCTTGTGATTGTTGGCGACAAAAAAGATGTTGAGCCTCAGTTGGAAGGACTGGGAGTTAAATAGGGACTTCTAATGATATTCGATAAACTTGAAAACTATAAAACCTATGAATCTTTAAGTGAAAATCTGCAAAAGGGGTTCAAATACCTCGTCAACGATTTTACACTTGAAACTGCAGATGGAAGATATGATATTGATGGCGACAAAGTGTTTGCACTTGTAAGTTCTTACAAAACAAAATCTTACGATGAAGGTGCATTCGAGTCACACAAAAAATATCTTGATATACAGTTTGTAGCTTCCGGAGAGGAGTTCATGGGAGTTACCGGATTGGAAAATCTTTCGCCCAAAACCGATTTCAATTATGAAAACGACATTGTATTCTACAATGGTGACGGGCCTTTGATTAAATTGCCAACCGGCTATTTTATGGTACTTTTTCCACAGGATGGGCACAAACCCGGCATTATGACGGGGGATGAACGAAAAGATGTGAAAAAAGTTGTTGTAAAAGTCCTTTATTAAAAAAAGAGGCTGTCTCGTGAGGGGCAGCCTTTTTTTGCTTAAAAAGTGAAATCGATTTGAATTGCCGGCATCAGCATCCACTCGTCGGCTTTTGTGTCGCCTGAAACGGCTTTTAAGAATTTTATTCCCACCAAGGCGTTTGCATTTTCTGCGAACTTATAAATGACTCCCGGACTGAGCATATAAAAACCGACACTTACATCGCTTCTTTTGTCGGTTTTGATATACTCCACACCAAAACTGTGAAACGGGACAAGAAATGGATTGTCACCCGCATAGTTTGAAGGAACAAATCCCAGAAGACTCTGAGCAAAATACCCTCCTGAAATATAGAAATTTACCGGAGATTCATAAGCAGAATTGTATGTAAGCGTAACATATGGATTAAAATTTGTGGTGGTTGCGTTGTCCTGATAGATCGATATAAATTCTTTTTTTGAACCATCATTGTATGTTTCCACTCTTTTTACCACGGTTTGGGCAGTATAAAGATGTTTTTGCACCAAAACACCGGCGTCAATTCTGAAAGCAGAAACTGTACTCAGCCCTCCAATCCCCAATCCAAAGGCTCCACCAACGGCACTTTGGTTATTGATATTTGAAAAGTGAAAACCTCCCGTGAAGAAAAGATTTTTTGAAACGGGAAACTCGATATCAAGACCTGCAACCATGTCGGGAAACGACCAGTCAAGGTTATTCTCTCTAAAAAATGGTCGAAGAGAATCGCCCGGCTTAAGACTTTTGTAAAAACTGCTTGAAGTTGAAGTACTGATATTTTTATTGTTGTTGATAACAAATTTGGGTGAGATTTTGATGCCATAAGGCTCTGCGGAGCGATGGATAGTGCGGAGCGGAGGAGTGTTTATTGGTGCCTGAACATCAACATCACCAAGATAAATGGTTTCTTCAACTTTTACTGTGTCACATCCGGAGAAGAGCAAACCCGCAAAAATCAGGATGGGAAGAATTAAGAATGATGCTACTTTTTTCATAATAAAACCTCAATCGGATTAAATTATTTCTTCGTCAGTTCCTGTCTTCTTTCATTTAAAAGAGCAGTAACTTTTTCATAAACTGGCTGTGGGGCTCTGTTTATGAGTATTGCTTCAAGCAAGCGGGCATTTGTAAGTCTGGCAAAAAAGCCCACTTGAACTCCATCCTTTGAAGACTCAGCTATCATTATCCCGTTAAATTTTCCTGAAAATGTTCCACCTTTTAGGTTTTCGATATCGGCATAAAAAAGTTCAATGGTTTTTGAGGATAAAAAATAGTCAGAACAAACCAATCTGTCTTCCAAGGCATGAATCTTAAAAGGTACTATCTTCCAAATCTTAAAAAAAAACGAATTAAGAATGATTAAAATTACAACCACAGAAGAGAAAAAAAGGATATCCACTGTTCTGTCAGACGGCCTGAAAAAGAAAGGGATAATATAAAGAGCGAGGATCATCGAGACGGGAATATTCCCAAATCGATAAACGGCTTTTAGCCATTTATTGTAAAAAAAGAGATGATCAATTTTTTCGTTGTTCATCGTTAGAACTTGTTCATCACTTCTACTACCCGATAGATATCATCCTTTGTGTGGAAATATGAAATCGGGAGGCTGAGAGTGGTTTTATGGATCTCTTCAGAAATCGGGTAGTCACCCTCAATAATTCCCAACATGGCTTTTTGTTTATGAGGGGCAACAGGGTAGTGAACATCGGTTTTTACACCATTTTTTAACATAAACTCTTTGAGCTGGTCGCGTTTTTTATGCCTGATGTTAAAGATATGGAAAACATCAAAATGATCGTCTGATCTGAAAGGTTTAATAAAGTCACTTTTTAATTCTTTAAAGTAGATTTCAGCCAGGGCTCTTTTATGTTCATTAATTTCATCAAGCTTCCGCAGTTTCACAGAAAGAAATCCAGCTTGAACTTCATCGAGTCGTGAATTAAACCCAACCACCTCGTTGTAATATTTAACATCTGAGCCGTAGTTTCTGAGTCGTTTTATCTTCTTAAAAAGGTCTTCATTTTGCATAATAAGGGCACCTGCATCACCAAGGGCACCGAGATTTTTGGTGGGATAAAAACTGAAAGCACCAAAATCACCAAATGTGCCAGTCAGTTTGTCGCGCCATTTGGCACCATGGCTTTGCGCAGCATCTTCGATCAGTTTTAAGTCAAATTTTTTAACAATCCTGCTTACATATCCCATCTCACACGGTTTTCCGTATAAATGGACAACCATAATCGCAACGGTTCGGTTGGTTATTTTTTCCTCAATTAAGCGGGTATCAATATTATAGGTCCTGATATCAGGTTCTACAAGCACAGGCTTCAGACCGGCATGAATAATCGCGAGAATTGTAGCTATATAAGTGTTTGAAGGGACAATCACTTCAGAATTGGGAGGGAAATTATAAGCTTTAAGAGCAAGAAGAAGGGCATCAAGTCCTGAAGCCACTCCAAGACAATAAGCTGATCGGTGATAATCTGCAAATTCCTCTTCAAAGTTTTTAACATTGTTTCCAAGGATATACCAACCTGAGTTCAGGGTTTCAGCGAACGATTTTTGGTATTCTTCAAAAAAGGGTTGGTTTAGTTTCCCCAGATTTTCATATTCAATCACTTGTATTCCTCGTGGATATAGTCTTCCGTGTCATAATTTGAAGAAGCGAGCACCAACAAAATGGCATCTTCGCTAAAATTTCGCATGATATGCCAGTCCTGTGGTTCAAGAATAAGGCATTTTGAGGGATCGTTAAGCAAAAAAGACTCTTTTGTTGAGCCATTATTATTATAGACTTCAACAGACCCTTTCAGGCAGATCGTGGCTTGAATCGTTTTTTTGTGACGATGTTTTGCTCTGGGCAGATTATCCGCATTGTTATAGATATAATAAACCCTTTTTATATCAAAAGGGAGAACTTTTTCTATAACAGTGAGGCTGCCTCTATCGTCGCTTTTTGTCTGCAGGTCGATCAAATACGCCATTAATTCCTCAAAAATGTTTTTTCATCAAACACATTATAAACACCTGTTAACTTTCTGAATAGGTAAATAACGGGTGTTTTTAACTGAAACTTATTTTCTCGAGATCCATTGGGGTCAAATCCCGGGTATTTTGAAGAAATTTCAGTTTTTATTTCATTTAGTTTCTTAATATAAGGCTTGTAGAAGATATTTAAAACACTTTCTGCTAAAATTCGTCTTCCAAGCTCAATTTTTCCACCTTGAAAAAAGCGGAGATAATGATAATGATAAAAAATCACATCAAAATCTCTATTTGAGGAGATTTCTTTTCCTCTGATTTTGGAGTTCTCCTCGCTAAAATCATATTGTTGAACATTCCATGCAGCAAGCCCGCCTCCAGGGTGTTGCATCACATGGACACCTTCAAATCGTTCGGTCCAATCGTCGAGGTAAAGTTGATCACCAAATTTACCATCCTCATATCTGTTATAACACCACTCGAGACAGCGTTCCCGCCACCATATAAGTGCTTTTCTTCCATTTTCATCATTTTTGAAAGTGACAAACTGGACGCAGTATCTTCCGCTTTTTAGTTCTTTATTATATTGAGGTGAATATCTGTGTTCAGTTAAGAGTATCGATTTTTCGCCGAGTTCATTGAAAATTGGCTCTGGTGAAGAATAAAAACAGATATCAGCGTCGATATAAGTGCAGTTGTCAACATCAAATTTATCAAGAACATAAAGAATTGTGGAGGAAGTGCTTGTCCAACAATATTCTGCAATCGAACGGTCGGGTTTAACTGCGAGCAGGTCTTTGTCTTCAAATTCCTTCAGACTTATTATTTCTGTGTTTTTAAGGTTCAGTTCCTTTAGAATCTTTAATGATCTGTTATCAAAGGCGAAGATAAAAAGCCGGAAGTCAGGGATATGTTTAACCATCGACTCGTGGAGTGCAATTCCTCGTGTCAGATAATTTGAATCAAACAGGGTACAAAAGTTATATGTCATTGGTTAAACAGTTTTGAGAACTTTTCTATAATAGCAGGAGCAAATTTTAATTTAAGAAGGCTAATCTTAAGATTCTTTTCGGAATATTTTACCATTTCATTAAAAATTGGAGTGGCAAATCTCTCTCTTCCATGATGGGCAATGGTTAAAGCGTATCCAAATTGTTTTTCCAAAGTGGCAAATACCCACCCCAGCAGGTGATCGCGTTGGGACAAATCCCCGCTAAAATTATTAAAGTATTTAAGTTCAGCCCATCCGGGGAAGTTTTGTGGCTGTAGTAGATAAACTTTTTTAGTCTGTCAGAGAGGTGTAGGCCCTCAACATCATTTTCTCTTAGCCGTTGTGACCCTTTCACAGTCATAGCACCAAGCCAAAAGGGGAGTCCTTCAAAATATTCAAAAACTTTATACATTTTATCCTCGCCCTTATAAGAATCGATAATTCCCGGTTCAAGTTCAACAACAAGTGCTGTTTTTTGAACTTCGAGTGGAAGGGATGAGAAAATACTTAGATCAATTCCCTGTGTGTCGGTTTTTAACCAGTCAATTTTTTGGATTCCCACATCTGCAAGAACCTTTGTCAGAGTGATGTTTTTCACCCGGACCTTTTTTGTTATATCAAATTTTGAAGCAAAAGCCCAGTCTTCAAGTGCTTTTCCATCGGGTTCAAGAGTGCTTGAGCAATATGGGGATGCAGTCAGGTAAAAATCGATGTTGTCGCCTTCTTTTGCAGAAACGAGTGAATTGTAAATCAACAGTTTTCTAAAACCTTTTGATTCATCGGAGATGTAACCAAACTCGCGTTCATCGGCATCAAAAGCGAGGCAAATCGCATATTTGGCAAAGGCTTTCCACTCTTTGTGAATACTGCCCGATGCACCGATATCCACCAAAACGGGTGGGTGTTCAACTAATTGCGGGAGTGATAAAATTCTGTCAATAATGCTCATTTTTTCTCAGCAGGAATACGGGTAACAGACAAAAAAGATTTGGGAACATCCCCGTTAGTGTATCTTTAATACTATTGTTTTGGAAAACAGTTGAAAATTTTTCGATTTCGAGTCCACCGGTATCTTCAATCAACTCTTTAAAATCGTCCATCGAAAGTTGGTGGATATGTCCTGTGTTATACCATTTGTAACCAAACATCACAGGCTTTGGCATTCTGCCATGGAGCATCATGTCGATCCTGTTTTTATAAAAGCCAAAATTCGGGAAGGAAATGATCTGTTTTTTTGCAATTCGTTTCATCTCATTGAGAAGCATTTCGGGATACATCACCATCTGAATTGTTACATTACAGATAGCGAGGTCAAATTCATCATCCATAAACGGGAGAGGTTTATCAATTTCGCCAAGTCTTGCATCAATCCCTTTTTTCGCAGAGATGTCAACCCCCGATTGAGAAATTTCGATTCCAACAGCTCTTTTACATTTCCCCTGATCCAATAGCAGCTTTAGCAATGAGCCATTTCCGCAACCGAGGTCGATGATATCTGCTGGTTTATCGATAAACTCACTGATAACGGCATACTCTTTCCGCTCCTCTTTTTCAATTCCGGAGTAGTTATAGTTTCGGTTGTCGTTATGTTCAGGGCTGTTTATGTCTTTGGTCATCAAAATCTAAAATTTAAATCACCAAAAATAAGAAGAATTCAGGAGAAAGGGCGTGAAATGCGCAATAATCCAAACCAAATGCAAGGGGGATAGTTCCACGGATGCCACGGATTCCACACGGATTTCCACGGATGGGTTTTTAAGGGGGCCTGCATGCCGAAGGCATCCCTTCGGGAGATACACGCAGATTAAACGTGCCAAAGGCATCCCTTTGGGAGATTTCCAAGGAGGGAATTTTTATATATCTCACCGAAGTTCCGAGGTTCTAAAGTTCTGAGGTTCTAGAGTTCGCCGGTTCTAAAGTTCTGAGGTTCCGAAGTTCCGAAGTTCTGAGGTTCTGAGGTTCTGAGGTTCCGAAGTTCCGAAGTTCTAAAGTACTCAAGTTTCTCAAGTTCTCAAACAATCCCTCCGCCTGCGATTAACCTGATGATTCCAAATACAATTGCAATCGAACAAAGAGCCACACCCGTGGTTGCTTTTCCCCTATCCTGGGAAGAAGCGGTGTTCACTGCGATTAAACTGATAATTAATCCGACTCCGGCAAATGGGATGTTAAGCCAGTTTTAAACTTCCGAGACACGAAAAAAAAAGCCACCATTAAACCTGCAAGACTGAGCAGACCCCAAACAAAAGATATCGTTGCCATTTATAACCTCATTTTTGTTTACTGATGAGAATAAAAGCCCTTCGAAGGGCAAAAAATATATTTATCAGGAATAAGAGATACAAACCAATTGCCGCCCGGTTTAAGGTCCAGGCAGAACCAAAATCAAAATTTGAAATTGCCACAAACGCCCGTGTCATACCACAAAGTGAACATTCCGTGTTGTATTGTGAGATGGATAAACAAACAGGCGATAAACTGAAACTTGCATCATCAAAAAAAGAAAGCACGAGAATAAATCCTGAAACCAGACCTGAAATAAAAAGCAGGTAGTTGAATTCTTTTGAAAAATCCATCTTTAAGATTTTTAACATGATAGTAACTTTTTTTTACTCAGGTCACTCAGGTACTCAAGTGCACGAGTCACTCAAGTACTCAAATCCTTTTACATCTTTTTATGCAATTCAACAGGTTTCACCGATTTACTTCGAAGTTTTAGATTTAATGTCTCCACAAAAATAGAGAATGCCATCGAGAAATAGATATATCCTTTGGGTATATGAACATCAAATCCATCGGCGATGAGGGTAAAACCAATCATTAGCAGGAACGAAAGTGCCAACATTTTGATTGTTGGATGTTTTTCAACAAAGTTGCTGACCGGTGCCGCAAAAATTAACATAAAAATTACCGAAATTATCACGGCTGTAATCATTATTTCGATCTGTGAAACGATTCCCACCGCTGTGATAATCGAATCGAGCGAAAATACAATATCCAACAAAAGAATTTGAACAATTGTTGCTCCAAATGATTTGGCAACCTGTTTCCCTGCAGTATGTTCCTCTCCCTCAAGTTTGTCATGAATCTCAAATGTGCTTTTTGCAAGAAGAAAAAGACCACCGGTTATCAAAATCAGATCCCTGCCGCTTATCTCATTTGAAAAAATGGAAAATATCGGATCGGTTAGCTTCATTATTATGGTGATCGAAAAGAGCAAGAGCAGTCTCGTTACCATCGCAAGGATAAGGCCCAAGTTTCTTGCCTTCGCCTGCTTCTCCTTTGGAAGTTTGGATGCGAGGATAGAAATAAAAATAATATTGTCGATACCAAGTACAACTTCAAGTGCAACAAGTGTCAACAGGGCTATCAGGGATTCAGGGTTGGTGATCCATTCCAATTTGGTGATTCTTCCGGAATAAGTTTATAGAATTTATTTAATGAACGACTTGCAAAAATAATGATTAATGCAGTAATCCAATAATCCAATAATGCAATAATGGGGATAGTTACGCGGATTCCACGGATTTAACACGGATTCTAAAGTACTCAGGTACTCAGGTACTCAGGTACTCAAGTCACTCAAGTACTCAACTTTCCTTATATTTCCTGCTTGAATCAGAGAAAATTATGAAACAGAAACTTATATTTTTATTACTGCTATTTTTAACAAATTATTTATTTCCACAGACGGGGATGCAAGACTGGGAGAAGGTTTTCGACGACACCGAGGTTGGGAGAATCGACATTACAATTGATCCTGACGATCTGGAATGGATTTATGCAAATGTAAACAGTGATGTAGAGTTTGTTGCCACCATGAGATTTCAAAACAAGTGGTTTGATGAAACGCTTGACTCGATTGGTTTTCGATTAAGGGGCAATACCTCCCGTCAGGCTCAAAAAAAGTCGTTTAAGATAGCTATAAACAGCTTGTTTCAAGGAAGAAATTGTCACGGACTTGAAAAAGTTAATCTTAATGGTGAACACAACGACCCGTCAATTGTAAGGAGTAAACTAAGCTTCGAGAAGTTTGAGCAGATTGGTCTCAAGGGTTCCCGCTCATGCCACATGGAGGTTTATATCAATGGGCGATATTACGGGCTCTACATAAGTGTTGAACATCTTGATGAAGAATTTCTTGAACGAAACTACGCCGATGATTCAGGAAATCTTTGGAAATGCCTCTGGCCCGCTGATTTACAATATCTTGGTGAAAATCCTTCCTCTTACATCACACTTGGTGGATCAAGACCCGCATACGAACTTTCGACAAATGAAAATGAAATGGATTTTTCGAGTTTAATCCGCCTCACAAGAATTCTGAACAATACTCCGGCTTCAAAACTTATCGATTCCCTCGAAACCACACTCGATTATGTGGATGCTCTTAAATATTTTTCGATGAATATTTTGCTGGGGCAGTGGGACGATTATTGGTCGAATATGAACAATTATTACCTCTATCACGAACCGGCAAATAATCTGATGCATGTGATTCCATACGATTATGACAACACTTTTGGAATCGACTGGTTTGATGTCAACTGGTCAACCGAAAATCCTTATTCTTTCCACAAAATCAATAACGGTCCCCGTCCCCTCATCGAAAAGATGCTTGCTGTTCCCGAACTTCGCAACCTCTACACAAGGATGTTAATCCATTATAAAGAGAATGTTTTTGCTTTACCTCTTTGGAATTCAAGAATCGATTCACTCAAGGAATTGGTAAGGGTTCCGGCACTTCTCGATACTTTCAGAACCAAAGATTATAATTTTCTTTTAACGATTTCCCTGAATTCTTATTCGGCTTCCAACTACTCCAATCAACATGTGAAGATGGGGTTAAAACAGTATATTCTCTCTCGAACGAATTCGCTTGAGGGAGTTTTGAACTACATTCAGGCTCCACCTCTTGTTTATGAAATTGACTACCTTCCAAAAAATCCCGGTGTAAACGATTCGATTTATGTAACGGTCTCGGCTTTTTCGATGCATGGACTTGACAGTGTGGTCGTTCAGTTGCATGATCTTTTAAGCGGAGTTGTAACATCCTTTCCGATGAGATATTCACCCGTTTGGGGTTCAAAATTATTGGAAGAAACTGATAGATTTACTGTGGTAATTCCTCCATTGGAGAGATATAAACAGTACCAAATTACGATCAGAGTTCGCGATTACTCCGGGCAGATTGTAAACTATCCACGGGCGAAAAAGATCGAATTTACCACTTCCGGCGTGTCTGACACAATTTTGAGGATAAATGAAATTTTAGCGGATAACTCGATGTATCCCGATCCATCCGGAGATTTTGACGATTTTGTTGAACTGTATAATTCTTCAGATCAACCAATCACACTCACGGGAAAATATTTGACGGACAAAAGTGATAATTTGGTAAAATGGCGATTTGAACAGCCGGGGCTTGTTATTGAACCGTATCAGTTTGTTGTTATTTGGTGTGATGAAGAGGAAACCCAGCCGGGAATTCACGCTAATTTTAAGCTGAGCAAGTCGGGTGAACTTGTATATCTGGTGGATACAAATGGAGTTGATATCATCGACTCAGTTACATTTGGGCCACAAATTACCGACGCTTCTCTTTCAAGAATTCCTGATGGTGCACCACAATGGCTACAAAATTCTCCTACACCGGGGGGTACCAATACTCCCGAGCAGTGGAAGATGAAGGGACTCCCGAGGGTTTTATCTTTCTCAAAACTATCCAAATCCATTTAATCCCGAAACTGTAATTCGATATTATTTACCAATGGCAGGAACTGTTTCGATAAAGGTTTACGATCAGATAGGGAATCTCGTAAAGGTATTGGTGAATGAACATCAACCGCAGGGGGAACATTCAGTTGCTTTTGATGCCGCGAAACTTGCGAGTGGTGTCTATTTCTATCGAATCAGTGTTGGGAATTTCAGCGAAACAAAAAAGATGGTTTTACTGAGGTAGGGGAGAGGGATAGTTCCACGGATTTCACGGATTTAACACGGAACTCCACGGATGAGGGAGATTTTTAAGCGTAAGTGTAAGGAGTGGTAATCGTCTCGATTGCCGTCTGCGAAATGATTAAATGTATGAGAGATTTAAATAGAAAGCGGATGAGACGGAATTTCAAACGGATTTATTAATATTTTTAATAATTCGGGAATTAAATCCTGAAAAAACATAATAATTCGGGAATAGAATCCTGAAAACTTATAATAATTCGGGAATTAAATCCGAAATAATTTGTAGTTTTGCATATTAGAAAATATGAATGCGGAGCAACGAGTGATAAAAAGATATTTAGAAGACGTGATACCAAACTTTATGTTCAGGGGAAAAGCAATACTGATATTTGGACCAAGACAGGCGGGAAAAACGACATTAGTAAAAAAAATCACTGACCAAATAGATGGGCAATGTCTTTTCCTCAATGGAGACGAACATCAAGTGAAGAGTTTTTTACTTCATGCATCCAAAGAAAAATTGGCAGGAATGGTCGCCGGCTTTCGAATTCTTGTGATTGATGAGGCACAGAAAATTGATGATATCGGTAATATTCTAAAGATTTTCACTGACTCGATACCTGAAGTGCAGGTGATTGCGACAGGCTCATCTGCTTTTGAATTGATGAACAAAACATCGGAATCGCTTACAGGTCGCAAATTTGAATTTTTGCTATTCCCTTTGAGTTTTGCCGAATTGGTAGATCATACGGATATTTTAACTGAGAGAGGTAGCCTCGAAGAGCGCCTCGTGAAAGGAAGTTACCCGGAAGTGGTATCAATTCCTGAGTTCTCCGTCAGGACAGTAAAAAGCCTTGCCTCAAGTTATCTTTTTTAAAGACATTTTTTCCATGGACGGGCTCAGATTTCCCTCAGTTATTGAGAATATTGTCAGAGCACTCGCGTTTCAGGTCGGTAGCGAGGTAAATTATTCAGAACTTGCGCAGTTAACCGGGACCGATGCTAAAACAGTTGAAAAATATTTACGAATACTTGAACAGGCTATATAGTATTCAGACTCCCTGCCATCAGTAGAAATGAAAGAAATGAGATTAAAAAGGGAAGAAGTATTATTTTTATGATAACGGTATAAGAAATGCTTTAATTGGGAATCTTACTGATTTAAACATCCGTACAGATGTCGGAGCACTTTGGGAGAACTATCTCATATCCGAGCGACGGAAATATCTTTCATATAGCGAGAGTATGGCGCGAACTTTTTTCTGGAGAACCGTTCAGCAACAAGAAATTGATTATCTGGAAGAGACTCACGAAGGTTTTCGCGCTTTTGAGATTAAATGGAGTGAAAAGGCAGGGTACAAATTCCCTCAAAACTTTTTGCAGTCATATAAAACACTTGAACAGTCTGTCGTAAATCGGCAAAATTATGAGGAGTTTCTAATGCCCGGACGCTTTGGGAATTCAATAATCAAATAATGGAGTAATGTTTTTAGGAACGCGTATACACATGAACAGGTATCAGGTATGAGGTATTAAGTGTTATTTTTTTATGTTAGGGTGAAGAGTGGTAATCGTCCCGATTGCCGTCTGCAAAATGATTAACCGGAAGAGGGATAGTTCCACGGATTCCACGGATTTCACACGGAATTCCACGGATGGGGGATTTATAACTCCGACTTGTCGGAGTGTCATGTTCGTAGAAATAATGTGAAACTCCAAAACGCCTCTGCCCCCGCCAGGGGCTTCGTATGGATAGAAATGTGAATCCCAAAAAGCCTCTGCCCCGCCAGGGGTTTCGTATGGATAGAAATGTGAATCCCAAAAAGCCTCTGCCCCGCCAGGGGTTTCGTATGGATAGAAATGTGAATCCCAAAACGCCTCTGCCCCGCCAGGGGCTTCGTATGGATAGAAATGTGAATCCCTCAACCAAAATAGAATCCCGACGCGTCAGGATGGAAAGTTCGTATATAATAAATAATTTCCCATTCGCCCTCAAATCCTCTTAAATTAATAATATTTTATTATTTTGCTATGACCATTATTCACCATTTTAAATGCCTTATGGAGCATAGCTAAAATTTATAATGAAGAGCAAACAGGTAAAATCAAAAAAACGGGTAGCTGACCATGGGGAAGTCTTCACTTCTGACAGGGAGGTGAATGCCATGCTCGACCTCGTAAAAAACGAAACAGAACGAATCGAATCCCGATTCCTTGAACCCGCATGCGGTACAGGGAATTTCCTCGCACAAATCCTCAATAGAAAACTCACAATAGTAGATCAACGATATAAATCCGCACAATCGGAATGGGAATTTTATGCCGTTATAGCAATTTCGAGTAGCTATGAGGGAATGGGAAGAGTGGAGTTGCGATGAGATCAAAGTTTCGGGGAATCAACGGTGAAAATATTAGTAAAATGCCTTTTATGAAGAGATTTTGGCATTTTCAAATTGTCGCTACATGAAGCGACAATTGGTGAGCAATGAAAGGTGAATTGTCGCGACGCTGTCGCGACAATTTAGAATCTACTTGAAAAGTAAAATTGGAAATGACAATGAATGAACTGAACAAGCAAGAAACTTATCTTTTTTCAGAAATTAAACGATTGATTGAGGGGAGCAGACGACAGATCGCTGCTTCTATAAATGCGGGATTAACAGTTCTTTACTGGAAAATTGGGGATCGAATTAACGGTGAAATACTCCAAAACACCCGGGCGGATTACGGTAAGCAAATTGTCGCGACGCTGTCGCGACAATTGAGAATTGAATATGGGAGTGCATTTTCAGACAAGGAAATTTACAGAATGATGCAATTCGCAACTCTCTTTATAGAGGATCAGATAGTCGCCACAGCGTGGCGACAGTTGAGTTGGTCGCATTTTAGGGAAGTAATTCCTATCACAGATCCTCTAAAACGAGAGTTCTATCTCGAAATGTGCGCTCATGAGAAATGGAGTGTCAAGACTTTCAGAGAGAGAATCCAATCAATGCTTTATGAAAGAACCGCGATCAGCAAACAACCTGAAATTGTAATAAAAAATGAATTGGAAAAACTGGCAAAGAAGGAGCAGATTTCACCTGAATTGGTATTTAGGGACCCATATTTTCTTGATTTTCTTGGACTTTCTTCTGCATTTTCGGAGAAAGACCTCGAATCATCTATTGTCGTGGAGTTACAGAAATTCATAACAGAGCTTGGCAGTGATTTTGCCTTCCTTGCACGGCAAAAAAGAATTACGATAGACAGTCGGGACTACTACATTGATCTTTTATTTTTTCATCGTCGATTAAAATGTCTGGTCGTAATCGATCTTAAAATTGGTGAATTTGATGCTGCGCACAAAGGGGAGATGGAGTTATATCTTGCATATATGAAACGATACGAGATGGTTGAAGGCGAAAATCCGCCGATAGGCCTGATCCTCTGCTCAGGTAAAAATCCGGAACATGTAGAACTATTGCAATTAAATGAAGGGAGTATTCGAGTATCAGACTATCTGACAGAATTACCCTCAAGAGAAATTCTACTCGATCGACTCCACAGGGCGATTGAAATAGCCAAGAATAGTGCTTTGTCTGGTAGAGAAGAAAATGACTAAATCAGGATTTACAGGATTAAAGGATTTGCAGGATTATTATTTCCGATTAAAGCTAAATTTCCCTTGAAGAGGAATAAATATTCGTGATTAAGTGGGAATAATCATAAAATTATAAACTAAAAACATTCGAGATAAAAATGACTCAGAAAAAATTCAGAACCGGCAAAATTGATCTCATTATTGGAATTATTTGAAGGGAAAAAATTCAAAATTCCTGATTATCAGCGAGGCTATTCGTGGGATGAGGAACAGATCATGGATCTCCTCACTGATGTCGAAATGCACAATAGTAAAGGAGGGTATAAACACTTCACCGGTACCATTGTGGTTGAACGCCCAAATGGTGGAAATGTGTTTCAAATTGTTGACGGGCAACAACGGCTTGTGACTTGTGTGATGATCCTAAGAGCAATTGTGGAAATTGATCCAACGAAGTTAAAGGACATTGAATCGATACTTTATAAAACAAAAAATGGTTTTCAATCGACTCTTACTTTGAGTGATCAAGACAGGGAGTTTTTCTCAAAAAGTATTTTGAATTCTTCTAAAGAAGACGCAAAAACTTCTTCGAATAGAAGACTCAGAGATGGATACAAACAGATATTTGATTGGTTAAATGAAGAAAAAAAGAAAACCAATAGTGTGATTGGAAAGCTTACCAACGATCTTGGATTTATCTTTTTCGAAACAGCATCAAATAAGGAAACCACAACCATGTTTGAGGTGATAAACAATCGTGGAAAGGATCTTTCAGATCTTGAAAAATTTAAGAATTATTTTATACATCTATGCAATTTGTATAATTTTATTGATTTGTCGAATAAAATAAGTTCGGCTTGGGGTGAAATATTATCCCATTTGGAGGAGGCAAGTTTAACTACAACCTCTCTTGAAAACCGATTCGTGCGGAATTCATTTGGTGTGATATTTTGGTGGTCGTGGAAAGAAAAAGATGATTTATACAAAAGTGTTAGGAGTCACTTTTCTGATAAAGAAAAAACCATTTCTTCAGAGAATCGAAGAGACTTGGAAAAAACTCTGACGGGCTACTTTGAATTCTTTTAAGTGCAGCTAAAACATACTCACTGATTTTTTGTACTGATAGGACAAAACGAAAAATATGGACAGGAAATTACTGAAGATCTTGAAGTAATCTTTAAGAACTTTAGAAATCATGGCTCCTCTGATAATGTAATCCCTCTGTTGTTAGTATTAATGGACAAATATTTTAAATATCCGAAGATAAGGAGTACTATTGTTGAGACCATTAAAATTGTTGAAGTTCTAAATTTTAGGGTTTACTGTCTACCGCGGATATTTTTTAGAACAGATACAAAGCGGTCATTCATGTATGCCGTGGCATATAATACATACTATGGTTATAGTTTTAATGAAAAACTTGAATTCGAAGATGAAATTAATGAAAAAAATGAGTATAGTAAGGAGTACTATCTTAAAATACAAGAGAAACTCATTAGGTTCATTGAAAAGTATTGTCCGGAGCGAAAATTTGTCCAAGCACTGACTCTCGATTCAGATGAAATTGAGAATTACTATGGATGGGCGTCCTTGAATTTCTTTCTTGCTAAGTATGAACAACACTTACATAAAAATGATCCCAAATGGGACTTCGAAACTATTCTAATGAAGGACGGAAAGAATAAATTAACGAAGGAACATTTCCTTGCCATAGAAAATGAGGAAGTATTCGGAGGAAGATTCCGTTGAGAAGCGAAGATTAGGCAATATGATGTTAGTCCCCAGTTCGATAAATTCAAGTCTCAGTAAAAAAGCACCATGGGAGAAAATCATGCAAATTCGGGATAACATCAATCTAAGAAAGAACCTTTATCAACTCGATGAAGTAGTAAAATTGTACTTGGACATTGAGAAAGACATACTTTCCAAAAATAAGAATACAGTAAATCGAAGAAGAGAGATTTTGCAAAGAGTTCTTGACAGCCGCGAAACCAACATGATCAAATTTGCTCTTGAAGAGTGGAAATACCCTGGAGAGCCAAATTTTCGATTTCAAAAAGTTAATACCCTTCAAGCTGAAAAAGAAAAAAGAAATTCCAGGTATTATCCGGATTATGAGAGGGGGAAGTGAGCTAAATAAAATGTCTCGTAAAAACAAATTTTTCATTAAATAAAACCAAAATAAACTGAGAACCACTTATGAACCCGCAAAAATATTCAGTCAACCAACATCAGATTTCTACATTTTTAGCATTTGTCAAGGATGGTCAAATTGCACCTTGAGGTTCAGCGACCTTTCGTCTGGGATTCAACGAGGGTACGGGACCTCATCGACAGTCTTTACCGAGGGTATCCAATTGGATACGTCATCACTTGGCAGAACCCGAATGTTAGATTGAAAGACGGGCGGCTTTCTGAGGGGAAGAAAATATTGATCGATGGACAGCAGAGAATCACTGCACTTCGGGCGGCTGTTCTTGGGGAAGATGTTGTCAATCGCGAGTATGATAAGGTTAAGATAAAGATAGCTTTTAACCCAATTACAGAAACTTTTGAGGTTCAAAACCCGGCAATTCTCAAAGACAAAATTTGGATATCGGACATATCAGATGTACTTGATCACCAAAGTATAATACAATCAGTTAAAAATACATGGCTGAGAATCCTGACATTGATGAGAATATAATTGAGAGAAGTGTGGCGAAACTTTTGGATATCCACAATAAACAGATCGGGACTATCGATCTTGCATATGATTTGGATATTGAAACTGTCACAACAATTTTTATCAGAATTAACAAACAAGGTGTTGAGCTATCACAAGCTGACTTTGCAATGAGTAAAATTGCCTCCAATGAGAGGTTTAACGGGCCATTACTCAGGAAAGCAATCGATTATTTCTGTCATCTTGCCGTGGCTCCGCATTATTTTGAACATATCAAGGGACATGATAAGGAGTTTTCTTCGACCGATTATTTTAAGGCAATGACATGGTTAAAGAATGAGAAGGATGATCTTTATGATCCAAGTTACACTGATGTTCTTAGAGTGACATTTACCAGTGAGTTTCAAAGAGGTAGACTATCAGATTTAGTAAGTTTGTTGTCAGGAAGGAATTTTGAGACCAGAGAATATGAAGATAGAATAGCGGAAGATACATTCATGAGAATGAAGAAATCACTCTTTTCGTTGATGAACGAGACAAATTTTAAGAGATTTGTTATGATTGTTCGATCTGCAGGATTCATCTCGTCTGAATTAATTCGATCACAAAATGTCTTAAACTTTGCATATATAGTATACCTTAAACTCCGGGAATTAAAAGTTCCTCATTCCCAGATTGCGAGGTTGGTGTCCCGTTGGTTCGTTTTATCCGTCTTAACAGGAAGATATGGGTCCGCTCCTGAATCAATGTTTGACTATGATATTAAACAAATATCATCCAAGCCTTTCAGTGAGTATCTCCAATCAGTTGAAAACGCAGAATTGTCAGAAGCATTTTGGGAAGTTGGTCTTATCCAACGGCTAAACACTGCTATTTCAAGCAGTCCTATTTTTAATGTGTTTCAAGCCTCAATGGTTAAGGGAAACGACAAAGGTTTTCTCCGGAGACATCACTGTAGCAGATATTATTTTGTACAAAGGCGATATCCATCATATCTTTCCAAAGAATTATCTGAAGAACAATAATAAGTCGAGGGGTGAATATAACCAGATAGCTAACTATGTCTTAATGCAGCAGGAAATCAATATCAACATCGGTGCAAAATCGCCTGACATTTATTTTAATGATTTACAAAAACAGTGTACAGAGCAAATGCCGTTGAGATACGGTGGGATTGATAACATGAATGAATTAATGTACAACCTGAAAACCCATTGCATTCCGGAATCGATATTTGATATGACAGTTGAAAATTATGGCGAATTTCTTGAACAACGCAGAAAATTGATGGCTCAAAAGATGAAAAACTATTATTACAGTTTGTAGGTGACAAGATGCTTGAATTTCGGGCTTAAGCGAATAAACGATATGGAGTTAAAAAATCTTAAATATCTTTTCTCAGAGACAATTATTAAAGTAAGATAGCAGTATGCTTAAAGATTTTCTTCTGGAATTTACAAAGCAATACCACGAACTTGGACATGATAACTTCATGTTTTTCGATGGGATTGAGAACAGTGATTCCGTGAATGACATTATTGACAGTGTCTCTGGACTTGGACACAGAATCAAGTTTGGACATGACTTTGAGGGTTTGTCTGAGTCTTTTGAGATAGATGGTATTGAAGGAATAACCTCTTGGTTCGATCATATGTTGAAGGACTTTACTTCTCACGATGGGATACCATTGCCAGGAGCAGAGTTCGTACAAAATGTTACAGGGATGGACTACCAGGAGGCAGTTGAATGGTTAGCGGTGGACGCAACCGATGTTTTAGCACTTGGGCTTTCAGTGGGAGCATTAAACTTGGTTGAAAAAAGTTGAATAATAATCCTAAAATGAAAGCCGCTGTTCAAACCATTGCAGGCGTTGAAGGGATTGTCGATGATAACCTCTTTGACCGGATATATTGCTATGAAAGTGGCATCAGATGTAAATAAAAAATATAACCTCGTTTCTGACAGCACAAGCCAAAAAGCTAAAGATGTATCAGGAAAAGTCTTTCAAGTTGCCGGAAAAATTTGTGTTGGAACTTTTGTTACCGGAATAGGAACCGAATTGGTCTTAAACGAATCAATAGTGGAGGTAACGACTGAACTTTTAAATACAAGCTTTGAAACTAACCTGATTTTTGCGGATAATATTTTGGCCGGGCTTGAAGCAGCAGACCATACAGCAGATGCAGTGGATTGGGTTGCTGACATCGGCGAACTTGTGGATGGTGCTGCAACTTTAGGACTGACTATATTGCTCAGTAAAGCTGTCAAGGGCATTTTTTCATTCATTAATGAAAACAAAAGGAAACAAGTTATCAGGCTAATGACGATGAAATTACAGAGGGAAGAAATTAGAAAACTGTGTGACAATGGATACCCAGCAGCATTGCTAAAAGAGCGTTTAAAGGCACTAGATGCTTCGTCACAATATTATGGCTTGCTAACTCCGCCGAAAGGAGGAGTATGTTAGGTCTAGGGGCGGTATTAAATTTATTTAAGGGATTCGCAGAGCGAAAAAAGTTAACAGATCTGGTCAAAAAGCTAGCAGTCGATTTAGATAAGGATCCATTTGAGGACCTAAATGGATTAGAAAGATTTGAAAGGATGAGTAACCTTCTAGAAGCCGAAAAGGATTTGTGGATTGAAAAACTCTCATCTATGAACCATAAAATTGAAATACTCGGAAAGATGATAGATATCATGAAAACTGAAATTGCCAAAGTGGAGAATGAGCTTAAAAAAACTAATGCAAATAAGTATGATGTTGCTTTGCTCGCAGTTAACATTCAGGAACTTGCAGTAAACACAATCCAGGAGATTCAAGAGGTTAGAGATTCTTTAGTGCTAATCGATTCCCAAATAGTGACACAGGGAAATCATATCGAACAACTTAATGCAGGTAAGAGTGTATCGACCGAAGTTGTTACCAGATTTGAGCAAAAAGTGACATCGCTGCTTCAGGAATACACCCGTCGTTATGAATCTAGTTTGACAACGGTCGAAGCTCTGCAAAAAGGGCTAAAAGCTTTAGAAAATGAAGTCAGTAAGAATAACGAGTCAGTAATCTCAAACTATCATCAACAGAAGCAGGATATTACTGAACTTGCATCATGGGTCGATAAAAACCATTCATCTCTTCAGAGCAGTGTTGAAAAATCACCGGTGAGCTTGCTTCCTACATAAGTGAGACTAAGAATATTCTGGAAAAGGCCGATAAAGATATGATTAGTCTGAAGTCTAAAATTGATACGATATCCAGTACAGTTGAGAAAAATCATCAGAAACTAAAAGATCAACTTATTGATCTGGAGAAATACACTAAACGGGAAATAGCATTATTAGATAACAATATGCAGCGAGTTAAAACTATACTGTATGTGGTGAGCGTGATATTGTTTATCGCGGTATTCATTCTTTTCTTTATGATTTTGAAAAAGTGACACAAGTCTTCTCATTAAATATCTCACCAGCAATTATTGGAACAGGGTCGTTAAGACAATTAATTATCAGTAAAGCTAATAAATCAGATTAAATTCAACGAATTCACCTAAATTATTCAATAGATTGAACGAATTTAGCTAAATTTGTTCAATTAATTGGAGAAATTTATGATTACCCGAAAAATTGAGTCTGTGATACTCGAATCACTTGTGCCGGGGAAGGTTGTTATTTTGCTTGGAGCGAGGAGAACGGGGAAGACTGTCCTGTTAAAAAAGATTGTTTCGATGATTTCGGAGCCAAGTATTTTTTTTAATGGTGAGGATTTTGAGGTGCAGAGGCTGTTGGAAAACAGGTCGGTTGCAAATTATGAAAGGATTCTTGGCACAACAAAACTTTTAGTGATTGATGAAGCTCAGAAGGTGCCTGAAATCGGTAAAATCCTTAAACTTATGATCGATTCGATTCCGGGACTAAGAATAATTGTTACAGGTTCATCTGCATTTGATCTTACCGGAAAACTTGGTGAACCTTTGACGGGGAGAAACCGGACATTTCGATTATTTCCATTGAGTGAACAGGAATTAGACCCTCTTTATGGAATTACAGAAAAGAGAGCTGCTTTGGAGGAGCGACTTGTTTTTGGTTCCTATCCTGAAGTTATCTCCATAGACGACAGAGAGGCAAAGGTCAATTATCTGAAGGAGCTGGTAAATGATTATCTGTTGCGAGATCTTTTGTCTTTTGAAGGCGTAAAAAATGCAGGAGTGATTAATAATCTTTTAAGACTTGTTGCATTCCAGGCCGGATCAGAAGTATCTATGAGTGAACTATCATCTAATCTTGGAATTGCCAGAAACACAGTTGAAAAATATCTTGATCTTTTATCAAAGGTTTATGTAATTTTTAAGGTTGAGGGCTTCTCCAGGAACCTTAGAAAAGAAATCACTAAAAACGCCAAATGGTATTTTTACGATAACGGAATAAGAAACACACTGGTGGCTAATCTGAATCCACTTGGACTGCGGAACGATACCGGAAGTCTTTGGGAAAATTTTATTATAAGTGAAAGAATCAAGTTTCAGGAGTATCAGAATGTACTGTCAAACAACTTTTTCTGGCGCACTTATGACAAACAGGAGATCGACTGGATAGAGGAAAGAGGAGGTAAACTTTTTGCTTATGAGTTCAAATTCAACAAGGAGAAAGCAAAATTTCCGATTGCCTTCTCAGAGGCATACCCTGAATCGGAGTTCAGGGTGATATCGGCGAATAATTACCATGAGTTTGTTTTATGAATTAGAAGCGCGAAAATCTATCAATTGAACCAATTCACCTAAATACATTCAACGCACTGAACGAATTTAGCTAAATTCGTTCAATAGCCAGGAAATGTTTGCATTTTACTGTGGTTGAAACCACAGTCTATTGGTTGGGGTTCAAGGTGGTATCGATGAATAACTACCAAGGGTTTGTATCATAGTTTCTAAACCTATATACAATTTGGCTTCCGGCAGAAAACCTCAGAAACGCCTCAAAACCCTCCATTTGGTCTGATGTGGATTTTTAAGTCGGATATTTTGCCACCGTTGCAGACGCCGGCTCCGATGTCTGCTGCGGTACCTTCGGTGAGATTCAGGTAGGCGGTCATGGCTTCCGATTTGGCGACTGCCTCGGTCTCTCTTAATGACCAGGAATAAATTCCTGCGAATCTGTTTTGGAAGATTATGTAGGCGCAGCCTCCACCCTCCCAGGCAAGTACCACTTTGGGATAATAGCCACCACGAAGTTTACATTGTTCTTCCGCTCTTGCGCATGCTTCCGAAAGGCTGTGATAATCAGTTACTGCACCCACAATTACCTGATCGTTGTTCCTGTCAACTGCTATAGCAGCGAATGTGACTTTCCGGGTTGTGGTTCCGGTGTTATAGTCGGCAGTAATATTGGATTGCGGCTGGCTTAGGCTTAAGGTAGTGAATGCGATGAAAAAAATGGATAATAAAAATTGACGATCCATATTAACCTCGATAAAAAAGTTTCTGTCACGAACTGAAGGAATCTAATCAAAATTTTAGCTAAATCAAAATAATATTTTTATTGATCGAAGAATTCATTTGGTAATTGATTGAATTAATTATAGTTTTAACATCCGATTTTAAATTAGATATTTTAACACACTATATAATCGCATTAAATGTCCAATTCAGTTTTCAACCGGAGATTATATGGCGATCATAAACTCAAAAGAGTTATCGGGAATTATTCACAAAAGAAGATTTATGTGGTAATTACCCTTCTGTTTTCTTTGTTATTTGTTTCATGCAAAGATGAAACCGGCGTAGGGGCACCAACGACAAACTATTCTGATCAGGCAAAAAAGGTTCTTGAGGTTGCCCTTGATTCGATTAAAAAGGCTGATCCCGAGTACCCAGGGGGGCTTGCTCTTCAGGTGATTTATCCCGGAGGGCAGTTTTTCCAACAAACCGGATTTACAAATGCAGTTACTTCCACCACCCATTTCAGAGCTGCGAGCAACACAAAAACATTCACTTCTACAGCCATACTGCTATTACACCAAAGAGGACGGCTGAACATCAATCATAAAATTACAGATACGATTCCCGGAACAACGATGACTTATGTTCCCGAAGATCAAAACTATGCGATTCCATTCAAAAACGAAATAACCATTTTACAGTTGTTGCAACACAGAGCGGGAGTTTTTGATGTGGCAAACGACATGATCCCTGACAGTATAAGTGCATCTGTTCCTTATAAAAATGACTGGTACATGGAATATATCAAGGCGACAAACCCCACCCACACTTTCACTTTTGATGAGATGGTTGGAGTTGTAGCCACCACAGGGCTTTACTATTTCAGACCCGGAGCCGACTTTCACTACAGCAACACAGGCTATTCGATGCTCGGGAAAATTATTGAAAGAGTTTCGGGGAAATTATACGGGCAGTTTATAACAGATGAGATAATCAAACCGATGGGATTGATATCTTCCACCATGCCTGCGTTGGGAACCGACCGTGAACTTCCACAACCATTTGTTCCGGGTTTTGTACACATTCCGGGAACTATTCAAAATGTAACAGTCTCCAACATCTCGGGAAATGTTGCAGAAGGTAATCTGATTACAACTCCCTCCGATCTGGCATTGTTCATAAGAAAATTGATGAGGGGTGAAGGAGTTTTGTCCTCCAATCTGGTTTATTCAACCATGTTGAATTGTTTGCCTGCAACACCCGGTTCGTTATCCCTTTATGGATGTGGAGTGAACAATATCAACATGCTTGGATATGGACACACAGGTGCACATGAGGGGTATCTTTCTCAGATGATCCATGACCCTGTAACTGATGTTACACTTGTCATTTACACAAATGGATGGGACCTGAGAGAGGGGATTAACTCGATAAGAGTTACGATGAATCACATGCAGGAGGCACTTTACAAAGTTAAAAGGATAGTGCTCACCAAATAGTAATAAAATGAAATCACCCCCGGGTTTTTGGTTGGGAATCCGGGGGTTCTGTTTTGTTAACCTTCCTGTATTAAATTATGAACAGAATTTTAATATTTCCGGAGAACCGATGCGAACAATTATTTTACTCCTCTCTTTTGTGATTACAATCTTTTCCCAGGCACCCGAGCTGAAGGTTGAACTAAAAAACACCTCCCAGGTTTATTGTGTGGCAGTTTCCGATGACGGTAAGTTTATGGCTACGGGAAGTGTCGGGAAGGTTTTTATTTGGGATCTGGAAGAGGGAAGACTTGTTCACTGCATTAAAAATCTCCTCTACCCCGTCTTTTCGATGGGATTCACCACCGATTCAAAATCAATTCTCCTTGCTTTAGGGAACAATAATGTTGAGATGTGGGATATTGAAAGTTTCACAAAAACCACCACATTTTTTGGTCACAGTTACATGTTAAAAGACCTGAAAGTTGGTAAAAACGGTAAATATTTTCTTTCTCTCGACTATAAAAACAAAATAATCCTTTGGGACATCAACAAAGGGAAAGCCCTGCGTGAGTTTGATCTTCCCGTTTCATTGGTGCACAGTGCCGATTTTTCGCCATCAGGGAAAGAATTAATAATTGGACAGATGGACGGGGAAATCCCCGTTATCGATCTTGCATCGGGGAAAACGGTCAAGTCGCTTAACAATAAAAAAATGTTGAGTGAAGATTACCGTCCCGGAATGTCTGAAGACAGCACAAGAATGTTGGCAGTGCGTGATTTTTCTTTGGGAAACAAGGTTCTTTCTGATGACAACAAAATAATCGCCTACCATGCCAATTTAGTCACATTGTGGGATATCGAATCAGGGGTCCAGGAGAAGTTTCTGCCGCTGAATTTCACTCCATCAAGATCGGTTGCGAATGAGAAATTGGACATCGCAGCTCTAAGAAACGGAAAAACTCTCAAATTTTATGATTACAATAAAAACAGGATAATCGACTCGGCTTTTCTCTCCGGAAACGACTTTAATGCACTTGCAGTTCATCCCTCGGGGAAATATTTTTTAACGGGAGAGATGGATGGAAGTGTGAAGTTTTTTGAATCGCAGACAGGCAAGGAAGTGATGACACTTTTTGCTTTTGATTCAACCGACTGGGCAGTGGTTACTCCCAAAGGATATTTTGATGCATCACTGGGGGCGATGGGTCTGCTTTATTATGTTGATGGTCTCGATATTATTCCGCTTGAGGCATACTTCGAAAAATCGTATATCCCCACGCTTTTTAAGTCGATTGATGAAGGAAGAGAGATTGGCGGGGCTTCCGATAAAGGGGATCGTTTTACCAACATCATGGTGCCGCCGACAGTAAAACTCTCGTCCCCCAATGCTTCCACTATTATCAGCGAACCCGAGGAACAGGTGGAAATTGAGATTTTTGATGAGGGAGGTGGAATTGATGAACTTAGATTGTATCAAAATGGCAAGCTTATAGATGTAAAATATTACACTGACACAAAACCAAAAGCCGGCAATAAGATTGAAGTGTCGTTCACAGCTCAATTGGTCTCAGGGAACAACATCTTTAAGGCAAATGCATTTAGCAAGGGAAGACTTGAGGGGAAATCATCCCCGATCCTGGTGAAATTTAACGCTCCAAAACCTGCCTCAACTTTGTATATTCTGGCGACAGGAGTTGATAAATATGAAAACAGTAAATACAATTTAAAATATGCAAAAGCCGATGCTGTCTCTTTAAGTGGTGAAGTGGCCGGATTAAAAAACAAGATATTTAAGGATGTGGTGGTGAAAACGCTGTTTGATGCAGATGCCACCATCAAAAATGTAAGGCTTGCTTTCGATGAAATTGTAGCAAAAGCAAAACCCGAGGATACATTTTTATTCTATTTCTCAGGACATGGTGCCACGGATGAAGTAACTGAAGGGGGAGAGAGTGAATTTTATTTTATACTGCACGAGGTTCAACAGATTTATGGTGATGCAAAAGCAAGAGACCCGTTTGCCCTTTCAGGAAAGGAATTAAAAGAGTATTCGTTGAAGATAAAAGCCCAAAAACAGTTGATTTTGATCGATGCCTGTCAGTCGGGTAAGGCACTGGAAAATTTTGCGATGAGGGGTCCCCAATCTGAAAAAGCGATAATTGATCTTTCAAAAAGCAGAGGGCTTTATATAATGGCAGCTTCAGAAGCCGACCAGACAGCAAAAGAGGTGAATGATCTTGGGCATGGAGTGTTCACTTATTCACTTATAGAGGGGCTGAAATGTGCAGCAGATTTCTTCGAAAAGGATGGAATCATTAATGTAAAAGAGTTGAATCTATTTGTCAACAAAAAAGTGAAAGAGATAGCGCGGAAATATAACCTTACACCACAACGCCCCGTCAGTTGGGAATATCTGAACGACTTCCCTGTTAAGCTTTGTGAGTAATTGAGTGGGATGGTTACGCGGATACCACGGATTTGACACAGATTTCCACGGAGGGTAAGGAGACGCAGATACACGCAGATTAGATAGATTTTCGCAGAGGGTTTTGTAATAGTTACGCGGATACCACGGATTACCACGGATTTTCACGGATGGGGAAGAAGTTCTAAACTTCCCTTTGCGTTCTTTGCGACCTCTGCGGTTTAATCCCTCTGTGTTCTCGGTGTGCTCTGTGGTTTTAAAATTTCCTTTGCGACCTTCGCGTCCTATGCGGTTAGCCCCTCTGTGTTCTCGGTGGTTTTAAACAATCCTTCGTGTCCTGTGCGACCTTTGCGGTTTTTAACTTAATCACACAAAAATTTTATTTTGCAGATCGTGATAATATCCTTATTTTTGTAGTCTTGATAAATGGAGAATTAAAAAATGGCAAAAGTTCAATCCTTCGGTGATAAATCGAAAGGCAAGAAAAAAGATCCGTACACCTCAGTTAAGGTTATTAAATCTGTAAAGACTGAAAAAGGTTCGTTTAAGTTTAACGAAAAATTCGTAAAACTTGATGACATGTCAAAAGTAACGGATATAAAATAGGTTTTGAAAAGCGCCCGACACCGGACGCTTTTTTTTTGATGGTTATATGCGTTCAGCAGAATACTGGATAAAAAACTTGATCTCCTTCCTCACCCCGAGGGAGGTTTCTTTAAAGAGAGTTATAGAAGTGATGAACTAATCTCTTCTGATGCTCTTCCGGATCGTTATAATTCCGCCCGTAGTTTCTCAACTCAAATCCACTTTATGCTTGTAAAGGGGAATCACTCTTCATTTCACCGTATTAAATCCGATGAAACCTGGCACTTTTATGACGGTTCACCTGTAACTATATGGGTACTCTCTGAAATTGACGGATTAAGGGAGGTTACACTGGGACTTGATGAAGAATCATTTCCTCAATTTACAGTTCCAAAAGGGTGTTGGTTTGCAGCTGAAGTTAAAGGGGATCGAGACTATTCTCTTGTTGGATGCTCTGTGGCACCGGGGTTCGATTTTGCCGATTTTGAGATGGCAAAAAGGGAATCCCTCTATGAGAAATTCCCTTTTGAAATTGTTAAACGACTATCATTGCCTTAGTTTATCAGGAAGCTACACTTTTCTTTTTTCTCTTCTTAATTAAGATAAATCCACCAACAGCAACCAACACCGCACCAACTGCAATGTAGATTGGCAGATAATTTGGCGGCTGTGGAGCAAAAGTTGCCTCGATATATTTGCCATCACCAATTTCATCATATCTAAACTCCCAGATGTATTCATCACCTTCTTGCCTGTGGGCGTTGTGAGTGATCATTTCTCCATCAAACTCAAAAATGAACTTTCTGAAGAAGAGTACTCTTGGATCGGGTTTTTCACCTGAAGGTCTTATATACTGCTGATACTTCATCTGTCCGGGTGCCCCGTCTTCAAGGGAGATATCAAACATATTAAAAAGTTTGGTGTTATGCAGATCGCGGATGTTTTTAAACGAGATATTTATGTTAATCGTGAGGGCGTCACCCGAATCAATTTTTGTTTCGATTTTGTCAATTGTGAACAGAGTATCAAAAATTTCTTTTCGAATTTTTGCCGTATCAAATTCCTGTGCTATTGTCCGTCCTGTTTGAGAACCGGCAGGGAAGGCATAACCAAGTTTCATTGTTCCTGAGCCATCGCGGTTCAAAACTGTTTTTTGAGTGTAGTTAAGACAACCCGAAAGCATGCCACCAAAAAAAACAACTGTTGCAAAGAGAATAAAAATATTTTTCATAGTTCGACTTTAATTTGATGCTTTGTTACCCATTGGTACAAAATGGAAAAAATCGTTGTAAAATCTTTCCACATAAGAATTGAGCAATTTAGTGGTTCTGTCATATTTGGGTGAAGTGATTACCAATCCCGCGTGGAACTGTTTTTTCAGGCGCCAGACAACTTCAGGATCGTTGTAGGCATCCATGTCAGGATATTCCTGTTTTGCAAGGGAATTCAGCAGAGCGGCATAATGTTTTTTCACTTTTGGGAGTTTATATTTTTCACCCGGTTCAAGTGTTTCAAGTTTTGCCCATTCTGCCCAGAGATTTAGTCCACTTGCAGCTTCAACGAGTTCAACGATGTTTGCACCTCCCACTCTGGCAGAGGTTTCGAGGAAGTAGAATTTTCCATCATTCCCTTTGATAAATTCAGTGTGGTTAACGCCTGTTTTCATTCCGAGAGCTTTCAGAACTCTGGCATTAATCTCAAATAGAGCTGTTTCATCTTCACTTCCATGTAAAACGGTTCTTGTTGTGAAAACTCTTCCCTGATGGGCAACTTCGAGAGGGGGGAGCCCATAAATGCTACAGATGGCGAACTTAACTTCATAATCCTGCATTATCGTATCAACATGAAAAATATCACCGGGGACAAATTTTTCCATCAAGTAATTCGACTGGTCGTCGCCCAATTGATGGATCACATCCCAGGCATGGGTTTTTGTTTCGAGTTTGATCATACCAATGGCGCCGGCTTGCATCCTTGGTTTCATAATATAGGGAGGATCAACTCTTTCCATAAAACTGTTAATTTCGGCATAATTGAGGACATGGATAAAATCTGGAACCAGAACAGCTTCTTCTCTCGCTTTCATTCTCATAGAGAATTTGTCTCTGAAGTAACGCATTGTGGTTTCACCCATTCCCGGCACTCTCAGGTGTTCCCTTAGAGCAGCAGCCTTTTCCACATCAAAATCATCGAGAGCCACAATCTTATCAATTACAACATTTCTTGCGAGATAACTGACAGCTTTAATCAGGTCGGGGAGATGCCATTCTTTATTATTGTCGGGCATAAAATAGAGGTCATCGATGCTCTCTCTGGGCCATTGTTCATATTCGAGGCTTCGGGAAGTGACAAAAATTACATACCAGCCCTGGTTATGGGCTGATTTAAGGAAGTCGATTCCTTTATAATAGCTCGATATGCAAAGAATTGTTTTTTTTCTTGATGATGACATTTTAGCTCCGTTTTTCATTTTTTCCTGATTTTAAAGATAATAGATTATTTGTGGAATTACAAAGGCATTTCCCCACAAATAATAGAGTTGAAAATCCCCCGAAAATTCTCTAATTTAAAGTCTATTTTGAAAAAATATCGGGAGAAAGAGATGTTTGACCCTAAATATAATTACACGGTTGTTGATCGCTTTTTAAAGTATGTAAAAGTGGACACACAATCAGATGATGAAGCAACAAAGTTTCCAACTACAGAAAAACAGTTGGATTTGTCAAGAATTCTTGTTGAGGAATTAAAAGAAATTGGCCTCGCTGATGCACACCTCAGCGAATATGGATATGTTTATGCAACACTTCCTTCCAACAGCACAAAGGATGTTCCGGTAATCGGATTTATTGCACATGTTGATACTTCGCCGGCAATCAGCGGTAAAGATGTAAAACCTGTAATTCATAAAAACTATCAGTGTAATGATATTGTTCTTCCGGGAGATCCTTCAAAAGTGATTCCTGTGGAAGAAAACCCCGAACTTAAAGGAATGCAGGGGTATGACATCATTACGACCGATGGGACCACTCTGCTTGGTGCAGATGACAAAGCCGGTATCGCTGAGATCATGGATGCTTTAACCTATCTCGTTGCCCACCCTGAAGTGAAACACGGAACCATAAAAATCTGTTTCACCCCTGATGAAGAAGTTGGCAGAGGGACTGAACATTTTGATGTTGAAGGTTTTGGCGCAAAATACGCATACACAATCGACGGTTCAACCCGTGGAGAAGTGGAAACAGAAACTTTTAGTGCAGATGCCGTTGTAATTACCATCCAGGGGAAAAATGTTCATCCCGGATATGCAAAAGGTAAGATGGTAAATTCTGTAAGAGTTGCTTCCCGTTTTATGGAGGCTCTTCCAAGGAACACGATGTGCCCCGAGACCACCGAAGGACGCGAAGGATATGTCCACTGTGTATCATTTAATGGAAACGAAGACAAAACAGTGATGAAATTCATCATTCGCGATTTTGTTGACAGTAAATTAAAAGAGTACGAGAAATTCCTTGAAGGCATACTTGCAAATGTAGTTGCTGATTATCCCGATGCGAAGTATGAGTTCCAGGTTATTGAACAGTATAGAAATATGAAAAATATCCTCGATCAACACCCGGAAGTTGAAAAGAACGCATTGGAATCACTCAAAAGACTTGGAATAAAACCAATTCAGTCGGCTATCAGAGGTGGAACAGATGGTTCGAGATTAAGCTTTATGGGATTGCCAACTCCAAATCTATTTGCGGGAGGACACAACTTCCACGCAGCTACAGAGTGGGTGGCAATTCAGGATATGCAAATGTCTGTTCAGAATATCGTGACCCTTGCCAATGTCTGGGAGACAAACGCATAGATTACTAAGCTGTTTTCAGATAATTTGACTTTAGAGGCTGCCTTAGATGGCAGCCTTTTTTTTAATTTGAGTGGACTTGATTTTTGTAATTCCGGGAGCATTTACCCGGTCACGCAACCAATAATGATTTTGGTGAAAATCGATCCCGAGAGCATAAAAGTTAATTTTTTTCAAAGTTTCTGCCGAAATGTTCATTTGCAAACAAATTTCTGACATTCTTTCGACGGATATTGGTTTACTTTGGTGGTAGAGGATACAATAATAAAGTTTATTCCTCTTCCAAAGTCTCGAGAAGATGACATCGCCCTCATTCTCCCCAAAATTAAAAATCTGAAAGATCTCATTATTTGAGATTGTCTTTTTAATTAAGTCGAGATCAAAATCCTTAAATAACTCATCAATACGATTATAAAATGAATCGGGGAACCCTTTTTCAAAAAGGAAGTTGCTAATAAAAACGGGGTCGGCGGCAATTGTTTTGAGGTTTTGCTCCCTGTGGTCTTTTAATCCGTAGTAGTTCCCACCGTAATAATCTATAAAGGCGACATTTTTAAGTTTGCTCGAAAAGCCGGTTACACTCACCACTCTTTTTTTGTTTATTTCTGTCAGAAGGGCTTTACCATTCATAACAAAGTTGTTGGCGGAGAGGGTTTCTATCAGGTACTCGTTCACGAGAGGGCGTTCTGACATATTCACAGAATTGTGGACAAAACAGAAGAAACCCAAATCAGATATCTGGTCACCTTGTCGTAGAATTTGAACAAGTTCATATTTTGATCTTAAACGGGGGAACTGTTTTTTCGCAAATTTGTAGAGAACCGATGCATCAACAACCTTTTTTTCTTTTTCAAGGAAGTCTGCAACCAACTGATTAATAGCAACTATATCATTACCTTGATAACTTATGTGTGAGGCGACACCAAAGAGGTTTTTATCGAGTTGGAGCACCCGGTTGTTGAGCCTGATATGACAGAGTGAGACTTTTAAGTCATGATATTCTTTGCCATAAAATTCTTTCACTGATTTAATAACCTGCTCAAGGGGAAGTGGGGTTTCACTTCTCAACAAAGTCTGTTCAGCCATTTCGGGCAGATTTAGTCGCCCTCTAATCATAAATGTGTTGTGGTAGGGGACAATTCTGAAGTAGCTGACTGCGAGAATTATCCTGAAAACACTCAGTTTATCGGAGAGTGACAGGTCGCTTAACTCATTTAAAAGCTCTGTTAGAGTTATACCATCCACAACTTTCAGAATGTTTTTTAATCTGGTATAGATTGTAAAAAGGGAATTGTTATCCCGATAGATATTTTGCGAAAGGAAAAATCTGTTACTGTATGAAGGGATTCCGGAATAGACAGAGTTCAGGATACTGACAAGAGTTTCAACCTGCATATAACCGTTTTCAAAATAATCTTTGTCAAGAATTCTGGGAGATTTTACGAGTGAGTTAACAATATGTGTAAGGAGCTTTTTTTCTATTTCAGCAAGTTCTTCTTTACATTCGAGAATGAAGGCTACAAGCTTTTGCCTCACTCTTTCGGCAGAAACATTATGTTTTTTTCCTATACTTTTCATATCGATACCCTGGGTATATCGCATATCGATAAAATCTTTTGTCCTTTCATCCTGGAAATCGATTAAAGTCTGCAGTTTGAGGGCCGCAAGATCGATGGGATTGGAGGGAGCGGGGTCAACAAAGATTCCCTCTGAAATTTTGTTTTCAAGCACATTGTTAAAAGATTGTATCAGCCCCTGGATACTGTCTTTTGGAGCTGTTACTTCTTTTAGATATTCATCAGGGAAGAAGGTAATCAGGTTATAAATATGGTAAACTTTTTTTATCCAGCTGTTTGAAGCGATAAATTTTTTGTTTTTTGGACTGAATCTGTTAAAATACCTGATGACAGGCTGTTTCAGAATTTCAGAACTTACAGGGGTCAATTCTACTTTTTTACCATCAATGAATAAAAATTCAGGGAACTGGTCTTTTAACTGAGCAGCTCTTTTTTTATCAAGGTCTTTAATTTTCCCCGCCATATCACCATAGAAGACCTCAAGAATTAAGTCCCTTGTCGTCTCAATCGTAATTTTTCGGATCCGTGCTTCCTGCAAAAGAAGTGAATATGGAATATTCAAAATGTCGGGATAGTTAACCGCTCCTGTCATTTCGAACAGTCTTACACAATTTTTTGGAAAGATAGAACGGTCAATTTCAAAAGGAAAAATTGATTCATCCTGTGTGATTGGTTCAATTCCACAAAAAAGTGGAGTTGTGAGGAGCCTGAACTTCAGTCCCTCAACTGTTGTCGGTATTGAGTATCGCATTATTTATTCTAAAATTACTTCGGTTAAAGAGGATACCAATTTTGGTATCATGTTAGATAACAGAACAGATTTAAGTTATTAAATCTAAAATACGATTATATTGCTTCGTTTCCAACTTATTTTATATAAACGGAAAAAGAAGATTATGAGATTATATTATTTGGGTTAAAGGAGGGTTTCCGGTGAGCACCGCAATTACATTATCTGCAGCGAGAATCGCCATCCCTTTTCGAGTTTCCACAGTTGCGCTACCCAAATGAGGAAGGAGGACAACATTATCAAGTTGAAAAAGCTCAGGGTTGATATTTGGTTCGTTTTTATAGACATCAAAACCGGCAGCAAGTAATTTTTTGTTTTTAAGCATCGTAATCAAATAGTCCTCATCCAAAACCTCACCTCTTGCGGTGTTAATGATTATTGCATCAGGTTTCATTAAATTCAGCATTTCCTTTGAGAGCAGTCCGTTGGTTTCCTTCGTCAAAGGGATGTGGAGGGTGATTATATCTGAATTACTCATAAGTTCAGGAAGATCGAGATAAACAGCATTAAAATTGGATTCCATTTCAACTTTTTTGTTGCGGGAGTGGTAAAAAACGGACATGTTAAATCCGTTTGCAATTTTTGCAACAGCCTGTGCAATTCTTCCGGCACCAATAATGCCGATATTTTTGCCTGAAAGTCCTCTTCCCAAAAGGAGTTCCGGTTTCCATCCTGTAAATTTTCCCTCTCTTACCATTTCTTCCCCTTCTTTTACTCTTCTGGCGCATGCAAGGATAAGGGCAAAGGTGATCTCAGCTGTTGCATCTGTGAGGATACCGGGAGTGTTTGTTACAACAATTGAATGTTCGCGGGCTGCAACCAAATCGATATTATTGTATCCAACCGCATAGTTGGCGATTATTTTACATTTAGAGAGGGAACTGATGACTTTGCGACTTATGTTATCAGAGAGAAGGGTAATGATCCCATCGGCATCTTTTGTGAATGAAATCAGTTCGTCGGTGGTTAAAGATCTGTCATATGGATTTTCCGAGTAAACAATGTTGTGTTGTTTAAAATGGTATTTTAATTCAGCAGGAAGATGGTAGGTTGAGAATACTTTCATGAGGCGAACCCGGGTAATAATTTTTTGATTTTTGTATTGACAAATTTAGTCTTATTATTGTTTTATTAATGAATATTTAAATGGAGAATTATATAAGATGAAGAAAAAATTGGTTGGATCACTTTTATTCCTCTTTTTTATGTTGTTTACGGGATTTTCGGGTTATGACAAAGCTCCCGATTTTCAGTTAAAATCAACTGACGGAAAGATCGTAAAATTGTCAGATTATAAGGGCAAGATAGTTATTGTCGATTTTTGGGCGACCTGGTGCCCTCCTTGTCGTAAGGGAATCCCTGATCTTGTTGAGCTTCAGAAAACCTATAAAGATGATCTGGTAATAATCGGTATTTCATTGGATGATAAAAGAACGATGAAGGATGTTGTTCCATTTGTTGGAAAATATGAGATCAACTATCCGGTTGTTTTTGGAGATGAGAATGTGGTTTCGGCATTTGGCGGAATTGAATCGATACCAACAAGTTTTGTAATTGACAGAGAAGGAAATATCACAAATGTTCATGTTGGCTTAATTCCAAAAGCCGAGTATGAAAAGGATATCAATAAGCTTCTTAAATAAGATTAAATGGGAAGTTTTCTTTTAACGCTGAATATATTCTTCCCTGTTTCATCTTTTTTATAGAAAACACCAAACCCAAGTTTTGTGATTATAAAAAGTCCAAAGTGTTCGGGAATGGAAAACATGTCGTCCACCAACGGGCTTGATCTCTCTTTATTGTGGAATTCAAGTTCGTATTCGCCAACAACATTACAAACCACCTCATAATCATCGTCGAGATGGAGAATAAAACTTTCGCCCACTAATTTGGTGAATGGGGGAGTGTATCGTTTCTCTCCGGGAGTTGAGTCGGGATTTACCGGTTTAATGGTAAATCCTGTGCCATCGGTCTTCATGTCGATGCTGAAATAGTTATCAGTGAAGATATACTCGAATTCGGCTTCTTTACTTCCTGAGTGGTTGATGGCATTTGTGAACAGTTCGTGCATCAGGAGTTTACATTCGGAGTAAAAAACCGAATAATCACCTTCATAATATTTGTCAAGATGGGTTTTAATTAACTGAACTGAAGTTTCAGAGAAAAAAACATGGAAATCGGCAGAAGCCGGGAGGGTTAAACTTACTTTGTAGGGTTGCATCACTCGAGGGTTTTCTTCAACTGCGTGAAGTTTTTGTAGATATCGAAGAGAGTGTAGAGCCGTGTTGATTCAAAAGTTGAACCAACTCTTTCCTGGGTTCCAAAAAGTTTAATTTTCACATTGTTTTTCTCAGCTTCTTTATAAGCTGCAACAAGTGAGCCGATAAAAGAGGAATCGATATAATCAACTTTTGAAAAATCGATAGCAAATATTTCGCCGGGGTTGTTGTGTATTTCATCAACGAGCATCGTTCTGAATTCAGGGGCGATAACAGAAGTGGCTCTTGGATTGTGTATGCGGAAAACTTTAATGCCGCTGTGTTTCATTTGATCGAAGTTCATATTGTCAACTCTATTGAAGAATTAAAAACCATAACCTAAACTTAACTTGATTTCATTACAAATCAAAAAGAATTGTCTCCCAATCATTAAAAAAGATTAATTTTCTTTCCTTAATTTCCAAAAAAACAATAAACCGGCTTTATGAATTATAAACTTGTTGTAGATGAAAATATCGAAAATGCCACAGAGGCCTTTGGTCACATCGGTGAAACCTTTCTTCAACCCGGCAGAGCCATCAACAATTTGATGTTGGCGGATGCAGATTTTTTAATCGTCAGGTCGATTACAAAAGTAAATGAATCGCTTTTAAGTGGAACAAAGATCAGGTTTGTGGGCACTGCAACCATAGGGACAGACCACATCGATCAGGAATATTTGAATAACAACGGGATTGGTTTTACCTCTGCAAAGGGATGTAATTCGGATGCGGTGGTGGAGTATGTTTTTATATCAATCTTTAGAGCTGCGGTTGAGAAAAAAATTTCGCTGAAAGGGAAATCCGTAGGTATAATTGGGTGTGGCAATATAGGCAGTCGGGTAGAGAGAGTGGCAAAAGCTTTCGGTTTTTCTGTCGTTCTAAACGATCCTCCGCTCGGGAGAAAAACTAATGATCCCCGTTTTAAATCTCTCGAAGAAGCTCTTGCATGTGATATTGTAACTTTTCACACCCCGTTAAACAGAGAAGGAATTGATAAAACCTTTCATTTGCTGAATGAATCCAATCTGAGCAAAATAAAGCCAAACGCAATCCTGATTAATGCATCACGAGGAGAGGTGATTGATAACAGGGCATTGCTAAATTTTATGAAACAGAGGGATGATGTAACTCTTATTCTGGATGTATGGGAAAACGAACCCCGGTTTTCACCAGAACTTCTTGAAAAAGTTTTTATAGCATCACCACATGTGGCAGGCTATTCACTTGAGGGTAAATTGAACGGCACAAAAATAGTTTATGATGCACTTTGTGATTGGATGCGATGGAAAAAAGAGTGGATACCTGATTTGCCATTGGTTGAAGAGGATGAAGTTCAATTTTTGAATTCAGGTAATTTTGAAAAAGAGGTCAATCGCGTGCTCACGGCAAACTATGATCCCCAAAAGGATACTTCCGATATGAAGAAAATTTCATTGTTGGAAACTGATGAGAGGGGGAAAGCGTTTGATGGACTCAGAAAAAACTACAGCCTTAGAAGGGAATTTACTAATTACAAGATTAAAGGGGTTCTTCCCAGGGGTGTTATCCGTGAAGGATTAAAAGCGCTGGGCTTCAGATTTCTTCAGTAATTATTTTACAGGGAGTTTGAAGCTGACTGTAACTTCGGTGTAAGAATTTACACTTCTTCCTTTAAGTTTGGCAGGGATAAAATCGGTGTATCTAACGGTAATTTCAGCAGATTCATCACAACCCATTCCGAGGGACTTCACCACTTCGGTTGATTCAACCCGTCCATCACTGTTTACCAGGGCTCTGATAATTACAGTTCCTTCAAGTTCATCATCGAGAGCTCTTGAGGGATAAAACAACCGACTGTAAAACTCTTCCTCACCTCTTAAAAACATTGGTGCCTCATCAACCATCGGATAAACTGCGGGGTCGCCCGGTGGGATCACGGCTTTATATGAATCTAAAAATGTCATCTCCTCAACAGTCAGTTTTATTGCAGCGGTATTATATTTTTCGTTCATGGGGTCTTTACCCGGATTGTCGGGGTCGGAAGAGGGAGTCTCTTTTCTGATGGCACCGTTATAAAAATTCAGGGATGCGATCACGCTGCCCAGCGAATCATATGACTCAAAAATACCTGTCCTTTTTCCTTCAACAATCTGAAATGATTCTTTAACCATTCCATTTGGGTGGAAATGCTTCACAACTCCTTCAACCTTTCCGGAAACAAAAGGAACTTCAGAGACCAGAGTCCCGCTATCATCAAAATATTTAGTGACCCCATCTCTCACTTGATTTTTCAGAATATAAATTTCAGAGACTTTACCATTTTTGTGGAAATTTTTTATCGTATCCTGACCAAAAAGTAAGGATGAGAGGGTCATAAAAAGGAGGAAGACAAAAGTCAGAAGTTTAGTCGTAATAGCGGCTTCTCCTTGAGAGGGCTGTTTTACACTCTTCGGAACAGGAATAATCGTGTGTTTTCCTGCAATCTTCGCAACAGACAAATATCTTGTCACATTTCAGGTTGTGGCAGTTGATGTATTTTGAGGTTGGTTTGTTGCAATAGTGACAGGTTGCCACATGTTTCAACTCTTCTTTGGTGTTTACTTCAACAACTCTGCGATTATCAAAAACAAACATTCCACCTTCCCAGAATGTATCGGGAAATTTGTGGAGATAACTGACGATGCCACCATCAAGCTGGTAAACATCCTTAAAACCTTTTTCGACCATTACGGCGGATGCTTTTTCACATCTGATTCCACCGGTGCAATAAGTGACAACAGTTTTATCTTTTAGATCATCAATCTGATCCACATATTCAGGCCAGTCCCTGAAATTTTCGATTGGGGGAATAACCGCATTTTTAAAGTGTCCAATCTTGCTTTCATACCAGTTACGGGTATCAATTATTACAAATTCTTTCCCCTCTTCATACAATTTGAGCAGACCTTCGGGTGAAAGTCTTTTTCCGCCAAGGCTCAGGTCGATATCCCTTGCACCGGAATTTACGAGCTCTTTTCTTACGCGAACAAACATTTTTTCGTGGCAGATGCCAAAAACGGGGTCTTCCTTAAATATCACTTCGCCGATGAAAGGGAATGACTGGATATAAGATTTGAACAGTTCAATTTTTTTATGATCGCCGGAGACCGAGCCGTTAATTCCTTCAAAAGCGAGGTAGATTTTCCCTTTAATTTCTTCCTGAAGGCAAAAATTAAGGAGAACCGGCTGAAATTCTTCAGGGTTTTCGATGCGGGTATATTTGTAGAAAGTAATAATTACGGAGTTGCTTCTATCCGACAAGCGGGATTCCTTATTTAAAACAGAAAAGCAGTACAGTATAATTAATTGATTATAAAGTACTGCAAAAATCTTTAAAAACTAACTATTTTGAAGAAGTTGCACCTTCTGCAGCGACATCTTTTTTGTCTCTGTTGATGTTCTTCAAAGTTGGTCTGAATTTTCCATTAGAACCTTTGAAGATTTTACCTCTTTTAGTCCTTGGGTCGCCTTTGCCCATTATGCACCTTTTTTATTAATAAACAGTCTGCAAAAATACACTTAATTAGTTTAATAATCAAGCGGAAAAGAACTTTAGGACTTTAGAACTTTAGGGCTGATATGAAAAATAGTGGCAAAAGAGTAAATTGTTAAATCTGGATAATGAAAACGGCTGCCCCTCTCGAGACTGCCCTATTAGATTAGTTAAGGGTTTCAGTTAACAAATTCAATTATTTTTCCCAATCCGGAAACAACAGGACTAAATCGATGCACCAATTCTGTGCTACTACTTGATAAACATCATTTTTTCGGTTTTTACGAATAATGGAACCAAATTCTTGTCTCTTACCAACAAATTGTAAAAATATACACCTGAAGCAATGTCCTTTAATGTTCCAATTGCTGCTGGCGAAAATTCTTTCTCATACTCTCCCGCAGGTAGCCAACCGTTTTGAAGCATTATTACTAATTCACCATTAACATTATACACACGAAGGATTACCTCTGACTCTTCTGTTAAAGAGAACTTTATCTTTGTTGTAGGGTTAAACGGATTTGGGTAGTTTTGATATAGATATATCCTTTCGGGCGTTGGGTTTGCCGATATACCTCATTACACTGTTCCTGTCTATTTACGATTGTTGTTTGGTCGTGGGGTGTGATGTCTGAATAATTTGTCGTTTGGGAACTGAGGGTCTCTGCCTCTTGAGTGAAATTAAATGCGGTCCCAATCTTTGGGCGTTGTTTTTGGAGGCAATCTTTACTCATAACTCTGCCCATAAGGCCCTCCATACAACCCAACATCACTCCTTGAACCGTCCACATCAAGGATATTTGGATCACCCCACTATCAAAGGAAGGGTCAGGTAAATTGTTGTGTCGAGGTTAAGGGCGGGGTTGAAAGCGCCGGGAGGGGGAGGGGGGGGGGGTAGTTAGAGGGTGGCGGGTATAAATCGCATATTCTCTCGCTTTCATAATTACATTGTTCACAACACGAGTTCCCGGTCGCATTGTAATTCCCCGTGCAAAGTTAATTAGCATTGTTTTCAATCGAATTAGGCACATTATTTACACCTACATCGTTGTTACGACCATGCATAAAATTATTCTTTACATCAACAGAGGATCCGAAAAAATCGTTAAAACTTACTGCATAAGCATGAGTTTCAATAAATGTATTACCGAAAATGTACGAATAGTCAGATTCGATACCAACTTTTACTCTATAAAAAAGGTTGTTGGCAATTAACATTGGCTGCGAACTGGTCCATTCTGGACCACCTATTGCCATGGTACTTGCGTAGAAGTAGGAATTCTGAATAGACCCGGATGTTTTCAGAAGTGCTACTGCTTCTCGAAACATTCCAATAAAATTAACATTCGTTATATTGACAATATTATAACCAAATGTTGGTCCGAATGTATAGATTGCGATATGTTCAGTTGTACCTAACCTCGTTTTAAAAGTCAAGTTTTTAATAGTTAAATCATCGGTAAACCTGAAAACTTTTAACAATGGCTCTAAGGGAAAGCCCGAAACATCTATTATACAACTGTCGATATCCACACCCAAAATAGTGAGATTCCTACCGTAGTGCTCAGAATTAACAATCTGAGGATAAACCCCCTTTCCAATAAGTATCGTATCGCCACTAAGGCAAATATCAACCACCTTTTGGATTGAATCTGAGGCTGTTGCCCAAGTGGTGTAAGGATATGAGGGTGTTGGGTTACCAGCTTTTACATACCGAATTGTGGAATAACCGGGGAGACTTATTAGGAGAAAGAGAATAGTGGTGAACAAAGTAGCTTTCATTCCGGTTATTCTTTTAGTGTTTGCATCCGGTAGGATATGCATTATTCTTTTGGCGATGGTCATTTTAGTATCACCAATTTTTTGTTGATACTTATATCGTTTACTCTCAGTGAATAGATATAGTCCCACTTGCCAGGTTGCCTGAATCGATTGTTGTTTTGTGTCTTCCTGTTGGCTTTTGTTCATTCACCAACTGTTTTACCAATCTTCCTGTTATGTCATACAGTTTAATTGATACAAGTCCCTCTTTTGGAAGAGCATACTCAATTATTGTTGAACTGTTAAACATTGAGAGCCGGATTGAAATATGGTATTGAAACCTAATTTTACAAGGTTGCTGTCATCAAATCTGTGATAAGTCACAGTCGGATAATTGCTGGAAGCCAGATAGGTTCCAAACAATATTGGCTCTGGAGTTTGTGAATACAATAATGGTGATAGCAATACACAGAGGAAGAGAAAAGTATTTAGTAAATATCGAGCCATGATAAACTCCGGGTGTTAAATTACCAAATTTTTACTTGGGGAAGCAGAAGAGGAAATTCCCCTTTTGATATTGAAACTTACTGATTTTTCAAACTAAAGCCAAGTGTTTTGCAATAATTTTGGAAATATTTTAGCAATTAGGAAAAAATAGTGGCAAAAGAGAAAATTGTTAAATCTGAAGTTGGAAAAACAGAAATATCGAGAAGCAGCATCGTATGGAAATAATGTATTGATTTTATAACGCTCGTCAAGAGTAAATAAACACTTCCTGCCCTTGACTTTGCTATAAAATCAAATTTCCGTAACCTCGATGCTACAACTCTTGCTCTATTTAACTTTCGTTCCATGATTCTGCACACTTTTTCTTCCTTCCGGTACTCTTGATTTCTTTGGGATAGAGGGTCATGAAGTTCTCCTTTCACCTGAATGTTTGGGGAGGCTTATAAAAAACTGATCGAAAAAAACTTAAAACCAATAAATTTTTAGGTGAGCCATAGTTACACGGTTGCCACGGATTTAACACAGATTTTCACGGAATTGATTTCTCAATTTCCAAGGTTCCAGAGTACCGAAGTTCCGAAATTCCATGAAAGCTCTCACTCGTAATGTTTTGCATTTTTCCACAGTTCTTTAATTGGGTACTTTAGTTTGTAAGCGACCCAAATATTCAGGTTGTTCTCATAGGGCATTGCATATCGTGCAGTGTGAATCCCTTTTAGTTGTGGATCAATAGCATAGGTTTTAACATCCTCTTCAGAGTCGCCGATTGAGATGTAAACATCATAATTATCTTTTGGAATACCCCATAACCAGTAACTGTTATGTTCAGTTGCACACCAGGGGAGGTTGTATTTCCTTCCGATAACATTTATTGCACTTGCCTCTCCATAATTGTTTGCCACAATAAGAATTGAGAGAGAATCTTTTCCCGGAATTGCGTCGACCACTTTTTTAACTGATTCCACAAGTTCTTCCCAGCCGTGCATATCGGCATAAAACTGATGGAGTTGCGAGAGCCTGTGCCCCTCATTTGAAGGGGGAGTTAATCCGCTATCCTGAAGCTGTTGAATTGTTTCGTCCACTGTAAGGACAGGAATCACGGCAGGCATGACAACCAGTCCGACGATAAAAATCAGTGATGGTAGTACAAATTTTATGGGATAAAATGCCCAGGGATTTAAGATCATCCTGTTTTCAAGAAATACGGCTCCAACTGCAAGAAGAGCAGGGTAGGCAGCCCCGATATATTCGGCTTTTGAGTGGGGATTGATGAGCAGAATCACCAAAACTGTTGCCCAGATTGCTACAGGAGCGAGACTTTGTTTTCTTAAATGTGTAAATGCCGCCGCCCAAAGTCCTGAAAGTGCAACTGCCAGAATTAACGGACTAACAAGCATCAACTGATCAGTGAGAAACTGAACTCTGGTGATTTCCGAGTATTTCCCCTCCACCGCATTTCGCATGAATTCCAGATGTGCAAAATCGTTAAAAATATTCCATACGATATATGGTGAAAAGATAATGGTAGCAATGATACCGGAGAGCCAGGGGAATGGGGTTTTTAACAGGTCTCTTTTATCGCTAAGGAGAAGCGTTACAAAAAAGCCAATGATGGACCAACTGATACTGATTTTGTTGAGCATCCCAAAACCGGCGATTATCCCCCATATTATAAATTTCTTCTTTTGTGGGTCTTCTATCAGGTCAATCGCCAAATAAATGAGAATTGCCCAGAAAAAATAGTCGATAAAGTTCATCGAATAAACTGTGTTCATCCCCATGAAGATTGGCATGAAAGTAATGGACAGAGCTGTAAGAAAAACAGCAAAACTTCCACCACCCATCTTTTCAGCGGTTTTGCATGAGATGAATACAACAACAGATGAGAGCAGCGCCGGGACAATTCTTATTACTGCAACAGAATCCCCAAAGATGGAAGTGATCAACCACAAGAGCCAGATTGAAAGAGGTGGATGATCAACATATCCAAAATCGAGATGTCTTGTTGACTCAAGATAATAGAGTTCATCCCGGAAATATGAAAATCCTCCAAAGAGAATTCCATATAAATGGATGAGGAATGTCACTGAAGCCAGCCCCAGGATAAAATAGTTTTTTTGTAGTTGTTTCATTTTTTGAGTGTAAAAATTGTTAAAAGTAAGTGGAAATTTCTGTCAATCGGAAGCGAAATTTAATAAAAGGAATTGAACGGTCATATAAAGTTATGGATGGTGGAAAATTAGTAGTATTTGATGCAACCTTTTCAGATTTTTGAGGGTCAAAAGATCAGTATTAACAACAAGGAACTCATACAATGAAACAAGCCATCAAAATGATTAAAAAATCACTTTTGTTATTCCCTTTTCTGGCGATATCTCTTTTCTCAGGAGGTTGCTCCGCTCATTATGGAGATTATATAGCCAGTGATGGACCTGAAAAACTCCTTTTGGAAAAATCTTTTCAGGTGAATGCCGGTGAAAAACTTGGGGTTGAAGCCGTTGCCGCTGATATCTGGGTCTCAACCTGGTCAAAAAATGAAGTTGCAGTCAGAATTTACGGGAACGAAAACGCTCTCGAAAAAGTTGACATTTCCGTTGACAAGATTTCCTCCGGAGTTATGATCGAAATTGAGAAAAAGAGTTTTTTGAAAAGCCTCAGCAATCTTGGGCTAAGAGTTGAAGTAATGGCTCCCGAGAGTTTTAACACTGATTTGAAGACAAGTGGAGGAGATATCAAAGTAAAGGATATGAAAGGAAGTTTTGCCATGGTAACTTCCGGTGGAAATATCGGACTTGAAAACTCTTCCGGATCAGTGAATGGAAAAACCAGTGGTGGTAACATTAAACTGATGAGATTTAACGGATCAGCTGCGCTTAAAACCAGCGGTGGCAACATAGTGGTAAAAGATGTTGAAGGTTCGGTTGATGTTGGAACATCCGGTGGTGACATCGATATCGACAGCCAAAAAGGTAATATCGTGGCAAAAACTTCGGGTGGCAACATCAAACTGAAATACAATGGTGAAAATCAGGGAATTGAATGTGGAACTTCGGGTGGGGATATAGTTGCTTATGTGCCGGAAACATTCAAAGCTGATGTAATACTTAAAACCTCCGCAGGTGAAGTTGAATGTGAACTAACTGCATCCAATGTAAAAATGACACACAGTTCATTCACAGGAACAGTAAATGGTGGTGGAATGCCACTCACCCTCAAAACCAGTGGTGGATCGATCTCCCTCAATAAATTAAAATAGTTGGTTTCTATTTCACGATTAAATTCCCGGTAGTTATGAGCAATCAGGCTGCCGGGATTTTGGTTTTAAAGACGAGATAGCTGTATTACCCCTATATATTTTCATAATTTCATTTGGCTCTATTACATTAAGCCATATGAAGCAGTTTTCAATCTCTTTTGTACTTTCCGTAATTCTTTGTAATTTCCTAAAACACAAATTCAATTATCTGTCGGTTACAAATGGAAACAAGAACCACAAAATGAAAGCGAATCATTTCAAATGAGAATTGGCAAGAATAATCTATGGAGTAGTTTTATTGACCAAGCTGGATTAAAGGAATTAATGGGGTATGAGGAGAATCTAAATCTTGAATTTAAGGAGGCTAAATCCAGTTTTGATAAAGACAAATTAATCAAATATTGTATTGCTCTTGCAAATGAAAAAGGTGGTTATCTTATTTTGGGAGTTAGCGATAAAATACCACGACAGGTTGTTGGAACAAGTCTATTCGAAAACCTGGTTAATATTCAAAGAGAGATATTTGATAGTATCCATTTAAAGATAGTAATTCAGGAAATTGAAGTTGAAGGCAAACGAGTACTCGTCTTTCAAGTTCCTTCACGTCCTCCTGCCACTCCATTAACTTACGCGGGTGATATTGGATGCGCGTTGGCGAATCCCTGACTTCGATGTCTCCTGAAATGTTAAGACAGATATTAAATGAAACCAACCTTGATTACTCGGCAAATATCTGCCATGGATTGGAAATATCTGAGCTATCGCAGAAAGCTGTTGAGAATCTTCGTAAACTTGTTTCAAGGAAGCTGAATAATTCCGAAATTATGATTATTTCGATTGAACAATTGTTGGCAGATCTTGAATTGTCGATCGATGGGAAATTAAACTATGCTGCGTTAGTCTTATTAGGGAGTAACAAGGCTATTTCCAGATACCAACCTCAAGCTGAAATAATCTTCGAGTACAGAAATGATCAGAGTAATATTGAATCCCAGCAAAGAAAAGAATTTCGGACTGGTTTCCTTGAGATATTTGATGAAATATGGAACCTAATTGATATTCGTAATGAAGTTGTCCATTTTCAGGATGGAATATTCATCAAAGATATCCCGATGTTCAATGAAGAAGTAATTCGTGAATCGTTATTAAATGCGGTTTGTCATAGAGATTATACATTCCCCGGTTCAATTTTCATCCGCCAATACCCAAAAGAAATCGTTTTTGAGAGCCCCGGTCCTTTTCCGAAAGGAGTTACCGAAGAAAACATCTTAGATAAACAAGTGCCAAGAAACCGAAGATTAGCTGAGGTTTTCCAAAAATGCGGGCTTGTTGAGAGATCAGGCCAGGGGGTGGACAAGATTTTCAATCGAAGTATACAAGAATCAAAACCGTTACCGGATTATAGTCAGTCCGACGAAACGTCTGTCATTCTCAGATTAGAGGGCACTGTCCAAGATATTGAGTTTATTAAATTCCTTGAATCAATTTCAGATCAACTAAAAACTTTATTTAGTACAAAAGAACTTTTTGTACTGGAAATAATTCGATCGCGCCGTACAATTAAACCTGATCACATCAAATCAATCCATAGGTTAGTGAATTTGGGGATCGTGGATAGCTATCAGAGAGGAAGAGGAACAAAGTATTTAATTTCATCAAAATATTATAAATCTGTTGGCAAACAGGGTGTTCAAACCCGGTTACTTGGGCTATCGACTTCAGAAAAACAAGTCCTAATACTTAAACACCTTGAAAAATATAGACAGGGAACGTACGAAGAGTTTTCGCAAATTTTTCCATCCCTGTCGAGGTATCAGATTAATGGAATATTAAAAGTTCTTAAGAAACAAAATAAAATTGAACATAAGGGTTCAAAGCGTGAGGGTTTTTGGGTATTGAAACACTGATTTTATTTGGCTCTATTAAATTGAGCCATATAAAAGCCAAATAAAAGCATGGCACATAAAAAGCTAACTATGCTAAAAACAACAGGTTATAAATCACGTTTATTTGGCTCTATTAATATTTGGACTTATAAACGCCATATAAATGCCATATAAACGCCGGATAAGTGCCATATAAATGCCATATAAACGCCGGATAAAAAGCCATATAAAAAACTGTATACTCCTTCCTTCCCGCTATCCGAACAAACCCAATAAAATGTATAGATTCCATGTTTTGTAGTGAGCTAAAATTGAATTATTTTGAATATGATTTTTAATTAATTCAAGATTGCAAAAAATGCATCAAAAAAGCGATTTTATTCTTGATCTGGATGACCGTTTTCGCATAAAAAATGTGGAAGAAAAGGGGAACGGCAAGCGTATATCGGCAGAGTCGTTGAAAGGACGGAATTTCCGGGAGATATTCAGGACTCCTTCCGACAGCAAAGAAGTCAACATTGAATCGATCCTGAAAACCGGGTTCTCGGGGTTGTTTCTCTCTGATGAAATTCGTGGTAACGGAATATTTATAAATCTTGTGCCAAAAGAGGAAGGTGTTACCGGTTATGGTTATTTCCTGACAACATCCGGCAACCGTCTAACGGCTGTGGAAGTTAAGGATATTTTAGCTGTACATAATGACATAGAGTTTTTCCTTTGGAAAGTGAATGATCCCCAAGATCCCAACGCACCTGTCAGTTTTAGCGACCAGGTTGAGCGGATTACCGGTTACACTGCTGCAGAACTAAATGAGATGCAGGGAAGATTATATTCAATCGTTCACAGAGCCGATGTAACCAATGTTCTTCGTGTGTTAAATGAAGCAAAAAACAATCACGCCCAACAAAAAGTGAGTCTCGAATATCGAATTGTTGCAAAAGATGAGGAGATAATTTGGGTTCATGAAAAGCTTAACATCAAACGGAATGCAAAGGGTATTCCTGAAAGTATCTCGGGGATAGTTACTGATACTACAAAACTAAAACTTCGTCAGTTTGATCTGGAACAATCAGAGACAAATCTTAAAAAACTGAATGATTCAAAAGACCGTTTTATAAATATTCTTTCGCACGATCTTCGCGGTCCCTACACCAGCATCCTCGGTTTTGCGGAAATTCTGTTAAATGAACCTGACATTGCGGAACATGAAAAAATCGAATACCTCACCTACATTTATGAGGCATCGGTAAGTCAACTACAATTCATCAATTATCTTCTCGACTGGTCACGCCTGCGCACAGGGAAACTGAAGCCTGAAACTCAACGGTTGCCCGTTCATGCACTTGTTCACAATTGTGTTTCGACACTTACCGGAAATGCCATTAGAAAAAACATTGAGATAATAATCGATGTACCGCTCGATCTGTATATCCATGCTGATGAGAGGTTAACAACCCAAGTGATTGTTAATCTTCTCAATAATGCCATAAAATTCTCGTACGAAAACAGTAAAATTGAGATAACCGCCGGTTTGTTTAACACCAGACAAGTGGAATTTATAGTTAAAGATCATGGTATGGGGATTACAGCCGACCAAAAAGCACGCCTTTTTACTCTGGATAAATTTGTCTCTAAAGAAGGCACAAAAGGGGAAAAAGGGAGTGGATTTGGGCTCACACTTGTAAAAGAAATCGTGGAGAAACATGGCGGCGAGATTTGGTTTTATTCGGAAGAAGAGAATGGAAGTGAGTTCCATTTCACCTTGCCGGTTCCGGCGAATACAATACTTATCGTGGACTCTGAACCCGACGAGGAGAACGAACTAAGGCGGGTTCTTACAGCTGAATTTAAGGAATATGAACTTATGAGCGTTGACAACGGATATGAAGCTGTTGACATGCTCGAGGTTAGTGCCCCCGCTTTAATAATTGCCGGCAGGAACATGCCGCTGATGTCATTTGAACAGTTCATTAAATCGGTGAATCCTGTTGACAGTCATTTCAAAACTCCGATAATCTTATTGTCGGAGGATGAAGAAGTGGACCAGGAGATGTTCAGAGAACGGGGGGTAAGGGCACTTGTGCAGATGCCAATAGAAAAAATAAAACTTATAGAGGCAGTAAAATCAATAATCAATTAATTATTTCAAACCATACGAGGTTATCAGGCATGAATCAGACCAAAACTTTTAATTTTTTGCTCGCTTTACTTTTCCTCTTTTCCGCAGGAAATATTTACTCCCAAGACTGGAAAAAACTTGTTGAAGAGGGAGATAAACTTGCGGTAAAACAGTTCAAAAATGCAGATGCACTGAAAAAATTTGAAGCTGCTGACAAACTTTCACCCAACAACTGGGAAATTCAATGGAGACTCAGCAGATCATATGTTGATATTGGTGAACATTCTTCGGGCAACTCACAACTTGCAAATTTTGAAAAAGCAAAGACTTTTGCTGACAAGGCTATAAAACTCGCTCCTGACAAATCGATCAACTACCTCAGACGCGCAATTGCCAATGGGAGAATTGCTCTCTTTAAAAGCGTTTTTAGTGCCCCGGGGTATGTAAACGATGCAAGAGCAGATGTGGAAAAAGCGATTAAACTTGGTAACGGTGGTAGTGAAGTTCAGGCGACTGCTCATTATGTGCTTGGCAGAACCCACAACAAACTGTGTGAAAAAGCCTACCTGGTGAGAGTTCCACTTGGTCTCGGCTGGGGTGATATTGATGTTGCGATTAAAGAGCTGAATGCAGCAATCAAACTCCGTCCAAACTTCAGAATGTTCCATCTTGAGCTTGGAAAAGCATACATTGAAGATGAACAATATGCAAAAGCCCGCACGCATTTAAACAAAGTTGCAACCATCCCCTTCCTCGATGAAGATGATGCTGCTGTTCTTTCAGAAGCAAAAAAACTTTTAAATGAGATAAAGAACGAAAAATAGATAATTGTTAGTCATGATGGATTGTAAAATAATCCATAATTTCTAAACAAAATCAGGATACAAGTCACAAAAAAGATTTGTAAAACCTTTATCTTTTGAAGACAAATATTGAGTTTTACGGGAGAACAAAACTTTAATGTCTTATGATATAAGAATTCAAAAGGAGTTAATCAACAAGTTAGCAGATTCAAGGAAGATTGTAGTTTTTACAGGTTCGGGAGTGAGTGCAGAGAGTGGAATCCCCACATTCAGGGGGGATGATGGTCTTTGGAAAAAATTCAGCGCACACGAACTTGCAAATTTTGATTCTTTCATGAAGAATCCTGACCTTGTTTGGGAGTGGTATCAGTATAGAAGGAGAATCATTAACGATTCGAAACCAAACGCCGGGCATCGTGCTCTGGTTGAATTGGAGAAATATCTTGATGTTACAATAGTTACCCAAAATGTTGACAATCTTCATCAGAGGGCCGGTAGTTCGAGAGTTTATGAACTTCACGGAAATATTACACGAAATAAATGCACCGCCTGCGGTAAACGGTATGACGGTGAAATTGAACTTGCTGACAATAAACCGCCTCACTGCGAATGTGGGGCGCTTGTCAGGCCTGATGTTGTCTGGTTTGGTGAAAACCTCCCCGAGGGGGTTTATGAACTTGCCGAAGAACAATGTGAGTCGTGCGATGTTATGCTTGTTGTAGGTACTTCCGGAGTGGTTTATCCTGCGGCACTACTTCCATCGGCTGCGCTCTCTTCAGGAGCAATGGTTGTTGATATTAATATTGACGATTCCGACCACCAACATGGAAGGAGGCTCTTTATTAAGGGGCGTTCGGGTGAGGTGCTTCCGGCAATTTTTGACGAGATCAAACGGCTGAAGGAATATTGAAAAAAGAAAAGACCAAGTTTGTATGTGCTTCCTGTGGATATGAAAGTATCAGGTGGCTTGGGAAGTGTCCCGAGTGTGAATCCTGGAATACTTTTAGTGAAGAGGTTGTGGTTAAACAGGAGGCAAAAGGGAAGCAAGGTTACAGCGGTCCACTTAACATCAGCAAACTTCACAAAATAGAATCTTCATCGGTGTCGCGGTTTTCATCCGGGATACAGGAACTCGACAGAACACTCGGCGGTGGCTTTGTGCCCGGTTCGGTTATTTTGTTGGGAGGTGAACCCGGAATCGGCAAATCGACGATTCTTCTGCAATCACTCGCACTTCTTAAAAAACCTTCATTATATGTTACAGGTGAAGAGTCGCTCCAGCAAATCAAAATGAGAGCTGAACGGCTTGGAATCGCTTCAGATCTGATTACGATACTCGCCGAAACCGATCTTAACAAGATTCTTTCGGCGATTAATGATACAGAACCCACACTTTTTGTTATCGACTCGATTCAAACTGTTCACAACCCTGAATTAATGAGCTCCCCCGGCACTGTTTCACAGATTCGGGAATCGGCTTATGCTTTGATGGAAAATGCAAAAACAACAGGAAGAACTGCTGTAATTATCGGACATGTAACCAAGGAGGGATCGCTCGCGGGACCTAAAATTCTTGAACACATGGTGGATACCGTTCTCCAGTTTGAAGGGGATGGCAACAATCTTTTCAGAATTATCCGTGCCATCAAAAATCGTTTTGGCAGTTCAAACGAGATTGGTGTTTTTGAGATGCAGGGAAGCGGATTAAAAGAAGTTCCCAATCCTTCAGGTGTATTTCTGAATGAAGACAAAACTGTAAATTCCGGTAGTTGTATTACGGCAGTTTTTGAAGGGACGAGGGCTATTCTTACCGAAGTGCAGGCACTTGTGGTTCCCTCTTATTTTGGAAATCCATCAAGAATCACAAGTGGATTTGATCAGCGAAAACTTTCGATCCTTCTTGCTGTGCTTGAGAAGAGAGCCAAAATCAATCTGTCAAACAAAAATGTATTTATAAATGTATCAGGAGGGATGAGGATTGATGAACCTGCTTCTGACTTACCGATATGTTTGAGCATCATTTCTTCTTCGAGAGAAAAAACGCTTCCGCCGGGAATAATCGTAATTGGTGAAGTGGGGCTTGGAGGTGAGATTCGTGGTGTCCCCCAAATAATTGCCCGTCTTAAAGAAGCCGAAAAACTTGGATTTATTTCAGCCATCATCCCAAAAGCCAATTTCCCCGAAACCAAAGGGAAAACCGGAATGAAAATAAAAGCCGTTTCGTCAATCGAAGAGGCGGTTAATACCTTTTAATTCGGTGTTGTACCGAGACCTTCCAGTTTTGTTATCCATGCACGAAAGTGTTTACACCGCTCTTTAAGTAGTGGAATACCTGTATTCCCAGCTGCACTTGCTCCGGCCGTTGGTTTTTGGGATTTATACTTTGGCAGGATCTTTATAATCCGTTTTGATGGAGCGGTTGTTTTGCCTTCATCAATTAATTCAGGGTTTCCACCAAATTCATCTGCTATCTTTTCAAGTTCAGAAACAGAGTTTTGCGCCTCAAATAAAATATTACCGAGTTGTGCCGGTTGGACAAATAGCAGGGATTCAAATTCGTGTAATTGAATGTAAGGGATAAAACTTTTGTCAGCTATATCCTTACTAAATTCAGATTCAAGGTAATCAATTTTTGCATACGGGTCTTTTATGTTGTGCGCAAGAGTTTGCCCAGGAAAGTTCTCAGGCAAAGCATAAAGGTCGAACATTGTAGTAAAATATACCTCAGGATTTTGATCCTCTCGCATCCATTTAGTAATATCTCCTTTAGCTTTTTCGTAGTTAAATAAGCCCCCTCGAAATATTTTTGATTTTTTTCTTCCTGATTCAACTTTTCGAACACTTGTAACAATTGAAAAATTTCCAAGATATGGGGTAACTGTATTATTGACGAATCTCTCTTCAGTTTCACCCTCAACGATGATGTTTAAACGTTTATAACCGCTCATGGTTTTCCCCCAAGAACATTTTTCTCCCATAATTCACTTAAACTATATTCCTCTAACCACTCTTTTAGCGAATTTATATCCAGGCGTCTCAGTTTTGTACAATTCTCGATTCTGTTCTTCTCAACAACCACGATCTCAGAAGGCTCAAATTCATCAACAAAGTTTGGAGATTGAGTGGCAATTATTATCTGAGTTTCTGATTTAACCAAGTTAATTACATTAGCCAAAATGGAGATTGCAGACGGGTGAAGCCCCAACTCAGGTTCATCTATAATTATAATAGGAGGAAGGAGTTCTTTTGGTCTGAGCAACAGAGTCATTAAAGCGATGAATCGCAATGATCCGTCTGATAATTGGTGTGGTCCGAATAGATGGTCGGAATATTTAGCCCGCCAGTTTAATATAATGTTTTTTCCGGAGTAAATATCGGGTTCCAAAACAAAATCTTCGAATTCCGGTAAAACATATCTGATATGCTCTACGATTCTTTTGTAATAATTATTCCATTTATCGGAGTTCTTTTGGGCATATAAAATTGCAGCTAAATTTCCGCCATCGCTCTTTAGATTTTTGTTGTCATTCAAATATGAGTTTTTTCTCATTGGTGAAGCATTGGTAGTATCATGAAAGTGATATACTTGAAAACACTTTAACAGATTGTTGACAGCTAGAAATTTTGTATTTTCTTTATTGACCAACTTAGATAATGCCGTTTCTTTCTTCCCCAGTGCCTTGGTCATCTCACTTATGCGGATCCCTGTTTCAGATTGCCAATCCGATCCTTCCTCAGAAATGAACAGAGTATCCCCAGCGGCGTATGACAAAATAAATCTGTAATTCTGCACGGAGTTATTAAAACTAAATTTAAACTGACTTTCAATTTGAGCAGTCTTTTTCGCCCCTAAGTAAAGAAGGCTGTCAGCTCCACCATTAATGCCTATATATTTATGAAGCGAATCATTCATCATATTTGTAATCATTCTAAAAAATGAGATTAAATTGCTTTTCCCTGCTCCGTTTGCCCCGATGAGCACAGTCAGGTCTCCAAGTTCAAGCTTTTGACCTTCTGCATTAAATGATTTGAAACCTTTTATGTCGATGCTTTGCATTAAAAACTTTTGGCTCATTTTTTATAACTCCGATTCTGAATTCAATTTGTAAATATAGCGAATTGGGCATAATCTATGAAATAGTTAGTTGTATGTGAACTTTCCAGCAGAGGATGATTACAAAATCCGGACAAATTTGCAATCAGATTGCAAAATTGTCCAACTTTTAAAAATATTCAGTGGAATATTAGTGGTATCAGTGAAAATCTGCTAGACCTAAAACAACCAAAAGCTCAAAGCCAGCTTCAAGTTTTTTGTTTTTTCTTTTTGGCTGCGGGGAAGAGGATGTTATTGAGGATCAGCCTGTAGCCGGGAGAATTTTTGTAGAGGTTGAGGTCGGTTGGGGGATCGGAGACGGCATGCTGATAGTCTTCAGGGTCATGTCCGCCATAGAAAGTGAAAAAACCTCTGCCAAAAGTGCCGTGAAGGTATTTTAACTGATCGGTGTCTTTTCTTTCACCGAGAACAATCACCGATTTTTTTACACGATTTCTGCGGAACATGGTGGTCTGCCCCATAAAACCTTTAACCACATTGGTATGGCATTGGGTTAACATCGTAGGGACGGGATCGTATTTTGCAGAAAATTCAAAGAGGGTAAAATAGTCATTCCCAAAATCGAGTATTTCAGTGGGTTGGATATCAATATCACTATATTCATAAACATAGGGATTTTGTTCGAGTATAAAATCTGTGAATGCGAGTGTACTTCCATAGTCAAGTTTTGACTGAGCCTGCGGGTCTGCAGCATCACCATCAAACATGTTGGCAGCTATGTCGGAACCTTCTGCTGAAAGAGCAATATCGTACGAATCAGTAGCTGAGCACATCGCAAACAAAAAACCACCTGATCCTACAAAGCTTTTTATTCCTTTTGCAACATCAAGCATCATATTTGAAACCTTGCTGTAACCAAGCCTTTTAGCATCCGCCTCATATCTGCGTTGGTTTTCAACATACCATTGAGCATTTGCGTAACTTGCATAAAATTTTCCGTATTGCCCGGTAAAATCTTCATGGTGGAGGTGGAGCCAGTCATATTTGTTTAGATCACCACGGATAATCTCTTCATTCCAGAATTTATCGTAGGGGATTCCCGAATACTCAAGAGCAAGGGTAACGGCATCATCCCAGGGATGGAAACCGGGAGGAACATAAACAGCCACTTTGGGGGCTTTTTCCATCCTGACCACATCCATGTTTTGATCTTCCTGCTGCACAAAGGAGTAGATATCCACGGCAGCACCGGGATCAAGTTGTTCAAAATAAACACCCTGAAGGCGGCAGTCGAGTAGTACATCGTCAGAATAATCAATAGCGAAAGAACCGCCGCGGTAGTTTAACAGCCAGTCGGCAGTATATCCTTTGGAGAGGGCACGATAGGTTACGCCGTATGCCTTCAGGTGGTCGGTCTGGTTCAGGTCCATCGGAATTAAAATTTTATTCTGCGGCAGAATATTATTCGTCAGCAGAAGCAAAAACAGGAACAGAAGAATGGACCTGAACTTAATCACAGGCGTCAGGCTGATTTTTTTTCTCTTTCGAGATAGATGGGTTCGCCCACTCCGTTTACAACATCGCGGGTGATAATACACTGCCCAATCTCTCTTCTTTCAGGGAGGTCAAACATGATATCAACCATAAATTCTTCAACAATCGATCTTAGAGCACGGGCACCCGTTTTCCGTTCAATGGCTTTTTCAACAATTGCATCAACTGCAAATGGATCAAATTCCAATTGAATGTCTTCCATTGCAAACATTTTTTTGTATTGTTTCAGGATCGCATTTTTGGGTTCGTTCAAAATGATCGACAAAGCTTCTTTACTAAGTGAGTGAAGAGGTGCTAACACAGGTATTCTGCCGATAAGTTCGGGTATAAGCCCAAAACGAAGCAGATCTTCCGGTTTTACCATTCCAATCAATTCATCATCTGAAAGGTGGTTGGTGTCGATAGCATCCGCACCAAATCCCATTTTACTTTTGTTGATACGGTTTGAAATTATCTTTTCGATTCCTTCAAATGCACCGCCAACTATAAAGAGAATATTTTTAGTGTTAACATAAATAAGACTTTGTTCGGGGTGTTTTCTTCCACCTTTTGGGGGAACTCCGGCAACGGTACCCTCAAGAATTTTGAGGAGTGCCTGCTGAACGCCTTCACCCGATACATCTCTTGTGATGGAAGAGCCTTCGCTTTTACGGGCGATTTTGTCAATCTCATCGATATAAACAATTCCACGCTGGGCTTTTTCGAGGTTATAGTCGGAAGCCTGAAGCAGATGGACAAGAACGGTTTCAACATCGTCGCCTACATATCCTGCTTCTGTAATAGTTGTGGCATCGGCGATTGCAAACGGGACATCCAGAACTCTTGAAAGAGTTTTTGCGAGCAGGGTTTTTCCTGTTCCTGTTGGTCCAATCAGCATAATATTACTTTTTTCAATTTCCACATCGCCGAGGCTGAAGAGGGAATCGTCGTGATTTACTCGTTTATAGTGGTTATAAACTGCCACGGCGAGTGTTTTCTTTGCTCTTTCCTGTCCAATTACATGTTCACCCAGAGTATCATATATGAATCTTGGGGTAACATCCATTGCTTTTTTTGGTTTTGCTTTAACGGCGCTAAGATTTGATCTTAAGATTTCAACGCTGCTTTCAACGCAGATTTCACAGATATAAACATCGGGTCCTGCAATCAGGCTTACTTCGCCTGCATCTCTACCACAGAATGAACAGCGGGTATTTTTGTTTGTTAGTCTTTTGGACATACTTTCTCAGTTGTTTTTTAATGACAATATTGTCTCACGGGCTTTATCGTTTAAAATGGATTTGGGGAATTGAATCAAGATCTGTTCGTAAGAGGAAATAGCCTTTTGAATATCCTTTTTTCCAAATTGATAAATTTGTCCCTGTAAAAATAACGATTTATCGGCATATATATTGAATTGATCCCCTGATGAGGTTTCGATAATTGAAATTGCCTCATCATAATTGTTAAGTGAAGCAGCGAGTTCGGCTGATCGAAACCGTGCAAGAGCTGCCATAATTGGGGAAGGAGAATTTTTTAATTCTGAAAACAGCTTAAACGCATCCAACAATTCACCCTGAATAATAGCTCTTTCAGCGGAGGCAAGTTTCAGGAGTGACAATGAATCGGTCATCTTTTTATTTATAAGTGGTGCAAGTTCCAGCGCATCGTTTGCAAGATTATCAGTTGGTACGCCCACAATCTCTGTCAACAGTTCAAGAGTTTTGTCGATATCATTTTTGAAAAACCACGACATCATCAGGTTAAAACGGGCACGATTTTTAACATCGGGATCGGTGCTAAAAGCAGTAATTGCTGAGGAGAAGGCATGGATTGCAAGGTCAACATTGTCTTTTTTTAGTGCGATCAGGCCTTTCCCAAGCCATGCATTCGCTGCAAACTGAGAGTTGGGGCGGTTTTCGACAAGGTCGTTGAAACGGGATTCAGCTTCGCCGGGATCGTTGATTTTATAATAAAGATATCCCGTCCTGTAAATTGCCTCACTTGCAGTCTCTGAATTTTTAAAGGAGGAGATAATTTCCAAATATTTGGAGATTACCTTTTCATATTCCTCTTTTTCAGGAAGTATCCCGAGATCGTAGGGTTTCCAATCGGGGTTTAGCTCACGGTATTTCAGGTTGAGAATTTCTTCGAGAGCCTTCACGAGATTAAGATTAATGATCGGTTTATCGGGTCTGGTTGGATATTTATCCAAAAGAGTTGAATAAGCACTTACAGCCGAGGGATAATCGCCCGCATAAAACGATTCTTCACCAACCCGATAGAGTGAAACACCGTTGTCTTTCCCAAAGTCTTCAAGTTTCAGTGCTGTTTCGATCGATTTTGGAAACATTCTTTGATCGATGTAGAGAGCAAGCATCACACGGAGAGTGGCTTCATTTGGGTCTTCAATTTTTTCAAAAGCCTTAATATATTCTCTTGCAGCATCCGGGTTATTTGAAGTGGTTCTTATTCTGCCTTCAATTTGTGCTGACTGCCCGGGTTCGAGCTCCAGAAGTTCAACATAGGCCTCGGCAGCTTTGTCATACTGCATCATGTAACCATAGAGATAACCGAGATCGAGAAGAAAATAAATCGGTTGTCCCGACGCATTTTTCCCTTTTTCGAGCAGGTTGATGGCGGTTTCAAATCCCTTAACTTCAATTGCCGAGTAAGCGAGAATTTTTGTGTAGTTGATTTCGTAGTTATATACTTTCAGGAAATCATCCCAGAGAGCAAGTGCCTCTTTTTCTTTCCCTTGCATGAAATATGTTTTCCCGAGCAGGTTCACCCCGTTTATATCGCCGGGCATTTGTTCATTCCATTTATTTAGGTAAGATATCGACTCATCATATTGTTTTAGTCTGTTGCATACACGGACGAGAGATTCGAGGAACAAATAGTCCAGCGGTTTGGTTTTGTGGAGATCGAGGTAGATTGTTTTTGCTTTTTCAAACTGGTTTAACTGCTCAAACTGTCCGGCGAGCATAAGTTTATTATTCAGATCACCCGGCTGGGCAATAAGCGAAGTTAAAAACAAAGAGAAGAAAAGGAATAATTTCAATAAAATACCTGTGTTTGGCAAAAACTCTAATATATTAGACAAAATAAAGGGGGATAAGGTTTCCTAATCAAGAAAATAGTGCAAGGCCTCAACTAATTTATCCAAATCTTTTTTGGTATTATATCCCTGAACCGAAACCCTAAGATGCCGGGCACCATTATGTGGGAACACCGGAATTTCTATTTTGAATTTATCATAAAGTTGTTCTTTCAGGTCCAAGGGAGCAGAAACGGGAAGTTTTACTGCCGCCATTTGTTTAAAGAGGGAAGAGTCGGCGGCGCATATCACTTCCATTCCTTTCACTTGTTCCATCAAAAGTTTTGTTTCGAGGGTGAGGAAGTGGCATTTTTCAGATATCCCGGTCCAGTGATAGTCTTCCATAAACCGGATTGCAGCAGGAACTGTAAGGTAGTTGGAGATGTCGTGTGTGCCTTGATACTCAAATTCATTGATCAAATGTGAGGGACCCTCAATATCATTTGTTAATCCCCAACTTATCACGGGGGGTTTCATCATATGTTGTAATTCATTTTTGACATATAAAAAAGCCGAACCCTTGGGAGCCATCATCCACTTATGGCAGTTTCCGGTGTAAAAATCGGGATCAAGTTCAGAGATATTTACAGGAATTTGTCCCGGAGCATGAGCAGCGTCAACAATTGTATAAATACTTCTCCCGCGTAGTTCGTCAATAATCTCTTTTGCGGGGAAGGTGAGGGCAGAAGCAGAAGTAATGTGACTAAAAAATAGAGCCTTTGTTTTTGGTGTTACGGCATTCAGCAGAGCATTTTTGATTTGGTCACTATTTTCCACGGGGTAAGGGATTTTTGCAATAACAAGCTCTGCTCCTGTCTCGTCGCAGATAATTCGCCACATTCTTTCAAGTGCACCATATTCCTGATCACTTATCACAACCTGATCCCCCTGTTTCAACCGAATTGAACGGGCGATTGCATTTACTCCCGTTGTGGTATTCGGGATAAATACCAGATCATCGCGGAAACATCCAAGATATTTGGCTAAATGTCCACGGGCGGCAGAGAGCAATTCGCCACTTCTTCTTCCAATAAACTCAACCGGCTGCATTTCGAGCTCGTGCTGGTGTTTTTGATACTCCTTCATTACAGGCACGGGGCATGCACCAAAAGAGCCATGATTAAGGAAAATTACATCATCTCGCAGAAAAAAGAGGGACTTCATTATCTTTACAATTCCTGTTTTATTTAATTTGTAACGAACCCACAAAAATACAAAAAGGAGATGACTTGAAAGAGTTGTTTGAAATAACTTCCGCCGACAAAAATTTGTTTATCTTCCTTGGAATAGTGGCAGGATCGATAGTTTTCTATTGGATACTCCAGGCTGTTGCTTTAAAAATTGTTGTAAAATTAGTTAAACGAACCATCACAAAGTTTGATGATATTTTGTTTAACAAAAAATTCGTCAGGCGAGTGATTTTATTAATTCCAACGATGATTATCAACAGATACGTCGGGTTGCTGGGTGAAAATGCAGCTGATGCAAGGATGTTTTTGTATGTATGGTACACACTGCTGTCGATTCTGATCGTATTCTCGGCGATTGATGCGTTCATTGAATTGTATGAGCGACACGAAGGATTGAACAGGAAATCGTTAAAGGGATACCTCCAGATTATCAAGATTGTTCTGGGATTTTGGGCGCTTGTTGTAATTGCAGGGATTTTCACTGATCAGAGTCCATGGTCGATTATAACAGGACTTAGTGCACTCACTGCCATCCTGATGTTGGTATTCAGGGACACAATCCTCTCGTTTATTGTCAACATTCAAATCAATTCATACGATCTTGTTGAGAAGGGTGACTGGATTGAAGTGCCAGCTTTTTCTGCTGATGGAACGGTGACCGACATTTCACTCCACACTATTAAAGTTCAGAATGGTGACAATACCATCTCAATTATCCCAACATATAAATTGATGGAAGTGGGATATAAAAACTGGCGACGAATCCAGGAGTTAAATGCACGGAGAATTAAAAGATCAATTGTCATCGATTCTTCCTCTATCAAAACAGTGGATGATCAGTTGCTCGAGAAAATAAGGAGCAAACCGATACTCACCGAGTTTATCGAAGAGTTCCTTGAAAGTGATAACTTTAAAAATTCGATTGAGGTGGATGTAACAAACTTAATGTTGTTCAGGCACTATATTCGCTGGTTTTTAAACAGACAGGAGAAAATCAGGTCTGATCTGAATATATCCGCAAGGCTGCTTCAACCTGTTGAATCCGGTTTCCCGTTGGAGATATATGCATTCACTTCAGAGACAACATTTGCAAAGTATGAAGACCTTCAAGCTCAATTGATGGAACACATTGTTGCTTTCTCCCACTACTTTGATATTGTGGTCTTTCAGAAGTCATTTACAGGGGTGTAAATCTTCTGAAAAAGTATTATCTTTAAGTTCAACAAATAGTAATAATTTTATACCTTAGATATATGCCTAAACTCCTGCTCTTGTTAATAGTTGCACTTTTCTTTTTCACAGGATGTGAAGAAGAGCCCCCTGTACTTCCCGGGTTGAAGTTCAGCAGTATCACTGTTGTCTCAAACCCTCCCGGGGCGGTTGTGTTTTTTAACAATAAGAGTACCGGAAAAGTAACCCCTACTGTTATCGAAAATCTTGAACCGGGGTTCTATAAGATTGATCTTAAACTTGATAAATATATAGATACCACTCTTTATACCCTGGTGGCCCGTAACCAACAGGATACAATGAAACTTGAGATGATGGAAAATCCATCAGACTGGTGGGTTAACTGGAACTCATCAAACTCACCCCTTCCGCTAAATGTAATTAATGACATTGCTCTCGATGCTTTTGACAATAAATGGCTTGGAACCAACGGAAAAGGTCTTGTAAAATTTGATGGACAGACTTGGACGGCGTTCGACAGATCAAACTCAGGAATTCCTGACAATTATATTTTGGATGTTTACATCGAAAAAAACAATCGTATCTGGGTGGCAACCACAGAAGGATTTGGCAGATTTGAGAATGGCGTTTGGACAGTTTACAACAGGAACAACAGTAATCTGCCCGATAACTACATCACCTCAATAGATATCGATCTACTCGGAAATGTGTGGCTGTCAACTTATTCGTCAGGTGTTGTCAAATTTGATGGAGTAACATTTAAGATTTATAACACGGGTAACAGTGGACTGCCTGTAAATCGCGTCAACTGCGTAAAAACAGATCAAAACGGGTCTGTTTTAATTGGTACACATGGTGGTGGAATTGCTGTTTACACTCCTTCAACGGATGGCTGGATTATTCACAACTCAGTTACTTCAAATATTCCAAACGAATTTGTAAACAAGATTGTAATTGATCAAAAGAATGAGATTTGGGTCGGTTATCTCCCTTCAAGTGGAATGTCGGGTATTTCATCGTTTAACCGAAAGTTTTTCACCCATTTTAGTGCTTTTAACTCCGGGTTCACTGGTACAATTATTACCGGTGTTGCGGTTTCAACAACGGGTAATGTGTGGGTTTCCACCGCAGATGCAGGGATATTTCATTACACAACCGGAAAATGGATAAAATATAACACTGCAAATTCAGGAATTAAAGATAATGTCGCTCTTTCAATTGCGATTGACCGTGACGGAAACAAATGGGTAGGTGCCGGCGGACTCAACAGGTACATCGGCGGGAAGGGGTTTTAGTGTGGGATAGTTCCACGGATTATCACGGATTGAACACCGATTTTCACGGATGGTTTTAGGGGACGCAGATACACGCAGATTAGACAGATTTTCGCAGAGGGGTGTGAGGATTAGGATTTCCTCTCACTTTCGCCAAAAAATAATACCTGATACCTGATAATTAATACCTTATACCTGATACTTAATACCTAAAACCGTATTTTCTTTTCCACTGTAAAGTAGTTTACACCGCTAAAATTTAACTTGACCAATAGTAAATTAAAAGTTACCTTTCCAAACTGGTTTATTTTATTTTCTCGAGAAAAAATGAAGAACATTGTACACTCCCGCTGGTACCAGATTGTATTGTTTTTGTTGATGGCTTATGTGATTGTGGCAGGAATAACCTTTCCAATCGTGGCAAAACCTTCAGCCTGGTATGAATTTCCATTGATAATGGGACTTGGAGAAAATGCCAAGATTATTTTCTTTCATGTGCCCAGTTCGTGGCTTTCGGTGGTTGCTTTCCTGATGGCAACTATTTATAGTATAAAGTATTTACGGAAGAAGAATCTTGAAGATGATATGAAAGCCTGGACCTCGATTCAGATCGGGATGGTTTTTGTAATTCTTGCTACCGTTACCGGTTCTGTCTGGGCAAAATTTGCCTGGGGTTCGTTTTGGCACTGGGATCCAAGAGAGACTTCAATCTTCGCACTTTTGTTGATTTATGGAGCACTTTTTGCTCTCCGGTCGGCGATTGACAATGAAGAGAAAAGGGCAACTCTTTCCGCTGTTTATAATATGATTGTATTTGTAACCGTTCCATTTTTTATATTCATTATGCCAAGAATTATGGCGGGGCTGCATCCGGGAAGTGCCGACGATGATAACGCGGGTCCTGTTGTTAACTTTAAGATGAATCAGAATATGCAGATGGTGTTTTATATTTCACTTACTGCATTCAGTATGCTTTATGCATGGATGTGGGGAGTGGGTTCAAAATCGATGATCTTGCTTGACAAGATTAAAAAACAAAAACTTTACTGAGGATTGTGAGTCGATGGAATTTTTAGAAAAAAATGCGATATATATTGTTCTAATAATAGTGATGCTTACCTGGTCGGGTATTTTTACCTACCTGTTCACATTGGACAAAAGATTAAAAGAATTGAAGAAAGAAGTTGAGGAGAAATAAGTATGTCTGAACAAACATTCATGCAAAAAAACGGTCGGTTTGTAATCGGCGGCGCAATAATAGTTGTATTTCTTGCATTCATGGGATATTTCTTTACCCAAAGCAGTATCGGATATGAAGAGAGCCTTGCGAAAGTGAAAGAGTCGGGCAAAATGATCCGGGCAACAGGTTCGTGGGTAAAAGAGAAAAATTATGAATATAAAGACAAAGTTTTTACATTCTATATGGAAGACAAAAACGGGAACCAAATGAAGGTGCTCTTCAATGGACCAATCCCAAACAATTTTGAATCGGCTACAAGTGTTGTTGTAACCGGCAAATACGAAGGTGATGTTTTTAAAGCAAAAGACATCCTCACAAAATGCCCTTCGAAGTATCAGGAAGGTGCCCCTGAGGGTGCTACTCATCCTGACGGCGTAAAAAAGAAATCGTCGTAATTAAAAGAACTTAGAAGAACCCTCTAAAAAGGAGATCCATATGGCAGGAAGTATAGTATTAACTTTAGCCCTTGTATTTTCTCTTTTCTCGATGACCATGTTCTATTTTGGTTACCGTAGAGACGAGCAGGCACAAAAATATTTAAAGTTTGCCCGTTTGGGCTATCACGCAATGGCGATGATGGTAATAGTTGCCTCCACATTGCTTTTGTATATCATTCTTACACATCAGTATCAATATCACTATGTGTTTAACTACAGTAACAGCGATTTACCGCTTGGGTTACTGTTGTCAACATTTTGGGCAGGGCAGGAAGGCAGCTTCATGCTTTGGATACTAATGACCACACTCATCGGAATAGGTCTTCAGTCATATACTGAAAAAAGAGGAGACCTTGAGCCAAGAGTAATGATGGTTTACACCCTCGCAACAACTTTCCTTCTCATCATGGTTTCTCCGATGATGAAAAACCCGTTTGCTTATATCTGGCAGGGTGAAAGTCCATTTATCGAGGTAAAATACTTTAATCAGCAACTTCTTCAATCTCTCGCTTTTATTCCTAATTTTCTTTTTGGGAATGAAGGTGGAAATCCTACACATCTTAAAATTGACCGTGAATTCATGGGGAACCTTGCTGCAACACAGTATCAGTTATCTGATATTCTTGTTTTGGGCAAGGGTCTAAATCCACTTCTTCAGAATTTCTGGATGCAGATTCACCCTCCGATTTTGTTCGCGGGATTTTCTGCTGCCACAGTTCCATTTGCATTTGCAATTTCAGCGTTGATTAAAAATGATTATCAGGACTGGGTTCGTCAGTCAATTCCATGGGTTCTCGGATGTGCCGGAATCCTCGGTTTGGGCATTATGCTCGGTGGATATTGGGCATATGGTGTTCTTGGTTGGGGTGGATATTGGGCTTGGGATCCCGTGGAGAATTCAAGTCTTGTTCCATGGATAGTGAGTGTTGCTGCAATTCACACCATGCTCGTACAGATAAGGACACAGAAAAAAGACCCTGAAAAGGGGAGATATCTGATTACAAACATCATTCTTTCGGTTTTTACTTATGTATTAGTGGTTTACAGCACCTTCCTTACCAGAAGTGGTATTCTTGGTGATTCATCTGTACACTCGTTCGCTGAGCCGGGAAGGACAGTTTATATCTTTCTCGTAATTTTTGTTGTTACATTTACAGGCCTCGGATTTGGGATGGTACTTTTCAGACTCAAATCTCTATTGAAGATTTCAAAAGCCGGAGAAGAGTCAACTCTTTCGAGAGAACTTGCACTTTTTATGGCGTCATTCACGCTTGGAATGTCGGCACTTATAGTTTTTGCAGGAACTTCAGCCCCGATATTTGGAATTAAAGTTGAAGTTGATTTCTACAACACAATGCATGTGCCACTCGGAATTATTTTGATGGCGATTAATGGATTGAGTATCATCTTAAAATGGAAAACAACTGATTCAAAGAAAATGAAAGCTGATCTGCTTCGAACAGGCGCCATCACAGCAGTGATTAGTGCCGCCGCCATCTTTATCGGTGGAGTCGATAAAGTGATGATGATTCTGCTTTTGGTTGCTTCCGTCTTTGCACTTGTTGTTAACGGCGAAGTGATGATCAGAATTATGAGAGGTGGTCAAAACAAACTTGGCGCTTACATCGCACATATTGGTATGGCGTTGTTCATTCTTGGAGTGATCGGTTCTTCCGCTTTTAGTTCCGAACAGGAAATTGACCTTGAAAAAGGGAAAACAGCCAAAGTTCTCGGATATGATGTTACATTTGTGGGACTCGAACCATTCCAGGAGAATGGACACACAAAATATCATTGTAAACTTGATGTCAAAATGGGCTCGAGCAGTTCCATTGTGAAACCAGTCATGTATATTGCTGATTTCAATAACTCCCTGATGAGGGAACCCGATATGAACTACGGTCTGCTTTCAGATTTTTATGTAGCTCCTGTTGGTTTTGATGATGGAATGCAAAATCCTGATGGTGATGCAATGACCATTTCGGAAGGGAAAGAAATTTCTGCTGCGGGAGTTCAAATCAAATATAAAGAGTTCATCAAACCTGATATGGCAGCGATGACCACTGATGCAGATTTCAACATGGGTGTTAGAGCTATAATCACCAAGGATGGCAAGTCGGTTGAAAAAGACCTGCTTTATTCCAGAATTGGTGGTAAAATGCAGGCTGATCCCGTAATACTTGATGAATTTGGAGTTACTTTAACTTTAAAAACCGTAAATCCGGGTGACAAAGTTGCCACTGTAATTGTGGCTGATAAAGATGGTAATACATCCAAATCGGCACCAAAAGAAGTATTAACAATACACGCTTCGATCAAACCGATGATTAATCTGGTTTGGGCAGGTGTGCTTGTAGCAGTATTTGGATTTGTTGATTTCTACTGTAAGAAGATTAAAGGAAACGCAGCAAATGCAATAATGCAATAATGCAGTAATCCAATAATGAGTATTTGCAAGTGCCAAAGGTTTCATAATGATTCTTTTGGCACTTTTTTTTTTGACCACTCAAATAAAACAGTTTTGTTTATAATTCCAGAATAGTTAGTTTAAAACGAAACAATAAAATATTTTAACAGTGGAAGTAGAAAAGGCATAACACTATGCCACAATTACATCAATCGGTTGCACGATTTTCAAGTAAAAATTTGGTAAACATTTTTTCCTGTCGAAAACATTCTTTGTATTTGATAAGATTTTACCAACTGCTTTGTCTGTTCCTCCTCTTATCCTTTCAAAATATCAATTCTCAACATTTCCAAATTGAACAAACAGAAGTTTTTGTAAATGAGAGCTGGAGTTCTACTCCGTTTGAGTCATTTTAGCAAGTAGAAAGAATTAGAAATGAAAAAATATCTTTTATTAGTTTTAACATCAGCATATTTCATTGTTTCTGCTCAACTTACCTCACTTAATCCATTTGATGACATCGACGCGTTCACCTCTGTGACTGCTTCCGGAAATTTCCTGCTCCTGGGGACGGATAAAAACAAGATCATCAGAAGTACCGATGCCGGTGGTTCTTGGAGCAAGGTTGAAATAAGCATCCCTACAGGTATAAATAAGCTTCATCATTCAGGTGGTGCAGTTTTCGGGGTAGGGAATAGTGGAACTGTAATAAAATCTACTGACTATGGGCTAACATGGTTGGCCCTTACCACAAATACTACTTCTGATCTTTTAGACATCTCATCGGTAAATCCATTTGTGATAGTTGCCTGCGGATCTGATGGTACTATTCTCAGAACAACTGATGGTGGGGTTTCGTGGTCGGTTTCAAATCCTGTCGCATACCGTCTTAACTCCGTCCGGTTTTCCACATTGCTGACAGGTTGGGTTGCAGGGGATGATGGTATGGTGATAAAGACGACTGATGGTGGTAACTCATGGAACCAGGTAACAGGTGCAAGTGGAGCTTTTAATTATGCTGTGATTTCACTTTTCGGAGAAGATGGGATATTTCTATTTAGTCGTGAGGGTCAAGCGATGGTTTCAACTGATGGAGGCTTGAACTGGGCATACGACTTCCTACCTGTCTATATGGTTGGTGACACAGTTGTGGCAGCATGGAATTACAGTAGGGATACGGCGGTTTTTGCAGATGACGGTGGAGGTCTTTCGATTCTGGCGCTTACACCTAATGGGTTCAGACACGGGAGATACACCGGCAATGCTCCGATACTCTCAAAATACTTTGATGTATTCAGGACGGAGGAGAAAAAATTCTTAGCCGTGGGTCGGGGGCCCTCAATGTCTCGATTGGAGTTAAACAACACTTGGACTCCATTGATAACGATGTTAAAAGGGAGAAACCTTCGATTTTTGAAATTTGCAGAAAACGGCACAGGTTTGGTTGCGGGCTATCAAGATGGCAGTAACCCTGATAAGTCGGATATTTTCGTTACTTCGGATAGAGGGGTCTCCTGGAAATTATCGACATCCACGACATATCTGACTAATTTGAAGACAATCCCGGAAGGTAATTTTTACATAACAGAACTTTATTCCTGGGTTAGCAACGATACTGGTAAGACCTGGCGTAAACTTCCGGAGGTATCTGCCATTAAACGGGATCTCGTTTTCGTCGATCCTTATACCGGTTACTGTATAGACTATAATTTATCCACACCTCCTCCCGGATATGTAAGAGGTCGTTTTTACATCACCAGGAGTGGCGGTACCTCCTGGAATACTTTGAAAACTTACGAATCTTACTCAATCTGGAAGATTTTTGCGGATAAAGAGGGGAGGGTATGGATAACCGATAATGGTTCCGGTATCGTAAATGTAAGTTTAGACAGCGGAATAACGGTAGCCGAAAAATATCTTCCCGGGTTTTATACCGGAGATATGGCAATTGGTGGAAATATTGGGAAACACGGTTATCTTGTATATGATCGTGCGCGGGTGTTTTTTACCACAAATGGGGGTAGTTCTTTTACAAAAACTTATGAAAACACAGCGATGGTAGCTCAAGCTGTCTCAAATTCAATAGAGGGGCGTTCGCTTATTGTCGGTAATAACGGTAAGATTATTGCAACTACTGACCATGGTGCCACCTGGCAGCTTCTTCCTCAGTGGACAGCCCTCAATCTGACCTCTGTGTGGTTAATGCCCGATCTTTCATTCATTGTGACCACATCAACGGGTGAAGTCCTAAAAGGTGAGCGCCCGGAAATTTTCACCGATGTTGAAGATGAATCGCCCGAATTACCCGTTGATTATACACTTGGTAACTACCCCAACCCTTTCAACGGCTCAACCGTGATATATTTCACTCTGCCGGCGGATAATAATTGTCACCTTGAGGTGTTTAACTCGTTGGGTTCATTGGTGCTTTCTGAAGAGATAAAAGGCATCAGAGGGGAGAACACTTTTAGATTTGATGCAACAGGTATGGAATCGGGCGTATATTTTTATAGAGTACGGACTGGAGGAAAATCCCTCACCGGAAAAATGGTCCTGTTGAAATGAGAATCAAGCCCTTATGTTAAACCTGAACGCACTCTTGGACTGTCAAAAAAGGTCAAAGAATTTTACACAGGAAAGAGAATGAAAGAAAGATCGATAACCGCTGATGTTTTAAAGGGGCTTGCAGTATTATTTATGATTCAGGTGCATATTATGGAGGTGTTTGCCGATCCTTCCATTTACGGAAGTATGATTGGGAGGATATCTCTCTTTTTGGGTGGACCGCCTGCCGCACCGGTCTTTATGACTGTAATGGGTTATTTTCTTTCGAGGACAAATAAAGACTTTAAAACGATGCTATTGCGTGGTGCAAAACTGCTCTTGGGAGGAATTGCACTAAATATAGCCTTAAACTCTAATCTGCTTTATAAAATTGCCACAGGACAATCAAATGTGAATCCCCTGGATTTTATTTTTGGGATAGATATCCTTGTACTTGCAGGCGTAACAACGATTATAATGGCACTGTTGAAAAAGCTTCTTGATGTCAATTTTGTTATTCCGATGATCCTGGCTTTGGTTATTTTTTACCTGACACCAATCATTAACTCAACAATTAATGACACATCAGGAAGTATAAGATATTTTGTCTCCGTTTTTGGGGGTGACTCAAGCTGGTCATATTTCCCGTTATTTCCCTGGGCGGCATATCCACTTTTAGGATATGGTGTATCGCTATTTATGAAGTCAGAAATGGCGGGAGTTTTTGAGAAAAAAGCTTTGATTTTTCCACTTTTGGTGGTTTGGGTTGTGTGGGTCGGTTACACAATTGAGTTTGGGGTTGCAACTGCTGCAACACTAAAAAGTTATTATCATCACGGTTTGGAATACGGGTTGTGGGCAGCAGGATTCACGGGAGGTTTTGCCCTTCTGATCGATCAATTGGTCAATTATTCAAAAGAAAACGAATTCTTCAACTACTTTGCAATGATCGGCAGAAATGTAACTGTGGCTTATGTAATTCAGTGGGTAATAATAGGTAATATTGGTTCGGCAGTCTATCGAAGTGTGGGATTAAGAGATTCTTATGTAGCACTGGTTGCCGTGGTTTTGTTTACCTCTGCTGCTATAATACTGTATGAAAACCGATTAAAATTGAAATTCCTGAATATTTAAAATTTTTGATTATTTTGTACGATGTGATTGTGAATGTTTCCATTCTTTTTGCCCGAGTATTCGGGCGATAAGACACTTTCATTCTGTCAAACTCACTTTGCAGGTTATATATGAAATCATTTATTACCGTTCTGGTTTTGTTAATATTTTACTCAACAATTACGGTAGCGCAGACATTTTCACCGCAGGGAACAGAAGCGGTTGTTCCCTGGACAACGAGTTATTACGCAGGATTGGGCGCCGGGAATATTCAATTTGTAGATTCACTCACAGGCATTAGCTCAAACACTCAAACCGGCAATTTTGCCATAACCACCGACGGCGGTGCGACATGGGCAGAGCGAGAAAAAACGCCCATTCTCCCCACATTTAATTCCATTTTTATCATTTCCAAAGACACCCTTGTAGCTGTCAGAGACAGTCAATACATTTTTCACAGCTATGACTCTGGTTTCAGTTGGCAATTGAAATATGATATGGGTAGCAGTGAACGCTTCTCAAACTGTCTCTTTTTTAACAAAAAGCATGGTGTTATTTTTCCTGCTGAAGGTGGAATCAGGGTAAGCAGTGATCTTGGACTTAACTGGACCAACCTGCCATGGAATTTTGATCCGGTCAAAAAAAACGCAACATGGTCTCGTGGTCACCTCTTCGTTTATGGGCAGACTTCAGCGGGGGGAGTCGGAATGGTGTTTTCAAGAGACAATGGTTTAACATGGTCAAAAATTAAAGTAAATCTTACAAGTGTTGTTCGCTTTGAAAGAATTGACGCCGGTTATTTTGTTATTGGTGGTGATCAAAAATTTTACAAAATATCTGAAACAGGTGAAATTCTTGCCTCGGGTATCAGTCCTCACGACAGGCATAACCCGGACTACTGTTATGTTAGTGACGATGAGATTTGGAGTCTGGATAACAAGGGGTGGACGAGTGATAATGGTTGGCGATACCTTACACGGATGTCGTTCAATGACACCGTTAAAATCATTTATCGTTTGGATATAGCTTCTGATGAGATGAACAGGTTGGTATCCACTACTTTCGACAAACTTGTTCTTGGAACTGCTTTCTCGAATTCAAACGACGGTGTTCTCACTTTCCACAAATTTAATGACAAGCGTATCAGGGTTGATTATCTGAAGCTTCCCGGTTCTTATCAAGCAAAAAAACTGTTTTTTACAAACGAAGCATTTGGATTTGTTGCCACTGCCGCAAGTGATATCCTAAAAACAACAGATGGTGGTCTAAACTGGAGAAAAGTTAATACTCCGCCAATATACCCTCAAATTACAAGTTTTGCTGCGTTGAATGAGAATGAATTTATTGCTGCCGGGTATGGTGGAACTGTGCTTGTGTCAACCGATGGTGGTGAAAATTGGATGCGCAAAGAAACGGGATTTCAGCGTGATATTGTTTCTATTTCTTATGGTAAATCAAAGAACATTTTCTTCTGCACTTCCGATACTCTGTACACGACTGATCATGAGTGGCAACAAATCAAGAAAATACCAATGTTACTCCCCGAAGGATATTACACCAATGTCCAGTTCTTCGACAGTTTGAATGGTTCTGCAAACTATATGAATGGATATTTTGGAAGTAATTTGATTAAAACCACAAATGGAGGTGAATCATGGTGGAGAACCGGGCTTAGCTTCCGTTTATATACATATGATCCATTAACTTTTGGAATTTACTGGCGTTTTAGCAACGGTTTTGCGTGGTTCAAGGACAACACTCAAAGCTGTATAATGTCTTTAAAAGGATATATTACAGGAGCTCACCAAAACAAAAACGGGGTGGCTGTTGGTTATGGTGACGGCGGCGCTTTATTGATGACTTTTGGAGACAAATACAACTGGTATTATGCCAGGCCCGGTGAGAATGTAATTGTTCAGGATGTTTTTGCAGCAAATAACAGAGCAATTTTTCTTGCTTCAACAAGTGGCAGAATATTCAAATTCTCACCGGCAAATCAGCCACCACTTCCATCATTTGTAATCAGACAGTCACCTCCTGATGGTACAACATTTGTTACAAAAACAGTTGATCTAAAATGGACTGAACCGTATTCTCATACTCCCATAATCAACTATCAAATTCAAGTTGCTTTGGGTGATACTAATAATATTGTTATTAACGATGCTTCCCTCACCTCACTAAAATATACTCTTGATTCGACTGAAGATACATCAACCTATTTTTGGAGGGTAAGAGCCCGGAATGTTGAGGGGTGGGGTGATTTTAATGAATGGTACCGGTTCAGAACAACCAGAGAAGTTTTATCATTCAACTCATACCAGACCAATTTAAATGTCGAGCTGACTGCAGCAACCAAAATCCCCGATGGAAGAATTATTGTAGGTGGATACGAAGGCAGAATCAGTTTTGCTGATAATCCATCGGGAACATGGACTTCAGCAATCGAGAACACACCATACAAGATACAGAGGTTTTTCTATAATAAATATTCCTCCGTAATCTATGCTCTGACTACTTATTATGAGTATCTATTCTCAACAAACAGCGGAAGAACATGGACTACAAAATCCGATCCTCTTAAAGGGAAAATGATCTATTCACTCGCTTTCACCAGTGCCCTAACCGGTTATGCCGCAGGCAATCAAGGTACCATATTTAAAACAGTGGATGGAGGTAATACATGGGAGAATATATTGTATTCACCTGACACTGGTGACAACTATGATATCAAAACCATTGATTCAACAATAATTATCGCTGTTGGAAGGAAGGGGAGTTTTACCATCTCAACCGATGGAGGAAAAACCTTCATTCAAAAATCTCTGGGATATTCCGAAACTTTTAACCGGCTTGAGATTGATGAGGGCTTGAGAATTATCATAAGGAACAGTAATGGTGAAAAGCGTATTTCCTCGGATATCGGTAACACCTGGTATTATGAAAATCTCCCATTTAGGGGCGTATTCAGCCATTTTGCGGATCTTGGGAATAATTCGGTAATGATTGACACGCTGGGTGGAATTTTTACCAAACCATTTAATTCGGGCGAATATTTTTATCAGAAACTACCGGGTAACACTATTGGGAAAGGACTCGAATTAACCGATGGTGAGGTAATGATACCAATTGCAGGGGGTAAATTGTTGATTGCCGCTTTAAGTTCTGTAAGTTCAAACTCACCCTGGCATTATGTCTCAAATCCAAACGCAGCAGGACTGAAGCAATACATTTTTACCCGAAATAAATCTCTAACGGGGGTGGGAGAATCCGGCAGGGTAATGGTTTCAGACGGTGAAGGAAAGATATGGCGAACTCTTCCTTCCACAGTCTTGAACAATTTAAATGCCGTTGTCGAAAAACAGGATGGGGAAATTGTGATTACGGGTGATTCCGGGATTGTGCTCATATTTAGAGATGAATTATTTATTGAAAAGGGTTCAGGAATTCCCATTGAAAAGAACGCGGTATCGATCTCCTTTATTGATAAATATACCGGTTTTATCTCCTGTTCCGATGGTTCTCTCTTTAGAACCATGGATGGAGGAAAGAGATGGAACCAACAAACCGAAATCGTTTCCTCCAACGGAAGCTTAAAAATTAAAAACCTGAAAGCAGGAAACAACAAACTTTACATCTATCTTGAATCGACTTTGGAGAATCCGGGGGCGATTAGATCTGAACTCAGAGAATATGATATAAGTCTTTCAAATTTCAGGACGATTTATTCGAGTGAGTTGATTTCATCGGCACCCATAATAATTGCACCCGGGAAGTTCTTCGCCCTTCTCCAACAGGGGAACAAATTTGTAACCGGCAGAGGAACTCTCATGGACACCCTTGTTGAGTTTACGACTGATTCCCTCAATATTACAGGTTTTTTTACTTCAACCGGAAAAACATTCTGGGTTGGTACCGATAAAGGTGATCTGATAAGGATGGATGAAACAGGTAAAGTTTTAACCAACTACCCGGCTTTTTCTCTCGGCGAGATAAGGTCAATTCTCTTCTCACCTGAAGGAAAGGGAATTATTGTCTCCGATGCAGGAAATATTTATTACGGGTCATCTGAGTATGAAGTGCTTCCACCGGATATCCCTGTCGTGCTGCCGAAGGAATATTTATTATATCAGAATTATCCAAATCCTTTTAATTCTTCAACGATGATATCATTTCAAATCTCTGCCAGTGACTATTACCTGCTTGAAATATTTAGCAGTACCGGGGAGAGAGTTGAAACTCTTTATAGTGGTTCCCTTGAGCCGGGGCAATATTCGGTTAATTATATAGCAAAAGCACTTGCCAGTGGTTTGTATTTCTACCGATTAAGTGGACACGGCGCGACCTTCACAAAAAAAATGATTCATCTAAAGTAAGGGGATAAAATGAAATATCTAACATTGTTTATATTGTTTTTTGTCTCAATTATTAAAGCTCAATTAGTTCCAATTATACAGTTTACTGAAATTGAATCTTTCATTGATATCGATTTTATTAATGAACTCCATGGATTTGTTGTCTCTAACACGGGTACCGTTTACAAATCAACAAATTCGGGAAAATCATGGGAAGAGATCAATATCCCCGGAAACAAAGGTGTTCAGGCTGTTACAAGCGGTTCGGACGGTATAGTATTTGTTGCCGGATTCAACGGTATGGTAAAAAGAACTTTGGATGGGGGTATAACATGGTTGGATGTTTCAGTTGCAGAACTACCGGATGCAGAATTTACATTTGTGAAGAGAGTCTCGAGCAACAGCCTTGTTGTTGCCGGTAAAAAGGGACATTTTGCACGGAGTGATGATAACGGAGCCCACTGGAGAGTCTCTCAAATTGGTAAAGAAAACATTAATAATGTGGTATTTACTGATTTCCTTAGAGGATGGGCTTTGATGGACGAAGGTATTGTTGTAAAAACAACAGACGGGGGAATAACATGGTCACCATTTCATGTGGAAACAGCAGGTAAAGATGTAAAAGGAATTATTGAGTATGGTAATGTGATGATGGTAGTTGGTGACCAATGGCTGTTCACATCTTCAAATGACTGGGGAATGACATGGACTACCCCTTCCGCAACATTGATACCGCATGATTTAGTTGAAACAAAACAAATTGAACAAAATGTCTTCATCACCATGGACACAGCCGGTTATTTAAACTCTTATATTCTCGAATCCGGCGGAATATACGGCTACACAGTTTACACCGTCAAAAGACCTCAGCGGAGATTCTTTGGCTTTTGGACTAAAGAAAATTATCTTTATGCAGTAACTGACGGTCCCAATGTGTATACTTCAAATGACATGGGGAAGAATTTTTCTTCCCCGATTGTTACTTTTGGGGGAAGACCGATTTTTTCTCTTCAAGTTATTTCAAAAAGCGATTACATTATATCGGGTAATACTCCGGTGAAAGATGGAAAGTCTTACGGTTATCTCGCACGAACCACAAATGGCGGTGAGACCTGGAAATACACCCACGAAGGAGATTGGGTTAACAAAGAGTATTATCTGTCAAACGGCGAAGGCTTTAGAGTACTTGAGAGAAGTGAAGAACACTCCTCCAACTCGGGGGTGACATGGTCTCCACTGACTACAATCATCACCGGTGTTATAATCAGTTCACAATCTTTTAGTAAGGAACTTGGTTATTTTATTGTGACTGATACCCTTACAAAACCGCGCAATCAATCTTACAGCAGCATTTATAAACGGACAGGCTCCGGTAAAACATTACTTAAAAATTATCCAGGAACAAGGCTGACTCATCTTGATTTCATCAACTCCTTAAATGGTTGGACACTCAGGGACAGCACACAATTTAATATCACAACAAATGGTGGTGCTAATTGGAGATTCACTCCGGTTGTTACACCCCTCATTTCTTCATATTTGAGATTTGGCAGCAGCTCCGGAATTCTTACCACCCGCTCCGGACGGATTATGAAAACCATGGACAATACCGAGACCTGGAGTTTGCTTTTTAAAGATACAACACTCAGGTTTAATTCGATTGCTGCCATTGACTCAAACCACCTTATAGTGGTTGGCGATTCCGGAATAATCTTCACTTCGGCAAATGGAGGTTCGTCATGGACGTCATTAAACACCAGAATGGAAGTTAATTTTAGTCATGTGAAAATGATCGATTCAAGCGAATTTATTGTAACATCGACGAAAGGTGGGATTTACAAAGGTTCCCTTAATGATCCGTGGTTCCAAGCCGGCGGTGAGGCTAATCAGGTACTTCCCGAAAATCAGATTATCGGGAATTTCCCCAATCCCTTTAATAACAGCACTGTTATAGAATTCTTCTCGTCTGAAAGTAAGGATGTGATTGTAACTGTTTATGATATTACCGGGAGGCAAGTGTTATCTGATGTCATAAACGCCAACCACGGGAATAACAGATACAGTTTTAATTCCGGTAATCTGAATAGCGGCGTCTATTTTTATGTCCTGGACTTTGGCGGGAAGAGGGAATATTCGAAGATGATACTTTTGAAATGAGAACCCCGGAACTTCGGAACCTCAGAACTTCGGAACTTCGGAACCCCGGAACTTCGGAATTTCAGAGATTTGATTCTCCGGAACCGGAAATGTAAATTAGAAATATGACACTTAATAGTTTATTTGATATTCACAACAAAAAGGGGTGTTAATTTGGCACATTTAACTATTTTCAGGCATTTTATGAAATATCTAACACTTATTCTTTGTTATTCCCTTACCTTTTTTATTCAGGTAAGCGCTCAATCAACACCGCCTTCGGGTACCGAAGTGGTGGTGCCCTGGGCATTAAGTTTTTTCACCGGAAAAGGGGCGTCAAATCTCCATTTCTCCGATTCATTAAACGGAATCGCATACTGGAAGCATAATCCCCACTATAGTCTGACAAGTGATGGCGGAAAAACCTGGAAAGACGGGAAAACCACGAGTCAACTCGACAGGATTATGTTGATGTATTCCATCGGAAGGGATTCGATCGTAGCAGTAAGAGACAGTCAGTATATCTTTCATAGTTTTAATGCCGGTGAAACCTGGACGCTGGCAAACACACTTTGGTCGGGTGAAAAATTTGGATACGGAACCTTTTTTAATCATAAACATAGTATTATCTTCCCTAATGAAGGGGGTATTATTGTCTCTACTGACCTCGGCGCAACATGGATATCAAACACCTGGGCATATGGTCCGATTAGAACTACACCTTTTTACGATAAGGGATATCTTTTTGTCATTGAGCAATATTCCACAACACGAGGAATACTTTACTCAACCGATAACGGTTTCACATGGGTAAAAGTGTCAATTCCTGCTTCTCTTGCAAATTACAGGACTGTTGGCAAAAGTGACAATGGATTTTATCTTATCACCAACTCCAACCGTGTTTATCTTCTTTCAATGACAGGAGAAATACTTAAATCTTTTCAACCGGGTGCAACAGACTCGTATCCATATTTTGCTTATATAAGCGATAATGAGATATGGAGTATTGATAATATCGGTTATGGCACGAGGCACCTTCGAAAATTCTCTTTTGCAGATACATCGACGGTAACGGTAATTATGCTCGGGAACCATTCGATGATGTTCACTTCGATTATTCCAACAACATGGGACAGACTTCTATTTAGTGCCAATGGATACAACATGGCAGATGCAATAATGACGTATCACAAGTCTGGACATCGGGATATAAAGGTGGAACAGTTGGAGCTACCCGGGAGGGCAGAAGCATCCTGTCTCTTTTTTGTTAACGGGGCTAAAGGATTTGCGGGACTCGCCAATGGTAAAATCATAAAGACCACAGACGGGGGTTATTCCTGGAGTGAAACAACTCTTCCCACAATTACAGGAGTTGTGCAAAAGTTTGTTCAGAGAAGTGAATCAGAGTTTATAGCAATCTGTGCTGCCGGTTTGATCCTTGAGACAAGTGATGGTGGAAATTCCTGGCAGTTCATCATTTCCCCTATGCAAAAAATGATAAAAGGTGCAGCGTTTAAGGGACGAGATACAATATTCTTTTGCACATCTGATTCCATTTTTATGACAACTCCGGCATGGCAACAAATTACGCCGGTAGCTACCGGTTTATCGGGAGGCTATTACACCAATCTTGAATTTTATGACGGTCTAAACGGATCAGCTTTATACAGGTACGGAAATTTCCGGAGTAAAGCCTTTTTCACAACTGATGGAGGCAACTCGTGGGTCACACGTGATTTTAATAATATGATGTACAGTTTTGACCCCTCGTCAGTTGGTATTTATTATGCACTGACAGGAGGATTCTCTTCCTGGTATAATGACACAACCGGAGGAAGAGTTTATCAGGATGGCAGCCTGATGGGGATCAACCATAAACCGGGAGGACTCATCGCGGTTATGTATGACAAAGGAGACTTCTTTTATAATTTTGGCAACAATTCAAATTTTATCAGGATAAATTTGGGTACCGGAATTGCCGGTAAATTTCCGGTTCCTGCAGACGAAAATACCGCATACTTGCTTTGTGCAAATGGCAGGATATTTAAGTTCTCACATGTTAACAATTCACCACCCCCTTCATCTGTATTAAGAATATCTCCCGTGAACGGCTCACCGTATGAATTACGAAATACAACTCTTAAATGGGAAGAGCCATGGACGGTTTCTCCAATTATAGAATACCACCTTCAATTGGCGGCTGGTGACACTTCAAATATTGTGGAAAATATCGCAGGTATTTCTTCAACATCACATCCTGTTAATCTCATGGCCGATTCAACAATTTATTTTTGGCGTGTAAGGGCAAGAAATATCTATGGATGGAGTAACTTCAACTCATGGTATAGTTTCAGATCATCAGTTTTTGCAAATCAACCTGTTTCATGGCAAAGCCCGTTTACCGTTGAACTCACAACTGCAATAATGTTACCTGATGGCAGGGTTATTGTCGGAACCGGTGCCGGAGGAATAGCCAGAACAGATCAGCCCCCGGTTAACTGGACAATTGTAAACTCGACCACATTTTATCCGATGAACAGGTTCCTTTATGACCCCAACAACAATATTGTCTTTGCACTCACAACTGGTAATTTGTTTTTCTATTCATTAAACAGGAGTATTTCCTGGGCGCGTAAAGAAGCACCATTTGGGAGCACTTATGTAAACTCATTTGGATTTGCGCCTCCAAATGTTATCTATGGAGCCGCGCATTATGGTAGTATCTTTAAAGCGGTGACTACTCCGCTTACATGGACAAACATCCTTTTCTCGCCACATACCGGGAATAATCTTGCAATTGCGACCTTGGACAGCACCAGGGTTATCGCAGTTGGAGAATCGGGAAGTGTAGTTATTTCAACTGATGGAGGGTCTACTTTTCAATACACAGGGCTGAATCAAACAGAAATATTCCGTGGGGCAAGTTTCGCTCCTGATGGAACGATTGTTGTCCTGAATCAAAATGGTGAGAGAAGAATATCGACAGACATGGGAATAACATGGGATTATGAATTTTTTGAGACCAAAGCTCCAATTCGGGATCTTGTTACCAGAAACGGCATAAGTGTAATTATTGATACCATGGGTGGTATCTACACTTCCCTGACCCCAACAGACCCGTGGCGATACAGCAAAATGCCCGATGGATTTAAACCCCGATCAGTAGAAATATCTGCCGACAAGGTTTTATTGCCTTCGCAGGCTGGTAAATTGTTCTATATGCCACTTTATAATGGAAATCCGACCGGTGTAAAAGATGAAAATGTCGTTACAGAATTCAGGCTGGCACAAAATTATCCCAATCCTTTTAACTCATCCACTGTAATCAGATTCTCGGTTAAAAACCCCGGAGATTATACAATTGAAGTTTTTAGTTCGATCGGTGAGAGGGTTACAACTCTGTTTAATGGATGGCTTGAAACAGGTGAACACAGGATTAATTTCGATTCAAAAGAACTGTCAAACGGAATCTACCTTTATAGATTACGCGGTGGCGGAGTTAATCTCACAAAAAAAATGATAATTTTGAAATAGAGGGAGCAAATGAAATATATTACTTTTATTGTAGCTTTTCTTGCTTCTACATTATGGGCACAACTTCAACCGGTTATACCTTTTAGCGATGTAGAGACTTTTATTGATATCGAATTCTTAAATCCTTCCACCGGTTTTGTTGTCGGGAATGACCTTGAACTTTATAAGACACTTGATAGTGGAAAAACTTTCACGCATATCCCGGTCCCCGGAAATACAGGTGTAGCGGATGTACATATAACAAAGAGTGGCATCACATTTTTGTGCGGCGATGGAGGTCTGGTCAGTTATTCAAGAGATATGGGTAATAACTGGACAAACATCTCGCTGGCGACATTTCCCAATTCCAGACTCCGATTCATCGAGTCACTTTCTCCCACAATGATTGTTGTAGCAGGAGAAAATGGGTTTTTCGCAAAAAGTAATGATCTGGGTCTAAGTTGGTTTAGCTCAACCACCGGTGTTTCAAAGGTTAACAGGGTGGTTTTTCGAGATCACAACAGGGCGTTTGCTTTGATGGATTATGGGGCTTTATCACACACCACGGATGGAGGGATGACCTGGAAGCCTTACTTTACATCATATTTTACTACAGGATTCAAATATTTTTTCGATTTGAATGGTACTTGGGTTTTTGTAGTCGAAAATGGTTCTCTCATACTCAGTTCAGACCAGGGCAAAACATTTACATCCCTTTTTGCCAGCGAAAATTACTCGATTATTGGCGCATGGAGAACCATAAGCAACCGGGTTCAATTTATGTCAAGTTCCGGCAGGGTATTTGTGTACCCTTGGAATCCGTCCAGTACAATGACTTTTCCTGCGAGAACTTATAGAGGTGTATGGGCTTCCGGCTCTGTGGTCTATGCAACTTGTGATGGTCCTGATATTATTAGAACATCCAACAATGGCAGCACATATCAAAACAGCTTTATTTCTTTCGGAGACAAACCAATTCAATCCCTTGTGATTAACTCAGAATTAGATTGGATCATAAGTGGAAATCCGCTTCAAGGAACCGCAGGTATGATAGCAAGAACCACCAATGGTGGTGCGAGTTGGAAATCGGTCTTTGAAGGAGAATGGGTGAACAACTGTTATTTTATAAACAGTACCGAGGGTTTTAGAGTACGAATGAGGAAACTCGATTATTCAAATAACTCGGGGTCCACATGGAGTACTCTTCTGACCAGGACAAGCGGGGTCATCATTTCAGAGCAATCGTTTAATATAAATGATGGATTTTTTATTGAAACAGATTCTCTCTCCAAACCGCGAAATCTCTCTTACAGCAAGTTGTTTAAGCGGGTTTCAGCTACTGCAACCCAGCAGTTGAACCTCGTCGGTTCAAGATTAACTCAATTAAAATTTATCTCTCTTCAAAACGGATGGGTTTTGAAGGACAGTACCCGGTTTTATGTCACAAAAAATGCCAGGTTCCGGCTGGACTCTTCAACCCGTTGTAACGCCTTTCATCTCTTCTTATGAAAGACAAGGTGATTCTTCTGGCGTTCTCGTAACACAAACGGGGCGCATTATGCAAACCGCTGACAATGCAGCATCCTGGCAGACTATTTTTCACGATTCCTCCGTTGTTTTCCAATCTGTTACTGCACTAGGATCCAATATTATTGCAGCGGGTGATTCAGGAGCATTTTTCCTCTCCAGAGATAACGGAACCACATGGCTCAGAAAAACAAGCAACACCAAATACCATTTCAGTCATGTAGAGTTCATTGATACCAATTTGTTTATCGTTACCACCAAAAAAGGTGGAATATTTAAAGGTGATTTGAGCGGTTCTTTGATTGCCATCGGTGGTGAGCCTAAAGACGAAATTCTCCCTTCTACCTTTCTGACAGGTAACTACCCAAACCCGTTTAACTCGTCAACGATCATTGAATTTAATACTCCGGAAGGTGGTATTACAGGTTTAACAGTTTATGATGTAACCGGGAGAGTTGTTCACTCAGAAGTCATAACAGCAACAAAAGGTAAAAACAGTTTCCGCTTTGAGGGAAATGGCCTCCATAGCGGCGTCTATTTTTATGTCCTGGACTTTGGCGGAAAGAGGGAATATTCGAAGATGATACTTTTGAAATGAGAGATACAGAACTTCGGAACCTCAGAGATTCGGAACTTCGGAACCTCAGAGATTCAGAAACTTTGATGTAAAATTTGAGACATTTAACTATATTCAGGCATTTTATGAAATATCTGACACTTATCCTTTGTTATTCCCTTACCTTTTTTATTCAGGTAAGCGCACAATCAACACCGCCTTCGGGTACCGAGGTGGTGGTTCCATGGGGAGTGAGTTTTTATGCAGGAAAAGGGGCATCTAATGTCCATTTCTCCGATTCATTAAACGGAATCGCTTATTGGAGGTATAACTCCCACTATAGTCTGACAAGTGATGGCGGAAAAACCTGGAAAGACGGGAAAACCACGGTTCAACTCGACAGGATTATGTTCATGTATTCCATCGGAAGGGATTCGCTTGTAGCAGTAAGAGACAGCCAGTATATCTATCACAGTTTTAATGCCGGTGAAACCTGGACTCTGGCAAACACACTTTGGTCGGGTGAAAAATTTGGATACGGAACCTTTTTTAATCATAAACATGGTATTATCTTCCCTCCTGAAGGGGGTATTAATGTCTCCACCGACCTCGGAGTAACATGGATATCTAACACCTGGGCCTATGGCCCGGTAAAAACGGCACCATTCTACGACAAGGGATATCTTTTTGCTGTAGAGCAGTATTCCGCCATACGAGGGATACTTTACTCAACAAATAACGGCTTCACATGGACAAAGGTATCAGTTCCTTTTCCCCTTGAAAATTTCAGGACATTTGGCAAAAGTGACAATGGATTTTATCTTATCGGCAACTCCAACCGTGTTTATCTTCTTTCAATGACCGGAGAAATACAGAAGTCCTTTCAACCCGGTGGAACCGACCTTTATGTAAAGTTTGCTTATGTGAATGATAATGAGATTTGGAGTCTTGAAAGTATCGGTTTAAGTAACCGACATCTTAAAAAATTCTCTTTTGCAGACACATCAACAGTAACAGTGATTACGCTTGGAAATAATTCCATGACATTTGGCTCGATTATTCCAACTACCTGGGACAAACTTGTAATTAGTGATGTTGGAAATAACAAGTCAGATGCAATAATGACTTATCACAAGTGGGGACATCGCGATATAAAGGTGGAACAGTTGGAACTGCCCGGGAATGAGGAAGCATCCAGTCTCTTTTTTGTTAACAGTGTTAAAGGATTTGCAGGACTCGTCAATGGTAAAATTTTAAAAACCACAGACGGAGGTTATTCCTGGAATGAAACAACTCCTCCGGCAGTTACCGGGGTTGTGCAAAAGTTTGTTCAGAGAAGTGAATCAGAGTTTGTTGCACTCTGTTCTGCAGGTCTCATTCTTGAAACAAGTGATGGTGGAAATTCCTGGCAGTCTATCATTTCTCCCATGCAAAAAATGATTAAAGGTGTGGCATTTAAGGGTAGAGATACAATATTTTTCTGTACCTCCGATTCCTTTTTCATGACAACACCGGCATGGCAACAAATCACCCCGGTAGTTACCGGTTTCTCGGGTGGCTATTACACCAATCTTGAATTTTATGACGGTTTAAACGGATCAGCTTTGTACCGGTATGGATATTTCCAAAGTAAAGCTTTTTTTACAACCGATGGAGGTAACTCATGGAACATCCGCGATTTTAGGGATATGATGTTAAGTTTTGATCCCTCATCACTTGGTCTTTATAATACACAGTCAGGAGGATTCACAACCTGGTATAATGACACAAGTGGTGGAAAAGTTAATCAGGATGGCAGTCTGGTGGAAATCAGCCATAAACCGGGTGGGCTCATCGCGGTTATGTATGACAAAGGAGACTTTTTTTATAATTTTGGCAACAATTCAAATTTTGTCAGGATAAATTTGGGACCCGGAAGTGTGAGTAAATTTCCGGTTCCTGCAGACGAAAATACCGCATACTTGCTTTGTGCAAATGGCAGGATATTTAAGTTCTCACCCGAGGATGGTTTACTAAGCCCTCCAAATATTTTAAGAATCTATCCTTTTAACGGGTCGCCTTATGAAGTGCGGAACACAACCTTTAAATGGGAGGAACCCTGGACAGTTACACCGATCATAGAATACCATCTTCAGTTGGCAGAAGGAGACACCGCCAACATTGTGGAAAATATCACCGGCATTTCTTCAACATCACATACTGTTAATCTCCAGGCCGATTCAACAATTTATTATTGGCGTGTAAGGGCAAGAAATATGTATGGATGGAATAACTTTAACCCCTGGTACAGTTTTAGATCGTCCGTGTTTGTGAACGAGGCGCAGGCGTGGCAGACACCCATAACAAACAGTATCTCCGCAGCAGTTATCCTTTCCGATGGCAGTCTAATCGTGGGTGACAGTTTGGGGAAAATAGCCAGAACTGACACTCCTCCTGATAATTGGACAATGATTGTTCGACAAACACAATTTCCAACTTATAGATTTTGGCGTAACCCAAACAACGATTATATTGTTGCCTACACCTGGGGTAACAGTTTTTTCCTCTCATATAACAGAGGATATACATGGATTCCAATTTTTGACCCCCTTGGTGGCAGTACGATGTTTTATGCAATCACCGCTTCCCCGCCGATTCGTTATTATGCAGCAGGAGATTATGGTACTATTAACAGAGGTATATTTAATTCAAATTATAGATTTACCTGGACAAATATCTTATTCTCTCCCTATACCGGAGCCATTTTATCCCTTGACAATTGGGGTGAAACGGGAGTTGCAGCAGTTGGTGAGTTGGGATGTGTATTTATTTCAACAGATGGAGGAGTTACATTTCATTACAATACCATTGGTCAGGCAGAGACTTTACAAAAGGTTGGTTTCGTTTCCGACAGTACCCTGGTTGTTCTAAATCAAAAAGGTGAGAGACGGGTATCCACCGATATGGGTGAAACCTGGACTTTTGAATCTTTTGAAACTCGAGCCCCGATCATGGATATGATAACAATGGGCGGGATTAGTGTGCTTATAGATAAACTTGGCGGTATCTATACTTCACTTTCGCCGACTGACAAATGGCGTTATAGCAGACTTCCTTATGGTTATTCACCTCTTGGTGTAAACCTGGCAGATAACAGAATATTATTGCCTGCCCAAAATGGTAAGTTGTTTTATATGCCACTTTATAATGGAAATGCGACCGGAGTGAAGGATGGTTCGGTTGTATCAGAATTTAGTCTGGCGCAAAATTACCCAAACCCGTTTAACTCGTCAACGATAATTGAATTTAATGCCCCGGAAGCGGGTAGTGCCGGACTTACTATCTATGATGTAACCGGAAGCGTGGTACACTCAGAGGTCATAACAGCAACAAGAGGCAAAAACACTTTCCAATTTGATGGAAACGGTCTCCATAGTGGCGTCTATTTATATGTGTTGGACTTTGGCGGAAAGAGGGAATATTCGAAGATGATACTTTTGAAATAGGAGATTTATTCCGAAAAGAATTCACCTGACTGGAAATTATCGAGAGCCATTTTGGCGGCAACCTGTTCGGCTGATTTTTTGTTTCTGCCTGTGCCTTCGCCGAGGACATGAAGACCGGCAGAGACTCTGACGGTGAACACTCTTTCGTGTTCGGGTCCTGTTTCATCCACGACATAATACCGTGGGAGTTCCACTTTTTTCTTTTGAATCAGTTCAAGGAGTTGACTTTTGTAGTTTTCATCGGTGACATGCACCCCTTTGGTGAGGCCGGGTTCAAGGATATATTTATGAATAAAATCCTTTGTTACTGCAAATCCATATTCAGTGTAAACCACTCCAATTAATGCCTCGAGAGCATCAGCGAGAATCGATTTTATTCCCACCGATTTACCACTTACAAGGTCTTCTTGAATAAAAAGAAATTGATAAAGATTCATCCCTTGTGCCACTTCAAACAGATTGTTTTTGTTCACAAGGTTGGATCTCATTTTGGTGAGCACTCCTTCGTTGGTTTTTGGAAACATTTCGAAGAGAGTTTCGGCAGTAATCATTCCGAGTACGGCATCACCGAGGAATTCGAGTCTTTCGTTGGAGACCTTAAATTTACCCTGGTCGAGGGCAGAGCGGTGGGTGAGGGCTTCGATGAACCTGTCGGGATTGGTAATTTTTTTACCGATAAGTTCTTCAAGTTTCTTAAAGTCTTTTCTTTTGAGCAGTTTTTTCTGCTCAAGCCTTCGAAAATAATCGCGAACAAAACCGAACAAAACTATACCTCTATTTTCTTAAAGAGGAGAGAGGCATTATGCCCTCCAAACCCAAAAGTGTTACTTATGGCGTAATCAACTTTTCGTTTTATTGCAACTTTTGGAGTATAAAAGAGATCACACTCGGGATCGGGTGTATCAAGATTGATTGTTGGGGGGATTATGTCGTTTTTTACTGCGAGAATAGTAGCGACAGCTTCAATTGCACCGGCAGCACCAAGAAGATGACCTGTCATCGATTTTACGGAAGAGATGGCAAGTTCATAAGCGTGTTTACCAAAAACGGTTTTTATTGCTTTAGTTTCGGTTTTGTCGTTTAGCGGGGTTGAAGTTCCATGGGCATTGATGTAATCAATTTTGTTCAGGTCAATTCCTGCATCGCGAATACACTCTTTCATTGCTCTGACGGCGCCGTCTCCTTCGGGGTCTGGGGCAGTCATATGGAATGCATCACCGGTAAGTCCAATACCACTAATTTCTGCGTAGATTTTTGCTCCGCGCTTTACTGCGTGTTCATATTCCTCAAGAATAAGAGCACCCGAGCCTTCACCAAGGACAAAACCGTTTCTGTCTTTGTCAAATGGACGGCTGGCTTCCTTAAATCTGTCGTTCCAGGTGGAAATGGCGCGCATGGCACCAAACCCGCCGATTCCTAATTCAGTAGCTGCTGCTTCAGCGCCTCCACAGATCATCGCATCGGCGGTGCCGCGTTGAATCAGCATAAAGGCATCTGCAATGGCATGTGAAGAAGTTGCACAGGCGGAAGTGGTTGAATAATTGGGACCTTTAAGTCCAAACTTAATTGAGATATGTCCCCCGGCAATATCCGCTATCATCATCGTTACGAAGAAAGGAGATATCTTTTTTGGGGAATTGTCGTTATAGTAGATGAGAAACTGGTTCTCAAGAGATTTTAAGCCACCAATCCCGCTCCCAAAAATAACACCAAAACGATCAGGATCGTAGGAGCCTGAAGCGAAACCGGCATCTTCCATGGCTTGAGTTGCGGATGCAAGGGCATAAACTGAAAAATTATCGATCCTTTTCAGGTTTTTAAAATCGACATAGAGTTCAGGCTTAAAGTCCTTAACTTCGGCGGCAAATTTTGTATCGAAATTGGTAGTATCAAACTTTGTAATGAGCTCGACACCGTTTTTCCCCGAGAGAAGTCCACTCCAATATTCTTGAAGATTGTTTCCGATGGGGGTTACCGCACCAAGCCCGGTAACAACTACCCGTCTGTTATTCATGGGTAAAAACCTGGGGAAAAGGTAAAGCCGGGTTGGGAGTTACTAATAACAACCTTCACCCGGCAAATAAAATTTACTTTTTGCTTGTTTCTTCTTTGATGAAAGCAAGGGCTGCGCCAACGGTATCAAGTTTTTCAACCTGATCTTCGGGTGCTGATATACCAAATTCTGTCTCGAAAGCCATGAAGAGTTCCATAAGATCGAGTGAATCTGCCTGAAGATCGTTTCTGAAGCTTGCTTCAGGTGTGATCTGTGATTCTTCTACACCAAGTTTATCTTGAACAATTTGATTGAATTTTGATTCAATGTCCATTATTTACTCCTATTTGTTAAGTTAATAATAAAAAATTACATCGTCATTCCGCCATCGACGGCAATAACCTGACCGGTTATATAGTCAGCGGCAGGTGAAAGGAGGAAAGCGACAGTTTTTGCCACATGCGAAGATTCACCAAGAGCTTTTAGCGGGATGTGATTTAATAATTCCTGTTTTATCTCATCTTTGAGCTTTGCAGTCATGTCAGTTTGGATAAAACCGGGAGCCACAGCGTTGCAGGTGATATTCCTTGACGCAACTTCTTTGGCTATCGATTTTGTAAAACCTATCATACCGGCTTTACTGGCGGCATAATTTGCCTGACCTGCATTTCCGGTGATGCCTACCACCGATGAGATGTTCACGATTCTTCCAAATCTTTGTGACATCATCGGTTTGATTACAGCTTTTGTATAATTAAAAACGCTTTTAAGGTTTGCGTCGATCACATCAGTAAAATCGGATTCTTTCATCATCATGAGAAATTTATCACGAGTGATCCCGGCGTTGTTGACGAGGAAGTCGCACCCACCGAGGTTTTGAACAGTAAATTCGACGGCTTTTTGAGCTTCATCAAAGCTTGCGGCATCAGCTTTAAAACCGAGCACTTTTCTGCCAAGGGCAGCATGTTCAGTTTCAATAACTTTGGCAGCTTCTTCAGAAGACTGGTAAGTAAAAACAACAGAGCAACCCATGGCTGCAAGTTCTTCTACTATCGATTTTCCTATGCCGCGGGAACCTCCCGTGACAAGTGCTCTTTTATCTTTTAAATCTGTCATATTCAATCTGAAAATATATCAAATATTAGTTAATAATGAATATAAGGCTACAAATATTTTTCAATATCTGCAAATTTATCGATTCCTGAGGTAACAACCGCAGGATTTATTCGTTTTACCAATCCTTGCAGAACACGGCCGGGGCCCACTTCCACAAATTCATCAAATCCATCCGCAATCATATTCCTGATGGTGTCTTCCCACATTACCGGGGCGGTCACCTGCAAAAAGAGATTTTGTTTAATTTCTTCTTTATCTTTTTCGGGTTTCCCGGTTACATTTGCATAGACGGGGAATTTTGCGTCATAAAAATTAACCGAGTCAAGTTTTAATTTAAGCTGGTCTTTTGCCGATTGCATCAGCGGGGAGTGGAAAGCTCCCGAGACAGTAAGTTGGGAAACGAGCCGGGCTTTAGCTGCTTTGGCAAGTTCCATCCCTTTAAGCACTCCTGAAACACTTCCTGAAATAACAATCTGCCCGGGGGAATTAAAATTTGCACACTGCACAATTCCTTCGGCGGATGCTTCTTTGCATATGTTTTCAAGAGTTTCTCTGTCGAGACCAATTACAGCAGCCATTGTTCCGGGGAAATCGGTTCCGGCCTGTTGCATTCCCTGTCCTCTGAATCTGACGAGTTGAACAGCATCGTAATATTGAATTGCGCCACAGGCAACAAGAGCTGAATATTCACCAAGTGAATGACCCGCTGCGCCTTCAAAATCGAGTCTTCTCAAAAGTGAGGCAAGAACAACACTATGGACAAAAATTGCAGGCTGGGTATATTCAGTCTGTTTAAGTTCTTCTTCAGGACCGTTAAACATGATATGGGAGAGGGGAACACCAAGAGCAGCATCCGCTGTTTTGATCATTTCCTTTGCTTCAACGGAATTTTCATAGAGATCGCTTGCCATTCCGACATACTGCGAGCCCTGTCCGGGGAAAAGAAGCGCTCTTTTTGCCATATTAGTCGATACCCCATGTTAAATAGATAGCACCCCAGGTATATCCGGCACCAAAGGCAGAAAAAACAAGGTTGTCACCTTTTTTCACTTTGCCATCTCTGTAATATTCTGCGAGGCAGGTAGGAATTGTGCCCGAAGTGGTGTTACCATATTTATGAATATTAATCATAACCTTTTCCATACCAATTCCCATCCTTTTAGCAGTGGAATCGATAATACGAAGATTAGCCTGATGTGGTACAAGCCATGCAATATCTTCCGGCTTGAGGTTGTTTTTTTCGACAACTTCCGCAGACACTTCAGCCATCCCAAGGACGGCTCTTTTGTAAACGGCTTTTCCTTCCTGATAGAGGTAGTGCATTTTTTTATCAATGGTCTCATGGGTAGGAGGGTTCAAACTTCCGCCGCCTTTCATGTTCAAAACATCGACACCGGTTCCGTCAATATGTAGAATGGAATCTTTTATCCCAAGAGTTTTGTCTTCGGTGGCTTCAAGCAGAATTGCGCCGGCAGCATCGCCAAAGAGGATACAATTGTTTCTGTCGGAATAGTCAACGATTGAGGTCATTTTATCGGCGCCGATAACAACAACTTTTTTGAATGCGCCTGAGGTAATGAAAGCTGCACCTGTTTGAACGGCAAATAGAAAGCCGGAACAAGCAGCAGAAAGGTCGAATCCCCACGCATTTGCAGCGCCAATTTTTTCCTGAACGATGCAGGCGGTAGCGGGGAAAAGCATATCGGGGGTTACAGTAGCAACAATAATAACATCTATTTCGTTTGGATCAAGTCCCGTGGTATCAATAAGATCTTTTAAAGCACCATAAGCCATATCGCTTGTGGCACCATTCTTTAAAATTCGTCTTTCTTTAATTCCGGTTCTTGAAACAATCCATTCATCATTTGTGTCGAGATAACTTGAAAAATAGTCATTATCGAGCACATCATCGGGTACATACATTCCTACGCCGGTAATAACGGCGTTATATTTGGAGTTGTTGATCATTCGGGATTTCCTTCGTTGTGGTCAATGTTACGGCTGGCAATTGCCCCGGCGAGTTTTTTTAACAACTCTTTCCGGTGTGCTTCTGCGGCTTTAAGTACCATGTTCTTAATAGCGAGGGGTGAGCTTGATCCGTGTCCGATTATTGTAATTCCATCAACACCGAGAAGCGGAACACCGCCGTAATTTTCATAGTTAAGTTTTGAAAAGATCGCTTTTAACGAGCTTTTGAACAACCCAACTTTGATTTTTTTGAAGATGCTTTCATCAGCATATTCTTTTATCAGGTGTTTTAGGAGATAGTTTACACCTTCAGCAAATTTCAGAACGATGTTACCTGTGAAACCATCACATACTGTAACATCCACATTCCCTTTCAGAATATCTTTTCCTTCCACATTCCCGAGGAAGTTGAGACCGAGGGTTTTTATCATTTCCCTGGCTTTTTTAGAGACTTCGTTTCCCTTGGATTCCTCTTCACCAACGCTTAAAACCCCCACACGAGGGTTTTTAATGTTCAGCATCTCTTCGGCATAAATTGAACCGAGCACTGCATATTCTGCGAGGTGGTGGGCTTTGGAGTCAACACTTGCACCTGCATCAAAGATGGTGCAATAACCACCAACGCATGGCATTAGTGTGCCTATTGTAGGACGGTCGACACCTTTTATTTTCCGAAAAATTAATACAGAGAAGGTCATGACAGCACCGGTGTTCCCGGCGCTTACAAAAGCATCGGCGTTACCATTTTTAACAAATCGTAAACCGACAGCGAGTGATGAATCCTGTTTTTCTTTGTATGCCTGAACGGGGGGATCGCTCATGGTAACCACCTGTGAAGCGTCAACAATACGGCTGATGTCGAATGAAAGGTTGTTTTCTTTCATGACAGATATAATCTTTGATTTGTCGCCCGCGAGCCACACTTCAAGATTTTTATCGTCAGATTCAGCCGAAATCGCGCCTTTAATTTCGTTTAAGGGCGCAAAATCCCCACCCATTGCATCGAGCAAAACTCTACACTTGCCGGAGCTGTTTCCGGAGCTCTGCATTGAATGGACCGGTTACATTATTTCTTGGGTAGAAACATCGATCTTCCGGCATAATAACCGCAAGAAGGGCAAGCATTGTGGTTTAATTTAACTTCGCCACAATTTGGGCACGAACCAACTGAAGGAGCAACAGCTTTGTAGTGTGTTCTTCTTTTGTCTCTTCTGGTTCTCGACATCTTTCTTTTAGGATTTGGCATCTCTAAGTTCCATCAAATATGGTTAATAATTATTCTTCATTTTCAAGTTCGTCACGCAGTTTTTCAAGATCACTCCAAAGGGGATTAAACTCTTCTTTGGGGCATCCGCAGTCGCCCTGATTCAGGTCGGCACCGCATTTAGGGCAGAGCCCTTTACATTCTTCCTTACACAATATCTTAAATGGAATATCCAGATAAGCATAATCGTAAATTTCTGTTGAAATGTCAATTTTATCTGCCTCACGGGAGAGGTAATTGACATCGGGATCATCAGTTTCTCTGCTCTCTTCATCAAATAGATAAAGCAGAGTGAAGTTGATATCCCGCTGAGAATTGAATTCAGCGATACATCTGTCGCACTCAAAGGAGGCATTTACCTGCAAGTTTATCGTTGCAAGCAGTTGATGATGTGACTTCTCAAAAGTGATATTTAGTTTGAAATTGCCGTAAAAAGGGGCATCAAGACCCAACTCTTCGACCTTACCCGTGAACTCCAGTTCATTGGTTCCTAATTCCAAACCCGAAATCTTAATTTTCAATTCAAATAGTCCAAAAAATCGAACTACAAATATACAAATCAGAAGGGTTTATTACAAATTTAAATCAGAGAGGGGAACTCCGGAGCTTCGGAACCTCAGAACTTCAGAACCTCAGAGCTTCAGAACCTCAGAGCTTCGGCTCAGACTTAGAGCTTCAGCCAGCTTCGGAGAATTGATAACGATAGAGTGAGGAGTGGTAATCGTCCCGATTGCCGTCTGAAAGATGAAATACCACTTGGGATGATAATTGCAGATCTATCGATGATCATTTTGGGACATCGCTTCTTTCATCCTGAATTCAACAATCTTTTTGATTAAATCGTAGGGGATGGGTTCATTTAATTGAAATTGGATGGTGCCTTTTGAGTGTTTGTAGGGGTGGAGTTCTTCTTCGAATGCTTCAACTCCTGAGGGTTCAGGAAAAAGGCTGATGTGATTTTTGAATGCCGCAAAATAAACAACTACCTTTTTCAAACGAAATGCAGGCATTCCATAACTTATGCATTCGGTTGTGTTTGGTGCGGCTTCCCTGATCACTTCTCTGATTTGTTGGAGAGTTTCTCTTACTTTTTCATCGGCTTCAGAAATGTAGTGATCAATTGATGTGAAGTCTGTTCTCATTTTCATGGCGGCTCCGGTCAGGTTATTAAATTTTATTGATTGTTAAAATACGACCGGGGGAGCTAAAAAGAAAATTATTTTGTGGCGGTTTTAATCTACCGGGCTTGTGAATTACTGCTTGTTTGATCTTCCATCGAGGTTGAGAATTACTAAAAAATTTTGTTATATTTACTCTTATCCATATTTGATTTGGGACGATGAATATGGGTAAACAATATTATTGAGGTAAAAAATGAAAAGATCACAATTCCTACTGTATATGGCAAGTATTCCTTTTTTTGGAGTGTTGTCAGCTTGTAAAGATTCACCGGTTGAACCCGATCCAAACAAGGATCCTGAACTCTCTTTCTCCGATAATCCTGAATCAAATGCTTTAACTATTGAGAAAAATTCCGGCATGATAAGAGCTGTGACTGAAAAGGACAAGGACTTAAAAATTAAATTCCGGACAAAACAAAATAATGACTCATTTGTTTATTTGAGGCATCGGGTGAATCAGTCGGCAGATTATCGACATATCGTGATTGAAAAGGAAAATGGGGAAACGGCAAATCTTTTATGGGGCTGGAAAGGGATTAAGCCATCTGTTCGATTGGCAGATAACAGTGGAAAGACCATCATTGTTGATGGAGTTGAGCTTGAGTTTGCGATATCGAGTGACTCAGGAACCGATGGGCCCACTAACCAGACAGCGAATGATTTTCTTATTCTCGCAATGAAAGTTCTGGGAATTGCGATTGCCATCTGGCTTGGTGCATCAGTGATCAAACTTGTGGCGGCAGCAATTGCATTTGTAGCATTTAATGCGATGACTTTTGCATTCATCGCTATTGCGGGAAGTCTGGCATACTTTATATTAAAAAGAGTTCTCGATTATATGGGCTGGACTTATGATGATGTGGTTAATTTCCTGATTCAGTCGTGGAACCGCATACTGGATCTGCTTGAGCAACTATACCTGAGTCTTCCGGGGCAGTAGATTTTCAGTTACTTTTTTGCCTCATTTTATTAATAATATAATCTGTAAGTGAATTGTTTGCCGATTAAGTTTTTTTCGCCATGGTTGGATGAAATAATGACAAAATTATCAGTCATGTTATACCTCACGGCAATTATCCCCGGGATTTTTTTTGCATTCAGTATGTAGGAAACAACTATATGAAGCGGTATTTTGCCTTCCAGAATCAGAAGCTGGTTATTTGCCGGGGCTATGGTCATATAAATCTCTTTCAGATTTGAGATTGTGAATTTACCAATAGAGAAATTTGCGAGTATCAAGTCAAACTGCCGGGCGACAACGGGTGGAAATTCTGTGTGCCCCGGATGATAAATTTCAAATCTCTTTTTCCCCAGAAGAGTTGTAATAATTCTTTCCGTACCAAGATCATGAAGAATTTCTTCCGGAAATTTTAACAGCTTTTTAAGGGATTTGCCAAAAACTTTTTCTATTAATTCTCTCAGGCTCCCAATCCTTATTATCCGGTCAGGATTTTGAAATAAGAGGTCTTGTTCACTTTCAGACCAGGAATCGCTTTCCGGAATGAATATCTTCTTAACTCCAGGCCGTTTACTAAAAATTGATCCCGTAATTTGTTCTGCATCTTCGAGTTTTACAACATTTCCATTTTTGTCAAAGCCACCACAAAAGACAAAACCGGCATCAACGGGGATTTTTGTGAAGCCTGAGAAAAAGGCAACAAGAGCAGCAAATTGGACAGAATTATCGGCTATTGTTTTAACTTTTACTTTGTGTGGAATCAGAGGAGTTCGAATGTTCAGCTTTACACCAAAGTTTAGAATTGTAGTGTCATTCCCCGCTTCCTCTTCAAGAGAAAGATTGCATTGAATCATCTCTTGTAGAGCGAGTATTTGATAAAAGAGGTTCTCCCGGCATTCCAGAGTGAATGTCTCCGGGATTAATTCGTAGCTACCTTCCGATGTGGCAAATTCGTGTAATGTAACCTCATCTTTAAATGGAGAAACAAGGGGAAATTGAGCGCAGCCTGTAATGAGCGGATTGATCGTTTTAACAACCACACCTTTTTCTGCCAGAAGTGATGTAGTCTCTGCAATTTCCTGAGGGGGGATGGATGCGGAAAAGAAGGGATCACGGAGCAATTTGGCTAATAGTTTCTCAACTTCCATTTCCTCGAGGGATTCTGATTGTTTGCAGATGGTTTCCAATCCAAAGAAAACGGGGTAATAATTTCCATCGTTGAGATGTTCTGCTATTTGAGATAAATCTATGTCCATTCGGCTATCAACCTCGGTAATTTTAAAAAGGTAGAGGTTAAAATACAATTTACCGATCAAGTATAAAAGTTTTCACTTCCCCCGCTCAAGCCACCTGCTGAGGAAAACATCATAGACCTGATAACCGGCTTGTGATTCATAAACAAGTTCGCGGGAAAGGAGTGCACGCAGGGCTGTTCTTACGGTGCTGGTGCTGCCGAGTCTGTGTTTTGTTATGAAGAAATTGGAATAGACCTCCGAAATAATCCCTTCAGCGGCAATGGCGGTGAGGAGGTCCCACTGAACCTTAGTAAGAAGTTGTGACCAGGAGTAATAAACCGGGGCATTTTCTTCAAGAATTGTCAGTTTTACATTAGTAATGTCCTGATCTGAAACCACTGTTTCTGTTATACTAAACAGTTTATTAAATGCATATTGCACATAAAATGTATGCGACCGACACCATATCAACAGATCGGTTATTTGTGTATCATCAATTGATTTGTCAAACTTCTCAAATTGTCGTTTAATAAAATCGAGATATGGTTTGTCTTCTATTTTTTCGAGTTTCATCATTTCAGTGCTTTTATAAAACGGTTGGCTCGCAGAGTCAAACATCGAAATAAGCAAGTGATTACTACTCCCTGAGAAAATGAAACGGACATTTGGACAATTTGATATAAACGACCTGAGGAGTTCTTCAACATTATCCTCGGGATAGACACTTATCTTTTGAAATTCATCGATTGCAATTACAATATTCTTCTTTAGGGTAGTCAGATATTCAAATATTTTAGAAAGCGTAGCTTCCGATTCCCGCGTCTTTGATATCAAGCTGTAGTGACGGCTGTCCCGATATTGAATCCAGACTTAACGAGACCCGAAGATTGGAAAGTATTTTTGTAGCTTTTTTTAGTAGTGAACTTGTGTCAGTTTCCAAAGAATGGAAAACAGCGTCTGCAAATGCCTGTGTGAATTCGTTAAGATTCCGTGTGTGAAGGATATCAAAATAGACTGTTGAAAAGTTGTGTTTATCTTCCAGTAAATGGAAAGAATGTTTTATCAACTGTGTTTTGCCAAGTCTCCGCAGAGAAAATATCAAGAGATTTCTGCCATTTACAACGGCATCGATGGTTCGTGTCGTCTCTTTTTTTCTGTCACAAAACCATTCAGGTGAGATATAGCTGCTTAAAATAAAGGGATTTTTGATTTTCATTTTGATTTTTCAAAATTGCGTAAAAAGCGTTGCGTAAATTACGCAATTTTTGATAAGTTGTCAAGTGTTATTCGACTGTTGTAAAAGACAATATCTTTTCTCCTCTCAAATTGTACCACCTCTTATTCTGAAAGTGACTGCTGAAAAATAGTTATATTTGCTATTGTTCAAATTGACTTTCAGAGTTAGGATTTTAACAGACAGATGAGTAAACAAAAAATCAGCAACTGGGGTGGCTACCCTGTTGTAGAGTCAGAAATTATTAAAATGAATCATCCCGGGACATTCTCCGGCAAGAGAGGAGATACTATTGCCCGGGGACTTGGCAGATCATACGGCGACAGCTCACTTGCAGAGACAATTGTTGATGTTACAGGAATTGACAGATTCCTGGCTTTTGATGATGAGACAGGTGTGCTCAGGTGTGAAGCCGGTGTTTCTTTTGCAACAATTCTTGAGTTTTTTGTACCCAAGGGGTGGTTTCTTCCCGTTACGCCCGGAACAAAGTTTATAACGGTTGGGGGTGCTATTGCCTCTGATGTTCATGGCAAAAATCATCATAAAGAGGTATGTTTTGGCAATTGGGTGAGTGAGATGAAAATTCTTCTTGCATCAGGTGAAACAGTTTTGTGCTCTCCCACTGAAAAAAGTGATCTCTTTTATGCCACGATTGGTGGAATGGGGCTTACCGGGATAATTCTTGAAGCTGAGTTCGCATTAAAAAAGATAGAAACCTCTTTCATCAAGCAGGAAGCCCTTCCGGCTGAGAATCTTGATACAGTGATGAGATTATTTGATGAATCAAAAGAATTTACCTATTCCGTTGCGTGGATCGACTGTCTTGCCAAGGGGAAAAACCTTGGGAAATCGATACTTTTCAGGGGTGAACACGCCAACTTAATCGATATTAAAGATACGCCCTTTGCAAACACTCCACTTTTTTATCACAACAAGGGGATGCTTGGTGTGCCTTTCAATTTCCCTTCGGGATCACTAAATTCCCTCACAATCAAGTTGTTCAACGGTTTTTATTACATGATGAACAAGATGAAAGGGAGCGGAATAACTCATCTTGATCCATTCTTTTATCCACTTGATGCCATCGCAAACTGGAACAGAATTTATGGTAAAAAGGGATTTCTTCAATATCAGTTTGTTCTTCCCTTGTCGAACAGTCGGGATGGAATGAGAGAAGTTTTGCAGGCAATAGCTGTTGAGGGAAGAGGTTCATTTCTTGCAGTATTAAAACTTTTTGGCAAACAGGAATCGATGATTTCGTTCCCTCAAGAGGGTTACACACTTGCACTCGATTTCCCGATTATGCCCGGATTATTAAAATTCCTCACAAAACTTGATGAAATAGTTCTGAAACATGGTGGAAGGTTTTATTTTACCAAGGATTCAAGACTTGATCCTGATACATTTAAGAAGGGATATCCGAGACTTGCAGAGTTCCTTGAAATTAAGAAAAAGTATGACCCTGACGGAGTTTTTTCATCACGGCAATCAAAAAGGCTGGAACTGACATGAAAAATTGTTTAATAATCGGAGCAGGAAGTGATGTGGCAAAGGCTCTCGCTGTAGAGTTTGCAAAAGAGGGTTTTAACCTTCAACTTGCCGGAAGGAATGTGGAAGATATCGGGAAAACTGCCGCTGATTTACAAATCCGCTACGGGATAAAAGTGGAAACTTTGTATCTGGATGTGTTAAAGTTTGACACCCATCCTGATTTTTTTAATAACCTGAATCCAAAACCGGAAGTCGTAGTGGCTGCTGCAGGACTTCTGGGTGACCAAAAGGTTACAGAGAGGGACCAGTCGGCAACCCTCAGAGTGATTAACACAAATTTTACAGGAATTGTCAGTTTATTAAATGAATTTGCAAACTATTTTGAGAATCAGGGCAGTGGTTCGATAATTGGAATTTCAAGCGTTGCCGGTGACCGGGGGAGGATGAAAAACTACATTTATGGAGCAGCCAAGGCAGGATTTACCGCATACCTTTCGGGTCTCAGACAGCGTCTTTCAAGAAAGGGAGTGGAAGTTCTCTCCGTGCAACCCGGATTCATAAACACTAAAATGCTTCAGGGAGTCGAAACCCCAAAACCGCTTACCGCAGAACCCGAGCAAGTTGCAAAAATGATTTACAATGGATTCAGATCAAAAAAACATGTGATCTACACCCCAGGTTATTGGCGGGTAATAATGTTTATAGTCAGGTCTATTCCCGAGAGAATATTTGTGAAGCTTGATTTGTAAATTACGCAGCAGTTCACCCCTTTGTGTGGCAAATTAATCGCAACAAATCGTTATTTTAAAAGTTTAGTTTATTTGAATAAAGCAAAAGTTAGTGAAAATGAGAGAGAATTATCTTGTATTTGGCAGTCCCTTAATTGAACAGGATGAGATTAACGAAGTAGTAAGTACTTTGCAATCGGGATGGATCGGAACGGGACCAAAAGTTGCGCAGTTTGAAGAAGATTTTAAAAATTATGTTGGTGTAAAATACGCAATAGCAGTTGCAAGTTGCACCGCGGGGCTTCATCTGAGCGTAGTCGCTCTTGGAATCAAAGAGGGGGATGAGGTAATTGTGCCGGCACTAACATTTGCGGCAACAGCCAATGCAGTAATTCATTCGGGTGCCAAACCTGTCTTTGTTGATGTTGATCGTGAGACGATGACGCTTGATTTTGATGATGTCAGAAGAAAAATTACATCGAGAACAAAGGCGATTATTCCCGTACATTTTGCCGGAAGAGCAGTTGATATGGACAAACTAAATGAGATTGCAAGTGAGTATGGTATTCATATCATTAATGATGCAGCGCATGCAATAGAGACTGAGTTTATGGGGCAAAAAATTGGCACTTTCAACGACCTGACAAGTTACAGTTTTTATGTTACCAAAAATCTGACCACTTCTGAAGGAGGTATGATAGTTACCAACAATGAAGCCATTGCAAACAGATTAAAAATTTATGCCCTTCACGGGATGAGCAAAGATGCCTGGAAGAGATTTTCGGATGACGGTTACAAACACTATCAAATCGTTTTTCCGGGATTTAAGTATAACATGACCGATATTCAGGCTTCACTTGGAATCCATCAGCTTCGGAAAGTTGAAAGATTCCATGAGAGAAGGCAACAGATATGGGATGAATATAACAGAAGACTAAAAGATCTGCCATTAATTCTGCCAACTGCAGCCGATTCCGCTTCGCGTCACGGACTTCATCTCTATATTATTTTGGTGGATGATACCAAAACAAAAATAACCAGGGATCAGTTGATAACGGAACTGCACAAAAGAAAGATAGGAACCGGTGTTCATTATCTTGGTCTCAACTGGCATCCATTTTATCAGCAGGAATTTGGTTACAAAATTGGTGATTTTCCAAATTCCGATTTTATATCAGAAAGAACTCTTTCCATCCCGTTTTCAGCAAAGCTGACAGATGAGGATGTTAACGATGTGGTAACTGCTTTTGAGGAAATATTTGCCCATTAGTATTAATATCTTATTAAACTGATACAGATTTAAAAAAAGAAATAAAATGGCTGAAGAAAGAAATATTGAATTGTTGAGTATTTTGGTGATTCTTGTAAAAAGGAAGTGGTTGTTATTCCTCGTCGCTGTGATTTCAGTTGTTGGGGGTTACCTTTCAATTTACTTTTTAGTGGATGAAAAATTCGAGTCCACAGCTGTTGTAGTTCCTTACGAATCCGGCAAAAGCGGAGGAATGTCATCGTTACTAAAAAACATTTCCGGGTTACCCATAGGTGGACTTTCCAATCTTGGGGGCACTACTTCCAGTGATCTGGATTTTTATATGACCCTAATCTATAGTCGAACCAACCTGATGAAAACAATCGAGAAGTTTGACCTTAAAAAGGAATATAAATACAAATATGAGGTTGAGTTAATCAAATATTTTTCAGAAGATATTTCCGTTGCCAACAATGATGATTTATCACTTTCGGTGGCAGTTCGCAATAAAAATCCCAAAAAAGCTGCTGATATTGCCAATTATCTTGTTGACGAATTAAACAAAAAAGTAGTAGAGATTAATACAAAAAAGACAAAAGAGAATAGAGTATTTATCCAAAAGAGATATGATGAGGTGGTTGTTAACCTGCGTCTTTCTGAAGACTCACTGGAAAAATTTCAAAAGAAAAATGGAGTATTTGAGGCAGAGCAACAAGTTAAGGCGAGCATCACAGCGTTTGCTGATTTAGAGATGGAACTTGCCAGAAAACAAGTTGAATTGGAAACTGCAGAGAAAATGCTTGGCGAAAACACTCCATCTGTTAAGAATTTACGCGATGCACTTGAATCTCTTGAAAAGAAGGTAAATTCGATTAAATCGGGGAAAACATCCAATTCTGTATTAATTCCAATAGGTGCTTTGCCAACAAAAGCAATTGAGTACTACAGGTTATATAGAGATGTAAAAATAAATTCTGAGATGTTACAGTTTCTTTTGCCTCTATATGAGCAGGCAAAATTTGACGAACAAAAAGAAATACCGGTTATATTATCATTGGACCGGGCAACACCGAATGATAAAAAGGTTTATCCTCCAAGAACTATGTACACTCTGCTTATTGCCGCATTTTCGGTTGGTTTAGTGGCTTTTGGCTTAATTTTTCAGGAACTGGTAAAAAATTCCAGTGATCCCAAAATAAGGTACATACTCAGAAATATCTTTTCCTTTAAAGAGAAAACAGATTAGAAATTTGCCTCTTTTGAATTTTACACGAGAGAAGAACACGAACATCGCGTTCCTTTTATTGGTTATTTTGTTGATAGTGCCCGTTACTTATTTTTTGGATATGTTCGGAAATAAGGCTACAGTTCAGGCTGTACTTATCGGGCTTCCTGTAATTCTAATTGGTTTAGTCAACTTTAAAGTTGCAATATTCGTTTTTATTACCTCCCTGTTTTTTGATATTTTTCCGCTTCTCCTGATACACATCGGGATATTATTAATCCCTTACCTTGTTCTGGCGTTTATGCTTACATCCATAGGGTTTAAATTTCAGGACCTGAAAACTCCTTTTACTTTTGTCATAATTATTTTCGTTTTAAGTTTGCTCCCCTCTCTCCTGAATTCCAGGGCTCTGACCAACAGTATGCTAAACATGCTGATATGGCCATCTTTTTTGTTGCTGGTTATTCTGCTTGCAGTTTCACTAAGAGAAATGAAAAAAATTAATTTTGTTACTGCCCTCTATGTAGGAATCGTCACACTTAACTCTTTTTATTGTATATATCAAGGCATCACCACAGGACGCAGAAGTTTTGGCTTTGCCGGAGTCATGTTTGTTGATATCCTGGGAATATCGATCGTTATAACATTTATTTTGTTTATGGTAGCCAAAGGTGAAAAAAAAATATGGTTGGGTACGATCTTCCTGATTCAAATTCTAGCCTCAATATTCACCAAGACACGAAATGTGTGGATCAACATCCTTCTGGTGCTCCTTCTTTCTTTAATCCATATTATAATAAAATCCGAGTACCTGCAAATAAACAAAAAAAAGATAATTCGCTATGGTTTAATCTCAATTGGCAGCGTTGCTCTCGTTGGTAGTCTTTTAATCAGTTATTTTGGTGCAGGATTTTTCAGGTTGGAGAACAAACAAGAATTAACTCAGGAGAGCCTTGAAGTAGGGGATGTCTCCAATTCTTTAGTGACGCGATATTTCATCTGGACAACGGGATATAACGGTTTTTTACAAAACCCTGTTACCGGAATTGGAATTTACTCATTTGGGTATTCATCACAATTTTATAACACATTACCCGAAGTCCTTTTTAAAAAATTTGTTGCGGGGCTAACACTCCATCACGGTTATTTTGCGATTTTGGTTGAAGCGGGAATTGTTGGATTTACAGGTTTAATGTTTTTCCTCGTTATAATATTTAGACGATCACGAAAGATTTACACTGAAGCACAAGGCACAGAATATTTCCTCCCTTCATTTATTGCATTCTGGGTTTTGATTTACATCTATATCTCCTTGTTTTTTTCAGATGCTTGGTATTGGGGTAGAGGTATTCTCATCTTCGCTTTTGTACTGGGTGTAATCTCGGCGCTTAATCATCTGATTTTGGATGTGAAAAAAGAGGGAAAACCAATTGAGCAGTAAAAAAGACAATATATGGCTGGCAGGTCATTATATTCTTACGATGTTGACTTCATTGCTTGCCCTGAAATTTAATTTAATGAACTTTGGAGCCGAACTCTTTGGGGTATGGGTCCTATTATCCTCAATTTGGGGATTAAGCAATGTCCTGGATTTAGGATTTGGAATGGCTTTAATTCGAGCCATATCCAGAGGAAAAAGTAAAAATAGTGATCTGAATGTTATCTCCTCAACGGGACTGGTCTTTTTTTTGATTTTTGGTATTTTAATTCTTGCAATTGGTTTCTCTGTTAGTATGATCTATTATGTTGGTAATCCATCCCTGGTAAACGAAAACATAAAAGAAACTGCTGTTAAAACAAGTTTAATACTTGGCTTGTTTTTTTATGTTAATTACATTTCAACTTGCTTCCGATCGTTATTTGAGGGACTTGGAGGTTTTGTTTTATACAGTAAAATAGCAATAATCTACTCGTTTTTAACACTTTCGGCGGCACTTCTCTCCTTAATATTTGATCTTGATTTTACCGGATTGGCGACTTTTCTCTTAATCGCTGCGATAATTCAGCTGGTGTTGCTTAAGTTTCTTTTAAGGCTTGTTAATCCCGATATCAGGACAGGTTTGTTTAACTTTAATTGGAAAATCTTTAAAGAGCTTTTCTCTTTAGTATAAATGTTCAAGGAGCTACAATATTAGGTACAGCAATTGATCCCGTCCTAAAGTACATAATCGGAACAAATCTGAATGTCTCTTATGTAAGTTATTATGATATTGCAAAGAGGTTCTCGCTTGCTTCTTCAGGCCTTTTTTCTGCAGCATTTCGAACCATTTATCCCAAAGCGTCAAAACTTGTTCCTGAAGATTATCGAAGTTTTCTGTTTGACGCTTGTCTTCAGCTTTCAAAAAAAGGGGTAATATTCGCCGGGTTGATATTTATGTTGGCTTCCCCCGTATTCGCTACTATTTTTGTCTATTTTTATAAATCTCCACTTTCTTATAACATCTTTATCTTGTTGGCTCTCGCCGAAAGCATTAACCTTGTTGGGTTTTCATACTATACGATGCTTTTGGGAATTGGGGAAGCGAAGTTTTTAACTTTGATTCAATTAGTCACTTTAACTGGCGCCACTTTATTTGTTTACTCCGGAATTATTATAACAAACTCATATTATGGATTAGCAGGGTTTGTAATTATTATTGCAATTGCAAACGGATTGATACTCAAGCACTTAAAAAAGATCGTTGTTTTTTCAACTGTTAATTTTTTAGTTAAAGCCGGTGGTTGGAAATTACTTTTTATCCTCATGGCGCTAAGTACAGTATTTTATCTAAATCATAGTTTCGGGTTACCAATTTTTGTGGTATCAGGTGTATTGGCAATTTCGTGGTTTTTCCTGTTTTTTGGCGACATAAAGGAACTGATCTCAATGGGAAAAAGTCTTATAAAAGGGATTTGAGCACTTCAAATGAACAATGAATATCTAATTTCGGCAATTATCTCCCTTTTTAAAGGGGAAAAGTTTATTAAGAGAAGACTTGAAGACCTCCTTACACAAACACTTGGCAATAAAGTTGAAATTAGCATAATCGACAGCAACTCACCTGAAAATGAAAAAGCGATAATTGACCTTTTTCTTCCCAACCATCCAAACATCAAATATGTAAGGACTGCAGAAACTGAATCGATGTACGCAGCATGGAACAGAGGGATTAAGCTGGCAACAGGTAAATACATTACAAATGCCAATGCTGACGACAGACTTGCCGGATTTGCTTTGGAACAGTTATGTGAAGCGTTGGAGAAAGATGAAAGTTTGGGACTTGTTTATGGAGATTATTTTATATCCCCCGAAGAAAATGAAGATTTTGAAGCTGCAAAAAGTAAAAACCGGAGAGTAATTGTCTCAAGGGAGTTTTCCCAAATAAATCTTTTTAACGGATATATGTGTGGACCCCAATCTGTCTGGAGACGGGATATCCACACAAAACATGATATCTGGTTTGATGGCTCTTTTGACATTGCAGGTGACTATAAATTTGTTTGTGAAGTAAGTAAACGGTACAAGATAAAAAGAGTCCGGCACTTTTGGGGTATATTTTCGCTCCAAGGCCGACGAGAACAAAGAGTTCCAAAATGTTGGCAGAACACTTCATGAGGCATTCAAAATAAAATATGATTTCGCTAAATTTTTAATACAAAATGATGCAATCAAAAATGAAACAAGATTTTTAACTTTCCTTGAAAAAATACCATCAAAACCTGTCCTTTTTACATCTTTAATTTGGCGTGTTTTTAAGGTGGAGGATTTTGCGTATGAAAGTGTTTATTTATTTGCAGCGATTCTGAATGAACAAAAGGGAGATATTGCAGCTTGCAAAAAGATTATCGATAAATTCCAAAAATTTAGCAACGCAAAATTGATTTTCAACTTCAATAAATATCTTATAAATCAAGGATTGATAAAAGTTGACTGAAAAATATGGAATTGGAATTGTTACTTACAACAGAGTCGATTATTTTGAAAATCTGCTTTTGTCACTACCTGATATTAAAAATATAGTGGTTGTTAATGATGGAAATCCTTATCCCGGAATCAATCATGCAAAAAAAAATATCAAAGTGATTCAACACAAAAGAAACAAAGGTGTTGGCAGATCAAAAAATGATGCCATGTCCTACCTGATAAACAAAGGCTGTGAGCATATTTTTATTTTGGAAGATGACATTCTTATAAAAGATGGCTCAATATTCGATGACTATATTAGAGCTTCCAAACTTACTGGTTTGCAACATTTTAATTTCGCCTTTCATGGACCTCTTAACAAGACTGAGAATGGGGAACCTGCCCCCAGGGCTGAAGTCTCATACAATGGTGAAAAAATATTAACTCTCAACCAGCACATCCCCGGGGCACTTTCCTATTTTACAAAAGGGATACTTGAAAAAACGGGTTTGATTGATGTGATTTATTATAATGCCTGGGAACATGTTGATCTTTCAACCAGAATATTTAAACTCCTGGGCTATTCACCTTTCTGGTGGTTTGCTGATATTGCAGGAAGTAATCGAAAGATAAAAGACCAGGATGAAGACCTGAAGGGAAGCAGCATAAGGAAGAATAATTTCAAATTTATGCTTTATTTCAGAATTTTTTCCAGATATTACCGGCTAAAACATGGACATATTCCTTACCGCACACCTGATGAAGGAAAGGATAATGTAAGGCTCAAGTTGATTGAATCTTTTAAACTTTACCGACCTGATGATCCTGTGCCGGAGATAAAAATTGAAGAACTGAGACAAATATGAAATTTTTTATTTACAAGGTTTTTAAAAAACTCAATGGTTATTTGCATGGCTTTTCGACCCTGTACTCATCAATTTTAATGAAAAGCAAACTTTGGCTCCTTGACTGTAGATATGGTAAAAACCTAAAAGCCAATGGTAAAGTAACTATTGAAGTTTTTAACAGGGGGAGCATAAAATTTGGTGATAATTTTATTGTCAATTCACGATTCCATTCCAACCTCGTTGGCTTGACCAACAAGGCGATCTTTACCACATACGGTACCGGATCAATTGAAATAGGTGATAATTGCGGGTTTTCAGGAAGTGTTATCTCAGCCCGAAATAAAATAATAATTGGTAACAGAATTTTAATTGGTGGAAATTCAAGAATATACGATCACGATTACCACTCACTGAATCCCAAACTTCGTACACCTCGTGAAACTGACTTTGCAAATGTCCGTTCTGCACCGGTAGTCGTTGGAGATGATGTCTTCATTGGGATAAATGTAATAATACTTAAGGGAGTGAATATTGGTGAAGGAAGTATAATTGCTGCCGGTTCTGTGGTTACTCTTCGTGATATTCCTCCATACTCGCTCGTTGCAGGTAACCCGGCAAAGATTGTTAAAAAAATAAACTTCAATTAGTTCAATCAATTAAATCGAATATTCTTTTGGTGAGCGTAAGAGGTGAAATTTCTATTTTATTAATGAGGATTCTATAAGATGAATACAGACTTTATTGTTGTAAAGTGCCCTGTGTGTAATGGGTCTAAATTTAAGTCAAGATTCCGAATAAATTATAAAAGTTCGAAAATGATCGAATTTTTGGACATTAAAACCATCCCCGAGATAATTCTTAAAGAGTGTCTAAATTGTGGGCATTGTTATTCATCTCATCAATTGAATGAGGAATTAATTGACAGTATTACAGAATACTCAATTTGAGTATTTTGGAATTGGGATTATCGAACCCTCGTGATTACGAATCATATTTGATTTCTGAACCAGTAACACTACTGCAGAAATTTAAAAAATCGGGCAGGATTTTGGATGTGGGTTGTGGTTATGGTTTCCTTCTTGATAAGTTCAGGACTCCGGTTGGACAACATTTGGAGTTGAACCGTCACCCTATGCTTCTGATTACGCAAAAAACAGATTAAAAATTGATATTATCAGCGAATATCTTACTGATGATCTTGAAACAGAAGATTTCGATGTAATAATGATGATGGATGTTTTGGAACATATTAGCAATCCAAATAAATTGTTAACCACTACCCATAAGTATTTAAAATCGGATGGTAATTTGATGATTGCCACTGGAAATGTTAACTCTCTAAATGCAATCCTGACGCGGGGTAAATGGCCCTATTTTGGATCTTATGAGCATATATCTTTCTATAATATCGCGAGTATCAAATATCTTCTTGATAAAATGGTTTCAGTTTACTGGGTTATTGGCATACTGCATAATGATAGCGGGTATATTCGAAATATCCTTAGACTTCCCAAAAATCTCTTTTTATGTTTAATGATTATATTAGAGGAGGGGACAAACCTCTTGCACTTGCTTTGGATCATTTGATAATTATAGCTTCCAAAAAGTAAAATTTAATGTAAAACCAGGGTTCTATGGATCTGAAAATTAAACGGCAAAATTGCAATTACCACTCTTTTAAAAACTTTCAGTTTTTAACCATATAAAATGATCCCGGTTCTCTTCCAGTTTTGCATTTTATAAATCGGGCACTTGGATGAAAACAGTTCATTATACTTGTGTGAGAGGTAATTTGTCGCTCCGATAATTCTAAAATTATTATTATTAGAAAGAAACGCCTCCAAAAGATATTGTTCATCCCACAATTTTTCACCAAACCATTCATCAAGGTAATCGCGGGGTGTAAATATATCATGAATATGAACTATAACTCCTTCATTCAAAATTGGTAACAACTCCAGATACTCGAATAAAACATCACCCTGTGGTCTTATCATATGTGACGAATCAATAAAGAGGATATCATTCTTATTTAAGGACTTAAATATTTCCAGCCCTACATCTTCAACTTTTTCCCTGATAACCGTAATCCCCAGCTCTTCCAACCATGGTCTTTCATAGGGTTCAATACAAATGTGTTCACACTTATTATCAGCGGATTCTAAAAAATTCTTTTTTATCCCGTTTTGTGCCATCAGAGTAGAATCACCACATCCAATTTCAATTATTCTTTTGGCTTGAAGTGTCTGATCATGTTATAGAGATATTCGCCATCCCCCGATGAGAAAGCATCACAATTATACTGGTATTCCCTCTCATTTGACTTTTTGATTAGAGGGAATTGTAGCAGTTCATCGTTGAAATCAAATTTATTTAATATCTCTAACTGTTCATCATCATTAAAATTGATGCCGGGTAGATTTCTTTCTTTACGGAGGGAATATCTTAAATGTTTTGGATTAAAAAGAGGTTCGTAATAATGATCAATAATTGGTATCATTACAACAGTTAGAAATATTTTTTTCGATATCGGAAAGTTCTTGAGGGAGTTTTTTCGATAATAATAAAACAGAAACGCAAAAAGTAATATAGAAGGTGAAAACAGAACATCGATTACATATCCTGTGATTAATCGAATCTTCAAGGACAAACTAATGAGAGACCGAATGAATGGGTAACTGAAATATTTTTTCAAAAGGTTTTAAGCATCATTCTCCGTAAACAGATATAATAGAACTTTTTGTGGCAATTGAATCCAATTTCAAGCAAACCGGTAATGTGTGATGAGTCAGAAATCGGATAAAATATCTTTAGACTTAACCATTACAGAGCATTATAACAAGAAAAAAACCAAATAGACATTTTTTCTTGATTTACTAAACTTCATTCCTTATATTTGTAAGCTATATTTATCTAAATTTCTGGAACACCATGGATTCCGAAATCAAAATCTTTTCCGGTAGATCAAACCGGCAGCTTGCTGAAAAAATAGTTGGCTATATGGGCAGGCGATTGATGTTGAAAACGTCTTGGGGCATTAGAAATAAAAAGTTTAGTGATGGTGAGATCTGGGTAAAATACGGAGAAAATATTCGTGGAAACGATGTTTACCTCGTCCAGTCGACCAACCCACCTGCAGAGAACTTAATGGAGCTGCTCATAATGCTTGATGCAGCGAAAAGGGCTTCAGCTAAACGGATCACGGCTATTATTCCATATTTTGATATGCCCGGCAAGACAGAAAAGATCAGCCAAGAGTGGCTATTACTGCAAAGTAAGTTGCAAATCTGATCATATCTGCGGTGCCGACCGTGATCACAATGGATTTGCATACACCCCAGATCCAGGGATTTTTGACATCCCGTTCGATCACCTTTACGGTTCAATAGTCTTTACAACGAACTTAAGCACCTAAGCAACAATCTTGCCGTTATTTCCCCGATGTGGGAGGAATTAAAATGGTTTGCATATACCAACAAGTTAAATGCAAGTCTTGTTGTTAGTGATAAAAGAAGGCCAACCGCCAATGTTGCGGAGATTGCACACATCATTGGTGAGGTTGAAGGGAAAGATGTTTTGTTGGTTGATGATCTTATCGACACAGCCGGAACATTTAAAGGAACTGTAGAGTCGCTAAAAAACGGGGTGCGTAGGGAATATTTGCTTCGGGTTACTCATCCCGTGCTTTCAGACCCGCAGTTGAAAGAATTATGGACTCTGATATAGAGAAATTGTATGTGCTCGACACCATACCGGTGGACGATGACAAATTAGCGAAATTAGAAATAAAAATTCAGGTACTTAGCGCTTCAGCGATTTTTGCGCGAGGCTATATTAAGAATCAACAAAAACGAGTCGATTAGCTCTTTGTTCGATAAGGACAAAGGGATAATCCTCACGGAGAAACAAATGGAAACAAAATTGTAAATGCGTCCGTAAGACACTTTTTGGTAAAGAGGAAGGAACATTCAAAGAGCCAAGCTAAGGTATCGTAGCATCTTTTACGCAAATAAGACAGAGCCTATTGCAATAGAAGCACTTGAAAATTCCATCAAACAGTCGCACTTCACTTGAAGAGCTATTTGATAAATCTTCAGATTGAAGGCCGATCCTCAGCAGTGTGTTCTAAAGATATTCAGTTGGATCCGGTTACCGAGAAGATAGTCCATTTTGATATGCATGACTTACTAAGGTGAAAAAGTTATTATCGATGTCCTGTTAAATATGAAGGTAATTCAGTCGGCGTAATTGCCGGTGGTCCGCTTGATCAATCTTCACATGCTTTCGATCCAGTGTTTGCCAAAAGACCTGCCAAATTCATTGACAGTTGATATCACACCTCTTAAACTTGACAGAGCTTAATGTTGGAAAGTTGATTATCCAAATATCACAATATTTCATCCAGCTGAAACAACAGTGCTTGCGCAATAACAATTACCTCGTGGTGTTGAAATTCCTAGAAACTGAAGAAGCACCGGGCAGAACCAGGAGGTTATTGCCAGAGGCGCGTGACAAAGACGAAGAAGTAAGACTTTGAGATTTATAGTCGGGATTGCAACCGTGGAAAGGAAATATGAAAAACCCGCCATATAATGAGGCTTTATGTTTCTCGACCAGTTTGCTTTTCAATTTTCCTAAGTTCACGCCTTCAAAATACGAATATTATCAGGCAGAGGTTCTCTTGAGGGGAATCCTTTCTTGCTTATAAAACCTGTCACTTATGTAAATCTTAGTGGTAACGCTGTTTTTGATCTTCTGAATGAGTTTAGCTGCTCACCTGAAGATATGCTTGTTGTTTATGATGAGATTAATCTTGAACCGGAAAATACAAAGTTAAATTAAAGGAGCGACGGAGGACACAACGGATCAGCTCAATCATCTACTCAATCGAAAGTGAAAATTTACACGGTTGCGGATAGGCATCGGGAATAATTTTTCTCCCGGCGCCATGGCAGATTATTGTTTAGTCCATTTGAAAAAGATGAGCTGAAACCTGGGCAAAAAAAAGGCGGGAACTGGACACTTGTTCATTGTTAGCAAATGAACTTATCAGAACCGGTGTTGAAGGGATACTTGACGCCAACAGTAAACTGATAACCAAAGACCAAACAATAATCGATTAAACCGGGAGATTAAATGTGGAACATTATATCACCCATATTTACGTTGTTCCGGGATATTAAGTCTGTTATTCACTTATGTGAAATCAAGCTGATATCCAAACAAGACCCCGGCACAGAAAAGATGGTGCGTATCTCAGGTTACATTGCAGAGGGCGCAATGGCATTTCTGAGAGCAGAATACAAGTTTCTTGCAATTTTTGTTATCTTGGTGGCAATATTGTTTGCTGTTACTGCCAAATATGAAAGAGGATTCACAATCCTTGGTGGCGGTTTCATTCATTTTGGGAGCATTTTCGTCAGCACATTTTTGTACATTGGTATGAAAGCTGCAACCAAGGCGAATGTTAGAACCACTAACGCTGGGTGAGGAAAGTATTGGAGCTGCATTAAATATCGCCTTGACAGGTGGTATAAGATGGGACTCGTTTCAGGTCCCGGCGTTTTAACACTGGGATTGTTATTAGCGATCCATTCCCAAATGTGGTTAACCCTTGATGTGTTTAGCGATAAACATTGCTGGCAACCGCCACAAGCAGAGTAATTACAGTAATAACAGGTTTTTCTGTCTGGAGCGTCCTCAATTGCAATCTTTGCAAGAGTTGGTGGCGGAATCTGCTACAAAGCAGCCGATGTTGGTGCTGATCTTGTGGGCAAAGTTGAAGCCGGAATACCGGAGGATCATCCACTAAATCCCGCAACTATTGCAGACAATGTTGGTGACAATGTTGGTGATGTAGCAGGAATGGGAGCCGATCTTCTTCGAAAGTTATGTCGGAGCGATAGTTGGTACGATGGTTTTGGTGCGGCATTTATCCCCGTTCACGGGTTTTCAGAGCATTTTGACGGGCTGGGAGCAGTATTGCTTCTATCAATTGCATCGTGGAATTTTTAATGTCGATTGCCGGAACATTTTTTGTTAAAGTTAAAGAAGGCGGCGACCCACAGCGCACCAAACACGGGAGAGTTTTTATCCTCCCCGTTTACAATAGCAGGACTGTGGTTCCTTATTCAGTATATGCTTCCGGGCAGCTGGAGCTATAATGATCCTTTATATGGGGAAACAAGAGAATACACATCAATTGGTGTGTTTATCTCAACAGTAATTGGTCTGGTAGCAGGCCTTCTTATAGGGCTTGTAACCGAGTATTACACAGGCACCGGAAAAGGTCCTGTAATGAATATTGTTCGTCAGTCGATGACTGGAAGTGCAACAAACATTACTTGCAGGTTTGGTACCGGTATGATGTCAACAGCCATTCCAATTATCATCATCGCTTTTCCGATGGTTGTTTCGTTTGAACTCGCCGGACTTTACGGCATAGCCATTGGCAGTGGGAATGTTATCAAATCTTGGAATCCAGCTCGCAGTTGATGCATACGGTCCTATTTCAGATAACGCCGGCGGAATTGCCCAGATGGCAGATCTTCCAAAAGAGGTTAGAGAGAGAACTGACAAACTTGATGCGGTTGGTAACACAACAGCAGCAATTGGAAAAGGATTTGCGATTGGCTCAGCAGCTCTAACAGCTCTTGCATTGTTTGGAGCGTTTATGACTGCCGCCGATCTTAAAGTTATTGATATTTCCAAAGCGAAAGTAATCGCCGGTCTCTTCCTCGGCTGGCAGTTCCTTTCCTTTTTCGCAGCCATGGCAATGATGGCGGTTGGCAAGGCAGCAATGTCGATGATTGAAGAAGTTAGAAGACAATTTACTTTAATTCCTGAACTTAAAGCCGCATTAAACATTATGCGTAAAAATGACGGTAAAGAGAGAGAAAACTGGACAAAAGAAGATCAGGCATTTTTGATGCTGCTAAGGGGAAAGCTATCATGGCAAAATTTTGAAATATCAACAACTTCTGCCATCAAACAGATGGTGCTTCCAAGTCTTCTGGCAGTTGTGGTACCCGTGCTCACAGGCTTTTTTGGTGGTGCAGAGATGCTTGGTGGTTTACTCGCAGGAGTGACAGTAACCGGTGTTTTGATGGCGATTTTCCAGTCGAATGCAGGTGGAGCATGGGACAATGCTAAAAAAATGTTTGAAGAGGGTGTTGAGTATAACGGACAGATGTATTACAAAGGCTCCGAGCCCCACAAAGCTGCGGTAGTTGGTGATACTGTAGGTGATCCTTTTAAGGATACTTCAGGTCCATCACTCAATATCTTAATTAAGTTGATGTCGGTTGTGGCGCTTGTAATAGCACCACTTATAAAGTAAAAAAAATTATTGTTCATTTATTTATTAACCCTACCCGGAACAACATGTGCCGGGTCCTAGTCCATAGGGAGGATTCTTGAGAAGAAATCACTATGAAACAGCCGTATTAATGCGGCTCTGGATGACGAACAGATCGAAGCCGTTGTGGCAAAGATCACCGTTTATCACCGATGGCGGTGGCGGATATCGGAAACTGAAAAGTGGGGCAGGAAAAGACTTGCTTACACTATCAACAAAAACAGAATTGGATACTATGTAATTTACAGGTTTGAAGCTCCTGTTGACTTGATCGCAGAGCTTGAGAGACTTATGAAAATTGACGAGTCAGTTGTCAGATTTTTGACAATCAGACTTGAAAAGAAGCTCTCAGTATTTTGCAACAAGAAATTTGAAGCTGGAAACACTGGAAGCAGAATCAGAAGTTGCTGAGGAAGAAGTTGAGGAAATTGCAGTTGCAGAAGAGAAAGCAGAAGTTCCTGCTGAGATCTCTCAAGTTGAAGTTCCCGCAAGTGAACCCGTAGCAGAGGTTGCTGCAGTAGAACCGGTGGTTGAGGCTGTAGTGGAAGTTGCAGAAGCAGCACCAGTAGCCGAAGCGAGTCCTGAGGTCGAAGCAGAGATTTCGGTTGAGGTACCTGCAGAGAAGTCGTAGCTGAAAAGAAAGAAGATACTGACGAGAAGTCGGCCTGATAATGAAGAGGAAATCATATATGGCTGAGTTGAAGATGCCGGAAATTAACTTTGCAGTTATAGCCGGAAATTTAACAAAAGACCCTGTTTACAGGCACACAACAAACGGGACGCCGGTGGTCAATTTTACCATAGCCTCCAACAGAAAATTCAGGGACTCCGGAAGCCAGTGGCAAGAGGATGTCTGTTTTGTTGGAGTGGTAGCGTGGAACAAGTTGGCTGATAGCTGTCGCGAGCGTGTCAGGAAGGGTTCAGCCGTTTTGGTTGATGGCGAGTTGCAAAGTCGTAACTGGAGAAGTGACGATGGAAGCAGCCGCAGTATCGTGGAAATAAAAGCCAGGCGGATTCAATTTCTAAATAAACGATTTAAACCGACCGGAGAAGAGTTATATGAGGAAGCCATCACTGATTATGAAGATGACTCTGCCGGTTACACATCCGATTCATTCGATAAGTTCTTAACTGAAGAAGAATCTAAACTTATTAAAGAGTAATTATGATTTACACTAATAACAACAACAACTTTAGCAATAACAGAAACAAGATGCGTATGTTAAAGCCCAACAAAGTTTGCAGATTTGCGCAGATGGGCATTAAATACATCGATTACAAAGATGCTAAGCTCTTGCAGAAATTTATTACCGAACAAGGTAAGATAATCCCTAAAAAAATTACCGGTACCAGTGCAAAATATCACCGCCAGTTGACTACAGCTATAAAAGAGCAAGACACATAGCTATTCTTCCATATGTAGCTGATTCAGTTAAATAATTTAATGGAGATTGGATAATGAAAGTAATATTAAGACAAAATATCGATTCTCTTGGCAGGTGGGCGAAATCGTCCGAAGTTACGAAGGTTATGCTCAGAACTACCTTATCCCCAAGAAATATGCTTATACAGCCTTAAAGGCCAATATGGAGCTATTGAGGATGAGAAGAGACTGATCAACAAGAAAAGAGATAAAGAAGTGGCTGCAGCTACCCAGCTTGCAACTGCAATTGAAAATGTAAAGATTGAACTTTTTGTTCAAGCCGGTGAAGAAGACAAACTTTTTGGTTCTGTCACTTCACAGATGATCGCTGAAGGATTAAAGGAAAAAGGATTTGATCTCGACAAAAGATCTATCGATCTTCCCGATCCAATCAGAGCTCTCGGTATCTACGATGTACCCGTTAAACTACACCCAACCGTTATCGCCAAGATAAAAGTGTTTGTAGTTAGGAACAAAGAAGACTAACCTAAATATTAGGTATTAATTATTAGGTATTAGCTATTAAGCTGCTTCAGAAATGGGGCAGCTTTTTTTATTTTGGGGGAGAGTCTAAAGATTCTTCATCAGGCAAAAATAACTTTTCCGGTTTTCCTGATGTGATTAGAGAACCTGTCATTTTTCAACAGTTTCACAACATCAACTTGAATAGAAAGTTCTTCTTAATTTTACAAAATTATTGAGATATTACTATACTCCGTTTAGTTTGAGTCTATCTGTAACCCCCCAAAAAAAAAAAAAGGCTGCTTCTTTCGAAACAGCCTTTTCAAAATCTAAATGGAGAAAAACTACCTTACGGCGATTTTTTTCTCTCTTACCAACTGTGCAATAACAGCAGTACCGTTTTTAGCAATAGTTTTGATTGCATTGGCGGTAAGTTTCACGGTCACAAATCTATTGAGTTCCTGAACCCAGATTCTCTTTTTCTGGAGATTGGGGAGGAATCTTCTTTTGGTATGGTTGTGAGCATGGGAAATGCTGCTGCCGTATTTTGGTTTTACTCCGGTAACTTGGCATGTTCTTGACATAAAAATAAACTCCTGGCTCTTGCTCATAAAAATTGGAAAACAGTCTTGTAATATACGGCAACAAATCGAAATAAACAAAAAATGAATTAATCGTTTGTCATAAAGTTCTCGAGATAAATTCTTTTATAAGTTCATCTTCAGAAGAGGCAAGCTCCTGGGGGGTGCCTGTGAAATAGATTTTTCCTTCGTGGGCGAGGGCGACTCTTGAAGCAACTATGTTTACACTTATCATGTCGTGTGTAACAACTATGGATGTAACTTTAAGTTTTTCGCTCAGGTCTTTAACAAGATTGTCGATCGATTCACTCATTATTGGATCAAGTCCTGTTGTAGGTTCATCGTAGAGGATATATTCGGGGTCGGTGATGAGGGCTCTGGCAAGTCCAACTCTTTTACGCATTCCGCCGGAAAGTTCTGCGGGTTTTAATGCTTCGATACCGGGAAGTCCTACAAGTTCCAATTTTTCAGCGACCCGTTTGTCAATTTCGGTGGAAGTGAATTTAGTATCACTTTCTATTAAAGGGAGAGAGATATTGTCACCCACGGTCATCGAATCGAAGAGAGCAGCTCCCTGAAACAAAAACCCAAACTTCTTACGGAGTTCGTAGAGGTCTATTTCCTTGATCTTGTTTATATCATACCCTTCCACCGTTACTGTGCCGCTGTCAGGTCTTAGAAGCCCCATTATATGCTTAAGGAGAACTGATTTCCCGCAACCTGATCTTCCAATAACTGCAAGAGTTTCACCCGGATAGATATTCAGACTCAACCCCCGAAGCACCTGGTTTTCGCCAAAACTTTTGTAAATATCTTTTACTTCTATCATATCGTGGTTCTATATTCTCACAAAGTTTTTGCCTGGTTGCTGACGAACAAGACCTTTGAACTCAAGTTGCAAAAGGTTGATGAGACATTCGGAGATATTTAGTCCTGTAAGACTTGAAATCTGGTCGATATGTAACGGTTCGAAGCCAATGGTAGTATAAATTTTCTCTTCAAACATTGAGAGATCCGAGAGTTGAAGCACGGGAGCGGGATCAGGATTTGATTTAGGTACAATCTTAAATTCAATCAAAATATCAGCGACATTCATCACAAGTTTTGCATTCCCATCCTGGATCAATCTGTTAGTGCCACCCGATTTTAGTGAGTTGATATTTCCGGGGATTGCAAAAACTTCTCTTCCCTGATCAATTGCAAAGGCGGCAGTGTGGAGTGCACCCCCTTTTTCAGCCGTTTCAACAATAAGTGAACCGAGAGAAAGGCCGCTGATAATTCTGTTTCTTGCGGGGAAGTTAATTGCGTCGGGTTTGGTATCGGGGGCAAATTCGGTGATAACTGCCCCCGAAGTGCTTATATCTTTTGCAAGTTTTTTGTTTTCTGAGGGATATATGTTTTTAAATCCACTGCCGAGGACGGCTATCGTTCTTCCACCGGCGGAAAGTGCAGCTTTATGGGCTGTTGTGTCGATTCCTCTGGCGAGTCCGCTAATGACAGTAAAACCTTCGCTAACCAGATCACGACTAAAATCGGAAGCGGTTTTTAAACCATAAGGTGAAGGAGTTCTGGAACCAACAATCGCAAGCGACTTTTTGTCCTGTTCAGTCAATTCACCAACCACATAAAGCAGAACGGGTGGATCGTAGATGTTTGAAAGGGAAGAGGGGTAGCCCGGTTGTCCATAGGCAAGAATTGAACCAGAAATAGAAGTTACATATTCATATTCTTTTTTGTAATCGGCATCATTCTCACCATTTTTTGCGCCTTCAATAAAACCTTTAATTACAAGGTCAGTCATTTTTTCGATATGAAGCAGGTTTTTGGGTGGAGTGTCGATCAGTTGAGTTCCTGAACCGATGGCATCAATCATTGAGCGAAGACGCACAATTCCGATATGTTTGCAGTTTAATAATCGACGGAGAGCAATATATTCTTCGAGGGGAATCGACTGCATATAACTTTTATGCGGTTACGGATATTTTGTCCACTACACCAACAATAATCGTGTGGACGGGGGATTTTTTGTTTTGTATTATTTGTTGAACGGCATCACCTTCTTGTGTTACCATTACGATGTCACCGGGCCCGGCAGACGAAAAATCGATGGCAATAATGTCTTTTTCATCCATATAAGAACCATCCAGATCAATCTTCCTGACGAGCAGGAGTTTCTGTCCGTTTAATTCCTTGTTTTTTACAGAGGAAACCACATTCCCATGCACTTTGGCAAGGAACATATCACTGCTGCTCTTTGGTTTCTACCGGGCTTTTGCCTTTTGATCTAAAGAGAATAGCAGCGGGTAGAATTACTATATAAGCTGCGATCAGCACTAAAGGTGCGGTAACAAGAGCCGAGGGTGAATCCCATGGTTTTTGAGAAAGGAGCACAAAACCGATGACGAGGGCAAACATACCAACTGCGAGGAGGATATAGTTAGTTGAGTCAAAATAGATTTTAAATGGGGAAGGGTTCTTCCACAAGGGAAGTTGCTTAGGTGCAGTTCTTCCTTGTACTTTTTTTGCCATGTTCTAATTCCTGATAATTATAAAAAGCCCGGCAATGGGAATTACCGGGCAACTTAAGTGGTTCACCAGTCAGGGAAGAACTGATGAACAAAACTATAACAAATAAATTTCAATCACCTGAGCAATATATACAAGACAGGGATATAAAACAAATGTTAAATTGAGTGTTACTTGCTTATCTGGTAAACAATCTTGCGGATTGTATCAAACTGTAAGTAAGGATATTCCTCACGAATAGTATCGATAGCATCTCCGGCGGAGACTTTACCGGCTCTCAATTGTTTGAATTTCTTTCTGATCTGATAATCACGAACTGCTTTGTCGTCAATTAAATAGTGACTTGAAAGAAGATCATAGATTTCGTCTGAAATAAGATCAGATAATGGGTTTTCGATTTTTGCTACTACGCTTTTCATCGCTACTCCAACGAATTAGTGAATAAATATTAATAAACGCAAAATGTAACATTTGGTGCAACTATGGCTGTCCCGTCGTTATTAATCAATTGTGTAGCTAAGAAATATAAAAGACTCCATTTTTTTCTTGAAAATTTACGGTTTTTTTTGATAATACCAAAATGAAAGTGAAAAAAAAGAGGTTATAACACACAAATGTTACCTCAATCACAAACTTTTGCCCATCCTAATGTATTAGACAAAATAAAACGGGAAAAAGTTCCATTAAAAAATCAAGGAAATTGGACGCCCCTTGGCAGGGTCAGGAATTAACATTAAATTCCCGGTCAAAGAGTTCGTCGAGGGAGAGGCTGGTTTTAGGGGCAAGAGCACGAGTTGCGAGCTTGTCAACATATTCGTTCCATTCAACTCCTGAATGAGCTTTTACCTTGTTCCAGTTGACGATAACCTTAACATTTTTAAGTGCATTTAGATAAAATTGTGAAACGGGAGCTTTTGCATTATATCTTCCTGTGGCGATTTTACCTGCGAGATCAAGATCGTAGTGAAGAGTAACAGAGGCGATGTTCATGCTGTCACATTTTTTCAACGCTTCAATAATTGCGGTAAATTCACCGATGATCTGATAGGATGAACGGTGTTGAGGGTCTTCGATAACACCGGAGGCATTGGAAAGTTTTTTGCCATCTTTCAGAATAACATAAGCCCAGGCTGCTTTTTTCCCGTTGAATGAGCCGTCTGTAAAAATATGGTGGCCGGAAAGGTCAGTTGAGTGTGCCACTGCAATTGGGGAAGTGACTTCCAGGGTAGAATAGATCTTCGAGAGAATTTCATCCTTTGTTTTATCAGTTGTGATTTTGAAACTGTTTTTTTTAGGACTGAACCAAACATTCACAGCTCCAATTTTTTACCGGCGGTTTCCACTACTGAAAGAATTGCGTGATAGATATTTTTTTCGTTAATGGCAGAACCCACGGTGAAGGGGACATCCAGTTTGTGGATTTCGGTTGCCAAAAGTTGACCAATCTCATCACATTTAGCGAGGAGAATATCTTTGTAGGGGTTTTCCAAATTAAAAAGAGAGTCCAATGTCAAGAATTATTTGTGATTTACCTTCTTCATTAAAAGCTATTTCAGCTCTGGCAATATTGTATGGGAGAACGGCGAGGGTGATACCAAAACCGTAGCCCTTTTGCATGGCATTAAAATGATATCCACTTTCAGATGGACGGGAAATTCCGGCATCGATGAAAAACTGAAAACCAAAATTGATTTTATACCTCGTGAGGCTTCGCGGAACGACCGGGAGTTTAAACTCAAGAGGAAATTCTTCGAGGATGTTAAAATAGGTCTCAAGGGAGGTTGTAATCATCCCGTTACCTTCATATTTTGTGTTGTAGTGACCTCTAACCCTGTCGTCAACACCTAGAATTGAAATATCGTAGAACGGGATGCTTTTCCCAAATGCTTCTCTGAGAGCGATTCTCCATTTGGCATGGACGATACCGGAGATTTTTCTGTATTCCCTGAAATCGAAACTGTAGATACCATAATCAACTTCACTGTTCCCAAAACCTTTGTGGGTGTATTCGGTTGAAAAATAGATTCCATCTGTGGGTGCTATGTTCAGATTTCGTGTGTCATAATTATATCTTATACCTGCAAATCCATAACGATCGATATTTGATGATGTAGCGTTTACACCTCTGATATATCTTGGGGTTTCGATGTAGTTAAATCCGCCAAACACTGATATCCTGTGAAAAAGCGAAATTCTTTTTCCAACAGAGACAACTGCTCTAAAAACTTCCTGTTTAAAAGATTCGCCATAGAGGATATCAGCTATGTCACTTTTGTTTTTTCGTGTTGAGTAGCTAAAATCGGTCTGGAGCGAAATTTTTTCATCTCTGAAGAGATAGGGGATATTGTAAAATAGAGAATACCCGGGGTCGTAGCCAAGTTTCACTTTGGCAGAGAGGAGTTCATTTCGTCCGCGAAAATTGAATATTTTGAGATCGAGACCATAAGAGAGTTTGGTCCAGTCTTTATCATTTCTGTCGATGAAGGGGATGGGGTAGATATACCAGCTCTCCCTCACATCTATAACAAGGTGGTTGAGGGAATCTTTTTGAAAGATCAACATCTCAACAGAGGTAAAGAGTTGAAGGCTATAGATTCTTTTTCTGTTGAACTCGAGTACAAGAGAATCGACGAGGTCACCCCTGTCGAATGTTAACTCAGCCAGAATTATATCACTGTCAGTAATCGAATTTCCTCTGATACTGATCGAGTCGACAACAATCTCCGATGAGGGAAGATAAGACTGACCGGATAAAGGGAATGATAAAATAACTAAACCGATCAGGAGGATGGAGTATCTAATCAAGCAGTTGTTCCGGAGTTATCGACTGTTTTATTTGTAACGGAACAAAATCTGTATTCAATTGCGATGCATCTGTCTTGAATTACATTAATTCCGGATTCAGCAACTGGCGCCACAGCTTCATCATTCCTGATCCCTTGTTGGAGCCAAAGGGTTTTGGGTTTTACAGTGAGCACATCCTCAATAATTTGTGGTATTCGTGAAGAGTTCATAAAAACATCAACGATATCTATATCACCCGGCACATCGGTAAGGGAAGGATAAACCTTTATTCCGGCAAATTCAGTAAGAGTCGGGTGGATGCCGGTGACATGATAACCCTCTTTTTTGAGCATAAGGGCTATTCTGCCACTGTCTCTTCCCGGTTTATCGGAAATGCCAACTACACAGATATGTTTCGCAGATTTAAGAAGTTCACAAATTTCCATGGCTTTGCTCCAAATTTAAAATCGAAATATAATAATTAAGCAGGATTAAAAGTGTGTTATTCGGGTTAAAAAGATATAAAAAAAGGCTGCCGGATCAGGGCAGCCTCTGACTAATAAAAAAGGAAGAATTTACATATAATCTTCGATTGGGTTGCAGGTGCAGATAAGGTTTCTGTCACCGATTGCAGAGTTAACTCTTTTAACGGTGGGCCAGAATTTACCCGATCTTAGAGACGCAAGCGGGTAGCCTGCTTTTTCTCTACTGTAGGAATGATTCCACTCGTCTGCAATCAGTTCTTGCATTGTGTGAGGGGAATTTTTTAAGACATTATCAGAACCGTCAAAGTTACCATTTTCGATCTCGGCGATTTCTTCTCTGATTTTGATCATTGCTTCGATGAATCTGTCGAGTTCATAAAGTGATTCACTTTCAGTTGGTTCCACCATCAGGGTACCTGCAACAGGGAAGGAAACAGTAGGAGCATGGAAACTATAGTCCATTAATCTCTTTGCCATATCTTCCACTTCCACATGAGCAGAATGTTTAAATTCTCTCATATCCAGGATCATTTCATGAGCGACTCTTCCATTATTACCGGAGTAGAGGGTTTTGTAGTGGTTCGCAAGTCTGGTTTTAATGTAATTAGCGTTCAGGATTGCAATTTTGGTAGCATTGGTTAATCCCTCAGAGCCGAGCATTTTTATGTAGCCGAGAGAAATTATCAAAACGAGTGCACTGCCAAATGGTGATGCAGAAATCGCAGTAACTCCCTTTTCACCTCCTGTTTTAACTACGGAATGGGAAGGGAGGAACGGTTTCAGGTGCTCTGCGCAGCAGATTGGTCCAACACCCGGGCCCCCGCCTCCATGAGGAATAGCAAAAGTTTTATGGAGATTCAAGTGACAAACATCCGCTCCGATTGTAGCCGGAGAGGTGAGGCCAACCTGAGCGTTCATATTTGCTCCATCCATATAAACCTGTCCACCAAACTTGTGAATCACTTCACAAATTTCGATGATTGATTCTTCAAAAACTCCATGCGTTGAGGGATAAGTTACCATCAAAGCGGCGAGATTGTCTTTGTGTTCTTCAGCCTTCTTTTTGAGATCATCAACATCGATGTTACCATGTTCATCACAGGCAACAACCACAACATTCATCCCTGCCATAACAGCACTTGCGGGATTGGTTCCGTGTGCGGATGAAGGAATAAGTACGATATCACGCTGAGTTTCACCACGACTGATGAGATATTCTCTGATGACCATCAAACCGGCATATTCGCCTTGAGCTCCTGAATTTGGTTGCAACGAAACTCCCGGGAAGCCGGTAATTTCTGCGAGGTGCATCGAAAGGTCATCGATGATGACTTTATAGCCTTCAACCTGATTCACCGGTGCAAACGGATGGATACTTGTAAACTGTGGCATAGTTATACCAATCATCTCGGAGGTTGCATTCAATTTCATTGTGCAGGAACCAAGCGGAATCATCGAATGGGCCAAAGAGAGGTCTTTGTTTTCGAGTTTTTTGATGTAACGAAGAAATTCGGTCTCCGAATGATATTTTTTAAATACCGGATGCGTCAGGTAGCTTGAACTTCTTGAAAATGGAGCCGGGTAATCAGCAGGAACATTTTCTTTAAGTTCTGAAAGATTTACGCTAAAATCATTTAATTCGAAGGCAGTAGTGAAAATCGAAATGATCTCGATCAGGTCCATAATTTTGGTGGTCTGGTGGAGGGATATTCCAACATTTCCATTTTCAAAATAGCGGAAATTTATGTTCAAACTTTCAGCTTCGTATCTGACTTTTGTTGCCTGCTCAGGGGTCATCTGAATATTTAGAGTATCAAAGAATTCTTTATTTGTTTGTTTGAACCCCAGATCCTCTAGAGCAAGATTTAACAATCCTGTGAAGCTGTGGATTCTTGATGCGATTTGATAAATTCCTTCGGCACCGTGATAAACTGCGTACATTGAGGCAGTAATTGCCAGGAGAACCTGGGCAGTACAGATGTTGCTCGTTGCTTTTTCTCTTCTAATATGTTGTTCACGGGTCTGGAGAGCCATTCTGTAAGCAAGATTTCCTGCTGCATCGGTGGATGCCCCTATAATCCTGCCGGGAATCACGCGTTTGTACTTGTCAGTACAAGCAAAAAATGCTGCATGAGGACCGCCAAATCCCATTGGGACACCAAATCTTTGAGAAGAACCCACTGCAACTTCGGCACCAAACTCACCCGGAGGTGTTAAAAGGGCAAGCGCCATTAAGTCGGTTGCAACTATTGTTGGCACATTTACAGCTTTGGCATTTTCAATAAATTCTTTGTAATCTTTTACTTCCCCTTTGCCCGAAGGGTATTGAAGAATGAGACCAAAAAAGGATTCATCTATGATTGATTTAGTGTAGTCACCCGTTACAAGTTCTATTTTCTTTGGTGTGGCTCTGGTTTTTAAGACTTCAAGAGTTTGAGGGAAGATATCCTCATCAACAAAAAATTTAATGGCTGATTTGTTGGTTTTGTTTGCAAAAAACATCAACATTGCTTCGGATGCAGCAGTGCCTTCATCGAGGAGCGATGCGTTTGCGATTGGAAGTGCTGTGAGGTCTGCAACCATTGTTTGGAAATTCATCAAAGCTTCCAGTCTGCCTTGTGCTATTTCCGCTTGATAAGGGGTGTATTGTGTGTACCAACCCGGATTCTCAATTACATTTCTTAGAATAACAGCGGGGATAACTGTAGGGTAGTATCCCATTCCGATGTAGGATTTAGCAATGGTATTTTTTTCGCCGGCATTTCTTAAGTACTCAATGAAACCATTTTCAGAAAGAGCATCAAATTCGGGAAGGGGTTCTTTTAAGCGGATATGGGGGGGAACTGTTTCATCGATTAGTTGATCCACTGAATCAACTCCGATTGTTTCGAGCATTAATTTAATTTCGTTTTCGTTCGGTCCGATATGTCTTTTCTCAAACTTGTCGAAAATATCAAAAGTCTTCATAGTGACTGTGCCTGTTTTAAGTAGAAATTTAGAAAATATCAACAATAAAATTAACGAAAAGCGAGGGAATAAACCACAGAGCCCTCAGAGCACACAGAGGGGATTAATCAGGAGGGAGAAATTTGATATATTTGAAGTTGAGTTTGCCGATTTGCAGACATTTTAAAAAACAATAAAACAGCAGCAATATGAAAACAGCGATATTTAGCCTTTTAATAGTGGCAATGATGTTTTTATCAAATTATGGACAAAAAAACACCGTGAACAATTCAAATAATCCATTTTTTAAGGAGTGGAAAACTCCATTTGGTACCCCCCCATTTACAGAAATAAAACTCGAACATTACCTTCCGGGATATGAAGAGGGAATAAGACAACATGATATTGAGATTGACAAAATAGTTGCCAACAGGGAAGTGCCCAATTTCAAAAATACGATTGAGGCACTTGAACTCTCAGGTGCTCTTCTTTTTAAGGTTGACAGGACTTTCCAAAATCTCGTTTCTGTTATAACAAACAATGAAATGCAGGTACTTGCAGAGAAGTTTGCACTTATGACGGCAAAACACAGAGATGATATCTATCTGAATGAAAAACTCTTTAAGAGGATCAAAGCTGTTTACGATGCACGCGAGAGTGAAAAACTGAACGAAGAGCAAAGCCTGCTGTTGAAGAGTTATTATCTGGATTTTGTTCGTGGAGGAGCGAATCTGAACGAAGAACAAAAAAACAAACTCAGAGCAATTAATGAAGAGCTTTCAAAATTAAATGTTCTTTTTGGTGATAATGTTCGGAAAGAAAACGCAAAATTTTATTTAATTGTTGAAAACAAAGCCGAACTTGCCGGTCTCTCTGATGATATGATCTCTGCTGCTGCAGTTAAAGCATCAGAAAAGGGGCTTACCGGGAAATGGGTTTTCACAATCGACAAACCGACGCTTCTGCCATTTTTACAGTTTTCAGAAAAAAGAGACCTCCGGGAAAAGATGTATAATGCGTATGTAAATCGTGGAAATAACAATGATGAACTTGATAATAAAAAAGTGCTTTCCAGGATGGTTTCACTTAGAGTTCAAAAAGCAAATTTATTGGGTTACAAAAATTATGCTGATTTTATACTTGAAAAGAAGATGGCAAAAACCCCTGAAAATGCTTATAAGTTTTTGTATGATGTCTGGAAACCGACAGTAAAAAGAGCACAGAGTGAAGTTGATGAGATGCAAAAGATCATTGATTTGGAAGGTGGAAAATTTAAACTCGAACCATGGGATTGGTGGTTTTATGCTGAAAAGGTGAAAAAAGCCAAATATGACATGGATGAAGAGATGCTGAGACCTTACTTCAAACTTGAAAATGTTTTGAGCGGAGTTTTTGCTGTATCGACAAAATTATTTGGGGTTCAGTTTGTTCCAAGACCTGACATTGAAGTTTACCATCCCGATGTTCGTGTATTTGAAGTTCGTGAGGCGGACGGCAAACACATTGGGATTTTATATACAGATTATTATCCGAGAGAAAGCAAAACGAATGGTGCGTGGTGCGAAAATTTCCGGTTGCAATCAAATATCAATGGTAATTTTATAGCTCCGGTAGTTTACAATGTTGGAAACTTCTCAAAACCAACCGCCGATAAACCTGCTTTGATCAGTCTTGATGAGGTGAGAACACTTTTCCATGAGTTTGGGCATGCAATTCATTTTCTACTTGCAAAAGTAACTTACCCGGGGTCTTCATCTGTTCCTGCGGATTTTGTGGAGCTTCCATCCCAGATTATGGAGAAATGGGCTCTTCAACCGGATGTATTAAAAATGTATGCAAAACACTACACCACCGGAGAGGTGATGCCTGACGAGTTAATTACCAAAATCAACAACGCCGGTAAATTTAACCAGGGTTTTGAGACAGGTGAATATATCTCAGCTTCAATTCTTGATTTGGACTGGCATACATTAACAGATGCGACAGAGAGAGATGTCACCCAATTTCAGAATGAGTCTCTGAAGAAGATGGGAATTCTCCCTGAATTTTTGCCGAGATATATGAGCACCAACTTCCTTCACATAGCAACATGGGGTTATGAGGCAGGATATTACAGTTACCTATGGGCTGCAGTGCTTGATGCCGATGGTTTTGAAGCTTTTGAAGAGAAGGGAATATTTGATCAAAAAACCGCTTCGGATTACAGAAAATACATCCTTGAACCTCTTGGAAGTGTTGATCTCATGGAAAATTACAAAAAATTCCGTGGCAGAGAACCAAAAGTTGATGCGCTGCTCAGGTCAAGAGGGCTGGATTAGACCAGGGGCTCCCTGATTATATCTTTGATTCCGGAGCAAAGCTTTAATTCAAAGAAGTTTTTGCGGTGTTGATCTCTTGCAATAATTTCTGAAAAATTTCGTGAACGGGCAGAATCTCCTTAATAAGACCGGAACTCTGCCCGGCTTCAAATTGTCCTTCTTCATAGTTGCCTTCGAAGATGCCCATCATTTCTCGTTTTCTACCAAGAGTCTCAATTATTTCTTCTTTGGTTGCGCCTCTTTTTTCAAGATCAATGACTTTTAGTGAAAAGGGATTTTTTATCATCCTTGCAAGTCCCGCATTTCGAAGCCCAAGAATTGTCCCGTTGTCAGTTGATTCAACTACCAACTTTTTATAAAGTTCATGAGCTGATGATTCCACGGATGCGGCAAAACGGGTACCTATTTGAACACCTGAGGCACCCAAAGCCAGGCAGGCAACAATTTGACGACCATCAGCAATTCCACCGGCAGCTATCACAGGAATTTGAAGCGAATCCACCAATTGTGGGATGAGGCATAAGGTTGTAATTTCATCGGGTCCGTTATGTCCCCCGGCTTCCACACCTTCTCCAACAACCGCATCACATCCAACCTCCTGGGATTTTAGACCCTGTTTTATGTTTGAAACCACATGAACAACAGTAGCCCCACCTGATTTTAGTCGCTCAATATGTTTTCCGGGATGACCTGCAGAAGTAAATACTATTTTAATTTTCTCTTCAATCACCACATCAATCAGGTCAGAAATATCCTCTCTTAATTGCGGCAGATTAACACCAAACGGTTTTGAAGTGGCTGCTTTACATTTAATTATATGTTCCCGTAGCAGGTCAGATTTCATTGATCCGGCACCGATAAGACCCAAGCCTCCACTCTCAGAAACAGCAGAAGCAAGACGCCAGCCGGAGACCCAAACCATCCCGCCGGAAATGATTGGGTATTGGATGTTAAAAAGATTTGAGATTTTTGATTGAATTGTCATTTTTTTTCGAGGAATTTTACGAAATTTATTTGGTAAAATAATATTAATTCTCAAATACGAGGATATCATCGTTTTCAACTCTCTCACTTCATTCCTTAAAAAGCCCAAATTCTTGACCCAAAAGGATAACCATATCTATTTGATATTAATTCTGGCTCTTGGTTTAAGGCTGGGAGCTTTTATATCGTTTCAGCCCTGGGATGAAAATATAGTCAGTGGTAAACTTCTGCTCACAGATGGTGCTTCATACCAAAATATGGCATTAGGCATGATGGAAGGATATGATAATGGAGAGACATTTTGGGCACCCGGGTTTCCTGCGTTTTTGGCTGCTGTCTATTCAATCTTTGGGGTGAAACCATGGGTTGAACTTTTCTTAAACTGCTTCATCTCAACATTTTCAGTTGTTTTGTTATATCAAATCACGAAAAAACTGTTCACAGAAAAAATTGCTCTTTTTCGACACTTCTTTTAGCAATAGAACCTCATCAGATAGTTTACACTCAAACATTATTTAGTGAAAATTTATTCATCCCATTGTTACTTCTCTTTTTCCTTTTCTTCTTACGATATTTAACGGAACATAAACCGCAATTATTAGTTGTGGCAGCGGTATTTCTGGGTCTTTCGATGTACTTCAGACCTGCAGCAAATTTCCTTTTTATCCCTGTTGTCATTTCGCTCTTTCTTTATTTGAAAGTAACCTGGATTGAAAAGACAAAGAGTGTCCTGCTATTTTTATGTTTCCTTTTAATCACATTATCCCCATGGTTGATTCGAAATTATAAGTTGTATGATCATTTTGGTTTATCAACCAATGGTGGGTACAATTTACTCTACATTTTTGTTGGATCAATCTATAACAATCAATATCAAATGCATCCTGACTCAACACACAAGATGCTTCAAGATAAAGTCAAGGACGCGGGTGGATCAGATATCAAAAATCCATTTATACTTGACAAAACCGAAAAAAGTGTTGCTTTTAAGTTGATTAAGCAAGAACCTGTAAAATTTATTCAAAATTACTTTTCGGGTTGTGTGAACATCTATACTTCCTTATCATCTTATCAGATATCCTCAATACTGGGGTTGGAGGGGACTTCTGTGCTGGGTAAAAACCGTTATGGTGTGTCACAATTTTCACAAATAGGTTACTTTTTGGAGGACAGGAAAATTGGGACATTAATTGCCAGTGGTTCGGTGATGATCTTTCTTATAATATCCTATTTATTGGCAGTTGTTGGTTCATGGAAGCTTTATTTAGATGGCAGGATCAAGGAATTGGTGATGCTCCTGGGTATGATTATATATTTTACCCTGGTAGTTGGGACGCTGGGCAGTAGTGCCCGATTTAAACTTCCAATAACTCCATTCTATTTGGTTTTATCGGCGTATGGTATCAACTACCTAATCGGAAAATGGAAACAAAAGAAAGGTTTGCTGAATTAAAGGGATTGAGTACTATCTAAACTCATTCAACTGGACTTCTAACCTCACTTTGCTTGAAAATTTGCCCTGTTCACAGATCACAAATAATATAAGCTGTTTGTTTCAAATTGTTTACGAGCAGAAAATTAAATATCTTTGTTGTTCACTTAAAAAAAATTCTTAATGAGAGCAATAATACCGGTTGCCGGAATTGGCAGTCGATTAAAACCACACACTAATACCATTCCTAAAGTTCTGCTTACTGTTGGTGATAAACCGATTCTTGGGCATATTTTGCAAAAACTTCTTGATTCAGGGATCAAAGAGGCAACTTTTGTTACCGGTCACCTCGGCGGAATGATAAAACAGTATGTTGAAAAGAACTTCCCTGAGATGGATTCTATTTTCGTTGAGCAAAAAAAACAAGAGGGTTTGGGGCATGCAATTTATCAGGCTGCTCATACTTTTGGAAACGATGAGATATTCATAATTCTCGGGGATACAATTTTTGATGTGGATTTGGATGCCGTAATAGCACTCGGTGCAAATGCTCTCGGATTAAAATATGTTGATGACCCCAAAAGATTTGGTGTAGCCATAATCGAAAATGGAAAAATCAAACAGCTCGTTGAAAAACCTGAAGTTCCCCCCTCCAACATGGCAATTGTTGGTTTGTATTACATCAAAAATTCACAGAAACTTGCTGAATGCTTGCGGTCAAATATTGAGAACAACCGAAGAACAAGGGGTGAGTTTCAGCTGACCGATGCATTACAAATGATGCTTGATCAGGGAGAAGAGATGGTACCCTTTACTGTGGATGGCTGGTACGATTGTGGTAAACCGGAAACTTTATTGGAAACAAACAGGTTCTTATTATCAAAGCATCATGATTCGAATGGCAGTGGAAAAGTTGTGATAAATCCTCCATGTTATATCCATTCATCGGCTTTGATTGAAAATTCGGTTGTTGGTCCGTTTGTGACCGTTTCTGAAGGGGTAAAAATCACTGATTCGGTGGTTAAAAATTCGATAATAGGCCCACATGCAGAAGTGGTGCGCTGCATCTTTGAGGATTCACTTATTGGCGCCAATTCATTTTTACGCGGAAAATTCACGAGGGTTAACACCGGTGATTCTTCCGAAATTGATTTTAATTAATTAGAATAACAAGGAAACCATAGATGTCATTTTATTTCACATCTGAATCTGTGTCCGAAGGGCACCCCGATAAATTGTGTGATGCTATTTCTGATGCGGTTCTTGACGCGATTTACGCTCAGGATCCAAACTCAAGAGTGGCTTGCGAAACTTATGCTACCACAGGGTTGGTAGTAGTTGGTGGCGAGATAACCACAAACGCGTATATCGATCTTAACAAAGTTGTAAGACAGACGATTGAAGAAATAGGATATACCAAATCAGAATACAAATTTGCCGCTGAAAGTGTTGGAATTGTAAATGTTATGCACGAACAATCTCGCGACATCGCGATGGGTGTTGATACCGGTGGAGCTGGTGACCAGGGTATCATGTTCGGATTTGCATGTGATCAAACGGAAGAATTAATGCCATTACCGATTGTCCTTTCTCATAAACTCGTTGCAAAACTTGCCGAGATAAGAAAAGCCAACAACGGAATGATGAGCTGGTTGAGACCTGATTCAAAATCGCAGGTGACAGTTGAGTATTCTGACGATAAAACACCACTTCGTGTTGATGCTGTTGTAATATCAACTCAGCACGACAGTGATGTAAGCCAGGAAACGATAAAAAAAGAGGTTATGGAGCATGTGATTAAAACGGTAATCCCTGCAAACCTTCTCGATGAAAACACAAAATTTCACATCAACCCAACCGGCAGATTTGAAATTGGTGGACCACATGGTGACACCGGGCTAACGGGAAGAAAGATTATCGTTGACACCTACGGAGGATGGGCTCCTCATGGTGGTGGTGCCTTCTCCGGAAAAGATCCTTCAAAAGTGGACAGAAGTGCAACATATGCAGCCCGTCACATCGCTAAAAATGTTGTAGCTGCCGGACTTGCAAAAGAGTGCCTTATCCAGGTCGCTTATGCAATTGGTGTTGCTGAGCCGGTTTCAATTTTTGTTGATACCTTCGGTACAGGGAAAATTGCTGACAAAGCCATTGCAAATATGATCGCAAAAGAAGTTGATCTTACACCTAAAGGAATAATTGAGAGACTTCAGCTGAGAAGACCTGTTTACAGAGCAACCGCTGCATATGGTCATTTTGGTAGAAGTGGAGACGGTTTCACATGGGAGAAACTTGATCTCGTTGATGCATTTAAAAAATACAATAATTAATAGTTAACAAGAATTTTAGAATTCAGGAGTTATATTTAATGGACCACAAACAAGGACATTACAAAGTAAGAGACATTTCTCTTGCCGAACAGGGAAGAATGAAAATCGAATGGGCAGAATCAAGAATGCCTGTTATGATGCAGATCAGAAAAGAAGTTGCAGTTACAAAACCGCTTGCAGGCTATAAAATTGCCGGCTGTCTTCATGTAACAAAAGAAACCGCAGTACTCATCGAAACTCTCTCCGCTGCCGGAGCACAGGTTTCATGGAGTGGTTGTAACCCTCTTTCAACTCAGGATGACATCGCAGCCGCTCTTGCAGCTGCAGGTCAAGAAATTTATGCATGGCATGGAATGAATGTTGAAGAGTTCTACTGGTGTATAGAGAGAACCCTTGACATGAAACCAAACCTGACACTTGATGATGGTGCTGATCTTATCTTCACTGTACACAACAAATTCCCCGAACTTATCCCAACCATCATTGGTGGAACAGAAGAAACAACCACCGGTGTTCACAGACTTAGAGCAATGGCTGATGCAGGTGCACTTAAATATCCTGTTATCGCTGTTAATGATGCTGAAACAAAATGGGATTTTGATAATGTTTACGGAACCGGACAGTCTTCACTCGACGGTATTCTCAGAGCAACCTCTATCCTTCTCGCAGGTAAAAATTTCGTTGTAGCCGGTTACGGTCACTGCGGAAGTGGCGTTGCAAGAAGAGCCCAGGGCATGGGATGTAATGTTATCGCAACTGAAGTTAAAGCAACTGCAGCTCTTAAAGCTACCCTTGAAGGTATGAGAGTTATGAAAATGGATGATGCCGCTGCTATCGGTGATGTATTCATTACCGCTACAGGAATCAAAGACATCATTGTTAAAAGACACTTTGAAGCAATGAAAGATGGAGCAATCATTTGCAACACCGGTCATTATGATTGCGAAATCAACATTGATGATCTTGAAGCTCTCGCAGTTTCAAAAAGAACAGTTCGTCCGAACAACGAAGAATATACCCTTGCTGATGGCAGAAAGATATATCTTCTAGCTCAGGGCAGACTTGTAAATCTTGCTGCTGCTGAAGGTCACCCTTCAGAAGTGATGGATATGTCATTCGCAAATCAGTTTATGTCTCAGGTTCGTCTGGCAAATGAACACAAAGCCGGCAACAAACTTGATAATAAGGTATATGACATTCCTGAATCACAGGATCAGCATATCGCCGGTATTAAACTTGCAACTCAGGGTTATGCTATTGATACTCTTACTCCGGAACAAGTTGAATACATGGATGATTATTCTGCAGGAACCTGATCTTTTTTTAGGTATTAAGTATTAATTATCAGGTATTATGGTTTTTCAATCTGAATGATTTGATACTGAAGTTTGATGCTTTAATGATTTATAAGGCTGTTCTTTTTAGGGCAGCCTTTTTTTATTTTTTTGGTATATGATAGGAATGATCTATTGTGGAATTGAGGATAGAATTGATGAATTATTGTATTTTGGTGTGTTATTTTTTGATTTTCTGAATTGAAATAGATGGATCTCTACGAACTTCATCCGATTACACCACAAAAGCGGTTCATCACGAAGGCTGCTGAATCATTAGAAGCAGGTGAACTGGTTATCTTTCCTACCGACACATATTACGGTATCGGGTGTAGTATCTATGCCAAAGGAGCACTGGAAAAACTCTGGATGGTAAAAAATGAGTCGAGGGATAAGCTATTCAGTTTTATCGTACCGGATCTAAAAGATATCTCTACTTACGCCCGTGTATCCGATTATGCCTACAAGAATATGAAGAAATTACTGCCGGGTCCCTACACATTTATTCTTCCTGCTGCGCGCGAAGTCCCAAAAAGGCTTTGGTCGAAAAGAAAAACAGTTGGTATCCGGGTTCCTGATCATGCCATAGCAATAGAGCTTGCAAGGGAATTGGGGCATCCGATTGTGAGTACTTCCACTACCAACAGAAAAGGGGAAATTCTCTCAAAACCGGATGAAATCGAAGCAGTTCTCGGATTTGCAGTTGATGTTATGCTTTCAGCCGGCTATGTTGCAAATAAGCCTTCAAGTGTAATTGATCTAAGCACCGATGAGCCGATTATTGTGAGACGGGGTGCCGGAGATGTTTCAATTTTTGAGGAATAGAGGGTAATCCAATAATCCAATAATTTTCAAAAAAATTGTAGTAGAATCACACTATTTTTCTTAATGTTGAGCTATAGCAAGACAGTTCACTTTAAAATGATGCAATGGAATCGAAATGAAGATAGAACAGATAAGAATCAGAAATTACAAAGCACTAAAAGATGTTGAGATCAGAGATATTAAAAATCTGTCGGTATTCTTGGGTGCAAATGGATCAGGAAAATCCACGCTGTTTGATGCAATTGGATTCTTAAGTGATTCCCTTAAGCATAATGTAAAATATGCTTTAACAAAACGCGGTGGTATGATTGAGGTGATTTCGAGAGATCAAAAACCTCCTATAGAGGTTGAAATCAAATTTCGAAATTTTAGAGAGGACACTACAAAGAAACCTCCTTTAATTACTTATTTCTTACAGATTGGGGAAGAAGACAATTCACCTATAGTATTAAAAGAAATCTTGAGTTATCGAAGAGGCGGCGGAGGTCATGGAAGGCCATGGAGATTTCTTGATTTCTCGAAGGGGAAGGGACAGGCGATAATAAATGAAGATGAATATGGTAAAGAAGGTGCTCAGGAAAAGAGGGAGGAGCAGTTTCTTGATTCACCGGATATTCTTGCATTAAAGGGACTCGGTCAATTTCAAAAGTTTAAGGCAGTGGCATCGTTCCGCAGGCTATTGGAGAATTGGTATGTCTCTAATTTCCACATTCAAGCTTCGAGAACCGTTCAAGAGTTGACAATAAGTGAACATCTATCAAGTGAGGGGGAGAATCTTGCTGCTGTGACACAATTTATTTACTCAAATCATCCTGAGATATTCAGCAAAATACTCGAAAAAATGAAAAAAAGAGTACCGGGAATTGAAGGAGTCACAGCTAATGACACTATTGACGGCAGAATTGTACTTAAGTTTAAAGATGGTTCATTCAGGGATCCCTTCATAGCAAGATATGTTTCTGACGGTACGCTGAAAATGTTTGCATACCTGATTTTGCTTCATGATCCTGTGCCTTATCCATTGCTTTGTATTGAAGAGCCGGAGAATTTTCTTCATCATGCATTAATGAATCAACTGGCTGAAGAATTCCGAGAATATGCCAACAATGGCGGTCAAGTATTTATATCGACGCATTCACCTGAGTTTGTTAATGCTTTGAATATAGAGGAAGTATACTGGCTTACAAAGGAATCCGGCTTCTCTATAATAAAAAAGGCCTCAGAAACGGAAATAGTTGAAAAAATGGTTCAAGAGGGAGAACCTTTAGGGCAATTGTGGAAGCAAGGTTATCTTAAGGGGAGCAATCCTATTGAAAATCATTGAAATTCTGGTAGAAGAACCAAGTATAAAAAATGTACTCAATACCCTTTTACCATCTCTATTAACTCCGGACTATAAATTGGACGAAAATTGTTTCGTCAGGGTCCATAGTGGGAAAACTGATCTACTAAAGTCAATTCCACGAAAATTAAAAGCATATTCGAAAATGCCCGATGAGTACAAAGTCCTGATATTGGTGGATAAAGACTTTGAGGATTGTAAAGAGTTGAAACAAAAAATTGAATCTTCTATACCAGCCGATGTCGTTTGTGATAAGGTGATCAGAATTGTAAGTCGCGAACTTGAAGGCTGGTTTGTCGGCGATTTAGTTGCGGTGGAGAAAGCTTATCCATCCACCAAGGCAACTAAATATAAGAATAAGTCAACTTTTAGAGATCCTGATGAAGCCCATGCTGTTCAAGAATTAAAAAAGATAATTCCTGGATTCAGTAAGGGGGAGGTATCGCAAAAGATTTCATTACATATGAATCTTGAATCGAATAGAAACAAGAGTTTCAATCAGTTTATTAAAGGACTGGAAAAACTAATAAGTTGATTTCTTGCTGATCACAGAGGTCTCTTTTAGTTGTTTTGCAAGATTAAGCACCACCTTCCTGAAACTGGTAATTTTTATTTTAAATTAGTGCAGTCAGGAATTTTGAAGCAGAGATCACCCTGATGTCATCCTTCATTATGTCAATATCATCTTTCATCACTACCTGATAATTGAATGGTATTTTTAATCGATCACGGAAAAAACACACGAACTTTTTTGCTTATAAGCAAAAAATTAGCGAAAAATTTTGCTTTAAAGCAAAAATTTTCGAATTAAATCATACTGTTTGCAGTCAGCCAATCGTCGTTATAAACAGTGCTTAAATATTTATAACCTGAATCGCAGATTACGGTACAGATAACAGATGGTTCTTTTAATCGTTTTGCGAGGTTTAGGACTCCGTAGATATTTGCACCCGAGGAGCCACCTGAAAGTATGCCTTCCTGAGCAACCAGAAGGAATGTATTCTCGATAGCCTGTTTGTCGGTTACCTGAATCATATCGTCAAGCATTTCAAGCTGTGCGGTTTTAATAAGAAATTCATCACCCAAACCTTCTATCAGATATCTTGAAGACTCAACAATTTTACCGGTTTTGAAATAATCGTAAAAAATGGACCCAACGGGATCAACACCAATAACCTGAATTTCAGGATTTTTTTCTTTCAGATATCTACCTGCCCCTGTACAGGTTCCACCTGTTCCAACACCTGCAACAAAATAGTCAATTCTACCATTCATTTGTTGCCATATTTCCGGTCCTGTTGACATGTAATGGGCTTCGTTGTTATCGAGGTTGTTATGTTGGTCGATGTAAAAAACATTCGGGTCGTTTGCGGCAAGTTTTGAAGCAAAATTATTGTAGGAATCGGGGTGATCGGGGGGAAGGGAAGCCTCCACTTTAATGACATCCACACCCATTATTTCAAGCATCTTAATTTTTTCTTTTGAGGTAGTGTTTCTGATTACGATTTTAAGTTTGTAACCTTTTTGACGGCATACAATCGCGAGACCCATAGCAGTATTGCCGGAGGAGTTCTCGATAATTGTATCCCCGGGTTTAAGTTTTCCCTCTTTTTCTGCTTTTTCGACCATATACATTGCAATGCGGTCTTTGATGCTTCCCCCGGGATTCATAAACTCAAGTTTTGCCCAAACTTCATGATTTGTGAGTTTCGAGATATTTTCAAGTTTTACGCACGGGGTGTTCCCAATTGCTTTTAGAAGGTTGAGGTTTGAATTAAAGATCATATCAAAATCCGGTTAAGTTATTGATTACAGTCGGTAGCAAGATCAAAAGCGGCAATGTACCACTTTCCGTTTTCATAAGCGAAATCGATCTCAAAACCTTGAGTGTTGATTGTTCTGATAATTATTTTGCTTTCAGCTTCTCTTAGTTTTTGGACAGAATTGTCGTCCCAGTCGTCATATTCCATCAGTGAATATTCCCATCTGCTTATCCTGCTAAAAGAGCGGACACCCTGAACAAAACATCCTTCTTTAGACCATTCACCTGTTTCACAGTTATAATCGGGGAGTTGACCAAAATTCAGATTACCTGCTTCAAATTTTGTCTGTTCATCAAAATAGATAAAAATTCCAGTTGCAAAAATATCTTCAAGATTAACCGGAATTGAATCGAGGTAAACAGGAAGGAAGGAAGAGCCGGGATTGATCATCACATAAAATCCTGAAGCAGGATTGATATATCGGTTTAAACCTTGATAATCCTGACTGTTGATCATTAGGGCGATGTCGTTATATACACGGGCAAATTCCTCTCGATCAATTTCAGGCATTGTGGTCATTAAAGTTGCAGGGACGGGGAGAACCCAAACATCTTTGTATTTTTCTCTTTGTCTGAGTTCATCCCACAAATTAATCGCAGAGTTAATATCATCAAAAAATCCTGTACAAAGCCTGTAAACAATCCCTTTTTTCAGCTTTATATCGAGAATTTCAGGATTTAATTTATCATTTTGTGCCTGGATTAGCAGTTCCTGCAGAGCAGATCTGTTATAGTCGGAACCCAATACAACAACAAATCCCTGGGCATAAGCTGCGACAGGCATAAAAAACAGGATCGATAAAAGGGCTGTATTTAAATATTTCAAATTCAAAAATTGTAAAATTAAAGTAACAATTTACGAAAGACTGAAGTTTTTGAGTGATTTGATTTCAATTGGGTGGCTCACCTGATTATTTAGTGGCATCCAGATCAAGCAAAAAGACTGAAAAGTGTGGAAAAGAAGAAATTACTTTCCAGAGTTACTCTGACTTCTCTTTTTAATTGTATTAATTTACCATTAATTTTATAATTCAGGTTAACTTGAAAATTTTTTATCAGCTTTTTTAAGCAACTATTGCATAAATGAAATATTTAAATTAACTTAAATAAGATTTATTCAGGAGTTTTGGAGAAACAAAAAAAAGAAATATCAGAAGCAGTTGATTGTCTATGGGAAGACAATTGTAGATTTCAGCTTTAACATGTGATCAGGTTTTGGAATTAAAACGGAAACCGACTTTTAGTCAACCCCTTGGCGGTAGCTGCCACGGTGTGTGTCTAAGTGTGGGTTTCCGTTTTTTTTGTTTTAAATAATAGCAAAATAATGATAATAAATTAGAAGTTAAAATGCTCAAAATATATCCGCGAAAAATCGTCTATACACTTGTACTCCTTGCATTAGGTGCTACAATAATTCGTGCCCAATTCGACACTAACATTTTTATAAGAAGAGCACCCTACGCTCCAGAGTACGTTCTATATATGGGGGATCAAAACAGCGATGGCTATGATGATTTCCTGCTCCTTGAACTCGATTCTAACCGAGGAAGTCAAGGCAAAGCTTGTCTGTTTTATGGTGGTAATCCAATCCTGACTGTCCCAGCAGTAAAATTTCCGTTTGAGACATCACGATCTGTGATAAGTTGCGATATAAATCGCGATGGGAAAAGGGATATTATCCTTCAAAAAAAAGGAAGTTATTATCCGCCGGTTCTTGATATTTATTTTGGTGGGTCAGATATAGATACAACAGTGGATTTATCATTTACTTGGAATGATTCTCAAATCAAGTACATTGAATTCTGGTTTGATTATTTTGACTTTAATGGCGATGGATTTTCTGAATTGTTTTTGGTGACCGGGAAAACAAGTCTTTATAGTTCATATGGAATTAAGAGTCTATATATAATCAAAACACAGCCCCCTTTTAACTTGAATAACTATTCTCTGATTCAGTTTTATCCTGATACTTCCTACCAGGTGCCAAGCCTTGTTTACTCATCTGCTGATCTCGATGGTGATGGCAAAACAGACTTTTCCTTTCAGATGTCTAAAAAATTTGCTCCTGCCGACTCACCTGCAGTAAAACGCCGGATGTATTACGGAAATGAAAACTTTGATTTAAGCCAATATTATGAGATCACAGACACCTTTTATCATATTGAAGGGATGCATTTGATGACGGATCTGAATAATGATGGCAAAGGTGAGCTCATATTCAGTAATCAGGGAGGAACATACCCGGATTGGTTCACAGATGTTCTTTCGAAGGGAAGTCGCCCCCCCGATTTCATTCCGGAAGAAGGAATAAACACACAGTATGCGGTATGGGCAAAAGGATTTTCTCCCGGAGATGTAAATGATGATGGCTACAATGATTATATAAGACCCTACCCTCATTCTACAATGTTTCTCTATCTGGGAGGTGACCCAATGGCAGACGAAAAGGTTATGGCATACGGTACATCCTCATCATTTTACAATCTTAATTTTGGGGGAAGAGTTGGAGATGTAAATGGAGATGGTATAGATGATATCTGTATAGGAGAGAATGGCTACTATGAACATTTGGTTTCTTCACCTCCCGGGAATCTTTACTTTATCAAGGGAACAAGAACATCAACTTCCGTAAAGGACAGTACATCGAATACTCCCACGGCAGAACTCGCCGCTAAGATATCTCCCAACCCAACAAGTTCAATAGCCACCTTAACATACTCTCTTCCATTTGCGGGGGAACTCAGACTGGATATCAATGACATAACTGGCCAGAGGATATACACCAACACACTTATGAGAGAGATAGGCGAAAATACAGAATTACTCGACTTAACAAGATTAGTCAAATCCAGCGGTATATATTTTATAACTCTGGAACTCACAAATGAGGGAAAGACGATTTCTAAAAGTTTAAAACTACAATATTTGAAGTAATAAAAACAGAAACCACAACAAAAAAAAGGGAAGCGTGATGAAAAAAATGATATTACTTTTCATCTTAATGTCAGAATTGTTTTATACACAAAACAGACCTCTTCCGGGGAGGGATTATATGCCACACATAGGATTCTTTGACTTCGTTGTAAACGCTCTTCACCATCCTGAAGATGGAGAGCGTAGCGATGCATTGATTAATGCCTATAGCAATCAAAACATCAATTGGTACTATACTGAGCTTCAAGAATTAGGACTCACCAATCTTGTTACAGATGCCAATTTCACACTTCAAACAAATCCCAACAATAATTTTTATTTGAATGATATGGGATTCGGTTGGAAACATAAAGATTGGGGTGCAAATCAGCAGGTTTTTTACCCTCAAAATACATGAACGCACTTGGTCATTCAGCAGATTACTATCCGCTTGAGTTTGGAGGGGACACAATTCCAACAATCCAACCTGATCTCAACTTCGGTTTCACAACTGCCGGCGGTAACAAGACCTGTTATTGGGGGATGAAAGCCAATTATCTGCCAAGTGGACAACAGGCGATTGGTGAGAATTTTGAAGATTTATCTGTCTTTCCAATAGCTAATGTCAGGTATGCTTCAACTATAGAACATCATACAGCGGGGGTGTTATTGTGGGGTACAATCCCATGGACACATTTGGCGAACCCAGGACTGAATTACAGGATGAGCATCAGACTCAGAATAGTTGATCATAACCCGGGAGTCCGTAAAAATGTTTTCCAGATTGCTGTAAATCGTTCTCAGGTTTTGATTGAAGATGATCCCAAGATTGAAGCGAAAAGGTACTTTTTTAAAGAACCTGTACCACCTCCGATAGAATCAGTTGGTCTCTCCCAGGTTGTTACGACCGATGATTTGGATGAATTCACGCAATATGGCTGGTTTGAGACCCGAGGTTTCAATGTGACACAAGATATGAATGTCTCCTTCAGTATTTACTGGTACGGAGATGTTGATGTGTATATCGACAAGGTGATATTTTACAGTAACGAATACAGAGACATATATGTAACAGAAGATATCGAGATGGTTCGGGATATCATTAATGGTACAACAGGCTTGACAGCCAATGGAAATTATCCCAATGATGTAGGACCAACAACGGCTGCAAAATTTCAGAATTTCTATGTTGATGAGCCATTCCAACTTTCAGCGAATTACAGAAAGGAATTACAACATCATATTTTTTAGAAAGGAGGATTAGACGAAAATTCAACTTTAGAAATAAATGGAGCAACCGGCGGGGTTCCTGCATATTTTCTGCAGTTTGATCAGAAATGGGCTAAACCCGACAATTATAAACTGAAGAACTATCTGTTATATAACATTTATCCTTTTGATAAAAATACAACTTATCACCAATCTATTGTACAACAAAGATTTGATGTTATGATTGGGTATCGTAATTATACTGACGGAGCAGAGGCAAATTATCAGTATTCAGGCTTGCGAAGGGCACAAATGGCTGCGCAAAATTTCACTGCTGAAAACATTAGTGATGATATCCCATTGATTTTTACTATGGGTGTTCATTCTGAGCAATATATTGATGGAGTGACCAATAACTATATTGACGGACCCCACAGAAGGCGGGCTCCAACCTGGAGTGAAATTTTTGCTCAAGGGAATATTGCAATAGCCTATGGTGCTAAAGGATTTATGTATTACATGATTCCGACGAGAACTACGACCCCTGACCAAGATATTGATTACAAAGATACAGTATGGAACACTTATGGGTTGTTTGATGAAGTCGGGAATATGTATGATACATCCCACACAACATCATCAGGAAAAATACAGAATCCGGCTGCGTTGCAAATCCCAAACAGTAGATACAATGCGGTGAAAGCATTTATAAATTCAACAAATCTGATTGCATCCGAATTACTTCCAGCTCAAATGGATTGATGCTAATTCATGGCATAACCCAACTCCTGGGATTGATAATTACATCAACACTGTTGTCACAACGCGGGTTCACTCTAATGGTACAACTGACGATGAGTCCTATGAGACTTATGTTGAATCCGGGTATTTTTTGAAACCAACATCAGCAAGTTCTACCGTTGATGATGAGAGATTTGTCTATCTTGTGAACAGAAGATGTAACCAAAACAAAGATTGGTTAGGATATGATAATTCTGACAGAATAGTTTCGTTTTTTGTCACAAGATTCAAGGATTATGTGAATTATAAAATCACAAATTTGAAATCCAACACGGTGTATTACAAAACCTATAACCAACAGTTCACAATTCATTTGGATGCTGGTGAGGGAACCCTCTTGAAGATTGAACCTGTAGTGCACAGCGGAGGTACATTGCTGGAAAGTGAAACAGTCAAACACTCGGTAGATGTTAGAAGTGATCTTGTCCTTACACCTGGGAAGACATTACAAATCTTCAATGGTGCAGACATGAAGTTTCTGAATTCCTCAAGATTAGATGTCAGTTCAGCGATTTTACAAATTGTACCAGCCAGCCTGGGCGGTGCAAAACTTGATTTTGTGGCTCGCAATTGGACTGCCGGAAACGGAATAGTTGCCGGTGGTGCAAATGTTTCGATCAATAACGCTATAATTAGTAACGGAAGTGCAGGGATTTCAGCATGGAACCCGGCTTCGTTGAGTATATCAAATACAACTATTGAAAACTGCTGGTTTGGGGTTGCGGTACAGTCAAGACCAATAGGTTCTGTTTACCTTGATAATGTAAAAGTCCTGAATTGCGATTCAAGAGGGGTTACCCTTGATAATGCAAATCTTGAAATAAAAATTCAAGAATCAGTGGTAGTGACATCGGATTGAGGAATTGTGAAGGGACTTGTTTTGGGAGATTACAAGGGTACCAGACTTATGCTTTTGATACACTGAATGATAACACAGTCGGGCTCTATAGTTATGCATCAAATGTGAGCTTTGGTTACTACAAGGATTCGGAGGAGTTTCAAGGCATTAACAATCTCTTTCATAAAATTGAAACTACATATTGTCGCATTGGCCTGGTCAGAAGTATGGGCACAACACAATTTTTGGGATGATCATCAGTGATCCAAAATTGGAATGGGATTTGAGAAGTGTAATCTACACAGACCTGAGATTGCTAGAAGGTTCTGACAATCCACTGAAGGGAGATGAGTCGGATCAAAAGCAAACACAGGAAAACTTGCCAATGGAGAAGGTGGCACTGTAAAAGAGAAGATTGGTATTATTCGTGGTTTGATCAAATCCGGAAAACCGAAATTGGCTCGAGTTCTCTGTATAGATATTCTGGAAAATAATTCAGATGATGAACTTGTTCCTCTTGCGTTAAGACTGTTTAAAAGAACATTCAATGGGGAAGAAATAGCTGATTTCAAGGCATTTCTAAAACATGGAAACAACACTCGGAAAGGCACAATTGCAAAAGGATTGCTTCAGGTTCAAAATGCCATCTTTGAAGAAAATCCAATAGTGTTTCTCGATTCTGTCGCAAGTGAATACACAAAGAAGTTGCCTGCAGAGCAAGCACTCTACAAAAAAGCAGTGTATCAGTTGATGGTACAAGGAGATAGAAAAGGTGCTAAAATAAGCAGACTAAAATTGGAGACTGATTTCCCCGAGTCTCATCTGCTTGCTGATTTAAACCTGTTATTGTCTGATACAATGACCGCAAGGAATAGTACAATAAATCAAGGTTTGGGTAAAGCAAATAGTGAGGGTGTAGTTAATGTCGAGTATGATTATAATCTCTACAACAACTATCCCAATCCATTTAACCCGGAAACTGTGATAAAATTCTCCCTAAAGGAAAAAAGTAATGTAATACTGACAGTTTACAACATTGCAGGACAAAGAGTTGCAGAACTTGTATCAGGTGAAATGGAAAAGGGAGTGTTCGAAAAAAGATTCAACGGAACAAAACTCTCATCGGGTGTTTATATTTTCCGTTTGAGTGCACAATCGTTAGAAAGTACTACGCATTACTCCAAGACTATGAAATCATTACTTTTGAAGTAGCGAAGAATCAGAGTTGCTTACAAAACCAATAGCCTCCGATTTCAATCGGGGGTTGGGATGCAAGATCAACATTTAATTTATTCAGGCTGTCTCGTGAGGGGCAGCCTTTTTTTTATCCAAATTAAACATTTTAATCTTTTGCCACTTTTTATTCCTATGGGCAATAGGGTTGATTCAGAGTCAAATTCAAATTTGTAACCGGTTTTACAACAGGTTTAAAAATATCTTTTAAGTTTCATTTGCAATTTCTTTTTTTTAGGATAGTAAAGGAATCTTTTCCAATGCGTAAAATAATTACATTTTTCACCCTGTTTCTTACCCTCACGCCGGTATTCTTTTTCTCCGCTTGCACTTCAAACGAAAATCCCGTTGGTCCACAAGATGGATACAAAACAATAACACTTGGGAAATGGATCAATACACATGTCAACGATTTTGAAGTTGAGACAGATATGGGTTTCTATATGGAATTTCGACGCGACAGTGTACAGATCTACGCCACCGGATTTACTCTCGATGACAACAATAAAAGTTGGATCGAGAACAATAACTATACATTCCACATCGATGGCGATCTCATTATCGTGAAGGGATGGGATACATTTGGGCAGAGATTTGATATGAAATTCAAGATTCTGCAACTCGACGCTTTCACGCTGCGCTATACTAATGCCGAATTCCTGATTGACAGTGTTTCATACCCTGATCAGTCAATATACACTTGCAAACGGATTACGGAGGACATCTCACAGAATTTTGTGGGTATTTGGTACGGAAAAAGCACCGATCGAGGGAATCCTGACACCGACTACCACTACTGGGAATACTTCCCCGACGGCAGATATAACTACTACTACAGAAATAACCAGGGCCAATGGATCAGGAAATCGGATAACGAGGGAAGGTATTTCCTTTATGGGAACTATATGGCAACGAACTACACCAATGACCTGATTTCCGGTGGAACAGGAAAAGCTTACGAATGCTGGAATATCTTTATCTCCGACAACACTATGAAATGGTCAGCTCTTCGCCCGGGTAGAAAAGTTGCCTCCTACGAAATGAGAAAGGTGGATGCCCCGCCAATACCTTAAACAGTTTGCGTTATAAATCGCCGTTGATAATGCGAACTTAAATTTTAGAGCCCGTATATGGTACCCTCCCTTTCTACATTTAGTATAATAAACGGGCTTCATTTTTACCGTTTACATGGTACTTATTCATGAATTAAACGAAACAGTGCAGTCCCATATCACAAATGCCTGATTACTCTCACTTCGTGGAAATCAGTATATTTAAAGTTTATTTATTAAGAATTTCGAAGAATTATATGCCGAAACCGTTTACCGTGATAATAATGCTCAATTATAATGGAGCAAAAGACACGGTAGAATGTCTTGAGTCACTTAAGAAAACAAATTACGATAATTTTAAGATTCTAATCATTGATAATGCTTCGCAGGATAATTCCGTTGAAGTGTTTCGGGAGAGGTTTCCTGAATTAGAATTGGTAGTAACCGAAAAAAACCTTGGGTACACGGGGGGGATAAACAGGGGTTTTTATGAGGCATCGAAATATAATCCAAAATATATGCTTGTGCTAAACAATGATACAATTGTTGAACCCGGTTTTCTTACAGCGTTGGTTGAAGTTATGGAATCTGATTCGGAAGCGGCAGCTGCAGGTGGGTTAATACTTGCTGAGCATGACCGGAAGACTATTTGGTTTGGTAACGGTAAAATGATTAACTGGCGTGGATTGGCAATACATATAGACAAAGGAAAACCTTTTGAAGAAAGAAGCCAAAGGGAGGTAACACAAACTGATTTCCTTACAGGCTGTATGATACTGTTTAGAACAAGTCATCTAATAAAGACGGGTTTTGAAGATGAAGATTTTTTCATGTATCTCGATGATATCGAATTATCCGCCAGAATAAAAAAATCCGGCTTTAAACTTCTTTACCAGCCAGCTTCAATAATTTATCACAAGGTTTTGGGCGAAAAAGAGAGTCCCTTGAAATTATATTATTCTGTAAGAAACAGATTTCTTCTGAATAACAAAATGAACAGGGGTATTATCAGGTTTGTTTCAGCTTTCTACTTTTTTGGTGTTATTTGTTTAAGATCATTGTTTGGACATTCATCAACAGAACATTTTCCAGGGTTGCCCGAGCCGCATTGAGTGATTATTTTAATCACAATCTGGGTGCAGGCAGAGGAACCAAATTGAGCGAAATAACAGGGAACTGATGAATTGAAAAAAGTTTTTGTGGTAATTCTGAATTATAATGGATTTGATGAGACAAAAAATTGTCTTGAGAGTCTAATGAAAGAAGATTACAGTGCAATTATCCCGGTAATTGTGGATAACAATTCTCCTGATGGGAGTGGAAGCAGACTTAAGGTGGACTTTCCGGATCTGACGGTGATTTTGAATGATTTTAATTGGGGATATGCCGGTGGTATGAACACAGGGGCGCGATATGCTCTTGCACAGGGTGCTGATTATGTTGTTTATGTAAATAATGATGCAGAATTTGGTGGAAACACAATCTCACAAATGGTTCTTACAGCGGAAAAGGATGTAAAAACCGGGATAGTATCTCCAAAAGTGTTATATCTTGACGAGAGGGAAAAGATTTATTGTGCCGGAAGTAGATATAATTTCTGGCGGTGTGGAAATGTTTCATTGGGGAAGGGGAAATTGGCATCTGAAAACTGTAATGAGGAATCATACATTTCACATGCTGAGGGCGCTTGTTTACTGATAAAACGGGAAGTTTTTGAAAAGTGTGGTTTTATGAGTGAATTTTATTTTATGTATTTTGAGGATCTCGATTATTCCTTGAGAGTAGGGGAACACTTCAGAATAAAATATACTCCAACCGCCGTAATGTATCATCAGTCGGGAGCCGGGAAATCGTTTGAACAGTATTCTAAACTCTATCATTACTATTTTACAAGAAACCGCTTCATCATTTTCAGAAATCATTCGTTTTTTGAGAAAATTTATGTAATATTATATTCAGCGGCGATTACAAAACTTAAATCGTTTGCAATAGTCAAAGGGGCTTCCGATAAAATCAGTACACTCAAAGCGATTTGGGGTGGCTATTTTACCGGGCTTGGCTATATTACCGGATTCAACAAAATTGAATCAGATAAACCATTAATTAAAGAAGACATTTAGAACAAAAATTGAATAAAAAACAGGAAAAATTCCTTTTAATTGCAACTGACTTTATTACGATAAATTTCGCATGGGTGATTTATTTCTTCATCCGTAACGAATCGGGGATGTTTGCGCAATTTACAGAACCTGTTTTTTTCATTCCGATGTTGGTGATCTTTTTTTACTGGTTTATACTTTTTGTCTTTTTTGGGATGTACAGAACCTGGTTTGCTCTCTCCAGATTTGACGAGATATTTACACTCGTAAAAACGACATTTTGGGGGACATTTATTCTCTTCTTTGCTATTTTTATTGATGATTCGGGAACAGGAGAGAGTAAGGGTAACAGATTTCTGATCTTCATTTACTGGGGATTGATGGTTTCCCTTACAGTTGTTGGCAGACTCTTGCTTAGATCAATTCAGAGAAAGTTGATCATAAGTGGAATTGGACGGAAAAAGGCGTTGATTGTAGGGTATAACGATCGTGCCAAAGAAATACATGATCAGATCATCTCTCACCCTGCTCTCGGGCTTGATGTTATCGCCTATGTTGCCATAAAGGATGAAAATCTTGGTAAAAAATACAACGATATTGAAGTGGTTGGTAAGGTTAACGAGATTGAGGAGATAATTGACAGGCTTGAAATTAAGGAAGTGATACTTTCTGTAAGCCGGCAAAATGATGATCTTTTGATAGAGATAATTTCAAGGTGTGAGACAAAAGATGTAAGGTTGAAGATCATTCCCGATCTTTATGAGATTCTTAGCGGACAGGCAAGAACAGTGCAATTGTATGGCTTCCCGTTGATCGATATCAACCCGCAACTTATGACCGATTGGGAGAGAGCAGCAAAAAGAATTATCGATATAGCAGTTTCCTTTTTGATGCTTGTTGCTTCTATTCCGATTACGGTAGCGACAGCAATCGCTATAAAAATCGAGAGTGACGGTCCTGTGATTTACAAACAGGAGAGGAGTGGATTAAACGGGAAAGTATTCAAGGTTTACAAGTTTCGTTCAATGTATCAGGATGCAGAAAAAAGAACCGGTCCTGTTTGGTCGCAAAAAGACGATCCCCGGATAACGAGGGTAGGAAGATTTATCAGGAGGGTCAGAATTGACGAACTACCCCAGATATGGAATGTATTTAAGGGTGAGATGAGTCTGGTTGGACCCAGACCTGAGCGACCGTTTTTTGTGGAACAACTCGCTAAAGAGATCCCCTATTATAAAAGAAGGCTTCGTGTCCGTCCCGGAATTACAGGGTGGGCTCAGGTAAAACACAAGTATGATGAAAGTGTTGAAGATGTTAAGACCAAGCTACAGTTTGATCTCTTCTACATTGAAAACATGTCGTTGAAAACTGATATTAAAATTTTATTCAGAACTGTTTTCGTCGTTTTGTTTGGAAAAGGACATTACGATTAAACCCGAAACACGGAAAGTGGTATGGAAAAAAAGACATTAATTATAGTGCCTACATATAATGAGATGGATAACATACAAAATCTGTTACCTGTCCTTTTCGAACTGGGAATAGAAGGTTTGCATGTCCTCGTTGTTGATGACAATTCACCTGACGGCACAGGGAATTATGTTGAAGAGCAAACGAAATTAAACGATCACATTCACATCCTGAGAAGACCCGGTAAAATGGGACTTGGAACTGCTTATTGCGCCGGGTTTCAATATGCCATTGATCATGGTTATGACTATGTATTTGAAATGGATGCTGATTTTTCGCATGATCCGAAGATCGTACCAAAATTTCTCGAAAAAATACAAGAAGCGGATCTTGTAATAGGAAGCCGCTATCTGACCGGAGTAAATGTAATAAATTGGCCCATGAAGAGGCTGCTTTTGAGCTATTTTGCAAGTTTTTATACAAGAGTTATCACCGGACTTCCGATTAAGGATGCAACGGGTGGTTACAAGTGTTTCAGGATTGAAGTATTAAAGGCGATTGACCTCACGAGGATACAATCCAATGGATATGCTTTCCAGATTGAGATGAATTTTAAAACCTGGAAAAAAGGATTTAAAGTGGTTGAGATTCCCATCATATTTTACGATCGTTTTCAGGGATCATCAAAGATGTCGAAGAAGATTGTAAAAGAGGCGGTGTTTATGGTGTGGAAACTCAGATTTAAAAGCATTTTTGGCTCACTTTAGGGCAATATCAGAGTGGATTTATCGATAATAATTGTCAATTACAATGTTAAAGAGTTCATCCAGAACCTTTTGGAATCGATAAAAAGTGCTTCCCTAAACCTAAAAACAGAAATAATAGTTGTTGATAATGCTTCCGACGACGGGAGTATCGAGTTAATAAAACAGAAATATCCTTATGTTCACCTGATCGAGAACCACAGGAACGAAGGGTTTAGTAAAGCCAACAATCTGGGATTGAAGATTGCAAAAGGGAAATACCTTTTACTTCTCAATCCTGATACAATTGTAAAAGAGGACACATTTGAGAAAATGATCTCCTTTTTTGAGGCGACCCCTGAAGCCGGAATGGCGGGATGTAAACTGCTTAACACAGACGGGACACTTCAGTTGGCTTGTCGGCGCGGATTTCCCGGTCCCTGGGCATCATTTACAAAAGTGACAGGGTTGTCAACTCTATTCCCCAAAAGCCCCCTCTTCGCCCGATATAACCTCACTTATCTTGATGAGAATAAAACCTATGCAGTTGATGCAATTTCGGGTGCGTTTATGATGATAAGGAGAGAAGTTTACGAAAAAATTGGTGGATTGGATGAAACCTTTTTTATGTATGGTGAAGATCTTGATCTTTGTTACCGGGTTAATAAGGCGGGATACAAAGTCTATTATGTTCACTCAACTGAGATAATACACTATAAAGGGGAGAGTACAAAGCGCAGTAACCTCAACGAAGTGAAGGTGTTTTATGAGGCGATGCACATCTTTGTAAAGAAGTATTATTCAGGTTCTTTTTTCCTTCTGCTGTTTCTTAGGCTTGCCATTTCCATCCGTGAGATGTTTGCGTTTTTTGGCAAGAGAAAACTTGTGATAATCTCGGTTCTGACTGATTTAATATTTTACAACTTTACTGTGTTTCTCGCTGTAAAGATATACTCGGGTTATACCGATTGGGAAACAGGTATCCCCGATTATGGAATTCCTGTGATCTATACAATTCCTGTTGTGGTACATATATTGACTTCTGCTGTTTTGAATGTTTACAAACGAGACAGGTTATCAGTACTCAGAACTTTGGGTGCGGTGGTTGCGGGATTTTTTGTAATTACATCGCTTACATTCTTTTTTAAGGATTACGCATTCTCACGGGGAGTTGTGTTGATTCTTTATTTTACGCTTCCCTTCACATTGGGGGGGTGGCGGATATTCTCAAAACTTTGGTTTAAAGCCGGGGTTTCGGGTGAAATGTCATTCAGGAAGAGGGCAATAATAGTTGGGACTGGCGACGAAGCACTCAGACTTGCAAATAAGCTTAGGAAGAAAAAGGGGGCTACTCACAGATAGTGGGGTTAATCGGCTCAAAACGGGTTCAAGTTGGTGAAAAACTTGATGGATTTGAAGTGGTTGGAAGCCTTGAGACAATCGTAAGAGTTATTAGAGAGAGGGGGATTCAGGAGGTTATTTTCACAACCGGAGAACTGAGTTACAATTCCATAATCGGGATAGTTGCTTCATGCAGAAAGGAAAATGTGGAATTTCAAATCACCGGTGGCGAAAGTGATTTTATGGTCAGTAAATCGGAAGTTTCCATACTAAACGAAATTCAGCTTTTTGAGGTTAATTATAACATTGTGTTACCACTTCACAAGATAATAAAGAAATCCTTTGATATTCTCTTTTCCCTGTTTATCTTATTATTTCTTTTTCCAATTCTTTTCATTGGAAGGCTAATAAGGGGGAGGGAAAATAAATTTTACAGTTTTATTAAAAAAGTGCCTTTGGTGCTTGGTGGGGAATACAGTTTTGTGGGACCACGGCGGGAAGCTGCTCCGGGTGAAACCTGGACGGGGAAAAAGGGTTTAACCGGCTTTTGGTTAACCGATATCGATGAGGATGAAGACTCAACCAAATCAGACATTTTTTATGCAAAAAACCAGAACATTTGGCTTGATCTGGAAATAATTGGTAAAACTTTTAACAAACTAATAAACGAACAGTGATATGGCAAAAACAATTTTGGATTTTGAAAAACCGATCATAGAGCTTGAAGAGCGTCTCGATGAGATGAAAAAAGCCTCTGATGGTTTACAAATTGACGGTGAGATAGCGAAGATAGAAGAAAAGGTTAAACACCTGAAAGAAAACATCTATCGCAGTTTAACCCGTTGGCAGAGAGTGCAACTTGCCAGACATCCTGACAGACCATATACTCTCGACTACATCTACAACATGACTGAAAATTTTGTTGAAATTCATGGCGACCGTGTTTTTGGCGACGATAAAGCAGTTGTTGGTGGATTTGCAAAAATCGGTAATTTTAAAGTTATGGTGATCGGTCAACAGAAGGGGAGGGATACCAAAAGTAATGTTTACAGAAATTTTGGCATGCCAAGACCTGAAGGTTACCGAAAAGCTCTTCGTTTGATGAAACTTGCAGAAAAATTTAATTTGCCTGTTATAACCCTGCTTGATACGCAGGGGGCATTTCCCGGACTTGAAGCTGAGGAGAGGGGACAAGCTGAGGCGATAGCAAGAAATCTTCTTGAGATGGCGCGCTTGAAAGTGCCCATTATTTGTGTGATCATCGGCGAAGGTGCAAGTGGTGGTGCTCTCGGAATGGGAGTAGGCGACAGGATATTGATGCTCGAAAATGCATGGTATTCAGTGATCAGTCCGGAATCGTGTTCGAGTATTTTATGGAGAAGCTGGGAATACAAGGAACAGGCAGCAGAGGCACTTAAATTGACAGCTCAGGATCTTCTACCGTTAAAAGTGATTGATCGGATTATTCCAGAACCGATGGGTGGTGCCCACAAGGATCATCAGGAGATGTCGAATACACTTAAGTCGGTGCTTCTCGAAGAACTTACCAATCTTGTTAAGATCAAGCCTGACAGATTGGTAGAAAACCGGATAGAGAAATTTGCTTCAATAGGTGCATACCAGGATTAGCAAGTGGTAAAAAATATTACAACAGTCAGGATTCGTTATGCTGACACTGATCAGATGCGATTTGTTTACAACGGTAAATATCTTGAGTTTTTTGAGGTAGGCAGAACAGAACTTATAAGAGAGCTTGGGATGTCCTACAAACAATTTGAAGAATCCGGGTTTTTGCTTCCGGTTTATGATGCATATATCCGTTATCATTCGCCTGCGTTTTATGATGAAGTGCTCGAGATTGAGAGTATTTTAAACACAAAACCGATGGCAAAATTGAAGATTGAGTATAACATCCGTGTTGGCGAAAGGTTGATTGCTTCAGGATATACCCAGCACGCTTTTGTGAGTACAAAAACAGGCAGACCTGTAAGGTCACCTGAATTATTTAACAAACTGTTTGATGAACATTTTAAGGAATAAAATCTGAAACAGATTGACAGGATTATTGAGTCGGCTCTGGAAGAGGACATTAAAAGTGGTGACATAACCACTGAAGCCATAATTTCCGATAATCGACCAGCCATCGGGATATTCCTCGCGAAGGCGGATGGAATATTGTCGGGTGTTGCCGTAGCTCAGCAGGTTTTTGAACTTGTGGATGAAGAGGTTGTGTTTAATCTTTTTTTTGAAGAGGGTTCGGCGATAAAAAAAGGGGATATAATAGCCGAGGTGGAAGGAAGCGCAGCTTCAATACTTGTAGCAGAGCGAACAGCACTAAATTTCCTTCAGAGAATGTCGGGAATCGCCACTGCGGCATCCGAATATGCAAAAGCTGTTGTTGGTACCAAAGCCAAGATATTGGATACCAGAAAAACAGCACCGGGATTAAGAGTAACCGACAAATTAGCCGTAAAAACGGGTGGATGTCTTAATCACAGAACCGGACTTTATGATATGTATTTGATAAAAGACAATCACATCGAGGCTGCGGGTTCAATTTCAAAAGCAGTGAAGTTAGTGAAGGAGCATCAGCAGGAGAATGAAACTTCATATAAAATTGAAGTGGAAGTGAAAAATATTGATGAACTTCATGAAGCACTTGAGAGTGGTGTTGATGTAATTATGCTCGACAATTTTTGTGTTGAAGACATGATCAAAGCTGTTGAGATTACAAACAATAATTGTTTACTTGAGGCTTCGGGTGGAATAACTATTGAGAATGTGAGGGAAGTTGCTGAAACCGGGGTTGACTATATTTCAATAGGAGCCCTTACACATACGGTAACAGCACTCGATATTTCCCTCGATTTGAAACTCAAACCCAAAGAATGATCGACAAACTTAAACAACTTTCCAAGGAGACGGTTGTTTACGGTATCTCAACCGTTGTAGGCCGTTTCCTCAACTTTGTATTGGTTCCCTTTTACAGCAATATATTTAATCCTGCCGATATGGGGGTGATGGCGAATCTTTATGCCTACATGGCAATATTCAATATAGTATTTATATATGGAATGGATTCAGCCTATCTAAAAATGGGTTCTTTGAAGGAGAGTAATGGTTCAACGAGGGTTTTCACCACATCCTATATGACTATACTGCTTTCCACCGCAGTTTTTTCAATTTTGCTCTTTTTAAGTAAACCGTGGCTGGGTATCTCGGTAAGTGCAGATCCTGCAGTGGTTGCAAAATATGAACATTTGATATCTTTCTCAATCAATATTCTTGCCCTGGATGCTCTGACAGTTTTGCCTTTCATTTACTTGCGACTTCAGAACAAGGCGATGACTTTTTCGAAGATCAGGGTAATAAATATTCTGATCAATATAGGGATGAATTTTATTCTGGTGCTTGGATTTAAGATGGGGGTTGAGGCGGTATTTATTTCCAATTTGATAGCTTCCGGATACTCATTTCTGGCTTTAATGCCGTATGTCTATGAAAATCTCTCCACTGATTATGATTTTTCGCTTTTAAAAAGAATTTTAAAGTTTGGTCTTCCGTTTCTTCCTGCGGGGATGGCAGCCATGTTAATGCAAGTTATAGACAAACCAATTGTGGAGAGATTAACAAATCTTGATACTCTTGGTATCTATAACGCCAACTACAAGCTGGGAATATTTATGATGCTGTTTGTCAGCATGTTTCAGTTTGCCTGGCAGCCATTTTTCCTTAAACACGCCTCAGATGATAATGCGAGGCAACTTTTTGCGAGAGTGTTTACATATTTTACAATTGCCGGCAGTATAATTGTGGTGTTTTTATCACTTTTCATTGAGGATATAACGGCAATTGGATTTGGAGGTGTTCATTTCCTTGGTGAGGCTTATTGGGGTGGAAGAAATATTATTCCGGTAATTCTGTTGGGGTATCTGTTTTACGGATTTTATGTCAATTTCAACGCTTCATTTTATATCAAGGAGAAAAGCATTCCAATCCCAGTCCTGTTAGGAGCGGGGGCTGTCGTAAATGTCGGGTTAAACTTCCTTTTAATTCCTTTGATGGGGATCATGGGTGCCGCTTTGGCAACACTTGGGAGTTATGTCGTAATTTCGGGCTTTTTCTTTTGGTATGGGAGAAAACTGTTTGAGATAGATTATGAATTTCGAAAAATATTTTCGATTTTAGGTTTGATTACAGTGGTATTCATAATTTATTATTCATTTATCTCCGGGCAAGAGGTTTCATTTTTTATAAAACTTCTAATAGCACTCGGATTTGTTGTTTCAATAATTTTTACCGGGGCTTTAAGTTTAAGAGAAATAAAAGTAATGAAAGATATGATAACCGGATTTACAGGAAGATTCAGGAGTAAGTAGTTGGAAAATTGTTGTGTGTTAAAGTTTAAAAGAATAGATGAATTAATGTCAGATATCCCGTTGCCCTCCTATCAGACGGAAGGTGCTGCAGGAATGGACATAAGAGCCGCATTGACTGAAGATTTCCTGATTCCCCGGGGAGGGTTTGGTGCAATTCCAACTAATCTTCAAGTGGAGATCCCGGAGGGATTCGAAATTCAGGTTCGACCAAGGAGTGGACTGGCATTTAAAAATGGAATTGGGATATTAAATGCCCCCGGAACAATCGATGAGGATTACAGAGGCGAAATCAAAGTTATTCTTTTCAACTTTGGTGATGAAGATTTTGTAATAAAAAGGGGAGACCGGATCGCCCAGTTGATCCTCGGGAAAGTTTACAGAGCAAAAATTGAAGAAGCCAATTCCCTCTCAGATACAGCCAGAGGTGCCGGTGGTTTCGGCTCAACAGGAAAGGTTTAGAAGGATTATCTATTTCCGTCCTCTTTTAATTTGCAATTTGTTATATTTACATCGATAATTTACCGGTGTCCAAATGAAAAAACTACCTCTCGGAATCCAGACTTTCTCACAATTGATTGAAGAAGAGATGCTCTACATTGATAAGACAATGTATGTGCAAAAGCTTGTTCAATCATATAAGTATGTATTTCTTTCCCGACCGAGGCGATTTGGAAAATCTCTTTTGATTTCTACCATGATGGAGTTTTTTAATGGCAATAAGGCACTATTTGAAGGGCTTACAGCAGGCAAATCGGGTAATCTGGGTGACAATCCGGTAATCAGAATCGATTTTTCCAGATTCTCCACTACAGATTCCTCAGAGTTCGTCCGGACACTCTTAAATTCTCTTGGAAGTGATTCAGAAACCGAAGGATTGAGAATAAATTCCGATTTAACAGGTGAATTTCTTGTAAAGTATGTAATTGCTTTGTCCGAAAAATCGGGTAAAAGGGTTGTTATTCTGATAGATGAATATGATAAGCCGATCGTCGATAATCTTGATGATTTACCAACAGCAGAAGCAAACAGGGAGATACTTCGCAATTTTTATGGGGTTATTAAATCTCTCGATGAATACATCGAGTTTATGTTTATAACAGGAGTTTCAAAGTTTGCAAAGGTTTCAGTTTTCTCGGGGTTAAACCAGATATCAGACATAACATTGGATGAAGAGTATGCGGGGATCTGTGGTTATACACAGGAGGAACTTGATTCAAATTTTGGGGAGTATTTTAAAAGGAGTATCGATAAGACCGGTCTCCCGATGCATGAACTTACCGAGCGGATTAAACAATGGTATAACGGTTATTCATGGGACGGCAAAACCAGGCTTTATAACCCATATGCCATTCTGAGTTTTTTCAGTTTATCACGATTTAGAAATTATTGGTTTGAGACCGGGACACCTGATTATCTGTTAAAACTAATAAAAAGAGAAAAATACGATTTAAATACTTTTGATAATCTTGAGATATCCTCGGTAGCGTTAAATTCTGAAGAATTGCAAAACATTGATATAAAAAGTATTCTGTTCCAAACAGGTTACCTTACAATAGATGAAGTTGTCGTAATGTATGGTATGGAGAAGTTTAAGCTAAGGGTACCAAATTATGAAGTTCAAAATTCTCTTTATACCCTCTTGTTTGCCAATTTGACAGGACAGAAGTCCGGGGATATTAACAAAGATTCATTTGATATTGTCTATTATTTGGATAAAGAAGACATTGAAGGATTTATAACAACCCTAAAATCGATGTTCGCTCAGATTCCATCAAATTTATACATGGATGAAGAAAAATATTTTCACTCTTTGTTCATAATGATGATGTATATGTCAGGGATCCGTATGGAGACAGAAGTAAATACGAATATTGGCAGAATTGATGGTGTGATTGAATTCAGTGATAAGATTTACCTGCTTGAATTCAAGTTTAAAAGCGATCCCGGCCTGGCAATAAATCAAATAATGAGAAAGAGATATTATGAAAAATATCTTAAATCAGGGAAGAAAATTATTCTTGTCGGAGCTACATTCAGTCGTGAAGAAATCCTTGTCAAAAGCGAATCATTATCGTTAAATTGAAGTAACACTTCACATATCAAAAAAAATTTTCATTTAGAGATGAGTTAAACCCTTATGGGTAAATTTGTACATTTGCACAATCACACACATTATAGCTTACAAGATGCAGCCTGCACGGTAAAAACCCTGGTGAAGGCTGCTGTTGATCAGAATATGCATGCTGTTGCACTCACAGACCATGGTGTTCTTTATGGTATTCCTGAGTTTTATAAAACTGCCAGGAACGCAGGTATAAAACCAATCCTCGGGATGGAAGCTTACATTACAATAGAGAATAAAAGCCGGTTTGACAAAGCCGCTGAAATTGATCCCATCTCAGGTAACCGCAAAAAAGTTTATCACCATCTTATACTTCTTGCAAAAAACAATCAGGGTTTTAAGAATCTGATTAAACTTTCGTCCAGGGGTTTTCTTGAGGGATATTATTATAAACCCCGAATTGATCTGGAGTTATTGCGTGAGTATTCGGAGGGGTTGATATGTACATCTGCTTGCATTGGTGGTGTGGTTTCTGTTTATCTCAGACAAAGAAATTATGCAAAAGCCAGGGAAGTGGCGATGCAGTATCAGGAAATTTTTGGTGATGATTTTTATCTTGAAATCCAGGACCATAAAATGGCAGACGACCGGTTTATTCTTGAAGGAATGCCAAAACTGTCAAAAGAACTTGGGATCAAATTAGTTGCGACAAACGACTGTCATTACATCAAACAAGAAGATGCAATTGCCCATAATGTATTGTTAAAACTCTCGGAAAAAGGGGGGGATGGTGATTATCGAAATTTAAGATACGGCACCGATCAGATTTACTTTAAATCGCAAGAGGAGATGCTTGATCTATTTAAAGAACATCCCGATTCGATTACAAATACACTTGAAATCGCTGACAAATGTAATGTCTCGCTTGACAGCAAAGAATATTTTTTCCCCAAGTTCCCCATTCCTGAAGAATCACCCGATCGGACATTAGATGGTTATTTTGAATATTTGTCGAGGCAAAAATTTGACGAGATATTTCCGGGAGAAAAATCCACTGAATTAAAAGAGCGATTTGAATACGAGCTAAAAACGATCAAATCGATGGGTTTTGCCGGGTATTTCCTTATAGTTCAGGATTTTATCAGCGCAGCCAAACAAATGGGGGTTGCTGTGGGACCGGGAAGAGGTTCTGCCGCAGGGTCACTCATTGCTTTTGTGCTCGGGATTACCAAAATTAATCCTCTCGACTATGATCTTCTTTTTGAGCGTTTTTTAAATCCCGCCAGAAAATCGATGCCCGATATTGATGTTGATTTTGCTGATGAAAAAAGAGGGGCAGTGATTGATTATGTAAAGCGGAAATACGGGTCGGAGTCGGTCTCACAGATCATCACATTTTCCACACTTGCTTCAAAAGCTGCGATAAAGGATGTGGGCAGGGTTGTTGGAGTACCGCTTCAGGAAGTAAACAGAATCACCAAGTTTATCCCATCAATTTTTGGGAAAGTTTACAGTATCGAGAAGGCACTTGAAGAAGTGCCGGAATTGCGTGAGTATCAGAAGCCGGCAGACCCAAGGGTGGCTGAGATGTTTAAATATGCAAAAACCCTTGAGGGGATGAACCGTAACTCATCAAAACATGCTGCGGGAGTTGTGATTGCTCCCGGTGATGTTAGTGATTATGTTCCGCTGGCTGTGGTTGACACTTCAACTATGGAGGTTGTATCGCAATATAATATGAAAGAGCTTGAGGCAGCAGGTCTGTTAAAAATGGACTTTCTTGGCTTGCGGACTCTTTCTATTATTGAAGACACACTTGCGATGGTTAAAACTACAAGGCCCAAAGAAGAATGGGTAGAAGACATTGATGCCATCCCGTTTGACGATCCTGCAACATATGACATTTTTTCAGATGGTAACACAACCGGGATATTTCAGTTTGAGTCCGTTCCTATGAGGAAACACCTCAAGCGGTTGAAACCACATTCAGTAAAAGATCTTGCGGCGATGAATGCGCTTTACCGTCCGGGACCAATGGAATTCATCGATGACTTCATCGACAGGAAGTATGGTCGGCAACAAGTCACCTATCTTCATCCCAAACTTGAACCCATCCTAAAAGAGACTTACGGCATTATTGTATATCAGGAGCAGGTAATCAGAATAGCGAATCAGTTGGCGGGTTTATCACTTGCTGATGCGGATTTGCTTCGCAGGGCAATGGGTAAAAAAGATGTTGAGGGGATGAAAAAACAGAGGGAGATATTTGTAAGTGCGGCACTGGCGCACGATATCCCGGAAAAAACCGGAGGTGAGATTTTTGACCTTATCGATAAGTTTGCAAACTATGGTTTTAATAAAAGTCACGCCGTTGCCTACTCATACCTGGCATACCAAACTGCTTATCTGAAAGCACATTTCACAGAGGAATTTCTTGCTGCCAACATGACGCACGAGTTTGGCAGACAGGAAAAAGTAACTCTTTTCCTCGAAAATTGCAGGAAGCTTGCTATTGAGGTATTATCACCTGATGTTAACATGCCGGGCAAGTTTTTTACGGTAAAGGCGAAAAAAATTAGATTTGGGCTCACAGCGATCAAAAATGTGGGGGAAACGGCAGTTGACAGTATTATCGAAGCCCGAAAAAAACTTGGAAGAGATTTTAAGAGTGTATTTGAATTTGCATCTCTTGTTGATTTGCGTTTGGTGAACAAAAGAGCAATGGAGGGGCTTGTAATGGCAGGGGCGTTTGATTCAATCAATTCCAACAGAAGAGCGATTTTTGAAACGATTCCCGACATTATCTCATTTGGACAGAATGTGAGAGAATTAAATGATGACGATTCTGCAAGTCTTTTTGGGGCTGAGGTACTACAGGAAACGATTATTGAACCACAACTTCCGCAAATAGATGACTGGAATGATGATGAAAGGTTCAGGAATGAATTGATTGTTACCGGATTTTATATCTCAAATCATCCGATGGAGGCCTACGAGCTTGAGGAGAGAGCGTTTTCATTCACTTCATCTGTGGATAATTATGAGACCATCGACCAAAAATTAGTTGGTGTTTGTGGGGTGATCAACGAGTTGGAGACAAAAATTGGCGGAAATGGTCATGTATTTGCAACATTTACTGTGAATGGATTTAACGGCATGTTCGAGTGTACCATGTGGGCAAAAGCTTATGAGAGACATATCAACATGATTACTGATGGTGCGGTATTATATTTAACAGGAAAAGCAGAACTTAATGGAGATTCAGTGAAAATACTTGTAGAATCTGCCATGCCGATTGATCAGATTGCTGAAAAATTCACCAAAAGAATCAAGATTACACTTGATCCGCGAAAAATGACACTCGAAGATCTGGTAAAAATTTATGAACTCTCTGAAAATAATCCGGGAAATGTTGAAATATTTTTTGAATATTTGCAGGATACAGATGCGGGGATTAAACCAAGGATTTTCAGGAGTACCATGATAAAAATGAAAATAAACCGTGAGTTGTTGGGCAGAATTGGCGAAATTGTGGGTGTGGATAATATTGTAATCGACAGATAAACGACCATGTGGACATCCATTAATAGCTTTAAGATATAAAACTAATTTTGTATTATTGCAACTCTACTTTTAACAAAATCTACAATAAAGGTTACATCTATGAGTAATGGTTCCAAAGCAAAGTATTATGCGCTGATTCTTGGGGCTTCATCAGGATTTGGTGCGGCAACAGCTATAAAACTTGCTGAAGACGGATATAATATAATCGGAGTTCATCTTGACAGGGCGGTCAATATGCCTCTGGTTAACACGATAATTGAGAAAATCGAAGGGTTTGGGGTAGAAGCCAAATTTTTCAATATGAACGCTGCAGATGAAAAAAAACGGAAAGAGATCATAGATAGTCTGCTAAGTGAAGAGTCTCAACCAAAAATTAAAGTAGTAATGCACTCACTTGCATTTGGCACCCTTCTTCCATTTATACCAATAGCTGATGATAAATGTATGAGCAAAGCTCAGATGGAGATGACTCTTGATGTAATGGCGCATTCTATTGTCTATTGGGTTCAGGATCTGTTCCAATCAGGATTATTGGCAAAAGGTGGCAGGATATTTGGAATGACAAGTTCCGGTGGTCACTCAATAATTCCATCATATGGAGCAGTATCAGCCGCGAAGGCTGCTTTGGAATCTCACATCCGGCAGTTGGCAAGCGAACTTGGAAAATTTGGAATTACCGCCAATGCGATAATGGCGGGTGTTACAGATACCCCCGCGTTACGAAAAATTCCGGGAAGTGTACCGATGCTTGAAGTGGCAAGAAGGAAAAACCCGGGATTCAGACTTACCGTCCCTGAGGATGTTGCGAGAGTGATAGCACTTCTTTGTAAAGAAGATGCCGGATGGGTAAGTGGTGGTGTGATAAATGTTGATGGTGGAGAAGACATTGTAAGTTATGTAGGACAAAACAGCGAAACTATTTAAACCAGAAGGAATAAAATGAAACCTGTAACAATAACAGATCAAAATTTTACAGAAGAAGTAACCAACTCCAATTTACCCGTGCTTATCGATTTTTGGGCAGTTTGGTGTGGACCTTGCCGTGCGATAGCTCCAATAGTTGAACAGCTTGCCGGTGAATATGACGGAAAAGTAAAAATTGGAAAACTTGATGTTGATGAAAATCCGGAGACAGCAGTTAAATTTGGAGTAAGAAGTATTCCGACTCTTCTGCTTTTTAAAAACGGTCAGGTAGTGGATACAATTATAGGCGCAGTTCAGAAACAAGTGATAGTACAAAAAATAACCCCGTACATCTAATTACCTTTCAATAACAGTAAAATATTCGTATTTCGCAGTTGAGCAACAAGAAAAACAAAAAAATATTAAATTTTTGTTAAATTTTTGAATTTAGTTGTTGTTTGAAATAGAATTATTAAATAATTTCCATGTCTCTAAAATTAGTTTTTTGCTGATTTAGAGTGGAACCAAAAAGGATAAATACACAGGTTATTAAAAAATGGCCATAATTGGTGGAAAACAGTGATGATTTGTACAAAAAAAAAGTGCTTTTCATTAAATTTTCTTGACATTGTGGTAAAAAGTGAGTAATATAGAGTTAATATTTTATGTTTTTCGCTTAATTTTCTAAATAACAATCCAAAACCAATCAATAAATAGGAGTATCCTATGCTTAAAAGAACACTCTTTTTGCTTGCCAGCGTTACCTTGGTAATGTCTCTTCAAGCCCAAGATAAGAGAGAATTAGGTAAAAAAGCTCCGGTTAAAATCGAACCTGTAACTGAAACAACAGTTGCACTTCCATTAACCGGCGGCGTACCTACATACGGTCCATCTGCACTCACATGGGTAGCTGCAGACACAATGGGTAACTGCTATGGCCCAGCCATCGGCGCGTTAAATCCGATGGCTTTTGATCCCTGGACAAACGCTGTTATGCTGTTCCACAGAGGTAAAGCAAGTTACGGAACAACCGGTCAGGTTTTCTATAACTACTCAACCGATGATGGTGCTACATGGACAAGAGTTACACCACCGGTCAATGGTAGTGTTGCACAGGCTGCAAGATATCCTTCTATGACTTTCAACAACCCAACCAAAGGCAGTGCCCTTACTTCAAGCTTGCTTGGATTTGCATGGCCTGAACTCGTTGGCGGTGCATTTGGTGGAGTTGGCGCAGGTGCTGATGAATCAATCGGTGCAGGAAGCACAGTAGCCGTTATTGATGCAGGTGTTGCACCTCGTCTTTATTCTTCACAGGTTCCGGTATTTGCCAGCGATAATACCAATTTAATTGTATGGGCATCAGACAACGCTGGTGATGCATCACTTAAACTTTGGAAAACCACTGATTTTCAAGCAATTGACAGCTTAACCCCTCCACAATGGGAAAGTGCTGCCTTTGAAGATGGTGGAAGCATTACAATGGGCGGTGCCGCTAATAATGGTGTCCTCTATTATGGTGTTTTGGGAACATTCCCAATCCAGACTCCAATTGCATCAGGTTGGACCCCAGGTTACTCAAAATCAACAGACAACGGTGCTACATGGTCAACTTTTAATGCAGTAGATTTCAGAAACATTCCTGCTCTTGCAAAATACGACAGACTTTATGATTATGTAAAGTTTGACGGATTTGTTTCATATCAGGGTGACATCAATGTTGATGCTGCCGGTTATGTACATATCGTTACCCAGGTTACAGACACTACCAGTACTGAAGGTGGCGTTAATGCTGTAGTTGAAATTTTTGAAACAGCTAATGGCTGGGATGGTAAAGTTATCTATGAAGGAATTGGCGACAGCTCCTATACAAAACTTGATGGTCCTGCTTTAGGTCAAATGGGTCCTAACAGCTACCTCGCTTTTGACAAAGACAAAAGTGTTATGGTTGTAACCTGGAATATGCCACGTTCACTTACCGACAGCTTGGTTGATGTTTATGCATCATACAGAAGTGTAGCCGGTGGCGAATGGTCAGCTCCTGTAAATCTTACAGATACTGAAGGTATGAATGAAAATTCACACCACATGGCTCCTTATATCCGTACAAACCTTAATGGTTCATACACTGCCTATGTATTCTATCAGTACCCTGCTGGATACACAGGTTACTTCCCTAACGGTGAAGCACTTGATACACAGCCATCCGTAATCTATGCTGGTGGTTATACATTCACTGCAACAGGTGTTGAAGATGAAGTTGCTCCGACTGGATTTGTTCTTTCACAGAACTACCCAAATCCATTCAACCCAACAACCTCAATCAACTTCACAGTTGCTCAGAGATCTAATGTAACACTTAAAGTGTATGACATGCTCGGAAGAGAAGTTGCATCATTGGTTAACGAAGTAAAAGATCAGGGTTCATACAATGTGAACTTTGACGCTGCAAAACTTGCTTCAGGAACCTATGTTTACAAACTTACCGCCGGTAATTTTGTTGAAACCAAAAAAATGGTTCTCCTCAAGTAATTACTGACCGAGGTCATTCAAGTAATGAAGTATTAGGTGAACCCTGCTGAGAAGTGGGGTTCGCCGTTTAAATAAACAACAAAGCTGCACAATTTTTTGCAAATCACATCATCCAACATCTTTGGAGGAGTAGGGATGAAGATTTTGAGAGAGCTCTTAACCGGACTTCTATTCGTAACAATCTTAACGGTTTCCGGCTCGGCACAGTCCGGTGTCGGTAAACTCACCGGTAAGGTTGTAGATTCGAAATCAAGAGAAGCCATAATCGGAGCAAACGTTAAAATTATTGGTACCAAACTCGGTGCTGCCTCGGACGCAAATGGTCTGTATTTTGTACTTAACATTAGCCCCGGCACATACGATGTCGAAGTATCTTATGTAGGATACGGCACAAAAGTATTCCAAGGAATAAGAATTGTAGCCGGTATAACTGAAGAACTTAATGTCGAACTTGCATCAGGTGTTACACTTGATGAAGTTGTAATTGTTGATAAAAAATTCTTTGAAGAAAAGTCAACAAACACAACAAAAGTTTACGACGCTGAAGAAATTCAGAAGCTCCCTGTAAAGGGTGTTGAGAACATAGCCGGTCTAAACGCCGGTGTGGTGGTAACCGAAGGCTCCGGTGGAGCATCAGGTAATGCTACACTTAACGTCAGAGGCGGTAGAGGCGGAGAAGTTCTCTATATCGTTGACGGTGTTCCTCAGAACGATCTTTACTCGGGTGCAAACTATTCACAAGTAAGTAACGCGGCTATCGAACAGATATCCTTCCAGATAGGCGGCTATGAAGCCAAATATGGACAGGCACAGTCCGGTATCGTGAATGTTACAACAAAGTCGGGTAATCCATTTTACACATTTTTTGCTGATGTTCTTACATCATCATTTACTGATAAATATGGCTATAACCTGTACACTGCCACCCTTGGTGGACCTTACCTCCCCGGTAATGGTGACCACACATTTTCCTCTCTGCTGAGAGGGGCTGGTTCCTCGACCAGGATCCAAGTGCAATCACTCTTGAGGTTCCATCTGTTGGTTTAGATTCAGACACCCGTCCAAATTCGGCGGCAAGTGTTTGGAGATTCACCGGTAGATCAACTCACAGACTGGGTGAGAGCTGGGTTTTCCGTGTTGGCGCAAACATTAACTTTAGAGAGTTTAATGCTTATACACATTCTTATATAAAACAGAATGCTGCACATAACCCGCTTGTTAAGAGAGAAAACTACTCTCTTTCAGCCCGTTTATCGCAGAATGTAAGCAAAAATGCTTTCTGGAATCTTAATGTTGGCTACAAGCTTTACAATAACGAACAAGGCGATGGTGTCTGGTTTGATAATGTTGAAGCTTACGGCGACAGTATTGCAAACGCTGCAATCGGAGTTACTCTTCCATATAATGGTGGAAGAATCAACTTTGATGAGTATGGTATTTTCTCCGGTTACGGTAGAGTAAACAACGGTTATTTCTTGAATAATACAACTGCATTAACCGCTGATTTCGATTTTACCGCACAAATGGGAAATCACCTTCTCGAAGCTGGTGGTGGATTTAACTATTCCACAATTCGTCTTTATTCAATCGGACCTATTGGTTTGGCATCTGATAACTTAAAAGGTCTTCCCATCGAGGAAAGATACAAGAGACTTCAGCCAACAGCAATCGGGTATGATTATACAGGCAAAACAAAAACCAGCAAAGGCGATGTAAACGAACCAAAACTTCCAATGTTGGCTTATGCTTACATTCAGGATAGATTTGAGCTTTCAGACATGGTGCTGAATATTGGTGTAAGATTTGACTATTTTGACACCAAAGCAGACATCCTGAGAGATCCTCTTTATCCTTATATTTTTGGTGATCCAAATGCTTTTGACGCTCCTGACTTTACAAAGAAAGAAGCCGAAATCTACATTTCACCAAGAATTGGTTTAGGTTTCCCTGTTACTGCCAATACAGTTTTCCATGCTCAGTATGGAAGATTTATCCAGCAACCTTCACTTGATCAGATTTATACAACAATGATAGATCTCAGTTCACTCGTAACTGATAACAATCTTGGTGTTAACAATGGTCATGTTGAAAGCGAAATTACAACACAGTATGAAATTGGTTTCCGTCATGTAGTTAGCGATATGGCTGCAGTAAATCTTACTGCATTCTATAAAAACACTGAAGGACTTGTTAACTCAGCTACAGTATTTTTCAGAAGATCTGAAGGTGGCGAACTTTTAAGATATATTACCCCGACAAATACAGACTTTGGAACTATCAAAGGTCTTGCATTATCGTTGGATATATCGAGAATCAGCTATTTCTCATTTTCAATGAACTATACTTATTCAATTGCTGAAGGAACAGGATCCTCAACAGGTTCATCGTTTACAGCTGCATTCAGAAATGTTAATGGCGAAATTCCCAAGGTAATTGCTCCGCTCGATTTCGATCAGAGACATACCGGTGTTATCAATGTCGATTTCTTTGTACCACAAGGACAGCTTGGTTTCCTCGAGAATCTCTCGGCTAACCTTCTTCTTAGATTCAACAGTGGCAGACCTTATACTCCACTCGAATCACAGAACCTTTTAGTTGGTACATCAAACTATGGAAACACGAAAGGTTATGTTAACTCAGCTTACGGACCCGGAAATTTCAGAGTAGATTTCAGACTTGAAAAAGCATTCAGGATCAGCAATTTCATTCTTACTCCATACCTTTGGGTAGAGAATTTGCTGGATTCAGACAATCCTGTAACAGTTTACCAGTCATCAGGCGATCCTTACACAACTGGTTGGATCACAACACTTGAAGGACAGAGAACTGCTGCATCGACACCAAACCCGGAGATCTACAAATCAGATTACCGTGCTTTTGAAAGAAATCCTGGAAACTTTGGAATACCAAGACTAATAAAACTTGGTTTCAAGGTTAACTTTACAAGTCAATCCGGTAAATAGATTGGGAACTTGGAATATGAATAAAAAAATATACTTTAAAGAATTAGTCATCCTTTTTGTCCTTTCAGTGGGATTGCTCTCATTTGGATTTAGAGGGAATGACAATGGCGGCAAAGGCGGAGGAAAGGGCGGAAGTAACTCTGTCCAACTGAAAGCCGGCGACTCCTACAGAATGTTTATTAACAATCTTAACATCCCCATGAACCGTACCGGTGTAATGGGTGATGTTGGGGTTTTTGATCCTGAAACAGGTGGCGTTACATCAGGTGGTAAATTTGCCAATGTTGTGTTCCTCTTTTCAGGCGGTTTTTTCCTTAGCGGCGTAACCAATGGTACACTTTGGTCGAATGCGGTAGCCTCAGCTTCCCGTATTCAGGATTATGTACCCGGTACTGTCGCAGGTGGTAGAAACGACTCAAAAGCTCAACTTTATGTTCTGAGGGCATCGGAAGGTGATTTCGCTGCAGCATGGGATGAGTGGAGAGACGCTGTAAAACTCGGCGCTTATTTCTATGATGGCGATGGTGATGGTATTTACGATCCTATCGACAAAAATGGAAACGGCAAATGGGACAACACAGAAGACAGACCTGACCTTATCGGTGACGAAACAGCATGGTGTGTTTATAATGATGGTACCGATCCTGCTTTGAGAAGATTCAATGATGTTTCTCCTCAGGGAATCGAGATCAGACAAACAGTTTTTGCTTTTAATACCAAGAGCTTTGTTGGTAACATGATGTTCCTCCGTTATTCTCTTTTGAATACCGGTACAGTAGCAGATGTTATCGATTCAGTTTATTTTGGTGTTTGGGCAGATCCTGATCTTGGCGATGCCAATGATGATCTTGTTGGTTGTGATACCACTTTAAATGCAGGATATGTATATAATGATGGTGATGACCCACAATATGGGGCAGCACCTCCGACATTCCTTATCGACTTTTTCCAGGGACCAAAATCTTATATTCCGGGTGTAACATTTACGGATGTTAACGCTAATGGAGTATGGGACGATGGTATTGATATTGCAATTGACACCGCCCACTATGTAGGTGGTCAGGTTCGTGGTATCGAATCCTATCCTGGGGCAACAAATTTGGGATTGTCTTCATTTGTACATTACATGCAGAGTCATCCAACTCACGGTGATCCAAACACCAGACAAGAAGCAAGAAACTACATGCTCGGAAAAAACCGTCTTGGAGATCCTCTTGATCCTTGTACATGGGCATTTGGTGAAGTTCGTGGCGGTGTTGATTGTGCAACTGTTGATCCAAGATTCTCATACTCCGGTAACGCAGTTACCAATGTGGGCTGGATTAATAACACTGCTGTAGATCAGAGACAGATGTCGAACACTGGTCCTTTCAAACTTATGAAAGGTGTTCCAGTTGATATCGTGGCTGCTTATGTACTCGGAAAAGGAACAGATGCAAAGAACTCAATTACTGTTGCAAGACAGTATTCAGAGATTGCTCAGTTACTTTTTGATTCAAATTTCCCTTCACCTCCACCACCACCTCCAGTAAGGCCTTCCTTACTTACAGGTACCACCACTTCGGGAACGGGATATATTGATATCAATTTCGATACTTACGAACAGTTAAAATATCGTGCAGTAGATACAGTTCTTAACATTGATAGAAGAGTAAAAGGCTTCTACATCACTGCTTACAGAACCAACTCGAAAGAAGCGATCATCTCAGGTGTTGAAAATTCAAAAGTTGTTGCGAATTACACACTTAGCGATTCGATAAATAATATCTATACTCTTTTTGGTAACGGAAACCAGGAACTCGCAATTGCGGATCCGCTTGGCGAATTCCGTATCGATTCTGCACTCTATGCCGATCCTTCCACCGGAAGACTCCGCATAAAGATTACCGCAAATCCATTCAACCAGGATCCTTTAGTTAAAGGTCAAACATATTATTTTACAATCACAACATATGCATTGAACCATGCAGCAATATTCCTTAAAGCTCCATACGATCAGAACAAATCAATTGTTTATGGTCCCGGAGGAGATTATATTGCCCGTGTTGGTTCACTCGAAGAATACGAGACTGCACTCTTCCCGATATTATACGGTGAAAGCATGTATGTCCCTGCCTCTGAAGGCTCAACTGCTCAGGCAGCTCAGGGTCCTTCATCAGGTAAAGTTCAATATGTTGTTGTAGATAATAAAAAATTGACAGGCGACACTTATAATGTTGAGTTCTTCAAAAATACGGCTGTAAAAAATCCATATTCTGTATTTTACAGATTGACGAACAAAACCACTAATGTTGTGCTTGCTGATTCAATGACCAAATTTGACACAACATTGTCGATAGTTGCCGGCAAAGTAACCGACGGTTTCTTGTTAAAAGTTTCGCCAACAGTGGCTTCACTTGGAACACCAACCTATTCGGGTACACAATGGTATCGTCCATTTGCCAAGACAACTTCATTCACAGGTGTATGGTACACCGGTGGTGATATTCCAACAGCTGAACAAATCACATTACCAAAGAATGTTGCAAGGCCATATTCGACCTTCATTAGCTCTGACAAAATGCGTAATGTTCAGTTGAGGTTTGCTCCTAATTCCGGAAAAGCTTACAGATATCTGCAAGGATTTACCGGATCGGCATTCCAGAGAAACTCCAATTTCACTTATGCTGCGGGTGTAACCGATACAGTTGGTAAAGGACCCGTTGGCAAATTAGGTGAAGGCTTTGTAGATGTGCCATTTACTGCCTGGGTTGTTGATGAAAAATATGGTGAGTCGAGACAACTTGCTGTAGGTTTTATTGAAATATCAACCAGAATAGCAGGTGATGCATCCGGTACATTCTTGAAAGGTAATCCTGATGGTCAATGGGACCCGGGAGATTCAATCAGAATGAGTGGCGAATACATTGTTGTATTTGACATGCCTTATGACCCAACAGGAAGCCAAAAACAGCTTACCGGTGGTGATTTTGGTACAGGTACCAATGTTTGGGCTGATGTTGTTAAGGGCTTCACTGTTCCTGCAGCAGCAGATCCAACCATCTATGACGCAGCATTTAAGAGCATTGCAAGTTCACCATGGCTGGCAGGTATGTATGTAGTAGGTCTTCAGAAGATGGATCCGGCTGTATTTTATGCAGCAGGCGACACTTTGAAAATGCCATTAGGTACATATCCGTATGTAAACGATATCTTCACTTTCAACACCCAAAAGGGTGGTGATCTTACAACAGATCAGAAGAGAGCTCTCTTTGATAAAGTGAATGTTTATCCAAACCCGTTGTTTGCATACAACCCACAGTCAAGCTACAGTGGTAACACACCTGACAATCCGTATGTTACCTTCACCAATCTTCCAAATGATGTAACGGTGAAGATATTCTCATTATCAGGTATGCTGGTTCGTACATTGGGCATCGAAGACAAATCCTCTCCAACATCTCCATTTTTAAGATGGGATTTGGAAAACGAGGAAGGACTCAGAGTAGCATCAGGTATGTACCTTGCCATCGTAAAATCACCCGAATTTGGTGAGAAAATACTGAAATTCGCAATAATTATGCCGCAAAAGCAGATACAAAGGTTCTAAAACAAAGCCGGCGGTGGTGAGAGCTGCCGCCGGACTTGGAATCAGAAATTAGGAGTTACTTTATATGAAAAGATACTTATCATTGCTGCTAATACTCGCCTTCGTACTGCCAAGTTATGCAGGTGATATCTCCCGTAAGGGCACAACCGGTGCAGACCAGTTGTTAATCCCTGTGGGTGCGCGCGGCATAGCTACCGGAGGTGCGTTTGTTTCGAATGTTACCGGTATGGAATCAATATTTTACAATCCTGCGGGATTGGATGTTGACAGGAAAACCGAAGCGATGTTCAGCTTTATGTCGTATATAGCTGATATTCACATCTCTTACTTTGCTGCGGGAACCAGCCTTGGAGATTTCGGATCTGTCGCTTTGTCATTCAAATCGATGAACTTTGGTGATATTCCTATCACTACCGTTACAAATCCTGATGGAGATGGTACAACCTATTCGCCCGGATTTTTGGTAGCAGGACTTACCTATTCGAAGATAATTACAGACAGAGTTTCCATTGGTTTCAACGCCAAAGTAATCTCTGAAACCATCATGAATACCAATGCTACAGGGTTCGCTCTCGACTTTGGTGTTCAATACAGGTTTGATCAAAACTTGACCATAGGTGCTGCAGTTAAGAACATTGGAACTAACATGCAGTATTCAGGGCAGGATCTTCAATTCAAAACAAACGTTCCGGGCGCTGTTCCTGGTTCCACTACCGGTAATTACCAGGCAGTTACAGAACCATTCCAGATCCCGAGTTATTTTGAGTTAAGTCTTGCATACAAGTTTGATTTCGACAAACAGAATAAACTGCTCTTGGGTGGTACATTCACAAATAACAACGCATTTGAAGATCAGTTCAAATTTGGTGTTGAGTATGGATTCCAGAATATGTTCTTTGTAAGAGGCGGATACGCTTTACAGAGTGCAAACAATCAGGATAACATCTTTGGTGTTAATCTGGGAGCCGGCATCAACTATCATCTAACTGATGAGATTGGTGTTGTTGTTGATTATGCTTTCCGTCAGGTTAAAGAGTTCCCAAACCCGAACCATATAGTTACGGTTAAGCTTTCGTTTAAGTAATCGATTTACTTTTTCATTAGGCGTCCGTTAATGCGGACGCCTTTTTTTGTTGTTACATAATGGAGTGTTACCGGTGAGAAGATTAGCCGTTGTTGTCTTGTTTTTAAGTGTATTTGCAGTAGCCCAGAAAAACCCGTTATTCGATCTTGACTATGCCCGTTTTGCTGGAGATGACACCTCAGGAATAGTGGAAATCTATTATAGTTTCTATCAAAATGCTTTCAACCCTGTTGAAAAAGAGGGTACCAAATTAATTATTGGTGCGATAGGCATTTATATAGAGAATTTAAAAGATGGAACCATTCAGTTTAAGAGGGAATACAATTTTAACGCACCTCTTGTTGATTCAGTAAAAAATAATTTAACAGGTGTTTTAAGATTCCGGTTAAAGTTTGGTGACTATAAATTTGCTTTTTCAGTAAAAGACATGGTATCCGATGACAGAAATGACACAGCCAAATTCAGTATTCAATTAAAAGAACCGGTTAAAGATAAGTTTCAGATTAGTGATATTGAGGTAGCAACCAAAATTGAAAAATCGGACAACGATTCTTCAACATTTTATAAAAACACCTATGAGGTTGTTCCAAATGTTGCCACCGTTTTTGGTGAAAATCTACCGGTTGTCTTTTATTATGTCGAGTTGTATAATCTTAACAAAGAAGATGATCCCGAATTATTGATTCTTGAGAGGATTCTTACCAACGACAAGAATGAAGAAGTAAGCAGAAAAAGAAGATATATACCCAGAAAAAATGCTTCTATTGTTGAAGCAAATACAATAAACATATCAAAATTGCCCACGGGGACTTACAACATTACTGTGGCACTTTTCGATTCTCTTTCAAATGACATTGTGATGTCAACAAAAAAGATATTTGTATTCAATTCGCAAGTGATTGATTCTGTTGCTACAAAATATTCTGATAACGAATTTCTTTCTTCAGAGTTTGCAACGATGAGCGAAGAGGAGATTGAAGAGGCTTTTGAGCAAGCGAAGTATATTATCTCAAAAGGAGAAGAAAAGCAATGGGATCAGTTAAAAGATATTGAAGGTAAACGGAACTTTATGTTCAATTTCTGGCGAAACCGGGATGCTGACCAAAACACAGCTGTTAACGAATTCAAGAGGGAATACTACAAAAGGATTGAATACGCAAATCAGGCTTTTTCATCATTTCAGCGAAAAGGTTGGAAAACCGACAGAGGCAGATGCCACATAGTTTATGGTCGTCCAAGTGAAATTGACAGGTATCCTTCGCAGCTTGATTCAAAACCTTATGAGATATGGCGATTTGATGATATTGAAGGTGGTGTTGAATTTGTTTTTGGAGACATTTCGGGATTTGGTGATTACAAACTGCTTCATTCAACAAAGCGTGGTGAGTTGAGAGACGATGCCTGGAAAAACCGGGTACAGACTCTGTAATATTCGTTATATTTAACATCGGAAATTACAGGTTTTTGTTTCTTGAAAAATATTCTCGAATATATTTTATTCTCATTTTTTAGCCATTTATTTTGTTTGTTTGGTTTCAAGAGGGCGCATATGTTTGCGCCCTTTCTTGCATATATATTTTATGATTTGCTGAAACTCCGCAGAAAAGTGGTTCTTAAAAACCTTTCCATAGCATTTCCCGAACTTGGTATAGAAGCGAGAGAAAATCTTGCGAGAGAGTGTTACCTTAGTAGCGCAAAAACTTTTATTGAAATTATGGCTTTACCTTCAATGAAATATGAAGATATTGAAAGTTATTTTGACAAAAGTTGTCTCGATATGGTGACAAATGCCTTCAACAAGGGGAATGGAGTGGTATTGATGACTGCACATTTTGGCAATTGGGAAGTGGCAGCACTGGGCTTTTCTCGAAAATTAGGGATTCCATTCTCAACAATTGCACAACCTCAAAGAAACAATTTTGTGACACATTGGATGGAGCGCGAGCGTACCAAATGGGGCAATAAAGTTTATAAGACGGGTCATGCAGCAATGACCCTCTACAAAGCCCTAAAAAACGGAGAGATAATAGCCGTGGTTGCCGACCAAAGAGGGGCTGAAGATGGTCTAAGAGTCCCGTTTTTTGGCATTATGTCGGCTGTAAACGAGGGGACTGCAGCTCTTGCATTAAAAACACAGGCACCAATTATTTTTTGCATCATGATTCGCCAACCCGACAATTCTTATAAGATGGAAACCCGTGAGATTTCGTTTGACGACCTGCCGGAATCGAAAGAGGGGAAAATTGCCGAGATCAGCAGGCGTCATACTGCGATACTTGAGGAATATATCAGAAACTATCCTGAAATGTGGTTTTGGATGCACAACCGGTGGAAATATTGAGTAGCCCAAACAAAATATTGGTAATTCAGACAGCATTTCCGGGGGATTCAATCCTTACACTTCCTTTTATTCAGGAGCTAAAAAAACTTGACGAGTCGCGGGAGATTGATGTAGTTTCCACTCCGGCATCCGCGGCAATATTTAAGTCATCTCCATCGGTATCCAAAGTTTTTCCTTTTCAAAAAAGAGGGGAGCACAGGGGGATCAGGGGGATGTTGAAGTTTGCTTCATTTCTCAGGAGTGAAAATTATTCAACCGTTTATTCATTGCATCGTTCGATAAGAACCGCTCTCCTTGTTAATTTGATTCATCCCGATTATTCTACAGGCTTCTCCAATTCTTCATTTAAATTTGTTTACGATAAATTGGTGGAATACGAATATAATTCACACGAAGTGAAAAGGTCTCTCAAGTTTTTAGGGGAATACTCAGGTGAAGAGTGGAAAATATTCCCGAAAATGGAAGCATCTCAGGTTGAGATTGACAATGTTGTCCGATTTAAGGAAGAGAATGGATTAGCCGGTGATTATGTGGTAATTGCACCGGGTAGTGTATGGAATACAAAGAGATATCCGGTAAAATATTTCGCTGAGATTGCGGCTTCACTTATTTCTAAAAAATTAAGAGTTATAATTTCAGGGAGTGAAAATGAAAAGGATATGGGGGAAGAAATTGTTGGAGTTGCCGGAAAAGAGGTGATAAACAGTTGTGGACAGTTTTCGATTGTTGAATCTGTGGAACTGTTTAGAGGTGCCAAACTTGTAATTACAAACGACAGCGCACCAACCCATTTTTCAATGGCTGCCGATGCCCCTGTGTTGACAATCTATTGTTCCACGGTACCGGAATTTGGTTTTTATGGTTATTCCCCAAAAAGTTATTATATATCGAAGGCGGTTTCCTGCAAACCTTGTGGAATCCATGGACATAAAAAGTGTCCAAATGGAAGTTTTGAGTGCGGAACCTCGATTTACCCTTTTGAAGTGTTAAAGAAAGTTGAGGAAATATTGTATGTCGGCTGAAAAACAGACCTTGATCTCCAATATTGAAGAAAATTTTAACGATGCAATTCATGCAGCTACTCACATCTATTTTGAGGGTGGCGTTTTTGTTTATCCCACCGATACTATATATGGTTTTGGAGCAAATCCATTTAATAAGGATGCGTTAACAAAAATCACCTTTATTAAAAGGCGGAGCATCGATAAGAAGTATATTCTTCTTGCGGCTGACATTGAAATGGTCTTAAAACATGTGGAACTGGTTAATGAATCACATGCAGATTTTTTAATTTCCCTTTGGCCCAACCCGATTTCTGTAGTTCTGAAGCTAAATGGGTATTTCAGGGATATAATGGGGTCGGAGACGATGGCATTCAGGATTCCAAATCATAATTTCTGTAGAAAATTGTTAAATGACATAAATATGCCGTTGGTGTCAACAAGTGTAAACCGGAGTGATGAGCCGGAAATGAACGATTTTACACAGATATCTCAGGAATTTAATCATGAGGTTGATGCAATTTTCTACAGTGAAAAACCTCCACTGAATATAGCATCCACAGTGATTGACCTTACGGGACAAGCTCCTGTTCTCTTACGAGAAGGAATGATTTCCTATAAGGAAGTAATGGAAAAATGTAACGAAAAGTGTAATGGTTAAACTGAAACAAAAACTTGCAAAGTTAAAATTTCGACTTTTGATGTTGCCTGCAGATAATCATTCCGAAATTCCTGTCAGGGTTGTTGGATTCAGGTTGGCGTTGATTTATGGAGGCACAGCATTTCTGTTCATGATGTTTTTGTCATTTATTTTATTCCGGTTTACGCCTCTTAATTTATTAGTGAATGTAAATACACAATTATCTGATGAAGACAAGGCGATGATCACCAAATTAAATGGTAAGGTTGTGGTACTCGCAACGGAGCTTCAAAAGCTTAAAAATGACAACGAAAGGCTTAAATACATTTTAACTTTCCAGGATACAACCATAGTTTTGGACAGTGCAAAGTCGAAGCCGGCAGTTAAAAAACAAACTCAACCAAAAACACCAAAAGTGAAAGTTCCGGTTAAAAAAAATAACCCACAGAGTGGTACTCAAAAATGAAATTCAGCAATAAGAAGAAGATGTATTTGCCAATTTCAGTCATCTCCCCGGATGTTGTTATCAGGGGTGAGATTGAGGGAGCATGTGATATGAGATTTGACGGAAAACTCAAAGGTGATATAAGAATAGACGGACTGCTTCTAATTGGGAAAGGGGCAGAAATCGAGGGGAATCTTGTAGCTGACAGCATATCAATTGCCGGGAGAGTTAAGGGAAATGCCTATGCTGCCGGAAAGGTTGAGATAAATCCCACGGGAACTCTGACGGGAGATATAAAAAGCAAAAGTTTAGTGATTGAAGAAGGCGGAATTTATAAAGGGACGGTTGAGGATGGTACCTTGCTCAAAAAAGAAGAGGAACCTTCTGATAAATCTGAGGGTTCGATAGATACTGATGCTTAAAAAAGAAGAGAGTGTCGCAGAAAGTTTGAGAGGCGTTGCGCCATATATGGGATTGGGGATTCAACTTGCTGTAACAATTACAGGAATGGTGTTGCTGGGTAACTGGCTCGACAAGGAATATGACACAAAATACTGGGTCTGGTTATTCTCGATTGTCGGGATGGGTGCAGGGCTTTACAATTTTATTAAAACAGTACTCGATTTGGAAAAGAAACAAAAGAAAAAAGATGGGATCTGAGAAGAAAATACTATATACCGCAATTATGTTGATTTCAATATTTATTCTGACGGGGTTAACCGGGATGATAATCGCACCGGCTGAAGTGTTCCCCGTGAGAGAATTTTTCTGGGGTCAACTCCCGGGGATATTAAATTTTGGTGTTGGTGTTTGGGCAATTAACTTCGGAAGGAAAAAAAATCCCGACCATTTTATGTTGTTTGTATTGGGTTCTATGACTCTTTCCATGGTAATTTTGGCAGTATTTATATTATTTTTGCTCTACTTCTTGAATTTGAACCAAAATTATTATATAATTACAGTCTTTATTTTTTATTTTTTGTACCTGATATTTCAACTGATCTATTTAGTAAAAACAGAGAAGAAGACACACCCGAATAATGTACACTGATAGCACTAAAGCAATAGCAGATTCACTGACCACGCCTCACGGACAAGGTGCGAGCCAGGGAAGCGATTGGATATTACACCATATAATGGATGGTAATTATCTCGACTTCTCGCCAATTGGCAAAATATATCTGCCTGAGATCGAAGTGATGGGCTTCAATATATCCATAACCCGTCATGTGGTTTTCCTGTGGCTGGCTGCAATATTGCTTGCCTTTTTACTGATAAAAACAGCTCGCAGGTACAAAAAAACGAATATTCCGAACCGCTTCACCGGTGCGATTGAAGTATTGATATACTTCGTAAAAGATGAGATTGCAAAGCCGAGTATCGGCGGGGGTTATGAGAAATTTGTTCCATATCTTCTCACCGCATTTTTCTTCATTCTTTTTGCAAATTTCCTTGGATTAGTTCCATTTTCTGCGACGGTTACAAGTAATATCTCAGTTACTGCAACTCTTGCAATCGCCACTTTTTCTGTAACTCAGTGGGGTGGTATGCGGAAAAACGGTGTTTTTGGATATTTTAAGGGTTTAATACCACACGGGATTCCAGTATTTCTTTTGCCAATTATGATAGTGGTTGAGATATTGGGATTGTTTACAAAGCCATTCGCTCTTGCGATGAGGCTTTTTGCTAATATGACAGCGGGTCACATCGTGATCTACGCCCTTATTGGCTTGATATTTACAATGAATACAATTGCTGTGGCACCGGTATCGGTTGGCATGGCGCTCGCAATTTATATGCTCGAAATCCTGGTGGCAATGCTCCAGGCTTATATTTTTACTATGTTGTCAGCCGTCTTTATTGGGATGGCAGTTCATCAAGATCACTAAAGAAAACCAAAAATTCTATTACGGAGGAATGAAATGGAATTAGCACATTTAGCAGCCGGAATCGGTTCAGCTTTAATTATCATCGGCGGTGGATTCGGTATCGGAAAATTGGCAGCCGCAGCAATGGAAGCAACAGGCCGTCAGCCTGAAGCAGCAGGTGGAATCAGAACCACAATGATCATTGCAGCAGCTCTTATCGAAGGTATCTCACTCTTCGCTTTGGTAATCTGCTTCATCCTGGCCGGAAAATAAGGCTATTAACTAAAAGGTATAAAAATGATCTTTAGTACATTTGTCTTTCTGAGAGCTTCAGAAGCAGGCGAAAAAGCAAGCTTACTTGATGTTAATGGCGGTTTGGCATTCTGGACCGCAGTTACATTTATAGTTCTGCTTATCGTTCTTGCAAAATTTGCCTGGAAACCGATAATCGGTGCCCTCGATTCGAGGGAGCAAGGGATAAAAGACGCACTTGAAGCTGCAAAGAAGGCAAAAGAGGAAGCTGATCAACTGATTGCACACACTGAAAAGGTGCGTCAGGAAAACGAAGAAGCGGCAAGAAAACAGATTGAAGAGAGTCGCAAGTTCATCGAGGAGCAGAAGTTGAAGATGTCGCACGACTTGAAAGAGGAGTTTGACAAGAAAAGAAAAGACTTTGAAGCAGAACTCGACAACCGTGAAAGAGAGATGATCGACCGGGTAATCAAGGAAGTGGCTGATGTAACAATCGCCGCTGCTGAGAAAGTGGTTAAATCAAGCCTCGATCATGAAAAGAACAAAGTGTTGGTTAATAAATTTATTGAAGAAATAAGGAATAACTGACAATGTCTCTCAATAAGGTAGCCGTTAAATATGCTTCTACCCTTTTTGCCGAACTTGCGAATAAAAGCAACCTGGAGAGTGTTTATTCTGATGTGGAGGGCATGATTGCCTTATTCGATCAGAATGAGAATCTCAAAAGGGTGATTGGCAACCCGGTCTTCAGCGATGCAGACAAGTTTGCCATATTGAAGAAGATATTTTCCGGTAAAGTGGATGATTCTTTGATGAAATTCATTGAATTCCTCGCTCAAAAAGAGAGGATAGTTTATACCTACGACACTTTACACTGTTTTATTGATGTAGCTGACAAAGGAACCGGATTCAAGAAAGTGGAAATTTCATCCGCTTTTGATCTTGAACCTGCAGAGACCGACAAAATCCGGAAAGAACTTGAGGAGTTGTGGAAGTGTAAACTTAAAGTTACTTCAACAACCGATCCCGGGTTACTCGGTGGTTTTATTGCCAAAACGGATGAAATAATAGTAGATGCATCTGTTAAGAATCAGTTGGAAAAACTGAGAAAAACATTCAGCCGTGCCGGCGTATCACTAAATTAATTTTAAGAATGGGACTTCAGATATGATAAAAATCAGACCGGATGAGATCACCTCCATATTGCGAGAGCAGTTATCCGGACAGAGCTCGGAAGCAGATATCTATGAAGTGGGTACTGTGCTTTCGGTTGGTGATGGAATTGCGAGAGTTTACGGTCTTTCGAAAGTAATGGCGAGCGAATTGGTTGAGTTCCCTAACGATGTATTCGGTATGGTACTTAATCTTGAGGAAGACTCTGTAGGTTGCGCTTTATTTGGTGAATCATCTTTAGTAAAAGAAGGTGATCAGGTAAAGAGAACCGGAAGAGTTGCATCCATGCCAGTTGGCGAAGCGATGCTTGGACGCGTTATAACACCACTCGGCATCCCAATTGACGGTAAAGGCACCATCGCCTGCGACAAGTATTTGGAGATCGAAAGAAAAGCACTTGGCGTAATGCAAAGGCAGCCGGTAAAAGAACCACTTCAAACCGGTATAACGGCAATTGATGCGATGATTCCAATTGGAAGAGGGCAGAGAGAGCTTATAATTGGTGACAGACAGACAGGAAAAACAGCAATAGCTGTTGATGCAATAATCAATCAAAAATTTACACACACGCCTGAAGCTGCAGAGCTGGGGGTTAAACCTGTTTATTGTATTTATGTGTCGATTGGTCAAAAAAGATCAACTGTTGCCCAGGTAGTGGCAAAACTCCAGGAAACCGGAGCCATGGCTTACACTACAGTTATCTCGGCATCAGCTTCCGATCCTGCTCCAATGCAATTTATTGCACCTTATTCAGGAGCATGTCTCGGCGAATTTTTCAGAGACAGCGGAAGACACGCACTTGTAATTTATGATGATCTTTCGAAGCAGGCAGCAGCCTACAGAGAACTTTCACTTCTTTTAAGAAGACCTCCCGGTCGTGAAGCGTATCCGGGTGATGTGTTTTATCTCCACTCAAGACTTCTTGAGAGGGCATCAAAACTTAGCGATGAACTTGGCGGTGGCAGTCTTACCGCATTGCCAATCATTGAAACACAGCAAGGTGATGTGTCGGCATATATTCCGACAAACGTTATCTCTATTACCGATGGTCAGATATATCTCGAGCCCAACCTGTTTAACGCAGGTGTTCGTCCTGCGATCAATGTGGGTATTTCAGTATCTCGTGTGGGTGGAAACGCTCAGATCAAAGCGATGAAAAAAGTATCGGGAAGTTTGAAACTTGATTTAGCTCAGTACAGAGAACTTGAAGCATTTGCCAAGTTTGGCAGTGATCTTGATGTATCAACCCAGAGAACCCTCACAAGAGGCTCGAGGTTGGTCGAACTGCTCAAGCAGGGTATCTATCACCCAATTCCTATCGAAAGACAGGTTGTGAGCGTTTATCTTGGAACAAAAGGATATCTCGATTCCATTCCTGTGCATAAAGTTAAGGATTTTGAGAGAGAATATCTTGCATATATCGACAGACAACATCCTGCTATCTTAAAAGGCATTAGTGCCGCAAAAGAAATTAAATCGGATGTCGAAGAATTGATAAAGAAATCGGTTGCTGAGTTCACAGCAACATTCCCAAAATAGGCACAATCAGGACATGGCAACTCTTAGAGATCTAAGAAACAGAATTAAAGGTGTTAAAAGCACCCAGCAGATAACAAAAGCAATGAAAATGGTTGCAGCCGCAAAGTTGCGCCGTGCAACAGAAGCTATTGTTAGTGCCAGACCATATACACAAAAGTTGAGTGGATTAGTCAGTAATCTCTTTACCGAGGATGACAAAGCCACAAATCCTTTTGTTACCGTGAGGGATGTAAAGAAGGAATTGATTGTTGTTATCACTGCCGACAGAGGATTGTGTGGCGCATTTAATACCAATATCATCAAAGAAACAACTCACTATGTTGATTCTCTGAAGAAACAGGGTATTGATGCCCTACTCTTTTGTGTGGGAAAAAAAGGATATGATCATTTCAGAAAACGCAACTACGAAGTGGTTGGCAATGTTGTTGGATTGTTCAATTCGCTCAATTTTTCATATGTCGGGCAGATTCTTCCTTACGCCATTCAAGGATATCTTGACGGGAAATTCGACAAGGTAACATTCATTTATAATGAATTCAGGTCTGTTGTTTCACAAAAAGTGATAAATACGCCGTTTTTGCCTGTGCCTCTCGAAGTTGAAGAGGGTTCCTCGGCTGAATTGTTTATATTTGAGGTCTCGCAAAAAGAAATTTTGAATGCACTTTTGCCACAGTATCTTGAAACCCGTTTGTGGAAATCACTTTTGGATTCAAATGCTGCGGAGCATGGTGCCCGAATGACGGCGATGGAGAATGCAACTACGAACGCTTCAGAGTTAATTTCATCGCTTAAGTTGACCTACAACAAGGCGAGACAGGCTGCAATCACCAAGGAACTGCTTGAGGTGGTTTCCGGTGCAAATGCGCTTAGAGGTTAGTTCACCGGATGTTTGAAGATCTTAGCGGTAAATTAGAGTTAGCCCTTAAAAAAATAAGGGGTCAGGGAAAGCTTACAGAATCCAATGTAAGCGATACCGTAAGAGAGATCAGAAGGATTCTGCTTGATGCAGATGTCAACTATAAAGTTGCTAAAGATTTTATTGAGCGGATAAGAGTAAAAGCCATGGGGCAGGAAGTAATAACTTCTATCACCCCCGGGCAGCTTATCACCAAAATAATATATGACGAACTGGTAGATCTTTTAGGTGGTTCTTCTCAGGAACTGAGTTTGAATCCATCAGGGAAGACTATTCTTCTTATCGTGGGTTTACAGGGATCGGGTAAAACAACATTTGCAGGAAAACTTGCACGACGGTTGAAAAGCATGGGCAAAAGACCATTATTGGTGGCTTGCGACATCTACAGACCGGCGGCAATCGACCAACTCAAAACACTTGGGGGGCAAATTGATGTTCCGGTTTTCAGCCTTGATGTGAAGGATGCCCGCAGGATAGCCGGTGACTCATTAAAATTTGCAGACGAAAACCGAAACGATGTAATAATCATCGATACGGCAGGTCGTTTGCATGTTGATGAAGAACTTATGACGGAAGTTGCCGACATCAAAGAGTTGGTAAAACCGACAGAGGTTCTTTTTGTCGTTGATTCGATGACAGGGCAGGACGCAGTAAATTCTGCAAAAGCCTTCAACGACAGGGTAAATTTTGACGGGATCGTGCTTACCAAGCTTGATGGCGATTCCCGCGGCGGTTGCGCACTTTCAATAAGGGAAGTGGTTGGCAAACCGATCAAATTTATCAGTACGGGTGAAAAACTCGACGCCATCGACAATTTTTATCCCGACCGTCTTGCATCAAGAATTTTGGGCAAGGGGGATGTTATAAGTCTCGTTGAAAAGGCTCAGGAAGCTTACAACGAAAAAGATGCTGAAGATCTTGAAGAGAAACTGAGAAAAAACCGTTTCGACTTCGATGATTTTTTGAAGCAGATCAAAATGATCAAAAAAATGGGTTCTTTGTCTTCACTGATCTCGATGATCCCGGGGATACCCGCTCAGATGAAAAATGCACAGGTTGATGACAATGCATTAGTTAAAGTTGAAGCAATTATCAGCTCGATGACTAAAAAGGAAAGAGGGAACCCGAAGATACTTAATGGTAGCCGTCGCCGAAGAATAGCAAGAGGAAGCGGCACAACCATACAGGATGTAAATCGTCTGATCAAACAGTTTACAGAGATGCAAACGATGATTGGAAGATTAAACAAATCCAATTTTTTTAGAAAACAGAAATAATAATTTGAATCCCGGAGGAAACAAAATTTGGTCAAATTAAGACTCAAAAGAATGGGCAAGAAGAGACAGCCCGTTTATAAAATTGTTGCCGTTGATGCGAGAGCACCAAGAGACGGTAAATACCTCGAAGCAGTTGGTCAATACGATCCGATGACTAATCCGCATACCGTTGTAATAGATGAAGAAAAAGCATTAAAATGGTTGGGTTTTGGCGCGCAGCCTACCGACACTGTTAAGAGTTTACTTCGTCAGACAGGCATACTCTATAAGAGACAGATGATTAAGAAAAACTTTGCCGTTGAAGCTATTGAAACCAATATGGCAAAATGGAGAGAAGGACGCAAGATTGCTGAGCCTGTTAAAATTAAAACACCAGTGGCAGCTCCAGCACCTGTGGTTGAAGCTCCTGTAGTGGCAGCTCCAGCACCTGAGGTTGAGGCTCCTGTTGATGTAACACCTGCACCGGTTGAAGTTGTTTCGGCACCAGTAATTGAAGAGATTCAGAGTTCTGAAAGTACAGCAGAAGTAAAGGGTGCTTCTTCTGAAGAGAACGCTTAGTTCTTTCCTGTACATAGTACTATCTTAAAGCCCCTTGCTTAATGGAGGACTCCATATGCAGGAATTTGTTGAATTCATAGCCAAACATCTTGTCGATTACCCCGACAAGGTAGTGGTTGATATCAAATCCGAGGAGGATAAGAGGGTGGTTTTCGCGTTGAAGGTTGATGCCAATGATATCGGAAAAGTGATAGGAAAACAGGGCAAGACCGCACAAGCAATGAGGACACTACTTACTGCAGTAGCTGCCAAAGAGGGCAAGCGCGCAATACTGGAAATCGTGGATTAAGTGAAACGCTCATCGTGATCGGCTACATTCTTATTGCCAGAATTCAGGCGATTTACGGTAAAGCTGGCTTTCTCAGGTTACAGTCGTTCTCTGACTTTCCTGACCGTTTTTTTAAATTAAAAACGGTCTTTGTGGAATTCTACGGCTCTTTTAAGCAGTTAAAGGTCGAAAAGGTGAAATCGGACGGTGAAACGATCCTGATCAAGTTCGAGAAATTTGAAGGTGAAAAAGAGCTGGAAATGCTTGTTGGGAAAGATATCTACATTGAAGAAAAAGATGCGGTAAAGCTCCCCGACAACACTTATTTTGTGCATGATCTGATTGAGAGCAGCGTTTTTCTTAATGAAAAGTTTCTGGGAGTGATCAAGGATGTAATGCTTCTCCCTGCCAATGATGTTTATGTCGTTGAAAACGAAGGGAAAGAGACGCTTATTCCGGCATTAAAAGAGTTTATTCAGTCGTTTGATCCTCACAAAAAGATTTTAATACTCAGCGAAAGTTATCCGGGTTACGATGAAGATGAGGATTGATATAATTTCTGCGGTACCGGATTTTTTTGAAGGTCCGTTAACTTCGAGTATAATTCAAAGGGGTCAAAATAAAGGAAAAGTTGAGATACAGATCCACAATCTGCGGGAGCATGCATACGACAAACATCGTATGATTGATGACAAGCAGTTTGGAGGAGGAGCAGGGATGGTTCTTAAAGTGGAACCGTTTTTCGATTGTATAAAAAAACTTTTAGCAGAACGAAATTATGATGCGATAATTTTTACCGCCCCACACGGTAAGATATATGATCAACAGGATGCCAACAGGTATTCATTGATGAAGAACATAATGATTATATGTGGACATTATAAAGGGATAGACGACAGAGTACGCGAAGCATTTGCCACTGAGATTGTTTCTATTGGTAATTTTGTATTGACAGGGGGCGAATTGCTTGCCGCCGTAGTGGTTGACTCGGTAGTTCGTCTTATACCCGGAGTATTAAATGACAGTGAATCGGCACTCGACGATTCGTTTATGGATGGTGACACAATTGGTGCGCCATGTTTTACGAGACCGGCTGAATATGAAGGAATGAAAGTTCCCGATGTGTTGCTCAAGGGCGACCATGCCAAGGTAAAAGAGTGGCGTGAAGAGCAGTCAAAGATTTTAACAGACTATTGGAAAAAGATAAATAAGATTGGAGCACAGGTATGACAAGCCTCTATGATTTTATCCCTGCAGAAGAGAGATCAGAGCTCGCCAAATTTAACATTGGTGACAGGATCCGCGTTCATGTAAGGGTTATTGAGGGAGATAAAGAGAGAATACAGCCTTTTGAAGGTGATGTAATCAGCATTAAAGGAAGTCTTGAAAACAGATCATTCACAGTTCGTAAAATTTCGAGCGGTGTTGGTGTTGAAAGAATATTTCCTTTTGTTTCCCCAAAAATTGCAAAAATTGATCTGATCAGAGAAGGTAAAATTCGCAGAGCGAAACTTTATTATCTCAGAGAGCTTTCCGGTAAAGCTGCCAAGATCAAAGACAAAAACTATCGTTAGTTTTTATTCTCCAAGGAGATTTGAGGCTGTAACAAAAGTTTTTGCGACAGCCTCTTTTTTTATTATATGAAAATTGGAATTTCCCCAAATTTAATGACAAGCATGTTTGCTACAATTTTAAAAAGCAAACTTGGTTGTGAAGTTGTGTTCTATCCTGTCTCGAAACTGCCGGAAGCCGTTATGAACAGAGATGTGGATATTGCCCTGATCCCCCCTCTCGACTTACACACTGCAGGTGATCTTGTGGTTTCTTCAGTTTATGGAATTGTGGCTGATTCACTCTTCTCAAACAGTTTCCTCTACTTTAAACCTGGTGAGAAAGAAGTGACTGATATCACCATGAAAGGTGACATTTCGTATCATGATATAACTCTGTTAAAAATAATTTTTAAAGAGTTATACAATACCAATCCCGAAGTGGTGGCCTACGATGGTGAGCTGACAAAGATTACCAACCTCTATATAGCCGGCGATGAAAATTATTTGACGGGAAGATATGATACGGGTATGAACATCACTGAGGAAGCTGTGGAATGTCTTCAATCTCCTTTCATTTCATATATTCTTGTCTCTTCACACGAGGAGATTCTTGAGTCGGTTCATTCAAAAATTAAACAAATGAATGAAGATCTTTATGAGTTTGGTGAAGATTATCTGGCGCTTGCCGGTCTTCCGGAGGAGACTTTAATTGTTCTTCAATATGGATTGCGAAATATTTCTTTTGAATTGAGTGATGACCTCCTCGAAACTTTAAAAGCGATGATGGCACTTCCTTATTATTATACACTGGCTGAGGATATTCCGGAATACACGCTTGTTTAGAACTTGAGAACTTGAGAGACTTGAGAGACTTGAGAGACTTGAGAGACTTGAGAACCTGAGTACTTTAGAACTTGAGAGACTTGAGAACCTGAGTACTTGAGAACTTACCCATGGAGTGGGTTAAATATTTAAAATAAAAAAGGGCCGAAAATTGAAATAAATTTCAACAATCGACCCGAAAAGATTATCCGGTATTACTAATTAATAACGGTTAAAGCTCAACATGTGCGAGGTTAATTATCTCGGGGATGCCACGAATTTCTTCGAGGACACCATCGGTTAGAGGTTGCTTCAATTTAATTGTACATTTGGCAACCATACCACCCGCAAAGATTTCATTCTCAACTTCTTCAATATTCACATCATCTTTTTTCATAACATTCAGAATATTCGCAATAACACCGGGTTTGTCGTAGTGTTTAACCACAAGCTGGTAGTGTGATTCTTCCCAGCGGGCTTTATTAACCCAATGAGCAATTACACCACTATTGATATAACCTCTGATGATATTTACTGTCTCTTCAGCCACGGCTTCCTGAGCCTGTTCAGTGGAAGCACCTATGTGATGGGTGATATAAATATTTTTGTTGTTCATCAATTTGGATGAAACCTCTCCCGTTTTTCCTTCGGGTTCACCAACAAACACATCAAATCCACAGAAGATATTTTTCTCTTCAATTGCTTCGAGTAAATCATCTTCATCAATAACTTCAGCGCGTGAAGTGTTGATTAGAATTGTATTGGGTTTCATCAACTTGAACATATCACGGTTGAAAAGTTTTCTCGTGCCATCTGTTAATGGAAGGTGGACGGTGATAATATCGAGAATCGGCAGAATTTTATCCATTTCTGAAAATTCTTTTACTCCATAACCTTCAACTCTCGTTATGTCTTTTGCGTAAACATTCATACCAAAAGCAACAGCACGGGCGGCAACTTCTTTTCCAATGTTTCCAAAACCGATAATTCCAAGATTTTTACCGTAGATTCCTTGAGCTTTTGAGAAGAGACCTTTGTTCCAGACTCCATTTCGGAAATCAATAACATTGTCAGGAATTTTTCTGTCGATGGCAACCATCAATCCCAAGGCGAGTTCTGCTACTGCAATCGAGTTTTTACCGGGGCAGTTTGTTACATAAATACCTTTTTTATTGGCAGCGGGGATATTTATGTTGTTAACTCCGGCGCCTGCGCGTACTATCAAGTTAAGTTTTTCGGAGGCGTTAATTGTAGCTTCATTCACTTTAGTTGAGCGAACTACAATGATATCCACATCTTTGGCTACTTCGGGCATCTCGTTTTCGCCAAGTTTTGGTTGATACAAAACATCAAGATCTTTTGCTTTTAAGATATTGATGTATTTTTCCGGGAATTGGTCAGCGATTAATACTTTAAGTGTCATGATCTACTCCATTATTGTTATTTCACGAAGGGGATTTTAACCGACTTCGTCTTTGCGTTATCAATAGCGCGTTTATATCCTGCATCGGCATGTCGGGCTATACCCATGCCGGGATCGGAAGTTAGAACTCTCTCAATTCTTTTTGCAGCTTCTGGTGTTCCATCGGCAACAATTACCATCCCTGCATGAATTGAATTACCTATTCCAACCCCACCACCATGATGCACCGAGACCCATGAAGCGCCGTTAACCGAATTAATCAGTGCATTCAAAATTGGCCAATCAGCAATTGCATCACTGCCGTCTTTCATAGCTTCAGTTTCCCTGTAAGGGGAAGCAACCGAGCCACAATCGAGGTGATCTCTCCCTATAACGATAGGGGCTTTCACTTTTTTGTCAGCCACGAGTTGATTAAAAATCAAACCCATTTTGGCTCTGTCGCCATATCCAAGCCAGCAAATTCTTGCGGGAAGACCCTGAAAATGCACTTTTTCTCTTGCAAGTTCGAGCCAGTTGATTAGCGATTTGTTTTCAGGGAAAGCAGCTTTCACTGCTTCATCAGTTACATAAATATCTTCGGGATCTCCTGAGAGGGCTGCCCATCTAAAAGGTCCATTTCCATCACAAAATAGTGGTCTGATATATTCAGGGACAAATCCCGGGATATCAAAAGCATTTTCAACACCATTGGCTTTTGCCTCACCCCTGATATTGTTACCATAATCAAAGGTTACAGCTCCTCTTTTGAGGAATTCAAGCATGGCTTTAAGGTGCACGGTAATGGTCTCTTTTGAAAGCGATATATATCTATTCGGGTCAGACTTACGGAGTTGTAGAGCCTCTTCAAGAGTCATTCCCATCGGAACATAGCCATTAAGCGTATCGTGTGCTGAAGTTTGATCAGTAACGATATCAGGCATGATATTCCTTTTTAACAACTCAGGCAATACATCAGCGGCATTACCCACCAGACCAACAGAGATATTTTCGCCTTTGGCTTTGGCATCGAGTACAATTTTTAGAGCTTCGTCGAGGTTTTCGCTGATAATATCGATATATCCTGTTTCGATTCTTTTTAAGATTCGTGATTTATCGACATCGATACCAAGAAAAGTTGCACCATTCATCGTGGCAGCGAGTGGCTGAGCTCCACCCATTCCACCCAGACCGGCAGTTAGCAGAAGCCTTCCTTTGAGGGAGCCGCCAAATTTCTGGCGTGCACACTCTGCAAAGGTTTCATATGTACCCTGGAGGATACCTTGCGAGCCGATATATATCCAGCTTCCGGCTGTCATTTGTCCATACATGGTTAAACCAAGAGCTTCAAGTCTTCTGAACTCGTCCCAGGTGCCCCAGCGGGGAACCAGCATTGAGTTGGAGATCAAAACTCTGGGCGCATTCTCATGACTTTTGAATATTGCGACAGGTTTCCCTGATTGAACCAAAAGAGTCTCATCATTCTCGAGAGATTTTAATGATTCGATGATGGCATCGTAGGATTCCCAATTACGGGCAGCTTTTCCACTTCCGCCATAAACAATAAGTTCTGCGGGATTTTCAGCGACATCGGGATCAAGATTGTTCATTAACATCCTCATGGCAGCTTCCTGAACCCATCCTTTGCAGGAGAGTTCGGTTCCATGTGGTGCTTTTATAATTTTAACTTCATCTGACATACTATTTTTCCGTAAAATATTTGGTCAATATTTTCGAATATTGCTTTTCGAGCGACGACAGGAGATATTTTTTAATAAATCCTGCAGTTGAAATCTGTTTTTTCATTGTAGTAAGCTGCAATGAAAGAAGATTTTTAAGAGAAAAGTATTCATCCTTTGTAAATTTAGGTGAATCTGATTCATTCAATTTATCAAGAATTGAAGTGAACAGTCTGTTTTGTTTCACCATATTAACATCCTGGCTGCCATCTGTTTGTTGGACAGCTTTTTTCAGGAACTGATTAATTATTTTCTTGTCATTTTTTTCGAATTCGAGAGTATAATTTCTAATGCTGATCTTCATAAAATCCTATAATTGTAGGGATGTCAGTTTGTTTCTCATATTGAGGAAACCCGGTTTAATCACATCATAGATGAGTCTTATTCTCTCAGTATGGTGAATAAAAGCAGATTTCATTGCGTTAATAGTTATTTTTTCCACATCATCGAGGTTCAGATCAAAAGTCTGAACAGCGGTAACAAATTCTTTGGTCATCGAGGTGTCACTCATCAGGCAGTTGTCAGTATTGACAGTAACCCTGAATTTATTTTTGTAGAGAATCTTAAACGGGTGTTTTTCGAGCGATTCGACGGCACCGGTATGAACATTACTCAGCAGGCAACACTCGATGGGTATTCTTTTATCAAGAACATACTGGGCGAGATCGCCAAGACCTGTAACTGTCTCACCATCAGGACCGATGGTCATATCTTCGATGAGTCGAGTTCCATGGCCAATTCTGTGGGCGCCGCACCATTGTATAGCCTGCCAGATTGATTCTTTACCAAAGGCTTCACCTGCATGAATGGTAATATTAAAATTTTCTCTCTGGATATATTCAAATGCGTCGATATGTTTTTTAGGGGGGTATCCACCCTCTTCACCGGCAAGATCAAAACCAACCACACCTTTTTTTCTGTAGTTGACGGCAAGTTCTGCAATTTCAAGAGTATCCTGCATATTTCGCATTCCGCAGAGCAGCAAACCAAATTCGACCTTAAACTTTTGTTTACCCTCTTCAAGACCTTCAAGCACAGCAGAGACGACATCGTCCATATACAGTCCTTTTAGAGTATGGAAGATTGGTGCAAACCGGATCTCAATATAGCAGACACCATCGTTATACATGTCTTCCATCATTTCGAAAGCGACACGCTTGAGGGCTTCTCTTGTTTGCATTACGGCACAGGTATGTTCAAAACCCTGAAGATATTCTACAAGATTTCCTTTATTGGCACCGCGATGAAACCAGTTTTTTAGTTCAACGGGGTCTTCAGTTGGGAGTTTATCATAATTGATTTCGCGGGCAAGTTCAATTATGGTTTCAGGACGGAGTGTTCCATCGAGATGTTCGTGCAAAAGCACTTTGGGTACAGTTTTAATAATTTCTTCGATCGTCAAGAAAAACCTCTTTTAAACATTAAATTTATCATTAATCTGCAAGAAAATCAATTAAGTTTCCCTCAAACTGACTGAAATAATAGAAAGTAGTTTATAAATCTTGGATAAACAATCAATAATGAGTAATTTAGTACACCATAATTTTTGAAACTTTGGAGAAACAATGAAACAAATAAACATCCTTTTGTCAGGTTTAATACTTTTGGGCTTGATGTTTTCCGGATATCAGTGTTCTTCAGCTGAATTATCAAGTGCTAAACTTTATATTCAGCAGAAGAATTGGGACAAAGCTGTTGAGTCATTAAATAAAGAAGTAGCTAAAAACCCAAAAAGTGACGAAGGTTACTATCTGTTGGGTCTTGTTAGCAAAGAAAAAGACGAGATAAAAACAATGGTAGAGAATTTTGACAAATCTCTTCAGATAAGTCCAAAATTCAAAAAAGAAATTGATATGATTAAACAAGCTACCTGGGCAGAATCATTTAATGCCGGTGTAAACAACTACAACAAGGCAGCTCAGTCAAAATCGAAAGATACAACTGCAATTTTCCTCGAAAAATCGCTTGAGAAATTTAATACAGCCATTTTCCTTGAGCCGGATTCTATCGAATCTTACAAAATTGTCTCTATGATCTACCTTAACAAAGGTGAATATGACAATGCAATCCCTGTTTTACAGAAGATAATTGACAAACAGGGCTCTGATTTTGCATACGCTCAGCTTGCTGAAATTCATGTAAAAAAAGGCGAAACCAAACAAACGATGTATAAATCGAGCAAAAACAGCGCTGACAGTGTTGCTTACATGCAGAGTTTTAACACCGCTTTGAATATTGCAAAAGAGGGTTTAAACAAACACCCGGGTAATGAACTGCTTCTTCAGACACTCGCCAGCGTTTATGGCTATTTGAACAAAGCAGAAGAAGGTGCCGCACTTTTTGAAGCTGAAGTTAAAAAGAATCCAAATAATAAACTCAGCAGACTTTATTATGGTATTTTCCTTACAAACATCTTGAACTACACAGCTGCCGTTCAAGAATTTGCAGAAGTTATCAAACTTGATCCAAACTACTTTGAAGCTTATTATTTTGAAGCATTTGCTTATTACAACTGGGGTCTTACAATACTGAAAAAAGCTGATCAGTTGAAAGAAGACGGCAGACCTGAAGCAAAACCAAGATTTGAATCATGTATTACAAATGCAAAAATCTATGTTGAAAAGATGCCAAACGAGAAAAAAGGTTACGATCTTCTCTTCAAGGCTTATTCAAGATTGAGCATGACCAAAGAAGCTGAAGAAGTTCAGAAAAAATTATCAGAATTGAAGTAATAAAATGAGTCAGAATCCAAAAGATCCAATCCAGCCCCAGCAGCAACAGTTAAATGTTGAACTGGGCGAAAAGGAAGCAGAAGGCATTTATTCGAACCTTGCATTTATCACTCATTCTCCTGCAGAATTTGTAATAGATTTCACCCGGATATTGCCGGGATTACAAAAAGCCAAGGTTATGTCGAGGATAATAACAACTCCTCAACACGCCAAGATGCTCCTTAGGGCACTTGCAGATAATATCGATAAATATGAAGCCCGTTTTGGCGAGATAAATGTCGATTTCCCGCAGGAACAAACTTTTGGTTTTCCGCCTCCACGAACTGAAAAGTTCAACTGACACTCCATTATTAAGAAGGCTGCCGCATCGGGCAGCCTTTTTTTTTGATCTACATCACTAATTCCGGAAATATGGAAAAATAAGTTGTAGAATAGATTGAAGTTGTCGGATTTCTTGTTAAATTTCGGTATTAATCTGTGGAACATTGCACTATTGCCATCAATAGCAGTGAATATTGAATCTAATAACATTTATCAGAACCATCATCATCAATCTTAGGAGTGCCCTCTATGAGAAGAATCTTACTTTTCGTCTCATTTGTGATGCTAACAGGTATGCTTTATGCACAGCCCGGGCAGAACAAAATTAATGTGCTCGTCTCAATAAAATGTACAAACGCGCCACAATTTTCCATTTGGAACGACACAATCCGTGAAGGAGAAATGTACTCGATGCGAGCAACAAATCTTGCTTCACCGTACAATGTAGCCCAATCTCTTTACAATTCAATGGTTGGGTCATATTTCATGTTTGAAGACGGGTGTATCGACACCAATATCCAAGTGAGAATTACATTCTCAAATGTCAATTGCAGTAACGGTTTGTTTGTTCCGGCAAACGCACTCAGTCTGTTTTTCAGTTGGAGGATAGAAGTTTTTACCTTCGACGGAATTGATCCACTACCAAGTCCATTCACTTTCAATTCACCAAACAAATTCAAACTTGTTATCAAAAAATCGGGTTTGTTTAATGCTTTTGTTCAGCAATCAGGCTTAAATCCGGCTGCGTTGCTTGCTTTTGCCTATCTTCAAGGAACCGGAACTTTTGATTTGACCGGAATCACCACAGAGAATTTTAGTGATTCCATCAGAGTAAGGATTTCGCACTTTTCTGATGTTGTCGGGAGTACGCAACAAGGTTTGGTTGGAGTAAACGAAGTTCTTTCCGGAATCCCGGAGAATTTTGCACTCGAACAAAACTATCCAAATCCATTTAACCCGTCAACCAGAATACAGTATTCAGTTCCTGAGAGGTCTGAAGTTTCACTTACGGTTTACGACATAATGGGAGTTGAAGTTGCAAGTCTGGTGGATGAAGTAAAAGAAGCCGGTAATTATGAAACAGGCTTTGATGCTTCAGGACTGCCGTCGGGAATGTATCTTTACAAGCTTCGTGCGGGTAATGTTGTTTTAAGTAAGAAGATGCTTCTTGTGAAATAATTAGCGAGACTGTCTTCACATTTCTTTTAAGGGAGTGCGATAAGAGAGAGACTTAATAAAGAAAAAAGCCTTTTTCACTTGTGGCACTTCCTTTTTTAGTGTAAAGATTAAAAATCTTTACAAATAATTTGCAAACGAGTGAAAATATAGCTAATTTCACTTATAATCGAAAAATAATTACAAAAAAGAGACCTCAATGAAGAATTTCTACAAGAGCTTGGCAAGTAAGACAGGGGTCTTCTCCGGGCTGCTTCTATTACTGTTTGCCGGATGTGAGGTAAAAGAGCCGATAGCCCCGGTGTGGGATGTTGAGTTAAATCTTCCGTTCGTGAATCGCACATACACAATGAAGGAAATAGTTGAAAGAGATACTTCCAGCTTGAAATTGCGAAGTGATACTGCGATAATCGTGTATGAGCAGACACAGGAGTTAAATTCTGTAAAAATTGAAAACAGAATGACACTGGATGCTGAAACAAAAAACATAAAAACAACAGTGGGAGCTATCAAGGTTAACACGGTTGCCTCAATCAGTGATGAGATCAAAATGACTCAATGGTTGAATGTTACTCCTGGTCAGCAACAGGTTGTTCCTGCTGTGAGCAATACTCTTGTTGTTCAAGACATGAAGAAAATAACTTCATTTGAGGTTGCCGAGTTTGATGCAGGCACGATGTCGTTGAAAATCAGGAATGAAAACGGACCTGTTTCAATGACTATTAGTCGTGTGATAATAAGAGCAGCAAAAAATTATTCTTACCGCGGCGCAACCATCGCTGAAAACACGAGACTTCTGACTGACAATACAACATTTACCCTCAATCAAAATCAGGAAAGAACATTAGTTTTCGCTTTGACCGGTCAAAAACTTGTTGATTCACTCAGAGTTGAGGTGCTTTTATCTTCGCCCGGAAGTGGTGGAAATACGATTTTAGTCCCTGCCAATCCCGTTACCAAGATCACAGCAGACTTTGCAAATCTTGGAGTCAGCGGCGTTAAAGCAATAATTCCCCAACGAAATCCGATAGTTAAAAGTGATGTCATAAAAATTGACGATTCAACTCAATACACCCAGATGAAATTTGATTCAGGCAAGTTGGATATCAGTGTAAAAAATTCAATTGATATGCCGCTTCAAGTTACTATAACGGTAAATGAATTGAGAAAACCTGACGGGACTAATTTTTCTCAGGTTGTTAATGTTCCCGCAAAAGGAACCGGAACATTCTCGATTGCTGACATGAAGAATTATTTCCTTAATTCCGGTGGAGTACTTAAAAACACTGTTACCTATCAAGCGAGTGCAGTTAACACTGTTCAGCCCGGTGTTACGAGTACTTTACTCAGCAGCGACAGTCTTGTCTCAACCATTTCGATGAATAATCTGGTAATTTCCACTATCACAGGGAAAGTTAAACCTGTGCAACTTCGTGTTGTGGAATCAAATATCGGAATTAATCTGAAAGATTTACAAGGCAAATTTAAGTTTGGTAAACTCGATCTGGCAGATTCAGATATTAAACTTTTGGTTCAAAAAGCCACGAGTTTTGAGGTACGATTTACCGGTAAACTGCGAGGCACAAATGGTACTCAAACTGCTGAATTAGACCTTCCTGTTACCGTTATGGGAGCCGGGCTTACAACGATGAAGCTCGACCCCGTAAAAGTGGAAACATTCATCGCATCATTCCAGAACGAACTTCCAAACACGATGACGGTTGTGGGTGTTACGACCCTTAATCCAAATTATAAGGAAGGTACCGCCGATATGGTGGATTCCGTTTATGGCATGGCAAGATTAGACTTCCCACTCCATGTAGGAATCACAAATGGATCATTTACAGATACCGTTGCCGTTGAATTCTCTTCTGACGATTCATCAAAAATTGCCAATTCCAACACTGCCGATATAACGATGAAAATCGAAAATGGAATGGCAGCCGGGGTGACACTTGGCGGTAAATTTGTTGACGGGAATTATAACTACATCATGAATATGATTCCTAAAAACACCGGAAACGACTCACTTGTTGTGATTCCGGGTGCTGCTGTTGGTCCTGATAACAAGGTTATAACACCAACAAACAAAGATATTTTAATCAAATTGGTGAAAAATGATTTCAAAAACTTCACCAAAGTTAAATATCTCATATTTGATATGAAAGTAAATACCTCAAAGCCAAACGCATCTCCGGTTAAGTTTTATCCATTGGATAAACTTAAGATGCGAGCGTTTGGTAAATTCTCATATAAAGTTGACCCGGGAGAATAGAGGTATCACAATGAAAAAGTTCAAATATTCAGTATTCACATTTGTTTTATTTTCTACTCTGGTTTTCACACAAAATGGCGGTGGAATTTCCGGTAGTGCAGATCCTGTAGCAACTGCAATGGGAAAAACCTACACAGTTACTTCCCGGGGAGTTTATGCACTTGGTGCAAATCCGGCCCTCATAACATGGAGCAATCCTAAATCATTCGAATTCTCGGTGATAGGTCCTCTTAATGTTAGAGCAGGATTTGATTTCATGACCCTCGACGATTATAACTATTTCTTTGGAGGCACAAAAGATCCTGTAACAGGAAAAACAACAGGCAGATATCTTACGGCAGATGATAAAAAGCGATTCAGAGAATTGTTTACAGATGAAAGCAAATTTATTTTTAGCGCATCTTTTAACCTTTTCTCTGCTGTTTATAACGCCGGTGCAAATATTGGAACCTTTGGTTTCAACATCACCGATATGGCTTATTCCAAGGCTGTGATTCCCGAAACTTTTGCAAAACTCGGTTTAGAGGGAAATCTGCAAAACGAGCTGTATGATTTTGGCGGAACCAAATTTGGCGCAAGCTGGACGAGGAAATATGCACTAACATACGCCAGAGACTTTAAGTTGTTCAACTGGAAACAGGTTTCGGCCGGTATCTCCTTGAACATCATGCAGGGATTTGGTTATGCAGCAATCGACTATATTCGCACCAGTTTCACATTTGATGCCAACAGTCAACTGCATGGAACAGGCGATTATCGTGCAATCTCATCTTTTTCTCCGGATTTTGGTGTTAAGTATGATTTTGATACCACTGATATCCAAAAAGGAAGTGCAGCTTTCCCATTCCCCACACCCGCCGGTACCGGTTTTGGTGTTGACCTGGGATTTGCCGCCCAAATCAACGACAAGTGGTCAATTGGTATAGCATTAACCGATCTTGGTTCTATGACCTGGACTCAAAAAGCTGCTGAGTTTAAAGCTGAAGGTGCTATCTTTTTGGATGACCTTTTAAATCAGGAGCAAAGGGATTCACTTGTGAATGTATTAAAAGGTAAAGCCAGATCGATTTCCGAGTTCTCAACTTCATTACCCGGAGCATTAAGATTTGGAGCGGCTTTTCAGACATCAGGCTCGAGTGGCGGATGGCTGTTTGCGACCGATCTAAATTTTGGTTTTAATAATGAACCCGGTAACAGCACAGGTGCGAGGTGGTCGATGGGTATGGAATGGAATCCAAAAGCGAGCTGGTTACCCTGGTTCCGTACCGGGTTTTCAGTGGGTGGCGGAGCAATTCCAAGTTGGTCGTTTGGTGGTGGATTTAAGATATGGAAGATATATTTTGATGGAGCAACATACGACTTTCAATACCTTTTTAATCCTTCAAAAGCCAAGAGAGTCTCAGTTTCTTTGGGTGCAAGATGGAGATTTGATTAGTTTCGCTGTTTAGTATATAAATTTAAGGCTGTCTTTAACGGACAGCCTTTTTTTTGATTTTGCTAAATTGAAGTGATATACTTATATTTGTAGTCTAATTATGAAATTATTGCCCTGTGGTGTAATTGGCAACACGCCTGACTCTGGATCAGGAGAGCCCAGGTTCGACCCCTGGCGGGGCAGCAAAAAAAGAGCTCTGAATGACAATTCAGGGCTTTTTTGTTTTAAAGCCGGGCACTTAATTAAATTATTTAATCGATTTGAAGTGGTATTTTTTTTTGAAACCGGGGGAGAAAATATTCTTCAGGTCATTTGTAACAATAAGAAATTCCTCATCGCTTGTTCCTTGCCAGCCGGTTATCCCCTGAGTTATAAAAACAGTTGTTGCTAAAGCATCGGCTCTTTCGGCAGATTCAGCGATGACCGAGACACTTACAGAATTGGAAGCCGGATAGCCGGTGAATGGATCAATAATATGGTGGTATCTTTTACCGTCAACTTCAAAATAGCGTTCATAATCACCGCTGGTTGCAATTGATTTATCAGTCAGTTCAACACTACCCAACAATTTGTCTTCTTTCCGTGGATCTTTTATCCCAACAGTCCAGTTTTGGTCTTCTGCTTTATATCCTGAAACAAGAACATCACCACCTGCATTAAAAAGGAAGGATGTTAAACCATTCCTTTTTAGAACATCGGATGCCCTGTCAATTGCATAACCTTTTCCAATTCCGCCAAGATCAATTGACATTCCTGCCCGTCTCAGAAAAGCAGATGTGTCGTTGCTGTTCAGAATCAAATCTTTGTATCCCACGAGTTTAAGGCAAGAGTCGATAGCCTTTTTATCCGGAACAGTGGTCGGTTCTTCATCTCCATTAAATCCCCAGAGTTGGGTGAGGGGACCAATGGTTACATCAAAGATTCCATTGGAACTTTCCGAATAAGTTAGAGATCGTTCAAGAATTGAATAAGTTTCATACGAAATTTTTACGGGAGATTTTCCTGCGTAAGAGTTAATTTTTGAGATTTCCGATGTGGGAATTTGCCATGCGAGTAATGAATCAATTCTTTCAATCTCCTTAAATGCATGATAAAGGATTTTTTTGGAGGAATTGACATCCTTGGAAATAATTTTTGCTTCAATCAGAGTTCCTATGAGGTTTTTAGAGACATAAACCTCATAGGTTTGTGAAGAATCCTGGCTGAAGCAGCTTACGACTGCTACAAACCAGACAATACTAAAACGAAATAGCATCCGGGAAGCCACCACCATTGCCGTAAACAACGGCTCTTAGTTTGTTCGGGATACATACAAGACTGTCGCCAACAATGGAAGCAGTGCCCAGCTTGAGGCAGGTTTTGTGTCCACAAGGAGCGGAAATGGCTTTAATACCATTTTGAGAAATCTGGAATTCAGAAGTTCCCTTAACACCTTCAACCGAAAAACTCACTAATTCTTTTTTTAATTTGATCTCTTTAACAAGTGAATTGTTGCTAAAAATTTTGATGGTTTTATCTGAATTTTCTGCATCTCCAACAGCAATAAACTTGACAAGTTTTGGATTCCTAAAATTGGTTGGGAGATGCAGTTTTGTTGCAATTTCTTTTAACAAAAGGGCATCCGACTTATCCGAGTTTTTAAAATCGAACAAAACGCCGTTTTTTACAAAAACCAGATCGCCGATATGATCACCAATGAGATCATAATCTTCATATTTCAAGCGACTTTTTATGTTCATTTTTGAGAAAAAAGTTTGTCCCAGCGAGGCAGCCTTGTCAACATCATCGGTGATAATCGTGAGGCTTGTGCCGGTGACAAGATTTTTTGACAAGAATGGTTTTGCAAGTCCGGGAATTGAGACAGCACCTGCAATCAGCAATCCGTTCCTAAGGAAGTCTCTTCTTTTCATGTTTAATTATTCTCCATTTTAAAACTTGTATCTGTAACCAATTGTGGCAATGTAGGCGTATAACATTCTATAGCGGCTGTGCCAGTCGGGAGTGACGGTGTTTCTCATATAAAAATTTAGTCCAACTGAAAGTTCAGCCGTTTCCATCATGATGGATCTTAAGATCGGGGTTGATTTGAAAATTTCGCTGTTGAATTTTAGACTGACTTCAAATTCGTTGGTTACCGACTCATTTAACTTCGAATCCACTGCCATCAACTCAAGTGGGGCAGTATATTCCGGAAGGAAGAAGTAAGCTTTCGACTGATTATAAATTCTCCATCCAAAAACTCCTCTGATGTTTTCACTCAAGTATCTTTGATAGAGGATATTGGCAGTGTTGGATTTGATATCCCAGGTATCCCAGTAGTATCTGTAGCCCAACTGAATGGAAGAGATATCGTCGAGAGCAAAAACGGTTCTAATTCCGGCGGCTCTTCTGTCCCTGTTATCAGGATAGGCGGGGGAATAAAACTTTACTCTACCCAGAGTATTGATCCCAATTACCTGATAAGCATCACTTAAAAAACCGGTGTTGTTTGAATACCAAAGGTTGAGCTGGATGAGCCAGCTTTTAGTGATATTTTGGGTTAATCCTGCATTCAGACTTAAAACATTTTTTTCCTTTTCCCAAGGGCGGTTATCCGGAGCCACAATATCCCAGCTCTTAACAACGCCAAAACTTAAAATCGTATTTTTTAATGCAAAAGGAATTGAAATATCTGCCGCAAGAGTGCGGGAATAATAGTCGTTTTCTGTGGAATAAATCGCGTTAATTGATGCTCTGACATCACCGATAGCCTGTGTGATACCACCGGTGAACTCGTGTCTAACCTCGTTTGGGAAGGCATCACCACCTTCTGTCTTTTTTGAGGCTGAAGTAACCCCGTCCACTTTAAAAAGGCTTCTCATGGAGGCTGCAGAGATCACATCGACAAGATATCTCCCTGAAACTGAAGTGTTGGGAGCAATCTGTTTGGTTACCGAAACGGCAGGATAAGCAATGGCAACCCCAAAATTATCAAAATAGGTGTTTAAGTTAACCTGTAGTTCATCATCAGGAAGGGTTTGAGCGAGGAGGCTCAGCCCCATGATAAAAAAACAGAAAAGGAATTTAACCACAGCCACAACCCCCACTTTGAGCACCTGTACCACCGACCGATCCTTCTCGGTAGTCGATGTGATGTTCAATTAATCCTTTTTCGAGGGGATTTGAATCGATTAACATGATAGGATCACCGAGAAGTCCTTTTTCCCAGGGTTGCACCGTGGCACATCCTGTTATAGAGGCGGCAAACAAAATAATGAGAAACAATAATAATCGTTTAGTCTTCATTCCAGTTTTCTCCATGACATTGATAACATGATGGTGCAATTCTGTCTTTGCCTTCGATGAATGCGGGGCCACCTTTAAGATTTGACTGGTGGCAAAGTCCACTGCTGCATCCTGAGGTGGCGGAAAAAGGGTCATCATATCCGGGTTTGTGAAAAGCTGTGCCTTTCTTTTCTGTATGAGCATCAAGGCCTTTGGGGAGTTGTGGTTTATCCTGTTTAGGGAAAGGGAAATCACAACCTGCAGCAAACAGCAACAGAACGACGACTGATAATCGCCAAAAGGTGGTCATACTTTTTATGTTTCGATAAGTGATGAGAGTTTCTATTAAATAGCACTTTAAATTACAAAAATAATGAGAATTTTTTCGATTGGTTCATAATAAACTTTTGTGCAATATTTGTTGACCTGATTGCCGGTGTAATAGCGACCTGTTCATTCGAAAATGATTATATTTTGCACTTCAATAAATAAAAATTTAGCCTTTCATGAATGAACTTTTAACATTTGCAGTATTAAGTTTTGTAGCATTTTTTACATTAATTAATCCTGTTGCCACGATGCCGGTTTTTATGACAATGACGGCATCCCTCGATAACAAAAACAGGGCGCGTACTGCAAAAAAAGCTTCAATTGCAGCACTGATCACCCTTCTTCTTTTTGCCTTTTCAGGGCAACTCTTATTCAAATTTTTTGGAATTTCAGTTAACAGTTTCAGGATTGTTGGTGGAGTGATCTTTTTTATGATGGGGATGGATATGCTTCAGGCGCGATTGGTTACGGTGAAGATAAAAGAATCGGAAATCAGGAGTTATGTGAACGACATCTCTATTACTCCACTCGCCATACCGATGATAACGGGACCGGGAGCGATTACCACATCAATCGTTTTGATGGAGCAGGCAGTAACAGTAGAGATGAAAGCAGTTTTGGTATTCGTGATTGTTTTGGTGCTTCTTCTCACCTATATAATTCTCCTTAGCTCTTCAAAGATCATTAAACTTCTCGGCGAGACGGGGAATAATGTATTGATGAGATTGATGGGATTGATTGTGATGGTGATTGCGGTTGAGTTTTTCTTTTCAGGATTAAAACCGATAGTTCTTGATATAATGGCGTCAAAACCGTGAGATATTTCACATTTTCGAAGTTGATTCTTTTAATTTATTGATTATATTACGGGTGTTAACGCTTAAATTTTAGGCAAGATTTCACCCCTAAAAATCCGTATCATGCAGATGTCTTATGCGGAACCTGAACAGGACAAATGGGAGAATCGATTTTTCTTGGTTTAGTGCTTAATACGGCACTTTTGATAGCCTTAGGTTTAATTTACAATCTGATTCGCGGACTTACAGCGATAACCAACAGATATGTAAAAGAAACCCTTATTGGTCTGTCAACCGGAGCAATTGGTATTGCAATTATGGGTACACCCTGGGTCTTGATGGAGGGGGTCGTTTTTGATACCCGATCTGTTTTAATCTCAATATCCGGAATGTTTTTTGGCACAATCCCCACGATAATCGGGATGGTGATGATGGCACTTTTCAGATTGAGTTCCGGTGGCTCCGGCGTTGAGATGGGGATAGCAACAGTTGTAGTTTGTGGTTCCATTGGTATAGTCTGGCGCAAGGTCAGAGAGGGGAAAGTTAACAAAATTTCACTCCCTGAACTTTATCTGTTTGGTATAGTTGTCCATTTGGGAATGATGCTCTGCACCCTTTTTCTTCCCGAAACCTCCCGTGAATTTATCTTTAAATCAATCAGTATTCCTGTTCTTGTCATTTATCCGGTTGCGGAATTGTTTTTGGGGTGGATGCTGTTGAATGGAGAGGAGTCATTTAAAACCCGGATAGCACTTGTTGAGAGTGAGAGCAAATTCCGAAGTTTACTTGACACGGTTGATGAAGCAATATATTTACTTGACAGGGAGGGGAGAGTTCTCGATTCAAACAAAGGCGCTGAGAGAATGTTTGGGTATTCAAATTCAGAACTTCTGAACCAGGGGGCGCAATTTTTTGCTGCACCCGGTAAAAATGACATTGCTCAAGTGAACCAGTTTACACAAAGAGCATTTGATGGAGAGCCACAATCGTTTGAATTCTGGGGGAAGCGAAAAAACGGTGAGGTATTTCCCTCTTTTGTGAAGTTATATCCGGCTAATTTTAACGATAAAAAAGCTGTGATAACTTTGGCAATTGATGTGAGTGAAAGGCTAAAACATGAGATGGAGCTTAGAGAGGCAAAAGAGCGGGCAGAGTCGGCGAACAAATTAAAATCGAATTTTCTTGCCAATATGAGTCATGAGCTCCGAACCCCCATGATTGGCATAATGGGCTACTCGGAAATGATAATGGAAACTGAAGAGAGTCCGGAGATCAGAAGAACGGGGGAGAAAATTTTTGAATCTGCACAAAGGTTGATGCAGACATTAAATTTGATTCTTGACCTGTCAAAAATTGAGTCAGGATTTCCGGAGCTTAATTCAGTCCGTTTTGAGATTATTCGGGATGTAAGAGAGATAATCTCAAAATTTTCGACTACTGCCGCAAAGAAACAGCTTACCCTTGAGTTAGCCTGTCGGGTGGAAGAGCTCCATGTAGTAACAGATCAAAAATTAATGAATCATATTATTGTAAATTTGATTGATAATGCATTAAAATTCACCCATAAAGGTGGGGTTAAGATATCCATTGATTCGAAAGTAACCGGGCAAAACAAAATGCTTCTGATATCTGTTGAGGACACAGGCATTGGAATCTCTGAGCAGGATCAATTGATAATCTGGGATGAGTTCAGACAGGCAAGTGAGGGTTGGGGGAGAGGTTATGAAGGAACCGGTTTGGGTCTTTCACTAACCAGGCGCTTCATCAACAAAATGGGTGGCGAGATTAAGGTTGAGAGCAAATTGGGAGAGGGTTCAACCTTTATTGTAAGGCTCCCTTATAACGAAGATATAATTGAAACGGTATCGGAGGAAAAAATTATGGAAATAACTGAAACAGTGGAAAAAACCGGAAATGAGATGGAGGAAAACTTTTCAACAATACTTGTTGTAGATGATGACGAGATCAGTCTTGATGTCACAGTTGCATTTTTGAGGAATCATTACATTATCCACACAGCCAAAAATGTAGCCGAGGCAATTGATTTGATCGATAAAAATCGTTATTCGATCATCTTGTTGGATATAAATCTTGGAAAAGGTGTAACGGGCTTTCAAATTCTTGATGAGCTAAAAAAACGACCTGATTATGCATCGGTGCCCGTTGTTGCAGTTACCGCATACGCAATGGCAGGTGACAAGGCTGTCTTCCTGAAAGCCGGGTGTACGGATTATGTCTCAAAACCATTCACCAGAGGCACACTTCTCAATGTATGTGAGAGGGTTACCTCCGGCAAATAGATGTTAATTTATTTTAATAATACCATTTTTTTAATGGAATTATACCTGCCGGCTGAGAGAGAATAAATATAAACTCCACTCGGCAGGTCGGTTGCATTAAACAAAAACTCATAACTTCCAGCTTCAAACTCACCATTAGCCAAAATACGAATTTCATTCCCAAGAATATCAAACACTTTTAATTTTAGCTCACTTCTCTCAGGAAGGGTGACAAGTATTTTAGTCACAGGATTAAATGGATTTGGGAAATTCTGGCTAAGACTGTAATCAGAGGGGAGATCAGAGATTTGTTTGATTCCGGTGTAAACATCATTTATTGCAGATGGGGTACCAAGTCGTTTGCCAACAGCCCAGGATTCAACTCTGGAATTATCAATATCAGGGTTAATCAACGAGAGTGTGTAACCATTTCCATTGGGTTGGGGGCTCCAGGGAGTGGTTGAGTTAAAAAAGACACTGTCCAGAACGGTTCCTGCCGGGTCTGCTATTAATACACTTTCACCGCTGCTTGAGAGACCAAAATCAAAATTGCCTGTGTAATATTTGGCTTCAGGGTGAAAGAACTTAAATTTTGAGGTATCATCGCAGATTGCGATGTAACCAAGTGGATTTATATTTGTTCCTTCAGGAAGGGTGAACAGGTTTCCTTCACCTGCGTCATAAAACCGGTAACCTGTCAAATCGAAAGTATCATTTGAAGGATTATAAATTTCTATCCAGTCGCCTGTGTCATAGATTGAGTTGCTTTTGTAATTAATTTCATTGATAACCAGATTAACATTTGCCGGGGTATAAGGCTCAAAAATGGCTTTTAAAGTTATGTTTCCGGAAGGCAATAATTCAAGTTTTTCACCGCCGCCATCAACATAACCTTCCCATCTGACAAATCTGTATCCCGGATTTGGAAGAGCCCGGATCTTCAGGGGAATGTTTTTGAAGAATATCGGTTTGGTATTCCAGGGAAAAGTTTTTGTGTGTGCAACAATCTTTCCGGCAGTTGAATCATTAGCTGTGAGGTGCACAGAATATGAACCCGGAAGGTTGAACATTGAATAAAAAAACGATCTCATATTTGATGGACGCATTTGAGCAAATTCCCTTATTAGCTCCACTTGTGCATCCCAAGTGGCACCAAATGAGATTGAATTGGGCCAACGGGCTTTGTGTTTTGGGATTTCGTTAGCAACCAATGCTTTTACACTGTCAATTATCCGAAGTGAATGGTTGATTTCAAAAGTTGTGCTTATATGAGCAGCCATTCTTTGGATAAACTCATTTCTGAACTCAAGATTGGTCATCATTCTCCTGAAAATCATCGTTGCCCAGGGAGGATTGGTTGAAATGGTGTTCACCGAATCGAGAGCGTGTTTCAGAGTGTTGGTTGTGTAAAGACCCTGTGAGTTTCCGCCATAACCAAAATCGAGGTCATAGAGCATCCATCTCCATTTTGCCCCGGGTTTTCTTTCTCTCCACATTTTTACATTATTGGCAGGCCAGTCACCATTTGCAGCAAAAATTTCAGCTACATGGTAATCAATGAATGAATCAATATCGATGATGCTTTTTGCATGTTCATAGTTGGCTTCCTGAGAGAGATCATGATTTTTCAGGAAGTTATACATTTCATAATATGCAACAGAATCTCCGGTGCTTACATCGGGGGTTTTGGAATACTCAATCAGATCAAGATCTTCCTCGGCGATATTGTAATGATATTCAATGTAATGTTCATTAAGTTTCTCCCGCAGGTTGTGGATGCCCCAATATTTTCCGTTGAGAAAAACAACTGCCGGTCTGTAGTCCTGTAAGTCAACATTCATGTGAGGTTTTACGAGTCCAACTATTACACCCTCTCTTATCATGGTTCGATACCAGTCCTGTCCCGCATTTCGTAAGACGAGGTTGTTAAATTCGTAGAGATAGGAGTCTTTAAATATTTTATAAAATATTTTTGAGTCGCCATATTTGTCGCGCATATAAAGGGCAAGAGATTTTTCAGCGTAGAGTCGGGTACATCCACCAAAGATTTTGACGCCGGCATTAACACTAAAAGCTCTTGTTTTATCCTCTTCATAAAATTCTGCGGTAATTGGTCTTTCCCAATCCTGATTCCAGTTCCTTGGGGATGAAGCGCAATAACCGGTAATACCATTTGTGCCGATCACATATATACCACTTGTATCACTGAAAAAGTTTGCAGGATCAGTGGAAAGTGAAACTACGGGGAGCTCTGTGGTTACATTTATAAAATAGGTATTTGAAACAGGTTTGGATGGAAGATTTTGCAATTTAAATGTGGCAGCTCTTAAAACTGTTGTTGAATCAATTTGTATTGGTGAAGTGTAGAGGGGGGTATTGGGACCGGGGTCTTTACCATCAAGAGTATATCTTATTTCACTTCCTGACATTGTGGAAGATAGTGAAACAGTTACACTTCCCGTAAAAAATCCTCCTTGAATGCTAAAGTCGGGTATTGGGCATCTGCCGGAGATATTGGATTCAAAATTTTGTGTACCCGGAGTTGCAGGAAAGAAAGTGTACCAGTTGTTTTCCCCATCCGGAAATCTTCCGTAGGAGATATCACTCGATTGCTGCCCAAATGACATTGTATCAACCAGGGCACCTGTTGCAGAATACAAACCAACCATTTCACCATTGGTGGTAAGTTTAAAATTGGCGTGTAAGCCGGTATTATGATCATCGCACCAGACTATCAAATAGCCGTTTGCAGGGATTATCACACCGGAGAGTGGAAATTGCCATTTTTGAGGTTGACTAAAAATATCAGTCAGATAATAACCGGAGATATCTACAGCAACTGAATCGGGGTTATACAAGTTCAACCCAATCTCCATATTCGTTAAAATCGGGGTCGGCTATTGTATTTGTATTTGATGCCATAACCTCGTTCACTTTAACACGAACTGTGGTTTGTGGCAATAAAGAAGTGGAGGCCAAAGCGATTAAAAAGAGAAAAGCAACTATTTGCCTCATGTCTGCTCCAATGGGGGAAATTTATAAATTCACGAGAATAAATATAACCTTTTCACAAATGCAGTAATGCAATAATGCAGCAATTCAATAATCCAATAATGCAGTAATTTTTAATAGAGAAAGGATTCGACGGATTTATTGGCAGGGTGAAATGGAAGAAGTTTGTTTAATGAGGCAGGATTTAAAATGATATTTGTATATTGAGGTGGAATTTAATTTGTTATTTAGTAAACCTCTTGGCGGTAACTGCCGAGGAGTTTGCCTAAGTGTGGGTTTCCGTTTTTATATTTTAAATCATTTCATCTTGATAAGTTTTTAGTCCCAACATAGGTCATTTATTTTTGCCCTAATTAATCCAAATGTTAATTTTAGCTTAAAATCAAGACTTTGAATTTTAATTTTCATTCAATAGCTTGACATTTCTTTGGGAGTAAACTATATCATGGGCCGATTGTTCCATATTTTTGTACATCATCACTACATAAATATGATGGAAGTATTTTTATATCCAATCAGGAAAAAATCCTCAATTTCATTTGGGGTCTCTTTCCTGTCATCTCTTCATGTCCCAAATAACAAAAATTTGGGATCTCCAACTTTTTTGTGCCTTCTTGTAACTCTTCTCAATCAAAATCTGTATCCATTCTCATCAACACAAAATTTTTGTGAGGTAATCCTATGTTCACACTAAAACATCTTTCTCTTCTTTTCGTAATTATTGTGTCAACAGAAGTTAATGCCCAGTTTGACACTGTTGTTTTCAGCAAGGAGGGGTATTTTTCGTATGAATCAATTGTGTACATGGGCGATCAAAATAATGATGGATATGATGACTTTGTGTTAAGTATCCGGCCTGATCCGTCATCAGAGGCCGGTTTTGCCACATTTTTTTACGGAGGCAATCCAATATCGAATGATTCTTTATTTTCGATACCATTTCAAGCACCCAGGGCGGTTAGTGCGTGTGACTGGAACAGGGATGGTTACAGAGATATCATAGTTGAAACAGCCTCACCCCCAAACCCAATAAAATTTCAGGTTTACTTTGGAGGTCCTCAAATCGACAACATCTCTGATCATACATTTTACTTTTCCTTCCCGGACAGTTCAAATAATTCCCTGATGTTAAAAGGACAGAACTGGCCGATAGATTTTAACGGTGATGGATGGGAAGAATTTGTAGGTGCTCAACCTGTCTATCCAACTAATGCCGGAAGTATTATTTTTTTTGAAACCGGTAGCACAGACACACTCCCTCCATATCACCTGCTCTCGGATACAAGCATGCCATACTATTTTCATGGCAACCATTTATCGGTATTTCAACAATTTGCTGACATCGATGGAGATGGTTGTACAGATATTTCAATGGAATACCGACCAATGAACATCCCAGATCGCCCCTTTCGGAAATTCTACTACGGTAATTCCTCATTCGCTTTCTCGGACACTTTTAAGATATATGATACAACACATATTATAGCAATACCTGACATGAATGGCGATAGTAACGGAGAGCTTATAACTCTTAATTATGGGACCCCCTACCCTTACTGGTACACAATAGTGATGTCTTTTGGCACAAAACCTCCAAATCTTTCTACCGATGCAGGGTTAAATCTTCAAAACAGTTCATATACCTACATCACTTCGCCGGGAGATGTAAACCATGACGGATTCAATGATTTAATCGTTCATGTCTCTTACTATCTGGCACGACTGTTTCTTGGTGGTAACCCCATACCCACAGAGAAAGCAGATGAATATTCTTTTAGTTTCGACAACAGCCCCAATTTTTCAGGCAGGATAGGGGATGTAACAGGTGATGGTGTTGACGACATTTGTATAGGTGAGAGTGCAGAATACCAGGGATTTCCTCGCATTAATAATCGGATCTATATTATGAAAGGAGTCAGGAAGCCAACCGGTGTTGAGGATGAATCAACAAAAGAACTACCTCGTGAGATCAAGATTTATGCAAGTCCAAACCCTTTCAGTGGAAGTACGAATGTCAAGTACACAATTCCGATGGAAGGTGAAGTCAACATCACAGTTTATGATATAATGGGAAGAGAGGTTTTTAAGAGTACTTCCATCAGAACAAAAGGTGAACATAGTGAGGAGATAGATTTCAACTTGCTTAATATTTCAAGCGGCACCTATATGATAAGGGTTTCTTCCCAAAAGGAGAACGGTCAACAGGCCACGACCGTAAAAGTGGCCTATATTAAGTAATCAATGGAGAAAAGTAAAATGAAACAGACAAGGTTCTTTCTGTTTTTAGTTCTTTTTTCGTTTTGTGTAACTGCACAGAACAGACCGGGAGTAGACTACTTCGCACAGTTTGGATTCTTTGATTTTATCATTAACTATTTTGGTTTAACACTGCCTGAAACAGGAATAACAGGATTAACATAACAGCCTCGTAAAACCGATTCGCTCCAAATAAAGAGAATCTTTACCACATCTTCAAACCCTAAAACCTTCTTTTGATATAAAAAGCAAATCCCACACTCTAAAAGTTTATATTTTCCGTTTGAGTGCGCAATCGCTCGTAAACGGAAAAACAAACTACACCAAAACAATGAAAGCTCTGCTTCTTAAGTAGCGGAGAATCATCGTAGCAGAGTTGCATACAATACCAATAGTCCCGATTCATCGGGAAATTCAATCGGAGGTTGGGATGCAAGATCAACAATTAATTTATTCAGGCTGTCTCGAGAGGGGCAGCTTTTTTCTATTATACTGTGGTTTGGCATTTTGGAAGATAATATCTGTCAGAATGATGAGATATCCGAACCTTTTAAGTTATTTTTCTATTTTTTCCTACTGATTTTAACTTTAAGAAAATCAAGGGATTAAAACGAGAAAAGTCGAATTATCAGGCAGGATTTAAAATGATATTTGTATATTGAGGTGAAATAAAAAATGATATTTACCCATTAAAACTGTTAAGATTATGACAAAAGATGAAGTACTAAAGGAGCTGGAATCACTTGGGAGTGAAGATGTAAGGGAAGGGAGAGCCCGTTATGGAATAAGAGCCGAAACCTCTTATGGAGTATCCATTCCAAATATTAAAGCACTTGCAAAAAAGATTGGAAAATACCACGAATTGTCGTTACAGTTGTGGGAAAGTGGGAATCATGATGCCAGAATTCTTTCGTTTATGATAGCTGATCCACAAAAGTTTACTCATGAACTGGCTGAGGAATGGATGAAGGAGATGACTTCATGGGACCTCACGGATGGAGCTGCAGTTTATTTGTTCAGACATTGTGACTGGGTGTTTGATAAGATGAAAGAGTGGATTTCAAGCGACCAGGAATTCAGAAGGAGACAGGGATTTGTATTGATGGCGGTAATGGCAGTGCACGGTAAAAAACTTCCAAATGCAAAATTTATTGAGTGGTTGGATGACCTTTATGAAGGTGCATCTGATAAAAGGAATTTTGTGAAAAAAGCGGTAAATTGGGCGATCAGGCAGATTGGGAAAAAGAATACAACACTAAGGCATCAGGCTCTTTTTACATGCGAGAGGATTCTTGATGATAAACAGAAAGTCAATTGGATTGCATTGGATGCCAAGAGGGAATTAAATGATCCAAAGATTGTTGCGAGGATTAAGAAGGGATGAGACCGCCCCCCTGCCCCCCGCCTTGTCAAGGTGGGGGGTGGAGAAGAAATAATCTACATATTATTTCAGGAAAAGCATCTTGAGTTTTTTTGTGAAATTGGGAGTAACCAGTTCATAAAAATAGATGCCTGAAGGTAATTCACCCGGTTTAAATGATACCTGGTGGGTTCCGGCTTTTTGAGTCTCATTTACAAGAGTAGAAATCTTTGTACCGAGGATGTCATAGATGTTTAAGGTTACCATTCCATCTGAAGCAAGACTGTATTTAATTACAGTTTCGGGGTTAAAAGGATTTGGGTAATTCTGATATAAATCATAGACCATCTCACTATTTCCCTGCACTTCTACAGCACCATAAAATTTAAATGATCCGTCAAAATCAGTTTGTTTTAGTCTGTAATAAACTGATTCATTTGAAGGAAATCTATCGGTAAATGTATATTCGGTTATTCCGGTTTTTGTACCTGCTCCAACAACTGAGCCTGACAAACTCCAATTGGAGCCATCAAGTGATCTCTGAACTTCAAAACCTTTATTGTTCAATTCGGAAGCTGTAACCCATTTAAGAGTTACCAGATCATTATTTCTTTCTGCGGTAAAGGAAGTCAGTTCAACAGGTAATGCCGTATAAACATAGATTCCGATATCATCGATATACCACCCATCGGCCTGAAGAGATTGATCTGACCTTAATTCAAATTTCAACTTTATAGTCTTGTTTGCATAAGCAGAAAGGCTAATCTCTTCTCTTTTCCAGTTTGGTGAAGTTCCTTCATAAACGGGCATTCCGGCAGGTACTTGTTTTCCAAGTCCTGAAGCAGCTTTGGTTAATGAACCTGCAAGAGCAGTCCATGAAGTACCGTTATTTGTAGAAATCATGAGGACACCACAATCGTATTCAGACTCTGTTGCCCATTTTGACCAAAAGGAGAGTTTAGGATTGTTGTAACCAACGAGGCTGATCTGATCAGTAGTTGCAATTGTTACAGTGGCATTCGCCAGATAATTACCCGTTTTTGAGTCGGTGTATGAATTTGGAGCCGAATGAAAATCAGTGGTTGTTGCTTCCCATTTGGGAGTGGTTGGCGTGGCAGTTACCGTCCAGAGGTTTACAGGGTTACCTGTAGTATCCGCAAACACAAATTGTGGCACACCGGTTATAAAACTTATAGTATCAACAGCCATCACCACGCCATTTTTCGAGGTGGTCAGTTTCAATTTACAAGTCGTATCAATCGGGGCAGTGGGTGAAACTGAAAAGAGCATCGGAGTAGTTGTCGTGAAAGTGCCACGGGATGGGACACTTGCGATATTGACAGTTCCTGAAGTGACATTTACAAAACCCGAAAGTGATTCGAGAGTAACCGTCAGGTTCGATGCTTCAGAGAGACCTTTGTTTTTCATTGTAAGGTTCATCTGAATATTATCTCCCGAGGAGATATACTGTTGATTAAATTCATAGCTTGTCAGGCTTACATAATCACCGGCAACCCAGGTATAATACAAATTAGGATTGAGGTTCTCTTGAGCGATTGGAAAAATTCGAGACTGTGGGGGCCAAAAACCATCTGAGGAGCCGCCACATTCGGGTGTCATTGCAAAAATTTTGCCGTTTGCTTCGGGTTCACCATCGTAGAAATAGTCATCAAATCCGCCCCTGACCGGGTAGAGAAGTTGTGAGGCAGTTCCCGGGGTGTAGCCATTCATTGCAGTGATATCACCGGCAAATTCTGAAAATATGGCTGAATCGGGAGTAAGATAAGAGAAACATCCATAAGGATAGATTAAGAGATTACTGTAAGTATGGTAGTTGAGGGCAGTTTTAAAGTTTTTTCCTGAAAGAAAGTTTTTAATTACAACACCTTCAGGTTCTGAAAACGGGGCAGTGCCCCTGTAATCATCTTCCGAAGGAATAGTGCTTGAACCCCCACCTGCAGCATTCCAGTAAGCCATTGGTCCAAAATTTCTATTAAGATCAACTCCGTAGGATGAGCCGTTATTTCTTCTGTTTTTACGGAACATTCCACCACCATTTGGATTGGTTGATCTGTTATATTCGTAGCCATCAGGATTAACACAAGGGATGAAGTAGATTTCCCGATTATCCACAAGGTATTTAACCGCAGGATTGGTGTTATAGTTTTCGAGAAGATAGAACATATAATACATTACAGTCATCATCCCACCCGGTTCGCGGGCATGAGTGATGGCAGTGTAGAGTGCCCGGGCTTCATTCTCTGAAACATCAGGGTTATCAGAGATTTTCACTGCATAAATAACTCTGCCTTCGAGGCTGGTGCCGATATTAATTTTTGAAGTAATAAGGTTTGGGAATCGGGCTTTCATACTGTCGAGCTGTGCATTAATCTCGGCATAGGTGTAATAACCACCCATGGAGCCATAAGTAAGACCCTCGACTCCAAAATTTGTTTTACTGTCGGAAATGGTGGCTTGTTTTTCTGATTCAGAGAGAAGAGGGAGGTTTTTATAATAACCATCCCAGTCATCAATTTCAATTTCGTATCTGACACCTGATTGTTGCAGGCGGACAAAATCTGAAGCTGAGAGGAAAACTGAAATTGATTTACCTTTTTCGACAAAGCCTTCATCAACCACAACACCGAAGGTTCGGAGGAGTTCGATATCACTTTTCAGATTTTCGGAAATGATTTTGATTTTTTTATAATTTTCCTGTGAGTATGTCAGGGAGGAAAGAAGGAAAAGAAGACAAAAGAGAGATAGAAGTTTTTTCATGTTGAGTTTAACCAAAAAAAATTATTAATCAGATAAAATTAAAATAAGGAGTAACCGGGAGATAAATCAGACAATAAACAAATCAGAGATTTTTTTTCAGAGCAATAATGCTCACATCATCGTCATATTTCATTGATGTGAATTCATTCATACGGTTTTTGATAAAATCGATCGGATTTAGATGTGGGGGAGTGAGTTCGATCATTTTCAGCAGGTAATCTTTTCCAAGTTGATTACCGAGGGGGTCGCGAGCCTCAATAATACCATCTGTGTAGAGGTAAATTGAATCACCCGGATCCATTTTAACAGTGGATTCTTCGTAATCGCCATTTTCGGCAAATCCGAGCAGCAGCCCGTTTGACATTATAAATTCTGCTTTTCTTTCCGATGCATCAAAAAATACCATCGGAAGGTCACCTGCACCGGCATATTTAGCAATGCCGGTTTTATTATTTACCATGACAATTGAAAGTGTGGCAAAAACCTCAGCAATTCGGTTGTCATGGAAGATTGAAAGATTTACTTCAGTCATAATGGTTTTGGCAGAGAGTTCTTTTGCATTTTGAAGGATAACCCTGACGGCACTTCTTATATAACCAGCGTAGGCTACAGCAAAATACCAGGCTCCCCATTTTTTACCCATTACATCACCGAGAATTATAACTGTTGTATCGGGATCTATGTTAAAATAATCGATAAAGTCTCCGCCGGGTACACCCCCAAAAGGGAGATGCCAGTGGGAGAGGAGGAAACCTTCGACATCAGGGGGATGATCGGGGACCACCTTCATGCTGATGTTGTCGGCTGCCTTATGGATTTCAGAGACAGCTTTTTCTCTCTCTTTTTCAAGATTTTTGAGAAGGGCAGTCACTTTTGCCACCAAAACTTTTGGTCCGGCAGTTTTAACAACATAGTCAGAAATACCAAGGTCGTAGCCCTCAAGAATATCATCCTCCCCCGATTTGGCGGAAAGGAAGATAAAGGGGATTTTTTGGATATCACTGTCTTCGAGCACAATTTTCCTGAACTCAAACCCGTTCATATTGGGCATCATGATATCTGAGATGATGAGATCGGGCAGAAATTGTTTGGCTTTTTGGAAGCCTTCCATCCCGCTTGATGCAGTGATACATTCAAAACCCTCCTTGGTAAGACTGTATTGAAACAGCCGTGCCAGGGAAGCATCGTCATCTACCAACAAAACTTTGGCTTTAAAGGATTTTTCTTGATCGGGCATCGGTTTATTTAAAGCTGTTGATTGCTTCGTTTTTATTGGTGAAGGCTTCAAAAATCCTGTACATTCTTGTCAATTCAAACATTGATTGAACAGCAGGTTGAAAGCCGACTAATTTCAGATCGCCACTTTGTTGTGTGATCTTTTTGAGCGTTACAACAAGGGCGCCGAGGAAGGTTGAATCGATAAACTCACACTGAGAAAGATCAACGATCAATTTTTTTATTCCACCTTCAATCTGTGTAAGGAGGATTTTTTTAAATTCTTCCGACTCATTCAGGGTAGCTCTGTGTAGAGCGACTGCTACGAGTGCGATGTCACCATGTTTTTCAACTTTAAAGTTCATATATGCTCCGTGGATTATGGTTAATAACTATGGTTGTTCAGGATTAATTTTGTATTTGCTCATGAGGCGATAAATAGTCGCTCTGCCGAGTTTTAATTTTTTTGCGGCTTCAAAAATATTCCCTTTTGTTACTTTGAGGGAATTTCTGATAGCTTCTTCTTTAATTTTCTCAAAGGGAAGGATAACCGTGTTGTCGAAATATTGCTCAACCTTTGCCGACTCTACAGAAGGTGAGGACGACCTTATATGTAAGGGGAGATCATCTGCGTCTATTTTGTCATTCTCTGAAAGGATGAGGCATCTCTCAATTGTGTTTTCCATTTCGCGGACATTCCCGGGCCAATCGTAATCGAAAAGGAGTTTTAGAGCTTTTGGAGTAAATCCGAGGCACTTTTTATCAAGTTTTTTCGAAAAAAGTTCGAGGAAATGTTCTGCCAGAACAATTATATCACCTTTTCGTGATCTAAGGGGTGGAAGGTTGATCGGGAACGAGTTAAGTCTGTAGAACAGGTCTTCTCTGAATTCCTTTTCCTCAACAGCAGTTTTAAGATCGCGGTTAGTTGCAGAGATAATTCTTACATCACATTTAATAGTTTCGGTTCCGCCCACTCTTTCAAATTCTCTTTGTTGGATCACCCGAAGAAGTTTTGCCTGAAGAGAGATATCCATTTCACCAACTTCGTCGAGGAAAATGGTACCTCTGTTAGCGAGTTCAAATTTCCCCATCTTTCTTTGATATGCGCCTGTAAACGAGCCTTTTTCATGTCCAAAGAGTTCACTTTCCATCAAATCTCTGGGAATTGATGCGCAGTTAACCACAATAAAAGGGAAGTTTTTTCTTATTCCGTTAAAATGGATTGCTTTGGCGATCAGTTCTTTTCCGGTGCCACTTTCTCCATGGATGAGGACAGTAATATCGTTGTTAAGCACTTTTGAGACATACTTAAACACATCCTGCATCTTCCCGTCTGCGGAGATAATATTACTAAAGCTATAAGTCTGGGTAACATTTTCCCTGACCTTTTCAAGTTCTTTTTCGAGGTCATAGTTCTTCATTGCGTTTCGAATCGCAGGTTCCAGCCTCTGGGTGTCTATCGGTTTTGGGAAATAGTCATAAGCTCCAAGTTTAAGAGCTTCGAGGGCAACATCCACCCTTCCTTGTGCGGAAAGTATGATAACGGGGAGGAAAGGATCGGTTTTTTTAATCTCTTTGAGGGCATCTATTCCACTGATTCCCGGTAACATAATATCCAGGAGTACGAGATCAGGTTTCAGCGAAAGTGAAGAAAGCATTTCTTCTGCATTATCGAAAGTTTTTACTTTATAATTCCATTTCTCGCTCACCCAATAGGTAAGAAGTCTGAGAATTGGTGCCTGGTCATCAACTACAAATATCAATTTATCCACTGTTGGTGTACCTCTTTGGAATTAGCTGAAGTTTCATGATCACCGTTGTTCCGTTGTTTTCTTCACTTTTTAGAGTAATAAACCCTTTGTGAAGGTCGATGATTTGTTTGACAAGTGAAAGTCCAAGGCCGGAGCCGGGAATCGAATTGTCTGATCTTGAAACTCTGTAGAATTTCTGGAAAATGTGGGGTAGATCTTTTTTAGGGATACCGATGCCGGTATCGCTGATAATAACCTCGAGTTCGTTTTTTCTAAGACGTGCAAAAATGGTAATTCTGCCACCGGGGCCCGTAAATTTTACTGCATTACTTAAAATATTCTCAAAAACCTGAAGTATTCGATCCTTATCTGCGTTAATTATCACATTATTGTCGGGATACTCTTCGATAATCGCAATCGATTTTTCTTCGGCGTATTTTTTAACATTCCCGACAGCCTCGTTGAGCACATCGATGGGGTCGAAGTCTGACCTGTTAAGGATCACTTTTCCGCCTTCAAGTTTTGAAATATCGAGAACATCGTTAATCAACTCAGCAAGTCTTTTGGCTTCGGTGAGGATAATTTTGTTAAAATCATTTCTCACACTTTCAGGCATATCGCTGTCGGAATCGATTGTTTCGGAGAAGCCGATGATTGAAGCGAGGGGAGTTCTAAGTTCATGTGAGATATTAGCGACAAACTCACTTTTAAGGTGGTTAAGTTCTTCGAGCACCGAAATTCTTTGTTTAACTCTGTCTCTTTCGATTGAGATAATACGATTGGCTTCAATCAGTTTGTTATTGAGGTCGCTCATCATTTCCTGATCGTGGATTCTCGAGGTTACATTTCTACCGATACCCACTATTCCATCAAAGCGGTTTTTTTGTGTATAGACAGGTCGGGCATTTATCTCAAAAGTAAGTTTTTTCCCAAATTTTGTAATAAAAGCCACTTCGAAAGTAACAAGTTTGGATATTTTCAGGAGTTCCTTAAAGGAGACGGCAATAATGCTTCTTTGATCATCTTCGATAAATGATATAAAGTGTTTACCGGTCATTTCTTCCGGGAGATATTCCAAAGAGAGAGCCCCAAGTGCATTAACTGAAGAGAAATTTCCCCTTTGGTCGAGCACAAATATCAGGTCATCTGCAGTTTCAAAAAGTATTCTGAGTTTTTCTTCCGATCTTCTGAGCCGTAAGGCGAGTTCTTTATCGTAGGTTACATCGATAATAAGATTTTGCACTGCGACAGGCTTACCTGCGGTGAAGACGGGTTGAACAAAATGGCGAATATATTTTAATTGTTGGTCATCGGTATAAATTCTGTAGTTGAAATCGACCTGTGTTCCGGCGAAGGCTTCCCTGAATTTTGATTTAAAAAACCTGAGATCTGCGGGGTGTATCCGTTTTAACAAGGGGATGATTCTCATATCGGGTTCGATCCCCAATCCCGAAAACAGAGTAGTAAGGTCTCCCGACTTTGAAGTTATAGTACCCGTTAACAAGTCGAGTACAAAATAAACTGTGTTGGAGAAATTGATCTGCGGAGAGTCCGGCTGTTTTGTTGAAACAATTGTCGGTTCAATTTTTGGTTGTTGCTTCTCTTTTTTTGTTTTATCAATACCGATTAAAGTGAACTCAACCTCATAAAAAGCAGCACCCGGAGTTTGCAGATCAACAACAGGATTAATGGAGGCGGTGGAATATTTGAGTTCAGTTCTTAACTTTTCGGTGAGAAGTTCGAGTGCCTGATAAGTTCTGACGGAATCTGCCATTGCCAGGATAATTTCTTCGGCATCCCGCGCAGTCTTTCCTTCAGAATAGACTATTTTGGTTCCCTTTTCCTCATTTACTTCAAGCATCACGAGGAGTGCCGGTTTGGGGTTTGCAGGATTCAGGGATTTCTCCGGTTCAACTGGCATAGTGGACAGATTATTTAAAAATGGTAATTAATCAACTGTCTTAATATAAGACATTATTTAGTTAAAATGAAGAATAGTGTTAAAAAAAAAGAAAAAATTTATCAAAACGGTACAATGCTGTTCATTAGAATATATTTTATATGTCAAGATTTTTTTTTTTATGGAGGTCACATGGAATACAGGATAGAAACAGACACAATGGGTGAAGTTAAGGTACCCGTTGATAAATATTATGGAGCACAGACAGGCCGCTCTTTAATGAATTTTAAGATAGGCGGAGAAAAAATGCCTCCCGAATTAATTAAGGCCTTTGGGATATTAAAAAAAGCCGCCGCCCTTACGAATATGGAACTTGGATTGCTTGATTCTGAAAAAGCATCACTGATAACCGAGGCTGCCCAGGAAGTAATTGATGGCAAACTTGACGGTAATTTCCCTTTGGTGGTATGGCAAACGGGGAGTGGTACCCAATCGAACATGAATTTGAACGAAGTGATTGCAAACCGTGCAATTGAGATCGCCGGAGGAGTGATTGGGAGTAAAAAACCGATACATCCAAATGATGATGTTAACAAAGCTCAATCATCAAACGATACATTCCCGACAGCGATGCATATTGCGGCTGCAATGGCTGTGAACGAGAGGCTGATTCCCATGGTAACAAAACTGAGGGATGCCCTCGCTGAAAAATCGAAAGAATTTGAAGATGTGATTAAGATCGGAAGAACACATCTTATGGATGCCACTCCACTAACTTTAGGGCAGGAATTCAGCGGATATGTTCAGCAGTTGACAAATGGATTAAAACGGATTGAAAACTCACTTCCGTTTGTTTATGAACTTGCACTTGGCGGAACTGCAGTAGGAACAGGGCTTAACACACACCCTGACTTTGCAATAAAATCTGCTGCCAAGATTGCCCTGATCACCGGATTGCCATTTGTAACAGCTCCAAACAAGTTTGAATCACTCGCCGGTCATGATGCGATGGTTGAACTTCACGGTGTATTAAAAACTCTTGCCGCTTCGCTGATGAAGATTGCAAACGACATCAGGTGGCTTGGCTCGGGTCCCCGTTCAGGAATAGGTGAATTGAATCTTCCGGAGAATGAACCGGGCAGTTCGATTATGCCGGGAAAAGTGAACCCGACACAATCTGAGGCAATGACGATGGTTTGTGCGCAGGTGTTTGGTAATGATGTAGCGGTTAATTTTGGCGGAGCGATGGGCAACTTTGAACTCAATGTTTTTAAGCCCGTAATTATTTACAATGTTCTGCAGTCAACAAGATTAATTGCCGATGCTTGTGAAAGTTTCACTGATAATTGTGTTGTGGGAATTGAAGCAAACAGGAAGAACATAAAACAACATGTTGACAATTCGCTTATGCTTGTAACTTCACTGAATCCACACATCGGTTATGATAATGCTGCCAAAATTGCAAAAAAAGCACACAAGGAGCATAAAACTCTTAAAGAAACGGCACTTGAGCTTGGACTTCTGACAGAGGAGCAATTTGATAAAATTGTTCGTCCTGAAGAGATGATTTCGGCAAAGATGTAAAATTTATGTTGGAAATTTTCAGGCTGTCTGTCAATTCGGCAGGCAGCCTTCCTTTATCTCAAAAAAAAGTTGTAACTTGCCGAATTAAATATTTTAGATTTATAAAGTTCTCTCTATGAAGACAAAATACGATATTGCCAGAAACTGGTTGCCGAGATATACCGGGACACCATTGGAGAAGTTTGGCAATTATATTCTCCTCACAAATTTTTATAATTATGTTGAGTCGTTTGCAGAGAAATTTAACTGTGATATTGAAGGGTTGGGCAGACCAATGCAAACGGCAACCAACTCTGATGGTCTTACTATAATAAATTTTGGGATAGGTTCGGCAAATGCCGCAACAATAATGGATCTTTTAACCGCAGTAACACCAGGTGGTGTTTTGTTTTTGGGGAAGTGCGGGGGGTTAAAAAAATCTACCGAACTTGGACATTTTATCCTGCCAATCGCTGCCATCAGAGGGGATGGAACCAGCAACGATTATATTCCGCCGGAAGTGCCGGCACTTCCATCATTTAAACTACACAAATTTGTTTCGCAGAAGATTGTTGAACGCGACCTTGACTACAGAACCGGGGTTGTTTACACAACAAACAGACGGCTTTGGGAGTGGGATGAAGATTTCAAAAAATATCTTCAAAAGATCAATGCCATTGGAATTGATATGGAGACTGCCACGCTGTTTACAGTGGGGTTTGTAAATCATATTCCGAGAGGTGCTCTTCTTCTTGTTTCAGATATTCCAATGATCCCTGAAGGAATAAAAACAGAAATTTCTGATAAACATGTTACTCGAAAATTTGCCACACTTCATCTCGAACTTGGGATAGAGGCAATGACCGAATTGGGACAAAAAGGGGAGCAGATAAAACATTTTACCTATGAATAATCAGGATTCTGAATGATACAACTCCTTCAGGATAACAGGCAAAAGTTTTACTGGCTTGCTCAACTTGGTGGATGGGGTGCTTATGCTCTGTTGAATCAATTGATAATGCTCTCAGTGAGGGGGGAGCATGTTCCGGAAGGAATTTCAGAGTCGCTGTTTTATATTGTATCACCAACCCTTCTCATCACCGGCATATTATTAACTCATCTCTACAGGGGCGTGATACGAAGGTATCAGTGGCAAAATCTGGGTTTAAAGGAAGTGGCGCCAAGAATTCTTTTGGCTTCATCTACAGTCGGGATATTGATTTATCTGGTTATTTCAATTTTCTTTGTTGTGTTGGGAACACCGGGTGAAGTGCTTTTCACTACTCCTCAAATATTGATAAACTGGACCAACCTTACAATAATTGTAACTTCATGGTCGATTATCTACTTCGCTTTACATTATTTTGAAAATTATCAAAAGGTGGAAATCGAGCGGTTTATTTGGGAAGCGGCGGTGAAGGATTTTGAACTGAAAACTTTAAAATCGCAGTTGAATCCTCATTTTATGTTTAATGCCATGAACGGGATCAGGTCGTTGATAGAGGAAGACCCTGAGAAAGCAAAAAGTTCGATTACGCGTCTTTCAAATATTTTTAGATATTCACTTAATATCGAGCGGAGCGAAACAGTTCCTCTTGAAGATGAAATTAAAACGGTAAACGATTACCTTGCCCTCGAACAGATCAGATATGAGGAGCGCTTGGACTATAAAGTTGAGGTGGAGAGTGGCCTTAACTTTATAGAGATTCCCCCAATGATGATTCAGACTCTTGTAGAGAATGGAATTAAACATGGAGTTTCAAAGCTGCCAAAAGGGGGTGAGGTCGGTTTAAAAGCTTATAAAGAGAATGATAACCTATATATAATAATAACCAATTCCGGAGTTCTGGATGATAAACTGATGCATGACTCAAAGGGGTATGGGCTGGCGAATACAAGACAGCGCCTGTCGATACTTTATGGGGGGAAAGCATCATTTGATATAACGAACAGTGATGGAATGGTTAAAGCAGTAATAAAAATCCCAACCGGAGGTATAGAAAATGAAAGCTATTATCGTTGATGACGAGCGTTTAGCCAGAAATGAACTGAGGCGACTTCTTGCTGCACATCCAGAAGTCGAAATAATTGAAGAAGCAGCCAATGTAGATGAGGCATTGGAGAAAATAAGGCATCACGATCCTGATGTGGTTTTTTTAGACATTCAGATGCCGGGAAAAACCGGATTTGATCTTCTTGAAGAACTCGACAGATCGCCAAGAATTATTTTCACGACAGCCTACGACGAATATGCGATTAAAGCATTTGAGTTTAATGCTCTCGATTATCTTCTAAAACCTATTGATCCTGCCCGCCTTTCCGAAGCCGTAAAAAAGATCGTAATTGAGAAAAAAGAAGATGAGGAGATAGAGGTAAACTTTAAAGGTAAGGCACTTAAAGCAGATGATCAGGTGTTTGTAAAGGATGGTGATCGGTGCTGGTTTGTTAAACTTGAAGAGGTAAGACTTTTTGAATCGGAGGGGAACTATGTAAGATTGTTTTTCCGTGATCAAAAACCGTTGATACTTAAAACTTTAAACTACCTTGATGAGCGGCTTGACCCCAGAACATTTTTCCGCGCCAACAGGAAACACATAATTAATCTTAAGTATATCGAAAACATTGAACCATGGTTGAATGGTGGTCTTTTGGTTAAGATGAAAGATGGTAAAAAGGTGGAAGTTTCAAGACGGCAGTCAATTAAATTTAAGGAGATGCTCTCTCTTTAACAGTCTTGATAATAGAAAATAACCTGCGGGGGAAACCCTGCAGGTTGTTGATGTTTTAGCTCACATAAAAATTAAATTCGAAGGGGTAGTTTTGTAATGGCAGGGCTTAAAGGATAATACACCATTAGGGGAGCAATGATTCAATAATGTGATTTATACTTGAGAACACAATGAGAACCAAAATTATCAGATTAGTCACTTTTTCGGTATTAATATTACCGATAATTATTAATTGCAAACTTTATGCCCAGGAAGATACCACAAAAGGTATCGACTATTTTAACATGGGTGTGGCTGCATATGGGAATTCGAACTACCTGGAAGCAGTTGAATATTTTGAGAAGGCAATTCTGTTGGCTGGTAAAGCTGAAACGACAGAGGATTCTGTGAATTGTTTTTTGTATTCCAATCTCTATCTGGGAGGAATTTTTTCATTTGCGGGGGAGATAGAAAAAGCGGAGAAATGTTACAACGAGGCTTTAAAATATTATGTTGAAAAAGGTGACCTCTCAGGGCAGGGTGATATTTATCTAAATTTGGGAGACAACTCATATTACAAAGGTGATATCACAAAAGCAGAGGCTTTATACAAAAAAGGTCTGGAGTGTTTTGAACAGATTAATAATTCTTTGGGGCTTGGACGGGGTTATTTTAGCTTGGGAGACATCTCCAGAACAAAAGGGAAAAATGAGGAAGCCGGGTCACTATACCAGAAAGCGCTTAAATATTATGAAGAAGCGGGCACTTTTGGTGGTCAGGGCAATGTTTATTTCCGTCTTGGTGAGTATTTATTTATTACCGGAGATAACCCGGGGGCAGACTCATTATTTAATATAGCACTTGGTTTCTATGAAATGGAGGGTGAACCCGTTGGTCAGGGGAATGTGAATAAGAGCCTCGGCGACCTCGCTTTGCAAAAAGGGAACAGCCAATCCGCAGAAATCTATTACCAAAAAGCATTAAAATTTTTTGAATTAGCCGGACAGGCGATTGGGCAGGGTATTGTCTATTTTCGTCTGGGAGAATTGGCAAAAATTATCGGCGATAATGTAAAGGCAGAAGATTTATATAATACTGCACTCCAATTTTTTGAAAAAGCAGGTGACCCGATTGGCTTGGGGAATGTATATGCAAGTCTGGGAGATATCACTTCTGAAATTACAGAAAGTGAAAAAGCAGAAGAATTTTATTACAAAGCTCTGACTTATTACGAACTCTCCGGCAATAATATCGGTGTGGGTAATGCTAATTTTAAGTTAGGAAATATCGCCGAATATAAAGGTGACAAGCTGACTGCAAAAGAGAAATATGAAAAAGCTCTTATAAGTTTTGAGAAAGCCGGACAAGCCATAGGGCAGGGAAATATCTGCCAAAGTCTTGCGCAAATTGCGTTTTTAAATGGTGAAAACGAAGATGCAGAAAAATTGTACATCAAAGCGCTCAATTTTTTTGAGAAGGCTGCCTCCCAAAATAATATTGCCTTGCTCAGTTTTTCTCTTTCAAATTTTTATATGAGTCGTGATGGGAAAGGGGATGCAGCTCTTGAATATCTAAAAAAGGGGATGAACCTGTTGGATCAATTTCGTTCTACCATGGTAAGGGAGGATGACAGAATGAAATTCATTGAAAAGTACTCGAACTTAATATCAGTAGCTGTTAATATTGCTTTGAAATTAAATGAACCCACGCTGGCTTATAAATATTTTGAAACCGGAAAAAGCAGGACGCTTACCGATATCCTCTCCGAGAAAAAGCTAAATTTGGACAGTGAACTCGATCCCGAAATTCTGAAAAAAAAGAAATCGCTGGAATACCAAATATCAAAAGTTCAAACAGAACTAAATACATCCCTTCCTGAAAACATCGACAGCCTGAAAGCCGAATTAAAAACACTTCAAGAAGAATTTGATAAATTCATTTTTGAAATAAGAAGTACAAATCCTGCCTTTGCATCTATTGAATATCCTATGGCTTCAGGTTTGAAGGAAATTCAATCAATATTAAAGGATAATGAAGTAATCCTTGAATACTTTTTATCGGGTGCAAATCCATATCTCTTTTTTGTGACTGCCAAAGACTTCGAGATCATTCCGATTGAATCTACTTCGGGAGAAATAAATGAAAATACGGCGAAATTAATCGAACGATTGGCTGATAACGATTTTGATCCAAATTTACCTCCTCTCGACAGAGATTCACTGAATAGCGAAGCGATGAATATCTCGATTAAATTGTATGATTTGTTGATCAATCCCGTGGAATCAAAAATTAATAATAAAAGTGAGTTGATAATAATTCCTGATGGTGGATTAAATGTTCTCCCGATGGAGATTCTCTATTCGGGAAAAAACTTTCTTCTGGAAAATTTCAGCATTAAGTACTATCAGTCTGCCACACTTTTAAATTTAATGAGGACAACATTAAAAAAAGAGCACAAGAGTAAAGGTTTTGGCGGTTTTGGGGATCCTGTTTATGATCTGGAAAATTACGAGAAGGGGGAGGAAGAACGCGGGATTAAGATTGCCCAAAGAGGTGAAAGTATATATTCTGATTACCTTGAGGGGAATTTTGACAGGGCGGGACTTTCTCTTACAAGACTTCCCGGGACGGGTGAAGAAATAGGCACTATTGATGATCTGTTTAAACAAAATGGAATGCCCTCAAAGATATTTCTCAGAAAAGATGCAACAGAAGTGAATGCAAAGATGCCTGAACTTCAGGATTACAGATATATTTCATTTGCATGTCACGGACTTATTCAGCCGGGGTTTCAAAGTCTGGTATTAACACAATCGAAAGAACAGTCAAGCTCGGGGCAAGACGGGTTTTTCACTTTTGAGGAGATAATCAGTTTAAACTGGGATGCTGAACTGGTTGTTTTATCCGCCTGCCAGACAGGTAAAGGTGAGATGAAAAAAACAGAGGGTGTTGTGGGGCTAACCCGTGCGGTCATGTATGCCGGGAGTGATGCGGTGGTTGTCAGTCTTTGGAATGTAAGTGATGAGGGAACAAAAGATCTGATGATTCAGTTTTTTGACAACATCCTGAATAAGAAGATGACAAAATCAGAAGCTCTTCGTGATGCAAAACTTAAGTTTATTAAAAATAAAAGGACACCATTTATATGGTCGCCTTTTGTGATGTATGGGGAATAGATACCGGTTGGTAATTAATAAATTAAATAACCTGCGGGCGATGCCCGCAGGTCATTAATACTTGTTAATCGTTGGTAATTCTAAAGAGGGTTCTGTTTCCATAACCTCTTATTTCGGGATAATACATAAGACCGGCATAAACCGGAGCCGAGGAATAAAACCCGGGTGCCTGAGCTCTTATTATATAGCTGAATTCCATTTCCTGAGGAGCATAGGTTACAAAGAATGTGATTTTTGAGTCGCGTATTTCTTTATCAGCATAAAAATAGTTCCAATATCCGGGCCAATAGCCTGTGTGCGAAGACTCACCTTCTATATTATAGAGGTGGTCGTCTTTCACAAGTTCAAATCCTGCCGGAAGCATATCTTCCACCATCATATATTGATCATCAGTTCTGTTAGTTTTAACTTTAAGTTTAATTAGCAACATTTCACCCGATTTTGCTTTATCGAACTGAGTTTTTCTATAAACAATGGTGTTTCCTGATACCACTTCTTTTAGTTTAAAAACTTCCTTCGTGATGTTAAAACTGTTTTCTTTCACAAATGAGAGATCGGGATAATAAAGCTCAACATCAGATCCTGCATATAGAGTACCTTTCCCTTTTTTAACCAATTTAATTGTATTCTTTCCATGGATAAAGTTAAAATTGGAAGAATTTAATGAAATTAACGCATCAGGGCTTGTGAGTTTATCCTTCTCAAAACTCACCTTTTTGAACGATTTTCCGTTAATTATCACTTCGGCTGTAAATTCAGGATCGAGTTCGTTTGTCAGCACAAGGTAATCAGTAAGAGCAAAAATTGCAGTTGCAGTTTGTTGAGTTGAGTGCCAGCCTCTCCCTTTTTGTTCTCTTATCAGGGTTTTTACAGCCTTAACAAGAACCGGTGAATTTGGATCAACAGCGATCAAAAACTTCAGGGCAAATGCAGTGGTCTGCACTTTATCCTGCTGCCATGTATAATATTTGTCTCTTCCCCATGAGATAAAATTTTGATCCTCATTTGCCATTGCCATCAGTCGGTTAAGGATTACCTTTTCTGATTTTTTATCACCAAGTTTGTGATGAACCAATCCCAGGAGTGAAGTTGCATAGGCATTTAGAGAATCAGCCATCAATTCATCGGCGAGTTTAACAAAAGCAGGATTTTTTACTGCATTTGAATCTGCGAGCGAATAAATATAAGCTATGTAAGCGGCAGTAACGCGGTCGATATTTTTTTCAGCGAGCAGAGTTGACAATGCTTCAAAGCCTGAATTATAGACATTTTTGTCCACATTGTATCCAAGATCGTTAGCCATTTTTAGACCGTACATAACATATGCTGTCATGTAAGGATTTAGTGGATCATTTTTCCACCAGCCCCAGCCCCCATTTTTATTTTGGAAATCGTAGAGCCGTTCGAGTCCTTTTGCGATAACATCGGGTAGCTTTTCGAGAGTTGCAGTATTTAATTTGACATCAAGTTTTTTCATCGTGCTTGAGGCAATCAACGCAGGGAGGAATCTGCTCATTGTTTGTTCAACACATCCATAAGGATAATCAACAAGCCCGTCGAGAGAGTTCAAGAGGGTTGTTGCTATCGTGGGACTGAGAGCAAGAGAGAGATTAACAGTTTTCAGATTCACACCTTGCGGTATGTTAAACTCGATTGTTTTTTCAGTCTCATTGGATTGAATAACAGCGTTAAGATAGTTTACTGATTTAACTCCAACAGGAACCACGGGGAGATTAATTCGAACTGCATCCGATTCTTTATCAGATATTGCCTCAAAATAGAGTTCTGAAGAGTAGGAATTAAAAGGAACCGAGGTTTTAATTTCGATGGTTGCAACACCTTTAGGCGGAATCACTGTTTCGAAGGAATTGGCAGTTTTTTTCGAAATCTGAACACCTTTTACATCAAAAGATGTGATGTTCAGGTTTGTAAAATTAAATTTCACTTTCGTTTTTGCATCAGAATCGAGATAATTATGAATATTTGCTATAACCATTGTTGAATCCCCCTCTTTAAAGAAGCGGGAGGTTTCGGTACGAATCAAAAGGTCTTTGGTTGCAAAAACATTGTTGATTGATTCGCCGGCGTGAGTTTCTTTAGTTACTACCTTTACAGTAGATCTCCATGAAGTCAGGTTATCGGGAAGAAGGAAAGATATTTCTGCTTCGCCACTGCCATCGGTGATGATTGCCGGATTCCAGTAGGGAGCATCCACAAAATTTTCTCTTACATCAACTTCCAGATCTTTTTTGTCAGCTGCCCGAGTGTTTGGAGCAACGGCTGCTTCCTCTTGAATTGAGAAGTTATCAGCCGAACTTTTTGTCATTCCATCAATTCCACCTGCCATGTTTCCGCTAAAATAGAATTCAATATCGTCGATAAATGGCTCAAGAGCGATTTCTTCAGCAACTGTTTTACCTTTTCCGACATAAATTCGTTTAAGCGGATAAATGGAGTTATAGAGTGCGAGGCAGATATCATATTCACCTTCAGGGAGGTTTGAAAATGTGGTGAATGTTTTTGAAGACGCCTTGTCTCTTTTAAGGACAGATCCGTTTGTAATCATAATTTCAAGTTCTTCAACCTTTTCATCGGCATCTTTTAACTTGAATTTGATTTCAATTTTTGAACTGCCGGTTGTGGCAGAGGCTTGATCGGATGGATCATATTTCTGATCAAAAAGAGTTACAGGACGGCTCATTGCCTGGCCATATTTACCATCAAGTGAAGTGTTGTTTTGGGTGTAATAATATTCATCCCGGTAGAAACTTTCATAAACGGGAGTTGAATTATCGGCTTTAATGGCATAAATACTTTCATCAACAGACCCAAAAGAAAGCTGGGCATTTTTTACAGCCTTCCCGTTTTTGTCGGTTACTTTTACCACATATTCGGCTTCTTCACCCGGTTTATATTTTTCTTTGGATGGAGTGATTTGAACATTAAGTCGCGCATCCTCATTGATTACACCAACCTTTTTAGCTGCGTAGATAAAAGTGGAGTTTAATGTTCCGGCAAAAGTAATGTTAAAACCCGGATAGAAGTTTTTACCCGTAACAAATGAATATTCAGCAAAGCCATCTTTTAGATTGATTTTTGTTGCTGAAATAATCGAATTTTGTTCGATAGTGACCACACCCTGAGTGAGTTTATTTGGGAGATAAATTAAAGCCTTAACTGTATCTCCGGCGATGTAGGCTTCTTTATCAGTGATGATTTGGGCTTCGCGACTTTCACCATACCCATACCATGAGCCACCTGAGAAGCAATAGAAGGAGGTTTGATCAACTGCAAGTCTGCCGTTTGATCCTCTTCCCATTATGGTCACATTGTACCAGCCTTCGGCAGAGGGTTTAAAATTGTAGAACCCGATCCCTTTTTCATTTGTTTTTAATTCATCTTTCAGGAGAGTCTCGGTAATTTGGGTTCCGTTAAAATAAGTTGTTTTGTTAATGAGTAGTGAAACTTCTTTTTCTATCGGCAAAAGAGCGTTATTGTAAGTTTTGGCGGTGATCGTAATCTCTGATCCGGGATTCACATAATATTTATCACAGCTTGCAGTGATAATAAAATCGGTGACGGAAGAGTTAATGGATGTGGAGCCTTTTATTTCGCGCAATGCTGCATCCGTAACATTGGCTTCAAACATGTAGGTGTATCCTGAAGTGGAATCATCCGGGGTCATGTAAGAGAAAGACCACGATCCTTCTGCGTTCAGGGTTCCTTTTAATTCTTTTATATATTCATAGTTGCCATAATCAAATGCATACCATGATTTGTAATACCATGAATAGTCGCTTCCAAACCACCAGGGGATGCGGTATGGTTTACGAAGCACTCTAACTTTAACGGAAGCACCGGCGACCGGCTGTCCAAAATAATAGTCTGATTGCACAGTTCCTGTAATTTCCTCACCGTTAAAGCAGGCGTCTTTTGATGTTGTTACCACAACTTTATATTCAGGTTTTTTATACTCTTCGAGGGTGAAGGTAGAATAAAAATAGTTACCATCGAAAGATGCATTAATATAATAGTTGCCCGGTTTAAATCCTTTTGAGGTATTAAATGAGGAATAAAAGGAGCCAAAATCGTCAATTTTCAGATTTTCTTTTAGTACTTCAGTTCCTGACGGATCAGTGATTTTTACTTCGACAATAGAACCTGAAGGGATACCCATTTCACCATCTTCTCTGAATCTGATAATACCTTTATAACTGACGGTTGCACCGGGGCGATAAACCGGCTGATTTGTGTATATAGTTGAGAAATATCTTTTCCCCTCTCCGCCACCAAAAAAGATGTAGGGATCGCTATAAACAAGTTCACCTGCAACAAGTGCTGTGATCAGACTTGACTTGTTTTCGAGATTACCAACACCACTCAGGTCCATCAAAGTTAAGCCTTCAGAAGTGGGGGCTTGAGACGAAATTGTTTTTCCATCTGCATAGAGAGTGGTTAGATCAGGCATTAAAATTTCACCTGTTTTTGCATTTGTCACAAAACTCAGGAAGTTTTTATCTCCTTTTTTCATGACCATCATCTTTTCAGAGATGTAGATTGGGAGATAGGCCACTTTTCCGGCACTAATTGCTTTAATTATATAAATACCCGGTTTGTCGAATGTGCCTGCCGAAAGGATGGTTGGTTCATAATAGTAACTGCCACTGGGGGTTACTATTCTGCTGAATTCCTTTACCTTTTCGCAGAACTGGAGGTAGGTGCCGTCTTTTTTCCAGATATCGAACCTTCCGTAAGTTCGTGCGGCAAGGTATTCGGTTATAAATTCCTGTTCTTTTGCTACACGATATACAGTAAACTGAAAGTTTTCATCTTCAGTGTTGTTTACTATCGAGAAGTTAACTGTGTCGCCGGGTTTAACCTGACCATTTGCCGCCATACGAAAAATGGTCGGATTAGCATTATTCAGGCTAACAGTGAAGCCGGCAAAAGCTGAGATAGCAATAGCTCCGGCAATTAAAAACGAAAAAAATCTTTTATTTAACATTTGAACATTCCAGTATTTTAGAATTTATACTCTCATAGTTACAAATTTGTGCCCAAATAATAAAAAAAATATGGAAATATTTTTTTGACCTGTGTTGATGATTTAAAAGAAAAAGTGACTGCAAAAAACAAAGTTTAAATTTTTGAAGGAGTAAAACTCAAAACCGGGGCTTCTGGTTTTGTTTTAGGGACCATGAAACTAATTTATTGAGAGACCCCGAATGAATTTCCCGATAAATCGGGACTATTGGTAGATTTACATCAGCGATTTAAACCAATAGCATGGGGTTTCAACCCCATGTGGATGGCAATTTTATTGCAAAAACATCATTTTTTCGGTTTTTACGAATAACGGAATCAAATTTTTATCTCTTACTAACAGATTGTAAAAATATACTCCGGAGGCAATGTCTTTTAATGTACCGATTGTTGCCGGGGAAAATTCCCTTTCATATTCTCCCGCAGGAAGCCATCCGTTTTGAAGCATGGTCACTAATTCACCATTTACATCATATACACGAAGAATTACTTCTGCATCCTCTTTCAAAGAGAACTTTATCTTTGTTGAAGGATTAAACGGATTTGGGTAGTTTTGATATAGATATATCCTTTCATGCGTTGGGTTTTCTTCTTCTGCTGAAACACCTGTTATTACCACTGTTACACTGTCAAGTTTACTGACATTCCCTTGATTGTCTTTTGCAGTCAGTTTATAACTGTAACTGCCTGTCGGGTCTGTAAGTGAATCTGTGAATAGTGTATCAATTCCGGAATATATTCTATTGTTATCACTTGGGATAAACTGAGGGTCTCTGCTTCTGTAAAGTGAAAATGAGTTAAAGTCAGCTTCTGTCCCTCCTCGCCAGTTGAAATTTACTTTCCCATTTTGTTTAGATACGAGGGTAAATTTCGGCCTCTTGGGTGCCAGGTCTTGGTATGAGTAGCTTTGTCCGTAAGGGCCGCCATATAAACCAACATCACTCCTGGAACCGTCCACATCAAGGATATTTGGATCACCTGCATCTATCAGAGGTGAAAACATTTGGAGAAGATAGTTATTGCTGTCCTGATTCTCAAACATCGGGTCTGATGTATAGAATACTGTTGTATCGGGGTCAAACGAGGTGGAATTTCCTGTGATCATTTTATTGTTGTAAAACAAGTTAAAGTTTATGTCCCCATTTAATGTGGGCCATTCTGATATACCAATTGCTGCTAACCTGCTGTTCATAATCACATTATTTTTAATTGTGCAATTACTCTTGGGTTCCATTCCATAATTGAATCCGGTTATCACATTATTTATAACTTCACCATATTGATTTTGGAATACGCCTATATGACCCGGTTCTAATGCAGAGATAAGATTGTTATAAACATAATTTCTCGTGGAATAAAAAAGAGTTCCTAAATCAAGACCATTGTTCATAATACTAAGAAACCAATTGTTTTTAACCACTGCGAAGTCTGTGAGTATTGCATTATTGCATCTTTGGACCAGATTGTTTCGCAGAATGACAGGGTCCATTCCGTGTCCAAAATTTACTTGTACTGCTCTCTGAACATTATAAAAATAACAATCCTCAATTTCTCCGGTTACTTTACCGGTTGCTAATGCGATCGAGAAACCCCCTATGAATTTCAAGTTACTAATAGAACATTCTGTAGTAGAATTGAAGTTGTCAACAAGAACTAATCCTAAGTGTGTTGGTGATCCCAAATGTGTTTTAAATGTCAAGTTTCGAATAGTTGTATGATCTTTTAAATTAAATGCTCGAGTATTTATCGGATTTGGTGGGATTCCGGAAGAATAACCGGATATATCTATTATACAACTATCAACATCAACACCCGCAATCGTCAGATATCTACCTACTGAATTTGAAACCACAAGTGCGGTATAAACCCCCGTACCAATAAGTATCGTATCACCACTTAAACATATATCGACTACCTTTTGGATTGAATCTGATGCTGTTGCCCAAGTTGTGTATGGAGCGACTGGTGTTGGATTTCCTGCTTTGACATATCGAATTGTGGAATAACCAGGGACATTCAAAAAGAGCATCAAGAGTGCTGAGAACAAGATTGTCCTTGAAGGGACTTTCCTGCAAGAGATTGCAGATTGATATATTGGGACTGTTCGTTTGGTGATTGTCATTTCAGAATGATCACTTGCCTTTTTAAACATCATTTTTTTTGTTCATTAACTTAATGAATAATCATGGAATGTTTGATAGAAGTTCCACAGAACTCTTGACATTTTTCACCAATACCTTTTTATTCTGCAGACGGCAATCGGGACGATTACCACTCCTTAGCCTGTGCTTAAATCAGTATCCCGGTTTATCTTTTTGCCAAATTGAGCAACTTTGATAAAATTTTGGAAATTACCGTGATTGTGCTGTTCTCCATTTTGGCTTTTAAAGACTTTAAGATTGAAGTCTTTGTTACTAATATTTTGTGAATCGTGTGGTCTTAAGGGATGAAACATTAATTAGCTGCAAAGACCTAACACATTACAAACAAAGAAGATAGAGGTTATTGACAGCTTCGAGAGAAAATAGCCGACTTAAAGACTAAAAAAGTCGAATATTCGGGAGTGACGAATTTGGGGAGAAAATGGTGTTTTTTTCTTTCAGAGGGAAACTCGAAAAGATACATTTGGAACACAAAAAATAATTGTTCATTAAAATAATGAGGTTAATATTGAGCAAAGCACTAAAGATGTTCTTGTTTATGCTGCTCCTTTTATTAACCGGTTTCAGTGTTGAAAATCCGAAAGCAAAAGTCGATGAATCTTCCCTCGCCGGAAAAACTGCAAAAAATGCAGAGGTGGTAAGGAAATATTCATCAATTCTTGAGTTCTCAAACCCTAGAAAAGGTAAAGTAACCTGGTATGGTCCGGGCTTTCATGGAAGAAAGACCGCGAGTGGAGCGATATTCGATCAAGAGAAGTTTACAGCTGCTCACCGAACGCTGCCATTTGGTACAATTTTAAGAGTTACCAACATATCCAACGGAAAATCTGTAATAGTAACGGTTACAGATAGAGGTCCGGGCCATAGAAGCCTCGAACTTGACCTCTCAAAGGCAGCCGCCAGATCGATAGACATGATCAACGCAGGCACAGCCAATGTTTCTATAGAAACAGTTACAGTAAATGGATTCAACACACCGGTATTATCTGCTTATTAATAAGTGAAAAGCAGAAACAGCCCGTCCCGAAATGGACGGGCTTTTTTTATATCTTTGGGTTATTAATTCAAAAAATTTGGTGACTTTATGAAACGGATTCTCTTTTTAACAATTTTTGTTGCACTCATGGTTTTTGCGGGGTGTAACAAAAAATCTGAGCCGGCTACTGACAAAGAAACGGAATCGACAAAAACTGACTCACTCTCTGAAAAGGATACGCTATCACTTAACGATTTTGTGGACACAACAAAGTTTAAAAAATCGGTGGAGGATGTGAAGAAAAAAATAGATGAGAAACAAAAAGAGCTTAATAAAGAGATGGATGAAGTTAAGAAAAAGCTTGACGAACTTGAGAAATGATTTTGGTGGAAAAGGAGATTAACAACAGGAAGAATAGACCATTGCGGTATATTCTTCCTGAAAATAATATTTAGTTACCTGCCATCAATAGTGCGATAGCGGAAGTATTAACGATATCTTCAACACTGCAGCCACGACTGAGATCGAAGAAGGGGAGTTTAAGTCCCTGAACCACAGGTCCCACAGCTTCTGCACCACCAAGTCGCTGAGCAATTTTATAACCGATGTTACCAGCCTGAAGATCAGGGAAAATTAAAACATTTGCTCTTCCTGCCACTTCACTTCCCGGTGATTTCTTTTTTCCGATACTTTCAACAATTGCCGCATCAAACTGAAGTTCACCGTCAACCTTAAGATCGGGTCTTTTTTGTTTAACAATTGCTGTTGCTTCGAGAACTTTATCGATTAGTTTATGTTTTGCACTTCCTTTTGTTGAGAAGGAGAGCATAGCGATATAAGGTTCTTCGCCGGTAAGAATTTTATGGTTATCGGCGGTTGAGATCGCAATATCAGCGAGTTGAATTGCATCAGGATCGGGAACCACAGCGCAATCACCGAAAGAGTAGGTTACATCAGGATAAACCATCAGGAAAAAGCTTGAAACGATGGAGATGCCCTCTTTTGTGCCGATGCAAAGAATTCCGGCACGCATAACATCTCCCGTTGAGGCTGTTGAACCGGCAACGGAAGCATGAGCCATCCCTTCTTTGAGCATCATAGCTCCGAAAAAAATATCTCTTTTTATAGTTTCCCGGGCCTCTTCAATCGTGACACCTTTATGTTTCCGTTGATTGTAGAAAATGTTTGAGAAGTCGCTCAGTTTTTCTGATTTTTCGGGGTCTATTATTCTAACACCTTTAAGATCCACACCAATTGTCTTCGCGGCAGCTCTTACAGTTTCTTCGTTTCCGAGAGTAATTACATTGCCAATCCCTTCACGGGTAATAATTTCAGCAGCTTTTAACACTCTCTCATCATGAGATTCGGGCAAAAGAATGGTACGCTTTTTACGGGCAGCGTTTTCCCTTATTTTTACTAATAATTCCAGTTCGCTCATTATCAATCCAAATTATAAATAATTGTCCATCAAAATTAACGAATTGGGGGGGATTGGCAATAATGCAATAATGCAAAAATCCAATAATGCAGTAATGTTTAAGTTAAGATTTGGTAATGTAAAATTTTATTCAGAAGTTTAAAACTGTGTTTAAAAGCATTTTGCATAGTGAAAAGAGGGAGTTGGGTGGCTTAAATGTCGCTTAAAGTCAGTGAATTGTAAAAAGATGTCACAGCTATTGCGCAATGAATTATGATGACTTAACTTTCCCTTGTTCTTTTTTGGAATTATGGAAAAAGACAGAAATTAAAATTAAAAACCAACAATTAACCCTTAACAAAACTCATTAGGAGTACATAAATGAAAATCGTGAAATTAGGATTCGTTCTTTTGTTACCTGCAATCTTCGTATTAAGTGGCTGTGGCAAAAAAGTTGAAGCTCCAGTAGCTGACACAACCAAAGTTGAAGCTCCAGTAGTTGATACAACTGCAACTCCAGCTGTTGATACAACTGCAACCGCTGACACAACTGCAAAACCAGCAACAGAAGAAAAGAAATAATTTAACTTCTTTTTGACGGTAAATTAAATTTGCCAGAAACAAAAGCGGGCTTGCCCGCTTTTGTTGTTTTAAACCATTCCATATTAAAATAGACACCTCTGTATCTCCTGTCAAAAAAAATTGATTAATTCCTAAGAAAACTCTAATTTAGCGTTCCTGTTTATTACGATTAGAAAAAAAAATTGATCAGAAAAAATTTAAGCCATTTAAAAGAACTTATCGCTGCCAAATGTCTTTCGGCAGGCAGGGAAGTTGATTCAGTTACACTGATTGCAGTGAGCAAACTCTTTGGAACTGATCATATGCGTGAAGCAATTTCTGCCGGTCAGATACACTTTGGTGAAAATTATGCCCAGGAATTCAGGGACAAATTTGCCGTTTTTTCAGAAGAAAATCTTGTGTGGCATTATATCGGGACACTACAAACCAACAAAGTTAAATATGTAACGGGAAATGCGGATTATATACATTCTATTGACTCGGTTAAGATTCTCGCCGAAATCCAAAAACAAGCTGAAAAAAAAGGGATAATACAAAAAGTGTTTCTCGAGTTCAAATCCTCTTTTGAAACAACAAAATCGGGCGGTGGTATTGAAGAGGTATTCACCCTCGCGGCAGAATCAACAGGCATGAAAAATATCGAAGTTGCCGGTGTGATGACAATGGCTCCATTTGTTGATGACATAACCATTATAAGAGATGCATTCAGAAGGACAAGACTTTTAGTTGAAGAATTACAACGATCGGGTTACAGCGGAATAAAGGAGCTTTCGATGGGTATGACAGGTGACTACCTCACGGCCATTGAGGAAGGTGCAACATTTTTAAGAATAGGCACAGCAATTTTTGGTGAAAGGAATTAAGGACAAGGTATGAAATTATCACCTGTTAATATCAAACGGCAGGAATTTAGCAAGGCAGTAAGAGGTTACAGCATTGGTGAAGTTAATGATTTCCTTGAAAAAGTTGCCGAGGAAGTTGAATCGGCACTTAAAGAAAATGAGACTCTTCGCCGGACCGTTGATCACCTGAATCTTGATATTGAAAGATATAAAACAATTGAAGACAGTTTGCAGAAGGCATTGATTGCTGCACAGGAATCATCGGGACTGGCACTTCAAAAAGCGAACGACGAGGCCGCCAGAATTTTGGAAGAAGCGGGAAATGATGCTGCGGTTATCATCGGAGATTCGCAGGAGAAGGCAAAAAAACTGCAAACACATATTGCTGAACTTGAAGAAAGAATGGCATGGTTGATCGCCCGGTTATCGGCAATGGTGGAGACTCAGGAAGATTTGTTGGGGTTAAGACATAAGATTATTTCTTCGATACCGGAGCCACATCCGGAGAATGAGATTTCGGAGACTGAAATTGAACCGATAGTTTCAGTTGCTGAGGTAAATGATATTACTTCAGAAGCTGTAAATGTTAGTGAAGTGGAAGAAGAAGCATTGATACCAAAGCTCGAAACCCAGGAGCCACTTGAAGTGGAAGAAGAAAAAGTCGAATCTGAAAATGCTGAAGAGATTAAAAAGGAAGATTCGATGAGTGATGAAGAACAGAAGCGTAAAAAACTTGCTGAGATGTTTTTCACCGGTGGATCGGAAAAAATTGATTTAAATAATATAGTGGATGATTAGAATGAATAACATGATTGAAAAAATAAAAGAAACAGTGGATTTCTTAAGAACAAAAACTGTAAAAGATTATAAATATGGAATAATTCTGGGGACAGGATTGGGTGCATTGGTTAAGGAGATCGATATTGAACTTACCATTGAATATGAGGATATTCCAAATTTCCCGGTTTCGACAGTTGAATCGCACAAAGGGCGTTTGATTTTTGGGACAATACATGGTGAGAGGGTTGTTGCAATGCAGGGGAGATTCCATTATTACGAGGGATATACGATGCAGCAGATTACTTTCCCGGTGAGAGTAATGAAGTATCTGGGGGTGGAAACTCTTTTTGTTTCAAATGCATGCGGAGGGATGAATCCCTTTTACAGAAGAGGGGATATCATGATAATGATTGATCACATCAATCTTTTGGGGGATAATCCGCTGATTGGAAGAAATCATGATGAACTTGGACCAAGATTCCCCGATATGAGTGAACCATATTCGCTTGAATTGATTGCATTGGCAGAGGAAGCTGCTCTGGACAACCGGATAAAACTTCACAAGGGAGTATATGTTGCGGTTTCCGGTTCCAGTCTCGAAACCAGAGCTGAATATCGTTTCCTTAGAGCGATAGGGGCCGATGTGGTTGGTATGTCAACCATTCCGGAGAATATAGTGGCAAACCATATGGGAATGAAAGTTCTTGGAATGAGTATCATCACAGATGAATGTTTCCCTGAATCACTTAAACCCGTAACTTTGCAAGAGATGTTGGATGCTGCAGGAATTGCAGAACCCAGAATGACAAAAATATTTACAGAAGTTATCAGAAGATTAAAATGACATTTAAGAAGTTTATCGGAATAATCGGGTTCCTTCTTTCGATAGCAGTTGCAGGAAGTTCTTCATGGTTCCTCGACGGGGTAACCTCTGTTGACTCTGTGTTCTACTCCCGGCTTTTTGTGCTTATGATCGTATCGTTTGTATCCGGTTGGTTAATCGGTGAAGGATTTGAGAGGGGGACTTCATTCAAGTTTGCTTTAGGCGCGATGATTCTCGGAATTGCAGGAGCACTTAGCCATGAGCTCTTTTTTGTTGTCAGGCATACGACCGACACTTCGCAGTTCAAATTCCTCGTAAATGCTGCGATAAACGGAGCACTTGTCTCTTCATTCGTTTTATTTGGACGAAACAGTTGTGCTCTCAGATTTGAGGTGACCGGTGAGTCTGATGAGGAGAGCGAGGGATCGGTTGAGCAAAAAAACATGGGAAGTGAGGAATTGTCTGATAATCCAGGTGGTGCAGGGGTGGAAGGTTCAGAATATGCCGGAGTTAATGCCGGTGATATGGAGAGTGAAGAGCATGAATTTGAGGATAGTGAGAATTTCCAAAAAAGTGAAGTAGTTGATTTTTCAGCAGTTAAAGGGAGTGTAAAGGAAATATCACATACAGATTCAGAAAAAGAACCTATATTTGAAGCTACATTTTTTGAAAAAAATGGTGAATTGATCGTCGAAAAAGCGAAGCTGGAAGCTCAAAAAATAATGTTTGAGGCACAGCAGGAGCTGCAAAAGATGAAAAATGAAAAAGAAAAAATAGAAAACGAATTAAAAATGCTGGTGAATACTGAGAAAAAATTACTCGAACAGTATAAAAATCAGATGCAATAATCAGAGAGATTTAAGTAAAAATGTACAAGCCATATCCCGAAAACTTCAAATACCCCGAGATCGAAAATGAAGTTTTAAAATTCTGGAAAGAGAAAAATATTTTTGAGAAGTCGGTTGAATCGAGGCCGGCAGATAAAAGTTTTACATTTTATGAAGGACCTCCCACTGCCAACGGCAAGCCGGGGATTCATCATGTAATGGCAAGAACTCTAAAGGATTTGATCTGCAGATATAAAACACTTCAGGGATATCAGGTTCAACGAAGAGCGGGTTGGGATACCCACGGGTTACCCGTTGAAATTGAAGTTGAAAAACAGCTTGGGATAAAAAGTAAAGCAGACATCCCGATATTTGGGGTTGAAAAATACAACGATGCCTGCCGTCATTCGGTGTTCACCTATAAAGATTTATGGGAAAAGATGACCGACAGGATGGGGTATTGGATTGATCTTGAGTCGGCATATATAACTTGTACAAATAACTACATTGAATCAGTCTGGTGGTCACTTAAAACCTTGTTTGACAAGGGATTAATTTTTAAAGATTATAAAATTGTACCTCAGGATCCCAAAGCCGAGACTGTGCTTTCAAGTCACGAACTTGCTTTGGGTTACAGAATGACAAAAGATCCATCTGTATATGTCCTTTTTAAAGCAAAAGATGCTGATTATCATTTTCTGGTTTGGACCACCACACCCTGGACTTTAATTTCAAATGTTGCACTGGCTCTTGGGCCTGACATTGAGTATGTTAAGGTTTTACATAAAGAGATTAAAATGGTGCTTGCGAAAGAACGGCTTTCAGTTCTGGGTGAGGATTATGAGATACTCGAATCTTTTAAGGGAAGTGATCTTGAGAATGTTGAATATGAACAACTTATGGATTATGTTCAACCCGACAAAAAAGCTTTTTACACTCTGAATGCCGACTTTGTAAGTACCGGAGATGGTTCAGGCATTGTTCATATAGCACCTGCATTTGGTCAGGATGATTATGATATCTCAAAAAAATATGGACTTCCGATGCTTCAACCTGTTACAAGAGGTGGAAGATTTACAGCGGAGATTACCGATTTTGCCGATCAGTTTGTAAAAGATGCAGATGCCGGCATTATTCAGAAATTGAGAGCAGAGGGAAAACTTTACAAAAAAGAGACAATCGAACACTCATACCCGTTCAGTTGGAGATTTGATGATGTTCCTATTATATATTATGCCCGTGAATCGTGGTTTATAAAAACCACTTCGGTGGCAGACAGAATGGTTGAACTTAACAAGACAATCAACTGGGCTCCCCCTGAAATTGGAACGGGAAGATTTGGGAACTGGCTTGAGGATAACAAAGACTGGGCGCTCTCGCGTGACCGTTTTTGGGCAACACCTCTTCCAATCTGGGTATCGGAAGATGGGAAAGATATGTTTGCTGTTGGAAGCATAGAAGATTTGAAACAGGGAATCTACGAAAAGGATGGAAAACGGACATCAGTTTCTGAGCTCGAGGAGATTGATCTTCACAAACCTTTTGTTGACAGAATAATTTTTGAAAAAGATGGCAAGGTTTACAGAAGAACACCTGAACTTATAGATGTCTGGTATGATTCGGGAGCGATGCCTTTCGCCCAGTATCACTATCCATTTGAGAACAAGGAATTGTTTGAAGCCAATTTCCCGGCAGATTTTATTTCCGAGGGAATTGATCAGACCAGAGGATGGTTTTACACATTACACGCCATCTCCACAATGCTTTTTGATTCACCTGCTTATAAAAACATCCTGGTGAACGATCTGATCCTCGATAAAGAGGGAAAAAAGATGTCGAAAAGTCGTGGTAACTCGGTTGATCCTTTTATGTTATTTGACAAATATGGTGCCGATGCCACAAGATGGTATTTGATTGCAAATAATCCTCCATGGAAACCGACGCTTTTTAATGAAGACGATCTCGGAGATATTCAGAGGAAGTTTTTTGGTACATTAACCAACACTTATTCCTTTTTTTCACTCTATGCCAACATCGACCGCTTTGTGAACGATAAGGAATTGGTTGACTATGGGAAGAGACCTGAGATAGACAGATGGATAATCTCGAAACTTAATGGTGTTGTTGAGGAATATGAAACCTCAATGGATGTTTATGATGTTACAAGAGCAGCAAGGGCTGTGATGAGTTTTACGATTGATGAACTTTCAAACTGGTATGTTAGAAGGAGCAGGAGAAGGTTTTGGAAATCGGATTTGACAGAGGCAAAACTTTCTGCTTATCAAACACTGCATGAATGTTTATTAACTGTTTCGAAACTTATTTCACCTTTTGCACCATTTATTGCGGAAGATATATACAGACGATTGACTCTCGACACAACGGGAGCGGAAGAATCTGTTCATCTTTGTAAATTTCCTGTGGTTACTTACAGGGAAAAAGAACTTGAAGAAAAAATGGACGCAGTTCAGAGAGTTGTTTATATTACAAGATCGATGCGTGCAAAACATAATCTGAAAGTAAGGCAGCCCCTTAAAAAGATAATGGTTGCAGTTGCCGGCAGGTTAAAAGAACCGCTTGAGACAATGAAGGAAGTGATTCTTGAAGAAGTTAATATCAAAGACCTGATTATCCTTACTGATGATTCGGGAATTGTAAAAAAGAGCACCAAACCAAATTTTAAAACTTTGGGACCAAAACATGGTAAATCTGTACAACCTGTTGCCTCGGCAATCAGAGAATTTGGTACAGAGGAAATAGGCATACTATTAAGAGGTGAAAACATTATTTTAGACATTAACGGCAACCGTGTTGAGGTTGAGCCCACTGATGTTGAAATAATAAGTTCTGAGATTGAAGGCTGGTTGGTTGAATCGGAAGGTGCTTTTACCGTTGCTCTCGACACTGAAATTACACCTGAGTTGAGGGATGAAGGATTTGCAAGAGAGTTTGTGAATCGCGTTCAGAACATGAGAAAAGACGCCGGATTTGAAGTAATTGATAAAATAAATATCGTTTACTCAGGTGACGATGAGATAAAAACAGCTGTGAACATTTTTCAGCAATATATTAAAGGTGAAACCCTTGCTGAAAATCTGCAGGAACAGGAATTTGGATCAGGATATACACAGGAGTGGAAGATTGGCGACCACAATTGTAAAATTGAGATCAATAAAATTTAGAAGTACAATAGGAGATACCGATGGAAGAAAACAAAATCTTGGGTGAGGAAAATGCTTCACCAAGGAAAATGAGATACACCGCCGATGAGTTGGAATACTTTCGTGCTGTGATTCTTGAAAAAAGAGAGGAGATCATCCAGCAGTTGCAAAATCTGCGCGACAGGATGATGGACCCCACCACAGGTGAGTATATTAACGAAAATTCTCCATACTCATTACACATGGCTGAACAGGGAACTGATGCCATGGAACGCGAAAAAACATTTCTTTATGCTCAGAGAGAAGGAAAATTTCTTGGATATCTTGATGAAGCATTAAAGAGAATTGATGCAGGCACTTATGGCTTGTGCATTGAATGTATCGACGAACCACAAAACCTTTGTGATACATGTCCGCTGATTCCAAGGGAACGACTTCTTGCTGTACCTCACAGTCAGCATTGTTTGCCCGTAAAATTGAAACAAGAAAAGAAGAAAAAGACCTATTAACTCAGACGCATCAGACAGACTTTATGTAAGGCTGCTCTACTTCTCAGGAATACTTGTTTTACTCGACCAGATAACCAAACTTGCCGTTAAGGGGTTTTCCATACCCTTTTTGGGTATTGAATATGACGGTATGTATCTTGGCGAGTCAATACCTGTATTGGGAAATTTCTTCAGGTTTACATTCGTTGAGAATAAAGGGATTGCTTTTGGGATCGAGTTAAACCCGATCATAAAAGTGGGGGTCTCCCTTATTTCAATTGTAGCGAGTGTTTTTATCGTTTATTATATGAAACAAATTGTAGAGAAGAACAAAGGCGCAGCTTTTGGTCTGGCTCTTATTCTTGCCGGAGCAGTGGGAAACATGATAGATAGAGTCTTGTATGGGGCTCTTTTTGGCTATGCACCTCTGTTCTACGGGCATGTTGTCGATTTTTTTCATGTAGTATTTGATGTGAACATCTTTGGCTATTACATCGACAGTTTTCCAATTTTTAACATTGCAGATATTGCTGTTTCGCTCGGCGTTGCCGTTTTATTTATATTTTACGGTAAAGAAGAACATGAAGTGGCAGCCGGTGAAACATCTGATGGCGAAATGGCAGAATTGAACAAATCCGGAATTGATAGTGATGTTGCTGTTGAAACTGATATCGAAGGGAAAAGTGAACGCCCTGTAAGAAAGATATCTTTGCCGACGGAGACAGAGAATGAAATTTCGGAGGAACCGGCAGATGGCAAAGATAATAACCGAAAAGATATTTAGATATGAAATTTCCGATGGAAAGAGGAAAGAGCGGGTTGATACTTTTCTTGCCAATTCGGTAGAAAACGCCACCCGTACACGAATCCAAAAACATATTGAAGCCGGACTTGTAACCGCAAACGGTAAGGTAATCAAATCGAATTATAAGGTTACACCGGGGGATGAGATTGTATTTACCCTTCCATGTGCACCCAGACCTGAGACCGCAGAAGCGGAAGACATCCCCATTGATGTAGTTTTTGAAGATGAATATTTAATGATCATCAACAAACCTGCAGGATTGGTGGTTCATCCATCAATAGGTCACTACACCGGTACCCTCGTAAATGCACTTCTTTTCCACAAACAAAATTTAAGTGATTTAAACGACCCGACCACGCGCCCCGGGATTGTCCACAGAATTGACAAGGACACCAGCGGACTTCTATTAATCGCGAAGGATAACATTACGCATTCGCGACTTGCAGCCCAATTTTCTGCTCACACAATCGAAAGAGAATATCAGGCGGTTGCATGGGGTCTGTTTAAAGAGAAAAAAGGGGAAGTTCAATCCTTCATCACCCGTAGTAAAAGAGACAGAAAACTTTTTACGATGAGTAAGGATGAGGGAAAGTTCGCTCATACATTTTATGAAGTGATTGAAGAATTTGAGTTTGCATCACTCGTCAGTTTGAAACTTAAAACCGGCAGGACACATCAAATTAGAGTTCACCTTTCAGGAACCGGACATCCAATTTTTGGGGATGAGGTTTATGGAGGAAGTGTTATCAGATGTGGCGACCAGCTTCCCAAAATAAAATCCAGAGTCGAGAATTTATTGGAGATTATGCCAAGGCAGGCGCTTCATGCCAAAACACTGGGGTTCATACATCCCCACACCAAAGAATTTATGCGTTTCGATTCTGAATTGCCGGCGGATATGCAACTATTGATTGAAAAACTCCGGATCTAAATATTAGGTATTAATTATTAGGTATTATTTCCAGGTATTAAGTATCAGGTATTAGGTATTAATTTTGTTTAAATAAAATTACAGATTGTTATGTTAAAGATTTACAACACACTTACACGCAAAAAAGAAGATTTTATTCCATTAAATCCACCGGCAGTTACGATTTACTCCTGTGGGCCCACGGTTTATGATTATTTCCATATTGGGAATGCAAGATCATTTGTGATGTCAGATATTGTTCGCCGTTACCTCATTTATTCCGGTTATAAAGTTAAATTTGCTATGAATCTTACAGATATCGATGATAAGATTATAAACAAAGCAAATGCGATGGGAATTGATTCGAAGGAGGTTGCAAAGAAATTTTCAGATGCCTTTTTTGAGGATATTGATAAACTTGGTTTGCTCCGCGCCGATATAAATCCCCGTGCAACTGAACATATTCCTGAAATCATCGCAATGATTGAGGCATTAATCAAAAATGGTAAAGCCTACGAAGTGAACGGTGATGTGTTTTACGAGATTCGGAAGTTTGATGGATACGGGAAACTGTCCGGGAAGAATATCGACAATCTGGAATCGGGTTCACGCGTTGAAGTAAATGAGATTAAAAGAGACCCGCTTGATTTTGCTTTATGGAAATCGGCAAAACCGGGTGAACCATTTTGGGAGAGCCCTTGGGGGAAGGGAAGACCCGGCTGGCACATCGAGTGCTCGGCAATGTCTTGCAAACATCTTGGAGATACTTTTGACATTCATTGCGGTGGAAGTGATCTTATTTTCCCGCATCATGAGAACGAAATTGCTCAAAGCGAAGGAGCCACGGGAAAACCATTTGCAAAAATCTGGATGCATTTTGGCTTTTTGAATATTGATAATGAAAAAATGTCGAAATCGCTCGGAAATGTTTTTAATCTCAGAGATATGGTTAAAAAGTATAAACCTGAAACACTGCGCTTTTTCTACGAACAGACTCATTATGCTTCTTCTTTAAATTTTACTGCGGAAGCTCTTGAGAGTGCAGATCGTGGACTTGAGAAAGTAAACAACCTTTTTGATACAGTTAAATCTGCTCTTGCAGGAAAACCGGATTCAGGAGCCCACTCTTTCGATTTTGAAAAAAGTTATATAGCGTTTAAAGAAGCGATGGATGATGATTTTAACTCACCAAAAGCAATCGCTGTGGTGTTTGATTTTATCAAGGAAGTGAATACTTATATCGCAAACGGTGATAATCTTACCCGTGAGTTTTATGAGGGCGCACTTGAGTTCCTGAAAAAAACTGCTGATGGAGTGCTTGGAATTCTTCGCACTGAAAAGGTTGAGAATTCTGATTCCGGACTTGAAGAGGAGTTGATTCAGCTTCTGCTTAAATTGAGAGTTGATGCCAAATTGGAGAAAAATTATGCTCTTTCCGACAAAATTCGGAATGAACTACTCACTTTGGGCATAACAATTCAGGATACAAAAGAGGGTTCAACCTATAAAAAGAACCGATGAAACCGGCTGCTGATCAACTTGAAGTAATTATTGCCGGGCATAAACTCCTCTGTTCCGTAAGAAGGAGCAGGCGGGCAAAGATTGTGGCAATCAGAATCAACCAGACCGGCTTGTTCGAATTAGTGATTCCCGAAAGAGGATCATTTGAGGAGGCGAGGAATTTTCTTGAGAGTAAAAAGAAATTCCTCGAGAGACACATTCATCTTTTGGTACACAAAAAAGAAGAATCTCCTTATAAGCTGTTTGGGGAAGATATCAAGGTTGAACATCATTACAACCTCTTTCTGCGCAAACATGTCATTAATTTCAACAAAGAAACCTCAGAGTTGACAATTGAAAGCCCGCAGGGTGCCAAAGAGACCACCCTGGAGCTCTTCCGTGGTTATCTTAATGGAACAGCAGCCAAATATTTGATACCCCGCACACAACACCTTGCAGCCCGACACGGATTTAATCCCTCATTAGTCAGAGTAAAAAAAATGAGAGGGAAGTGGGGCTTCTGCACTATCAAAAAAGAGGTTTTCCTTTCGCCTCTCCTCATGGCACTTGAACCCGAACTGATAGATTATGTAATCATCCATGAACTCTGCCACCTCAAACAAATGAATCACTCACCACAATTTTATGCGGAACTCAGGAAAATCCTCCCAAATTATGTGGAATTAAGGAAAAGGATTCAGGGGAAGAAGGTTTAGGAAGGGGGATTGTTACGCGGAAGGCACGTGCCGAAGGCATCCCTTTGGGAGATACACGCAGATTAAACAGATTTTCGCAGAGGAAGGGGATTGTTACGCGGATATCACGGATTCACACAGATTCCACGGATTTAAGGCGTAAGAGTGAGGAGTGGTAATCGTCCCGATTGCCGTCTGCAGAATGAAGTCCTTTAGAGCGAAATAGAGCGTTACATTTCTCAACTATATTTCGTCACTAATATAAAATAATTGACAAAATATAGTACTATAAATTGAAAGCTTTATACCAATAATAAAATGCTTCTGGATTTGATTTCCTCAATTTATTGAATTTTATAAATTCGCCATCCACAAAATAATTGTCAAGATTAGAATCGGGTGAGGAATACTTATCAATATTATTTGAGTTGGTTAGTATTAACTTTGATAAATAGGCTGCTTTCCCCGCTGCAATTATTGCTTGCTCGATATAAAATTTCCTGCCGATAATGTATCCCCTTAATCTATCTATTCCTTTATTTAATTCAGAAAACACCTGGTTTGAGAGGTCTCTATCTAACAGAGATTTGCTTGTCTTGAAAATGTCAGCTAATATATCTTGAGGGGAGTGACTTGGTAAATCCCTGTAGTATAATTCTGTAAGAGCAATTTTAGTAAAAGATTCTTTTATCTCTGCCAGGTCATCGCAAGAATCAAAGAGTACTCCAATGTCAAAAAGCTGCTTTACGATTTCCATATTCATTTGTTTGCCATTTTTATAAAATGGAATACCAGTCGTTTCAGGGGCGTAAGCTGTTAATTTATCCCCGAGTATGGAATTAATAGTTGGAGTTTTGATGATGGAGACATTATCAGTGGAATATTTCAGCAAACCACTTTTTTTATTATTAGTTAGTATTGATGGATATTGGGGAAATTCAAAGAGGACATCTAATAGAATGTATTCTTCAAATCTTTGGTTAAAGAGTGAATCATAATGGAAACGATAATGCCTCTTGGGTATTTTACCGGTCTGGTTTCTTTCACTTTCTTGAATATTCTTAAATATTGAGTTATTGATGACAAACTCAAGAAATTTCTCCAATTGTGTCGCCGGGCTTACAATAATATCTACATCGATGGAAAGCCTTAAAGGTGTTTCGAGTAACAATATCAGAGATGTCCCACCCTTAAATACAAAGTCTAAACCGGACGAAGCCAGCATTTGTGCGAGTGAAAGTGCGAATATTTGCTTTTCAAGAAGAATTTTATCCACACCAGTAAACTGCTCAGCGCATTTCAAAACATGCTCTTTTGTAAATGTTGAGCTATCAATCATATAGGTAATGCCTTGAGTCGCATGTGGAATTCCTCGCTGTCGGTTTCGAGGCCATTTAGAAATTCAATAAGCTCTGAGCGTGAACCTCTTCTCCCGGCATACCTAAGCATGCCACTCATATTGACATTGTAGGTCTCAAAGGCATTATTGTAAATTGTAGATAATTCAGCTCCTTGGAAAGTGGTGAAAATAGATTCATCCACGAAGATATCTACTAAAATTTTTTCCAATGCAGGTGAACAAATACCTTCATTAATGAGAGTTGGGGACTGAGATATCATTGGAGTGATAATTATTGGATCTGTTTTATCACTAATATATAGATCAAAAGTCAAATTGTCAGGTTTTAAAAATACATTTTGAAAATTGTCTCTAAGGTAATTGTAAAGTGATGATTCTTCACCCTTTTCTGTTTCCAGTAATATATAAAACCTTGCCGGTTGATGGATAGTCATTCTGCTTAAAATACGAGTATCCCAAATTATGTAATTCAACTCGGGGAGTGCTTTATTAAGAAACCTGGCAATCTTAGGGATTACATCATACAATTCCGGGTAAAATTGATGTTTTTTAATAGTTGTATAAAACCCTCTCCCAAGTTTTTGGATATACCCTCGTTTATGTAAAGAATGGATCTTCCAATTCACCATCGGATCGCTAATATTAGAATCAGCAGACCTCATAAATGTTGCAATTTCTTTTGTAGTTAGAACCGGTTTAGATAGTAAAAAATCTTTAATTGTTATTTCGTTGTTCATATTCCAAAAATTATTTTTACCAAAAATACTATAATTCGTCAATATTACCAAATAATTGACAAAATATAGTATTAAAGTTTAAGAACTCGGATCTCCGTGAAGTTACAAAGACCTCAATATTACAGATTATTTGGTCATGAGAAAGTCTTTCGGATATTCACGGAAGTTGGTTCTACGAATCGCAGATAACAGATATCAGAAACTAAGAGTTAAATCAATGTTTCCTCACCATCCTGAGCATTTTGATATTGATGGTTAAGAACCTGAGGAACTGCCAGAACAGGTTGGTTCGCATTCTTTTTGTGAAGTTTGTTGGAACCGGTGTATAATAATTTTGTCCGTATGGGTCTCTTTTTGTCATTTTAGTTCTCCTATTCGGGAATGATGCGCCAAAGTGGATTTGCTTTGGCTTTGTAAATGAATGCAAAGTGGAGGAAATGTTTTATCCAGTGTCCCGCCAAACCAATTTCACCTGAAGTATAACGAAGTTCTCTTCCGGTTTCGGGGTATTTGTTGAAATCGGGGATGATTGGGTACATTGTCATTGATACCGCAGTTCCGTTGAAGAATCCGGTTCCCGCGGAAGCGATACAAGCTGCTCCCATATTAGCAAGCGACGCTTCCCTGGTTGGGTGGTCACTTTTTCCATTTATCATGTCTATAATATTATAGGCAACTTGTCTTGCCATCACCCCTGAAGGCATTCCTGTTCTTGGAGGTGTGGGGAAGATTGGAGTTCCATTTGGACTTGAAGCCGGTTGAGATATTGGGTGTGGAGGAGCAAAGGCAATTCCAACGGCAAAAATGTTTTTGTATTTTGGGGATTGATAGGTTTTGGGCCAATCTTCAGGGCTCCAATCCTCATAATTTTTTTTGCCGTAATCGCCATCAACCAACATAAAACCATTAGCAGCAAAAAGATCACTTGTAATATCTGTTCCGTCTTTGTTAAAAGCTTTTATTCCAACTCCCGAAAAGGGAGGCAGAAGCATCGCGAAGTCGAACGATTCATCAAAATATTTGCCTTCGAGGGTTTCATAGTGTATTTGTTTTTCTTCAACTTCATTTACATGAGCTCTGGTGATCCATTTGATACCTCTTTCGGTGTAAAGTGACTCGGTAAAAACTTTTGAATGGGTGATATATCCACCTTTTTTCAGGTGCATTCCACCGATTCCAAAATCTCCAAGTTCCTGTTCGTTTGAAATCCAGGTGATTTCAGCCTTATCGCGTACTCCTCTTCTTCTTAATTCGTATTCAATATTGAACAAATATTCAAAAGCTGCACCCTGACAGGTACAGTTACCGTGACCGGTGCCGATGAGAAATTTCTTCTTTTCACCCATTTTCATTGCTTTAACAATTTCATCAAGTGCCGAAGAAGTTTGAGCTGCATGACCTGCGGTGCATACAGAAAGGCTGTTGTTATCGGGACCCAGCCCCTTGGTTGCTTCAAATTTGAGTTTAGGGCCTGTTGCATTAATCAGATAATCATATGTCAGCTTCTCCGTTGTACCCTCAATTCCTTGTTTTGTATATTCAATTGTTACAAAAGGGGAGTAGGAGTTTGTGTCACCTTCGGGGTGAATGCTAATTGCCTTTGCCTGATGATAGACAATTCCTTCTTTTTTATAAATTTGTTCAAGAGGGAAAGTCACCTGATCGACTGACATGACACCCACACCAACCCAGATGTTTGATGGGATCCAGTTCCATTTTGAGTTTGGTGTAACTACAACGACTTCATGAATATGGGTAAGTTTTCTTCGTGCATGGAGGGCGGCAGTCTGTCCGGCGATGCCACCACCAAGAATTAATAGACGGGACATATTATTCTCTGCTAAATTGTGAGAAAGTAAGTATAACATACATAAATAACATGAAATTAGAAAGAGTGGGATGAATAAAAAAACGGGATTAAAACAGAGGTTAAGAAAACTATTTATGGTACAGAAGAAAAAAAAGTAAAAAATAATAAAGAAATAATTTGGAAATGTTGTTCAAAACCCTTTTATTAGAGGCTCAAATTTTTTGAATTATTTAAGTTCATTACATACTGTAAGCGCAAGACAAACGGAAAAGCGAAATAAAGTTGAAAAAAACTTTAAATTTTCTTCTTTTTCACTTGCACAGAATTAAAAATAGTCGTAATTTTGAAGACTGTTTGTTTTTAAGTTCTTAAACTTATTGAATGACGCCGGACGAGGTGTAACTGACGAGAAAATTTTTCTCAAAAAAAAGTTAAAATTATTTATAATTTAACTTGACTTGAATAGGAAGTTTTTCGTAAGTTAGAAGCCCGTTTCGGAAAAATTATTCAAACGGAAAAAACGTTCTTTTTTTTAGTGGATGCATCTGGTAGAGACCAGATGATAAGATGACAAAAACTGTTATAAAGGCTTACAATCAATTTACAACGGAGAGTTTGATCCTGGCTCAGGACGAACGCTGGCGGCGTGCCTAACACATGCAAGTCAACTTGACTGAAGGAGCAATCTGACAGTAGAGTGGCGCAAGGGTGCGTAACGCGTAAGTAACTTGCCCCAAGGTAAGGAATAACGTCGAGAAATCGGCGCTAATACCTCATAATGCAGCGGATCCGCATGGATATGTTGTTAAAGGTTTACCGCCTTGGGATAGGCTTGCGTCTGATTAGCTAGTTGGTGTGGTAACGGCACACCAAGGCTACGATCAGTAACTGGTCTGAGAGGATGATCAGTCACACTGGAACTGAGACACGGTCCAGACTCCTACGGGAGGCAGCAGTGAGGAATATTGGGCAATGCTCGAAAGAGTGACCCAGCAACGCCGCGTGGAGGATGAAGGTATTCTATATCGTAAACTCCTGTGAGAGCAGACGAAAGACAGATTATTAATCTGGATGACTGTATGCTCAGAGGAAGCCCCGGCTAACTACGTGCCAGCAGCCGCGGTAATACGTAGGGGGCAAGCGTTGTCCGGATTCATTGGGCGTAAAGGGCGCGTAGGCGGGATAGCAAGTCAGTGGTGAAATCTTGCAGCTCAACTGCAAAACTGCCATTGATACTGCTGTTCTTGAATGTGGAAGAGAGAGGCGGAATTCCAGGTGTAGTAGTGAAATACGTAGATATCTGGAAGAACACCAATTGCGAAGGCTGCTTCTTGGTCCATTATTGACGCTGAGGCGCGAAAGCGTGGGGAGCAAACAGGATTAGATACCCTGGTAGTCCACGCTGTAAACGATGAGTGCTAGATGCCGGATTTTTTCGGTGTCGCAGCTAACGCATTAAGCACTCCACCTGGGAAGTACGATCGCAAGGTTGAAACTCAAAGGAATTGACGGGGGCCCGCACAAGCAGTGGAGCATGTGGTTTAATTCGATGCAACGCGAAGAACCTTACCTAGGCTTGAAAAGCTTATGACCGGCTGTGAAAGCAGCTTTCCCGCAAGGGCATAAGTACAGGTGCTGCATGGCTGTCGTCAGCTCGTGCCGTGAGGTGTTGGGTTAAGTCCCGCAACGAGCGCAACCCTTACCATTAGTTGCCACCGGAGCAATCCGAGCACTCTAATGGAACTGCCTACGCAAGTAGTGAGGAAGGTGAGGATGACGTCAAGTCCGCATGGCCCTTACGCCTAGGGCTACACACGTGCTACAATGGCCGCCACAACGGGCAGCAAAATCGCGAGATGGAGCGAATCCCTAAAAAGCGGCCTCAGTTCGGATTGGAGTCTGCAACTCGACTCCATGAAGTTGGAATTGCTAGTAATCGCGTATCAGCATGACGCGGTGAATACGTTCCCGGGCCTTGTACACACCGCCCGTCAAGCCATGGAAGCCGGGGGTACCCAAAGATAGTGACTCAACCGCAAGGAGAGAGCTATTTAAGGTAAAACTGGTGACTGGGGCTAAGTCGTAACAAGGTAGCCGTACCGGAAGGTGCGGCTGGATCACCTCCTTTCTAAGAGTAACAGGTTGTCTTATCATTTATATCTCCGATGTATCCACATTTTTTATGTTCTTTTTATACTGTATGAGTTCAGGACCGAAAGGTCTTTTGATTTGGGCCTGTAGCTCAGATGGTTAGAGCGCACGCCTGATAAGCGTGAGGTCAGTGGTTCAACTCCTCTCAGGCCCACTATTAGGGAAAGTGCTCTAAACACACAACGGATATTCCCTTAATTAAACAATTAAGGGGCTATAGCTCAATTGGGAGAGCGCCGCCCTTGCAAGGCGGAGGTTAACGGTTCGATCCCGTTTAGCTCCACAAGGTTGTTCTTTGACATATTGAAAGAGTAAAATTGATTTTTATAAATTGATTTACTAGGATACAAATATTTTGTCCATAGAAATTTAACAATTTCATTATAAATGCGAACAAAAAGCATAACATTAGAATAAAGTTTTTTGGTTAAGTTACTAAGGGCACATGGTGGATGCCTTGGCACAAGAAGGCGAAGAAGGACGCGGCTACCTGCGAAAAGCTACGGTGAGACGGAAGCAGTCTCCGACCCGTAGATCTCCGAATGGGGCAACCCAAATGAGGTAATACTCATTTATCTCTACCTGAACACATAGGGTAGTTGAGGCTAACCCAGGGAACTGAAATATCTAAGTACCTGGTGGAAGATAAAACAATAGTGATTTCCTGAGTAGTGACGAGCGGAAGGGAAAGAGTCTAAACCGACCAATCTGTTAATGGTGGCAACCTTAGGATTGGCGGGGTCGAGGGACATATTTAGAGTCTATTGCCAATGACTCGAAGAGTAAAAAATCGTAATATTAGTTGAATGACCTGGGAAGGTCAACCATAGAAAGTGACAGTCTTGTAAGCGAAAATACTACGACTCTTTGAAATATGTTCCCAAGTACCACGAAATAAGTGGAAGTTTGTGGGAATCCGGGAGAACCATCTCCTAAGACTAAATACTCTCTTGTGACCGATAGTGAACCAGTACCGTGAGGGAAAGGTGAAAAGAACCCTTATTAAGGGAGTGAAATAGTACCTGAAACCATGTGCTTACAAACGGTTGGAGTCCCGATTTATCGGGATGACAGCGTGCCTTTTGGATAATGAGCCTACGAGTTACTCGTCTGTTGTTGGTTAAGTTCTTCAGGAACGTAGCCTTAGCGAAAGCAAGTCCTAACAGGGCGTATAAAATAACAGGCGGTAGACGCGAAACCGGGTGATCTACCCTTGGTCAGGATGAAGTGAGGGTAAAACCTCATGGAGGTCCGAACTAGTGTGGGTTGAAAACCGCTTGGATGAACTGAGGGTAGGGGTGAAAGGCTAATCAAACTCGGAAATAGCTCGTTTTCCTCGAAATAGCTTTAGGGCTAGCCTCGGACTATAGTATTATGGAGGTAGAGCACTGATTGGGCTAGGGCTGTCACAACGGTACCAAACCCAGACAAACTCCGAATTCCATTAATATGTTCTCCGGGAGTCAGGCTGCGAGGGATAAGCTCCGCGGCCAAGAGGGGAACAACCCAGACCATCAACTAAGGCCCCCAAGTCACAGTTAACAGATAAAGGATGTTGAGTTGCTTAGACAACTAGGATGTTGGCTTAGAAGCAGCCATTCATTTAAAGAGTGCGTAATAGCTCACTAGTCAAGCGACTCGGCGTCGACAATAAACGGGACTTAAACTGTGCGCCGAAGTTATGGAATAGAATTAATTTTTTATTGGTAGAGGAACATTGTAACAGCAGTGAAGGTGTATCGTGAGGTATGCTGGAGCGGTTACAAAAGAAAATGTAGGCATAAGTAACGATAAAACAGATGAGAAATCTGTTCACCGCAAGTCTAAGGTTTCCTGAGCTACGTTAATCGACTCAGGGTTAGTCGGGTCCTAAGCTGAGGCCGAAAGGCGTAGGCGATGGGTAACGGGTTAATATTCCCGTACCGGGTAAAGACTGTTTGACTGTAAGGAGTGACGCAAAAGCGTAAGGTCAGCCAACTGGTGGATCAGTTGGTTTAAGGTGGTAGGCTGAGAGGTAGGCAAATCCGCTTCTCATTAAGGCCGAGAGCCGAATACGGGAGCATATAGCTCGAAGTGGCCCCAAGCATGTTGCCGAGAAAAACTTCGTACAGGAGGTCTTTGTCCGTCCGTACCGCAAACCGACACAGGTAGACGGGATGAGTATTCTAAGGTGCTCGAGTGAGCCGTAGCTAAGGAACTCGGCAAATTAACCCCGTAACTTCGGGATAAGGGGTGCCCCTTTTGGTGAATTATTCACTAAGTAAACTAAGGGGGGCCGCAGTGAAATGGCCCAAGCGACTGTTTAACAAAAACACATGACTCTGCGAAGTCAATCAAGACGATGTATAGGGTCTGACACCTGCCCGGTGCCGGAAGGTTAAGAGGAGAGGTCAGCGCAAGCGAAGCTTTGAATCGAAGCCCCGGTAAACGGCGGCCGTAACTATAACGGTCCTAAGGTAGCGAAATTCCTTGTCGGGTAAGTTCCGACCTGCACGAATGGTGTAACGATTTGGGCGCTGTCTCAGCTACGGGCTCGGTGAAATTGTGGTACCGGTGAAGACGCCGGTTACCCGCATATGGACGGAAAGACCCCGTGCACCTTTACTGCACCCTAATATTGGGTTCGGTTAAAGCATGTGTAGGATAGGTGGGAGACTATGAAGCTGGTACGCTAGTATCGGTGGAGTCAACGGTGAAATACCACCCTTGTTTTATTTGGATTCTAACCTCGATCCGTGAATCCGGGTCAGGGACAGTGTTAGGCGGGTAGTTTGACTGGGGCGGTCGCCTCCTAAAATGTAACGGAGGCTCTCAATGGTTCCCTCAGCATGGTCGGTAATCATGCGAAGAGCGTAAACGTATAAGGGAGCTTGACTGCGAGACATACAGGTCGAGCAGGAGCGAAAGCTGGAGTTAGTGATCCGACGGCTGCGCGTGGAAGTGCCGTCGCTCAAAGGATAAAAGGTACGCCGGGGATAACAGGCTGATCTTACCCAAGAGTTCATATCGACGGTAAGGTTTGGCACCTCGATGTCGGCTCATCGCATCCTGGGGCTGGAGAAGGTCCCAAGGGTTTGGCTGTTCGCCAATTAAAGCGGTACGTGAGCTGGGTTCAGAACGTCGTGAGACAGTTCGGTCCCTATCCTATGCGGGCGCAGGATATTTGAGAAGGGTCGCTCTTAGTACGAGAGGACCGGAGTGAACGTACCTCCAGTACGCCAATTGTCACGCCAGTGGCATCGTTGGGTAGCTGCGTACGGTCGTGATAAGCGCTGAAAGCATCTAAGCACGAAACACGCTTCAAGATGAGATATCCCTCCTTCGGGACTGAAGGCTCCTCGGAGATGACGAGGTTGATAGGCTGCAGGTGTAAGTGTAGTAATACATTCAGCTGAGCAGTACTAATAAGCCGTGAGACTTGCCATTAATTTTATTTTAATTTTATGCAATTATTTGTATCCAACTCTTTCAATTATTATTGAACAACCCCAATTTTTTTTCCGGTGGTTATAGCTGTAAGGAAACACCTCTTCCCATTTCGAACAGAGAAGTTAAGCTTACATACGCCGATGGTACTACATGCGCAGGTGTGTGGGAGAGTAGGTAGCTGCCGGTTTTATTTTTTAAGCCCCATTTTTGGGGCTTTTTTTATTTTAAAGCTTTTCATAAATTGTCCCATCTTGAACTTTATATCACCTCTTTTTTGTTACAACTATATTCACTCATTCATCAAAAAGGTTTTCCATGTATAAATTTATCACATTGCTTACCCTGGCATTGGTTTTCACAGCCTGTACAAAACACGAAGCTGTAGCCACAGAAAAACAGGCATCAACCACACTTGATACTGTTATAACAAATTTTTCTCTTCCTGACATAAATGGTAAAACACACTCATTAACAGATTATAAATCATCGAAGGCGATTGTGTTAATGTTTATTTCTACTGAGTGTCCAGTTTCAAACGCTTATAATTCCCGGATGGCTGCCATATCCAAAGATTATTCATCAAAAGATATTACTTTCCTTGGGATTAATTCAAATAAAGCGGAAGATGTTGCCGCCATTACCAAACACGCAGCAGAAAATGGTTTGGATTTTACAATTTTGAAGGATAACGGTAATGTGGTAGCAGATCAACTTGCTGCTTCTTTCACCCCGGAAATTTATGTTCTAAGTGGTGACTTAAAACTTCTTTATCATGGTAGAATAGATGATAAAAGAAGATTAGAAGAAGTTACTTCAAATGACTTACAAAAGGCACTTGATGAGATATTGGCAGGAAAACCTGTCTCAGTATCAAGTACAAAAGCTTTTGGTTGCACTATAAAACGAGTGGACTGAAGCAGGTATTAATTATTAATTATTAGATATTATTTTGGATTTGCATGAGTAGATGGCTTTCCTTTTTGAGCGTGTATCTAATATTGGTGAACATCCCTGCTCTGTCACAGGATGTTAAGACAATTGATGAGAAGGGCCTTTCCAATCTGTTGAAAAACAGAGATGGAAAGGTTTTGTTCATAAATTTCTGGGCAACCTGGTGTGTGCCATGTCGTGAAGAGTTTCCGGATATAGTAAAACTTGCAAAAAACTTCCCAAAGGTTGAGTTTATAGCTGTGAGTTTGGATCATCCTGATGAAATCAAAAGCAAAATTGAGCCCTTCTTGAAAAAGATGAAAGCACCATTTAAAAATTATGTTGCCAAGTTCAAAGATGATCAGGTATTGATTGAGATGATAAATAAAGATTGGAACGGTGCCATTCCCGCTACTGCCATTTACAGCAGTAACGGAAGGCAGACGGGTTTTTATCCCAAAAAGATGAGTTATAAAGAGTTTGAAAAAGAACTCAAAAAAGTGATCAAATAGATACTGCTTTAATAAATTCATTTTCCCGGCGAGCGAATTGAGCCACAGCGTCTATCAGGCTGAAATTTGAAACCTGACTCCTTTCTTGACGATTCAAAATAAAAGGTGACTTCTCCATTTTGCCAATACTTTTGTATATCGTCAGTATTGGTTATTGACGATTTAAATCGAGAGCTGACTTTTTACCCGCAATACACTTTGAGTTTTTGTAGTTAAATTTTTCGAAGTGTTTACACCAGACAGCAAGTTCTTTTCTGCAGTCGCCGATTACTTCTTTCCCAGCGAAACCCGCAAATTTGCAACTATAATCACAGAATTGTGGGAATACGATATCTTTGTTTTTAATTTCCATGTCAATTCGCTAAATTTTAATAGAATAATATGAAAATTACGCAAAACAACAATAAAATGAACATTTAATGACTCTATTTTCCTCCCTTTTATCAAAGTTATCAGAACAGCGTGCACTCTATTTAATTCTTTTGGATCCTGACCGGTTTCACGACACAGATCTTGAAGAGTTTGCCAATCGATGTTCTTCAGCAGGAGTGGATGGATTTTTGGTTGGGGGCAGTTTAATGGTCTCGGGGATTTTGACGGCGCGATTCGGACTTTGAAGAATTTAACTCATCTGCCGGTGATAATATTTCCCGGAGCATTGAGTCAAATTTCCCCTTTCGCGGATGCCATTCTGTTTCTATCGATTATAAGCGGAAGAAATCCCGAACATCTTATTGGAAAACATGTGATTGCAGCTCCTGTGATAAAAAAACACAATCTGGAAGCTATTTCAACAGGATATATGTTAATTGAATCAGGCAGACGAACCACGGCTGAATATATGAGTGGAAGTGCTCCAATTCCAAGACACAAACCGGAGATTGCAGTTGCAACAGCACTTGCCGCAGAATTTCTCGGGATGAAAGTTGTTTATCTTGAAGGGGGATCTGGCGCAGACAATCCGGTACCTTTTGAGATGGTTAAGGCAGTGTCGGAGAATATTTCAATTCCTGTAATTGTTGGTGGGGGAATCAGAACACCCGATACAGCGGGGAAAATGGTGGATGCAGGAGCTAAAATAATCGTTACCGGAAATTATTTTGAAGATAAGGCAAACTGGGGTAAGCTTGCTGAATTTGCAGATGCTGTAAAGGGGCGGGTTTAAAGAGAAGTGGCGAATGGTGCATAACAACGCCAATTCCAACAAACGCCTGAAACTTATTGATGGAGTTGTTTTGGCGCTGTCTATCTTTACCGGGATTACTCTCTTTCTTATCGGCACATCCAAATATGGCATAGGATTAACAGGGGATACGATGAACTATATTGCTCTTTCAACAAATCTGTTGGATGGGCAGGGGTTTGTTGGATTGGGGGGCACTCCATTTATACTTTGGCCTCCAGGCTACTCCCTGATTATTTTATTTGTGAAAGTGTTCACCGGATTGGACTATTATACTGTTCTTTCATTGTTAAACATACTATCTCTCTCCTCAACTTTTATTTTCTCTTATCTCATTTTCAGACAAAAAGTTGAATTGCTGTTTCTCAGATACTATGGGCTGGGATTGTTGTTGATTGCTCCGGGCTTTTATCTGGTGTGGGTTTTTGCGTTTTCAGAGACTGTGTTTATTCCGGTAATGTTGTTATTTCTATTTCTTTGTGAGAAGTGGAGAGATGATTTGTCAACAAAAAGAGTCGTATCGCTCTCACTGTTGATTGTTGTTCTGTTTTTTGTTAAGTATATCGGTATTGTGCTCTTTCCATTAATTATTTATTTGATTTATAGGGGAGACAAAAAGAGTCGGTTTTTTAAGAGTGTGGTGGCATCAATCATTACATTATTACCCGTTTTGTTGTGGGTACTGAGAAATTATTATTCCGCAGGTTCTCCTTTTGGGGCGAGGGGAGATTCGATCTACAACATCTTTGAGGTAAAAATGATCTCAACGGAGACTTTTTTATACTGGGTTTTCCCGGTTTTGATGTTGGTTCCTTTGTCAGTCCTTTTTGCAGCACGATACTTGAAAATTATTGTCTTATCATTTACTCACGTTTTTTATAAAATTGATATTCCCTTAATCTTAATCATTCTATTTTTGAGTGGTACATTTATCTCAACCTCAATTTCAGCATTTGACCGACTTAATAACAGATTGCTTTTCCCTGCATTTATACCTCTACTGCTTGTTTTCTTGATTTTTTTGGAAATTTTAAGAGAAAATCTCTCAAATGGGCATAATAGACGATTTTTAGTTGTCGCAGCTCTGATTTTGATGGTGATTCCAGTCGGCGTATATCTTCGCACAGATGTAAGATCGTTTACAACCAGAATTAAAAAAGGAGCCGGCGGGATATCCACCGATGAATATCAGGCAATGTTACCAAAATTGAATGGGGAAATGATCAAGAAACTTATGTCAGAGAAAAACACATATTCAAACAATCCTGAATTGCTTTTTTACGCCACATTTGTTCAGTCGAAAAAATCCCCAAGAAAGTTTTTTTACAATTCTGATGAAATTGAAGTAGGTAGAGAAAATCTTTCAAAGTATTTTAACGGAGGAAGGAACTATCTGATTTGGATGGGTGGAAATGAAAATGAACTGAGTTATACTCCCGAAGAATTGGAGAAGTATTTCAGAGTTTCACTGATTTCTTCCGATTCAAATTATCAAATTTATGAGATATTTGGACAAAATGGTCAAAATTAAAGATTCCATTTTGAACCTGCTTCCCTCCGGCTTAGCGACCATGATTCTGAACAGTGGATATTTTTTTGCTACCTCTGTTGTGGGGATGTTAATATCCTTTGTGTCGTTTCCACTTTTTGTTGTTCTTCTTTCAAAGGAGGATTTTGGAATTTTGGCATTTTTCACAGCGATGAATAATATTATTGCACAATTTTCGATACTCTCGCTAACGAATTATTATATTGTCAGAAGTCGTGAACTTCCAGCACCTGAGAAGAGGCAACTTTTGCTAAATCTGATGTTGTTCAATTTTTTCTGGAATCTTTTACTCACGGCAGTAGGGATGGTGATTGTATATCTGTACTTTTTAACCTCAGCCACATCGATAGAATATTTCCCAAATGTGCCGATTATTTTTATAATTCTCATTAGTAATGGCATAATTACATTTAGACTTGTTGACTTTCGTATTGAAGGAAGGGGCAAATTTTTCTTTTTTACTGAAGTGGCTCAGGTTATAGGGAATGTATTTTTTGCGTTGTTGATTGTTTGGATTTTTAAGTCGGGCGCAACCGGCAAACTGCTTGGAATCGCGATTTCAAATTCAATAATTGCGATAACATTGTGGTTTAGTATGAGTCGTGAAGGAACGACGAGGTTTAGTGTCTCAGAGGTTAAACGGGGATTGAAGGAGATGATGCCGTTAACATTAGCTTCATTTCTACATAGCACCGCTCCTTCTGCTGATGTGATAATTCTTGAGAGGCTAAACAATCTGTCTGGTTTAGGGGTCTATAATGTCGGTAAACAAGTGGCAACCTTTGTGATTACCGCATGTACCTCGGTATTTCAGGCATTTGAACCAAAATTTTATGAAGATTTCCGCAATGAACCGATTAGAAAATCAAAAAATTTTCGCTTTTTTATTCTTACTATATTAATAGTAGTTGCTTTGTATTTCATTTTTTCTGACCTCATAATCCAGGTATTAACACTTGGCAAATTTAACGATTCATTAGAATATTCAAATATTCTTGTAATTCAGGCCATGGTATTACCGGTAATTCAGGCAATTCAGGTGAAGTTTTATATTCTCAGAAAAGTTAAACTAATTGCGCTTATAAATTTGTTTGGCAGCCTGGTGTTGTTGGGATTGGTTTTTGTTTTAACATCCAGTATGATTTATGTTGGTGCCGCCATAGCTTTTGTTGTTTCAGCATTAATTCAGTTAATTCTAATTTTATTTTCACTAATTAGACAAAAGAATGGTTAATACTCCCGTTTTATTAATTGCATTCAATAGGCCCGAGATGCTGCAAAAAGTTGTCGATTCATTATCGGTACATAGACTTTCAAAGTTGTATGCTTTTGTTGACAATGCAAGAGAAGGAAATGTTGATGATATTAATAAAATTGAGATGTGTAAAAAGATAATTGATAAGATTAACTTTTGTGATGAAGTTATTACAATATATCCGGAGGTTAATCTTGGTTGTGGGGGAGGACCGTTTTATGCAATTACAACAGCATTTAAGAATGAAACAAAACTAATCATTCTTGAGGACGATTGTGTTCCATCTGCCGCATTCCCTTCTTTTTGTGAGGAGTTACTTGATCGCTACGAAAACGATCAAGAGGTATGGATGATTAGTGGGCATAATTTTAGTTGGAACTATGATAAACTGGAAAACAGCTATGTTTTTTCTGGTTATGCTCATTTTGGGGTTGGGCAACATGGAAGAGGAGTTGGCAAAAAGTTGTTCTTTCGGTGGATGAGTATCAAGAAAAAATGGAAATGATATTATTAAAAAGATTTCCTGATAAGAATGAAAGGGAATTCTTTTACAATGAAATTAGTAGCAATTTTAATAAAGCTGAATATGCCGGTTGGGATTATCAGGCAGCATTAACATTATGGAAAAATGAGGGACTTAGTATTATTCCCTCAAAAAATCTTGTATCAAATATTGGCTTACAGGGAACTCATTTCTCTGGAGAAAGAAGACACTTTTTTAAGCTTCAAGTAGCCGAGAATTTCATTATCACTAAACATCCGTCTCGAATTGAAAGGAATTCTAACTATGATACTTTTCATTTTAAGAATCATTGGATTAAAGCATACAGAAGACCATTAATTAAAAGAATAATAAACCATTTGAGAAAAAGAATTAATAGATTAATGGATAATGGTCTGTTTTGATTTCCCAAATTATTTTATATTGTATCTCAAGTTTATCCAAAAATCAGGCCCCATTTTGAACTTAAATTTACCCCAGGTTTCCATGTATAGAATTTTATTTTTAATCCTGTTATTCATCATTTCGATCCATTCACAGGATAAAATATCGGGTTATCAAGAAAGTGATCAAAAGCTAAAGTTTACTTTCCAGCCGGCAGAATTTAATCTTGCCCGGCTAACAGATGACATAAAACTAAAAAAGCTTAGTTATTATGACGAATCCCGTCCGGGTGAACTGTCACTTCCCTCCAAATCGCTTTTTGTTGCCATACCTCCGGGTGCAGAAGTCACTGTGGATTTTCGTATAGTTGAAAAAAGAACAGAAGACTTTAATCCCTCGATCAACCCTGAAGCAAGTTTAACACGGGATACAACAATTCATCTAAATTTTGAGCCCGAATTGGTTCGGAAGAACGGGAAAACGGAAGTTATCGAGATATTGGGGTATTTTGAAATTAAGGGAGTAAGGGTAGTTCATCTAAAATTTAATCAATATGATTACAATTTCAGTTCGGCAAAACTTGATATAATTAGTAAAATAGAATTTACCCTCAACCCAAACAAACCGGTAATCAACTACAACAGCGGAATAGTGTTTTCGGACGAGGCAAAAAAAATGTTTTCCGGAATGTTGGTAAACCCTGACGCCATTAACAAATTTTCCTCCGTGGTTGCCGTAAATGATACAACAGGTAACTGGATTGATTTTTCTGCCCCCTATGTTAAGATAGGTGTGGCTAAAGATGGAATTTACAGGGTTTTTGGTTCTGATTTACAGGGTATGGGAGTTAATTTATCAGAAATTCAACCTACAACTCTTCAGTTGTTAAAAAAGGGATTACAACAGGATATCTTTGTTTTTGATGGTTCTGACAGTCGGTTTGATGCGACTGACTATATCGAATTCCTCGGTGAGAGAAACATGGGGAGTGTTGATTACAGGACCCCTAATGCCTATGGAGTTCCATACAATGAGTATTATGACAGGTTTACCGATACAACAGTTTATTGGATAACATGGAATCGGAGTGCGGGTAAGAGAGTTACAACGGCACCACAAACTCTTGGAATCTCTGCAGATACACTTAAAAGTTATACTGAGCTGATCCATCTGGAGCAAGATAGATCTTACCTGAATTTTGATGCAAATCTTGTGCGAAGGGACCTGCCATATTTTTACGAGAATAAGACATTTTATTGGCAAAACCTTAATGCACCAACAGCTATGGCTTCTCGATCATACACATTCAGTTTAAATGAATTGGACAACACCGACAGTGTTAAATTTTTCGCCAGAATCGCAAGTGGTGCATCGAGTAATGCTACCGGATCGCATAGCCTTGTTTTGCAAGTTGGTAATAACTTCCCGACCTATGATTCTTCCTCACTTGACAGATATGGAAGAATAGTACTTTCAGGAGCTGCACCTGGTAGTCTGTTTGCGAACGGGAACAATACAATAAAAGTGGTTTCATATCCAACAGGGACGAGCATTAATACGGTTTGGATTGACTGGGTTGAGGTTGAGTATGCAAGAAAACTCAAAGCCACCAATGATTCGCTCACAGTCAAATTACCATATGCTGCCAATTCCACGGTAAAAAATATTGAAATTACTAATGTGGCTTCGGACAGTTTGATTTTGTGGAAAAGGGGGAACGGGATTAAAAAAATATTTGTATCCAGAACTGGAAATTCACTTGTCATACAAGATACTGTGGCAAAAACTGACAATTATTTTCTCGTGAAAAATACCTCAGTTTTAAAACCAACTCTGTATTACAAGAAAAACTGGAAGAATCTGAGAAATCCTTCTATTAAAACTGATTATCTTGCAGTTTCAATAGATGCATTCGCCCAACCAATCAGGCAGCATTTGGGATATCTCAAAAACTCGTATCAACTTGACACAATGTTTGTTGACATGAATGATGTCTATGACGAATATTCGTACGGGTATTTTTCAACAGATGCCTTGAGAGATTTCTTTAAAACAACGCAGACTGCTTGGCAAACGCCTTATCCCGATTATGCAATTCTTGTTGGTAGTGCTGCTTGGGATTACAGGTTGAGCCATTCGACGGTTTTAGGATTTAAGCCAAAGAAGAATCTGGTACCATCCTTTGGTTCTCCGCTCAGTGATAACCTTCTATCAGTTTTTGATTCAACTTCCTCATATATCCCTCAAATTTTAACCGGGCGGATTCCTGCCAAATCAGTAAAGGATGTTGATAGATATTTTGGAAAACTTTCAACTATTACAATCAAAAATTTGATAGGTTTAATAAAGAGTCTTATTACTTTCCGGTGGGGTAGATGAATCGCAGGCTTTGGAATTTAAAGAACAGAACACAGTCCTTTCAAATTTCTTTAAGTCGGCGCCCTATTCATTTGAATACAATCAGTATTACAGAACTTTCACTCCGTTTACAAATTACGGACCATTTCCGCTCGAAGAAGTAGATGCCAATATAAAAAAAGGTGGTGTGATATTATCGTATGTGGGACATTCGGGTACTTTTCATTGGGATAACGACATCAGAACTCCGAGTCAGCTATTAAATACTGCAAATAAAGGTTCCATATTAACAGACTTTGGCTGTTCCACCGGTAAATTTGGTGAGCCGGATGTTGACTGTTTTGCTGAACAATTCCTTTTGTATCCAACCGGGCAACCTATTGGGTATATAAGTAACGCCAGTTTGGGATTTACGAGTACTGCAAGTGTTGCCCCCACGCTGTTTTATTCAACGATAATTTCGGATAGTGTCTGGCAACCATCCGAAGCTCTTCGAACAGCTAAGATTAAAATGTTTCAACAATATGGGAACAGTAGTACAAATCAACTATTCACGATGACCAACACATATTTTGGTGATCCGTTTTTAGGATTAAAAATCCCTCCAAAGCCAAACTTTATTTATGAAAGTGATGCGATATCTTTAACTCCTAAAACTCCGGATGATACACATGATTCGGTAAGATTAGGTTTGGTCTATTATAATTATGGAACTGCATTAACTGACATTGTGGATATCAGAATTACTGACAGATTAAATGGTGAGGTTGTTTTTGACACAGTTATGACCCGTCCGGTCCCGGCTTTTAGAGATTCATTGACGGTCAGTATCCCTGTTAAAAACAGACTTGGGGTACATGCTATTAAGGCGACACTAAACGATGGTGGCAGAATTCAGGAAATTTATGACAATGATAACGAGGTTGAAACTTCTTTCATTGTGGCAAGTTCAATCTCGCGAGACTATCTAAAATATAACAACGAAAACCTTGTTAAAGATTTCTTGTATTTTATAAACCCGTTAAGAAAGCCTGATACGGAGTCGGTCACGGTTCAAATAGCCGACAATCAATTAATGGTAAATAACACCCAGTTAAGTGTTCCATTTGATTCCTTCTATACGAGGGTGTCACTTGCAGCTTTTCCTGTAAATAAAAGGTATTGGTTTCGGGTTAAAGATAATGTAAGTGGGCAATTTGGGGCGATAAGATCATTTTTCCTAAGTAATCAAAACGGGTTTGGTTTAACCGACAGTATATCATTCAATGCATCACAATTTGTCAATTCCGGATATAAAAATGGGGCGCTGGTTTTACAAGATAAAAGTGTTAATTTGTCGATCAGTGCTGCAGGATACTATGATGGTAACTCTGCGGTAATTAGCCATAATGGGAATAATGCGCTGGTATCAAACACAGTTTTAAGCCATAATGTGGCGGTGTTTGAAGCAGCATCGATGGAGTTCCTTTATGTCCGGTCTTATAATTTGACATACGGAGATGTTGCAGGTGATAGAATTCGTTATAAAGCTCTACTTGACACCTTGGATGAGTCGAAGATTGTAATTGTTGCAGCTGCACATGATCCATATACCGGGACGGATGCCGAATTGAGGGGTAAGTTGAAGACTTACGGGAGTATCTATATCGATTCAGTTCGGGCAAGAGATTCATGGTTTATGATTGGAAGAAAGAATGCTATGGCTGGCAGTCTTCCGGAAAGATGGAAAAAAGCCAACCAAGGTCAAGTAACTTTTGATACAACATATATTTTCTCATCGACAAGTGGCAGCTTGCTTACCAATAACATAGGGCCAGTAAGTTCCTTTGAGAGGTTGACAGTTCAGACCATGATTCCTGATTCAACCACTCTCAAATTCAGAATCGTAGGAACAACTCTTGCAGGAGTAACAGACACAACGACACACCTTGCGGGCAATAACAATGATTATGATCTTTCAATAATAAACGGAAAAGGTTATAATACAATAAAAGTGTTAGCCGATTTGGGATCACTTGATAAAAAATCCTCACCACAAATCAGTAGCCTGATAGTGAGGTACAGTGACTTTACAGAGGTAGGGACTAATTATCAAAGTGTGACTATCTCTTCAGACACCGTATTACCAAATGCTGATCTTAATATCTCCTTCAATGTCACCAACGGTAGTGAAACTGTAGCAAAGAATTTTAAAGTTAAGGTCGATGCGGTTAATGGAGCAAATCCGGCTTCAAAAATATTTGAGCAGGTGATCGATTCACTTGGAGTCTTTTCATCAAAATCTTTCAATGTTAATTATAAAACACCACTTGGTTCAGGGGCCAGTCAGATTGTTATCACAATAGACCCGGATATTGTGCTTAAAGAATTCTATCGTGACAACAACTCATACTCCGTGCCATTTTATATAAAAGCTGATACAAGCAAGCCATTCCTCACTCTTTCAATAGATGGGATTGAGGTTCCGGATGGAGAATACATTAATCCAAAAGCGGAAATCAAGTTAGAATTGTATGATTTTTCTTCAATTCCTCTTCAAGATACATCAACAATCTCAATGAAGTTGAACGGCTCACCGGTTTTTTTCCAATCTCCTGGTGTTTCACATTCTTTCAGTAATACAAATCCCAAGGTGACTGTTCTTTACAAGCCTGAATTTAAGGATGGAGATTATGAATTCAGTGTTGTTGCAAGAGGTAACTCGAGCTCATTTGCGGATACAGCTAGAGTGGAAAAGAAATTTTCAGTTATTAATGAAGCAAAAGTCTTGAATGTTTACAATTATCCAAATCCATTTCAAAACGAGACATATTTTACTTTTAAGCTGACTCAGATTCCGGATGAATTTAAAATAATCATTTATACGGTTGCCGGGAGGAAGATTCGAGAGATGGTAGTTCCATTAGGTCAAATGAAATATGATTTTAATAAAATTCACTGGGATGGAAGAGATGAAGATGGAGATCTTGTTGCAAGTGGAGTATATCTTTATCGAATTATTATGAAACGAGGGGATAAAGTTGAAAGGATTACCGAAAAAACTGGCAATAGTTCGTTGATCCCTGAAATTTTTCAGACCGAAAAATTATCAGCAACACCGAATTTTTTAACTTTACCAGTTGAAGTGCTGAAGTATTCTATTCTTTCAGCACTTTTTTCTGTTGAGCATTTTTAATCACGTTAAAGTGTTTCAAGATTTTTTTATTGACTGCTGACAACAACCAAATCACATAAAATGGCCGCGGGATGTTTCTTAATAATAAAATGTTGTAAAAGTATAAACCTAATCAGAACTTTTTGGAGCCGGCCCATAACCGAGTGAAATAAATTGATAAGGAGTAATGAATTTTGAATGAATCAGAGGTCTATTTTATGAAACTCAGAGATTCTAATCCCGAATGAAAATCCTTTTTATTGCCCAACGAATCGGACCGGCGACCAAACAATTTACGGGGCAGGATGTGAAAGATGAATCATGGATCGCAACTTTTCTGAGTGAACTTGGTGCACGGTTTCCTGATATCGAAATTGTCCACTGTTTCCCAATGGAAGGGGAATGGGGAAGGGATATCAGGATCGACGGAATCAGATATTATCCTGTCCGAAAGATTGGCGGGAGAGTTGGAAGGTGGTTGCGAAGAGTATTTTCTCGAATTGAAAATAAATCGTTACTTCAATCATTTGAATCGGTTATCAAGAGGTCAAACCTGATGTAATTCATATTTTTGGGTCAGAAAGAGAATTTGGACTTTTGCAGGAGCGGATCAAAATTCCTGTAATACTTCAGATACAAGGATTGTTGGGAGAAATAATCCCTGTCTATTCTGGCGGAGTGGGAGTTTCAAAATTATTTATTGCAGCAGGAATCAGGGATTTTTTACGTGGAGGAATGTATTTTGATTATAAGAGCATGAAAAAAGCAGCAAAAAGAGAAATACGAATTTTCCGGAATGTCGAACATGTGATAGGAACATCAAAATTTGATGAGGACGAATTCAGGAGAGTGAATAAAAAAGCTGATTATCACCACCTTGACCTAATTCTTCGAAAAGAGTTTTATGACTGGAATTGGAGTCGAACTAAATCACTAAACCTGGTTACAATCTCAAACGAATATAGTTATAAAGGTTTCGATCTCATCCTGAAGACAGTCGAAGAGTTGATTTGTAGAGGCATTCAATTTAAGTGGGTAGTGATTGGAATATCACCATCAGGAAGTTTTTTTAAACTTTATAAAAAACTCTTCCGGGATTCCAAACTTTGGGAGCATGTTTCTCTTCCCGGTGCTCTATCTGTTTCTGAAATTTTGAAGCATTTTAACGAAGGTTTTTATATGTAAATCCCTCCTATATAGAAACCGACCCTTTCCCTCTGCGAGGCGATGATGGTGGGGATGCCGGTTATAACTTCTGATGCGGGGGGTGCAAAATATCTCGTTAATAACGGGGTTGACGGGTTGATTTTTAAAACCGGGGATCACAATGCTTTGGCAGCAAGGGTAAGTGAACTTTTTAATGACAGGGAGCTGGCAACCAAACTGGGAAGAAATGCAAAAAAAACTGCAATGATTCGCCACGATCCGGTCGAGATAATTAAGCGTTACAAAGAGTTGTTGAATAAGTTCATCGAAATTTAACAATAGTTCTATGAAATATTTTGCTATTTTAAAATATTGAATTCTGCGGAATTTTATGGTAAAAAAATAGTTTTGTTGTGGGTGATTTTATTTGATTGAGGCGGATTACTTCAATTATTTAATGAAATTTTCTCACTACGGAATATTGATGAATATATTGGTTACGGGGGGGCTTGGCGCTGTAGGAAGCGTTCTTGTCCCTGAATTGGAAAAAAGAGGTCATAATGTTTTTGTGATTGACCTCAACACTCACTACCACGCAGAAAATTATGCGAGGGTTGATGTGGGTGAGTTTAGACAGTTGGAAAAATTGTGGACCGGCAAAGGCTGGGATAGGGGATATCTACATTCTCCCCGGAAATTTGATATGGTTTTTCATCTTGCTGCCGAATTTGGCAGGTGGAATGGTGAAGATTATTATGAAACGATGTGGAAAACTAATGCGGTTGGAACAAAAAATCTCTTAAAAATGCAGGAAAAAGAGGGTTTTAAGACAGTCTATTTTAGTACTTCAGAGGTGTATGGGGATTTCCGTGATGTAATGGTTGAAAAAGTCATGGAAAACACAGAGGTAAAACAATTAAATGACTATGCCCTTTCCAAGTGGGTAAACGAACAACAAGTGTTGAATTCAGCTTCGATGTATGCCACCGAAAGTGTTCGAGTTCGCTTATTTAATTCTTACGGCCCCGGTGAATATTACAGTCCCTACCGATCAGTTATTTGTCTCTTCGCTTATAGAGCATTAAAAAACATACCTTACATAGTTTACAAAAATCACTCAAGAACCAGCATCTTCATTACAGATGTGGTTAATTCTTTGGCAAACATTACCAATAATTTTATCCCCGGTGAAGTTTACAATATCGGCGGAACAGACTACCATGATATTGAACAGATTTCTGACTTAATACTAAATTATCTTGGAAAAGATAAAAGTCTGGTAACTTTTCAAGAAAATGAGATTTTGACCACCAAAGATAAAAGGGTTGACTCATCGAAAGCCATAGAAGATCTCAATCATAAAGTTACAGTTAATCTTGAAGAGGGAATAGCAAAAACAATTGAATGGATGAAAAAGGTTTACAATTTATAGTTTGAGATATTGTTGCCGGGAGACATTTTTGGTGCAAATTTCAATATGGGCGAGGTCAGGTAGGCAAAACGAGGTTTCTTTATAACTTCATCTTTCTCAGGGCGTAACCAAAAATCGAGCAATAAACACTCCCCCCAGGAAAAAATCCCCCGTTTTTAGAAATTTCATATCCAATTTGGCAGAAACATAAAAATTGTTTTTATCCTTTAAATATATTATATTTGTAAGCTTTGATAAAACTAAACTTGTAGTTGGAGGATTAGCGTTGAAACAAGAAAAAATGACCCCATGGTACAGTACTGCTGATATAGATAAGAAGTGGTATGTCGTGGATGCTTCGGGTAAAGTGTTGGGCAGATTAGCCACCGAAGTAGCCAGTATCATACGGGGCAAGAACAAACCGGTTTACAGCCCAAATGCTGACACCGGAGATTTTGTCGTGGTAATCAATGCCGATAAAATAGTCGTCACCGGTAAAAGAGCCGAGTTGAAGGTCTATAAACATCACAGTGGTTATCCGGGTGGATTAAAGACAAAAATGTATAACGATATGATCAAGGTTAAGCCTGAGTTTGTGATCGAACATGCCGTTCGCGGAATGTTACCAAAAACCAGACTTGGCAAGAAGATCTTTCATCATCTAAAGGTATATCGTGGTGCCGATCACCCGCACGCAGCACAGAAACCTGAAGTAATAAGTATATAACGGAGAATTAATGTCAGACACATTGTTTGTTGGAAGAAGAAAAACCGCAGTTGCCCGTGTCGCTCTAAGACCCGGTCAAGGCAAGGTTACCATCAATGGAAGGGAATTGAAGGTTTACTTTGCTCAGAAGACACAGCAGGACGATGTAATCGCCCCATTTGAAAAACTGGAGCTTGAAGGTCGTTATGATGTTTTTGCAAATGTTAATGGTGGTGGTTCTGCCGGACAGGCTGAGGCAATCCGTCTCGCTATATCCAGAGCACTCACATCAGAAAACGAAGACTACAGATCACCTCTAAAACAAGAGGGATATCTGAAAAGAGACCCGAGAATGGTTGAAAGAAAGAAATACGGCAGACCAAAAGCCCGTAAAAGATTCCAGTTCTCAAAGAGATAATTTTTTTCATCAATTAACATTCTTTCTGATTTACCGCCTGTGCCTAACGGCTTAAGGTAAAGTGGATGAAGGAAAAAGTTTAACAGGAGTGTAGATGTACGATATAGAATTGACACAGTTGATCGAGGCGGGAGCGCATTTCGGTCACTTAACACGCCGTTGGAATCCAAAGATGAAACCCTACATCTTTATGGAAAAAAACGGAATTCATATAATTGATTTAAACAAAACCAAAAAGATGATAACCGAAGCAGCGGTTGCTCTCGGTGAAGTCGTTAATCAGGGAAATAGAGTTCTTTTTATTGGCACGAAGAAGCAGGCGAAGAACATTATTGAAACTGAAGCCAGAAGCTGCGGCATGAACTGGGTTACCGAAAGGTGGCTTGGCGGTATGCTCACAAACTTCTCAACAATAAGAAGAAGTGTAAAGAGACTCCAACAAATTGAGAGACAAGAGACTGACGGTACATTTGAAAAAATTACCAAAAAAGAAAGACTCTTTTTAACTCGTGAAAAAGACAAACTAAGAAAAATCCTTGAAGGCGTTGAAACGATGAATAAACTCCCCGGAGCTGTTTTCATTGTTGATGTCAAGAAAGAATCGATTGCAGTTAAAGAAGCCAAAAGATTAGACATTCCGGTGTTTGCTATGGTTGATACAAACTGTGATCCTGATCTCATCGACTATGTAATTCCTGCAAATGATGATGCTGTAAAAACCATTGAGCTTGTAATCAAGACCATGGTTGAGTCAGTTAAGGAAGGGAATGCCAGAGCAAAAGAACAAAAAGCCGAGGCAAATGCAGAGACTGAAAGAGTCAGAAAAGAGATGGACAGAACCGAACAGGAAACAAAAGCACAAAAATAAGGATTGGATAGATAATGAATATTACCGCTGCACAGGTAAATGAATTAAGAAATAGAACTGGTGCCGGAATTCTTGATTGCAAAAAAGCCCTTGTTGAATCACAGGGTGATATGGATCAGGCGATTGACTACCTTAGAAAAAAAGGTGCCGCAATGGCCGCCAAGCGTGCTGACAGAGCCGCTAATGAAGGAAGAGTTTCAGCAAAGATTTCAGATAACAAAAAATTTGGTGTTTTGGTCGAAGTAAACTGTGAGACAGATTTTGTGGCTAAATCGGAAGCTTTTGTAGAGTTTTCGAAAAAAGTTACTGATCTTGCTTTCGAAAAGAAAGTTAAGTCATCGCAGGAATTGATTGATACCACACCTGAGATCGGCAATATGCTTAATGATCTCACAGCAAAGATTGGTGAAAAACTTGAAATATCAAGAATTTCATCACTTGAAACTGAAAATGGCGTTATCGACTACTACATTCATTACGGAGACAGACTTGGATCACTTGTAAGGTTTGACAACATCGACGGAGAGAAAATCCCCGCAGTTGCTCAAGCTGTTCAGGATGTTGCCAAACAGGTAGCTGCAATGAGTCCAATTTCTATCAGTAGAGATAAGGTGCCCGCAGAACTCATAGAGAAAGAGCTCGAAATTTATAAAGAGCAGTTCAGAAAAGAAGGCAAACCGGAAGACAAAATCGAGTTTATTGCAAAAAATAAACTTGGCAAGTATTTCGAAGAAGTTGCACTTTATGAGCAGTCTTTCTTCCGTGAAGATAAAAAAACAGTGGGTGCTTACCTCGAAGAAGTTAACAAAGCGAATGGTACCAAATTTGTTGTTGAATCATTTGTAAGATTCAACCTTGGAGAAGGTTCCAAGTAGTTAATGTTGTATAATTGTAAAAGGTCTTAAGTTTCTTAAGACCTTTTTTTATATCAATTTAGGAGAGTATTGAGATGTCATCAGCAAAATTTCGCAAAGTTCTTTTAAAACTTAGTGGTGAATCGCTAATGGGGCAAAAAGGTTTTGGTATCGATCCTGAGATGCTTAAATTTTTTGCAGAAGAAATTAAAAAAATACATAATATTGGTGTACAAGTTGGGATTGTTATTGGTGGAGGCAACATTTTTCGGGGTCTTGCTGCAGAAGGGCAGGGGATTGATCGTGTTACCGGTGATCTTATGGGGATGCTTGCAACTACAATAAACTCTCTTGCACTTCAAAATGCAATAGAAAAAGCAGGTGTGTTTTCGAGGTTGATGTCTGCGATTAAGATGGATGAAATAGCCGAACCGTATATCAGACGGCGCGCAATTCGACATCTGGAAAAGGGCCGCGTTGTCATTTTTTCAGCGGGCACAGGGCATCCATATTTCAGCACTGACACAGCAGCCGCACTAAGGGCAGTTGAGATTGGGGCTGATGTAATCATGAAGGGTACAAGAGTTGACGGCGTTTTTGATGCAGACCCTGAAACGAACCCTGAAGCCATTAAATTTGATGGAGTTAGTTACCTGGATGTAATGAATAAAAATCTCCGTGTGATGGATATGACTGCTATTAGCTTGTGTCAGGAGAACAGTTTACCACTTTATGTATTTAATATGAATGTTCCCGGCAATCTTTTACGGGTTGTTATGGGAGAAAATATCGGAACATTTGTAAATCATACAGGTAAAAAGTAAATTTCGGATTCAAAATCAATAAATTTTTGATGGGCTTGAAATGGAACCAATTATAAAAGAAGCGATTGCCAAAATGAACAAATCCATTGAGGCATTTCGACATGAATTATCGAAAGTCCGTACCGGGAAAGCAACAACAGCAATTCTGGATGGAATTAAAGTTGATTATTATGGCACCCTTACACCACTGAAGCAGATGGCTAATGTGAGTGTACTTGATGCCCACACACTTTCGATCTCACCATGGGACAGATCTGCGATTAATGCAATTGACAAAGCGATAATGCAGGCGGATCTTGGATTAAATCCTCAGAACGATGGTACCAACATTAAAGTACCAATACCTCCTCTCACCGAAGAGAGAAGGAAAGAGTTCGTTAAATTAGTAAAGAAGTTTGGTGAGGATGCAAAAATTGCCATTCGGAATATTCGTCGTGATGCAAACGAACATCTGAAGAAAAAGCAAAAAGATGAAAAAATATCTGAAGATTTGCTAAAAGAGGCTGAGGCTAAAGTTCAGAAGGCAACCAACGAACATATTACTGAGATCGATCAGATACTGGTTCACAAAGAAAAAGAAATAATGGAAGTTTAGCCCAGGCATAATCTTCCCCGGAGATTTATTGAAGTTACTGATAAGGTCGGTATTCTTACTGCTATTCGTAATTAGTCCATTAAATGCGCAGGAGGAGATGAGGTTTGAACTGTCGAGTATCAATTTCGACGGGAATAACAGCATCCCCGACAAAGCAATTTTGAGTGTATTGCGATCGAAAGAGACTCCCAACGGGTTTTATCAGTTTATTAACAAGTACTCATCTCTGGGTGCACCACCGGAATATATCGATTTTCTGCTTGTTCAGACAGACCTTGAAAGTATTCAAGCGCTTTACAATGCAAATGGATTTTTTAAGGTAACCGTTGAATATTATTATTCTCTCGATTCACTTGATAAAGTAGCCGATCTCACATACCTGATAAATGAAGGCCCTCAGGCAATTTTTGGAAAAATAAAACTCAACGGACTTGAAAATTTTCCTCCTTACGATTTTTGGGAGATAAATGAGCGAGTCACCATTAGAGAAGGTCAGGCATATTCTCAAGAGAATGTTCTCAGTTCGATAAATAATGTATTGTTTTATTTAAAATCGCAAGGATATCTCCTCTCAAATTACGACAGTACTCTGGTTGTAAAAGATACCTTGATAGACAGAGCCCTTGTTGACATCTTTTTTTCACTTGGTAAAAAATATTACATCGATTCAGTAGAGGTCACCATGGGTGGTCCCGGTAAAGATGATGTTAGTGAAATAATGCTTCGTGATCTGACGGGTATTAAAGATGGTGATATTTTTGATGTTTCCAAGCTGACACAAGCGCAAGTCAGGTTATACCGGACAGGACTTTTCAGTTATGTCAGGATATATCCGGGAATTGAGGGGTTACGTGATTCATTGGTTCCTGTAAACCTCGAAGGTAACATTTCGATGATGAACGACCTGAACCCCGAATTGATTATGAACAACATTCAAAATGCTTTTAATTTTGGTGTGGGGCTCGAGTATAACAGAAAAAATTTCTTTGGGGGTGCCCGGCGATTCTCATCGAGGGCTCAAATATATTATCAGGATGTATTTTCGTTAAATCTTGAGCGAATGTTTAGTCTTGTAACAAACTCTGATACGGTTACATCGGGTACGATAGAATTGAAGGCAAGAGTTGAACAGCCGTATTTTTTGGGACAACCCATTTTTGCAAGTCTTGAACTCTCAGCACTGATAAATAAGATTGAGTATCTTCAGGTTAACAGTTACAAAAGTAAGATAAACTTTGAATTTGAATTGCCCAAGTTTACTTTTTTTAACAGTATGAACCTCTTTTATGCACTTGAATTGAACACACTCACTGTTCTTCGAGACAGCCCCGATAAACCGTCCACGAGTTTGATATCAGCGGGTTTTGGTGGTCTGCTTGTTTCGACCCACGTTGACAATGTAATATTCCCGACCGAGGGGAGTAATTACAGTCTCTATATTGAAGAAGGAAATCTTCTGCCATTTTTATTCTCCAAAGCATTTACGGGAGAATATCTCTCATTGTTGTTTTTAAAAACCCAGGCAACAGCGAGTTATTATTTCTCGCTGAATTCGGTAAACGATTTTGTATTCGCCACAAAATTTTCGGGGGGATATCTTCCAACATTATCGGGAGATAAAACCACAGTACCCTACATCAAAGAGTTTTTTGTTGGTGGAAGTAACTCGGTAAGAGGCTGGGCATCAAGGGCATTTCCCCCACAAAAGATAGCAGTTGAAGACCTCGACGAAACAAATCTACCGGGTGGAAGGATCGTTGTTGAAGGGTCTTTTGAACTCAGGAAACGATTTGGTGACCTGCTTGGAGCTGCCGTTTTTGTTGATTGGGGGAACACCTGGAAAGAAATATCGAACATGAAAATCAGTGAAGTGGCGGTGGCTGCCGGCTTCGGTTTCAGATTCTACACCCAGATTGCAGCTTTCCGCCTCGATTTTGGTTTTAAGGTTTATGATCCTTACGACAGAACACCCATCCCACAGAGACGGTTTTTTGATCTGATGCAGTTCCACTTTGGAATTGGCGAGGCATTCTGATTTATTTATGGATTGATTAGCTCGCTCTATTTCCGTATATTTAGAAATTTAAAATCCGGATTTTATGATACTCAGCATGACAGGCTTTGGCAAGTCGCTTTCCACATTTAGGGGTTATGCCTTTGAATCCGAGGTAAAGAGCTTAAACAGCCGCTATTTAGAAATCACCATCAAACTCCCATCCTCACTACAGAACAAAGAATACGAGATCAGGGAAGCCCTGAAGAACCTGATAAGACGCGGGAAAATTTTTATTAGTTTGTCTGTCAGACCTGAAGAGAATGAAAACGAAACATTTTTTCTCAATGAGTCAAAACTTAATGAGTTGCTTGGAATATTTGCAAAAATAAAGACCAATTACGGGATTTCCGGTGAGCCAAGTCTCGACCATATTATTAATTTCAGGGATATTTTTACTCCCGAGTTGGATCAACTTGACAGTGAACATTTTGAACACTTAAAACAAGTGGTGGTTGATGCGGTAAAACAATTAAATCAGATGCGTGAAGCCGAAGGTGGTGAACTTGCAAATGATCTAAGTCAAAGAGTTCGTCTGATAGAGGATGCATTATCGGGGATAGAGGAAGATTACAGTGGCAGGGTGAAGGAATATTATGAAGAGCTAAAAAAGAGAGTAATCGAAATAACGGGGAACAACAGCATCAATCCCGAAAGGATTGAATATGAAATTGCGATGCTTGCTGATAAATCTGATATCACTGAAGAGTGTGTCAGATTAAGAAGTCATCTTAAATTTTTCCTTGAGACGATTGAAAAGGAAAATGAAGCGGGGAAAAAATTGAACTTTATCTGTCAGGAGATGCACAGAGAAGCAAACACACTTGCGTCGAAGTCACTTTCAACCGAGGCAATCCACAGATCGGTATTAATCCGTGACGAAATTGAACGCATCAGAGAACAGGTTCAGAACATTGAGTAATGTAGTTCCAAGAGGGAAAGTTTATGTAATTTCCGCTCCAAGCGGAACGGGTAAAACCACGGTAATCAAAAGAATTAAAGAGATTCATCCCGAAATCAGGTTTTCAATCTCGGCAGCAACCCGTAACCCCCGGGGAGCCGAAGTCAGCGGAAAAGATTATCATTTCATGAGCAAAACAGAATTCATGAAAAAAGTTGAAGCTGATGAATTTGTTGAATGGGAAGAGGTGTTTGGTAATTTATACGGGACACTGAAATCAGAACTTGTGGATACAGTTATCAAGGGGGAGGATGTGATTTTGGAGATTGATGTAAAGGGGGCACTTAATATCAAAAAACAGTTTCCTGAATCAGTATTGATTTTTTTACAGCCGCCCAGTATCGAAGAATTGATCGCGAGGCTAACCGGGCGGAATACCGAAAAGCCGGAAGAATTGGAAAGAAGGATAGCCCGGGCAGAACTTGAGTTCTCCTTTAGTGACAAATTTGATCACTGCGTCATCAACAATGATCTTGACGCATGTGTTAACGAAGTATTATTGTTAATAAGCAAACCCAAAACCTTTGGAGGCAACCTATAATGGGAATAACCCCTGTAGATCTGAGAGAGATCGATAAAAACGCTGCTAATGTATATGAAGCGATTGTGATAGCTGCAAGACGTGCACGAATAATTAATGATGCACAGAGAATAGAATTTAGAGGGATGCTCGACAGTCTCCCTGAGAATACCTCGGATGATGGCGAAGATCTGGATAACCCGGATCAGAGCAGAATATCTCTTGAATTCGAAAAAAGAGACAAGCCACATCTTCAGGCGTTGGGTCAACTGCTTGATGGCAAGATAAAATCTGAGTATAGAGACAGGGACTAAAAATCCATGTCACGATCCGGTTTTCTTTCAGGTAAAAAAATAATTCTTGGTGTTACCGGATGTATCGCAGCTTATAAATCGTGCAATTTAGTACGCGATCTTATTAAACTTGGAGCCGAAGTGCGTGTAGTAATAACGCCTTCGGCTTCTGCGTTTGTATCCCCACTCACCCTGTCCACACTTTCGAAAAACCGTGTCATCAGAAACATATTTCCCGATGATTTAAACGGGAATGTGGAGGTTGATCCATGGCACATAGAATATGGAATATGGGCCGATTTAATGATCGTGGCACCCTGCTCCGTAAATACACTTGCAAAAATCAATGCAGGATTTGCAGATAACGCTTTAACGACGCTGATAACTGCCCGTAGATCCCCGCTAATACTTTGTCCCGCTGCCGACCATGATATGTATGAGTATGACATTACGCAATCGAATATCAAGGCTCTTGAAGCCAGAGGTGTATTTATTGTTGAAGCTGAACATGGCGAATTAGCGAGTGGTTTAACAGGTATAGGCAGGTTCCCCGAGAATCAAAAAATTATCGATGCTATCTATACAGTAGTCAGTGGCAGGAAAAAAGATTTAACCGGCAAAAAACTTGTTGTATCCGCCGGTCCAACTTATGAAGATATCGATCCTGTTCGTTTTTTGGGAAATCGTTCATCAGGAAAGATGGGATACCAGATTGCAAATGCAGCTTTTCAGAGGGGTGCAGATGTAACACTCATTTCCGGACCATCCCATGAATATATCTATCCTGAGATCAAAAAAATAAGTATCCGAAGTGCCTCTGAAATGGCAAAAGCTGTTCAGGGATCGGTTTCAAAAGAAAACACTCTAATTATGTCAGCTGCTGTTGCAGACTTTACTCCTTCTACCATCGCAGATAAAAAGATTAAAAAAGAGACCGGTGGAATCAGTTCAATCGAGTTAAAAGAGACAGAAGACATACTTGCATCAATCGGTGGTAAATTTGGATATGTTGTGGGTTTTGCACTCGAAACAGACAATGAAATGGTTAATGCCTTTTCCAAACTTGAGCGTAAAGGACTTGATGTTATTGTGCTTAACTCGTTGAAGGACGAGGGAAGCGGGTTTGAGTTTGATACAAATTCAGTTACAATTCTTAAGCAGGACGGTTCATCAAATAAATATCCTCTTCAGTCAAAAAAAGAAATTGCACATCTTATTCTTGATGCCATTGCCGGAGAGATATGAAAGTTAAGGAAGAAGTTCTAAAAGCACTTGAACTTCAAAAGGAGATGTTTGGGGACGAACTCTATGCTGAACTTCAAATTCCAAAATTTGAAGATCAAACTGTAAAAAAACAGGCTGGTTTGGGTAATTTGCCAACGGCAGCGCCCACTGTCCCACCCCGCACTGTCACCTCACTCTCATTATCTCCAACAAAAGCAGTTATCGATTCAACCGTTTCGATACCCGACCTTCGTGAAAAAATCAGTAGTTGTCTTAAATGTCCTTTGGGCCCCACAAGGAAAAACTTTGTATTTGGCGAAGGAAATCCTGAAGCCAGACTAATGGTGATTGGGGAAGGACCCGGTGCCGATGAGGATATTCACGGAAAACCATTTGTTGGCAGGGCAGGACAACTTTTAACCGATATACTTAAAGCGATAAAATTCTCGAGAGATGAAGTATTTATTGCAAATATTGTAAAATGCAGGCCACCTGCAAACCGAACCCCGTTTGAAAATGAGATTGAATCGTGCAGGCCCTATCTGATAAGGCAAATTGAACTCATTAAACCGTCATTTATACTCTGTTTGGGTTCAACTGCTGTTCAAGCGTTACTCGAAAGAAAAGGAACTCTGGGAAGTTTCAGAAAAAATGTATATGACCTTTATGGTGCAAAGGTGATGGCCACATTCCATCCTGCAGCTCTTCTACGCAACCCAAACTGGAAAAGGGATACCTGGGAGGATGTTCAGGCACTTCGAAAACTCTACGACGAAAAGTTTCCCGGCTGATTATTTTTAATTAGCACAGCAGGAATAAGACCTCACCCGATTTTCTAAGTGGTAACACAGCAGAAATGTCACCCCCTCCTGATATTTTTAATTTATTATTTTCTTTTATCCATTCAATTTAGTAACTTTCAATAGTCAAAAATGGATAATACAATGTTTTCACCTTTTGAGAGAGCCGGATTAGCGGTAACATTCTCACCCACCGGGAAAATGCTTCTTAGTGAAGCTGCCCGCCTTCAGTCGATGTTTGGATTCAAAATATTTTTTCTTCATGTGGGGGAGAGAGATGAATCGACCGAGCAACGCTTAAATCTTTTGATATTCGAAAATTTCTCTTCAAATAATTTTGAAATTGTCTGGTTAACGGGTGAGCCATCAAAAGCGATACTGAAAAAAAGTAAAGAACTTGGGCTTGATCTTCTAATAATTGGTGCATTGGAGAAAGAACAGGGGATTAAAAACTTTATCGGATCCGTTGCAAGAAATATAATGAGAAATTGTCATTGTCCAATTCTTGTATTTACAAAACCCGTTTCCGAGAGATTTGGCTTTAAGAATATAATAATCTCAGTCTGTTACGATGGTAAAGGTGAGGAGGCAGCTAAAGTTGCAGTCCAAATTGCAAGACACGATCATCCCGAGAAATTGTCACTCGTTAAAGAGATTAACATACCGGGGCTCCCGAGTGTTGTTTTTGATTCCGGATCAACCGACGAAACGGGGAGTATGAGGAGAGAGCTAATAGAACTTGAAAAACAGAAAATCAGGTTTTTTGCACATGAGTTGGGACTTCGTGACTCGGAGTTTGAGAATGAAGTGCTTTATGGCGTTGAAGGTTGGGAATGCCTCAACTTTGCAGATGAAGAGAAAGCAGATTTACTTGTAGTAACCATGGGAGAAAGAAAATTAAGTTTTATTGACAGAATATTCATGCATGACCTTGAATTTCTGTTCGAAAGAATCCCCACAAACACCCTTCTCTATAAATGAAGCACGAAGAAGTAGTAATATTCCTGGTTGCTATCAGCATTATGCTGTTTTTTGCCCGTTTTCTTGGCGAGTTGTTTAATAAATTTAAACAGCCGGCAATTATTGGCGAGATAATAGCGGGAATATTGCTCGGTCCCACCATTTTAGGGAATCTTCTGCCGGAAGTCCAGTTGACACTGTTTCCTCAAACCGGTAATGTATCACTCGTTCTTAACGGGATTACACAACTTGCAGTAATTATGTTATTGATAGTTTCGGGGCTTGAGGTTAATTTGGCATTAATTGCCAAGCAGGGCAAAACCGCATTATATACCAGTACTTTAGGAATGGCATTGCCCTTTGCATTGGGTTTTCTTCCCTTCTATTATTTCTCAGAGGTATTTGGTGCATCCCCGGGTGACAAACTGATTTTTGCACTCTTTATGGGGACAGCAATGTCAATTTCAGCTCTCCCGGTGATTGCCCGGACTTTGATGGATATGAATCTGTTAAAGACAGAGCTTGGTGTCATCATAATTGCGTCTGCAATAGTAAATGATCTTTTTGGCTGGATATTTTTTTCAGTGATTATAGGAATGATTTCCAGTGGTGGTGGCTCCAACTTCCTCACACAAATTGGGGGAATATTACTCTTTCTGGCATTTATGTTTTTTATTGCTAAACCCTTAACTGACAGAATAATACCCAGGATTCAGAACAGGTATTCATTCCCAGGGAGTATCCTGAGTTTTATATTTATATTTGGACTCGTTGCGGCGGCTATCACAGAGGGTGCCGGTATTCACGCCATTTTTGGGGCATTTATGGCGGGAGTAATTATTGGCGACAGCAGTCACCTTAAGGAATCAACGCGCGAAATAATACACCAGTTTGTCACGAATATATTTGCCCCTTTGTTTTTTATATCAATCGGATTAAAGGTCGATTTCTTCGCACATTTTGATCTCATTATGGTTTTGATTGTATTGGGCCTTGCAATCATCGGGAAAGTGGTCGGATGTGGAATCGGTGCCAAAATAGGTGGAATGAGTTTTTCAGAGTCGATGGCAATCGGATTTGGGATGAATTCGCGTGGTGCGATGGAGATAATATTAGGAATCCTGGCATTGGAAGCAGGGGTAATAAATGAGACGGTATTTGTTGCTTTGGTGGTTATGGCTCTTGTCACTTCGTTAATCAGTGCTCCAATGATGGGGTATTTCCTGAAAAAAATCAAAAGATTTGATACTTTAGGGGAGATACTTACTTCTAAAAACATTATCTTGTCTTCATTGGAGAGCAAAGATGAAATTCTTGAAATGTTGATAAACAGAGTAGCCGAAGAGGGACAAATTAATCGTTTGAAACTGAAAGAAGACCTGATGTTAAGAGAAGCCACATTTCCGGCTGTAATACTTCCCGGATTGGCGCTACCCCATGCCAAACTTGACATCAAAAGAGCTTATATGGCAATTGCGATCAACCGTAAAGGTTATCAATACACAGAAGGAGACGATCCCGTTTATATTACCATCCTGATGGTATCGCCAGCCAACAAGCCAGAATTGCATCTTAATTTGCTTGCAGAAACTGTATCAATCTTTAAAGAAGAGAATACCATCCCGGATTTGGTCACATGTCATGACCCGGAACAGATATTACAATATTTTCAAGATCGAATATAAAAAAAGACCGCTCTTCACAGGCGGTCTTTAATTTCTGAATAGATGTCTCTATTATTTTGCAGGGACAAACAAGATGTAAAACTTTGCGTTATCATCCATTTCAAGAGACACATGTTGTGACCCGGCTTCTGTATCAATTTGCCATGACTTATCGGTCAGCTTGGTGCCTTGTTTAATTATTTCCTCAAGTAATGCATCAAGCATCTCCTCGTTAACGGGGTATAAGGCAAGAGTATTGCAAATATCGTAGCCGTCAAAAAACAAGAATAACTGTCCGATATCAGGTACCTCCGAGAAGAGGAATTTTACGCCATCATCGGTAGTAAGTTCTTGTAGTGAATACTCGGAAGTGTTACTCAAAATAAAAGATTTTGATTTTCCGAGAAGATTATTTTGTGCATTTGCTGCTCCAAACAATGCAACAATAAAGAAAAGAAAAAGTACCTTCCTCATTTTGTGCCTTCCTGTATAGATTTTTGTTGATTGATTTAAATTCTATGGGTTTAACTTACGGAACAGTGGAAAGTTCCTGATTTGTTGAAATGCAGATAAATAGAACTGCAATTTAGAAAAAATATTTGTTTTGATAGTGGTTTTATTTAATTTATTTAAAGAATCGGGACATAATGTGACAGACATTCACCGCCTGCCACTTTTAGGAAAAATTAATTAAAACAAATGATTATTTTAGCAGTGACACCCGGACAATATTTAGAATATATGACTGAACTTCAAAAAATTCTCTTCTCTCTTGTGGAGAAAAATGGAATAGTATATTTTTTGTTAGACACCAACCACAACATTGAGATGTGTTCTGACAATATGTTCCAGGTCTTTGGATATGATCCACCCTCTATTTTAGGGATGAAACTTGATAAGTTATGTTTTGGCAAGGACAGGGATCGCCTTTCAAAATTGCTGGAATCGGCATTGGTTTCCAAGGATGAAAAGGAAATTGAATTCAGATTGCTCCTTTCTGACCGAAGAATTCGGATTGTATCCGCAACAGTTCAAACTTTGGTAACCGACGACAATAATCCAAAAATTGCGATTTTCCTTCGTGATATAACAGATCATCTTAATTCCAAACTCTTCAAGGACAGTTTTTTTAATCTTTCTCTCGATCTTTTTGCAATACTTGATTTCACGGGGAAAGTGATAGAAATAAATGAGATGTGGTATGAAAAATTTGGCTACACCAAAGAGGAGTTAATAAAATCGGGGATAGCGAAGGTGTTCAAATCTGATGAGCGGATGGCAGCCGGAAGAATGTATGATTGGTTAAAGGTGTCGAATGAATCGATGTATGATTATGAAATGGAATGTTGTACAAAAACAGGAGAAACCAAATTCATAAGTTGGTCAGCGAGATCGGATGCACTCCCGGGGTTGGTTTTCCTTGTTGGCAGGGACTTTACAGAAAAAAAGGAAACTGAACAAAAACTGGTTGAAAGTGAATCAAAACTCTCTGCCATATTAGAGAATACCAATGATGTTATCTTTTCCATCGATATCAATTACAAGTTGTTAAAATTTAATACCGCATTTGTCAGAATAATAGAGGGAAGTTACGGATTTAAGCCTAAAGCCGGGTATTCCGTTATCGACCCCAAAGTGAATACTCTTACCACAATGAAATGGAAGCGATTGTATGACCTTGCATTAAGCGACCGGGATGTTGATGAATTGATTGATGCAGACCCGCCTAATGAAAATTTGAAATATGAAGTATCGATGAGTCCCATAAAAAATGAATTTAAGGATGTAACCGGTGTGGCGGTGTTCCTGCGAGATGTAACTGAAAGATTTAAGGCACAGGAGGCACAACTTGAGATGAGCAGACAACTTGCGGAGAAGAATAAAGATTTGTTGGATTTCTCATTTATTATCACTCACAATCTTCGTGCTCCTACATCAAACCTGATTAGTTTACTGAGTCTTTACGACAAAGACCACCCTGCAAATGATGAAAATCTTGAGATAATGGAAAACTTTGAGGCTTCGATACACCAATTGAATGAGACATTGGCAGATCTCACGATGGCAGTAAAGCTAAGAGAAGAAGTTGGTAAAAAATTTGAATTATTAAATTTGGACGAAGTATTTAACAATGTAAAATCAAAACTTCCTGCTCTTGAGAGTAAAGGAACAATTGTGTTTAGAACAGATTTTTCAACCGTACCTGAATTGATTTATCCCAAGGGAGACCTTGAAAGTATCTTTTACACACTACTTGATAACTCGATTAAATTTGCTCATCCCGGTCGTGAATGTGTTATCAGTGTAACTTCGTTTATAGTTGAGAATCGAGTTCATTTGACTTTCGAGGACAATGGAATGGGAATAGACCTTGAGAGATACGGAGACAGGCTATTTGGGTTATACCAAAGGTTCCATCGAAGCGATTCAGGCAAGGGGCTGGGGTTGTATTTTCTCAACACTGCGATCAAGTCATTTGGTGGTTCCATCTCTGTTGAGAGTGAACCGGGTAAGGGTTCAAAATTTACAGTGAAATTAATAAAGAGGGAAAGCGAGTGATAAATGTCCTTGTGGTTGATGATGATGCCACACTGATTTTTCTGATGAAGCGTCTTCTGCAAAAAACCGGGAGAGTTTCAGAAGTGAGAGTGGCTTCTGATGGAAAAGAGGCTTTGGATATATTATTTGGAGGCGCCTGGGCACCTGATCTGATATTCCTTGACATCAATATGCCGGTTATGAGTGGTTGGGATTTTTTGGATGAATTTGGCAGGTCATACGCTAATAAAATAGAGTGTGAGATTGTGATGTTATCATCTTCGACGAGGGAGATGGAAAAAGCTCAAGCGGCAAAACATCCTGAAGTGATCAGATATTTAAGTAAACCGGCACTCTATCCAACAATTCTTGAGGTGGTGATCAACACTGATACCCGGAAATCAACCGGCTTGTAGTAGAGCGTCTTTCACAAGATTTAAAAGGTCATTCTTCTTAAACGGTTTTGAGATATAGTGAGAGCAGCCTGAACCAAGTATTCGTTCCTTGTCACCTGTCATTGCAAGAGCAGTTACGGCAATAAGCGGGGTATTTTTATAATCTTCTCGTTCGCGCAGCATTTTAGCTATATTGATTCCAATCTTATCTCTTCCAAGCATAATATCCAGAAGCACTGCATCAAATTTTTCTTTCTCGAGGGTTTCCATTGCAGAGTCATAACTAAATGCTTCTTCAAGGTCATAGTCTTTTGAAAGGATCAGTTTCATAACATCTCTGGCAATACTGTCATCATCCACAATCAGAAGTCGTTGTTTATTATACTTTTGACCGTGCGGCAACTGATCCGGTGAGAGGGCTTTCACTTCTGTCTTAATTGGAAGTGTGACATAAAAAGTTGAACCCACAGCTTCCTGACTTTCGACGGCTATTGAACCGCCCAGAAATTGCACAAATTTTTTGGTCAGGGTAAGCCCGAGTCCCGAGCCTTCAAAACCTCTCGAGAACCCTTCACTCACTTGTCTGAATGAATCAAACACAAAAGAAACACTTGCAGACGGAATTCCGATTCCTGTGTCGCTCACTGAAATCAGAGCGAAGTCTTCGTGAGAGCTTCTCTGAACATCAAGTTTTACAGAGACTGTGCCTTTGGAGGTGTATTTTATTGCATTATCAACGAGGTTGCGAATGGTTTTGTAGAGAATGGTTTCATCAAACAATCCTTGAACATCCGCTGCCGGCAGGTAGAGCCTGAAACTTAGCTCTTTTTCTGCGGCTTTTGGTTGAAACTCATCGAAAACTTTTTTAATGGACTTATTCAACGAGATTAATTTAAACTGATGTTCAATCCGGTTCGATTCCAACATGGAGAGGTCAAAAATTGATTCAAAAGTATCAAGCAGTCGCAGAGAGCTTTTCATAATTTTGGAGAGCATTTCCTGATCCTCCAAATCGGTCAATTTTTCTTGAAGTATCTCGGTAAATCCCATGATTCCGATAAGAGGAGTTCTAAGCTCATGACTCATGTTGGTTAAAAAAGCTGATTTAATCTGGTTTGCTTCCTCAGCTTTTTCTTTTGCAGCAATCAGGTCAACTTCAGTTTTTTTTCTGTCGGTGATTTCGCGAAAAATGCTCAGTAGCAGGAGGCCTTCTTCGACCTCAATAAATGAATTTGATACTTCTACCCACTTCTTTTTACCGTTCCAAAGAGTAAATTCACCTTCGAATCGATATCTTGGTTCCCTTTTTGTCATTGTGAGGTGAAAATTATTTACAATGGTTTTATAACTTTCCTCATCAGATTGTTGAAGTGAGGCAAAGCTTTCGCCGATAAGTTCTGATTCAGATTTTTCGAAAAGTTCACAGAAAGAATGATTCACATAAATCATGATACCTTGCGAATTGCACAACCGCATGGCATCGATGGAAGATTCCCAAACGGCACCAAAAATCCTAAGAGTTCTCATAACAATTTTCCCTTCAGGCTTTTCGCCTTCACGGGTTAAATTGTTAAAATCATCTGTTTGCATAAAATCTCTATGAACTTTTCAATAATAAAATTAATTTGCCTTAAAATAGACTGATCTCATCATAAGGTATTCTTTCCCTTGAGGATCAAAACCATACATTTCGTTCCCTACTTCACCATTTTTTGGTTCCATAATCACCATTTTATATTTCCAATCTTTACCCGAAGCCGGATCGAGCATATTCCCGAATAAAATTATCGTATTCGAGGCTTTATCGTAATCACCGGTAGCGACTGTGTAGCCTGTTCCCAGATTATCGATCCAAAAGGAAAAGAATTTTTTCAGGGTATTGTCATAACCGAGCAGGTTAATACCGGTAAAGGGAGTACCAAAAGCTGATCCCTCGTGGATCATCTGGAGATATCTCCCGCCGAGGATCATTGAGTTTTTTGATATACCGGAGTCAACAGTGGCTTCTGCCCCGGGAGTCATCCAGCTTTCTTGAACATATTTCCATTCACCCTCATTTTTGGCGAGCCAGGTGTGCATTTCGCCCGGTGTCATGTAAGCCATCCATGCTTTCATCGCATCATCTTGAGCCATCAAGGGGATGGAAATAAAACAGACTAAAAGTAAAATGAATTTTTTCATAAACTATCCATTATAAATTAATGTGGATGTGCAATATATCTAAAAAAGTAACAAAAAAACAGGAACAAGTTGCCGCTTATCACACAATAGTTTCGTTTAAGGAGTTTAATTTGCGGTCGTGTAACTTAAACTATTTCCGGGGTTTTAATGTTTTAGATTACACACAAGAAAAACAAAATTTCTGGAAAAAGATTTCGAATAGCTCTCAAAATTCAAATCGAAAAAACCTCCGACAGGAGGAGCTATGCAGCAGCTCCTCCTGTTACTTTTTTAAAGTGGTCAGTTCTCGTCAGAGACAAACTGTGTAAGAACAGCCGCAATGATAAGCGAGACACCTCCCAAAACAAGAGCATAAATTGGGTCACCTCCAAAAAAGGTTTTAACTGCAAACCCGATTAAAGTAGCCGCAACAATTTGCGGAATAACAATAAAAAAGTTGAAAATTCCCATATAAACTCCCATTTTCTCCTGTGGTAATGCTCCCGACAAAATAGCATAAGGCATTGACAGGATAGAAGCCCAACCAAGACCAATAAAAATCATTGGGATAATCAAAAGTTCAGGAGTTGGAATAAAGAGGAAGGAAATAAATGCCAGTCCTGTAAGAGTAAGAGAGAAGGAGTGTGCAAATTTCCTTGAAAACTTTTTTGCCAGGACGGGGAGAAGAAATGCTGTAACAGCGGCAACTCCATTATACACCGCAAAAAGCACGCCAACCCAGTCAGCCCCCTCATTAAACTCAAGTGATTTTGTATCTTCAGTGTGATATAAATGTTTTGTAACCGCAGGGGTGGTATATATCCACATACAAAATAGAGCAAACCAACTAAAAAACTGAACAAACGCAAGTTGAATCATGGTTTTTGGCATCGTAACAAAAGATTTACCAATTTCAACAATACCATTTATAAATCCCGATTTTTCCTCTTTTTGCAGAATAAACTCTTCCATATTCCCGGGTGGATACTCCTTGGTTCTAAAAACAGTCCACACAACCGCGCCAAAAAAAGCAGTTGCACCCAGATAAAAAGAATAAATCACAGAATCGGGTATTTCGCCTTCGGCGGCAATATTACTTACTCCGAGCCAGTTAGTGAGAATATAAGGCAAAAGTGAGGCAACAACTGCGCCTGTACCAATGAAAAAACTTTGGACAGCAAAACCTGTGGTTCTTTGTTCAGAAGGGAGGAGATCAGCCACGAGTGCTCTGAATGGTTCCATGCTGATGTTGATTGAAGCATCCATTATCCAAAGCATACCGGCAGCCACCCACAGGGCAGGAGAATTTGGCATCACAACAAGGGCAAGAGAGGCAAGAATTGCCCCGATGAGGAAATAAGGTTTTCTTCTGCCTAATTTTCCCCATGTTCTGTCACTCAAGTAGCCAACAATTGGTTGAACAATCAAACCCGTAACGGGGGCTGCTATCCAGAGAATTGGTATTTGATCAATTTCAGCACCCAGGGTTTGGAAGATTCTACTGGTATTTGCGTTCTGCAGTGCGAAGCCGAACTGGATTCCCAGGAACCCGAAACTCATGTTCCATATCTGCCAGAAGTTTAACTTTTGTCTCATCTGATTTACTTTCAAAAAAAAGAAGTTTTTTACACAAATTTTCGTTATTTTTTTTATTTAAAAGTATTAATTTAAGGGTTTGTAGTAAATAAGTTATTAAAAAAATAAAGTTCTTAATCCGGAGAAAATAATGCTTCAAATGCAAAAGAAACTGAGTAATCTGTTTTATACGATTTTACCTCTTCCGGCAACGGCAATGGGATTTGCGTTATCGATACAAATAGCTGCGCTCAGTTGGATAATGAATACAAAATATCATCTAAATCTTGAAGAAATCGGGTTTGTATGGGCAGCAGGCCCGGCAGCCGGTATCATTGGTCAGGTGGTAGTGGGAATGATAAGTGATAATGTCTGGTTCTGGGGTGGAAGGCGTCGTCCTTTTGTTTTGATTGGAGGAATCACGGCAGCAATAATGCTCATTGCGCTGCCAAACATTGATGTAGTAAGTAATTTTCTTGGGATAGGTGAAATTATAATTGTTGCAACGGGAATAGCTTTAACGCTTGATCTTGCAATAAACATCAGTTTTAATCCAACCCGTTCGATAATAGCGGATGTTACACCGGAGGGGGAGCCCCGCACAAAAGGTTACACCTGGATGCAGACCATTTCAGGTTTTTTTGGAGTGGTGGCTTATGTTATCAGTGTAGTATTCGATAATTATGTTTTGATCTATTTTGGTGTTTTCTTTGTCTTCATCTTTTCCGTGTTACCGATGTTTTTTATTGAAGAGCCGAAAAAATTGAATGAAGTATCAGACGATGCTCCCGAAATAACACACGATACCAATCTGGTTGAGCTGATCAAAATATATGCTGCACACGCATTCACATGGCTGGCGGTTCAAACGATGTTCGTTTACATATTCGGTTTTTTAAAGTCTGTATTCTACAACTATGAGATTACAGAAAAGATATCGGAAGAGGCAAACAAACTGATCGGTGACAACATTTCAATTTCATTTGCGATATTAAACACAGTTGGTTTTTTGGTTCCTGTTCTTCTTTTGGCAAATGTTGCCAAGGTGTTGGGAAGAGTCAAGACTCATGTCCTCGCTCTCGCATTGATGAGTGCATCCTACTTTTTTATTGCTTTCTTTGTAAAAGATTCAACAACGCTCTACATAGCCATGGCTGTCTGCGGAATAGGCTGGGGTTCGCTCGTTAGCCTCCCGTTTGCAATCATGTCAGAGAATGTTAAGAAGGACAAAATGGGACTTCACATGGGGATATTCAACCTGTCAGTGGTAATTCCGCAGTTGCTGGTTTCAGTCCTTATAGGTGGAATTGTTGAAGGAAGCTCTGAAAAGAATTTGATATTCATCATAAGTGGTGGAGCCATGGCGATATCTGCATTTTTATGGCTTTTTGTTAAAGAGTCAAAACCGGCGGGCGGAGAGGTTTCCCGTGGTGGTGGTGGCGGACATTGAGTGAACAGGGGAGAATTGATGGATAAATTTGAACTTAAAAAAGTGGAAGAGGCAGATCTGCCTCTTCTGCTTTGGTTTATTAAGAGGATAGCAGAGTATGAAAAGTTGCCGCATGAAGTGACTGCAACAGTTGAGACTTTACAACAATCTTTTTTTGGAGAAAAGTCTAATGTTGAAGCATATATAGGCTATTATGAGGGTGAACCCGTAGCTTATGCAATTTATTTCTACAATTTTTCATCATTCCTTGGAAAAAGAGGGATGTATCTCGAGGATCTGTTTGTTCTTCCTGAGTTAAGAGGGAAGGGCATTGGCAAGAAAATACTTGCATTTTTGGCAAACCGGGCAGTAGAAGAAGGGTGTGGGAGATTTGAATGGACAGTTTTGGACTGGAACAAACCCGCTATCGATTTCTACAAGTCAGTCGGTGCAGTTTCAATGGATGAATGGACAATCTTCCGTTTATCCGGTGAGGCTCTAAGCAAGTTCGCAAAAACAAATTAAGAAATCATGAATTGGGAAATATATATTTATATTTAGCTGATCCAGGGAGTGATCACGCTAAAAAGATGCACGCTATTTGTAAAAGTTCACCTGCGATTGCCGGGATACTTCAACCTGTAATTGATGGTAAAAGGTGTTTACACGACATTGTGACCGGAGAGATTCTACAACTCGAAGCAGACATATTTGATTTTGAGATCGTGAATTCTCACAGTATAATTAAGTCGGGTAAATATTTGCTTTATGAAGAATCATATGAATGGGCGATCAAACGGGCTGAGGATGCTCTTGCTTCTGAATTTCAACTATTTATCATTGATGGCATCTCCTCAATAGAATTAAAAGGGAGTGGAATGATTCAGGCGATTCACAGAGTGCTTTGTACAGCGGCTGTCGCTCAGACAAAAAAATTCCTGTTTGTTGTTAAACCAAAACATTTAAATGAGTTCAGCAGGTTGATTTTGGGTGCAATCGATTATAAAATTGTGAATTGTATAACGGAAATTGGATGATTACCAATCCAAATGGGTATAGAAAGCCGGAATCTTTAATCTCGTTGCTCCAATCGATTGAGGAAGAGTCATACAGTGCTATTCTCATTAATCCTCCAAATATCTCAAAAAAACCTACGATCGTTTTAAGAGAACCCTGCGACATATTTTATCTTGGAAGAGACAATGTAAAAGAATTTTTTGATAAAGCTGAGCGCTTAAAAAAAGAGGGATTTCATCTTCTTACCATGATCGATTATGAAGCAGGTTATCTATTTTCAAAAAAATTCGATGATATTTTGGATCAAATGGGACTGGAAGATTTCGGGGTTGCTATAGCATATCCTGAAAATCAAACCGAGTATTATGATTTGAGAGGAGTAAACCGCGGGATTCCACAGGAAAAAGAGAATCGCATTTCCCGTTACAATTATAAGCCTGTATCAGAATATCTGATTAAAGTTGAAGAAATAAAAGAAAAGATCAGGTCAGGTGATACCTATCAGATAAATCTGACAATGGAATATTTATTTAATTTAACCGGAAATCCTGCTGCATTTTATACATCTCTTTTGTTTAATCAGTCCACACAATATTCTGCATTCATCAATCTTCCCACAAAATTTATTTTATCACTTTCTCCGGAACTGTTTTTTAAAGCTGATGGTGATACCATCAGGGTCGCCCCAATGAAAGGAACTGCAAAATTACCTGCAAACCCTGACGAGATAGATAAAATCAAGAGAAAATTTATTAATGATCCCAAAGAGAGAGCAGAAAACCTGATGATAGTTGATCTTCTTCGGAATGATCTTCACAAGTTGGGCATGGAAGGTCCTTTGAGGATGATCTCAAAGTGTAAGGCAGAGAGATATGAGACGGTTTTCCAGATGATCTCCGAGATTGAGGGGGATTTGCGGAAGGATACATCTCTATATCAAATGTTTGATGCACTTTACCCCTGTGGTTCGATAACAGGGGCACCCAAAATAAGTTCAATGGAGATAATCAGGTCTCTGGAAAATCGGAGAAGAGGATTATACACCGGTAGTATCGGTTATCTTCATGGTGATCAAATGACTTTTAATATTGCAATCAGAACCCTTACTGTATTCAAGGGATATAACACGGGGCGCGCCGGATTGGGAAGTGGAATAGTGTGGGATTCGGATCCTGAAAAGGAATTTGATGAATGTGTGTTAAAAGGGAAGTTTTTTGTGGCACCTGTCATGGAATATCAACTTTTTGAAACCATGCTCCTTAGAGATTCTGAAATACCAAATTTGAAACATCACTTGTCCCGTCTTAAAAAATCTGCAAAACTGAATTTATTTCATTATGATGAAAAAGAGATTCTTAAAGAATTAAAAAAGGCCATTTCGAGTGATTTTAGTTCGGGTGAATATCGTGTAAAACTGTTGCTTTGGAAGTATGGCAAAGTCGAGGTACGAATCGGGAAATTGACACCATTGCCGGATAAAATAGATGTAGCAATCTCAAGTTCAAGGATCTCCAGCGATGACAGGTACCTCTACTTCAAATCGACTCACAGACAGCTTTATGATTCCGAGAGGGCTTTAACAGTCAAAGGTGGATTGTTTGATTTGTTATATTTGAATGAGCGGGGAGAAGTATGTGAGGGAGGGATTTCCAATCTTTTTATTCGTCAGAGGAACGAATACCTGACTCCCCCGGTGAAGTGTGGCTTGTTAGCGGGAGTTGGAAGAAAACTCTTTATGGAAGCAAACAGATGTTTTGAGGTGGAACTCTTTCCGCATGATTTGGCGGAAGCTGATGAAATAATACTGACCAACAGCCTCAGAGGTCCTTTGAAAGTTGACAATTTTATGATGGAAATTTAACAAGGCTCCACAAATGGAAATAATTGATTACTCTATTGTGGTGGTATATCTGGTTGGAATTTTAATCATTGGAATGTGGTTCGAGAAGAAGGCTTCCAAGAGTATCGATTCGTTTTTTCTTGGTGATCGAAGTTTAAAATGGTGGGCACTTGGGGCATCGGGAATGGCTTCAAACATCGATGTTAGCGGAACAATGATAAATGTTGCACTCATTTATGCTTTGGGGGCGCAGGGATATTTTGTTGAGATCAGGGGTGGAATTGTTCTCATAATGGCATTTATGATGGTATTTATGGGGAAGTGGAACCGAAGAGCCCGGGTGATGACTCTGGCGGAGTGGATGGTATTCAGGTTTGGCAACAGCAGACAGGGGAAAATTGCAAGATTGGTGTGTGCTGTAGCTGTTTTAATGAGTACCATAGCCATTACGGGTTATTTTGCCATCGGATCGGGAAAGTTTATTGGAGAGTTTTTACAGCTTCCTGAGATATGGGGTGTTAAACCGGATTTTATTGCATCTGTTATCATGGTCTCCATTGCACTTGTATATACAGCCGCCAGCGGATTATACGGGGTGGTTTGGACAGATGTTATCCAGGGGGGGATAATTCTGTTATCGATTTTTGTTGTCATCTACATTTCGATGACACAATATTTTCTACCGGAGACTTTCACAATTTCTACTCCAACCTTCGATGGGGGATTTATCAGTCAGACTGTTGCGAGGGAAGACTGGGTTAATATTTTCCCAAAGTGGGAGCTAAATTTTCCTGAAGAATCGAGATATTCCATCTATAACCTTTTTGGCATTTCGATCTTCTTTTACCTGGCAAAAACCGTGATAGAGGGGAGTGGAGGAACGGGTGGATATATGATGCAAAGATATAATGCAGCAAGAAGTGATCGTGATGCAGGGCTTCTTTCACTTTTTTGGACAGTTTTGCTTACATTCCGCTGGCCCTTTACCGCAGCAATAGCGATTATGGCGATTGTTTACGGAAACAGTTCAGGGAATATCATTCAGGATCCTGAACTTGCCCTTCCCGTTGTTGTTGACAAACTCATCCCTGTTGGCTTTAAGGGGTTGTTGATAGCGGGGTTAATGTCGGCTGCCATGTCAACATTCGTCTCAATTGTTAATGCGGGAGCTTCTTATTGGGTTAACGATATCTATAGAAGTTTTATTAAACCCGATGCATCACAAAAGAGTCTTGTGAATCAAAGTCGATTGGCATCTGTTGCCGTGGTTGCTGGTGGATTAATCCTCACACTTTTTATTGGCAGCATAAATGAGATATGGGGATGGCTTACCATGAGTATGGGGGCTGGGTTGATAGTTCCTCTCATAATAAGGTGGTATTGGTGGCGGTTAAACGGCTACGGGTTCACAGCCGGAGTTTTTGCAGGGATGACAACCGCAATTGTTCAAGGACTTTTGTTTCCCGGGTCTCCTGAATACATTTCGTTTCTTGCCGTTAGTGTACTTTCCTTCACGGGTACAGTGATAGTCACCCTGTTAACAGAGCCAACTGAAGATGAAGTGTTGTCAAAATTTTATTTAAAGACAAGACCTTTTGGTTTTTGGGGGAAAATCGCAGAACAAATCGATCCCGAGTCGAGAGCTTCTATAAAAAAAGAGAACAAAAGGGACATTATTTCAGGTTTTATATCGGTACCCTGGCAGTTGACACTTTTTGCAACTGCGATGGTTGTTGTTTTGCGTGACTGGACCACTTTCATTATTTTGTTTTTTATACTCGCAGTTTTGAGCTACTTGCTTTATACGGTATGGTATAAAAATCTTGATACAAACGGAGAATAAAGATGAAAAACCATCTAAAAAGTTATTTAACATCAGTTTTATTTGTGACAATATTAATTTCAGGAGTTGTTATGGCTCAAAGCCCCTCCGATTTAAACTTAATGCCCGTGCCAAGGGAAGTTAAATTACAGGATGGAAAATTTAAACTTGATCCATCACTGAAGATGAAAATTGAGGGGAAAATCACTCCTCGACTTGCAAAGTATGCAACGGGTGTTTTAAGAAGACTCTCCGGAAGGACAGGTCTCTTTTTCCTTCAGGATAATGTTTCAGGGGCTGATTCACTTGTGAATCCTGTTGTTAGAATCAGTTTTGAAAGGGAAGGAGAACTTAAAGTTGGTGAGGATGAAAGTTACAAACTGACAGTTACTGAAACGGGAATAAAACTGACAGCGGTTACTGATTTTGGTGCAATGAGAGGGCTTGAAACACTTCTCCAACTTGTAACAAATGACAACGAAGGATTTTATTTACCATTTGTAACCATAAATGATTTACCTTTTTACAAATGGCGTGGATTGATGATCGATCCTTGTCGTCATTGGATGCCACTTGAAATGGTACTCCGTAACATTGATGGAATGGCTGCCGTAAAAATGAATGTTTTGCACCTGCATCTTTCTGAAGATCAGGGATTCAGGATCGAAAGCAAGGTTTTCCCAAGATTGCATGAAATGGGTTCCGATGGCAACTATTTCACACAGGAACAGATTAAACATATTATAGCTTATGCTGGTGACAGAGGGATCAGAGTTTATCCCGAATTTGATGTACCGGGGCACACCACAGCATGGTTTGTCGGGCATCCCGAGCTTAGCAGTAAACCGGGACAATATAAAATAGAAAGAAACTGGGGGATATTTGGTCCCGTAATGGACCCCACAAAAGAATCCACTTATGAATTTTTGGACAAGCTGTTTACCGAGATGGCAGGGTTATTCCCGGATGAATACTTTCACATTGGAGGTGATGAGGTAAAGTCTGATCATTGGAAAGAGAGTATTGAAATTCAGGAGTTTATGAAAAAAAACAATTATAAGGATGAACATCAACTTCAGGCATATTTTAATACCAGAATTCTTAAAATACTGGAAAAAAACAACAAAAAAATGGTTGGCTGGGATGAGATTCTTCAGCCTGAAATGCCCAAAAATATCGTAATCCACTCATGGCGCGGGAAAAAAGCCTTGCTTCAGGCATCAAAGGATGGTTACCAGGTGATTCTTTCTAATGGTTATTACATCGATTTGATTCAGTCAACTGCGTTCCATTATCTAAATCACCCAATTTCACCTGACACAGTTTTGCCCCAATCACAAGCTGACAATATCCTTGGTGGTGAAGCCACAATGTGGGCAGAACTTGTTACCAACGAAAATGTTGATTCGAGGATTTGGCCCAGAACAGCTGCAATAGCGGAGAGATTCTGGTCGCATAATTCGGTGAATAATGTTCAGGATATGTATAGAAGGATTGGAAAGATAAGCCTGCAACTTGAAGAAGTTGGCTTACTTCACGAAAAAAATTATCTGATGATGTTGAGAAGACTTACGGGTGGTGAAGATGTTAACCCGTTGAAGATGTTGGTTGATGTTCTTGAGCCGGTTAAAGAATATAAACGGCACCGTCTTGGAGTTAAATATACCCAATACTCTCCTTACACGAGGGTTGTTGATGCTGCCCGTCCCGATGCAGAGACTGCTCGAAAGTTTAATGAAATGATTGAGTCGTTGATAAAGTCGAGAGGAAAATCGACTTATGATGCCTTGATTCAACAGCTTAACACCTGGCAGGCAGGATCAAAAGAGTTGCTCGCTTTGATCGACAGAAAACCCATTTTAAAAGAGATCAGACCTCACGCCGGGAATTTGGAAGCTATTAGTAAGCTTACACCTAAACTGTTAGAGGCTGTTTATTCGGCAAACAAACCTGATGCCACAACTCTTACTGAAGTTCAAGCACTCTTAAAAGCCCACACCACTCCTTATGGGCAGGCGGAACTCATGATTCTGAAGGGGCTTGAGACGCTTGTGAAGCATTATAATCCTTAAGGGGGCAAAGTCACAGAGTCACGAAGTCACAGATTTAAACCGTTTGGGTGAGGAGTGGTAATTGTCCCGATTGCCCTATACAAAATGATTAACCGTTATAATCCTTAACGCGGCAGAGGGCGTCGAGGTTACACCATGTGCATGGTGGTTTTTTTGCTGAAATATCTTTGGACAGCGGAAACTCACCATGCAGCATGGATAGAACATACTTTTGTATAAATTCTTCTGAAACGGTTAATAAGTCATCCCACTTGGATTTGGCAGTTTCGTGGTTATCGACACCACCTTTTGGGTATGTCAAGTCTTTTTTTCCAAATTCCTTCTCATGATATTTTAACGAAAATATTGCCGGATGCAGATAAAGGTGATGTTTGGGAAGGTCAGTCACTTTATTTTTAACGGTTGCCATCAGATATATTGGAATCTGAAGTTTATGTCCATTCCTTATTTCAGGTTCGGGATAGTCTGAGCCTCCTGATTTATAATCAATTATTTTATAACATTCATCCTCTTCATTGATATCAATCCTGTCGATGATGCCGCGAATTTTTATTTCATACGGTATTTTACGGGTTTCAGAGTTTAACCCTTTGATCTTTAAAACCGCTGAACTTGTTTTCAAAAAGAGAAGGCAGAAGATCTGCCGGTTCCTTTCGTGCTTCGTCGAGGTACTTATAGAGGATGGAAAATACATTATTGCCGGCTATACCGAGGATTTTTTCTGCTGCAAGGAATGATTCAGTATCCATCAGTCCCGGGAGATCCACGATTGAGTTGTCTAATGCAATGGAGATTATCTGATCGAGAAATTCCTTCAAATCCTCATCAGAACAATTTGCCAGTGATTTACCTTCGTTTTTAAGGTTAAGGTGGAAGGTCTTTAAAATTTCATGGAGAAGAGTTCCAAATTCTCTCGCTTCCAGTTCCTCGGATATTTCTTCCGCCGGAGATGCCTTTAAGATGTGACGGACAAAAAATTGATAGGGGCAGGCAGCATAACTTTCGAGAGATGTGGCAGAAAATTCTTCATTTACCCTGTGAAGAATCGGGATCGAGACGGGAGTTTCATCGTTTTCATCAAATGTGATAAAACCCGACCAGGCGTTTTTGGCTCCGTCTCCATCGATGTTGTTTTGGCTGCGGTAGATTTGACGCCTTTTTTCGATTTCGTGAAATCCGGGCTGATATGAGTTTTCTGTTGCAGGGAAAACCTCAAGTTTTTTTTCACGGGGAATCGATTCAAAAGCGGCATTCAGGTCACTCCATGAGTAGAGATAATCGGGCATTGTAGAAACATCAACCTGTGAAACGGTAAAAATGTCTTTCATCTCTCTTTTAAAGAATGATTCCACATTCTCTTTTCCTGAGGTTCTTTTACTTCCTGTTAAAAAGAGTTTTCCATCTTCTTTTCCTTTCCAGGATGAGAGAGCCTGATAAAATAAAATTCTCTCTTCCGCCGAGTGTTTCCTGATCTGTTCTGATGCACCATCATATTTAAAGATACCAGGGCGATAGCGAGTGGGGAAATCACCGTCGTTTAATGCGCAGATAAAAACATGTTTAAATTTCAGACCACGAACCTCATTTGGTGAGGTGATCATAACTCCTGTTTCAGGCTGTTCTATGAGGTTAAATCTGGTCTCTTGTGAAAGATTGGTCATTATCTCAAAGTATTCTTCAAAAGTGCGGGATTTATTATCGTGCAATTGTAAAACATTAAAGAGGTAACCCGCTGCATTCAAAAATTGGGTTAGTGCTCTGATGTTATAGAGACCTGAATTGTCGCTTTGTGCGATAAACTCAGCGAGGTAGTTAATATTTCTCATTAATTTTTCAAACGAGTGGTAAAATTCAGCAGGTTCCTGGGTTTTTGTTAAGTCGTCCAAATCGTTTTTTAGTGTCTCAAGGGTTTTTAGAGCTGAGGCTAAAATTGTGGCCGGGTTGGTTTCATCAATATCATCTTCATCATCATCCAAAGGTTCAACAGGATTATATGACTGGAGCTGTTCAGTCATATATTTATACATTCGGTCGTAACGGGAAGTGACCCCTGTGAGTGCACACGCTTTTTTAAAATTACCTGCACTTCCATATCTTTTTTGCAAAACGGGATAAGATAAAGCTCTAAAAACCGATTTTAGATTAAAATTGGTATTGATAATATTCAGCAGGTCTATGATTCCACTTACAGAACTAAAATCGCCGGCTTTGTAACGGTCGGTGATATTCACGGGGATGCCGTAGGAATTAAATATGGACCTTACCCATGGGGTATAATTACCAACTCTGTGGAAAAGCACACAAACATCTGAAGGGAGCGACTGTTTATCCTCAAGAAGGAGTTTTTTTATAGTCTTTGCAACCAATGTTACTTCATCATGCAGGGTGGAACCTTCAAATTCAAAAATGTTTTTGAGGTCAGTTTTTTGTTTTTTTCCCGACTTAAAGAGGTTTTCTCTAACGAGAGAAAAAAATTGTGGCGAACGGTCTTCCCGTGGGTCGGTATATTCCCTGAATCCGGCTGTTTCGAGTCGGGAAAAACAGTTTTCAATTTTTTCAAACAGGTTACTGTTATATTTTGAATAATCGAACTCGATATAAATTTTGTTGGAAATCGCGGTGGTTATACCCTCAACAAGATCAATTTCAGGGGAAACAAGTTCGATGAAGTTTTGCATAAAAACCTGTTGAACGGCAGGGAATAGACTCTTAAAAGCTTCCGGGATTCTCCATTTATTTGCCTGAAGGAGGAGATAAACATCTCCCATCTCCTTCATTTTGCTCTCTTTAAGTTTGATGTCGAGTTCAGTCCAAATTCTGGCAAGGAGTAACGCTTTTTCAACATTTACAGGGTTCAGCTCTTTTAAGTCGAGTATAAGAGAGTTGAGGTTGGTGCCGTTTTCTTTAAATTCAGAGATCGTGTTTTTGATCAGTTCCACCGAACCACGGGTGAAATTCTTTACAAGATCATTATCTTTCATCCCGGCGACAATTTCAGCAAGGTAGATATCCAGAATCTCTTCGGGGATTATTTGAAAATGTGGTTCGATCTTTTTTGCGATTTTTAGTGCAAGGCTTCTGATGGTTTCAGTCGGGAGTGTAAGTTTGCCTTGAAAATTGGTGGCGAGATACTTTTTGAATTCTCTCTGTTTTCTGTTTGTTGGCAGAATAACAAGCAAGTCGGGTGAAGTTCTTTGGGCACGAATATCCAAAAGATGATTATCGAGATCAAATCCCTTAAAATTGTTGAGAGGTGTAAGTATCATATCAAACCGGTTTTAAAATACATGGGTAAAATTATTTCAGGTAACGGCGGATAACCTTGATTATTATCTGAAATTATCATTAACTTATGCCGGGAAAACTAAAATTTTAAATTTTCACACTTTGTAATAAAAGATAATAAAAAATGAGAAAATTAGCATTGATACTTTTGCTCTCTCCGATGTTTTTATTTGCACAAAAACTTGGAGACGTGGCACCACCGGTAGAACCGATGACATTTCCTGCCAATACACTTGGACTGGATATCATGATCGGTGAAGGCGGGTTTGGTTTGGGTGGATTTTACAGGAGAGAACTCTCGGATGAACTTACCGGGTTTGTTGATTTCTCAATCAGCGAAGTTAAAGATGAGCGTGAGTTTGAATATATCGATTATTGGGGTAGAATAATTGTAGTCGGGAAACAAAACAGGATATTCCAGATACCATTTTCTGTCGGTTTACAATACAGATTGTTCAAGGAGAGCCTGACAGAAAATCTGCGCCCATATATTGCTTTGGGTGTGGGACCAAATCTTGTTGTTACCACTCCATTTGAAAAAGAATTTTTTAGTTCATTTGGTTCGGCGAAGGCTCAAGTGGCTCTTGGCGGCTATGCCGGAATTGGTGCAAACTTTGGGATCAACAAACGGAATTTGTTGGGACTTAATGTTCGTTATTACTATTCTCATCTATTTAATGGCGGTGTTGAGGGGATGAAAGGAGTCTTCAGGGAAAATCTCTCGGGAGTTTACCTTACAATCACACTCGGAACGATGTATTGAGAGGTGTCAATTAAATGGCGGGTAAATTCTAATGCCGTTGATTTTGACCTCCGGTCTTACGACACTTCTATACTCAGTTCTCCTCACAGTGGCATCCATAACCCCCGTTGGGAATGATGTAAATCAGAAGAATATTATGATAAAAAATATTTACAAAGATTATCAGAGTTACAAAGAGAAGTCGCTAATCGATCGCTATTATTCACACAAAGAGATTGTAAAACTTGTCGATTCTCTCCGAACCAATCCACTTTTTGAAGTAACAACCGCAGGGAAATCTGCTCAGGGAAGGGATATCTTCCTGGTAAAAACGGGTACAGGCAAAAAGAAGATATTTATGTGGGCGCAGATGCATGGAGATGAACCCACGGCAAATGCGGCACTTTTTGATCTCTTCAACTTTATAAAAAATCCCGGTTATTACAAAGAATTCAGGGATTCGATTTTGGCAAACACAACAATCTGGTTTATGCCACTTGTTAATCCTGATGGTGCCGAACGGTTTACCCGTACCAACTCACAGGGGATCGACCTTAATCGTGATGCAAAAAACCTGACCACCCCCGAAGCAAAACTCCTGATGTCCACCTTCAAAAAAATAAAACCCAATTTTGCTTTTAATCTTCACGACCAGGGGAGAGTACATGCAGTTGGAACAACGGGCCGACCCGCCACCATTTCATTTCTTGCACCTCCCTCGGATGGACAAAGAAGCATTCCAAAAAACCGGCTTGATGCAATGAAATTAATATCTCAGTTGGTTGATCTTGCCGGAGATACAATTCCCGGTCACATTGGAAGATATGATGATGAATTTGAACCAAAAGCATTTGGAGATACTTTCCAGGGTTTGGGTGCTGCGACTATTTTGATCGAAAGTGGTGGCTGGCAATATGATTTTGAGAGGAGTTTCCAGAGAAGTATAAATTTTCTCCTTTTCCTTGGAGCAATAAAGTCGATAACATTTAATGAATTTGCAACTTTTGGGACAACTCAATATGAGTCACTCCCTGAAAACAAAAAACTGTTGTATGATTTACTTCTCAGGAATGTTGAGCTAAACGGGGTGGTTACAAATATCGGAATAAACTATGCTGAAGTAGTAGTGCGTGATAAAGTACCCGTCTATTTTGAGGGAGAGATCAAACAAATTGGAAAACTTGATAGGCAATCGGGTTATAAAGAGTATGATCTGACAGGATTAAAAGTGGTTAGAGGAAAAACTTTAAAACCGGGTATGCCCGACCATCCGGGAAAAGGGGAAAAACTCAGTGAAGAAGCCATTGAAAACCTTGTTACTTCCGAGAATTATTACAGTCTTGTTGCAAAAGGATTTACAAATATTATCCCCGGTGGGGAGTTAAAATCCGATCCCTGGACAAAACTTCCGCTAAATATAATCACCCCAAAAGGACGGCGATCATCAGAAGCCGCAATCGCATCGGGCAATGTTGCCAATCTGTTATTTTACCGGGGTGAAAAGGTTGAATCTGCCCTCATTAACGGCTTTTTTATCGATGTTGTAGATCGAATTGGTAAACCTTTAAATACACTTAAATTGAGATAATACGACTGCTTTGACAGGGAGGGTGGGATAGTTCCACGGATGACACGGATTTAACACAGATTTCACGGAGGGGGGGTAGAGGATCGAAAAATGAAACCGCAAAGGTCGCGAAGAACGCAAAGGGGATTTTTGATTAAACACGGATGATTTGGGTGCTGCCCCGGCAGGGGCTCAGTCTGGATAGAAGCAGAGACATACCCCAAATCCCCCTGCCCCGGACGAGGCAAAGTCTGGATAGCAGGAAATTCCACCCTCAACCATTTTTCTCCTGTCTGCGGGATTAAATATTCGTAACTCACCCTGCAAATTTTTCCACTTAACAAAAATATAACACTCTTTTTTTGTGTTTTAACATTTATTTGTTATAATTAGCAATCGAGATTCTATACTTTTTAACAAGACTTTATGACTAAAAACTATAACGGCGATCTTTACGCTGATTTTGAACGGGAAGCCGTTCCCCACATGGATGCTCTGTTCAATTTTGCATTGAGGATGACGGGCGACTCTGACGAGGCGAACGACCTGGTGCAAGATACCTACATGCGTGCATTCAGGTTTTTTGACAAGTTCGAGAAAGGAACCAATTGTAAGGCATGGTTGTTTAGGATCATGAAGAACACTTACATAAATTCTTATCGAAAAAAGACAAAAGAGCCTGAGAGATTTGATTATGAAGATGTTGAAAATTACTACGAAAATGTAAAACCTTCTTCAACTGAAGATGCCCACCTTGAAAGAGAGATTTTTGATAATCTCTTAGACGATCAGGTGGCATCCGCCATCTCTTCGCTTCCAGAAGATTTCAGAACAGTAGTGATACTTGCTGATATTGAAGGATTCACCTATGAAGAGATTGCTGAATTTATAGATTGCCCCGTTGGTACCGTCAGATCGCGTTTGCACAGAGCAAGAAAAATGCTTTATGCAAAACTGTATGACTATGCGGGTTCAAAAGGTTATGTTAAGAATTAGTTGATATGATGCACGATAAAGATAAACACGAATACGCCGAGTTGGTTACAGCTTTAGTTGATAATGAAATTAATGACTCTCTATTGCAGGCAAAGATCAGGACACTTTCTGAGTCTGATCCCGACCTGAAGTTTGAATATCATGTTCAGACCACAATAAAAAGGACAGTAAAAAACAAATGCCGTTTTAATAATTGTCCTTCTTCCCTAAAAAACAGAATAATGTTGGATCTCAGGACGGGGAAATTTCCTGAAGAGACTCCTGCATCCTCAAAACCTGTTTTTAGTCTCAGACCCTGGGCTTATGCCGCCGCAGTTGCGGTAATATTTCTTACACTTTTTATATTTCGAGTTACTGACGGGGAGATTGATCCCAAGCTTGAGGTACTCGAATCGAAATTTAGTCTCGACAAAATGGCGATGAACAATTTTAAAGCCATACTCGATTCAAAACTCTCCTGCGAAATTGCATCAAGTGACTCAAATACGATCAAGTCGTTTTTTCATGATAAGGGGCTTCGTTATGCAGTGCGAATGGTGTGCCCAACAGGGTGGACATATGTTGGTGCTGTGGTATCCCAGGATAATGGAGAGAAATTTGGGCATGTTGTTTTGAAGGATGCAAAGGAAATTTGCTTTATATATTTGAAGTGGATCAAAAATATCTTACATCGGAGAAAAAATTAAATCTCGACAATAAAATTATGTCCACCATAATGGCAGGTTCTTGTTACACACAGGATGCAGAGAGCATGGGAATCGTCATAAACAAATGTGGTTCCAATGTAAGGGCTGTGGTTTCGAAAGAAAATTCGGAAAAGTTAAAATCTCTTTTTTGTGGATTGGAATAGAGGCGTATAATGACAACAATCAAAAATATATTATTTCCAACTGATTTCAGTAAATACTCTATGGCAGCAGCAGAATATGCTGTTGAAAGAGCCTTGAAGTATGATGCAACAATTCATCTGCTCAATGTGATTGAGGATTTTAAACCGATTCTTGCAATAAGGACTTTCGACTTGACTCAGGAAAGGATCGAAAACGAACTTCGGGAGCAGGCAAACAGGGAGATGGACGAATGTATTGCCCAGATGAAAGAGAAATTTGGTGAAGTAAAGATTGAGAAAGGTATTCAGATTTGGTGTCAGTCACGCCGAAATAGTGAAGTATGCCGCAGAAACAAAGATTGACTTGATTGTTATAGCCACACAGGGTAAAACAGGACTTCTTCATACTCTGCTTGGCAGTGTTGCAGAGAAGGTAATCAGACACTCTGATTGTCCGGTCCTTGTTATTACACCCAAACGAGATAATTGACAAATATTCATAAATATTCGTATATTTAAAGCTGGAAATTAAAAATTTCCGTAAACGGCCTGTAAGAGTGGCGATTGGTATATAAAACTTCCAAAAAATAGAGATTCTTGCTTACCTCAGACTTAGAGAAAAGTTTCTAACCGGTTTTATGTTCAACTTATTTACTTCTGGCTCAGAAGTAACTGCCCCAGTATCTACTTTTAACAAAAATGAACAGGCTTCATTTTTTAGCATTTGATCAGTTGAAAAGCGATTAATAAAGACAAACGAGTAACAAAAAGTTGACTTTGCGACTCGAGACTTTGTGATTTCGCAACAAAATGGCTGATCCCCAAAACATACAAGGAAAATATGTTTAAAGAAATAGGAATCGAAGAGAGCATTATTAGAGCCATCACCGAGTTGGGTTTTGAAACCCCTATGCCGGTGCAGGAGCAGGTAATTCCTCTTCTCCTCGAAGATAACAGTAAAGATGTTATTGCATTAGCACAAACCGGAACCGGAAAAACAGCCGCATTTGGCATACCGATACTTCAAAATTTAGATGTAAACAAAAAACAGGTTCAGGTGCTTATACTTAGCCCGACCCGTGAACTTTGTCTTCAAATAGCTGATGATCTTGCAAACTACTCAAAATATAAAGAGGGCGTTAAAGTCGCTGCAGTTTTTGGTGGAGCAAGTATTGAAAGACAGATTAAGCTCGTAAAGAATGGTGCACAGATTATTTCTGCAACACCGGGCAGATTGCTCGATCTTATCAACAGAAAAGAGATTAATATCTCTGAAGTTGAAACCGTTGTACTCGACGAAGCAGATGAAATGTTGAACATGGGTTTCAGAGATGAACTCGAAGCGATTTTATCTGAGACACCGGAAGACAAAAACATGCTTCTTTTCTCGGCTACCATGCCATCAGAGATTACGGGCATCATTAAAAGATATATGGATAATCCGGTTGAAATAACAATCGGCAAAAAATTCAGGTGCAGAGAATGTTAATCATGTTTGTTTTATGGTTTATGCCAAAGACAGATACCTCGCTCTGAAACGAATAGTTGATTTTAATCCTGAGATTTACGGAATAGTATTCTGCAGAACCCGTAAAGAAACCCAGGAAGTTGCTGATCTTTTAATGCGTGACGGTTACAATGCAGATGCGTTACACGGAGACCTCAGCCAGGCTCAGCGTGATTCGGTAATGAACAAATTCAGAATTAAACACCTTCAGATACTCGTTGCAACCGATGTGGCAGCAAGAGGGCTTGATGTTGATAATCTGACACATATTATCAATTACAGTCTGCCTGAAGAGATTGAACTCTACACACACAGAAGTGGCAGAACCGGCAGAGCCGGTAAAAAGGGAACCTCAATTGTTATCTCAAATCAAAAAGAGAAACATTTGATAACCAGAATTGAAAAACAGATCAACAAAAAATTCACTTATGAAGAAGTTCCAAACGGTAAAGTTATCTGTGAAAAGCAGCTTTTCCACCTTATCGACAGAATGGAAAAAGTTGAAGTTGATCATACCCAAATTGAATCGTTCCTCCCTGAGATTTACAGAAAACTTGAATGGCTTGACCGTGAAGAGCTTATAATGAAATTTGTTTCGGTTGAATTTAACCGTTTCCTTGATTATTATAAAAACAGCGCAGAGTTGAATGCCCCTAAAGAAGGAAAATCGACCGGAAAGACCTCAAGATCTGATGTTAACTTTGCCCGCTTTTTTATAAATATTGGAAAAACAGACAATGTAAAACCGGGTACTCTAATGGGGTTAATTAACGATTATACCGGATTTGCAGACATTCAGATTGGCGAAATTGAACTTCAGAGAAATTTCTCATTTTTCGAAGCAGATGCAGAGTTTACAGATGTGATTCTGAAAGCCTTTGAAGATAAAGAGATGAGAGGAAGAAAAATTTCTGTTGAAGTTTCTGAGAAGAAACCGGGTGATCCTGATCGTCCAAGAAGATCTTACAGCAGTGATCGTCCCAGAAGTTATGGTGGCGGTGACAGAGGTGGATTTGGCAGAAGTCGTTCCGGTGGTTCATCCTCCGGTGGTGGCTACAAAGGTAAAAAAAGTTATGAAGGTTCATCTTCAGGTGGTGGATACCGTGGTGGAAACTCCGAAGGTTCATCTTCAGGCGGTGGATACCGTGGTAGAAGCTCTGAAGGCGGTTCATCTTCAGGCGGTGGATACCGTGGCAGAAGCTCTGAAGGCGGTTCATCTTCAGGTGGTGGATACCGTGGCAGAAGCTCTGAAGGCGGTTCATCTTCAGGTGGCGGCTATCGTGGCAGAAGCTCTGAAGGTGGTTCATCTTCAGGTGGTGGATACCGTGGCAGAAGCTCTGAAGGCGGTTCCGGCGGCAGTTCAGAAGGATCTTCCGGTGGTTATCGAGGTAAAAAGAGCTCAGACGGGGCGCCTGGGGGAGACTCCACCAGACGCTTTAAGGAGTTCAATTCCCGTGAAAAAAAGTCTGACAGGCCTTCTTTTGGCGATAAAAACCGTAAAAGAGAAAAAAAACATTTTTAACACTGACGATTTTCCCCTTTCCTGTTTGAAAAGGGGAAAATCTTACGTATATTTTAAAGCTAAAATTTAAATTATATGGCACGACTAACAAAGAACATAGAAGCATTCTGTAGAACATGCGCAGCTGTAACCAAAATGGAAATTGCCACACCCGCTGGCGAGGCTTTTGGCGAAGAGGCGTATTGGGCTAAATGTAAAAAGTGCAAGAATAAACTTGTCATTACTCTCGATGATATCATCAGAGACGACAGGATTTCTGTAAAGAACATTGATATGGGTGAAGCAGTTGACTACTCGCCCGACAGAGATTATGAAATCGGCAGCGTTTTGTTTCATAAAGGCTGGGAAGATTTTGGCGTTGTCAAATCGAAATCCCATCTTTCATCAACAAAGGTATCGTTAACTGTTGAATTTCAGAGTAAAGGTATAAAAAAATTATTGGCTTCCACCAACTAAGAAAGGTATTAGCTTGATAGGCATTACTGTACAAGAAAACGAATCGATTGATAAAGCGCTGAAGCGTTTCAAAAAGAAATATGAACGCTCAGGAATACTGAAAGAATATAAGAAGAGAACTTTCTTCGTTAAACCTTCCATCAAAAAAAGGATGGAGAGGATAAAAGCGGAGAGAAGAGCTCACAGAACAGACAATAAAGATTAGTTATACCCTCAACTCTTAGCAGATTTTGATTTGGTTTGTGCCTTGATATCGAAAGATATAAGGCACAGACCTTTTTTTAACTTAATGCTGAGATGAAGTGACCCGCTTTTAAGCGAGTCTCTCACCAGAAGGAGGCAGGAACTATTTTGGTTGTCTCGCTTCCATATACGACTTCAAAGATTTAAATGCATCTTCAGGAGTGTCGTGGACTTCAAATATATTCACATCACCCGGTGAGATAGTGCCCAGATCGATCAATTTGTCGAAATTTATGAGATCGTTCCAAAAATCTGACCCGTAGAGGATTATTTTCATATCCTTTGTCATTTTTCTTGTCTGAACAAGAGTAAGGATTTCAAACATTTCATCCAGGGTTCCAAATCCACCCGGGAAAATGATCACAGCTTTCGCTAAATATGCGAACCAGAATTTCCGCATAAAGAAGTAGTGGAATTCGAATCCAAGTTCATCTACCACGAAGTCGTTCATACTCTCTTCATTTGGAAGGCTTATGGTTAAACCAACCGATTTACATCCGGCGAGTGTTGCTCCTTTGTTGGCGGCTTCCATAATACCGGGTCCACCACCTGTAACAATGGCATAACCCTCTTCATCGGTGGACTTTAAATTCAGATACTCACCTGTGAGTCTGGCGAGTTCAACAGCTTCCTCATAATATCTTGATGCTTCAAGTGCTCTATGAAGTTGCCTTATCTCTTCTTCTCCACCGGTTTCACTTTTCTTAAAATCTGCTATTTCCTGAAGTACTTTATTTTTAGGTTTAATTCTTGCTGATCCAAAAAACACAATGGTATCAGTAATTTCATTTCTTTTAAATTTTGCATCAGGATCGAGGTATTCAGAAAGTATCCTTACAGTTCTTGCTTCGCTCGAATTTAGAAATTCCTCTTTTTTATAAGATTTTACAGGTCTTCTTTTTCCTTCCATTAGTTCCTCTTTTTTAGGTTTCGAGTAAAATTGATAATTCATATCTTTAAATTAAACAATGCAAGCTTTATAAATAATTCCATTGTCAACAAACTTCTCAGGTTGTAGTGAAAATATATTTACAATTTTTAATTCTGATCTTATTTGTAACGGTATCCCATGGTCAATATTCAGAGGTGCGGGGTGGGATAAATGAAATAATAGCGAAGGTACCTGCGGGTTCAGACTATTCCATTTTGATCATAGATGCAGAGACGATGGACACTGTTTACACCCGGGCTCACAGACTGCCATTGATTCCTGCCTCAAACACAAAGGTTGTAACAAGTGCTGCTGCTCTTCATCTTCTTGGGGGGGATTACCTTCTGGCAACAGAACTAAGATATTCGGGCAGGGTTGATAATTCAGGCACACTTAACGGGAGTATATATCTTCGAGCGCAGGGAAATCCATTTTTCACTTCAAAAGACCTTGAGAACTTTGTTTCAAGAGTTAAGCAGCAGGGAATTAAAGTAATTGATGGAGATGTTGTTGGTGATGATACATATTTTGACGAACAGTATGAAAGATCACAATATGTTGGAGCCGGTGAAGGAGACTATGAGACATATCCACTCTCAGCATTGGTTGTTGATAAAAACACCTTTCTAAGCGGTAAAAAATTTACAAGTCCACCTGTTGCCATAGCTCAGCGATTTAAGCAGCTCCTGGTTAACGCAGGGATAGTTGTAAGGGGTGAAGCGGTGTCGGGTGAGACTCCGGGTAATTCAACGCTGATAAAGTCGGTAGAAATCAAATTGTCAGATCTGTTAAAGACTGTTAATAAACGAAGCGACAATTTCCTCGCTGAATATACAATGAAACTGATCAGTGCTGCCGTAAACGGAGAGAGGGGCAGTACCAAAAACGGGATAAAACTTTGTATGGCTTTTTTAAACGATTGTGGAGCATATCTTAAGGGGACAACATTGGCGGATGGGAGTGGACTTTCAAGGAGGAATTACATACCGACAGGAGTGATAGTAAGTATCTATCAATACATCTATTCCAACATTGTGTTCAGGAGTCAGTTTTATTCAACTCTTAGTATTTCAGGTGTTGATGGAACTCTAAGGGGAAGGATGCAGGATGCCAATGGTGAAAACAACCTACACGGAAAAACCGGAACACTCAGGGGAGTAATAACGTTGAGCGGCTATTTTAAAACGAAGAAAGGGAGAGATTTGATAGGGGCTGTGTTCTTTAATTTTTCAGCGGGTTATCCCGATTTTTATCGTGGAGTGCAGGATCAAATATTTGAATATTTGATTAACTCTCTGTAACAAAAAAAAAAGCTGTTATCCCAGAAAGACAACAGCTTTAAAAAGTAAATATTCGGGATTATTTTGCCGGCTGGCTTCCACCCGGATTAGCAGGAGCGGTTTGAGTTGGTGTACCCTGTTGTATCACACTTTCTGCATCGGAACCTTTTGGGAGGAAAAATCCATTAACCAGAATTGTAAGAATGGCAATGGCAGCTGCCATACCCCATGTAGCTTTTGCAAGGAAATCCGCAGTACGACGGGTACCAAACATGCTACCCATGCTACCGCCACCAAAAGTAGCAGTAAGGCCACTTCCTTTTGATTGTTGCATCAATACGATAACAATAAGCAAAATTGCCAGGATGATAATAACTATGCTAAAAAAACTAAACATCTATTCTCCAAAAAAAATATTGGTAGCGGGGGAGGGACTCGAACCCCCGACACGTGGATTATGATTCCACTGCTCTAACCTGCTGAGCTACCCCGCCGGGAAAATTAAAAAAATCAAGGCATCAATTTATGAAGAAATGGAAAAATAAGCAAGAGATATATTTATATTTCTTCTTCTTCAGCAGGATTTTCGTTGATTTTTTTAATAAGGTCTTTTAATTCATCGGCATTTGGTGGTGATTGCAGCTTCATTTCGGGCAAATCCAATTCCTTTGAATCATCCTGAAGTGTTGCAGTCAGGTTTTCAAGTTCCTTTTTTATCGACTCACTTCCAAAATCTTCCAATTCTGATGAGAGGTAACTAAGCAATTCTTTATCAATTCCACTATAACCATATGGTGGAATAATACGCTCGATTTCTTTAGTTGTTTCTTCCTCTTGTTGGGTAACAACTTCAGCCCCGGGTTCTTCCACAGGTTCCAAAACAATTTCATCCTCTATAGAGGCAGATGATTCAAGTTTGGATTTTAACTCGATAAGTTTTGATATTTCACGAGTGAGGGCATCCCGATCGGCAATAAGCTGGTCGTTTTCAAGAACGGTTCCCGAAAAATTTCTTTCCGATTTGAGAGCATCATTACGCAGAATTTGTAATCTTTCTTCCATCAGAGTGTATTCATTTTGGGCAGCATCTCTGGCGAGTTTTAACGATTCGATCTCATCTTTGAAATTTTGTAGAACCTTAACAAAACTTTCTTCGGTCTCAGTGGATTTTTCACCTGCTTTTTCAAGTTCGAGCAGGAGCCCGTCTCTTGAATTTTCAAGTTTAATTTTTTCACCTGAGAGTTGAAGTATTTCTTCCTGCAGTTTTAATTTTCTTGCTGAATGAGATTGAACTTCTTCAGACGCCACTTTAATTCTATATTCAATTGCTCTAAACTCAATTTCAAGACCGGTGAGAAGTTTCTCTTTCCTGACAATCTCTTCTGTCTTTTTGAACAGAGTCAGCTCTTTATCGATCAGTTTTTTCGAAATATCACGGTGTTTAATCTTCACAGAGTTAAGTTCATCTTTAAAAGTGGCTGCCATTGATATATAGTTCTCTTCCGCTTTAAGAAGATTGGACTCTATTTCAAAACGATTAGATTCGAGAGTATCAAGGTGTTTTTCGAGCCGGGAAATTTTCTCTTTTAGAGAATTTTCCTTTTGAATCGAATTTTTGATATTTCTGAAGATTTCGTTTTTAAGACCGTCATATTTAGCAACTTTACCTTCCAATTCACTCAAAAGAGTTTGAGTATTCAGGAGGGAAGATTCGTATGAGTCAAGTTGCAATTTTTTGATTTCAAACTCACGATTAACATGTTCAAGTCTTTTTAAGAGATGCGAAAGTTTTTCATCGTTCAGCTCGATTTCCCGGAGGATTCTGTTAAAGTCTCTTTCTTTCTCATGCATGGAAGAATCCAATTGCGGGAGATAGGAATCGAGGGAAGCAACAAGTTTTGTTTTTGCGGAGAGATCCGACAACAGTTTTAGAAGTTTTGCCTCGTTTTGGGAGACACCATCAGCAAGTTCGGAGTTTTTCTCTTCGAGTTCAAGTTTCTCTCTTTTCAGACTTTCCACATCGTTGATGAGCAATTCCTTCTCTTTTGAATAAAGAGATTTAAAACTGCTAAGCCGCGAAGTCTCTTTAGTCTCGAGATCGATAAGGTTTTGTTGAAGGGTCCTTATTCGTGTCGTGAGTCGTTCTTCCTCGGCTTTAACCTTTTCGAGCTCCATCTTTTTGAGATTCAGCTCGTTATCAAAGTCGGGAGAAAAAGCGCCACTATCGATATTTTCATTCATGAAATGTCACCGTACTTTAAAATTCAGTATTTGATTCGTGGGCTTCATTCTCTATTTTTTTAAGTCTTTCGAGGCTGCTCACCAGTTCATTTTTCTGATTTTCAAGATTTTGGATATCAGTTTTTAGTCTGTTCAAAGCAATATTTGCATTTTCTGATTTTTCTTCAGTTTCACGGAGCTCTGATTGTTTTAACTTGATGTTTTCTTCAATTGAGGCTCTTCTTTCTTCAAGTTCGGAGTGTCGTTTAGAGAAACTGTTAAACATCGAGCTCAATTTTCTTTCGAGTTCTGTATTTTCTTCTTTCAGACCTTCACGATTCTTTTTAAGTTCCTGAACAATCATATTCAGTCGTTTTTCGGTATCCTTTAATTCAAACAGGTTTTTGTTCAGAGAGTCTTTTTCATCTTTAAGGCTGTTGATGTGTTGTTTGATATTCACGAGATCTTTTTCAGCAATTTTAATTTCTGACTTAAGATCGCCAAGTTCCATGTCTCTTCTTTCGATCTCACTTTCCTTCTGCGATTTTTCTCTCTCTTTATCGAGAATATCGGCGCGTAGTTTTGTTTGTTGTTCGCGAAGAGCGACAACTTCCTGGTTAAACGATTTAAGAGCTTCGAGAACGAGTTCTTCAGTTTTAAGTTGTTTTTCTTCAAGTACTTTTGAAGTTGATTCGAGGTTGTTGATGTTAGAGCCAAGTGATTCAACCTCTGATGTCAATGATTGTCTCGATTCCTCAAGAGAAACAAGCTCTTTGTTAATCATTGTCTTCTTTTCTTCAAACTGCTGAAGGTGGGTCATAGCTTCGGATTTTTGTCCATTAAGAGTTTCGAGTTCTTCCTTAACGGAGTCAAGTTCATCACTTTGAGCTTTTGTAAGGGACGCCAATCTGTCTGCCTCAGCTTTAAGGGAAGAAATCTCGGTACTCAGTTTTTCTCTTTTACTGAGATAATCATTAAGGATTTGCTCCTTCTCATCAAAAGAGGCAGAAACATTTACAGGTTCAACTTGAAGTGACTGAGCAGATTTCAGAGTATCAAGTTCTTCGAGAAGTTTATCCACTTCAGAATTTAATCTTTCATTCTCTTCTTCAACTTCTTTCAAAATTCTGTTTACTTCCACGAGATGTAATTCACCTTCATTAAGCCGTGCAGCGAGATTTGCATTTTCTACCTGGAGAGCTTCATAATCTTGTGTAAGATTTTTAATATGTTCCATTTCCTCATTAAACTGAGTCATAAATTCCTCTGCCTGTGCCGGATCAAATCCTTCAGGGAATTCAGGAGCAGCAGGTTCTTCTGACTCATAAAACTGTTGGTGATCCAGCTCTACATTAACCGATTCATCATCCAAATCTGTAACAAGTTCGGGTTTAATAACCGTTTTATCCACAGAATAATCCATCATCTCATTAACCGGAGATTCGGGCGTTTCACTATCCGTTAAATCCGGAGCTGATTGAAGTTGGTCAATTTCGGCTTGGAGAGATTCAATTTCAAGGTGGAGCGAAGCGATAGTCTCAAGCAGATTTTCAATTTGGAGGTCTTTTTGTGATATAAGATCGTTGAGTTCCGATTCATCAGCTGCTTTTGTCTGAGTTTCAACAACGGTTTCCTCACCTGTCAGATAGGCGGGAAGTTCAGGTTCTGATGTATCGCCGAAGCTGATACCGTCGAGTCCCATTGAAGAGATTTTTCTATCTTTCTCCTCAAGTTGTGATTTAAGAGCATTAATTTCGAGATTTTTATCAGCAAGCTCTTCGAGAACACGATTTTCAAGTTCTCTTACTTGCCGTTCTTTTCTTCAAGAGAAAGTTTAAGGGTAATAAGTTCATCGTTGTCGGTCTGGGGAATGATAGATTCAAATGTTTGTGCACTCATTCCGTAGTTACTTCCTGAGAGGTCACTTTTAACAGTTTGAAGAGTGGATATCTCATCTTCGAGTTCCATCTTGGCTCTTCTGAGGTCGAGGATAATTTCCTGAAGAGATTCTTGTTCAGAGTTTAACTCAGCAAGGTCGAGACCACTGTCTGAATTCACAGCGGAGTTTGCATAGTAGCTTTTTCAAGCATATCAAACTGTTGATTTAATTTTTCAAGGTAAGCCTCTTTGGTAGTAATTTCTCTTTCAAGAGAGGCTTTACGAGATTGCAATTCCTCAATCTCCGCCCTTAGAGCAGGGGCAATATCATCAAGTGAGACTGCAGGAGCAAATGATGTTTGGGGACCGGCTTCCAAGCCTGCGATCTCATTTTTGAGTTCTTCAGCCCTTCTTTCCAGCTCTTCAACATCAACATACTTTTCCATAAAGGTGTTCAACTGCGACCTGAGAGTTTCGATATCGATCAGCAGATTTCCCTTTTCGAGTCTCAGTTCACCGTTTTCGCGGGAGAGCTTGTCGTGAAGTTGTTTTAGCTTGGCAACTTCCTTGGTAAGTTTCTCGTTGTCTTGTGTTAATTTTTCAAGTTTTTGCCACCTGTAAAAAGTGCCATCTCTTCTGCTCCTAATTAAATGTTTTATTGCACGGTTCGGAAATATACTAAAAAATAAAGAATTATTTGTCTGAAATTATGAAAAAAGAGAGTAAAATGTTAATTATTTGAGTTGTTTGTCACAGATTGGAAAGAATCGAGTAGCGGAGTCACGGGGTCACGAAGTAGCGAAGTATCGGAGCAGCAGAGTCACGAAGTCACAAAGTCACAGAGTCACGAAGTCACAGAGTAGCAAGTAGCCGGGAAAAGAGTCACGAAGTCACAGAGTAGCGAAGTAGCAGGTGGCGAAGTCAAAGAGTCACGAAGTCACATAAACATGTGCCGGCGAAGCCTAAAGAAGCAGAGGGCAAGGTAGCTATTTGAGTAAAAAAAAAGCTGTCAACTTTGAGGTTGACAGCTTTATAATAACAGTTAAGTGATTATTGATTAATCAAGTTTGCCATTTTTTAACTCGTTAGCGAGTCTTGTAGCTTTGTAAAGATTTTTAATTGCTTCATACATTCCGGAGGAATGGACAGAAACAGTTCTGTTTGCAGTTTCATCGAAGATGAATTGTCCCGGAAGACTTTCGATGTTGCCATCAAATGCGAGACCAACAACTTCAGCTTTTTGATTGATTACAGGTGATCCCGAGTTACCACCAATTATGTCGTTGGTAGAAACAAAGTTGAAAGGTACACTCATATCAAATTCTGCCGGTGGGTTTTCCCATTTTTCAGGAAGATTCCAGGGGAATTTTTTACCGTGACTGAAGTATCTGTCATATAGTCCATAAAAGGTTGTAAAAGCAGGTGCTGTGGTTCCGTTATAATCATAACCCTTAACCACACCATCAGAAATTCTGAGGGAGAAGGTTGCGTCAGGTGGAATGGAGGTACCATATACTTCAAAAACAGCTCTTCCGAGTTTGTCGAGTAGAAGCACTTCTTCGGTTTGAACCTGTTTTACGATATCGCTGTAAGGTTTAACTTTTTCCTGAGCGAGAACTGAATATCTAATAAACGGGTCGTCAAGTTCAAGAATTTGAGTCGGCTCCATTGCAAGCAATTCAGCAACTTTTTCTTTGGATGTTACCTTGCTGTTTGAAAGGAGATATGCTACAGCTTCATCGCCATCTCTGCCGCCTGTTAAAGCGAGGTATGCAGGATGATTGGCACCAAGGAGACCTTTGATGTAAGACAGGTTTTCCTTCAAGAGGAGGTCTGACATCTGTTTGTCAAAATCATCCGGGAAAATAGTAAGTTCTGATTTAATCCCTTTTTTAGCACTACCCACCAACGCTGAGGCTGTAAGGAAGTACTGAGAAAAAATCATTGGTCTTACTCTGAAAGCATTAAGTTCATTAAACACTGCGTTCATTTTTTTTCTTCCGTCGGCAATTTTATTCCAAAGGTCGCCATATTCAGAAGCGAGTTTTGGATTTGCCATAACAGCAGCCTTAAATTTGTCTTCCCAATCCTGTTTTTTCTTCATAAAAACGGGATTTCTGAGTCCACTAAGGATTCCACCATAAGCTTTTTGCGAATTTGCAAAACTGAAAAGCTGATCGTTTAATTCGAAAGCTTTGTCAGGATTTAATTCAATGTATTTTGTGTAAACATTTACGAGGCTTCCAAGAAAAGCAGTGGTAACAGGAGCTGTGAAGTCTCTCTGTGATTCGAGCATCGAAACAGTGTGAAGTCTGTTGGTTGTTCCGGGGTTACCAACAACAAAAACAGGTTCTCCAACCATGGCACCGTTTGTGCTCCATTTGAAGTAGTTGTCTGATTGTAGTGGTTTACCGTTTTCATCGTAAACGCGGAAGAAAGTACAATCGAGGTTATATCTTGGGTATGTAAAGTTGTCGGGATCGCCGCCAAAAAAGCCGAGCTGATCTTCGGGGGCAAATACAAGTCTTACATCATCATATCTTTTGAAACCGTAGAGAGAATATTTTCCTCCGTTAAAGAAGGTGATAACCTGTCCTTTAAGACCTTTACTGCTTAATGAAGCTGTAAGTTCTTTTTTCTTGGCATCTCTGTTTTTAATTTTTTCTTCATCAGTTGAGCCGGCATCAATTGCCTCTCTTATCTGGGAAGTAACATCTTCGATGTAAATAAGTTGTTCAACAAAGAGACCGGGTACTTTTCTTTCATCCTGAAGGGTTGTTGCCCAGAATCCGGATTTATGGAGGTCTTCACCTTCACCTGAAACTTCGGTGATGCTTTGGCGTCCACAGTGGTGATTGGTCATTACGAGTCCATCGCCTGAGACAAATGAGGCTGAACAATAGTCGGCGAATCTAAGCGAGGACATTCTAACATTGTTATACCAATCTTCGTCAGGCGTGAAATTATAGGTTGCACCAAGGTGTTCAGTAGGAGGGAAATCAAAAGTCCACATCCTGCCGGTATCAAACTTTCCGGCTTTAACGGTATCAAGGTTCACTCCGGCATACTGTGCCGAAAGGGTGAAAGTCAGGGTTAAGACAAGTAAAGCAGTTGAAAGAACACTGCGGCTTAACTGTCTCAAAGAATTATTTACCATACAACTCCTTTTGGGATAATTAATCATTTATAAAACGCAATTTTAAAGTTACATATTTTTTTTGGACGATTCAAGATTGAAATGGATGCAACAAAAAGGAAACTGAACCCAATAAGTTGCCATTTACCCTTACATCAACAATATGTTCACCCGGATAATAGACCCTTGTGGTAATAGGGACGACCGATATTTTCTTTGAAAATTTTATTGTTTCGCCCGGTTTCAGGACCCGTTTTGACAGTTTAAAAACTTTTAACTGGTTTGATCCGTTGGCTTTTTTGAAGTGAATGCCAAAATCCACCATTAGCTGAGCATCTGAATTACCGTTATTTATCAAGTTAAATGAAAGATTTAGAGCCTCGCCAAAATCTATTTCATTTTTCGAGAGTGACAAATCTTCGAGTGCTACATTGATATCGGGAGGGAAACCCTGGAGTTCAAGTGAGGCTTTGTGTCCCTTTTTGAACAGAGTTCTAAGAGAATGATTAATAACCCATTCTCTTTCCGGGGTTGCATTAATTTTCCACCTTTTTAAGGTTTCCACTACAACATCAGGATTGTCTTTTGAAATATCATTCAGATTATTTGCGACAGATCTTCTGACATCGAGAGACGGATCATCTTTTAAGATTTCAAGAATCCGAAGTACGGGTGTCGGATCAATCACAAATTGTTGTAGTCTCATTCCCCATGGGAGTCGTGGTCTAGAACCTTCTGTTGCAAGCCTTCTTGCAGCGGGATCGGAATTCCGTGCCAGTATTTCCAGCCTTTTCATTGTTTCAAGGGGATATTTGGCAATAAAGTGCCTTATATCAAATTCGGCTGAGCAACGGAGGGTCATTTGGAAGAGGGCGTTTATTGAAGTATCAAAATTATTCAGTCCTTTTCTGGAAATGAAATTGCTCAAAGGCAAGATCATAAACGCGCCAAGCTCTTTAAGTTCAGTGCTTCGTGGTTCGGGGAGTGAGTCAAGAAGAATTTGTGCCGTCGATTCAAAATCATCAGGCAGGAATTTTTCTATCGCCTCTGAAATCAGATAACTTCTTTCGTTAAAGCTCAGTTCCCCAAGTCGGGATTCGATGAATAGTTTAAAACCCTCATCATCAAATGGGGGATAAACAGTTTTGAGGCGTTTTGAGAGTATCAAAACACCATTCATATTAAAGAGATTTCTAATCAGGAATTTTTCTTCCACACTCAACCAAAATAATCAAAGCATAAAGTTATGTGAGGATACAAATCCCTACAAGCAATAAAGGATGGTTTGTTTAATCTAATGATGAATGGTATAAAAGTTGTGTTAAATTGATATCATCGGGGATTAGACAGCACAGGAATTACAATATTTAGTATTCAACAAATGTGCTGTAATCAGGGAAAGTCCGCCGATAATCACAAGAATAAGATGCATATTTAATTCAAAACCACCATGATCGGCTTCATGGGCGTGCCCCAAAAGAAGTGATGAGGAAACAATAAGAAGCGTTCCAACTACCAGAAGTGAAATTATATAGGGATTTTTATGCGAATTCCAGGCTTTGTAAACTGCATATCCGGAGACAGGAACAACAAGAAAGGCGAGCAGGTCATGGAGGATACCACCGGCGTTGTTAAGGGCAAGAGCTGTGAGAATTACCGGTCTGAGTGTGCACTCTATAAGGCAAAGAGTTGAAACAGTTATGCCTGTTTTATCTATGTTGTGAATTTTGTTGTGTTCGATCTTGTTGAATTTCAATTAAGTTTCCGGAATAAGAAATAATTTAAGTTCAAATATATGGAAAATTTTTTGTTTTTGCAACAATGTTGCAAGAATAAAGAAATTATTGTAGTTTTGAGAGATGAAAAGAGAAAAATTGCAAAAATGAGACAGTCCGAAGAATTATTAAGACATCACGGAATAAGAGTTACTGAAATCAGAAAAGAGATAGTAGAGACTCTATTGTCGCGGGAGTCTGCCCTTAGTTGTAAAGAGATTAAGGAGCTTATTCCGGGTGAATTTGACAGAGTGACCCTCTACAGGACGCTCAATACTTTTGTAGAGCAGGGAATCATCCATCAGATAGCGGGAGGTGAAGGAACCATCAGATATGCTCTTTGTTCATCGGGTGAATGTGTAACACATCATCACGAAGATCGTCACATTCACTTCCGTTGCACAGCTTGTGGTCTCACATTTTGTCTTGAATATCATACCCCTCCAAAACTTGAAGTACCCAAAGGTTATAAATTGGGTTCCTTCGAAATATCCGCCACAGGACTCTGCAAAACCTGTTCGTAAAATTCGACTAAAAATATAACAAACTGCTTTGTAACTCGCTGAAATTTAATTAAGTTTAGCTGAGGGAAGTGGCGTACTTTTCCCGGGATGGATTTGGGGATGAGGCGCGATTCAAATTACTTTTTTTTGGAGACGGGAAGCATGCAGAAAAATCAAAGTAGAATATTAATAGCCTTGCTGGGAGCAATTGTTCTTCTTTTAGCAACAATTGTTGTAGTATTTTTGACCAAGGGAAATCAGACAGCGAAAGTGGAACCCTCAAAAGTGACTGAAAGTGAGAATAGACAGCCGGAGGAGAAGAATTATCCCGTTGCCACAACAGTTCAAACGATAGATTCGGTTCGTGTGAGTGATCCGATTAAATTCTCTGCGATAGAGAGTTTTTTTCAACAATACAGTGGTGCGAACAGAGATGGATTAGTTGAAGAGTTAACGATGCTTTATACCGATCCATCTTATTATGTAAACAGAAGCTATTCCCGGAGTCAGTTGAGAAAAGTAATTATAAACTTTTTTGACAGGACGAGAACAATAGATCATTCTTTTTCCAATCTGGTGGCATATGAACTTTCGAACGGGACAGTCTCGGTTTATGTAAGCGAGTATCAGGAGACCTCAGAAAATCAATCCGGAAGAATTGCCAGGATAAAAGTTTACAAAAACTTCCATCTTATACCCACCAACTCGGGATATAAATGTGAAGCTCAATACATTCTATCGCATCAGCAGGTTAAATGAATCGGGTTACTCTTTTAACAGTGTTATGATGAAATAAATCAATATTCCAATAACGCCGACCAAAAAGAGAGCGATTAACCAGAACCACGGGTTTGGAGTTTCTTCATCCTCTTCCCGGGGTGAGGATGTTTGGTCACTCGACTTCTGAGACGGAGTAACTGTATGTTCGGCGCTTGGGGTTTTATATCCTTCAATTACTGTTGGAGCTATGTAGTTGTCGTCTTTGATGGCAGCCAACATTTCAGAAACCGATCTGAATCTGTCCGATTTTTCCTTCTGTGTTGCTTTTTTAATGACATTTACCAGATTTTCCGGAATGTGAGGGTAGAATTCTCTCGGGTCAGGAATCGGAGTGGAAGTTATCACTCTGATTTTATCAAACATTGAGTCATGAGGTTTAAAGGTAAACGGGAGTCTTCCGGCAAGCATTTCATATAGTGTTATACCGAGACTATAGATATCACTTTGCTGGTCAACAACGCCACCTGTCATCTGCTCGGGGCTCATATATTCCATAGTTCCGATCATGGTTCCGGTTGCAGTATTTCCGGTGGAACCGAGGACTTTGGCTATTCCAAAATCGGTAACTTTTGCGAAATAGTCGGGTGTAACGAGCACATTCGAAGGTTTAATATCACGGTGGATAAGGGGAGCCGGCAGGTTGTGTGCGTGATCGATTGCTCCGGCAATTTGCACAAACAGAGGTATCGCCTTCGCTGCGACAATAGGGCCCACTTCAGCACCAATTATTTGGGATAAAGGTTTTCCCTCAATAAATTCCATAATTATACAAAGATTTCCCCCCTCTTTGATGTACTCATAGACCTTAACAATGTTAGGATGATTGAGCTTGCCGGCATGCATCGCTTCCTCTTTAAACCTTTTTTCCATTTGAGGATCGACAGCATATTGTTCATAGAGAATCTTCATTGCCCGGGTTTCTCCGGTAATTTCATGGCGCACTCTTAATACCTTCGCCATTCCACCATACCCGAGGTTGTCGAGCAATTCGTAGGATTGTATCATTTGGTTCATATTTCAACCATCTATCAATTTTTGGTAGTTTCAGATTTTTACAAAAATCCTTCCATAAACTAAATAAAAAAAATCAAATAGTGGTGGAGAACTTCAGAACCTCAGAACTTCAGAACCTCAGAACTTCAGAACTTCAGAACCTCAGAACCTCAGAACTTCAGAACCTCAGAACTTCAGTACTCAGGTACTCAGGTCACTCAGGTACTCAGGTCACTCAGGTACTCAGGTACTCAGGTCACTCAGGTACTATGGATTTCATGGATATTGAGTAAATTACGATTCGATTTTAATTAATTTTTAAAGAAGAAGTATATGTCAGACGAGTTGGAAAACAAGAATATAAGTGAATCAGCAGCCCCCAGAGATTTTATCAGACAGATAATAGATGAAGACCTCCGCACCGAAAAAAACGGTACAAAAGTAGTTACCAGATTTCCTCCGGAGCCAAACGGTTATTTACACATTGGTCATGCAAAATCGATATGCCTTAATTTTGGGATCGGGATAGAGTATGCCGGAAAAACAAATTTACGGTTTGATGATACAAATCCCAGTAAGGAAGAGACGGAGTATGTCGATTCTATTATGGAAGATGTTCGCTGGCTCGGGTTTGATTGGGGCACAGGATTGTTTTATGCTTCCGATTATTTTGACAAATTATACGAATTTGCAGAGGCATTGATCCTGAAAGGGAAAGCATTTGTATGTGAACTATCTTCGGAAGAGATGCGTCAATACCGTGGAACTCTTACCGAACCGGGGAAAGAAAGTCCATACCGCGGAAGAGGAATTGATGAAAATCTGGATCTTTTCCGCAGAATGAAAACCGGAGAGTTTCCTGACGGAAGCAAAACACTCAGGGCAAAAATTGATATGAATTCACCCAATATTAATCTTCGTGATCCTGTTATATATAGAATCATGAGGGCACATCACCATCGTACGGGTGACAACTGGTGTATTTATCCGATGTATGATTATGCTCATGCCCTTTCTGACATGCTCGAAGGGATTACTCACTCCATCTGTACACTTGAATTTGAAGATCACAGACCATTGTACGATTGGGTTTTGGATACTCTCGAAACTCCATGCCATCCACAGCAGATTGAATTTGCAAGATTAAATCTGAACTATACGATAATGAGTAAACGGAAATTGAATGAACTGGTAACAAAGGGTTATGTGAATGGCTGGGATGACCCCCGTATGCCAACTATTGCAGGTTTGCGCCGCAGGGGATATACACCCGAAGCGATCAGAAATTTTGCTGAACGGGTGGGAGTTGCCAAAAGAGAATCGATTATTGATGTTGCACTTCTTGAATTTTCGATTCGTGAAGATTTAAACAAACACGCTGAAAGAGCCACAGCGGTTATTAATCCTCTTAAAGTGGTGATAACAAATTACCCTGAAGATCAGGAAGAATTTATGGATTTTACGATAAATCCTGAAGAACCTGAGAAAGGGAGCAGGAAAGTTCCTTTTTCAAAAGAAATTTACATCGAGCGGGAGGATTTTATGGAAGAACCGGTAAAAGGTTATTTCAGATTATTCCCCGGCAATGAAGTGAGACTCCGTTGGGCGTATTTTGCCAAATGCACCGGTTTCAAAAAAGATGAAGTAACAGGTGATGTGACGGAAGTCTATTGTGAGTATGATCCTGCCAGCAAAGGCGGGAACTCTCCTGATGGTCGTAAAGTTAAAGGAACTATACACTGGGTTTCTGCAAAACATGCATTTGATGCTGAAGTAAGATTATACGACAGACTTTTTGATCATGTTGATCCAAACAGACCCGACGAGGGGAAAGATTGGCTCGACAATTTGAACCCAAATTCACTGACAGTTTTATCAAATTGTAAATTAGAGCCTTATCTTAAGGAAGTTGGACCCGGATTCAAATGTCAGTTTGAAAGACTTGGATATTTTTGTGCTGATATTAAAGAATCAACTCCAGGTAAGCCTGTATTTAACAGAACTGTTACACTTCGGGATAACTGGGCAAAAACAAACAAGTGACAAAAATGTTTATTTGAGAGAATTGAAATGAACACTAACAGAATTTTTTATATAATTTTTCTCATCCTTCCTCTATGGATCGTGTTGGGTGGTTCCGCCCTTTCACAAAACAAAGAGGAAGAGAAAAAAAAGGAAGAGGAAGAGGAAGTGATGCCTGCTCCTGTTGAAGTGCCTGAAGAATCGGGTGCGTTCGACAAAGGATTTGCAAAAGAGATGCCTGACGAAGGCGGACTTGTTTACTCTCCCGAACTTTTACTGGCATCATTCACAGCAAAATCTGAAAAAAAAGATGATGCAATGAAACTTGCAAAAGAGGGTGCTATTAAAGGTTTGTCTCAACAAATTGATCAAAAACTTGATGATTACAAAAAATCAATAAAAAAAGAGAAACTTAAAAACGAAAAAGAGATCACCGCACTTTTTTCAAGTGCGGGTGAACTTTCAAAAAAGGAACTTCTTCAAAAACCAGCTGTAATTGACAGTACACTGGAAAAAAAATCCGACGGGTGGGAGGCCAGTATAATGCTTGAACTTAAAGTTACAGACTTAAGCAAAAAACTGATCGAAGGCACAAAAGCCGATCCTGAATTTAAGAAAACCAAGCTTTATAAAGAGTTGGAGGCAAGCTCAATTATCAATTATTAATTATTAATTATAGGGTGGCCCCTTTTTTTATAAAAATTTCGTTTAAAACAAACACTTAATAATTAATAATTAACAATTAACAATTAATATTTATTCCTTACCATTTTTTTAGAATCATACGGTGCTTTTTCACCGCCGAGATATTTATGAAACCATTCGAGGTGTGCATTGTAGTAAAGAGGCATCGATTTGGTGTGTGAAGGCCAGTGACCGTCGTTGTCAAAAACTATAATTCTTGAATCTACGCCCATTTTCTGAAGAGCTGTGAAATATTCGAGGCTTTGGTTGTAAGAAACTCTGTAGTCTCTTTCACCGGTAACAATTAGAGTGGGAGTAGCGAATTTTTTAACATGCTCTGATGGACTATCCACAGTGTAGAGAGCAGAATTCCATGGAGTTCCTTTAAGGTCCCATTCCGGAAACCAAAGTTCTTCGGTTGTTCCGTAAAAAGATTTTAAATTATAGAGTCCCATCATCGAGGCAAAACATTTGTATCTGGTGGTTGTGGCCTGAAGCCAGTTGACCATATAACCGCCAAATGACCACCCCATTGCACCAACTCTCTCTTTATCGATATAAGGAAGTGATTCGAGATAATCAGTTACTTTATGGATATCTTCAACAACTTTACCGGTGTAATCCCCTGAAATTGCTGCCGTATATTCCTGTCCATAACCTGTTGAACCGTGTGGATTTGGCATGGCAAAAACATACCCGTAACCGGCATATAGCTGGTTGTCGCCTCTAAAAGCATCAGCCCACTGACTTTGTGGTCCACCATGGATATTAACAATGAGAGGATATTTTTTGTTTGGGTCAAAACCATGGGGTTTAACAAGTAAAACATCAACTTTTTTACCGTTTGCACCATCAACCCAGTGATGTTCAACCGGTCTGAAATCCACTTCCTCTGTTATTTGTTTGTTTTCAAAAGTCAGTTGTTTGTGGGTTCCTGATGCAAGATCAAGACTGTATATTTCAGCGGGGAGGTGATTTAGTCTGTAGTTGTAAAAAACAGTTTTACCGTCGGGGGAGAGGGTAAATCCGCCGACATATTTTTTGGAAATGATCTCTTCTATCTTTAGAGTATTAATATCAATTCTGAAAAGAGGATTTACTGATTGAACTTCACCTGTGAAATAGATGGATTTTGAATCCGGAGCCCAGATTATGTCGGTCACCCAGTTGTCAAAGGCATCGGAGATTACTTTAATGATGCCGGATGACAGTTCATAAAGAGCAATTCTGAATTTATCGGATTCATAACCGGGAACCGTTTGCATTCTGTAAGCGAGATACTTTCCATCGGGTGAGAAGATCGGATGTCCATCCCATGCTTTGTTTGGTTGGGTGAGGTTTTTAAGGTTTTTTCCTTGTAAGTCGATCATCCAGAGGTCGGAATTGGTTGTTGAGACCTGATCTTTTTCTCTGTTTGAAGCAAAAACGAGATTTTTTGAATCTGCGGAAAAATTAAAACCAACCCCTCCACCGAGCATAAAAATGGGAGAATGAAATTCTCCGGGGGTTATATCGCTTATTTTGTTGTCATTCAGGTCAAGGAGAAAAATGTGTGAATAGAGATCGTCCTCATATTCAGTCCAGTGTCTAAAAAACAATTTATCAGACATGTGGGCATGTATGGGGCCTTCACCAAACGACTCAAAATTTTGTTTATTACAATCGTCATTTTCTCCACATTCGGGATAAACTTTTGAAGTGAAGGCTATTTTTTTACCATCGGGGGAGATTACGGGGTCGTTAACACCCATAAAAAATGAAGTTACGACAGATACTGTTTTTGAATCAAACTCGTATTTGTAGAGAGTGGAATTTCCATCTTTATAAGAAATAAAATAGAGGAATTTCGCATCCGGAGAGAAAACAGGAGAATACCATGCTTCACCCTCGGGGTTCAGTTTTAATTTGTTGTCCCCATTTGAATCCATGATAAACAGGGAAGTTTGAGAACTCCCTTTTTTCATATCAAATTGAGAGACAGAATAGATAATCTGATTTCCATCGGGGGAGAGTAGTGGAGAACCAACAGATTTTACTCTGTATATATCGTCGAGAGTAAAAGCACGCTTTTGAGAATATACGGGTGAAATGAGTATAAGGAAAAGGAGTAATGAAATCATTTTTTTCATTTAAATTGAATCCTGTTTTCTGAAAAATTTAATAGAATCTTCACACAAAAAATAACCATTTTATCTTAAATTAGGAAAATCCATGGAAAGCGTAAAAATTACTATTGAAGGAATGACCTGTCAGCACTGTGTAAAGGCAGTGGAAGTGGAACTTTCAGAGCTTGATGTAAATGTTCTCGGGGTGAGTATTGGGAGTGCCGAGGTTCGTTATGATTCTTTAAAAGTAAAGTCCAAAGAGTTGGATGAGGCAATAGAAAATGCCGGATTTAAGGTGGTATCGATTGAAACTCTTGATAAATAGCGAAAACTGAAACAATTTTGGTCAATTCAGGTATAATTGAAAAAAGAGCGGACAAAAGAATAATGAGATTAACCATTCGTATTGCGATATTTGTTTTATTTACATTTACGATGTTATCGGCGCAGCCGACCAGGGAACAGTTTGTTGACGGTTTTATGAAAAAACTTGTGCAAGACCCCCCGGCTCTGGTTCATTATGCAGATGAATCCTCGAAGCAAAAAGCCGGAAGGTTTCACATTTCTTATACTGATGTGACTACAAAGATATTGGCAGGGGATGAAATTCCTCTAAAATTGAGAAATCTCATAATGAAAGGTGAGATTGAATTATTACACAAAATAGAAAACCTCCCACAAAATTTTTTCCAGGTTGAAGTCACTATTCCCGGTAATGGTTACAAAAAATATTTCTACTTCGAAAATTTTAAGCTTGTAGCTCCTTCCAAATATCTTACACTCTACTGGACAAAATATGAGACTGAATACATCGACTTTTATGTAAGAGAGAAAAAACATTTTAACTCATATTCAGGTTTTCAATTGGGGAGGACTTTGGGTGGCATCATGAAATTGCTTGGTTTCACCGAAGAAGAGAAGGAATTACTGCGAAAAAACAAATTGGTTTACATAGTTGCGTTAAATGAAAAAAATGTAGGCGAATTCTCGGGTATCGAGGGAAAAGGTGCGTTTCTGCCTGCCTGGGACGAGATAATAACTTCCACTCCCTATAATCTTAACGGGCTTGCTGAGCAGCTGATCAGAATAAAATTGAGTAAGATGAAACTTACCGGTCCAAAATTGTTTGAAAAAGGATTCGCTGCCGCTGTTGGAGGAATTAGCCCTCGATCATCGGGTCTTGTTACTAAACTTGGACTATTTCTTCAAAAATCGGGTATGTTGGATGTAGCATCGCTTTCAGAAGACAGTTCTTTTGTTCAGAATGACCCCTCATTTACATATCCACTTGCAGCAGCGTATAACAAGTTTTTGCTGGATAAGCTTGGTGCCCGGGATTATCTAAGACTTTATATCCAAAAGAACACACCAAATGACAAGTTGATGGCAGGAAATTCTGTTGAAGCAGTTGTTCCATTCCTCGACGAATTCAGAAAACTTGCTGAGGAAACAGAAGCAGAAAAAAACATAATGGTTGAAGATATAAAAGATACTCTTCCACTATTGTATGAAGGTGAGATGGTAAGGGTTTTTGATGGTGGCGACTACTATTGGTTTCATTCAAAGGGGTCTTTTGCACTTACTGAAACTCCGGGAATAAATGACTACACCAGTAAACTATTTAAAGAAGTTGTGCCGACAAGAAGTTATGAAGGGGAGAAATATCTGATTAATGTGACCAGGGAGGATGTAATTATTTACAATCTATATAATGACACAGTGATAGATGCTCACTACAAGTTTGTTGACAAACAACCTGTAGCAGGAGTTAGCAATTTATACCGTTTCCGGGTAAAAAAGACTTTGTTTGAAGAACCACTCACCGAATTAAAAGTGGTTCAATTCTACTGAGAGTTGTTGAGTTCACTTCAGGTTTTTACCATTTTAACAAACAGTAATCAGAAGCTCAAAACGGATTAAGCCCGTTTGATGTCGTTTAATATAATTTTAAACTCAGCAAAATCGTTGACGAGTCTTAGCAGGTCTTCCATCTCATCGGATTCATCATTTTGTTGGAGGTATTTATTGATAAAATAGAGCTGGATATCCTCATCAGCCTCGCTTAAAATCTCTTTGAGACACTGAAGAAATTTTAAGATTGTTTTATTCAAGTCATCCCTCATTGTTCCATACCCCGTTATTTCCGGGTTTTCTTCAGCTTTTGCGATGGAACTGCCGAGCCCAATCATGTATTTGGCATCAAAACAAAGACTTACAAAATCCTTTTCAAGGTTACTTTCCAGAGCAAGCTCGAGCAGGGAGTAAATATCTTTAGCTTCTTCAAGCCTTCCTGCAGTGATAGCGTTAAAATTTTTATAACAGAATTGTAATCCACTCATATTATCCTCCCCGATTTCGGTTAGTTTGATTCCGATCCCAAGTCCATCCCCAATGGGAATAAGGGAAGTTCTCAGTGATTTAAGATTAAAAAAAATGTTGTTGAATTCCCTGATTTGGACAGTTGACCTGGCATATTTCGCAGGCGGTTCCTCGAGTGAAGAGGTGTAACCCTGCCAAAGAAGATTGTCGGTAATATAAAGCCCCCCTTTTTTAAGAAGAGGAAGTGAAAACTCGAGAAGTCTCATATAGTCTTGTTTGTCTGCATCCAAAAAAATCAGATCAAAAGAGACATTTAGATTCAGAAGTTTTCTGATTGCATCACCTTTTAGCAATACAATTTTTTTGGAGAACCCGGAGGTTTCAAAATTTTGTTCTGCGAGGGGAATCATATCAGTTGATTTTTCGATAGTATAAACTTTTCCCTCATCAGGTAAAACTGAAGCAATCCTGATGGTTGAGTAGCCTATGGCGGTTCCAATCTCGAGAACCGTTTTGGCTTTTGAAGTAGCCACGAGTATTTCGAGAAGAGTTGCAGAGTTTTTATCGAGGATGGGAATATAGTTCTCCCGGGCATACTCCTCCATTTCCTTTAACAAAGGATTTTCTTCTCTGGGCAGAGAATTCAGATAGTTCAATGTTTCGGGGGACAAAATATCGGGCATAGACTCAAATATCAGATTATTGTAATTGCGAATAAAACTAAAAAGAAAGGAATAACAAAAGAAATTATTTTTGAAGGAGCAATGGAAGAGGAAATGTGGTGTAAGGAAAAACAGATTCCATTATTAAAACAAACACTGAGGAAGGATTATTCTGTTTAAAATAACAAGGCTGCTTTTTTGAAGCAGCCTCATTTAAATTATTCTAAATAGTCAGGAGTAAGATTTTTTTTCTTCGGCCGGTGACTATTTGTTGAGAATCATTTTCTTTGTGGATTTGAAATTTGAGCCATCAACTCCACTTGCTTCGATAGAATAGATATATAAACCTGAAGTAAGGGATGATGCATCAAAACTCAAATTATGTGTACCTGCAGCATAGGTAGCGTTAGCGAGCACACTAATTTCCTGTCCAAGAGTATTAAAAACCTTGAGGAGTCACTTTTGAGTCAACTGCAAGATTAAAACTGATGGTTGTTGCAGGGTTAAATGGATTAGGATAATTCTGAGCAAGACCAAACTGCGAAGGAGCAGTTACATCAACTTCAACTACTGAAGAGAAAGCATAACTTCCATCGAAGTCGATTTGGCGCAGGCGATATGTATGTTGACCTGAAGGCACATTTTTCTCAACAAACGAATAGTTGCGTGGAGTTAAAGAAGTTCCGTTTCCATTGATGTAACCAACAGAAGTGAATTCACCATTTCCGGTTTTTCTCAATACTTCAAAACCTTGATTGTTATTTTCTGTCGCTGTTGACCAGTTCAAAAGGACATCCCTGCCATTTGCAGAGGCACTAAAGGAGCTAAACTCTACAGGTACAACACCATTGGGTAGTTGATAACCTGCGAGAGCAAAGTTCTGATAGTTTGCAAGAAGAAGTCTCTGACCATTAACGACACAAATCTCGGCACCACCTGCGGATCCGATGCTTGTTCCTGTCAGAGTAAATTGATAAACAGCTTCTTCGAGTCCCGTAGCTATACTATATTTGTGAAAGGAAGCTGCGGTAGTGGAGGTTTGATTCCATACCCAAATATAAGCGGGTTGTCCGGGGATAGTGTCAAAAGCCAATCCATATTTACCGGTGAGGGTACTTGTTATAGTTTGTTTTAAAACACCATTTGTGTCATGAAGGAAAATATTCCCACCAAAAGCGGTATTCCAGAAGCCTTTTCTTGTTTCATCCCAGGCGATTGCTCTGGTTGCACCACCTGTAAGGGTGAAGGTTTTAACAGTAGCACCTGTATTTGGGTCAATTTCCAAAATACCGGTAGCTGCGTTACCACCAAACAATCTTGTTCCGTCAGTTGCAAGATCGCGAATGGCACCGGCATAAGTAAGTGAATCAAACACAGTACCCGGTCCGTTGCCTGGGCCATCAGGATTGTAACGGTATATCATAGTACCATTCCAACGATTGAAATAATATTTGCCGTTTAGATACATGGCACCAACTGTACCGCCAACCATATTTGGAGAAGTTACTCCGGCATAGTTGAAGTTAAACTGTGTTGGGAGTGGGAATCCAACAGGTGGAATAGTGTCCATGTAAACTCCACCACCATTTTTTAGTGGTGCAAGTTCGCTCTGCCCGAAGGTGAGAGACACTGCAAAAAGCAGAACAAAGAAAAAAGAAGCAATTTTCATATTGATGACTTTCTTGGATGATGATTAATACTGTGAGATTATTAAATGAATATGCGCAAGTTATATATTATTTATTTAACTGCAAAGATATTTTTTTTCAATCTATCAATTATTTTTTTTACGCTTCCTCGAGGGTGTTGTGTTTGGTTACTTCACTACCAAATTTATCTCTTTCCGTGTGAAGCCAACACCGATCATAATCAATAAAAAAGGCCGCCGTTTATGGGGCAGCCTTGTTCGAATAATTTAGTTCAGGGATTTATACTTAAACCACCAGTCTGGTCCTTCGTATTGTTTCCGGTCTTCAACTCCTGCCATGTCTTTTGGTGGAGGGATTATGACTTTGTCCTTCAATATTTCGTTATTGGGCCAGTTTTCAGGCATTGCAACTTTGTTTGCATCAGCGTACTGAAGTGCTTTAAGTGCTCTTAGAACCTCGTCAACCTGTCTTCCGATCTCCTGTGGGTAGTAGATCATCAACCTGATTAATCCCTGTGGGTCCATAATGAACACAGCACGAACAGTGTTTGTTCCCTTACCGGGATGGATCATACCGAGTTTTTCAGCAACTCTTCCCATATCATCTGCGATGATTGGAAACGGGATATTCACTTTAAGATTATCCTGAATCCATTCAACCCATTTAATATGAGAGAAGACCTGATCTATCGAAAGGCCAATAAGTTCAGCGTTTAGTTCTTTAAATTTTTCATTTCTGTTTGCAAAAGCGACAAATTCAGTGGTGCACACAGGTGTAAAGTCGCCCGGGTGACTAAAGAGTACAATCCATTTTCCGGCATAGTCACCGGGGATGTTTTTTACTCCATGAGTGGTCTGGATAGTTATATCCGGCATTTTTTCGCCAAGAAGCGGAATTCTATTCTGGACAGTTTCCATATTTATTCCTTTGTTTTATTTTGATAAAGATATGTGAAAATCTTTAAATAGACTTTCAAAAATCGACAATTATTTGATGAATAAAAAGGGGGAAGGATTCGTCACTCCTCGCCGATATCTTCGTTCCAGACTTCAGGATTTTTGGTGATGTAGTCTTTAAGCATCCCGATACATTCCTGTGAATTCAAATCGATCACTTCGATTCCTGATTCTCTCAGCCATTTTACACCACCATCAAAATTTACCGTTTCACCAACAATCACTTTTTTGAAGTTAAACTGTTTTGCAAGTCCGGAGCAATACCAGCAGGGGGCAAGGGTTGTTACAAGAATTTTATCACGATAGGTCTTTTGTCTGCCGGCTTTTCTAAAAGCATCGGTTTCGCCATGAATGGATGGATCATCTTCCTGAATTCGGCGGTTGTGACCTCTTCCTACAAGATTTCCTTCAAGATCAAATATTGCACCACCAATCGGGATACCTCCTTCTGAGAGTCCCAATCTTGCTTCTTCGATGGCGATCGACAACATTTCTTCGTAATTATTGGCTTTCATTTCAGTGATCTTCCGTTAAATGAATTTTAGAATGATAATAAAATGCAAATTACGAAAAAATGCTTAAAAACAGATAAAAGGTGAATTTAACGAGTTTTTTTACAGATGGAAAATTGTTAAGTTAGATTACACAAATAGGGAAATTTATGGACTTAAAAGAAACAATAGAAAGACGCAGAAGTGTCAGGCATTTTAAGCCTGAAAGTCTGCCTCTTGACGATATAAAAGAAATGGTTAGACTTGCAGGACTTGCGCCGAGCATCAACAATGCTCAGTTGTGGAAGTTCACGGCAGTGACAAACAAAGACATAATTAACAATATGTCAAACATTGTAAACGGCAAAATTTCCGGGATGCTTAACGCACAAGAAGATAAAAAAGGTGAAAAAGTTAAAACAACGGTTTCACATTTTTCAACTGTTTTCACAGATGCACCGGTTGTTATTGCTGTTCAGATGAAACCTTACGATGCTATAGTAGATACGATTCTTGAGGCATCAGGTTTATCACACGATGCGATGAATAAGATGCGCAATTATCCCGATATTCAGAGCATTGGAGCGGCAATTGAGAATATAATGCTTGCTGCCACTTCGATGGGTTATGGTTGTTGCTGGCTAACCGGATTATTGGTTGCCCGTGAGGAACTTGAGCCAATACTTGGAGTTCAGGAACCGTATAAACTTGCAGCCTGCATCGCAGTTGGTAAACCGCTTGAGTCGCTGCCTGCGAGAGAGAAGCTCCCATTGGAGTCGATCTTCGAAGTTATAGAATAAAAAGAAGTTCAACTGTAAAGTTTAACCGCAGAGAACGCGAAGGACGCAAAGGAAAATAATAGAGATTTTCCGGCGGGCTTTGCGTTTTTTGTGTTTTACGCCTGTTTGAGGCATGGTTATTTCGATTATTTCAATTTGTCGAGAGTAATTTGGGCAAGTCTGAAAGTTGCGTTATCGATCATTCTGCCATCAAGTTCTGCTGCACCTTTCCCTTGAGTAACTGCATTTTTATAAGCATCCACCACTCTTCGGGCTCTTTCGATCTCTTCAATTGTTGGAGAGAATACATCGTTGATAATCTCGATCTGCGAAGGGTGAATAGCCCACTTTCCATCAACCCCCAATGCCGCCGCCAACTCAGCCGACCTTTTTAATCCAACAGGATCTTTAAAATTGCCGTAGGGCGCATCGATCACAGACAACCCTCTTGCTTTTCCTGCGATTACCATTCTTGAAAGGACATAATGCCAACGGTGGCCGGGGTAGAAGTCTTCGTTTTCACCGTGTCCTGAAATTGAAATAAATTTGGCACCGATCGAGGATGAAAAATCTGCGATTCCAAAAACGAGGGTGATATTCCTTGCCGAGGCAGCCGCAATTTCTGAGATATTTTCGAGGCCAAGGGGGTCTTCAATCGAGGGTTCGAGTGCAATTTTATTTACAATATCAAACTCTGTTTCAAGTCCTTCAAGAAGTTTATCGATAAAATAGACATCTGCAGTAGATGAAACTTTTGGAATCACGATGGAATTTATTTTTTCGCCACACCGGGGAATAATCTCAAGAATATCCCTGTGTGCAAATTGCCCACCCGGTTGATTTATCCTTATTGACAGGAATTTATTGCCCCAATCGAGGTTGTTGATTGAATCAACCAGTTGCTGCCGGGCAGGCACTTTTTGGGAAAGAGGGACACTGTCTTCGAGATCAAGCATGATCACATCGGCAGATGACCCGGCAGCTTTTTGGTGCATCCCGGCCAAATGGCCGGGAACTGATAAAATTGATCTTCTCAATCTTAATTTCTCATTCTTGCTTTTAACTCAAAAGTACGAAGTTTATCTTTATAGTAGTTGTGGGCATTCACCTGAGGAATACTAAGAGCTGAATCGGAATTTCCCTCCCATCTGCGGCAGAGGTAAACAGGATGATAAATTCTTCCGATTCTGTATTGTCTTGAGATTGCAAGCCCCACACCATAATCTTCACCATAAGAAACATTGGGGATTTTGATTTCTCTTAATACAGGAGTATAAAATGCTCTTGGAGCACCGAGACCGTTAATTCTGAGGGCGTTATTGGGTCCGTTGTCGTCAGTCCATTCTTTATGATCGATGATACCGGGAGGAATTTCCTCAAGTTTAAAATTGGTCATCTGGTAGGTACCAATAACCATCGCACATTTCTCTTTTTTAAAAGTATCAACAACGGTTTGAATGGTGTTTTCATCGTTATAAAGGTCATCACTGTCAAGCTGAATGGCAAAAAGTCCACATTTTTCATGATGAACTCCGAGGTTCCAACAGCCACCAATTCCGAGATCATGTCTCTCTGGAATCAAGTGGATTAGTCTTGGGTCTGAAGCAAATTCCTTGATTTTTTCGGTGGTTCCATCAGTTGAGTGATTATCAACAATAATCAAATTAAACGGGAAATCGGTTTTTTGCATTAAGACAGATTGAATTGCATCTGAGACGGTGGTTACTCTGTTTCTTACAGGAATAATTACAGAGGCTGTAAACTCAAATTTATCATCTTCAAAATCAATGCTCTTAAATTTATCAGTTGTGAGGAATGCACCTGTTTTTTTAAGATAGTTGGTGCAGGCTTTTTCCATTTCAATTTGAACAGCGCGGTTGCGGGGATCAACATAGTCGAACAATTTTTCGCCGGATCTTCTTGTGTCCTGTTCAATTGAGGAATAAAGATATTCCCCAATTCTGACCAGATCGCCATAGCGTGAGATTTCCAGACGGAGACTATAAATTCCTGCAAATAAAAATGATTCATCTGAGGTATCTTTAACCGCTTTTTTTGCTTTTTCAGTATCAAAAAGCATAAGATATCCAAAATTAAAATCATCCCTAAGACTTCCTGCCTGGTAGTCTATAACAGGATGTGGGGTAGTTACTTCATCCTTAATTTCATAATAATCGGAATAGATCATAGCGGCATCGGTGGCAGATGCAACATTCAACATTCGTTCAAATGCGAACTGTCCCGGTGCGATGATCGTGTCTTGTTTTATAAATGCGAAATATGGTGTGGTTGTTTTGTTTACCACTGTTCTGACGACATCGGATGACTGGATGGAATCAACTCTTAATTGAATACTGTTTTTAATCTCCGGAAGATTATCCTGAAGTGCCAGAAGATAAACAGTTTCCACTACGCCGGATGCATTAAGGTCACTTACAGTTCTTTTGGTGTGTTCGCCGCCATTATAAGGCAGAAAAACGGTGATTTGTTTACTCATTAGTTTCTCTCCGTATCTAAATAAAAAATCCGTATGGGTTATGGGAGTGCTCTGTGAAGTGTCGTGACAGTAAAATTCCATCGGACAAAAAGACTCCTGAATCAGTGATACAAATGTAATAAATTTTGATTGATGCTTAAGCGGTGAAGTGGCAGGACAAACTATTGAAAGGGGAAAATTTTGGTTTTATTGTTGAATCAAAAATATTTTGTAAGTTTAGTAACAACTTGTAACAGAGTTTCCAACATGGAGAAGGAGTAAAAGTATGAGACGGGGTTTATTGCTGTTTACAATAATAATAACAGCAGTCACAAATATCTTCTCCAGAAATGAGTTGAATGTAAAAATTAAAAGCAGTTCAACCGGAAAGGTTGACTATTTATCAAAAAAAGTGATCTACCTGCGGTAGGTCAGACTTATCACATTCAAAATGGAGAGAATCAGAGCATAAGGGGTCGTTTTGTTTATGCTTCGTGAATCTCCGGGAGAAAAAAAGATGAAAAAGATATATCTTTTTCTGTTAGTGGGACTTTTGTTTGCAGACATTTCTGCGATCAATACACTCATTGCCAGAATTCCGTTGCAGCCATGGGTTCCAGAGCGGGCTGCGTATATGAAAAACATCACACTCGTGGTTGAACCACGGGGAGCCTATACCGAACAATCACTTTACATCTATTATACTGATAATGGACTGTTTGGGAACAATAATGTGGAAATCGTTCACAGATTTGAGTTACCGCAGGGTGCGATAATGAAAGATTTTTGGATGTGGATGGGGAACAATGTAATGCAGGCGATTCATGTTGATACATGGACAGGAAGGCGACTCTACGACAGCATTATTCATGTTCCATCCAATCCCGATCCCGGTTATTTGACAAAGATCGGTGAACAATATGAACTGCATATATTTCCGCTAAGATCGGGGACTACCAGAAAAGCCAAGATAACCTACCTTGTTCCACTTCAATATTCTCAGAACAAAACAATTGCTGAACTTCCTTATGGATTATTAAGAGCCAATACACTTGTTAATGTTCCGCTTCATATAATGTTTAAGAGGATAACAAATGAATTTGGGTCTCCGGGTATAATGGAGGTGCCATCTGCAACATTTGTTCCAAAAGCGGATACGATGGGATTCAACTATTATTACACATATCTGGCTAATATTGCTGCATATCAATCACTTAAAATGACCTATCAGTTCCCGTTAAATTTTGGTACCTACTTTAGTTCTGAAAAGAAGAAGGCGGGTGAAAATTTCTTTGAATTGGGGGTTGGTCTGGGCGATATGTTTAATGTTGACACAGCCCGAACGCCGCAGAAAATATTTTATGCATTTGATGTAAGCGGCGATTTCAGTAAAAATCTTACAACTACTGCAGCCAATTTGCGATCGCTAATTTCCGGAAGCATAAGGAGTGGTGATTCTGTGAGGATTGTGATTGCGGGTGGTAATGAGTTTGTTGAGTTAACAAACGGATGGACTCCTTACGAGGTGGTAGCCGGCTGGTCGCTTCAGAACATGTTTGCAAATTATCTCAACTCACCTGTTGGTATTGCTGCAAGTTCAGTTAAGAAGCGGAAAATCCTGTGGCTCGATCATGATTCCAGATGGACGATGGATTTTCATGGTATCAGTACTCTTTGCAATTTTAAAGAAGTTGCCAATTTTGGGCTGGGGCTTCCTGATATAACCAACAGCGATCTTGTGATGGCTTACGACCCCATGGGGAAAAACAAACACCGGGATACAGTTGCCCGGTATAAAGACTCTTTAAATCTTTTGCTTGAAAGAGGCGGAAGATTTTTAGCATATACTTCAAAACCTACAGTAAGCGCAGATTCGATTCTGAAACACTATTTCACCAATCTGAGGGTTGATACCACAATTACAAAGTTTAACACATGGTTCAGGAATGAAAATGGCAATCTTGGAGTAGGGTTTCCTCCGACGATCGAAAGAAAAACCACTCATGTACTTAATCATAACGACGAATTTGTGAAAGTGGAGCTAAAAAACAATCTTGATAAAATTGCGGTTTTGTCGAAGCGGGTACTTAACGGGCTGTTTGTCGTTTCCGGTATTTATGGCTATGACGATGATCTTAGTCTGAAATCACTTATAAATCCACCTTTGATGGGGATCAATGTAACTAATGGTCCATTAATGTTACCCGATTTCCTCGACTATATCTCAAATTTCAGTAATGTAAATCGTCCCGACAAAATAATTATTGTAAGCAATTCGGATAAATATTATTCAGTGGAAGAGATAGATGCCAAAGTTAATCAGTTTATGACCCAACTTGGTGAGTATAAACCGAAGATTAACACAGTAAACCTCCTCGACGGAGAACCATTTGTGATTCCTCCCGTTACTTATAATGATCTTAAGAGTTACTATGGCAGTGGACTGTTACTCGCAAAGATTTCATCAAAGAGGGGTGGGCTTCACTTCGAAAAAGCGATTTATGATTGGGATTATATCGCAGATGGAATAAGTACTTCAATGCCCGGTATTGATACACTTGTTATAACAGTGACACCACAAACCGGTGGAGTAATTCCCGAATTCAGAGAGATCAGGAAAAATCTAAAAGATTATTGGGCTCCCATGTTTTTTGTCGGGAAGTATGACAACACAAATACGGTTACACTTGATGTTACGGCAAAATTCAGTGGAAACGATACAGTTTATTCCCGGAGTTTTCCATTCAGTGTTCAATTTGATACAATTAACAAAAGGACAATTATACCGAGTGCATTAACCAATGAAAAGATTAACGAGATGCTCGTAAACGCAGCTTATGATACTTCACTCATTGTAAGTATGGCATTTGATGACCGGGTATTGTGTGATTATACTGCCTTCCTCGTGCTTGAACCAAACGACACGGTTCACTACCTGATTAATCCCTGGGATGAGAGTACTCTTACAAAAATTGAGGATGAAAACAGTAAGGTTGACAGCCTCATGTTGGATATTTATCCCAATCCATTTAACTCAATGTCATTGATCAAGTTAAGTCTTCCTGAAGATTCAAGGGTTTCTGTAAATATCTTTGATATTACGGGGCAACTTGTAAAACAAATTGCAGATGAGGATGGGATAAAAGGTATTAAGAAATATAATTGGAATGGAACCGACAATTTTAATACCACTCTTGCGAGTGGAGTATATCTTGTTCATGTTAAGATTAAAGGTAATGAAACAGGTAAAGTTGACTATCTTTCGAAAAAAATAATCTATCTAAGGTAGCTGTTTTTTCTTTTAATTCTAATGAGGCTGTCTCAATCGGGGCAGCCTTTTTTTATGCTACTTCGCTACTTTGCTTCTCGTTACATAGTCTCATACTTCCCAAAAAAATGTGTAACTTCCTTCCCGTGTAAACCTTCACACTTGAAGCTTAACACTTTTTGGAGCAAATTTGCATCAAAAAAAAAGTGAAAAATGGGAAACTACTACACACACAAAGAGATAACAGAACTTCATAACGAATCGCTTGAGTCATTTGATAAAACATGGAGCAGGGGTAAAAGAAATGAGAGATACAAACAGGGAATCCATTGGACTGATGATGAACTGCGAGCCATAAAAGCGGCAAATCGTCATCCATATTCGATTTCGCTGATGAACCACAAGCTCAACAATATTATTTCGACACAGAGACAGACTCGGACCTCATTAAAAGTGAGCTCATCTGAAGAAAATGATATTGAATCGAACATTGCCACAGAGATTCTCAAAAGAAAAGAAAGAACGGAGAATTTACAGCAGATCGAGAGTGAACTTTTTGATGCGGGACTTTCGGTTTGTTTTGGAGCAGCAGAGATTTTGCCGTCGATCAAAAACGGTGAGATAAAAGTAATGATCAAACGGCGGGACTATCTGGATGTCTTTTGGGATTCAAGCGCCAGGGATTATAATCTTGATGATGCACTTTTTATTGCAGTTGGAGAAAATTTCCGCAGAGAAGATGTGGAAAGAAAATACGGAAGGATTTCAAGTTCTTATGATCCGGTGTTTGGCCATTCATTCTATCGCGAGGAGAGTGGAGGTGGTTTAAGGGGAGGAGGTGATGTAGTTCGACTCATTAATCACTATACTAAAAGAGAGGTGCCTGAATATCTCCTTCTTTTTAATGACTACCGGAATCACTTTAACCTAAGAGCGGGAGTATTTGCCGGAAAGTTTGAAACAAGAGCGGAGATTGAAAAAAGAGTCAGAATACTCCATATTCCCTATCTGGAGAACAACCTTGATGTTCCGGTTCATGAGATTATACCCGTAACTTCAGAGAGAATAACTAAATATATTCTTACCGGTGGTGAAATCATTGATATAATCGATTTGCCTCTTTCATCCATTCCGATAAATGTTTACCGACCCTTTCACTTCGAAAACAAGTTTTGGTCACTTGCTGATCTTTTGGCTGAACCGCAGATTTTTCTCGACCGTGTATTCATGCAAATTGATTACAGCTTTGGGAGGGATGTAAAAAATGTTTATCAGGGGAATGTTCATGCTCTGGCAGAATCGGAAACTCCCGAAACGGCATTAAGAAAAGCAGAAAAGACAGGTGGAATTATTTGGACAAGGACGGGTGAAGAGGTGTTCCGACCTCTTAAAGTTTCGGGAGTGAATCCACAATATTTTCAGATTGCATCGATAATGCAAGGGTTTATTGAAGACCTCGCCGGAGGGAGGAGTTTTCATGGTCTTGCTGATTACAGTAACGAGAGCGGAAAGGCAATTCTCGCAAAACAAAAACAGGGTTTGCTTGCGGCGGGGTTGGTGCTCGACAATCTTAAAAGGTGGAAATGTAGTTTGGGGGAAAAACTGCTTGAAGCAGTGTTAATATATGAAGGGGACGATGCTGTGGCAGCCGCAACGAGGCAGATCATGGGGGAGGTTGTTTTGGGGGACAACCTTCCTTCTGCCGAATCGATTTTGATGATGGATCATGAGATAGTTGTAACCGAGGCACCATTAAGCAGTGATGAGAAAAGTGAAAAACTTGAACAACTTGTCTCACTTAATAACATCTATCCCGGTTCAGTACCAATTGAAGTGGTGTTAAATTACATGAACCTTGAGACTGGTGATAAAGATAAAATTATAAAAAATTACAACAACACAAACACAATAACCGGAGGAAATAATGGAACAGAATGAAATGATTGAAGAAGTTAAGACAAATAATGTGGAAGCCACTGATATGTCTGAAGAGTCCTTACAAAATGAAGTGGCAACGGACAAAGTTGAGGTGGAGACGGATTCACCGAGGGTGGTTAAAGGTGAGAATTCGGGGAATGTTGCTTCTGAATCTGTTGAAGAGTCACCGGCAGAATCTTTGAGTGCAGCCGCGGAACATGAAATTTACCAAAAGCTAAAAACCGAACTTATGGAAGAAATCAGGAAGTATTTTGATCCAATTTTGAAACAGGGAAGACCGCTCCCTGAAGAGTTGAGTCAGGGGGAATCACTTCCTCCGGAAAGAGAAAACAATCTGATAAACAGAATAATTGATGAATCGGGTTGGTAAAATGGCGAATGATTTTTATACAAATCTGATATCAGGATTTGCACAGGGGCTTGGGCTGGGTGGACAAAATCATCGAATCGGTGTTCTAAAGCGTGGTTCAGTTGAGAGGGAAAACGATGCACTTGCATTATTTGGTGAACTTCTTCAACAGGAAGACGCTGAAAACGGGGGAGTGGGTGATTCCACACAAACTCCCCAAAAAGAGGCACTTCTCGCATCCCTTGCACCCGCCATTTTTTCACTTTATAAGTACCACAGAAAGAAAAAAGAGAAAATACCGGGATATGACGAACCATTTCTCTACTACACCGATGCTGATGGAAACAGAACCTGGCTTGATAACGGCAAGGGGGAGAAAATTAAAAATTCATTTTATAAACCAAAAATAGTTGACAGATTCACTGAGGAAAAAGAAGGGAGAAAAAAGCGGGTTCAGCTTTATGAAGATGGCAGCAAAGTTTATAATGATATTGGGGAGGGGTATGGGAAAACCTCTTCTGAAGAAGTTTTTCACAACCCGGTTGAATTCCAAAAGAAACTTCTCGATAGTTATCGCGATGGGAAAATTTCGCTTTACGAATATAATCTGATGAAAGAAAGAGGCGTTGAGGGGCTGAGGGGGAGGATTAAAGTTAAATAATGACGTCAATTGGGGGGATAGTTCCACGGATTCCACGGATTTAACACGGATTTAACGGATGGAGTTTATGTTTCCCCCTCTTTGCGTCCTCTGCGGTTTAATCCCATAGTGTTGACAAATAACTTTGTTCAAAGGGTTAAATATGGGTAACTTTAAAGTTGAAAAAACAAAAAATTCGAGGAGAATGATGAGAACTAAAGTTATAGCCGGCAACTGGAAAATGAATAACGATATTAATGGTACGATCGAACTTATATCAGGTATAAAGTCGATTCTTGCAGGGAAAAAGATTGATGCAAAATTGATAGTATGCCCGCCTTTCACTTCACTTGAGACTGCAAAGGAACTGTTAAAGGGAAGTGATGTTGGTCTCGGTGCACAGAATATGTATTTTGAAGAAAATGGTGCATTTACAGGCGAAATTTCGGCTGCAATGTTAAAATCTGTTGGATGTGAATATGTTATACTTGGACATTCAGAGAGAAGAACCATTTTTGGTGAGACAGATGAGTTGATAAACAAAAAAGTTAAAAAAGCACTTGACTCACAATTAAAGCCAATCTTTTGTATCGGTGAAACACTTGAAGAAAGAGAAAGTGGAACCACCTTTGATGTTATCAAAAGACAGATTCAAGCGGGACTTTCAGGATTATCAGATTCTGATATGAAAGCTGTTATAATCGCTTACGAACCTGTATGGGCTATTGGAACCGGGAAAGTTGCATCACCAGCACAGGCTCAGGAAGTACACGCTTTCATAAGAAGTGAACTTGTGAAACTTTTTGGTGCTGTATCAGCTGAAAACACCGTTATTCAATATGGTGGAAGTGTAAAACCGGATAATGCACGCGAACTTTTGGGTCAGCCTGATATTGATGGTGCACTTGTTGGTGGCGCCTGTCTTAAAGCCGAGTCGTTTGTAGGAATAGCTGAATAAACTTAATTGTTATTACGGAACTTCTCAGATGTAAACTGGTGAAGTTCCGTTTTTTATTTTTCCCACCAGTAAACCACATTAACACTGCTTGAGGTCATTCCACCTGTTCCACTAAATGGCACAACATTAATCCCGTCATTAATTGCAGCTTTGGAATAGAGGATTGAACCGCTTCCATTTCCGAGACAGTTTCCTGAAGAGGGAGCTTTTGAGAGTCCAACAACCGCTCCGATTATTTGCGTGTGAACATGAATAATATCGTCTGCAATCAAAACACCTTTAAAAGGGCCGCTGTTCAGGTTTTTAATTCTGGCGTTTGAGCTTGTGTTATGAATTATGAGAATCCCGGTTCCGGTAATGTTAGCAGAGTTCCACTCTGAACCGGATGGAAGTTCCACATAAGTTACGCCTTTTAGAGGGTAGGTGAGGAGAGCAGGGTTTGTTACATATTGGCTTCCACCCGTTCCTGCAATTGCAGTTGCTTTCAGTGTACCTTCGGCATAGCCATTGGCAGGTCCACCCATAACACTGTCCGGTGTTGACGGATATCCACCGGGATAAACTTGAAAAGTTGCAACAGTTCCTGCTTTTGCCGGTTTTGACGGTGCCCAATCGGTTCCGCTTACGGTACCCCCAATATCCGAGGAACCACTTTGACTTAGTGAAGAAGTTGTCCAGATCCCAAAACTTCCCTGGCCACCAACCACGGCTCCGGCAATTGTATGGTCTCTACCATCAACTTGTAAGTTTCCGAGGGTTGAGACGGCAGAATTTGCTGTTACCGCCCCCTTCATGGTAGGAGGAAAAATTCTGGTTCCCCCGGCAGCCGGTCGTGCGAGATAACACATCGCTGTATAAGTTTCCTGATTGGAAGTGCCATAGCCTGTGAAGGCAAAAGCCTCAATTTTTATCAGGTTTTGAGATAGAAAAGTGGTATCCTTGGCTCTGACGGACACTTTTCCCCCTAACAGGTTCATGAGAGGGAAACCCGCCCGCCATGCGGTATCAACTTTTATTTTACGGAGTGCCATCTGGACTCCGGTTTCGGCAATGTTTTTTATCTGGGCATCACTGTAAACATTTATGACATGAGTCGTCAATTCATTATCTCTTTGCGAGATATTTCGTATTGTGATTGCAGATAGGGCGATTATACCGGTCAGTAGAATTATGATTGCTTTGCCGGGCATTAGAACCTAAATTGTTGGGAGAAGAATAAATAATTAAAATCCCGCATTATTCATACCAATAAAGAATTTGTTGGTTGACTGAGAGAGCATTTATTGAATTTGTAAGGTTTACAAGATTAACTGCATTCATAATCGCTTCGCGAGAGAAGAGGATGCTGCCTGTTCCGTTACCAATACAATTTCCACTGGAAGGATTTGGAGATATGCCGATCAAGGCTCCTATCACAGTTGTGTGAATTCTTACAATATCATCAGCCATCATTATCCCGGCAAAGATTCCGGAATTGATATTGGCTATACCGGCGGATAAAGTTGAATTGTGAATAATCAAAATTCCGGATCCTGCAACATTAGCAGATGTCCAGGAGGTATTAGCCGGTAATTCAACATAAGTAACCCCCTTAAGCGGGTATGTCAAATTTACAGGGTTGGTTACATACTGACTTCCTCCGGCTCCGCTTACTGCGATGGCTTTAAGAGTGCCTTCAGGATAGCCGTTTAATGCTCCTCCCATAATACCATCCGGAGTTGTTGGGTATCCTCCCGCATAAGTTTGCAAGTAGGATACAGTATTTGGGTCGGCAGGTTTTGTCGGGGCATAGTCGGTTCCTGCGGCAGTACCTCCAATAGTGGAAGACCCGCTTTGAAAGAGATTACCCGTAGTCCATATTCCAAGTGAGCCTGTTCCTGAAAGGAGGGTTCCGGTCATTGTATGATCTCTGCCATCAACATTCATATCACCAAGAGTTGTAATGGTGCTGTTGGTGGTGATCGAACCTCTGATGGCGGGTGGAAAAACTGTTTTTTTTCTGTATTTGTTGTAATAACAAACGGCGGTGTGCGATTTTTCAGCATTTGTATTCACTGCCATTTTGGCGAATGATTCCACTTTAACAACAGAAATGGTGTCAAAAAGAGTATCAACACATCTTACATTGATAACACCACCAAGCAGGTTAAGGTTTGAATAACCTTCCCTCCAATTTGTGTCAATAATCATTTGTCTGACCGCCATTTGTGCACCTGCTTCAGCGAGGTTTTTAGCCTGCGTGGAGTTAAAGGTGTCAGTTGTGGATTCGGTCATTCGTTTACCGGATTCAAAAATATTCAGGTAGGTTAAACCTGCAATACCCATGATACCTGCGAGGAGGATAATAAGTGCTTTACCGGGCATGATTTACCTCAAATTTCTTGGTTTGTAAAGTTTTTCCCAGTTGGAATATGACCATCTGCCGTCATATTTCGAGGGACTCATAGCTTCGATTAACACTTTAAACGACCTGATTTTGGAGCGGAAAGTTGTTTCCACGCCAAGGCTGTCGTAATATTTAAATCTCATCCGCGTTATGCCCCAATTTCCGGGTAACGCGGTAGTGTTATTAACTTTACGATAAAGGGGTTTATCATTCGGATTCTCGGTCATGGTTAACTCAGAAGTATTACCGAGGTAATATATAATTGAATCAACAGTTCCGTTATTATCATAGTCGAGTTTAAAAGAGAAATAGGAGGTATCCGCTTTTTGAATTTTTATTGAGTCAGTAACTCGATAGCCAATATTCTTAAAATCGAATTGCATCATCTCGGTAAGAGCAACCATATTTTGTTGGGTATTGGTATTCATATACTGTTGCGTGGCAGTTACCGAAAGGTTGTTATTCACCGAAATCAGCATAAATGTGATAAATGCCGAGATGAGTGTTGCGCCGATAAGGTCTAAAACTGCTGCCATGGCTAAAAAATGTAAACAAATTCTAAAATAACACTTGTTTTGAGGTAAGGACTTGTGACAGTCACCCTCATCTTTTTTGCAAATGTTTTTGTTGTCAGTGAAGAGTCGGGCCAGGTTTCACTGACATATCCAACCGTTGAAGAGACAGTAAAATTTTCTGCTCGGGGAGTGCTCACCATTCTTCTGTAGTTATTGTAATCGTCAAAATCGTCAAAATAGCGGAGGCTTCGATAGTTACCTGCATAGGATGAATCCGGTGCTGTATAGGTTTCGCCTGTTTCTCTTCCAAGACTGGCGTGAGCGGTAAGATTAGCTAAAGCATTAAGAGTTCCGGCAACCTCGGCTTCATCAAATTTTTTTCCTTTGGCTTCATCGATTAATGACTGCCCCAAACCAATGGCGGAGATATAAAACTCGTTGGACAAAGCAGCCTCGGACTGATTGCCAATTACATTGTTGGTTGAGAGCAGAAAAATGCCAAAAAGTATCAGACCACCAAGGGTGATCATTGTGTTTGGAGCCACTTTACTCGATCTTATTTAAGGAAAAATAATTGGAGATATTTGCAATTTAAAATATACACCAAAATTCAATAATATTAGTGACTCACAACACGATCGTTTAATTATTTTTGGTCAAAAAAGAGGGATGTTCAGGAGCGGTTCAGAGCTTTTCCAACATTCGGTTCAGGAACTTCTCTTTCGATTCATCAACAGTATTTGCTTTGACAAGATTGGTGTAAAATTCTTTTAATTTATAAGCGGGGAACCCAAACAAGAAACTTACTTTGCTTATAATTGCGACTTCCTCGATGGTTACGACACCGTCTATAAGCATAACCTGAAAAAGATCGTAGATCAAAGAAAACTTTTCACTTTTTTCTTCAGGTATGATAACATTCAGATTTCGATCAAACTCAATTATCTCGGTTGCAATCTCGTCATCAGAAAATCCCATTTTAGAGGCGATTTCGCTTATAAGGTCTGATTCAGTTTGATGGATTTCGCTGTCGCCCGCAGCAAGAAAGATCAATATCTGAAGTTTGTTTTTGTTGGCGAGATACTTATCAGCAGCGCTGACGCTTTTATTTAAATGAATCAATGACTTAGCCCAATAAACTGCCCGAGGCAGTGATTAAAAGTGAAGGATTAACTTACCCAGAGCGTTAAAAAGAGAGAAAGAGAGAGCGAAAATGCAATCATTCCAAATGTGATAATTTTTGCACGGAGGGGCATTTTTCCGCCGGCATAGTAGTAGTGAATATATTTGCCAACATACTTGTTGTGCAGTATCATATTATGAAACTTCTCTGAACTTCTCGCAAAAAGTAAGGTTGCTATTATTAAAAAAATTGTTCCCGGCATAAAGGGGAGGATAAATCCCACCACTCCGAGTACCATAAACGTAATACCCAAACCAAAAAAGAGATGTCTTTTCAGTTTGTTGTCTTCTATCTTAATTCTGCTCATCTATTCTCAATTTAATCTATAAACATCTGTTAAAAGGAAGGAGTATTATCCATTACTGAGAATCTCTCTCGATTTCCCATTGTTTGATCGAATCAGACAATCCGGAGATATCAAGAATTTGTTGAACCTGAGGTGAAATATTTGTGAGTGTTACCATATCCATAAAATGGATACCGAGTTCGGGACTTTTTGCCATGGCAGCTCTATACAGAAGGAGGAAAGCTCGAATTCCTGCTGAAGAAACATAATCAACTTTTTCCAAATCAATAACAATTGGTGCCCTGTATTCGTTGATGAATGGTTCAATAGTATTTCTGAACTCTTCCACTGTAACCGCATTCAGAGAACCGTCGCATTTGATGAAAAATTTGTTATCATCTGCCAAAATTGTGAAGTACATTAAACACTCCGAAAAATTTTCAATTAAAAAAATAAATATAGGAAAAAGTTAGAGGAACTTCAGTACCTCTGAACTTCAGAACTTCGGTACACAGAACTTCGGTGCAAAGAGCTTCGGGACTTTCGTAAATTTATACACTGGAACTCAAAAGTTCCTAATCTCAGAAGTTCTGAGGTTCCGAATCTCCGAAGTTCTTTATCACACATAACCATCTTTTTAATCATTAAGTTGCATATACGAAACCAAAGTTATTTGGAATCAGTATAAAAGTTTATTAGCTAACAAAACGAGATGAAAAATGAAATATTCAAAAACAATTGTAGCCTTTGCAATGTTGGCATTCCTTATATCAGGATGTGCGGCGGTTACGAATACATTAAAAAACAGTGTACAATTGTATGGCACACCCTGGAAGCTTGTACAGATGAATGGAAATCAGGTTGTTATCCCGGCGAATGCAGACAATGCAACACTTGCTCTCTCGGCTGCCGATAATAATTTTGGTGGAACTGGAAGCTGTAACACATTTTCAGGCAATTATGTTATTAATGGATCACAGCTTTCACTTCAGAATCTGGGCTCCACGAAAATGAACTGCGACAATATGTCGATCGAGATTGATTACTTCCAGGCACTGAAGAGTGTTACCAGCTATAAAATCGTTGACAAGTTACTTTATCTTTATTCCGGCAGTAACGCAGTGCTTGTATTTGAAGCCTATGTAAAATATTAATTCAGTAAAATAATTGACTTTATTTTAGGTATAAAAAAGGTTACATTGCGCATTAGTCTTTTTTATTTTCTTGGAAAACTATATACTCATGGCAGAACCTTTTATTATTCGCACTGAAAATCTTGATCTTATCAACTCATCGGCCCGCCACATCGAACTTCTTAAAGAAGATGAATCGATGTTCGAAAAAGAGTTTGGTTTCAAAGTCGCTAAAGGTTATCTTGAATTTCCCGAGGCACTCGAATTCATTTACAGCCTGCTTGCCCACGGTCCTGGATTTGGTGAGTGGGGATTTTATCTTTTCATTCACAGAAAAGACAAGGCACTTGTTGGAGCAGGTGGTTTTAAAGGCAAACCCAATAATGGAGTTGTTGAAATCGGTTACGGAACCGCAGTTGACTACCGAAATAAAGGTTTGGCGACTGAGGCTGCAACGGCATTTATGAATTATTCTTTTAAAGATACTTCGATCATTAAAGTAATCGCACATACCCGTCCCGAAGAGAATGCGTCAAATCATATTCTAAACAAATTAAAATTTGTAAGGACTGATGATTATGTTGATCCTGTTGATGGATTAGTTTGGCGATTCGAGATGACTCGCAGTATGTATTTTAAGAAAAAAAGAGCGGGCGAAATTTAAGCCTGTCACAAAATGATTTTAAAGGCTGCTTATTCAGGCAGCCTTTTCTGTTTTCTCTAATATTATGGACCTGTTAAACTACTACGAACTCGAAAAAAAATATAAAAAAGCACAGGAGTGTTATAACCAAAACCGTCTGGGTGAGGCTTACAACATAGCAGGAGAGATTCGTTCAGAAATAATGAAGGGTCTCGACAAGGTTAAACTTTCCAGGAATATTGCCAAGGGGGCAGGCTGGTTGGCAGCTTTCCTTACCGGAGGTTTTGGTGCCGAGGATATTTTAATAGTTCCGGCAATCAATAAAGTGGTCTTATCGCTTTTTGGAGTGAATCTTGAAGGGCTGATGGATCTTCTTGGCAGATCAACTTATATGAAACTTATCTGCAGCACTTTGGAGCCTCGAATTATGGCGAGAGTTCCAAAAGAGGAGATGCTGCGTGATTTTTTAATCCTTTACAAACTTAGCAATTCGAGACAGGATGAATCGTGGCTTAAAAGTGTTTTCAGGCTTGTGAATCCGTTTGCAGATGAGGGACTTATTGGGAATGAACATCAATACAGTGTTCCAAAACTTTTGAACGAACTCTATATTGAGACAAGTAAACTCACACTGGACACCGAACCCTACGGCGATTTGTTGGTAATCTACCTGCATGCCTTTGGCTATCGCACCAACAACCTTTATCATTTCCTTTGCATCGGGCGGGAACATCTCATCAGAGATTACGATAACTCGCAGGCTTCAGGTTCAAGTCGTTATTATTCAAACCAAAGCAGTTCGACATCAGGATCGGGGACGAGACAGACTGTTGATCCGCTTGATAAATATTACGGTGATATTCTTGGTTTGGAGAATGATTATACAGTTGCCAACATCAGGAAAAAGTACCGCAGTAAAATGAAGGAGAATCACCCGGATTCAAATGCATCACAGAATGATACAGATAGAAGAAGGGCAGAGGAGGCAGCCAAGAGGATAAATTCGGCTTATGCTTATTTCAAAAAGCGATTTAAATTCAATTAAAATAGTTTTCTTTGTAATATTTTTTCACACCGTCCTCATCATCTTCTTCCTCCCAGGAATACTTTTTTGGAGGGTCTTCTTTTCTGAAGATGAGCGCCATTACCACACCTGCAATCCCACCGGAGAGATGTCCTTCCCATGAAACTCCGGTATCTGCCGGAATTAAACCCATCGAGAGAGATCCGCCATAAAGAAAAACTACAAGTAGAGCAAGCCCAATCGATCTTATATCTCTTCTAACGACTCCACTTCCAAAAAGAAATGCTGCGAGAGCATAAACTATTGTTGAGGCTCCAATATGGATAGCAGGTCTGCCAATTGTCCACAACAACATTCCACTCATCACATACATGAGAGGTATTGCTTTTCGTGAGGCAGCGGGATAAAAAAAGAGTACCAGAAATCCAAGCACAAACAGGGGGGGAGTGTTGGACATAAGATGCCCAAAATCGCCATGAATGAGGGGCGACATAAGAATACCGATGAGATGGTCGGTATCTCTTGGAATAATTCCGAGCCAGCTCAGCGAAAAACCGGTGATCCATTCAATGAGTTTGATAACCCAGAGGATCATGATAAAAAGAGTGGGGATGGTAATCGCATAATGGATTCGATCCCAAATAACTTGAAGGTTCAGAGAACTTCCTTTACGGAAAAATTTCAGAAATATCCGGAACAAAAAACCGGTCAAAAGGCTCGGTCGGGCTTCCGGAAAATTTTGGTACAATTTTGCAATATAAAATATTTTCCGTAATTTTGCGGTGCACCCTTAGCTCAGTTGGTAGAGCATATGACTCTTAATCATCAGGTCGCGGGTTCGAGTCCCGCAGGGTGCACCAAAGAGCCTCCACATTTGGGGGCTTTGTCGTTTTAAATATGGAGGGACTGCTGTCGCAACTATTGGCAATGACCTTTCCGTTTAAACACTGAGCCTTGTAAATGACGCCCATCATTGCATTACAGCATTTTTGGATTATTGCATTAAAAAGTTTCCCCCCAAACATTAAATCCACCGCTTAAATAAACTTAAATTGTTCCCTTTAGTTTTCTGACTAAATTAAGTTCTAATCTTTTTCTATTTGATGTTTTATATATCAATTGAAAAAATTGCTCTCCACAAAAAAATTAACTTATTTGGAATTTAAATATGCGTGCGATTGAATATAATAATTACGGGGGACCCGAAGTTCTCCTACTCACTGAAGTAAGCAAACCGGTACCAAAAGAAAATCAAATATTAATAAAAGTTATTGCCTCAACCGTAACCATGGCAGATGTCAGGTTGAGAAAAGCCGATCCATATATAGTGAAATTTATGATGGGTTTTTGGCATCCTAAAAACAAAACCCTCGGGATAGAATTTTCAGGAATTGTTGAGGCGGTGGGGAAAGATGTTAAAAATTACAAAGTCAACGATGAGGTTTTTGGGTCTGCAGGTTTTAAATTTGGAACTTATGCTGAATATATTTGCCTCCACGAAGATGAAGTAATAGCCAAAAAACCGGAGAATATCAGTTTTCAACAGGCTGCTGCGGTAACATTTGGAGGATTAACGGCACTTCATTTTCTTAGGTTGGGACAAATTGATAAAGGGAAAAAGATTCTTGTTTATGGTGCATCGGGGAATTGTGGAACAGCGGCGGTTCAACTCGCAAAATATTTTGGTGCTGAAGTAACCGGAGTTTGTTCAACCGGTAGTGTTAAACTTGTAAAATCCATTGGTGCGGATAAGGTCATTGACTATACCAAAGACGACATTGGTAACTATCCGAACTCATTTGACATCGTTTTTGATACAGTGGGGAAAAGTCCGTTTGGAAAGTCTGTTGATGCTTTAAAGGAAAAGGGATATTATCTAAGGTTGGTACACATGAATCCCGCAGTGGTTTTTGCCGGTATTTTTACAGGATTAACAAAAGGGAAAAAAGTTATCGGAGGCACGGCTGTCGAGAAAAAAGAAGGCATTGAATTCCTTCGGAAATTGCTGATTAGTGGTGAATTTGTACCCGTCATCGATCGTGAATTCCCGATAGAAAAGATTTCGGCAGCTCATTCTTATGTAGAAACCGGAAGAAAAAAAGGGAGTGTGGTAATAAATGTTGCACAAGTCGGAAAATAGAAATGATGAAAATTGAATCTGTTGTATTGGAAAACAGAGATATTTTACTTGAACCTTTAACAATGGACCATGTTGATGGTTTACATGAAGTAGCCATGAATCCAGAACTGTGGCTGTTAACAACTGTGGTAATAAGGGGCAGGGAAGATTTATATTTTTACATCACCAAGGCACTTGAGGAGAAAGAGAACGGAACCGCATTGCCGTTTGTGATAAAGATAAAAGCCACAGGTGAATATGCCGGAAGCACTCGCTTTGGCAATATCGAAACAACTCATAAGAGGGTGGAGATTGGTTGGACCTGGATAGGAGTGGAATGGCAGCGAAGTTTTGTGAACACCGGGATGAAATTTTTAATGTTGCAACATGCCTTTGAAGTGTGGGGTTGCAATCGGGTTGAACTTAAAACAGACGCTCTGAACATCCGTTCAAGAAATGCAATTTTAAGAATCGGAGCCAAGGAGGAGGGCACACTCCGCTCACATATGGTTGTTGGGGGCAGGGTTAGAGACACAATCTATTTCAGCATAATCGCTGAGGAATGGAGTCAAGTTAAGGAGAATCTACGCAAAAAGTTGGGGTAGATCACTGATTGCCCCGTCACCTTATTGTTCTACTTGTAAGCGTAATTACAGCATCCACATTATCACCCACTTCATTTCTTACAATAAACCATATTTTTGTATCATTTGAGATGTATGCGAATTCATCAGGATTTGAGTTGGTTGGATCAAATGTATAGTGTTCACCAATTTTTGTGCCGACAGGATAAATTTCAACTCTCTTGATTTGAGGAATGACTATCGAAATGCTTCGCAGATTTTCAGCAGAGTTGAAATAGTATGAAATGATGAGCTTTTTATCTTTTAATAACTCCTTTCGAAAAGGGAAGTCGATAGTTGAATTATAAATTTCGGCGACTACTTCACTTCCGGCGTTGTCTTTGATGGAATGTGAGATATTTTGGTAATTTAGTCGTTCGATAACGGCATTTCGAGATATACCCCATTCAAAAATAACATCATTATCAGCTCCGGCGATATCATCAAAAAAGAAAGAGCCTCCATAGATTGCGCCTAAGATCAAAACTGTGATAAAAAAATGTTTTGCGGGCCATAAAGGATTAACTTTTCTGATAAAATTTCTCATCGAACCGGATTTTCCTGATTGAACATCTTCCGATCCGGGGATCACCGGAGGTGGTGGCAATTCAAAGGATGTTCCGTTATTATAGAGTTGGGGATTCAACAGGTTTTCTTCGGTAACTCTCGATGATCTTGCGTAATTATTGGATTCATGGTTTAAACTTCTTGACCCTGGGGTAATGTATCCATCGCTGTTTGAAGATGAAATATTTGGCATTGGATGCCCGGATTCAATGGTCATTCTGTAAGATGGAGGAGGAGGGACTTCCATCGGGTTTGTGTTTCTGTAAGGTCGTGCAATTGGAGGAGGAGGAACTTCTATATGAGAGGCTGGTTGGGGTGGATTAATATCCAACGTGAGTTTTTCACCACATTTGTAGCAAAACAACATTTCAGCAGTTACGCGGGCACCACATTTTGGACAAAAATTCATTTAATCTCCAATTTTAATCCACTTGTACAGATTCTATTAAAATCGGATTTCGAGAAGTAGTTTCAGAGACTTACTTTTAGTCCCTGACAGGTATGCAGAATCATCCGCAATTATTGTTTTGATTAGAAGTCGTAATTTATCTAAAAATTTTTTAGAATACAAGAAATATTTTTTACTTGTGATATCTTGCCATTTGTAGCAACTTGGAGGGTGTTATTGGTCACATCAGGAGGTCTAAAGGAGGGGACAAATTCTTGAAGGAGGACCCCGGTATTTGCTTTTTAGCCATTAATAATTTAACTTTGAATGCTGTTTATAAATAAACGAATGAATGAGAAATTATGTTGGAGAAGAAAATTATGATGAGTTCATCAGCGATAAAAACCAGAATATTATTTTTGGTTTTCCTGTTGATGTCAGGTTCGCTGTTAACATCCTGTAAAGAGGAAAGTGCGGTTGGGTCATCAAACAAGGATCATACAACAGCGATCAAAGCTGTAGTTGAGAGTCTTCTTGATACGATTAAAAAGAACAATCCCGAATATCCGGGAGGTTTTTCCATTTATGTGACATATCCCGGTGGGAAGGCTTTTGCCACTGCCGGTTTTGCTAATGCTCCCACAGAATTAACTCATTTTAGAGCGGCAAGCAACACAAAATCGTTTACTTCAACATCAATTATGCTTCTTTACCAGAAGGGGAAGCTCAATTTTAATGCCAAAGTTACCGACACAATCCCCGGGACAAACAAGCCGTACTTGCCCGACGATGCCAATTATAACATCCCGTTCAAAAATTCGATAACAATTCTACAGTTGATGCAACACAGAGCCGGAGTTTTTGATGTTTCCAATGAAATGATTCCCGACTCAATTCAGGCAAATGTTCCCTACAAGGGAGCAAACTATCTTGACTACATAATGGAGACTGATCCAACTCATACATTTACTTTTGATGAATTGACCTCGGTGAATTCCGCAACGGGTTTATATTACTTCCCACCGGGAGGGGGTTATCATTACAGTAACAGTGGATATGTGTTATTAGGAAAAATTATTGAGAGGGTTTCGGGAAAGGGGTACAGCGATTTTGTAAAAGATGAAATATTAATTCCGATGGGATTGTTATCTTCCAGTATGCCGTATCTTGGGAGTGACCGACAGCTCCCGGCTCCATTTGTACCGGGATATGTTCAGAGTGTTGATGGGATTAAAAATACAACCATCTCGAATATTTCAGGAAATGTAGCCGAGGGGAACCTGATAACAACGCCTGCCGATCTTGCAAAATTTCTGAGGGAATCATTACTTGGCAGGGGTGTGATCTCGTCAGTGGTAATGAATCAGGTTATTCTGAATATGATTCCTATGGGCGGTGCCACCGCGAACGGTTATGGATGTGGTTTGCAATATGTACCCAACCTCGGATATGGACATACGGGCGCACACGAAGGTTATCTTTCAGAGATGATTTATGATCCCGTCACGGACATTACAATGATAATTTATTCAAATGCCTGGGATTTAAGGGATGGGATATTATCAATTTCGAAAGTTATGAATACGATGCAGGAAGCACTCTATAAAACCAAAGGGATTGTACTTGGAAGGTAAAATTTTTGATATTGAACCCGTTGACTTTTGCCGGGTAAAAAAAATAGATGAAAAAGGTTACGGATTTCTCAAAAGCCAACATCACAAAGCTGATGTGTTTTTCCATTTTTCGCAAATAAAGAGGGAAGAACTGCTGCTGAAACTTGAAAAGTTGAAACGTGGTGATTTTTTCCTTTTTTTCACCTCAAAAGGAAGACCTGACGGAAAAAGAAAAGTTGACAGACTTTGGTATGAAGTTTCTGAGATCCCTGTTGAGATGATTCCCTCTTTGGTGGAGTCGCTGCTGCATGAATTTCAGGAGGGGGTTACAAATCTTTATGATCTGCTGTTTGTTTTTAGTGAATTAAAGAAGTCGGGTTACATATTTCCTCATCAGGTAGCCGAAGTGTTGGGTTCCACAAAAATTTTGAATTTACCAACCACAATTGTTCCTTATCTTAATTCTGAAGAACTTCAACTCCTCCATCAAAATTTGAAGATGGAAGAGCTGAAGGAAAATCCTGTTAAACCGTTCTGGTATGAAGAGATGGTAAAAGCAGGATCAAAATAGAGAATCAGTCGAGTAAAAATTCAAGATAGTTCTCTGAATTAATCACCTTTACGGGCAAAACCTCGTGATTATTGTCAGAAAATGAGGTTTTCTTGATTTTTGCTTTAGGGTTATATTTGATTTCGTACGGCTGTATGTAACCATCCTTTATCAACAACAGGTCGATTTCCTGTTTGTCATAGTTCCGCCAGAAATATAACTCTCCATAAGCGCGATCATTTGCCTGCTTCTTAAAAAATTCCATTACTATAAAATTTTCAAAAAGTGGACCAATGTCATTACGATTCTCGATGCCATTAAATTGCGAGATTGTACCGTTTCTAATACCATTATCGATAAAATAGTATTTGTTTTTAGATGTAATCTCCCTGCGTCTGTTTGGAGAATATGGAGTTAATCTTTTGATGATAAAAGATTTTTCCAACAGTTCGATATACCTGCCAACCGTTTTGATATCAATTCCAACCTTGTCGGAAAGTTCGTTCAGCGAAACTTCACTTCCCATCTGAAATGCCAATAGTTTTAAGAGATTAAATATCGGTAACGCACCCCTCAGGTTGGCGAAGGCAAGAATATCCTTCATCAGGTAAGAGTTTACAATTCCGGTTATGGTTTCAATTTTTTCATTTATTGTTTCCGCCAAAATAGCTTCGGGATATGAACCAAAAACAAGATAGTTTACCAGATTTTCGCGCAACTCGTAAGCATTACTGTATAAACTCAACACCTCCTGCTGAGCAAAAGGGTAGAGATGGACAACAGTTTTTCTTCCAACCAATGGTTCACCCGTCGCCTGTTCGATATTAAAAGAAGAGGAACCGGTAATCACCACTGTAATCTCTTCAATATTATCAACAATCAGTTTTAGAGCTTTCCCAATTTCCTTAATTTCATGAGCTTCGTCGATGGCGAGCAGGCTAATACCTGAAAGCCAGGGTTCCAAAACCTCAAGCTGACGGGAAGAGATGGTTGTCTGAACGGAAATGTCGTCTCCCGTAACCCGTTTGATTTGACCTCCGGTACTACCAATTAATGAATCCATTATTGTAGTTTTTCCAACTCTTCGGGGTCCATAAATCACCAGGACTTTGTTTTTCCTGAGCAGGGACGGATTGTCCAACTTCCTTTTTATATAGTTTTTCATGTTGCGAATTACTTAAAATTTACGGTGTTTTGTTGCTTTTTCATAATATATGGAATGTAACTCCACAAATTTAGTAAAATTTATGGAATCTAACTCCACAAATTACGGTAAATCTATGGACTACCACTCCACAAATTACGGCAAATCTATGGAGTATAACTCCACAAATTACGGTAAATCTATGGAGTATAACTCCACAAATTAAGCTAAATATATGGAGTACTACTCCACAAATTACGGTGAATTTATGGAATTCACCTTAACACAACAAATCGATTTTGGTGTTTTTGGGGCAATGGCCGGAATTCTTTGCCTCATGGTGGGATTATCGTTAAATTTGCATTGTAAAATAGAAACAATGATGCAAAAGAAAATAGACGAAATTGTAAACAAGATAAAATCCTCAAAGAAGTATAAGATCATCCTTGAGGAAACGATCCGTGATGTTCTGACGAGTGAATATAGTCGCCACAAAAGCATAAAAATTGCTGAAGAGATGGCAAAAAAGAAACTTCACCGGATAAGAGCTGAATACCTTGGTGAGCCGAACTATAAAAAGGTGAAGGACAGCCTTGCAACAGCATTCCAAAGTGGAAATGATGAGGAGATCAGGGAAGTATGTTGGTCAATTTTTTCAAAACATTCCTCCACCCGCGAACGAAACCAATTGCTCGACGATTATTATAAAAAATTGTTTGAAGTAACGGGGATGCCAAATACAGTAGCCGATCTTGCCTGTGCGCTTAATCCATTGTCTTTCAGATGGATGGGTCTTCCCCAAAGTGTAAAATTTTACTCTTACGATGTGAATGAGCAGTTTATCGATCTCATTAACTATTATTTTGAGTTGGAGGGACTTGAGCCACTTGGAATCCAGAGGGATGTTTTTTCCAGTCCCCCCGAAATTCCGGTGGATGTTGCATTCCTTTTTAAGATGTATTATTGTTTGGAACACCGACAGACAGGGGCAGGGCTTGAGGTGGTTAAAAATGTTCCTGCAAAAAAAGTGTTAATTTCCTTCCCAACAATTAATCTTGTCGCAAAAAAGACTGATATTCTTGGCAACCATGAGTCAGAATTAAAAAAAGGGGCGGAAGAACATGGTTGGAAGCTGGGATATATTGAGTTTGAAAATGAAGTTGTAGTTGTTGTGGAGAAAAACAATGAACAATTATAAATTATTAAATATTAATTATAAATCAGGGATTGGGTGGGGGTCATGAGTGGAGTACTTTATGTTATAGCGACTCCTATTGGGAACCTTGAGGATATTACACTTAGGAGTTTGAGACTGTTAAAAACTTTAAAACATCTGGCATGTGAGGATACAAGGACAACACGATTTTTGTTGGGCAGGCTTTCCATTGAGGTTGATCACCACCTGTTCGCTTATCATGAACATAATGAAAAAAAGGCGACTGAGAAAGTAATTGAATTGTTGGAAATGGGAACAGATGTTGGACTGGTATCAGATGCGGGAATGCCAGGCGTTAGCGATCCGGGGTACCGGGTGGTATCGAGGGCAGTGGAAGAGGGATATAAAGTGGAAGTTTGTCCCGGTGCCTCTGCAGTTCAAACGGCATTAATTGCTTCGGGATTGCCATTTTCGAGTTACACTTTTAAGGGATTTCCTCCCAGAAAAGAGGGAAAAAGGAGGAAGTTTTTTGAAGAGGAGAAAGATTTACCTCATACGCTGATATTTTTTGAGTCTAAACACCGGATAATAAAAACGATGGAATCGGCATTTGCCGTACTTGGAAACCGGATGGCTGTGGTATGTTTTGAACTCACAAAACTGCATGAAACGATTGTAAGGGTTCCCTTAAGTGAGATGGCATCAACCCTTGAAGTAACCGATCTCCGTGGCGAGATCACAGCTTTGATTTCAGGTGTTAATCCAAAATTTAATGATGAAGATGATGAAGATGAACAGGAAGATGAAAAATCATCGGAGGAGAGACTATCCAAATACAAATTAAAACAGATGGAAAGAGAAGAGGAAGAAAATGAAGGAGCTTAAAACCCGATCGGGAGTGATGAAGTTTCCTGTGTTTCTTCCCGATGGAACACGCGGAATTGTAAGAAGTGTTGACTCGTTGGATCTCGAAATGTGTGGAATAGAATCGATAGTGGTTAATACACTTCATCTCTCCACAAAACCGGGACTTACAACAGTTAACGGAGCAGGTGGAATTCATAATTATATGAATTTTCATCACCCTGTAATTTCAGATTCGGGTGGCTTTCAGGTTTATTCTCTCATAACCGAGTCGAAAGCCGGAACCATTCACAAGGATGGATTTACCTACAAACTTGAACAAGACTCGGATAAAAAAATACTCACTCCCGAGAAGTGTATTCAGTACCAGTTCAAAATCGGTGCTGATATAATTTATTGTCTCGATTATTGTACTCATCCATCTGCACCCGATAATATTCAGGAGGAGAGTGTTGATCTGACGATTAAATGGGCAAGACGGTGTAAAAAAGAATTTGAGACTCAGCTTAAGCTCAGAAAAGTAAAAGAAGATAACCGGCCACTACTTTTTGCCGTGGTTCAAGGGGGAAACAATCCCGATCTCCGCAAAAAATGTGCCTTGGAACTATTGAGGATCGGATTTGACGGATACGGATTTGGTGGATGGCCCATCGATGATGATGGAAAATTACTTGATATGGTGGGATATGTGGCTGAGTTGATTGGTACCGATTATCCAAAACACGCACTTGGTATCGGGAAACCTGAAAATCTGGTAAAAGCTTATATCGCCGGTTATGAAATTTTTGATTGTGTTATTCCCACCAGGGATGCCCGCCATAAGAGATTATATACATTCAGGGATTATGAACGAATTCAGTGTATAGACGATTTTGAAGAAGGCTTTTATAAATATCTTTATTTGCAGGACGATATTCACATCAAAGCTCTGAAACCAATTGAAGAAGGTTGCGACTGTCACACCTGTAAACACTTCACCAGAAGTTATTTACACCATCTTTTTAGAATCGGTGATACCCTTGCCTACAGACTTGCAACAATTCACAATTTAAGGTTTTATACCAGGTTGATCGACAAGTTGAGAAGTTTTGATGAGTGATCCTGTTTTAGAGGAGAGAATTCTTCGGCGATTGATGGATTCAGGGAAATATTCCATCGTATATGAAGGGACTCTCAGAAAAATAATTTCCACCATGACTCTCCGCTTTAAAAAAGAAAAAGAGATCGAAAAAAATGTAAGGAAAAAGCTTCATCAGATATATGGAGCCTATCAGAATTCAAATATTAATTATAAATTATTAAGTATTAGTGGAGGGGAATCAGGGGTTGACGAAGTCTTAAAAAGTCATGTTTCGACAGCAGAGAGGATGGGTTTTTACGAGGAGTTTTACGGGAAGATATTTGATGTTTTGGGGGAACCGGGGAAGAAGTATAAAATTTATGATGCAGCGTGTGGGTTAAATCCGTTTTCTGCTTTTTATTTTAAGGAGAGAGTTGAGTTATATCATTGTTCCGATATTGATGTTGAGGCGAACAAAGAAATAAACAGATTTTTTACTGAAAATGGGCTCTCAAATTTTTCATCTGAAAACCGGGATTTGATGGTGGATGAAATTCCATTTTCAGATTACGATGTTGTATTCCTTTTTAAGACATTGTCATGTATCGAGAGACAGGAAAAGGGAAGTGCAAAAAAGATTTTACAAAATGCACTTGCAGCTCCAATTGTTGTTGTAAGTTTTCCCTCAAAATCGATAGGTGGAAAAGAGAAGGGGATGGTAGAAAACTATTCCAATTTCCTCGAAGAATTGTTGGAAGATATTCCTCATACAAAAAGCGTTATTCATTTTCCGACAGAGGCGGTTTATGTGATTTTAAAAGGAGTAGCGGAGTCACGAAGTCACAGAGTAGTGGAGAATCGGAGTAGCTTTTTGTGGAGAAGCGCAGAGGATATTATAAAAAGTTTATGTAGGTATCTTTTTCGGATTCTTTTAGTTTAAAGAGGGAGGTATATCTCTTTTGTTCGGAGTTGTTGGTGACTGCACGGTTTACCGCATTCTTGCTGCCGATAATGATTAAAAGGTTTGCTGCACGGGTGATTGCGGTATAAACAAGATTTCGTTTTAACATAAAATATTGTTCTGAAGTGAGTACCACAATTACACAAGGGTATTCGGAACCCTGGCTTTTATGGATAGTGCATGCATAAGCAAGGGTGAGATCATCAAGTGATGAATTATTAAAATTTACCTCTCTGTCACCAAAATTAAACACTAATTCTTCCTCTTCGTCATCCACTGCCTTCAAAAAACCGATATCCCCATTGTAAATATCTCTTTCATAGTCATTTACAAGCTGCATAAACTTGTCATTTTTTTTGAAAACAACATCACCTTTTGTAAAAAGAGCCGGATTTTTGTTCAGCCCCTCTTGCAGACATTTGTTGATTGCATCCACACCGGCATCACCTTTATACATCGGAGCGAGCACCTGAATGTCGGTGAAGGGATTAAAATTGTATTTGCCGGGAAGTCGGTCACGCAGAAGTTCAAGAATCTTATCCGGAATTAAAGCACTGTTTTCCTCCTCCATGAAGAAAAAATCACCATCTTTATCATTTGAAAGATCGGGCATAATTCCACGGTTGATCTTGTGGGAGTTTGTGATAATCCTGCTTTTTTCTGCCTGTCTGAAAATTTTGTTTAATCTTATTATTGGTACATTGTTAAACTCAAGGATGTCATGCAGGATGTTTCCGGGTCCAATTGCAGGGAGCTGATCTTTATCACCCACAAAAATTACTGTGGTTTCCCTGTTAACAGCATAAAGAAGTGACGCCATCAAAAAAGTGTTGATCATTGAAACTTCATCAATTACAAGGAGATGAGCTTTTATCGGGTTGGTTCTGTTATGAACAAATTTTCCTGTTGTTGAATCATATTCAAGCAGGCGGTGAATTGTTTTTGCTTCAAGACCAATCACTTCTGCCATTCTTTTGGCAGCTCTTCCTGTGGGAGCGGCGAGAGCAATCTTTAATTTACATTTTTTATAAAGATCGATAATCCCTTTAAGAGTTGTTGTTTTTCCCGTACCGGGACCGCCTGTGAGGACAAGAAAACCATTTTCGGTACTTAACCTTACAGCTTCAAGTTGTTCCTCGGAGAAATGGGTGAGAGTATGTGCAAAATTTTTGAAGAAATCGGTTGAATCATCATGTTTTTCACGAGATAGTTCTACTATTTTGGATTCAATGATTCTTTCGGAATCGTAAATTTCCCGGAGGTAAACATTATTATTGATCACCACAATTCTTCGTTCAGTGATTAATTCCTGAAACTGAACATCGTACTGGTTTAGATCAACATTCAAATTTTTTAGACAGAGAGTTAAAAGTTCTTCATAAGGAAGAAATACATGTCCATCACTGTTTGCAGAGTTTTCAAGAACATAAAGCACTCCACTTTTTATCCTTGGTGGAAAGTCGGGACTTAAACCAACTTTGGAAGCAATAACATCAGCAGTTTTGAATCCAACACCTCGAATATCAAAAATCATTTGATAGGGGTTTGAGAGAATTACAGTTTCCGCCTGATCACCATATCTTTGCAGGATCTTTTGTGAATGGGTAAGAGGGATATCGTAGTTCTGCAGAAAAATTACAAGTTTATGAAGGTTCTTTTGTTCGTTCCAGCTTTGCAGGATTTTTTGCAGTTTCTTTTGTGACACACCCGGAACATTCAGAAGTTTTTGGGGGTCTTTATCGAGAATCTCGAGTGCTTTTTCACCGTAATAATCCACCAGGAATTTTGCTGAATTTTTAGGGAGTCCTTTGAGAACCCCCGAGGAGAGGTATTTCAGAATGGCAATTTTCCCCTCGGGTTTCAAAATGATAATTTTAGATACCTTAAACTGAGAACCATATTTGGGGTGGGTCATCCACTCACCCTCGGCTTCAATTCTGTCGCCTTCTGAAAGTTTAGGGAGGGTGCCGGTGACAATCCTTCCTGAACGGAGTCTTACCACGCCAAAACCGCTGTCTTCGCTGTAGAAAGTAATCCTTTCGATCTCACCTTTCAGTTTTTCGGGCATTTTACGATCTTTTTACCGTTGTTGTGTTCGCCTGATCTGAAGGATAAATAACCACTTCAGAGATATTCACATGAGCGGGTCGGGTTGCACAGAATATAATCGTATCGGCAATATCTGCGGGGGAGAGAGGAGTCATGCCTTTGTAAACATTTTTTGCCCGTTCTTCATCTCCATCAAACCTGACAAGACTAAATTCGGTTTCTACCATTCCTGGGTCAACAGTGGTAACTCTGATATTTTTATCGTAGAGTTCAACTCTCATTGCTTTTGTCAGGGCATTTACTGCAAATTTTGTAGCACAATAGACATTTCCATTTGGATATACTTCTCTGCCGGCAACTGAGCCAACATTAATAATATGGCCACTGCCATTTTTTATCATCAAATTTGAGACTGATTTTGTGATAAAAAGGAGTCCTTTCACATTTGTGTCGATCATTTCATCCCAGCCTTCCGGGTCGCTGTCGTGGAGTGGAGAAAGTCCTTTGCCAACACCGGCATTATTTAACAGGATATCAATTTTTTTCCAATCGTTGGGCAGTTTCTCAAACAGAGTGAAAACTTCTTCTTTTTTTCTAACATCGAGGGGGAGAGTCAGTGATTCAGTTCCAAATTCTTTTAACAATTCTGCAGCAAGAATTTTGATTCTATCGATCCTTCTGGCTGTTAAAATCAGCTTGCAACCCTCTTTTGCAAAGGCTTTTGCCGATTCCATTCCGATGCCGGATGAAGCACCGGTGATAAAAACAATTTTTCCTTTGATGTTCATGATTTTTACCGTATTTTGTAACCAAATTAAAATTAAGAATGCAATTTACCAATAAAATAAGAGTTAAACTATGGTACTGAGTTTGCGTGAGTCATGGGAGCTTACAAACGGAGTAACTTTAAAACTGCTTGAAAAGATACCTGAACATCACCTTAGTGTAAAAGCCTCAACGGGAGGCCGGAATATTGGTGCAAAATTTGCCCATATAAATAATGTAAGAGTGCAGTGGCTTAATGCAATCGGGGGGGTGCATTCAATTGGTCTTATTCGGTTGGAAAAAGATGACTATACTTACAAGACGAAGATTTTGGAAGCGTTAAAAATATCATCCGACAGGATAGGCGGGCTTGTTGAAACGAGTGTGAGAACTGACATGAAAGTTAAGGGATATCCAAAAGGGATCAATTCATTTTTGTTTTATTTGGTATCTCATGAAGCACACCACAGGGGTGAGATAATTCTCTCTTTAAAATCGGTAAACCTGAATTTAGAGAGTGAATTTTTATTCAGTTTATGGGATTTTTAGTATGATTTAGTGTTCAGAATCATTATAGTGATTCAAAAACGAAGGATAATCATTCTGTGTTTGATTAGAACGGAAAAATGATTTAAATTTACAGGTTAAGGTTTTACAATATTTAATATTTGCTTATAACAAGTTAAGACTTTAAGTTTCCATAAAAGTAGAAACGGGCAGTTAAGCCTTGTTTTCCCTTCAACCATGATGAATGGGTTTGGCATAATCAAGTAACAATTTAAGAGAGAAGATGCAACAGAGAAGAGTAGTAGTAACCGGAATGGCGGCACTAACACCGATAGGCCTTGGAGTTGATGAATTTTGGCAAGGTATGATGGAAGGCAGAAGTGGGGCTGCATTAATAACCAAATTCGACACTTCGCGGGTAACAACAAAATTTGCCTGCGAACTTAAAGGATTTGATCCGTTGAATTACATCGAGAAAAAAGCTGCCCGTCGGATGGATTTATTTTGTCAATATGCTATGGCTGTTGCTAAAATGGTTCTTGAAGATGCCGGAATTGATCCCGAGAAAATGTCGGTTGAAGACAAGGATGATACCGGTGTGATGATAGGCTCCGGAATCGGTGGAATGAATGTTTTCCAGGAGCAGGCAAGGATAAACGCAGAACAGGGTCCCAATCGGGTTTCCCCGTTTTTTATCCCCATGCTGATTCCTGATATTGCCGCGGGACAAGTATCAATCGAATATGGATTCAGAGGACCAAACTACTGTGCAGTGTCTGCATGTGCCACTTCGAACCACAACTTTATCGACTCATTTATGTTGATTAAAGAAGGTCAGGCCACGATGATGATAGCCGGAGGAACAGAGGGACCAATTTGCGAGTTGGGTGTTGCCGGTTTTAACTCGTCTCAGGCATTGTCTAAAAGGAATGAATCTCCTGAAACTGCAAGTCGGCCATTTGACAGTACACGAGACGGATTTGTTATGGGTGAGGGGGCCGGTGCCCTCGTTCTCGAAGAGCTTGAACACGCCAAAAAGCGTGGAGCAAAAATTTATGCGGAAATTGTAGGTTATGGACTTACAGGAGACGCCTACCATATTACCGCTCCGGATCCTTCGGGACATGGTGCAAGACTTGCGATGCTTCGTGCATTAAAATACGCAAAACTTGATCCAACAATGGTTGATTACATCAACATGCACGGAACTTCCACGGGTCTGGGAGATATAGCTGAGACTCAATCAATAAAAGCTGTTTTTGGCGATCAGGCATATAAAATGAATGTTTCATCAACCAAAAGCATGACGGGGCATTTGCTTGGCGCAGCGGGAGCTGTTGAGGCAATTGCTACTATTAAATCAATTTTGCACGGTGTAATACCGCCAACAATCAATTTTGAATTCCCCGACCCCGATTGCGATCTTAATTACACATTTAATACACCACAGAAAAAGGAAGTGGTTTATGCAATGAGTAATGCATTTGGATTCGGAGGTCACAACACATCGGTTGTATTTAAGAAGTATGAAGAAAATCAATAACATTGAGGTATGAATTTATGAGAAATATTAAATCACTATTGCTATTCATGGTTATTCTTGCGTCAGCAGGAATGGCTCAAAACGAAACATGGAATTACACAGGAATGATGCACTTCCCGCCGGAAGATACCGCATTTGTTCGTCCTTTCCTTATGACCATCGACTCAGCCGGAGTTGTTTATGTTGCTTCTTCGAAAGCGACCACAACCAAAGCACACAACGCCATCTATTATCTTCTCCCCGGAGATACAATTTTCAAAAAAATGATCGATTTTGATAACAACGGTGATTCCGATACGCTTACCGGAAACATCGGTGCGATCAGAGGAATAGCTGCTCTTAATGGCGATCTTTACATAAACGCAAGCATCCCTTATCAGAGAACAGCTCCAAACACAGTAGCAGCTCAGTATGTATATCCAAACCGCGATACAAATCTTGTTCAGAAGTTTGGGTTCAACATCAACGGAGCCGGTTACGGAACTTACATCCATGGTGCTGCCATCACAAAGGATTCGATAATATTTACCGGAGTATCTTTTAACACTACGATAAGATTTTATAATTTCTCTTATGCACTTACAACTCCTGCAAGAGGATCGTGGATCTCGATGGCAACATTTCCACCTGTGCCTGGTGGACCACACTTTAATGGACTTGATGTTGTAAGAGATGTGGCAGTTTTGCGCACGGGTGATTACAATAATCCTGAAACACCATGGTACACCAGCAGAAATTCGAAATCATCCACAGAAATCACCGGCGGAATCGCAATGTGGTCGGGTGGAAGTCAAACAAATCCATCGGCATATTCGGGCACAAAAATAACCGATCTTGCAAGAGATCTCGATTTTTCCAGTGCAATTCCTTATGGAATTGATGTTGATGCAAACGGTGTTCTTTGGGTAGCCGGAACCGATTCAACAAGAAGATGGGTAAAGGGATACAATGTAATTGTAAACTTTGCAGATCCTCTGTATGAACTCCCTGCACAGTTTAGCGGCTCAAATCCAAATCCAGAGGGTGCTCCGATGACAGGCCCCAGTGATGTTGTTTTGACTAAAGACACCAAAAGAGCTTTTGTAGCAGATGGTGGCAGCCGCGCTGTTTACAGATTCGATTTTTATGATCCAACCGGTGTAGAGGATGAAACAACAATCAATCCATTCAATTTTTCACTTGATCAGAATTATCCAAATCCATTTAATCCTTCAACCTTGATTAAATTTTCACTTCCTGAAGCGGGAAATGTAAAACTTTTTGTTACCGACATGATGGGACAGCAGGTTGCCGGCATTTATGACGGTTATAAATCATCAGGAAGTCACTCAATCGCATTTAACGGTTCGGGACTTACCAGTGGTGTCTATTTCTACACTTTGGAAACAATGAGTGGAAGAATCACCAAAAAAATGATGTTAATGAAATAATTTGAATCTGAGGTTTTAAATGGAATTTACAAGAGCAGCGGGAATTCTTCTTCATCCGACATCCCTTCCGGGGAGGTTTGGAATTGGAGCTTTGGGTCCTGAAGCATATAATTTTATCGATTTTTTAACTGCCGCAGGTCAAACCCTGTGGCAGGTGTTTCCTTTGGGCCCAACGGGTTACGGCGATTCACCTTATCAATGTTTTTCTGCATTTGCAGGAAACCCGCTGCTTTTGTCACCTCAGGCGCTTGCCGGGCAGGGATTTTTATCGGAAGATGATCTGACAGATGTTCCAGATTTTAATCCAGAATTCATCGATTTTGGGTGGGTGATTGAATATAAAAAATCACTTTTACTTAAAGCCTTCGAGGGGTTTAAAGGCATTTCCTCAAAAAGTGTTAAAGATTCTTACAACAAGTTTTGCAAAAACAATTCAGAATGGCTCGATGATTATGCACTTTTTATGGCAGCGAAAGAATATCACGGTGGCGCCTTATGGACAACCTGGGAACATTCAATTGCTGTAAGGGAGCCAAAAGAATTACCAAAATGGAAGAAAAAACTGTCGGAAGGGATCAATTATCAAAAATTCCTTCAATTTTGTTTCTTTGAACAATGGACAAAACTTAAAGCATACGCCAACAAAAACGGAATCAAGGTAATTGGTGATTTGCCGATATTTGTTGCGTATGACAGTGCCGATGTTTGGGCAAATAAAGAACTTTTTACGGTGGATGAAGCAGGTAAACTGATATGGGTTGCCGGTGTTCCCCCCGATTATTTTTCTGCCACTGGTCAGCTTTGGGGTAATCCACTCTATCGCTGGGATCAGATGGAAAAAGACGATTTTAAATGGTGGAGAGACAGAATTTCATCACTACTTAAAATTGTTGACATAGCCAGAATTGATCATTTCAGAGGGTTTGAAGCCTACTGGCGAATCCCGGGAGATGCACCCACTGCCGTAACGGGTAAGTGGATAAAAGCACCGGGGATGAAGTTTTTTAGAACTGTTAAAAAATATCTGGGCGACCTTCCCATTATTGCAGAAGATCTTGGTGTAATCACTCCTCCTGTTGAAAAACTCCGTGATACATTTAACTTCCCCGGTATAAAGATCATGCAATTTGCATTTGGAACGGGAATGGAATCAAAGTTCCTACCACACAATTACATCAAAAATTGTGTAGTACATACCGGTTCACATGATAACGATACTACACGGGGTTATTTTGACTCTGTGAAACATCAGGACAACGACATCTACAAATTCGCTCAGGAATATCTTAATTGTTACAAACATGACAAGATGGTGGCTGCTGCGATAAAATCAGCATACGCATCTGTAGCGAACACTGTTGTGATACCGATGCAGGATGTTCTGAATCTTGAGACGGGAGCACGGATGAACTTTCCGGGAAAATTAGGTGGTGGTAACTGGGCGTGGCGAGTGAAGAGGGAATCGTTTCAGAGTGATCTGGCAGCCTATTATAACTATATGACAAAAATTTACGAGCGGCCCAAACCCGCTGTTTAATAGAAAAAAAGGAAACTCAAATGGGTATGTTTGATAAAATTTTCAAGAAAAAATTTGAGAATAAAGAACGAACTCTTGACAGGAACGATCCAGTTTACAGGAACAATTTAAAAATTGCAACTGCAGCTCTTTTAGTTCTTATGGCTCATGCAGATGACCAGTTCACAGACCTGGAGCACACAAAAATTACTTTTCTTCTGAAAAAGAGATTTGGTATTCAGGATGCTGAGGTGGAAGCTTTGCTCATCGAATGTAAAGATCAGATAATTCCCGAGACACAGGTTCAGGAAACACTTAAATTCATAGACAAAAATTTCTACTTCGACGAAAAATACGATTTGATGAAGTATCTTTATATGCTTATGCTGGCAGATATGGATCTCAGCGTACATGAAGTAAAATTGTTTACAAAAATTTCAGTTGCACTGGGAATTAATAAACTTGCTCTTGAAACCATCAAAAAGGATGTCGAGAGAGAAAATGACAATTATCACCCGTGATCAAAAATAAGTCGTTTTCTATTTCGCCCCTGCTTTTGGAGATGAAAAAAAGAACAAAACATTGATACGGATGGTTGGAGCCCTGGTAATTTTCCTTTTTCTCATCCTCTCCGGATGTGAAAATGTAAATGCACCGGAACTTCCAAATTCCGTTGATGAGGCATTCTTCATCAAAGGTGCCGACCTTTCCATGCTCCCTCAGATTGAAGCTGCGGGGACTGTGTTGTTCAACGCCGATTCCCTCTCCGAGCCGATGCTCACAACCCTTAAAGCAGCCGGAGTGAATACAGTAAGGCTTCGACTGTGGAAAGACCCCTCAAGCCCCGGACACGATTTTTCAACGGTAAAATATTTTTCGCAAAGGTTAAAAAACGAGGGATTTAAGGTTTGGTTAACAGTCCATTTTTCTGACACCTGGGCTGATCCCGGAAATCAGGCGATGCCTAAAAAATGGGAAAATGTTTGGAATTACAGTGCTATACTCGATTCAGTTTATGCCTATTCATCTGAAATAGCTCGAGAGATTAAACCGGACTTTGTGCAAATCGGAAATGAAATAAATAGTGGATTTCTTTTCCCGTATGGCGACCGTTTTAGATATTTGAATAAGTTTATCGAGCTTTTAGATACAGCTTCAAGTGCTGTAAGAACATTCTCTCCACAAAGCAAAATCATTCTTCATGCTGCCGGGATTCTTTATGTCTCCACACTTTATGAATCATTGAGAAGTGTTGATTACGATATAATTGGACTTTCTTATTACCCGATGTGGCACGGAAAACCGGTTGACACCCTTAGTACAATAATCTCAGGGCTTAACAGCAAATTTCGGAAGCCTGTTGTTATTGCCGAAACTTCTTATCCATTTACACTTGGTTGGAACGACTATACTCACAATGTTGTCGGTACAATCAACCAACTTCATGATGGCTATCCCGCCACCCCCGATGGACAATATCAATTCCTTAAAAAAATGTTTTCAGAGGTTCGTGCTTCCACCGGAGGAATCGGAGTTTGTTACTGGGGAGGGGAGTGGGTTTCATTCCGGGGACCAACAGCAACCGATGGTTCTTCTTACGAAAACCAGGCATTCTACGATTTTGAATTTAAGGCACTTCCTGTTATAAAAGCATTTGGTGAATAATATATAACCTTCTGTTTTCACATCTTTTTAAAATATACTGACCCGGTATTAAATTGAACTAATTTGAACCACACTTGTGTTTAAACTTACGGAGGTAAAAAAATGAAAAAATATATATCAATAATTGTATCTGTTTTAATCGTTGTCACAGTTGTAACATTTGCCGCAATAAAAATGGTGAAGCATCTGCAGAAAATCGTTCAGAAACCAAAGAAGTGAAAAACATGGCGAAGAAGATTGGCGATTTTAAGGTTAAAGATATCGACGGGAAAGAAGTTGATCTCTCAATCTACGAAGGTAAAGTTGTTTTGATTGTGAATGTCGCAAGCAAATGTGGTTATACAAAACAGTATAACGGTCTTGAAGCAATTTACAATAAATACAAAGATCAGGGTTTGGTAATTCTTGGTTTCCCATGCAACGATTTTGGCGGACAAGAACCCGGAACCAACGATGAAATTAAAGAATTTTGTTCAACCAAATTTTCTGTTACTTTCCCAATGATGGATAAAGTCTCAGTGCTTGGTGAAAACAAAACACCGTTGTTTGCTTACCTGACAGATAATTCTGTTACCGGAACCAAAGATATAAAATGGAATTTTGAGAAGTTTCTCATCAATAAAAAAGGTGAGATAGTTGAAAGGTTTGTCAGCAAAGATGAACCCGAAGGCGAGAAAATTACGAAGGCGATAGAAGCTCAGCTGAAATAAGAACTTCAGAACTTCAGAGCTTCAGAACTTCAGAACTTCAGTATATATTGCCTATGAGTCACTGAAGTTCCGGGGTTCTGAGGTTCCGCAGTACTTCTGCCACAGTTTTGGTGAAATCGTGTTGGGAAAGTGCCCAGGTTTGGGCATTTTCCCCTTTTAATTTTGTTTCAGAGGGGTTATTAAGAAGATATCGAATTGCTTCTGCAATTGATTGAGATGATCCCGGGGTTACAAGCAGACCCCTTTCATCATTTCCGATTTGTTCTGTTGTTCCACCCGCATTTGTCCCTATTACAGGGAGCCCCATCAACATTGCATCAATAACTGAAAGAGAATACATCTCATTGTGAGTTGGCAATACAAAGACATCCATTCCGTTTAAGTAAGTGATATAATCTTTTTGGAAAGGGATGAGTTTAAACAGATCGCTGTTTTCTTTTGCTAATTGAATCAGCTTCGAGTGTAATTTTTCTGCCTGTTCTTCATAAACAATTGTTCCATTCTCGTCGATACTTTTTACAGTGGGTTCACCCATCATCCAAAATTCGACTCTTGATTTTTCCCCGGGAGACAGATGATGGATGCAATCTGCAAAAATATCAATTCCCTTGCCTTTGTCGATTCTGCTCATGGCTGCGATAACAAGTTTATCATCAGGAGTATTCATCATTTTACGGATTCTCTTCCTGGTCTCTTCCGATCTCACATAGTTATTTATGTGCCTGCCATATCTAATCAGTTTTACAGTTCCCTGAGGAACCGGAAGATAGTTTTCACATTCTTTTTTACTGAACTCTGATGAAGTGATTAAAACATCAACTCTGCCATAAACAAATCTGTGGATCAAATCTTTTTTGGGACCGGTTCCCATATAGATGCCGTGAACATGCTTGATCCCTGAGAATAATTTGATCAATGAGCCGGTAAAAACATCGTTTCTGGAGTGGGAATAGAGGGTTGTAATTTTGTTTTTTTTAATGAATGAAGAGAGTCGGAACACTTCATTAAATGAAAATTTGGTATTTGTTGAAGTGTGGATTACTGGGATGTTCCATTTTTTACAGGTAGTGTCGATTACCGAATGTTTTCTGCACAGGACATAATTTTCAACACCGGCTTTTTGTAATTCAACAATCAGATCACAGACATAAAGCTCCCTGCCACCGCGGGCAGAAGAGTTGAGGAGGTGAAGCAGTTTGATCATGGTGCCTAAACCGGCAAATATTTTTTCAGTTCAGTTAGAATGATATCAGAGGAGAAGGGTTTGTAAAGAATATTGGTTGCGCCGGCTTCCAAAGCAAGAGCCGAGAGTCGTTCATCGGGAGCTTCGAGCACAGCAAAGATCGGGATTGTTTTGTAAACATTTGAAGAGCGCATTCTTTCGATAATCTCGAGGGGTGCCATTCCGGGGAGGTCCATATCAAAAAACGCCAGGTCGTAGGGTTCCGATTTTAGAGAATCAAAAGCCGAAGTGCCACTTTCAGCGGTGGTAAGTTCAACATTACTGTTAACAAAAATTTTGGCCATTTCTCGTCAATACCAAGGCGATCGTTATCTGCATAAAGAGCTTTAATCAAATCATCGTTGATTGCAGTCTCTTTTTTGGCTATTAAGGGAGCGCTCGATTCTTCCTGATAATCCTCTTCCTCCTCTTCTCTTACTTTTTCTCTTCGTGCGGATTCCTGACGCGCTTTTCTGATCTTGATGATTTCGCTGAATTTTTTTCTTATTGCACTAAGTGTATCCTGGAGAGCTTCAACATCTTCCTGTGAGTTCGACAGATCATTACTCAGTGATCGTTGTAAGTCAAGAATCTGTTTTAGATCGGTTTCATATTCATCACGAATTGCTTCGAGGAAGAAAGTTCGCGGTCAGTATCCTTCAATTTCCTGGATCTAAGTTCGAAAAGTCCTTTGAGGTTTACTGCTTCTATTTTTTTGCCCTGGATATGCTCAACAAGCTGTTGATATTCCTCGTAGCTGGAAGAATAAGCTTTGCTCTTTTCAGCGAGTTGTTGATTTAATCGTGTAATATTTTCAATGATGGCTTCTTTTGAACCTGTGAGCCCCTGAATGGAGCCTTTAATCTGTTCAAGCAATCCTGAAGTGATTTGCCTTTCATCGTTGAGGCGATCAACCTGTCTGTTGAGTGACTGAACTTCCGTGTCGAGCGACGAAGCTTTTGATGAAAGTGATTCAACTTTTCTGTTGAGTGAAGTGGCTTCATCAAGAAGATTATCTCTCTCAATTTTCACCATTTCAAGTTTTTTCTCGTTAGTATCGAGTTCTTGAATCAGTTCGTCAACGGCAGCTGCGAGTTTGGAATATCTTATTTTTGATTCGTTAAGGTCTCTTTCAACGATTGAAAGTTGGTTTTGTCGGGTTGTAATGGCTTCTTCGAGTTCCTGTTTCATTTTGATCAGGTCTCGTTCTACCGAAATTCTTTCCTGGATAACATGCTGCTCAAACGAAGCTCTTTGTGCAAGCATATCATTTCTCATCCTGTTGATATCTTCGCTAAGTTTTTCTTGATTTGTTCAAGGTCACGGAGTTCAAAATCAAGTTCGGCTCTCTCTTTTAAAATATCCTGAACTTTTTCATAAACTTCATCATAACGAACTTTTAATACTTCAAGGTTACTATATTTTTCCTTGTTGTATTTTATTTCCTCAAGTTCTTTTGTAATCTTACAAGATTTTCTTTTTTGGTTGATTCTTCTTCTCTTAGTCCGGTAATTCCTTTATCATACTCTTCATAAGCAACTTTTGTTACTTCCAAGTTTTCTCATCAGTTCTGAAAGTTCAAGTGCTGTTGCTTCAATCAAGCTCTTTTGGTAACCAACTCGCCTTCGTAATTTTCAACAAGTTCTGCTTTATTATGATAATCGTCGAGTAGCTCGGAATGAGATTCTTCGATCTTTTTAAGTTCACTTTGTTTTGAATAAACAAGGATGGAGAGGTCAGATTCTTCGTTTCTTAGATCAGCAAGTTTTGTGGTCAGAGAGGAAATTTCACGGTTTTTGGATTCTATTTCGTATGCAAGTGAGGTATAATCGCCACCTGCAGCCACGAGCTGGTTGTAATTGCGATCGAGTTCCTCATATTTCGCGAGGAGTTCTTCAAATTCTTTTTTGTAATTTCTAAAGAGACTCAAACTGTTAGATATTTTTCGTTAATGTCTGAAAATGAAACTTTCCTGCCGGGGAAAATACGCAGTACTCATTTTTTATATTTGGCAACAAATTCCAGGAATTTCTCTTTTGAATAAGATTTACCATCCTCAAGGTCACCTGTATTTTGGGAGACAATAAGACTACCGTCATTCTCCAGCACAAAAAAGTGGGGATAACCCTCAATTGCCGGGAATTTACCGAGGAATTCTTCGTTTTTATTTTCCTTGCTGTAATTCACTTTCAAAATCACAAAAGCAGAAGTGAGGGATGATTTTACATCCTCGTTTGTCTCAATAAATTCATCTATTCTATGACACCAAATGCACCACTCACCCCCACATCAAGGAGAATTCTTTTATTCAGCGGTGGCAGTTTTTACTGCAGTTTTAAGGTCTTCTGAAGGGTTTTTTGTTGGATCAAATTTCTCTCTGTTTACATTACCACTCTGGGCAAAAACTGACATTCCCACAAAAACTGCGAGAAGCATTAAGTATTTGAAATAACAGATCCATTTCGATGTGCACATAGTTCACCAATTTTTTAATTCATCATACCAATTTATGAAAAAATACGCATAATTGAAACAAAATTAATACGGAGTAATACTACTTCGTTGCTTCGAGACTATTTGAGGAATATCATTTTTTTAATATCCGTATAAACCGGCAGGCCTGATGGAGAGATTACATTCAATTTATAGAGATAAATTCCACTCGATAATCCTTCACCATTGAAATATGATTCATAATATCCGGCTGAAAGGGACTCTTCTCTTAATTCTTTTATCTTTTCTCCTGTTAGAGTATATACGGTCAATTGTACACGACCCTCCTCCTTCAGTCTGAATCCAATTACTGTTCCGGGATTAAATGGATTTGGATAATTCTGAAATAGTCTGTAGTCCATTGAAACTTCATGACCCTCTCCTTTTACACCCACAGGAACTATCCTGATCTCTTCACTTGCATCTGATATGTTTCCCTGATTGTCCTCTGACTTAAAGGATATGTAATAACTTCCGCTGAATCCGGGTATTATCTTTGTGAATGTTGTATCTGTTGTTGTTCCAATCAGATGTGTCGAGTCGGCATTAAATCCCTGAGTTGTATCACCATAAACCAGATAATGTTTAAAATCGCTTTCATGGTTCCTTTTCCAGTTCAGTTGTGTGGTGTCACCTGTTACAGTTGCAGTTATTCCTCTTGGTTCCAATGGTGCAAGATCAAGATATGGATAAGTTGTCCCATAAGGACCTCCATACAATCCAATATCACTTCTTGTGCCGTCTTTATCTTTGACAAGTGTATCTCCGGCATCTATCAGAGGTGAGTATTCTTGAAGGTGGTAGTCCTTCTCTTCGTTCACAAACATTGGAAAACGGATTAGATTGGAAATTGAATCTACTACACTGCCATTATCAGTCTTATAGTGTCTGCCGTTATTCCAAAAGTTGTTAAACCTTAAAGGGGCGTTTCCGTAAAAACCATAATAACCCCCACCTGAGATGTGATTGTTAAATATATCACGGTAGGTTGATGTTCCATTTGTTCTGATGGCAATTCCAAAGTTTCCCGTTAACAGATTATTTTTGATGGTATCAGGACCTACTTCAATTCCATAAGTATCTAAGTCTATATTGGTCTTATATAAACTCATCACGATATTATTGTAAATCCTTGCAGGATTACTGATCATTTCTGTTAATTGTAAATTTCATAAAGTAGGAAAAATGTAAGATCTGATACCAATGCATTATCGTACTATACTACAAAAACTTCCTATTTGCATGATAAGGAGGATTCTGAGGCACAGGAAATTATTATAGATTTTAACATTATTCAAACTCGTTGTTATTCCCTGTTTGCATGAATCTACTATGCTATTTGATACATAGTTTGTATCTGCAAGTAAATTGCAGAACCCTGATACAAACTAATCCTAAAAAGAAATTGCTAAACTTAACATTATTAATCCATACATTTAAATTCTCGTTTGGCTGTCTTGAGGCATAAATTCCGTTCTTTAAAAGCTTATTTCCATGCTATAACCTTCAACTTTTAGATTCGATCTCACCCTGATCTTTTAGCATCTTTATTGCTTAAATGAATCTGGAATTAACTTTATAGTTGTATTCTCCCATCCCATTCCAATTAATGTAACCCTCGGTTGAAAACGGACTATTCCGGTAAATACCTTTTCCAACAATGATTGTGTCTCCTTGTATCGACAGACTCATAGCCTTCATGATACTGTCTGCTGCCGTCTCCCAACTTGTGTAGGGTGGGGTACTCGTACCGGTTTTACTCACATAACGCCTCTCTGCAAAGTTTTCGGCACCAAAAACAATCAGAAAAATTAAGATTATGGGCAACCTTTTCTCATGATCTTCTCCCTCATTTCAATAATATCATTTTTTTGAAAGAAATTTAACGGGTGAACTGATGGAATCAAGCAGATTTTGTACTGTTTTGATGGGATGAAAACTGTCTATTACACGAGGTTCATTGAGTGTTATCAAATATTTTTGATCGGGGTGTAAAGAATTAAATTCTGCCATATAATATTTTAACGATAAATCCCGATGGAAAGTCTCACGAATAAAATACGCTTCCCAAATATCTTCATCATATACTTCGATATAATCGAGGACCAGTTCTGCATTACCAAGCCAGACGATCCTGAATTCTATCTTTGTATTAATGTCATAAATAATATTCTCAGTGGTAATAGCAGCCGGGGGTGAAATCAAGTCGCCTGCACCAAGTGTGGCAAGTGGTGGGAAATCGTAATCATATACCACTATAAAATCTTTGAAAGTTTCCGTAAGCATCTGTTGTGTCACGAGTTTACTGTTGAGCAACACGGAATCGGAGGGTGTTTTTTTTACAATTTGTAAATAACAAACATCATCACCCCCGCCAATAACCTGCCCTTTTTTTAACCTGAAACTTACTTTATAGGTTATCCGGTTGTTTTGGTTATACTTATTTGAGTAAACATATTTTTGATATTGTGAATAGTTTGGGCCATTGATAAAAACTGAGCCTGCTTTTACTGTATCGATACCTGTTGAGGTTGTTGTACCAACAAATTCACCAAACTGCTTTTTTAATCCAACTGAGGAGGGAGTCCCGGGGACAGGGGTACCAACAGGTGACCATTTGGTGTATAATGCATTTGTGAAAAAATATACCCAATCGACCTTTTCAACACCCTGTGAAAACAGGCTGCCGGTTAACATTAATCCTGCCAAGAGTAAAAGTTTTATTTTCATTTGAGTCACTTGTTTATTCTAATTGTTTCCAAAATAATCAAAGAAGTAGTGTCAAAATACTTAATTCTCATATCTATTCAAAGTTTGATTTAGTTCCACCTGTTAATAATGATAACTGAACTGAAGGAAGTTTACCTTGGTTTGTGAAACGAGATAAACGAGGCGGTGTGTTCCTGAGTTATTCTTCTTAACCAGTTACCGGGCCCTAAATATTTCTGCGGTTCAGGAGTTCTGAAATTTATCCTTTTTTGAATAAATAGTATAGTACTTTGTAAAGTTACCCTTTGGCTACTATCCAATTCTTAGAGATGGGACGACTTGGATATATAAAACTCGTCGGTGAAATTGTGCAAATAAAAGGGTAAAAAAATTTGACTTGCAAAACATATATCAAGCCAATATATTTTTAATATAAATTAGAAAGTTTGTTTAATTCACGGGATGCACTCATGTTGTTTTAGACAGCGAATCGATCAATTATTTTCGCATAGGTGATACTATGATTTGAACCTTTTTTGATTTAGCAATAAACAACAATTATTTTTTTGGAGGAAAAACAAAATGAAGTTTTATGGGTTTCTTTTTAAGATGGTATTAATTTCACTATTAACATCATCGGTCTATTGTCAATACGAGGTCGATTTATCCGCGGATGTTCCTGCGAATTATCAAAGTACAGGAGTGTTTCCCACTCGCATGATAGAATCAAGCGGTATTATTAGAGGTGGTATGGAAATTACTGCTCAGGGGTCCTAAAAGTACCAATAGTTTTTGTACGGTTTGCCGGGGATAACGCAATTTCCCCTGGAGCTCTTTGGAGTGACCCAAATGTTCTTCCCACACAATTTGCCAATTTATTAGATCAAACTCTTCCTATCGGCAATATCTATACAAACAACAATTTATCCAAATATTATGATTTGTTCTCCGGAGGCAATGGATTGGGGGTCGCGGGTGAATTCCAAGTGATAGGGGATGTATTATGATATACTTGGGCGAGAAGTCGCCATATTGCTCGATGGAGAGACTTCTGCTGGTCGACACCAACTAAAGTTTAACGCTGAAGGTTTAGGATCGGGAGTTTATTTCTTTCGCCTGAGCGCAGGTAAATATTCAGCGACGATCAAGATGATAGTAAATAAGTAAATACATCTTTGACGGAAGGTGTTTTTACACCTCCAGTTAATCCTTACAAAACAATTTCAAAATAGTCAGGAAATTAGTTATGAAACTTATCAAAACATTATTTTTAGTTTTAATACTCACAGGTTGTACAATTGCCCAACTTGATACCACTGATTACTTCCCGATGCATGTAGGTGATAAGTGGCAATTTTCTTCACTTGGTAGTGACGGTTATACTATATATATATCGGGTGATACATTAATGCCGAATGGCAATCGATATTTTATTCGTGAAAATCGGACGGATCCTAATATCCCGGCTGATTATCCCTGGTATCTTCGAAAACGACAAGATGGCTTTGTTGTCAGGTACATTTCGGGGTTGGATAAGGAATATGAGTGGTTGAACCTTAATGCGCAAAAAGGTGAAATTTGGTTAAATCTTCCACCTGATAGTACTGAAGGATTTTGGGGTCTAAAAGACACAGGTTCTTATCACAACACACTAACAGGTTCTGTTCTCAAATACAAATTGTATGATTGTGTGTACTTGCCGGATACGATATGGTGCTCGGAGACACCTGATACCGAGCCTCCAACTTTAACTCAGGGTCTTGGTATAACAGGGACATTTTTTTCGCATTGTTACGGCGCAATAATAAACGGAGTAACCTACGGGACAGTGTCGGTCGAAGATGAAACCGAAATTCTCCCGAAGCATTTTTCTCTTTCTCAAAACTATCCCAATCCTTTTAATCCCGAGACTGTTATCAGTTTCACTTTACCCGCTGCAGGTTACTCAAAGGGAGTTGTTTATGATGTTTTGGGTAATGAAGTGACGACTTTATTAAATGGTGACATGTCAGCCGGGAATCATGAAGTCAGGTTTAATGCAATTGATCTCTCATCCGGTGTGTATTTTTTCAGACTCGAATCAGGCAATTTCTCCTCGGCTATCAAGATGGTGGTGGGAAAATAAGCAACAGTTAATTTAGTTCCACCTTGCTGAAGGAATACGAAATACAGAATTTCTGAAATTATCATAATCTGAATAAATATTATACTAATTTATAAAGCTGCCCTCGGGCAGCTTTTATTTTAACTAAGAAGTTTTGCTCCAAGAGATAGATTTGATTACTTAATTACTGACAATTATTATGTGGAACGGAATTCAGGAGGGGGCTTCGGTTATATTAAATATTCTGTATGGAACAGGTCGTAGTGAAGCATGTCAATAATGATACCTGCACTGAAGGAAGTTCACTTTGGTTTGTGATACAAGATAAACGAGGCGGTGTTCCTGAGTTATTCTTCTTGACCAGATACCGGGCCCTAAATATTTCAGGGGTTCAGGTTTTCCGAGTCCCGAAAATGGATTTTTCATCACATTCTCGATCAACTCAAGTATCTTCAGGGCAACCCGTCGATCTGATTTCACCCATTCTGCAAGTTCTTCTCTAAAGCGGGGGTGAAATGCACACTCTAACTTTGATTCACTCAAGACCAACTAACTTTTTAAGATCCTCAATGGATTGAACAGGATTTTATCAGCCAGGGCATCACCGATGGTTTCCATTAATCGTTCTGCATTCCTGGGTGATCTTAAAAGATGTGCAGTCTCCAAAAGAGAATTCAATTCTGATTCAGATATAATAGCAACATTCTCGGCATTTCTCCGGTTGATGATCACTACCTCATTATTCTTCGAAACAGTATCAAGAATTGTTGCAAGATTTTCTCTCGCTTGGGTATAGGTATAAACAGATGACATAAAAAACTCTCAATTGTACAGAGTTAATGTACAACTAAATTTACATAATTCCAACATATAAAAGATCAAACTTTTTGATTGAAGTTGAACTGCATAAATTTTGCCTTAGGGGTTATTTCTTTGAGTCATCACAAAAATTAAACGATTTTTTAAGAAAATTGTTTTTTTATTCGAAATTATGTATATTTCCGGTAGATATTTTACCACGAAAAACAGGAAAATCTTATAGATTAAAATCACCTCTTTTTTGTAAAATTTATAGAATTGCCGATAGTGTACAATCGTTAATTTTCGCATTTGGGAAGTATTCGGTCAGAAGTTTTAGGTATTAGAACGGAAACTAACTTTATAGTCCTTACTAAAGGCAATTATTGCCAAAATGTATGAGTTATTGAGGTGGAATCCGTTTTTTAGTTTCAGAGATAAAACCCAAGTTGAAATTGTTTCATAAAGGGAAAAACAAAAACTAACACTAAAACAAGAGGACCAAATGAAAACACTAATTTGTTTTCTATTATTAGCTTGTTCAATTTCCTTTGGACAATCGCAGGTGAATACTGATAGCTCACCTGATCCAATGGATTTTTATCCATATCGTGTAGGTGATGTTTGGCAATATTTGAATATGCCGGGGTGGGAATATACAACATCAACAATTACCCGAATTGATACGGTTTCCGCCGGCATCCACCTGATTTATCGGGATGATAGTGATATACCATTTGCGAAAGTCGATTTAGATAACAGTATCGTTTACCGAAATGTCGGAGAGGATTTATGGATCACAAGTTACAAGTTAGCTGATCCTCTGAAATCATACTGGATAGTGGATTCTCTTAGAAATGATTGGACATACTTTTACAACGATGAACCTACTCAATTTTTGGGACAGGAAAGGGAAAGTAGACGGTATTTAACTTTCCATGATGTTCCATTTGGAGACACTTCCTCAATGTATGGCACGGTGACGCAATTAGTTGATGGTTTAGGGGAGGCTTTGATACAGTATGAAATTGGGGAAGTAAGGTTAACTGGTTGCATAATAAATGGCGTGCAATATGGGGTTATTCTAAGTGTTGACGATGGACAAAACACACTCCTTCCTGAGGATATAAAACTTCATGTATATCCAAATCCCTTCAACCCTGAAACTGTTATCCGTTTTTCTTTACCTGTTGCAGGATACACAAAGGGAGTTGTTTATGATGTTTTGGGTAAGGAAATGGCAACTTTGTTAAATGGTGATATGTCAGCCGGGAATCATGAAGTCAGGTTTAATGCAATTGATCTTTCGTCCGGTGTGTATTTTTTCAGACTCGAATCAGGCAATTTCTCCTCGGCTATCAAGATGGTGGTCGGAAAGTAAGTGCCCCTTGATTCGATCTGAAAACCGACAGGGATTTCAGTGAAAATTTTCTCTTCTGAAATTTCTTAATTGAAAAAAAGGCTGCCAGAAATTGGCAGCCTTTTAAAGTTATCGATAACAAGTGCCTTTCGATAAAAATTACTACTCAAACAGTATTATTTTTTTTGACAAAAATATGTAGTCACTTTTTGCCATTAATTTTTCTTATATGTTGAAAAACAACCATCACTTAAATACGCTTTTAATGTGGATTAATTTTGGGATTTTAAAAAATATTCAGATTTTTTACATTAATTATAACAAACATTATTTAATTTATCACAGAGGTCGAAATGAGTTTAAATAATCCCACAGCGTATTGGGCTTTTAACTGCGAAAAAGATGATTTTTACCTGTTGTTGATTAGAGGTATCAGGTAATGAAGAAGCTTTTTTTATTTTTACTGTTTTTATCTCTAACCACATTGCCCCAAAGTTCGATCAATCAGCACTTCCTCCTTTTCAACGATGGCAATTCACAACTTCAGACGGATGAAGTGATCAAAGTTGTTCAGGACAATACCGGTACATACTGGTTTGCAGAGGGAGCGGATGTTGGAAATGATGCTATTTATAGCTACAAAAACGGAGTGTGGGTACGATACGATGCTTCAAACTCCCCCCTTGTGAATGTTAACATCTACGATATGATTGTTACACCTGATGATCGAATTGTTTTAGCTACGAATGCAGGACTTCTCATAAAAAACGGGCAGAATTGGAGTGTTATAAATACCTCCAACTCAAATCTTCCTGACAATATGATTACGAAGATAGAGATCGACAAATCAGGAAGATTTTGGCTTGGGGTGCTAAATACAGGGATAGCTGTTGGTTCCGGCAATCCCTTTACCATCTTTGATCAGTTTAATAATGGTTTCCCCGGAATTGGTGACATCAATTTTTTAGCTGTTGACGATTCCAACAATGTGTTTGCCGGAGTTGATTACTACGGATTGTATTATTATGACAAGACTCGCTGGAAAGTGATCATCCCTGGTGGAACCATCCCAAGTGACATGGTACATGTGACAGGTGGAATGTTGGATAATAGAAACACTCTTTGGGTCGCAATCAATAAAAACGGAAATAAAGGGACGGTTGCCTCGGTTAACGAGGGAGTTGTTACTTACTACGACAGTACCGTTACGGGAAAGAGTTTCAGATCAATGTATTTTTCAGTTGTGACTGATAACTATGACAATACTTATATTGGGACAGACAAGGGACTGCTATTCAGGATCAACGACCAGTGGAACTGGTTTGATACTTCATCAGTACCGGGACTACCAGCTAACGGTTTCTGGAGGGGAAGTGTTGACGACAAAAACAACATTATTTATTCACTAAGAGATATGAGTATCTCATCCGGTTACCGCGGGGTTGTGTTTTACAATAAAGATTCTGTGGTGGTTACCTCACTAAAAGGGGCACAAAATCCCGGAAATAATGGGTTCAATGTTTCCCAGAACTACCCCAATCCATTTAACCCTGAAACTGTTATCAGTTTCACTTTACCCGTTGCAGGATACACAAAGGGTGTTGTCTATGATGTTTTGGGTAAGGAAGTGACAACTCTGTTAAATGGTGACATGTCAGCCGGGAATCATGAAGTCAGGTTTAATGCAATTGATCTCTCATCCGGTGTGTATTTTTTCAGACTCGAATCAGGCAATTACTCCTCGGCTATCAAGATGGTGGTGGGAAAGTAAGTAGCTGCTTTATTACCGACTTTCAGAAGAAAACCGAATTCCATGTTTTCTGAAAATTAGCTTGTCCTGAATAAATTCTATATTATTTCATAAAGCTGCCCTCTGGCAGCTTTTATTTTATTGTATATTCACTTTACGGAAAAACAATGAAATTTTTGATAGGGTCTGTGAATATATCGCTACGAACATATCACTCCGACAAGTCGGAGTTTTATTGGAGGGGGAAGACAATTATTTGCTACGAACATGCCATTCGCCCAGGCGAATTCATCAATATCACACCTCACTCTAACGCTTAAAATCCCATCCGCGATAATCCGCCTCATCCGTATCATCCGCGTTCTAAAAAAAAACTGTGACTCTGTGACTCTGTGACTTAGTTAAAACAGTTTCGACATTTAGAAGTTTGGACGTGTAAATATTTGATATTGAGAAGGGATTAGTCATCGAGTAAGTTTGCAGTGTAAATTTTTGAGGGAGTTATGAACGAAGAGGAAATGAGATTATTCTTTAATGATCTGGTGAAAGCGGCGGCCCAACGACAGGCAGAAGAGATGATGGAGACTGCTTCACAGGTGTTTGACGGTGAAGATGCCGGAGAGGTTATCGCACAGTGGGATGAAGCAAATCCCGGATATTTTGAGGTGCTTGCCGATGATCCGGCTCTTTTTGCCCAACAGCTTAAAAAGTTTAAATCGGCAAAGGAAGTTGCAGGTGAACTTGACCGGTTAAAAAAGGAAGGGGGAGAGGAGATAATTAAGAGAGTAAAAGAGACTCTTAAAACGGTGGAGAGATTAAAAATTCCGATGGAAACGGGAAGCAGTTTCAGAAGAAAAGAAGGTAACAACAGCAGGTTGTTAAATAACATACTTAACACAATCAATAATCAGTGAGGGAAAAATGGCTTACGAGTCAATAAATTCAGGAGTAGTATCATCATCAAATATGAATTCGGCGAATTCTGTTCCTGATGTTGAAAAGATACTTTATCTGTTAAAACCATACCAGACACCACTTCTTCAATACCTTTGGTTTTCCGGCAGGAAATCAAAAGAGGTGAGAAGCCCATTCGCAAAATTCAGTTGGTTCGAGAATGAGTTATATCCTCATCAAACCACCAACAAAGCTGCAATCACAGCTTCAGGTACACCGGCGTCACTTACCCTGACCACAAGTAACTGTAACTCGTTAACGATCTTTAATGTGGATGACATTGTCCTCATCGAGGAAACCGACCAGATGGCTTATGTCAGTTCGCGCACCACTTCACAGGTGGTCCTTTCCCACATCGACGGTGCCACAAATCTCACAAGCATCCAAAATGAGGGAATTTATCTCAAGATCATTGGAAGTCGCAATACGGAATACTCCGGTGTCAGAACCGCAATGAGTGTAAAAGAGATTGAAAAGTTCAACTACCTGAACATCTTTTCCGAATCAGTTGCCACAACCGGAAGACACCAGGCGGGCGAAACCTACACCGATGGCGTTGATCATGCTGCGCTCGTCGCAAAGAAGATCGAGGAAATGAAACTTCAAGCCGAAAGGTATTTCCTCTTTGCTCCATCTCAGGGTTATGCCACTTCGGGTAACTATAGAACCACCTGGGGACATGGTTTTCTTGGACGCATTCAATCAAATGTAAACTCCTATTCTCCAACTCTGGACGAAGACACATTTGATGATCACCTGAAAGAAGTCTTCCAAAAAGGTTCCAACAGGAAAATTCACCTCTGTGGAAGTGGGCAGTTGATGGAGATCAACAAGTTCATCAAAACAAGATATGAGCTGAATCCAAATCCCACGGTTTCCGTATATGGAGTAAATATCAGGGAATATCTCACTCCATTTGGAAGCATCGACCTTATTTGGAATCCAGTGATGGATGGCAAGTTCACCAATTATGGATTCACAATTGATGCCGACAAAGTGAGGCTCCGTCACATGGCAGAGGATAAAAAGGGAAGCAGGAAGTTTCGGATCGAAGAGGGTGTTGAGACTCCCGGAGTTGACGGAACAACCACAAAGATTCTTATGGACCTTGGAATTGAGATTCACAATGAAGAGTGCCACGGAATCTTAAAAATGGAAGGGTAACATGGGGTTCCCGGCTGCAGGGGCAATTTAAGATGTCCAAAAGCAACCGGGATCTTTTATTACCGGTTTTCAAAAAATAGAAAGGATAACAATGAAATTTATAAGCAAATATCGAAGGTATTCAATCACAATCCACGGGAAGAAGTATGCTTTTGTTCCTGAGGAAGCAACAGGAACCTTCACCACCAACAATGAAGAAGAGATTGGTGTGTTAACATCCAGTCCGGCATTTGGAAGGGATTTTTACAAGTCTGAGGAACCGATTGGTGAGGGAACAGGGGAAGAGGCAAAACAAAAGGGGAAAAGAAAATGACAACAGAGGAGATGATCACCCGGATAAGATCGATTCTCGATGAGAGGGAAGCCGGATTCTGGAGTGATGCCGAGGTGTTAAATGCCCTCAACGATGCCCAGGATGAGGTGGTCAACTATTGTCTGTTTGTCTTTACATCAGGGGGAGTCGATAGCAGGCTCCCTCTCCTGTTGACACCATTACAACAGGAGGTGGTTTATGAGGCTGTCACAGGGTTGTGGGTTACTCTTCCGGAGGGGTTTATGTACCCTGTCTCGGTTAAGTGTGCCATATCGGATGGGGAGGAGGAGAAACCGTGTGTGTTTAAAAGTCCCGGTGCAAATCATTTTTATGAAGAGGATAATCACTGGCTCAAACCGGGGGAGAAAAATCTTTATTGTTATATAACGGGGGGTAAACTCAATTTTAGCACTACAATAAATAACGGAACAGTTAAGATGTTGTACCTGAAAAAAGCCGACCGTATAACAAACGAAAATGACTGTTTACTCCCCGATAATGCTTCAGGGGCGATCATTGCCGCAGCGGCTTCACAGCTTCTTGAAAAAGACAAACAATATGAAGAATCGGGAGCATTATATGCAATGTTCACCGCAAAAATTGAAAAACTGATATTACTTTAAAGGGAGGAATAAATGCCGGCAACATTAGCTGAGATGCGTGATCAGATTGTGATTGACGCAAGTATTCAGGGGAATCCACTGTTCCCCGTAAACAGATTAAATCGAATAATTAATCTTGCTCAACGCTCCATTCAAACCGAGTTGAACGGGCTTGGAATGAAAAAATGGGAGACAAAAACGGAATTGTCAGAAGGACTCAGAACTTCCACTTTTGTGGGTAAAAATGTAGTGGAGGTGGCGATTAATGATGCAAATTTTCCACAGATGCTCGAATCTCCCAGGTCAATTATCTTTATGGAATGTTCCGATGGAGTGGTGTTTGGACTTGCTTATGAAGTTGATCTTGAGCGGTTCAGGGAGCAGATTGAAAACACATACCTTTCGCCATCGGTGAGTGCACCCGTATTTATCCGACTTGCAAATAAGATATTGCTTGCGCCTGAAAGCATTAATTCACTTTCGGCTTATTATTATAAAGCTGTATCCGATCTTGTGAATGACAGTGATGAAACCACGATACCATTTGAATTTGAAGAGTATGTGATCAAAAAGTCGGTGGCCGAGATTGATGGAATTCTTGGTAATCTTGACGCCAAACAGCTAAAAACAAAACAGATTCAGGCGGAGATATCCTCGGCTTATCAAAAATTTCTTGAAAAGCAGGTGGAGAGGGGAAGGGTTTCGAAGGAGACCACAAGGGGATTGCCTGAAAATCTAAAGTATAATTTGGGTTACTGATGACAAATGAGATAATACATTTCAGGAAAGTTTCAGGGGTTAATGAGACGACAGACCCTGTTTATCTTGAAAACGGTGAAGTTTGTGAGCTGATAAACTTTGTCCTGGATCAAACGGGAGCATTTGGAACACCGGTAAAAAGAGGAAGTTGGGGCACACTCGGTGCTCCGCTTCCATCCGGGAGCATTAAAGGGCTGTTGTCTGTAGTTTCTTCAAACGGGGATAATTACCTTTTAGCGATATCTGACGGGAAATTGTGGCTCTCAAAAAACGGTACGGGGGAGTGGCAAATGGTGTATGAGGGAGAGTTGTCGGGTGAAACCTTCGGCACTCTTTTCACAAATGGTGGAGCCATGGTTTATGCCGGATATAATGGTGTTTATTCCTTTCGGGGGATGAACTGGAAAACTCACAAACACTTTCCATCAAACCGCCTGTAATAAATGGCGTGGTTCCCGTTACAGCAGTTCATTCTTCCACGGGTGGAGAGATTGGAGCGGGGTGGTACAATTATGTGATAGTTTACGAAGCCGTTTCGGGAGATCATTCATCAACTTCTTTACCTTTCACGGCTTATAGAGATTTTACAACAGGTTCAACAGGATTTTCAGGGAGCACCAACAGTGTGGAAATCTCAAATATCCCCATTCCAATCGATCACAGAGTGGTGAAGAAAAAAATTTACCGGACAAGAGCAATTTTATCTTCTGATTTATCAAATTCTCCTTTCCTCTATTATGAACTTGCTATAATCGAACCGGAGACCACAACTTATACTGATACCACATCAGATGATAATTTATCCTCTTCTTCGATGGCTCTTTTTGTGGTGGATCATGCCGGACTGTGCTATTCATTCCATAAAGGGAGATTATTTTGTTGCAACCTCAAACTGCCTGTTGTGAACTTTCTTTCACCTCCTTATTCCAATGATGGTTTGGAAAATAAAATGTTTTCAGGAACAGGGGTGATAACAGGAGGTGAAATTGCAAATGCATCGAGTTATAAATATCGACTGGTTTATGTGGATGAAAACGGAGTTGAGAGTGATTTTATTGAGACACCGGAGATTATAACCCCCGGTGAGGAGTGGGAGACTCTGGCTTTGATAGATCTTGAATATATCCCTTTTCTTCCTTCGTCAGAGGCGAGAAGAGTAGTGGCAAAAAGACTCTACAGAACCAAAAAGGATGGCAACATTTTTTTTCAACACCCGGTGGTTTTTGGGCACAATCAAATTTCATTCACTGATACCATTGCGGATGCAGCGCTTGATTCAACCAAAATTCATTCCACATCGACGGTGATAAAAGAATACAGATCATCAATTCTATTTTCCGAACCGGGTAAACCATTCACCTTTCTTCCCGAGAGTATCATTTCACTACTCCCCGAAGGTGGTGATGAAATAATGAATATTTTTGATGATGTTGATGGAGTGTTGATTTTTAAAAGGAGATCGATCCACAAACTTTTTACATCGGGTGATCCTGTAACATGGCGGGTTGTGACCATTGCAGAGGGTATAGGTCAGGCGCTCACCAACGGAATAATAAAATCGGACAAGGGGGTACATTTTTATTCCGGCGGCAGTATATACATCTATAATGGTGGCACAATTTCCAATACAGGAAATCCCATCAGACAGACACTTGCAAAAGTTCAAAAGCTTTTCTCTGCCGTATGGTTTTCCCAAAAAGAATGGTGCTGTTTTCCTGTTGAATTGATCGGTGGATCAAGGTTTTTGTTAATACATGATTTGAAGGTCAATTGCTGGTATAAGTTTACTCATCCCGGTCTAAGTGGTGTTTCTATACTCAAGGGAACAAATGAAAGTCTGATAAGTTTTGCCGGGGGACAAACAGTTAAATATGATGAAAAGACTTTTGGACCTGACATTCTTGGTGGGCTTGACATTGAAGTTCAGGCATCACTCGAAACGGGAAGTTACTCCAATCCAACATATTCCCTGCTCAGACTCAGAAAAATCTGGCTGTATCTGACAACCATTCAGGGAGAAGTTGAACTTTCAATTGTTACAGATGAAGGAGAGGCTTCAGCAGTTTTTACATTTGATGATGAGACTCAACGGATTAAGGTGCTCCCGACTTCAGGTATGGAAACTCCCGTTGACTTTTGCAGGAAGTTCGCTTTTAAAGTATCGGGAGCGGGGATTAAAAAACTGGTGGGAGTTAAACTTGAATTAAGGAGGGTGAGGGAGTGAATGGAATAGAAGAGATTCGCAACTATTTTGCACCGCTGATTTCTTCGGGGAGTTCTCTTCCGGAGACGGACAGACTTCCTGACGGGTCATTGTTTCTTTTGAATAAAAAGGGTTTAAGCTTCCTTTATCTTTATTTATCCGGAGAAAAGAGGCTTTGTTTAACAATTCCTGCGGTGGTCTCAAAACTTCCGCTTGACGAAGGATTACCTGAACTGACAAGGGTAATCAAGGATGAAGAAGGAATTTTGGAGGAATTTATCTTAATAAAAAACAAATGGAAGAAAATAGAATAGGAGGCAAGGATGCCAAATACATTATCAGGTGGAACATATAACAACATTATGGAAGAGCTTCTGCGTTCTGCGTTTGGAAGTTTAATGCCCGGAGTTAACATAAATGGAGACTTGGGAGCATTAACTGCCAACAGGAGCATCGCAGGTGACTACGCTTCAGGGGTTTCAGGATATAAAGAGCAACTTGAGGCAGACATAAAAAATGGAAGCAAGGTACTTAATGATCAAAGGGCAATGGGGATAAGGGAAATAGATAAATCCACAAGATCTGCCCTGGAAAACATTAAAAATTCTTTGGCGGCTTCCGGCCTTTCATATTCGGGTGCAGCGGCAAATACAGTAAACCGGCTCTATGAAAATGAGACAGATGCAAAAAACTCACTGCTTACCCAGATCGCTTCACTCGATGAAAAAAGCCGAAAAGAGACACTCGATACCCTTCTTGGACTTGAGGCGAACAGGGCTTCGCTTGGTGCATCTGACAGGGAGAGTGAACGACAACTCCTTTCACTTCTTTCCGGAATGAAACTTTCAGGTGACAGGAACAGAATGCTCCAGGATGAATTGAATTTAAAAAAGCTTGCTTATGACGAGAGCAAAACGGGAGTTGGAGGAGTTCTCGGTTCAATTCTTGGCAGTCTTTTGGGCATTACAACAGGGGGAATTGCACTCGGAGCAGGCGATGAATTAAACAATCTTATTTTTGGAAAATAAAAAAGGAGGGGGAAATGGAGACTTTATTTGGTCTGATGGGAGTGTGGTATCTCGCGCTCTTTGGGGCAATAACCAGTATAATAACTGAAGCAGTTTACTTGATTGTCAGGGGTTATATTAAAAAGAGATGGTTGTTGGTAACAACTGCCGGGGTGGTGACAATTCTCGGGAATGTTACAACAGGGAGGGTTGATACATCAATATTATCAGTTTTACTTGTCACTTCATTCAGCATCTTGTTTTATACCTACATCGGTGAATACACTGTTAAAAAGATTTTTGACTATATAAAAGGGGAGAGGAAAATTGACATTTAACGGTAGCAGTATGATTGTAGCCGCAGTTATTCTGATTGTTGTTGGATTGGTTGGTGGTTATCTTTTTTTTAGGGGAGGAGGGGACAACACAAAACAGGTTTATCTGCCGGGTGCGACAATCGTTCAAAAAGACACAATCTATTCAGAAAAAACTGTTTACCATGAAAAAATTATTCCGGTTTTTACCAGGGAGATTGTTGAATTGGAAAGAGCGGATTCTTCGAAATTGGCAGTTTTAGAGAAGGAGCATGATACCATTTATGTGGCTTCGATTGATACACTGTTTTATGATTCATTACTGCATCTGAATGTGAAATATAATTCACAATTACCACTCGATCCCAAAGCATATTTTTCAATAGAGGCAAAACTTAATGAGAGGACGATCGTTCAAAAAGAGACAATATTTGTGGAAAAGGATGTGGGGATTATACACAGGTGGCTCCACTTTGGAATAGTGGCGGCAGCAGGATACGGATTAATTAATCAAAAAAGTGATATTTATATCGGATTGGGGGTAATGATAGGCTTATGAAAAGAAGAATAATACACCTGAAAGAGGGGGAATTTTTGAGAGAGGTTTTTCCCAAGATGCAGATTGTTCTTCATGGAACGGCTTCTTCATCGGGAAAATATATTGGTGACTGGTGGAATCTTCAAAAAGGAGCGATTGCCACTGCATTTGCAGTCGAAAAAAATGGTGAGTTGATAGAACTTTTCCCTGCTTGTTACTGGGCATACCACACCGGAAACGGATCAGCTTTTGATGCAAGGAACATCGGGATTGAGATAGTTAACGAGGGGTATCTTCGTGAGAACAGGGGGAAATTCACCTGGGACAATGGCTCTAATTGGGTTGAATATAAGGGGGAAGTATTCGATTACGGGAAAGAATGGAGGGGATTTCGGTATTTTGCATCCTTCACAATGGAGCAATATGAAACAACTGCAAAGTTATGTGCCGATCTCTGCGGATATTTTAACATCAAAAGTGAGGTGCTTGATGATTTTGAATTTTCCACTTCGTATCTTTCGTACAAGGGAATCGTAAAACATTGTAACCTCTACTCCGGTAAGTTGGATGTGACTCCCGCATTTGATCATAAAATTTTCAGCACACTTCTCAAGAAATATCTTTAATCATTGATTGACCTAAAATCAAAACTTGAATATCATTATAAACAGTTCGGGAGGGAGCGACTCTCTCCCGATCCTTTAGAAATTCCTCACCGGTTTGAAGATGCCCGGGATATCGAAATTGCTGCGTTTTTTGCAGCAAAATTTGCTTATGGAGCCGTTTCACAGATAATCAAAAATGTGAATGAACTGCTCACCCGTCTTGATGATCAGCCTTTTCGGGTTTTGTCTCAATCAGATGACCTTGAGGAGAGGGTTACGGGTTTTTACTACCGTTTTTATTCAACTGAAGATGTTATTTCACTTTTATATGCAATCCGTTATTTCATCCATAAAAACGGAAGTCTGAAGGCTTTGTTCCTTGAGGGATTTAATATTAATAAATCACTCAGGGAGGGGATTCAACATTTTAGCAACAGTTTCCTTCTGTTTGCACAAAAAGAAGGCAGGCTAACAAGAGGATTTGCCCATTTTTTCCCATTACCCGATAAAGGAAGTGCATGTAAAAGAATGAATCTTTTTTTACGATGGATGGTGCGTGAGGATGAATTGGATTTTGGTTTATGGAAGGAGATAGGGACAGAGAATTTAATAATTCCTCTTGATCTTCACATCGCCAGGATCAGCAAGGAGATTGGACTTACCATCAGAAATGACTCTTCCTGGAAAACAGCAGCGGAGATTACATCCAAATTAAGAGATTTTGATCCCAAAGATCCTGTGAAGTACGATTTTGCTCTCTGCCACATCAGCATGAGGAAGATGGCGTTTTAGTTTATTTTATCTCTTCCAGTCCACTTATGAACCAGGTTCCATCAACGGGAGTGAGGAAGATTTTGAAATCTTTAAACACCAATTGTTTTTGAACTTTTTCAAGAGCCGAGACAGCTTTGGTTGCCTGGTTCATGTCCAATCCTTTGTCAGATTTCAAATAATTCCCGATTTTGTTGATATGTTGTCTATCGGGAACCGACACCAATACAGGAACCTTCGCCAATGAATATTTTGCTCCGGCTCTGAAAGAGAAGAAAAATCTTTTATACTGATTAAAATTAAGAGGAAAATCGACTGAAAGTGAAGCAGACACCACATTTCCACTTCCATCAAGAACAGTGTGTACAAAAGGAATAATGTTACTGACCAGACTTCTTAATCCATTACTGTTTCCGTCAAGTCCGTATATAATTATGGATGTTCCGGTGTTAATAAGTGCAGTTAAGTCGTTATCATTCAGATTATACCGGCTGTAACCTCCGTCAGAGGCTTGAGGGTCATTCTTTTTTTTCAGTTTTACCGGTTTCAGAACAAGTTCGGTCATAGCGAAATCTATCTGCTTAACCCAAAGTTTTTTATTCTTCATTTTATCAATTAGAGTTCTTTTAAGGAGCTCGGCATCAATACGTTTTTTGAAGAAACCTGCTGTTACTTTGTACCTTGTTTTTTTTACAGAGGGTTCGAGGAAAAGTTTAAGGTCATACCCTTGCGATGCGAGATCCCTGGCTCTGTTTCTTGCATCTTGTTCAGTGGGGGATGAATATAATACAACAGTAAAAAGATTGCGGGTTTGTGCCCGTTGAACGGGTAATTCCGGAATTGATTTTGCGGAGGAATCCTTCACGGCGATTGGTGGAGGGTAAATATAGGTCGTAGTATCGCCATTTTGTGCGAAAGTCGAATTCAAGATGAGCGTTGCAAAAAGAACGGTCAACTTAAAAGTTCTATTCATTCTCTGATACTCCGGTAAAAAAAACTGCTTTGGCATCCGTTAAATCTGCGTTGTAACTTATTTTGCAAATTTTTGTGATGTCACAGCTAAATTTAAGCTTTTCTTTCGCTAAATTCAAAATTCTTTGATCACAAGTACATATGAGTTTAAAATTTTTTCATAATTTAAATCTCGAAAAGAGAAAACTTTAGACAGCGAGATATACAATAAAAGCACAAATGTCAGAAAAGCTAAACCGTTCAAGAGTAGATGTCCGGATCGAAACCGTTGCCATAAGTGATTCAGGTAAGGCAAGAGAAAGGAATGAAGATTCATTTGGTTATCTCTCGGGAGACTTTGGTTCTATCTTTGTTGTTTGTGATGGTATGGGAGGCTCCGCCGGAGGTGAACTTGCATCAAAAACCTCTGTGGATACCATCCTTGGGCACTTCGACAGTGTTCCTGAATTTTATACCCCTTACAAGGAGCTCCAATCTGCGTTTGCCAGAGCGAACGCCCGAATTAGACAAATTGCCACTGAGACATCCGGATTTGATGGCATGGGTTCCACGGCTGTTGCTGCACTTGTTATTGATGATCAACTTGTGGTGGCACATCTTGGTGACAGTAGAATATATCTCTATCGGAACAAGCGTTTATATCAGCTGACAAAAGATCATTCACTTGTGCAGACGATGGTTGAGAAAAAACAGATAAAAGCTTCAAAAGCAGCCCACCATGAACAAAAACATATCATTACCAAAGCCCTTGGTCCTCGCTCCTCGGCAACAGCAGAGGTATCGAACACTGTCCCTCTTTATAATGGTGATGTCCTTTTGTTGTGTACGGATGGACTTACAAATGAAGTGACAGAAAGAGAGATTAAAACCATCATCAAAAAAAACTCTTTAGAAAAAGCCGCTCAACTCCTTGTTGATGCTGCAAATGCCGCAGGTGGTCACGATAATATTACACTTCAATTAGTCTCGGTCTCAGGATGTAAAGACCTTCCTCTCGGCTACATCGACAAAAACCCCATACACAAAGAGCACAGTATGCAAAATTTGATGATCTGGGGGATGTATCTTCTTGTTGTGGTTTTAATAGCAATTCTGGGATATATTTCTTATAAATTACTTCTTTAATGCAGTAATGCAGTAATCCAATAATCCAATAATCCAATAGTTTCCTGCCGTTTCATCTCCTCTGTGTTCTCTGTGAGCTCTGTGGTTTAATAAGATTGTTTTCCGATGGGTGATCCCCCTGCGTGTTTTAAGCCACAATGACAGATAATTATCTTTTTTTTGAAATTTGGGGTGATTAGATTTATAAATGGATTATTTTTTAATATGTAGTAAAAATTTGAGAATAAAATGAAAAAATTATCGTTATTATCCACCTTGTTGATGGTATTATTGCTCGCGGGATGTGGTAAGGATCCGGGGAAATACCTTTCTGAAGCACAAAAATTGATTGAAACAAAAAAATACAAAGATGCAATAAAAGTTTACGAAACGATGATTGCTGAGATGCCTGAGAGTGACAGTCTTGTGGTTGCATACTATAATCTGGGAAATCTTTACAGGATGCCTGAAGTTGCTGAAACTTCAAAAGAGAAGTTGAAAGCTGTTGAATATTACAGGATCGTGTTTGATAAATTCCCAAAATCGGAATATGCTCCCGTCTCGTTGTTTAATTCCGGTTTCATTTATGGGAATGAATTAAATGATGTAAAAAATGCCACCGAAAACTATAATCTCTTGATTAAAAATTTTCCTGATCATGAACTCACAGCAATTGCAAAACAGGATATGGAAATTCTTGGCAAAAGCCCTGAAGAGATATTGAATGAAAAGCTAAAAGAACAAGAGAAAAAACAGGGCGAAAAGCCTGCATCGAAAGAGTTTGTACACCCTTAGATGGCAATAAAAGGGAACGAGGATTACAGAAAATATCTTGATCCGTCAGTAGTTTCTAAACTCGCCTCTTTGGACATTAAAACCAGATTTGTGGTAGAGGGCTTCATGCTTGGTTTACACCGAAGCCCCTACCATGGATTCAGCATCGAATTTTCCCAACACCGCCCCTATATTCAAGGAGATTCCTTAAAGGATATCGACTGGAAGATTTACGGAAAAACCGACCGTTATTTCATAAAACAATATGAAGAAGAGACAAATTTAAGAGCCCATATTTTGCTTGATGTGAGTGGCTCAATGAATTTTGCTTCGGGTAATAATGTTTCCAAACTTGAGTATGGAAAGGTGCTTGCTTCGGTTATCGCTTTTATGTTGATAAAGCAGAATGATGCAGCGGGGTTATATCTTTATGGGGATAAAATCAACAAGGTTTTGCCTCCCAAGGCTTCAAGGATTTATCTTGATGAGATAATGAAGGCTCTTGCTGCCACCCCTGGCTCGGGTATCTCCGATACAGCAAATTCAGTGGCAGGGATAGCGGATAAAATCGCCCGAAGAGGGATGATTATAGTAATTTCCGACTTTTTTGAAGACCCCGATAAAATACTCGAATCCATTAGAAAATTAGCAATTACAAAAAGTCGCGTCGTTGTGTTTCAATTGATCGACCCGCTGGAAAGAAGTTTTGATTTTTCGAGAGATGCCATATTTAAGGATATGGAGACAGGTGCCGAAATGTCAACACAGCCACAGCAGATTGCCAAAGCGTATCGGGAGGCCTTTGAGGAATTCCTTTCTAAAATAAAATCCGGTTGTCTTAACAGCGGAATCGATTATAATCTTGTTAAAACTTCCCAGCCCTATGATGTGCCAATTTCCACATTTTTGAGGAATAAAGTATAAACCAAAAATTTAATTAATGTTGAGACAAAAAAAAATGTTATTTTAGTGTAAAATATTCACCCCTTTTTTTTGATAGGCATTCAATAGATGGGCAAGGTTCTTTCTGAGGATTATTTAGAAAATTCTCGCAACAATAAAATCAGTCTGGCTCTCTTTTTTGTATTGTACTTTGCCATGGTGGCAGGTGGCCAGTATTTCAGTTTTGAAACTGAAAAGATAGCTCCATTTTGGCCATCAAGTGGCGTATTGCTTGCCGCACTCTATTATTTTAAGAAGGGTGATCATCCGGCAGTTTATATTCTCGCAACCATTGCACATGTTGTACCCCATCTTTTTTTTGGTGTTCCGTTGCAGACAGCCGTACTGTATGCCTTCTCCAATATTTTTACTTCATTTCTTCAGTTTCTGTTTTTATCAAAATATTGTCCTACCCTCATTTATCTTGATAAACTTTCCGACATTCTGCTTTTTGTAATCAGCAGTTTGATTAAAAGTGCATTTGCATCTGTTCTTGGAGCGATATCGATTTACCTGTTATTCGACAAAGCCATCGACTCATTTCAGGTTATCGTGTTATGGAGTCTCGCTGAATGGAGTGGCATTCTGCTAACAACACCCGCCATTTTCACTCTTTTGAACCGCGGGATAAGAGTGAACATCGTTAATATTCCAACAGGTAAATTAGTTGAAGGATTTCTTGTGGCATTTTATCTTGTGGGTGTTACGATGACAGCCCAATTGCAGGAGAGTGAACAGAGAGAGTTCCTTTTTAAATATCTCAGTCTGCCGGCTCTTATTTGGTCACTTTTCCGGTTTAAAGTGCAGACGAATTTTTATCTCCTTTTTGGTTTGGCATTTTTGGTTAACGGGGTGTTGATTGAAAACCTCGGTATGTATGCTTTCAGAGAGGCTGAATATAAAACTGCAGTTATCGATTCAAATTTGTTTCTTTCGGTAATTGCCGCAATTTCGTTGTTTATTCTTGCCTCACTGAATCTTCAGGCTCGCACAGTACAAATTATGTCAGGTGATAAACTCAAACTTAAAAGTATGTTTGAGAATGCGCCTGTTCCTTATGCAATTCTTGACAAAGATGGTAAAATTATCGATTGTAATGATGAGTTTATTAATCTCTTTGGTGGTGACAAAACCTGGTATCAGGAGAAAAACATTACAGATTTTATGGATAATGACGGGAAGATGAATTTTGCTCTCTATTTTGAGCAGGAATCTGAATCCGAGTCAGAAATAAAGTTCATTAAAAATGATAAAGAGTTAATTCAAGTTCGGTTAAGAATTAAGAAGGGGATGCAGGGGCAAAACCACTATTGTTCATTTGAGAACATTACCGAAAAAAGGAAATTTGAAGCGGCAGCACGGGAAGCCCAGCAGCGTTATCGTTATCTTTTTGATCACTCCCCTGAGGGAATTCTTGTTATCGATCCCGTTTCCAGGAAAGTGTTGGAAAGTAATCTCGCTGCGGAAAAAATGTTGAACATAAAGCAGAAAAGCAACCAGGATTTAAATAAGATTATTAAAATTCCGAAGGATATCGAAAACCGGATGTATCATGTGGTTGAGCGCGGTGATGTTTTTTTGCACTCAACAGAGGCACTTGTAAACGGCGTTTCGCGACTTTTCTTCCAGATTTCTGTAAGTATGGTTTTGCTTGATACTAAAAGTTTTATAGTCTATATCTTCAGGGATATAACCGACCAGAAAAAAAGTGAACGGGTTAAAAGATTAAACAGGCTTCGTTTGGAGTCGATGCTACGGTTAAAAGAGAATATCTCAAGCAATAATCTTGAGCTGCTTGGTGAGATAACGGGCGAAACGCTTCTTGTTACCGAAGCAGAGGAAGCAGTTGCAATTTATTACGACGAAAAAGAGATACTGGTTACCCATCACAAAGATGAGGTTCTTCTTAGCAGTGCATTTAGTTATGATGAATTCAACTCAAATCATGTTAAAGCGGAGTGGGCAGAACTTTTTAGTGAAACAAAACCTTACAGATTGTCAAAAGAATTCAGGCGGGGTGGCAGGACAGTAACGGGCCACTTTTTGGGGTATCCCCTCATTAATCATGCACATCCTGCAATTGCTCTTGGCGTTTTGTCTTTCACCGATTATGAAGAAAGTGACCTCGATCATTTTGCTTTATACGCAGAATCGATAAAAAACCTGCTCAGTAAAAATGTTGTAGAGATGGAAAATCAATATCTCCTCCTTGCGGTGCAGCAGAGTTCGGCTTCAATTGTGATTACCGATCTTCAGGGAAAAATCAGGTATGTTAATCCAAAATTTGAAGAAGTTTCGGGATACTCTCTTGAAGAACTAAGAAACCAGAATCCCAGGGTTTTAAAATCGGGAGAGACAACCAGTTACGAATATAAACAGATGTGGGAAACACTATCCGCAGGAGGAATGTGGAAGGGGATATTCCACAACAAAAAGAAAAATGGCGAGCTTTTTTGGGAATCTGCAACCATATCACCAATTAAAGATGTCCATGGCATAATTACCGGTTATCTTGGTGTAAAGGATGATATCACACTCGATAAGCAGATGCAAAATGACATAGTTCAGAGAGAGAAAAAGTTTTATACTTTGTGGGAAAACTCGATGGATGCCATGCGTCTTACCGATTCAAAAGGTGTGATCGTTATGATTAATGAAGCATACGCGAAGTTATTTGGCACACCCAAGGAGGCATTGCTCGGGAAGTTGTTTACAACATTTCTTAAGGAGGAGATGCACCAAGGGTCACTGTCAAGATATATGGAGAGATTTCGTTCGAGGCAGATACCTTTGTATAAAGAATCTTTGCTTCATCTGAAAAATGGCGAAACAGTCTGGGTGAACATTTTAAGTCGTTTTATGGAAAATAATGAAGGTGAACCGCTTGTTTTGAGTATTTTCCGCGACATCACAGAATTAAAAAGAAGAGAGGCTGAACTTAACGAGGCAAAAGAAAAAGCTGAAGCGATGAACCATTTAAAATCGACTTTCCTCGCCAATATGAGCCATGAGTTAAGAACACCATTAATCAATATAATGGGGTATGCGGAGATATTAATTGATGAAGCTGAGGATGAATCTTCACAGGAAATGCTTAATTCAATTCTCAGGGGAGGTGAGAGACTCAGGGATACGCTAAATTCCATTTTGGATCTTTCAAATCTTGAATCGAGCAAAACCGACATGCTTTTTGCCATTGGTGATCTAAATCAAATAGCCAATAAAGTTTACGATGAATATAAAGATGCCGCTGAAGCAGTTGGGTTGCAACTTGGAATCGAATTATGTGAAACTCCGGTTTCTGCTCTGATCGACGATAAACTCCTTTTGCAGGTGGTTAAGAATTTAGTTAACAATGCCATAAAATACACAGATCAGGGGTTTGTGAAAATTGTAACTACAATTGTTGGTACCGGAAAACAGAAGATGGCTTCGATAAAAGTGATCGATTCAGGAATCGGGATTTCGGAAACCAAGCTTGACCAGATTTTTGAACCCTTCAGGCAGGTGAGTGAAGGTGCAGGCAGGAAATATGAAGGTGCCGGATTGGGTTTGACTATTGCTAAAAAATTTGTAGAATTGATGGCAGGCGAAATATCGGTTGAGAGCCGGGAGGGAATCGGGTCTGTGTTCACTATCGATTTTATATATGACACAAAAGATCGACTTGAGGATGATTATTCAGACACTGCCGGAAAACAAAAGATTTTAATAGTAGAAGATGACCAGGTAGGTGCAAATTTGATGAAGATGTATCTGATCAGGCAATATTATGTAGTGATCTGCCATCAGGGTGAAGAGGCACTCGCAATTCTTGAAGCGGAAAAATTTGATATGATTATCATGGATATCAATCTCCCCGGCGGGATGAACGGGGTTGAGGTTACTCAAAAACTCAGGGAATATGAAGCTTACAAGAAAATTCCTGTTGTTGCAGTAACTGCCTACACTTTTCCCGGGGATGAACAACGGTTTATCGAGTCAGGATTTGATGGTTTTATTGTGAAACCATTCAAAAGGGAAGAGTTTGTGAATTCGATTGCACAACATTTAGTTCAACCGGTAGAATGAGGAGAATCGATTATAATTCTAAAAGTGGTTCCTTCTCCCGGGATTGAATTACTTACAAATATTTTACCCGAGTGATATTCTTCAATAATTCTTTTAGAGAGGCTTAAGCCCAAGCCCCATCCTCTCTTTTTAGTGCTATAGCCCGGTCGAAATACATCTTTTCTTCTTTTAAGATCGATACCTTTCCCGTTATCTGTTACCTCTATTTCAATTTTTGATTTAACCTGAGCAATTTTTATTGATATTTTTCCTGCATCGTGGTCTATAGCGTCGAGAGCGTTTTTAACGAGATTTTCGATAACCCATCCGAAGAGTTCTCTGTTAATCATTCCCTCAGCGTTTAAATCACCCTCAAGGGTAAGTTCAACCTTTTTACCAAGACGTGGCAATCTTCTCGTAAAATATTCGTAGATCTCCTGGAGGCTGTCGTAGAGGTTCTCTTTTTTAAGTTCTGCTTTCGACCCGATTTTCGAGAATCTGTTTGTGATTCTGCTAAGTTTTTGCACATCGTTATTAATTTCATCTGCAGTGTCCAACACTTTGTCGGGGTCGCTGTAATTTAATTTCAAAAGTTCGATCCATCCCATCAAACTCGTAAGTGGAGTTCCAAACTGGTGGGCTGTTTCTTTAGCCATTCCCACCCATATATTGCTTTGTTCACTCCTTTTTATTTGACTAAATCCGATATATGCAGTAAGCACAAAAAGGAAAGCAATCAGCATCTGAACATACGGAAAATATTTAAGTTGGGTTACCAGTGCAGACTCACCGAAGTGAATTTTATTGAGCACGAGAGTATCGTTCCCCATAATATGTTTCACGAGGATGGGTGAATTGATATCATCCATTCCTGCCAGTTTTTCAGCAAAATAGGTCTTTAATTTTTCATTTGAAGCTGTTGAATCAAATTTAACATTTCTAAAATTTGAGGCACCGGTGAAATCAACCTCGTCGTTTCCATCGGAGAGGATTACTTCAAAATCGATCGGTTGAATTATATTTTCAAGCAGAAAAGTAAGGTCGGTGTTATCTTGAGAATTTGCGATATACTCGAGAGTGTTTGCATACAGCTGAACGATCTGTCTTTCACGGGCTTGCAGCTTTTGGACAATCGTGTGGGTATAATACAAAGTGCCGCCGGCAATAAGTAGTGCAGCAAATATCAGTGCGATCTTGATATTTGCGGTTGCCGGTCCACCTGACATTTTCAATGGTTACTCCGATAAATTATGGAAATTCTGTAACCCAAACATAAGTGAAGCGGGGGTAGAAAGAAATGTAAAATTAATGCGACATTAATTCACAAAAAAAGTTTGTTCCCTGTTTGGTCCTACCGACACGATGGTTACATTCATTCCCGCTTTTTCGGAAATGAAACTGATATATTCTTTCGCTTTTTGCGGCAAATCATCATAGGATAGACACTTTGAGGTGTCGCACATCCATCCCTCAACTGTTTCATAAACGGGGATCAAATCGTTAAGAATATCGCAATCAACAGGGAAATTGTTGAGAAGTTTACCATTGTGCAAATAGCCTGTGCAAACTTTTATTTCGGGGAAAGAGTCAAGAACATCCATTTTGGTAAGAGCAACAGAAGTTGTGCCATTTATCATACATGAGTATCTTACGAGAAAAGCATCAAACCAGCCACATCTGCGGGGTCTTCCGGTTGTAGCTCCAAACTCAAAACCTTTTGCTCTTAGTTTCTCACCTGTTTCATCGAGAAGTTCAGTGGGGAAAGGTCCCTCGCCAACTCGAGTAGTGTAGGCTTTTATAATTGCGGTAACTTCAGTTATTTTTGTTGGGGGAATTCCGGTTCCCGTGCAAGCACCACCCGAAGTGGGGTTTGATGAAGTAACATAGGGGTAAGTTCCATGGTCAACATCAAGCAAAGCACCCTGGGCTCCTTCAAGGAGAACTGATGTACCTTCTGCAATTGCTTTGTTCAGATATGAGGGAACATTCTTGATGTAGGGGTCGATCTCGCGATCAAAAGCCAAATAAGTGTCAACAATTTTATCAACATCAAGTTTTTCGCTTTTATAGAAGTCGGTTATGAGATTGTTTTTTTCAACAAGATTTTCACGGATTTTTTGTTCAAGTTTTACGGGATCAAGCAGATCGATAATTCTGATTCCCTTTCGGGCATATTTATCGATGTAGCAGGGTCCTATTCCTTTGCCGGTAGTGCCGATCTTCGTTTTTCCACTTTCGTTAAGTGAGTCGATGATCTTGTGATAAGGCATAATAAGATGAGCGTTTTGGCTGATAAAAAGCCTTCCCTCAACAGAGATACCATTCTCTTTGAGAAGTTTTATTTCATCGAGCAGAGCGGCAGGGTCGATAACCACACCATTTCCGATAACACATATTACATCATCTCTTAAAATTCCTGAAGGGATGAGGTGAAGTACATATTTTTTATCTTTAATCTGGATGGTATGTCCGGCGTTGGCACCACCTTGATAACGCACCACAATCCGGTGCGATTCGCTGAGGATGTCAACAATTTTTCCTTTGCCTTCATCGCCCCACTGCCCACCAACTATAACTGTTACGCTCATAAAACTCTTTTTTTAATTAAAAACTTGCCAGGGCTTCTTCAACAGAAGGATAACTTTCGAAAATTGTAACCAGCTTGGTAATAACGAGCAGGCTATGAATTTTCTCTTCAACATTGGCGAGTTTAAGTTTGCCGTTTTCTTTGTTAACTGTTGTCAAACCGGATATCAGCATACCAAGACCCGATGAATTCATAAACTTTACTTCTCCGAGGTCAATAACAATATTTTTCTTTCCTTCTGATAGAAACTTCTTAATTGTGTCGCTATACTCATTTGCTTCCGGACCACCAAGGACGTTGCCTTTGAGTTCGATCACAATTGCTTCATATCGTTCAGTTACTTTCATCTTCATATAGAAACTCCTGTTTCTTTTTGTTGGATTTTTTTATTCTAAATAATTCTAAAATACATTTTTCAAGAGCTAAAATATAAAGAATAATTTTCAAAATTCTACGAAAAGTTTTTCATACTCCCTTTCATTTCATCACAAAAATTCCTATTTTGATAAATCAATAATCTATAATCATTTTTCATCAAATATCTGAAAGTACGATAATGAAAAGACTTATCCTTTTTGCCATTCTGATTCTCACCCTTTCCACTTCGATATCTGCCCAGTGGACATCCGACCCGACGGTGAATACAATGATAGTTGATACCACGGGTGAGCAAGACCTTCCAAAGTCGGTTTCATGCCCGGATGGAAGCACATATATTTCATGGTTTGATAGCAGAGGTGGAAGTTATGCTGTTTATATGCAGAGATTAAATGCAGATGGTGTAAAGCTTTGGGGTTCACAGGGTCTTTTAATTTCGAACAATCCTCAAAGTACATCATTGGTTGACTACAGTCTTACATGTGATGCCGCAAACAATGCGATAGTAGCTTTTACGGATATGCGTTCCGGTGATCTGGATGTGTTTGCCTATAAGATTTCGCCTTCAGGCGAATTTCTATGGGGGAGCAAACGGCGTTACCCTTTCCTCGGGAACAGGATATGAGGCAAATCCAACAGTTGCCTCCACAACGGACGGGAATGTGGTTGTTGCATGGATTTACGCGGTTAATCCATACAAGATTTATTTACAAAAGATTGACCCGAGTGGTAACAAACTGTGGGGAGCCACTGCGATAAGTTATGGATCTCTTACGGAGGGATATAACAACCCGATAGTTGTTCCGTCCGACAATGGTTCGGTGATAGTTTCACACAAAGTTACCACGGGAAATTTTCCTGCACAGACAGTTAAACTTGCAGCTCAAAAATTTAATTCAGCGGGAGCTCCACAATGGGGTACGGGTGGAGTCTGGGTGCAAAATCTCGGGAAAGTTATGGCATTTACAGCACAATTTGCTGCTTCTGATGGAGCAAATGGTGTGGTTATTGCCTGGCACGACGACAGGAACTCGATAAATTTGCAAAGTTCGTGGGTTCAAAGGGTGAAATCAGACGGAACCCTGGCTTTTCCCGCGAATGGAGCTGAATGTGCCACAACGGGAAGTATCCACAAGTGGAACCCAAGAGCAGGAAAACTTACTGATTCTGAGGAAGTGATGGTTTTTTGGAGATTCACCAATTCGGACCAAAATCAGGATGGACTTGCAGTTCAGAAATTTAATGCTTCAGGTGTAAGGCAATTCACCGATGATGGTATCATTCTCCGCCCGCTGTCGGGATCTGCAAATATTGTCGGTTATGATTTGGCAACTCTTTCGAACTCCTCATATATTGTTTATAATGTTGGAAATATCTCCGGTTTGGATAACGCGATCCAGGGTTTGATGATCAACTCATCGGGTTCAAATGTGTGGGGAAGCACGGTAGCCCTTTCGTCACTTGTTTCGAACAAGGGAAGACTTCAGATAATAAGTGATATCTCTGGCGCCGGACTTGCATTCTGGACCGACGAAAGAACCGGTGACGGAATATATGGACAAAAAATAAACACCAATGGAACTCTCGGAAATCCGATTGTTCCGGTTGAGTTGAATAATTTTGGTGCCTCAGTTGATGGAAATTCTGTTTTAATCGAATGGTCAACTGCAACTGAAACCAACAATGCAGGATTTTCAATCGAAAGAAAGTCAGATAATGGAAATTGGATAAGGGTTGGAGAAGTTTCCGGAGCGGGCACTTCAACAGCCGTAATTAATTATTCTTTCACCGATAAAAACCTTGGCTCCGGTAAATACAACTACAGATTGATCCAAACTGATCTTGATGGTACAACAAAAATTTACGATCTGTTGTATGAAGTGTTGATCGGAATTCCGGAGAAATTTGAGCTAAATCAAAACTTTCCAAATCCTTTTAATCCATCCACTGTAATCCGTTTTGCTTTGCCGGTCTCCGGGATGGTCTCTCTTAAAGTGTTCAATACAATGGGTGAGAAAGTCGTGACACTTGTCAACTCGGTTAAAGAGGCCGGGAGTCACTCGATAACATTTGATGCATCAAAATTGGCTTCAGGAATTTATTTCTATTCGCTAAAAACGGGGGATTTTTCATCCGTTAAAAAAATGAGCCTCATAAAGTAATTCAGATTACTTCACATCCGAATTAATAGTTCCGCAAAATAACTGCCCGGTTAGCCGACCCGGGCAGTTTCTATTTAAACGCTCCATGACTCATTTTCTTGAAAAAATATATTTTTTTTCGAAATACGATACCTCTATATTTGTTTAATTAATAAGGAATTAGATATTGGATACGAATGATAACAAAAGTGTGCTGAAAGATAAGCTTGATATTGTTCTATCAAGTGGATTGATCGAGAAGGTGAAGAACAAATCGATAAAAGAAAAACGATCAATTAGCGAGATAATCGAAGAGGCTTTAAAAAGGTATGTTGATGATTCTAATGATGATTCAAGAATAAGATTGGAGGCTTTTAAGCGATTTACCTCATCAAAAAAGACTCTTTCCCGTGAAGAAATAGATGAATTGTTGAATAAGGATTATTACGATCAATAAAATTGTCACAACCGATAAAGCTTTCATGGTTCTAACCGACTATGAAATATATTCACCTGCCGATTTATAATTACCTGATCATTTAAAACTCATATCCGCTGTTCCCTCTACAGAAGAGCTAACTCTTGCTCCTTTTCCTCGTAAAAAATAAGACTGAACTGATCTCAATTTTCTGGCATGGAAATTGTAGAATATAAGTATTATTTATTTGGGATGGTTCCTTCGTGAATGACCCTTGAAAATTTAAACAATCTATTGGTGCAGTCTGTAATTGCTCCTGAAAGGGCAAGTCTGTTTTTGCACCGGGCAAAAAAAAGTTTAATAGAATTTTATAAAAAAAGCAGAGATTACAAATATGAATGTTACAAGTTTAACCCTCTACATATCGCAGATTACATTTGGGATAATTTTTCTCTTTGCATTAACCAGTTTTATAATTTATAAGCTGCGAGGGAAAAATGGTGGAAATGCCGTGTTTCAGCCTGAAATTCAACACGAACAGCATAATTATCCTGTTACACATTTTGACAATCAAAAAACAAGTGCAAATGTGGTTTCATATTCAGTTGAATCCATGCCTCTATCTGAGACTATAATATCGACTGCCTCAATTTCCAGGAATTCATTCGCAGAAGTTAAAACCATATCAAAAACGATGAAAAATCGTTCAAGATTTACGGTTATGAACAGTACTGTTGAACGGACTGTTGAGAAACCACGGACTGAAAATAACTGGGCGTGAATACATTCAAGCCATTGTTTTGCAGTTTATTCTTTTGCTTTTCGGTTTTAGTGTAACATTTTGAGATTATTTTAAGGTATAGAAAGCTAATGTCTCATATTGAGAATCGATAATATCAAAATTCCGGAACATACAAATTCATCAGTCATGATGTGAAGAAACCCACCATCCTTTAATTATACACTTCATAAATTATTTTATCCATTCAATCTACAATTGCATATTTTTGCTTTCCCGTTGAAAAACAAAGTTCAACCGTTTGTGGAACTTAAATCAAAAGGAGTCCGTCAAAAGCTATGAACGAAAAAGAAATTAATGATGGTATGCAGCAAGCACAAAACATCTTCAATCTGAAAGACGATTTTTCCCTTATTAAAGCATTTAATGAAGGAGAAGAAACGGCTTTTAATGACCTCGTAAACCGTCACAAAGAAAAGGTGAGAAATCTCATCTATCTAAATCTTGGCAGCACTTCGTCCATTGATGATATCAGTCAGGAAGTGTTCCTCGCGGTTTACAGGAAGCTTAAACAATTTCGATTTCAGTCACAGTTTACCACCTGGTTATATACAATTACGATTAATAAAATTCGTGATCATATAAGGAAGCAGAAAATAATGTCAGTTTTTTCGGCATTTAGCAGTGATGACACGGAGAATGTGGTTGAGCCGGGTAGTTTTAAGGAAAACTTTGATGTAAATGAAATGGTAAGAGATGCAGTTGCGAAGCTTCCCCGGAAGTTAAAGGAACCATTGATACTCCGTGACTTTGAAGGCATGAGTTATCAAGAGATTTCTGATGCTACCGGGATTGAAACAGGTACCGTCAAATCAAGAATTTTTAGAGCCAGAGAATCGCTGAAGAAGATGCTTCAGCCCTGGCGCGAGGAGCTTTTATGAAAAAATTTGATAAAGATTTTGAGAATATTTCTGCAATGGCGGATGGAGAATTACGGGAGGATCAGGAAGCGATATATCGGGAAAAGATGCAAAACTCACCAGCTTTTAAAGAGAAATTTAATGAGTATAACAAGCTCAAAAAAACGGTGGAGAGTATTCCAAAACTTCCTGAAGACCACTATTTCGTCTCGCGATTGAATGAATATATCAAAAAAGAGAATAAAAAGACAAGTGGATTAAGACCTTTTTACAAACCGGCATTTGGACTTGTTGCCTTAACTGTTGTGTTGATGTCATTCTTTAAACTAAGTCCGGAATTTATGGATGATTTGTTTGAGACACAAAAAGGGAATATCATCGATTTTTATACAAAAAATCTTCGTCCTTATTTTCAAGAGGATGAACTCACCAAAGATGACATTTTTAATTTTGCTTTTAGCCAGGTTCTCCCGATTGACGGGTCAGGTCAAAATGTAATCAGTCTTGATGAATCGGGGAGCGGGGCATCTATAGCAATCAGACAATCCTCCTTTGGTGACAGTATCATGAGTTTAAAGGAGTTTACCGAAAAACTCGATCTTGATAAAACACAACAACTCAAACTGAACAATGTGTTAAAAAAATATGAGGATAAGATTCGGGGTTCCATCCTTGTGAATGACAACAACACTGTTGCGGTAAATGCAAATCTGTGGAATTATAATATGGCGTTAAAAGCGGAGATACTTGCAATAGCGGCTGAAAATGAAACTTTTGCCAAAGTTATGCCTGCCGGTTTGATGGAATCGATGCCTGCATTTGCTTCGATCGATTTTGCTGATAATGAAGACTCATTTGTATGCATAAATCCTGATACTGTATTTGTTACTTCTATCAGAGTAAACACTCATGATCCGTCTTATAATATCCCGGTGGTGAATAAAGTTAATATCCTTAAAAACACACAGGTGAAACTTGCACCCAGCAAACAGAAGTATGGCGGATTCCACGGCAAACTTGGTGATTCTTCAAAGACCAAAAAATTCAGAGTTTTTGTAGATACTAATTTTATAAAGTTTGACATTCCTGATTTTGCATTTGAAACTAAAATGCCTACCTTGATGGAGCTTGAGAGAATTGATTCTTTGGTTGAATTAAGCATGAAAAATTTTAATTTTGAGATGCGAAATTTCCCCGATGGTAGAGGATTCAGTTTTGATATGAAATTTGATTCGCTTGGTTTACCGGGTCATGACAAGATGATCGAATTCAAATTTGACACCACTGACGGGTTCAACTTTGATATGAACTTCCCCGGCAAAGACAGTGGCAAGTTTAAAATAGTTGTGCCCAAAAACCCGGATGTTTATAAAAATTTTAAGGGACTTGAAGGTCTCGACTCTCTAATGATTTTTAAGTTCAACGGGAAAGACACAGTTTTTAACTTTAACATGCCATTTCAAAACTTCGATGGAGAATTTAAAGAATTCAACGAAGAGATGAAAAAGTTTCGTGAGGAGATGAAAAAATTCCGCGAGGATTTTAAACCAACCAAGCCGAAAAACAAAAAAGATAAAAAACCGGTGGTTATTTAGATTTAAAAGAGTATGAACGGGTGGGGCTGTTGGCAGGTACCCACCCTCTCTTAATAAAACATTTATCAGCCTGTAGAATCAGGAAAAGATTAACACTGTAACCCTCTTTTACCGCCGCATTACATTAGCCCCCATCCCGCAATTTTTCCTTTTATCAATGATTATTTTGTTGAGATTTCCTTTTTTGGTATTTTATTCACCAAATACAGTAAAATTATTATAGAGCAAATTTGCAAATCTCCACATTTATTAAAAACCGGTATTTAGCGCTTGGCGTTGCCGGGTTTATTGCATTAAGCATACTTAGAACAATCTTCATTTCCGGCAACGATACGGGTTCAACTCTGATCCTCGAATCGTTTTCGGTTTTGATTCTTTTCCTGTTGGTTTCCGAATCGATAAAGGTTACATCAAGCGTTAAAATGTTGCCAACATGGCTTGTTACTTCGATGCTGGTATTAGTCTTTTCAGGAATATTCCTCAAGTTGCTTTTTAACTCAATTGAGAGCCTTTTCCCGGTTTCAAGCATTAGTTATGGAAAAACTGTAAGTCTTGAACTTCTTCCGCTTATCTTCGTTTTTAATGCTGCAACAATAATTTTATCTGTCGCATCATTGGTAATATTCAGGCACCTCTTTTTTCTGAAACAAAGCAAAAATCTGAACATCTATTTTAATGCAATGCTCATTTTTATAGCTTTGGCTTCATTTACTTCATTTATGGGGACGCAGGAATACGAATCGATGGAGTTCCTTTCAATCACTTTTTATGTGGTTGCAACAATCCTGATTTTTATGAACAGCTTAAAAATATCGTGGATTGCTTTTCTTAAAAAGAAACAAAAAAGGCAGCTCCTTCTTATTTCGGTTTTGTTGATCGGAATGCTCATTTTTTATCTGACAATGACCACGGGTGACTCAACCTACCATAATTTACTGAGTGGATTCTCACATTCATTTTACCGCTTTAATAATATTATGACCGTTTATGGAATAATCTATTTTAGCGTTTTATTTTTTACTACTTTGTTCCACCTTCCTACAGCGGAAGCATTTGACAGGCGGACAAAGGAGATTTCTTCTCTCCAATATTTCAGTAAACTGATTAATCAGGTTTTTGATCCAAAGGAGCTGTCGGATACCATTTCTGAGCTTGGTGCAGATGTCTCCGGAGCCGATGCATCGTGGCTGATACTTTTTAGCGGGACGAACAGGGTGGAGGGGATAAAAGGGACGGGCTTTGTAACTTCAGAGAAGATCACAAATTTTATTCGTAAGAAGCAGGATCTTACGACCGTTAAAAAAATTGTAATGGGTGATTTAAAAGAGTTTTACAGAAGCGAGATCACCGATGAACAGTATGCCATTGTTTATCTTGTTCCGATGGTATCTTATTCCAAGAGTCACGGTATTCTTGTTTTATTAAAAAAAGATGCCGTCGAGTATGACGATGAAGAAAAAAACATCATTCAGACATTTGCCGATTATGCTTCGGTTGCAATCGAGAACTCTTATCTGCTTAAGGAGTCGATCGAAAAAGAGCGCCTCGAGAAAGAATTTGATGTAGCGAGGGAGATGCAACAAAAGATTTTACCGGAAAAACTTCCTGTATTTGAAAACTATGAAGTGGCGGCGGTTTTTATTCCGGCATTTGAAGTAGGGGGCGATTACTACGATTTTTTTACTCTTCCGGATGGGATCACAGGCTTTGTAATTGCTGATGTATCGGGTAAAGGTATCTCCGCTGCTTTTGTGATGGCGGAATTAAAGGGAATACTGGAATCCTTCTCCACAGTTAAATGGAGTCCAAAGGAAATTTTGGTGGAAGCAAATTTCGTTCTAAAAAAAGTTCTCGACAGAAGGGTTTTTATTACCGCTGTTTTTGGTATTTTTAACCCTGTAACAGGTGAAATTACCATAGCACGGGCGGGGCACAGTCCGGTTCTTCACAAAACTGCTGATGGGATCATCGAGAGAGTGCCATCCGGTTTTGGACTTGGAATGAATTACACGGAACTATTCAGTGAAAAATTAGTAGAAGAGAAGTTCATACTTAATGAAGGTGAAAGTCTTGTTCTCTTCACTGATGGTGTGAACGAAATGAAAAACGAACTAATGAAAGATTTTGGAACAGAGAGGTTAAAATCAATTGTTTCAACTAATGAGGATATCGGGATGAACGAACTGGCACTAAAGATTATAAGTGATCTTACAGAGTTTGCCGGAACAAAACCTCAGCATGACGATATCACCTTAATGATTTTAAAAAGAAATAATCCGGAGAAAAATAATGGCAGAATTTAAGACAAGTTTACGAGAGAGCGAGGAGTTCAGCATTGTAGAATTAAGCGGCTACCTTGATGCGCATACAGCTCCCGACCTTGAGTCGGCTTTTACAGGCTTGATTGACCAAAACAAATACAAGGTTGTAGTAAACTTTAAAGATCTTGAATATATTTCATCAGCCGGTCTTGGCGTCTTTATGGCATACATTGAGACGATGAGAGAGAATAATGGTGACATAAAATTAGTGGAAATGAAACCTGCAGTTTACGGTATATTCGATCTGCTTGGGTTCCCATTGCTCTATGACATCCTGGATGATGAGAAGGATGCTTTGAACAAATTTAAACAACAAGGTGCTTAAACACAGTGAACAACAACAACTCTAACAACCTGGAATTAAGAGTTAAGAGCAGCACCGAAAATCTGTCGCTGATCAGGGAATTTGTGAGCTCATCTGCTCTCAGTTTTCTTATCAGGAAGGAAGTTATCGACAAGCTGATTCTTGCCGTTGATGAAGCAGCTTCAAACATAATCCGTCATGCTTACAAAAACAGTCCTGAAGGTGTAATAATTATCACTTTCATCTGTGATGACAAAGAATGCACAATTATACTTACCGACTATGGAACGGGATTCAACCCCACTCAAGTGAAATCTCCTGATATGGTATCTTACCTGAAGGAGAAAAAAAGAGGTGGACTGGGGATTCATTTGATGAAGATATTGATGGATGAGGTTGACTATCTTTCCGTCTCGGGTGAGTATAACAAACTTGTTTTGAAGAAAAAAATTGCTTAAAAATGGCTGATACAGAAACTCTTAAACTCCAAAGAAATTTATCTGCTCTTGTTGAGTTCAGCAGAATAGTGAACTCAAGCCTTGATCTGAATTTTACTCTGAACAATCTGTTATTCAGTTGTTTGGGAAAATTTCTTACGACGAAGGGCTTTGTGGTGATCGAGGAGCAGGGAGTTGCCTGCATCAAAACTGCAAAAGGAATACAGGCAGATGTGATTGCTGCTTTTAATTCTGCTACTCATTCCGCTTCTGACGAAGAATCACTCATGCAAGCTTTTACACTGCTGGGTGCATCTGTAGTTGAAAAAATCTCTTCATCAAGAAAAGATCTGGGTTATATAGCTCTTGGAGAAAAGATAACAAAACAGCCCTACTCACAGGATGAAAAAGACTTCTTAAGAACGATTCTTAATATTGCAGGCACTGCCATCGAGAATGCTCTGAATATTACTGAACTTAAACAGGTGAACCGTGATCTCGATTCCAGGATCAACAGACTCAGCTCACTTTTTGAACTCAGTAAAGAATTTGGACTTCTTACTGAGGAGAGCAGAATAAGCCGACTTCTTGCATACTCACTTCTCGGTCATTTTTTATCCTCCATCTATGCCATTATTATTTTTGAAGATAAAAAAGCCAAAATACTCGAGACTACAATCCACAAAGGAAAGTTAAAAGATATAGTTGACTGGTTGATGCTCAAAAACATCGATACCCACTATGCAGGAGAAGACCTCGAAGAACTTAACCATGATCTGGTTAATTTGAAGGTTGAGATTGTTGTACCAATGAAGATGCAAAACGAAACGAAGGGGCTTATCCTTCTTGGTAAAAGGGTGAACACACAATCTTATGGCAACAGTGACATCGAATTCATCTATTCAATAGGGAGTCTTGCAATAATTTCTCTTGAAAATAAACGACTTTTCAGAGAGGCACTCGAAAAACAGAAATTAGAAGAAGAGCTTGAACTGGCGAAAGACATCCAGCAGAATCTGCTTCCAAAAGAGATTCCGCAGATGCCATCATTCGAAATAGCAGCCACTTCAATATCCTCTAAACAAGTGGGTGGCGATTATTACGATATTATTAAAAAAGATGAAGAAAAATATTTTGTAGCTATTGGTGATGTTTCCGGGAAGGGTGTTCCGGCGGCACTTCTTATGGCAAACCTTCAGGCATTTTTGAAATCGATCTGCACGCAGAATGTTGCGATTGATGTTGCAACGGGTACAATAAATGATCTGGTTTCTGAAAACACATCAGATGGTAAGTTTATTACTTTCTTTTGGGGGATAATCGATAACGCGGCAAAAACTTTAAGTTATGTAAATGCAGGCCACAATCCACCCCTCCTTATCAGAAATGGAGAGATAATCTACCTTGACAAGGGAGGTATTATACTCGGTGTGATGAAAACTTTTATGCCTTATGTTTCGGAGACTGTACAACTCGAAAGCGGAGATCTAATTGTTCTCTTCACTGATGGAGTTACCGAAGCCAAAAGCCCTGAGGATGAGGAATTCACCGATGAGAAGTTGGAAGCCGAAGTAAAAGATGTTGCAGGGCTCGATTCCGGTGAAATACTTGAAAAGATAAAACATTCGGTATATGACCATGCAAATGGTGCATTTCAATCGGATGATATAACTATAATCGTAATAAAGGTACTGTAAGAGTGGGTATTAACAGCATCTTCTTTGATCGAAAATTTATTATCAACAGTGTAACTCTGTTGATGGCACTCGTTGGATTATTAAGTATTTACCAACTGATTTTCATAAACACAACTTCTAATGATGAGTGTTTGTGGTTTGCCGGTAAAAATAGAGCCGGGCAGTGGGGGATTTACATTCAGGATATCAAGTCCGGCGGAGTTGTTGATCAAGCCGGCATCAAAAATGGTGATGCTCTCCTGAAGATCAATGGCGAACCGATAAGAGATACTTATACTGCGCAACAAATTCTGAATAAACTCGATTATGGTGAGTATGCACAATACACGATCAAACGGGATGGACAGATACTCATTAAAAATGTATTTGTTAAAAAACTGATTCATTACCCTAATCTTTATTTTGCGATATTTTATTTTGTTTGGCTCATGGTGGGATATTTGGTGATTATTTCAAACCCCTATGGCGTTTTGCAGACTCTGTTCTACCTGATTGGTGTGTTTGGAACCATCTATTCAACCAGAGGTGCATTTCTTGATAATTTAATGTTCCTTAACCCAAAGTTTGATGTCCCGACACTTTTCTATTATCCGATTTTATTAGCAAGCTGTTTTACTACGGGTACCTTTGTACATTTTTTTCTCCTTTTCCCTCACAAGAGTAAGATTTTAAAATACAAGTATTCAACATATATTTTATACTTGTTCTTTACAATTCCCGGGATATGGGCTATTTACAGAACCAATGAAATGTTGAATGACCCTTCAACCATGGGGACGTTCCCTCATCCTGAGTTTTTAATCTCGTTCATAAATATTTTTGCACTCCTGCTTGGATTTGTATCTCTGGTGTGGAGTGTAATCAAGTATCGGAAAAAACAGGAGGGAATACCTCTTAGATGGCTGGCCGGAGTATATCTTTTGGGAATTGGCAGTGTTTTTGCTCTAATTTTCCTGCCTCCAAAAAATGCTTTGATATTCTATAACCACCCTGAGTTTTATATTGCTCTGTTAACTTTAACATTGATACCAATTGCTTTTGCCATTGCAATCTTTAAGTATCAATTGATGGATGTTAGCATCGTTGTAAAGAATACAATTCTTTATGGCAGTGTTTCTTTAAGCATTGCTGTTATTTATTTCCTCACCATTTATGGTTTTGGTCAGGGAGTGGGTACAATCTTTGGTGAAGAATACAGAAACTTTGTTGCTGTCTTAAGCTTTGTAATTTTTGCCCTGGTGTTTCAAAAAACCAAGGACAAATTTCAGGAGTTTATAACTAAGCGGTTTTTCCCCGATCAATATTTTAATAATCAGATATTGTTGAATTATGGTGAAGAACTTGTAAATATTGTAGGTCTTGAAAATATCCTCAAATCTGTCAAGGATATGTTCAGGGATCTGATAATCGTCAGAAAAATGTCGATATATCTTGCCAACGGTGAAAGATTCCATCTCGCAGAAGATTTTGGAAATGTCGAAATCCTTGATGCTCTCAACACCAACATAAAAGATTTTGAATTAAAATACAATGTTTATCTCGATGAGGGTAAAAAGAAGATAATTCATAAAGAATCTTTTGATGTTTTCGACAAGGAAGACAGGGTGTTTTTCAAAAAAGAGGGTTATAATCTGATTTTACCTCTAAAAGTAAACCGAAGATTAATTGGTTTTCTTGCTCTTGGCGAAAAATACAACGGAAATCCATATGCTGACCGGGACCTTGAGTCATTAAGTTCAGTTGCATCACAAATAGCAGTCTCGGTAGAAAATGCCCGACTCTACAAAGCTGAAACCAGAAAAGCACAGCTCGAAAGAGATATTGATCTTGCAAAGCAGATACAAGAGTCACTTCTTCCCGGTTCATTCCCAATCAGGGATAATATTGAAATTTTTGGGAAGATGATTCCGGCTTCACATATCGGTGGAGATTATTTTGATATTATTAAAGTATCAGAGTCAAGATTTTTTATTGTTATTGGTGATGTGAGCGGGAAAGGACTTCCGGCCTCACTTCATATGACCAGAGTTCAGGCAATGCTTCATATGCTTTGTTCACATGGAAGAACTCCCTCAGAAATTCTAAAAGAACTAAACCGGAAGATTTACGACTCACTTGGTAAAAACTGGTTTATTACGATGACACTTATCGGGCTTGATACCGAGTTAAACTGCCTGCGAGTGTGCAGGGCGGGTCATACGCCGGTTTTGATAGCAAGAGATGGCAAAGCGGATTTTCTGCAGCCCAAGGGGCTCGCTGTGGGTCTGGATAGAGGTGATCTCTTTGACTTGCATTTGGAAGAGGTTAGACTTGAACTTATTCCCGGAACTTCAATACTTCTTTTCTCTGATGGTATCACCGAGATGATGAATTCAAAAAATGAACTTTTTGGTGATGACCGGCTTAAAGAACTTTTTGCTGCAAACAACCATCTGACATCTGAAGAACAGTATAATGTAATCACCGGGAAACTGTTAGAATTCCGCGGTGACCGTGAACCCTATGACGACGAAACTGCGCTGATCTTAAAGATAAAATAGTTTTTCGAAGTAATATCCTGGAAATGGCCCAACATTATTTTGATTCAAGAACTTTCAGTTTTGTCCTGGCAATATTATAACCGATTTCTATAAGTTCCGGTGCACGATTAAAATCGAAGAGTGAAAAACCTTCCGTTTTTGGTTCAATCAATATGTCAGGCTTCGCCATCTTCATTGTGAGATCACCAATGTGATCCTGCACAATATCAAAAGACTGATACATTACCTCCCAAATTCTCATTTCTTGCGGTCGTTCTTCGGTTACACTACTAAAATAATCGACCGGATGTTTCAAGAAATATTGGATTTTCTCATTAATGGAGAGCCCGTTTAGGGCTGAATCTTCTGAAATTGCCGGTAATTCCTCACTTGAGGGATTAGCAGAATAGTTGCGTCGCAAATTCACTGCAATAATTGTATCCATCTTTTTAGCTTTCACCAAATCGACGGGAGTGGGGTTCACGAGACCACCATCTACTAATTTACGGTTGGCGATGGATACAGGGGCAAAAAGGACAGGAATTGAGATACTGGCTCTAACTGCAGTGAGCAGGCTGCCCTGATTCAGAATAACAGGTTCACCGGTTTTAATATCACTTGCCACAGCTTCGAATGGAGTTTTCAGATTTTCGAAAGTTGTTGCCCCAAAAAAAGTTTTGAGAAATTCATTCAGGTATTTCGAATTGGCGATCGAGGATAAAGAGAGTGACGGTGAAAATATTTTAGCAACTAATTTCCAATCAGTTTGAAGTGCGATTTTTTCAATTTCAGCTATGGGTGTTCCTAATGCATAAGCCCCGCCAATAAATGCACCAATGCTGCTACCGGCAATATAATCGAGCTTGATTCCATATTCATCAATTGCCTTTAATACACCAATATGGACAAGCCCCCTGGCTGAACCACTACCGAGTGCCAGTCCAATTTTTTTGTTTTTTCTAAAATTAAAGAATTTCAATTGTGTATCTCAAAGTGTTTTATCTCATTTCTCATTAATTAATAGATTGAATGTTCTACCGAGATGAGCACTTTATCCACCCGCCTTCCATCCATATCAACCACTTCAAAGCGAAAGCCGTTGAAGTTAAATAACTCACCGGCAGTTGGAATATGTCCAAGTTTGGATGCAACAAATCCTCCAAGAGTAACAAATTCACTATCGCGGGTTGGAAGGTGAAGAGGGATTTGTTCGTTGAGAATATCGAGCAGAATGGTACCATCCACAAGCCAGGAGTTTTCATTGCGTAATGTGATTGTGGGAGAATCATCAATTTCATCTTTTTCCGGTAGATCACCAAGCAAATTTTCAATTATATCGTGAAGGGTAACTATTCCTTTAAAGGAACCTGATTCGTCAACTACAATTCCAAAATGGCGTTTCGAATTTCTAAAATTCTCAACCACTTTTGTCGAAACCAGCGTTTCAGGAATGTAAACCGGTTGTATCACCAACTCATTTAAATCGAAAGCACCTGAAAGATTAAATCTTTTCAAAAATTCTTTCGCTTCTATTATCCCAACAAGATTGTCGATACTACCTCTATAAACCGGGAAAATCTTAAAATCGTAAGAAAAGATTATTTTTGAATTCACCTCAAATCCATCTTCGAGGTCAAGTGCTATCACATCCCGTTTAGGTGTCATGACAGAGCGGGCTGTGCGGTCTCCAAACCGGAATACACTGTTAAGCATCGCACTTTCATACCTGTCGAAGGTCCCAAATTGTGCCCCTTGCTTTATGAGCAGTTTTAATTCCTCTTCAGAGAGTGGTGATTCTTGTTTCTCCTTAATCCTTAAAATCTTTTGCAACACTTTAGTTGAGAATGTAAGAGTTTTTACTATTGGCATGGTTAAAATCGCAAGAGTATGCATCACAGGGGCAACGATGACAGCAATGCCTTCAGGATCGTTAAATGCAATGGATTTTGGCAGGAGTTCACCAATTACAAGTGAAAGGTAGGTTATTAAGCCAACCACGATGATGTATGCTATCTCAACGGAATTATTCTCGAGTAAAGGAATTGCTGCAATAATTGGTGTTACATCTTCAACAATAGCAACACCCCCATATAATCCTGAAACAATGCCAACCATAGTAATCCCAATTTGGACACTTGAAAGAAAATTTTCTGGATGAGCGAGCAGATTTAAGGCGGTGCTTGCACCTTTAGATCCCTTCATCGCCAAATCTTCAAGTTTCGATTTTCTTGATGAGACAAGCGCAATTTCGGACATCGCAAAAAATCCGTTGAGGAGGATAAGAATGGATACTGTTATTATTTCTGTCATTTTTTTCTAAATAATGAATTGTAAATTTACGACACTCTATAAACAAATTGAAAACTTAAACGATTCAATTTGGTAAATTTGCATTACAACTTAATTTTAATTCGTGATTGCAGAAAAACTGTTAAAATGAATGATTTATTAATCGATACACGAGAGCAGAAGTTTTATATTGATGGATATTTTAAGTCAAATCTGGGAGATAGCCAATCATCTCGATAATTATCTCGCAATAATTACAACGGAATATGGTAATGTAACTTATCTTTTTTTGTTTGCACTGATATTGCTCGAAACCAACTTTGTTTTAACCCCCATTTTACCCGGCGTTACAGTCCTTTTTGCAGCGGGAACAATAGCAGCCACGGGTAAATTAGACCCATACGCTTTATTTGGGATTCTTTCAGCAGCAGTGTTTATTGGTGACATGTTTAACTATTTAATCGGTCACAGGCTCGGCGACAGGGCTTATAAGATGGATAACAAGTTTATTCGACCATCTTATATAAAGTTTACAGAAGATTTTTTTAATAAACATGGAAGCACCACAATGTTTCTGGCGCGTTATTTTCCGATCGTCAGGACTTTTGCTCCATTTGTTGCCGGAATAGTCGGGATGAAGTTCTCCCGTTTTTTTATTTCAAGTTTTCTCTCTGCATTATTATACATCCTTTTGTATGTCGGGGCAGGCTACTTTTTTGGCCATATCCCGTTTGTAAAGGATAATCTTACTCTAACCCTTTTTATTGTGGCGTTTGCATCAGTTATACCGGCGGGATACAAGGGGCTTCACAAGTATCTCAAACACAGACATCTTACAAAAAAAGGCTGATCCGTTTCCGAATCAGCCTTTTTCAAGTGAGAAAACCAACCTTTAGAAGTCGATATCAATTTTCTTCTTGTTTACATATTCGAGAACAAAAGCACTCGCAACGAAGATCGAGGAATAAGTTCCCACGATAATACCAAAGAATAGTGTAAATGCAAATGATCTGATGACTTCACCACCAAATATGAGCAGGATTACAACTGTAAGAAGGGTTGTACCTCCGGTAAGAATTGTTCTACTCATTGTTTTATTAACTGCCTCATTCATAAGTTCTTCGAGCGGGGCGTTTTTGTGGATTTTCATTGTTTCTCTAACTCTGTCGAACACGATAACTGTATCGTTGATCGAGTAACCGATAAGAGTAAGGAATGCTGCAATTATCGTCAGATCGATCTCGAGGTTTAAGCCCGGGATTAAATCATAGAAAAGTGAGAAGATTCCGAGAGTTAACAACACATCATGAAACAGAGCTGCAACCGCACCAAGAGCAAAGTAGAATTTGAACCGGAAAGCGAGGTATATTAAAATACCTGCAAGGGAGAGAATAACAGCAATTATTGCATCTCTCTTAAGCTCGTCACCGATCTTTGGACCGATTCGGTCTTCTCTGAGCACTTTAAATGAGTTACCGGGAAGTTGTGATCTAAGATTTTCTTTGATCCAGTCAGACACACCAATTCTTACAACCACTTCAGAATTGTCAGCTTCAAGAGAAACTCTTGATGCCTGGAACCCATCCTGGAAAAGTTCTTTACTAACTTTGGTGGCAGAATCAGGACCTGCAAATTTGTAAACAACAGAGCCGGTAGCGGGGTTTTCGGTTCTGTCAATTTTTACTCCTTTGTAAACTTCGTTAATTCTTTTTTCAATGATTGAAAGAATTTGAGGTTTATTCGCCGCAGGAATTTCCTGTGCTTCGGTTCTGATAAGTGCACCGGTTTCAGCACCAAAAGTTTTAACTTCAACATTTCCGAGCCCGATATCAGAGAGATATCCACGAACTTTGGTAATATCGATAGCTTTCTCAAATTCAAGCACTACTTCGGTACCACCTTTAAAATCGATACCAAATTGAAGTCCACGGAACAGAATACTGATAAGTCCGAGGACAAATACAGTGGTGGATAACATATAGAAGAATTTTCTCTTACCGAGAAAATCAACATTTAGATTATGAAAAATTCGCATTGTTTTTGTTAGCTCCTTGAAAACCTTTTAGTTAACCTAATGAAACGGGATGACCCTTATCGGTGAAATATTCGAAGATTACCTTCGCAATTACCAGTGCTCCAAATAATGAGGTAATGATACCGATCATCAGGGTGAGCGCAAAACCTTGAATAGGACCTGTACCAAACTGATAGAGAATGATACTGGTAATAAGGGTTGTAATGTTTGAATCCCAAATAGCAGAACCGGCTTTGGCGAATCCACCTTCAACCGAGGCTTTCATTGTTTTACCAAGAGCCATTTCTTCTCTGATTCTCTCGTAGATCAATACATTTGAATCCACCGCCATACCGATTGTTAGCACGATACCTGCGATACCGGGCAATGTGAGCGTAGCACCAAATGCTGCAAGAGTACCAATAATCATTGTGATTACAAAAACCAGAGCAAATGAAGCAATACCACCTGCACCACGGTAATATACCATCATAAACATAGCCACAAGCAGGAAGCCGAACATAACCGACTGTAACCCGGCAGTAATTGAATCTTCACCGAGTGATGGTCCTACTGTTCTTTCTTCAATTATCTCAACAGGAGCGGCAAATGCGCCTGCGTTTAAGATGTTAGCTAAAAGTTTAGCTTCGTTCAGATCTTTCATTCCATCAATCTGGCTTCTTCCACCTGTAATTTTGTTTCTGATCACAGGAGCGGAATAAACAACACCATCAAGAACAATTGCACATCTTTTATCGATGTTTGCTCCGGTGATTCTTGCCCATTCAACTGAACCTTCAGAATTCATAGTCATGGAAACTACAGCACCAGCCGCTCCTGACGGATCAGGTGTACCTACAGCTTCAGTAATAACTCCACCTGTAAGTTCAGGATTTTTTGTCACACAGAAGAGGGTGTAAATCTTTTCTCCGGTTTCAGTCAAGAATGAATGGTTTGAGAAAAGGAATTCATCGTTATCAGCAAGGATTGCCTGTGAAATTGGTGAATTGAGTAATCTTTGCAATTTTTCTCTGTTTGAAGCAGGGACATAAATCTCACCTGTTTGTTCACTTGGTGAAATAAGAGAAAGAATTGGATTTTCTTTTGCCAGCTGTTCAGGTGATTTCTGGGCAGTGTCAGTCTTCGCTGCCTGAGCAGTGTCATTCTTTTTGCCGGAATCAGCTTTTGCAACAGTTGTTGAGTCAGTTTTTTCATCTGCTTTGGCAGTTGCTGTTGAGTCGGTAGTTTTAGTGGTATCTGTTGCCGGTTTAACATCTTCCTCAATTTTGCCGCCGGCAAGCGAATTGTTAATCTTTACAATAAGATTAATTGCATATTGTGGGTCTCTAACCAATTTAAACTCAAGCAAAGCTGTGCTCTGGATAAGCTGTCTGGCTTCTTCCTCATTGGCGATGCCCGGAAGTTCGACCACGATACGGTTGTTGCCCTGTTTTTGAATAACAGGTTCAGAAACACCGTATTGATCAATTCTGTTTCTCAGTATCTGTTCTGCTCTTGTAACCGCATCAACAGTCTGATCTTTTAAGTTGGAGATGATCTTTGCGTCATCTTCATCAACATTACCAAAATATCTGCTAATTCTAATATTAGCTTCGGTAAGTTTTTTAACCATAATATCAACCACAGGCTCATCATTGGCTTCTGCCTCTTTGGTTGCCTGGTCTAACATTTTTACGAACACGGGATCAGGGTCATTGGCGAGTTTCTGCAAGAGCTGTGCTGTATTCACCTCGAGAACAACACGCATTCCCCCCTGAAGATCGAGACCAAGTTTTAACCTTTTGGCTCTCGTTTTGGCATAACTCTCGTCCGCACTTTTTAAACTGTCTTCAAAATTTAGAAGCAGAATGTCGAGACTGTCCTTGCTCAAGTTGGGGTAACTCTTTTTCAAGAATTGCTCCTGTGAAGAAACTTTTTCCTTAATATCCGAGCTGTTCAGATAATCCTGGTATGTCGGATATAAGAAATATATCGACAATGCCAGAACTGCCACAGTGATCAGAATCCTGTATAGGTACTTTTCCATAAATTTAACTTAACTCAATTATTTAATATGTAAAAAAATTCAGACAAGCAATTTACCGCTAAGTCCTTAAAAAATCAACTAATTTGGGAGTGACCTTGATATATAAATTAAAAAAAATGAAATAAATGTTAATTTTGAGACAAATTTCAGAAAAATTGTGTTAATTATTTAAAATAATATGAGAAAAATTATGATCAACGAAGAGTTACTGTCAAAGTATTTCAGTCAGTCGGAGTCGGGTTCACTTCCTGAGCGGAGTGAAATTGACGAAAATTCCAAGTGGGATGTTACCCATATCTACTCTGATGACGCAACCTGGGAGAAAGAGTTTGCCCGGATTCAAGATTTCATCGAAGGGTATGACAGATTCCGGGGAAAGATTGCCAACGATGCTACCAGACTTTCTGAATGTGTAAAATTTGATGAAGAAGTTTCCATCTCGCTCGAGAAGTTATACCTTTATGTAATGCTCAACAGAGACAGTGACTTGAGAGTAAATAAATATCAAGGGATGAGTGACCGAATAAAAAATCTTCACAGCACCGCCGCATCAAAATCTTCTTTCATAATGCCGGAACTGATTATGACTCCCGAAGAGGTAATTCAGGAAGCTCTTAATTCGGGGTTAAAGGGGTATGAACATTTTTTCGATGATATAAAAAGAAGGAAGCAATTTACCCTCTCTGAAAAAGAGGAGATGATTATGGCTCTTTCATCCACCGTGACGGGGGGAGCTTATGAAGTGTTTTCAATTTTCTCCGATGCCGATATGAAGTTTCCACCGGTTCTTGATGAAGATGGAAACGAGACTGAAATGTCGCATGGAAGATTTTACGCTGCTCTCTATTCAAAGGATGGTGCTTTCAGGGAGAGAGCGTATAAATCGTTTTACGCTCCGTTTAAAAACTACGCGAATACTTTTTCGGCAATTTTTCATAATAACCTAAAGGGAAAAATCTTTAATTCGAAGGTTAGGGGATTTGGAAGTTCACTTGAAGCAGCTCTCCACAGCAACAACATTCCGATCGAAGTTTATGATAACTTAATCGAAACTGTAAATAACAACCTCGATCCGATGCACAGATGGGCTGATATTAAAAGGAAACGACTGGGAAAAGATTTTATTCACCCCTACGATTCTTATGTCACCATTTTTGATAATGTTGAGGTTGGAAAATATTCATGGGACGAGGCAAAAAAACTTGTGATTGATTCACTTCAATTGATGGGGGATGAATATTTAAAGGCGCTTAACACTGCTTTCGACAATCGATGGATTGATGTACACGAAACGGCCGGGAAAAGATCGGGGGCTTATTCATCCGGATGTACCTATGGAACTCATCCTTATGTACTTATGAATTTTACGGGGATGTTGAATGATGTGTTTACTCTCGCCCACGAGATGGGGCACAATATGCATTCATGGTTTACCGGTGAAAATCAACCGCCTGTTTATGCGGATTATTCAATTTTTCTTGCCGAAGTTGCATCAACCTTTAATGAGTCGTTACTGCTTGAACATCTTATTAATTTGAGTGAGAGCAAAGAAGAAAAACTGATGTTGATGGAGAAATATCTGAATAATGTTACTGCCACATTTTATCGTCAAACGATGTTCGCTGAATACGAGAAGTTTGTATATGAGACACTTGAGTCTGGTAAACCTCTCACTGCAACAGAACTTAAAGCAGCATACAAGGATATATACTCAAAGTATTGGGGACCTGCCATGTTCATCGACGAAGAAGAGGAATATACATGGGCGAGAATTCCCCATTTTTATTACAACTTCTATGTTTATCAGTATGCAACAGGAATGGCGGCCTCTGAGGCTTTGGTTAATTGTGTAAAAAGCGAAGCACAACCGGCGGTTGATCGTTATCTTCAATTCCTTAAATCGGGCAAATCAAAATACTCAATAGAAATTTTGAAAAATGCAGGAGTTGATATGACAAAGCCTGACGCAATAACAGCGGTGATAAAAAAGATGGAGAGGGTGTTGAATGAAATGGAGAGTCTTCTTGATTAACGGAAGTTGAAATTACTCTTTCCCGGAATTGATCTGCCTCCCTGGGGGGAGTTGTTTTGTCCTGCAAAAAGAGTTTGATTTCTCATTGAAGCCTGTGATGTGGTCGATTTATTCTGAGGTGAATAGTCGATATTTGCAGCACTATTTCCTCTGAAGGAGGCTTGCTGGGCATTTACGACTTGAAAAACATTTCTTTTTGGGATCGTTTTTTGAACCATGCTCATCGTGACACGACTCTGAGTTCTCGAACGGCGAGCTTCGTCATTTCTGCGAGTCGGGGGTGGGGGTGCTTTAATCTTTTCAGGATTCTCGATCGTTACTTTGGCTTCTACAGGTGCAGCAGTTTTTTCGCTCCCGGGATTTTTTTCTTTAGAGGGGATTCGTGCTTTTTTAACTTGAGGCTGGTTTGGATTTTTCTGCATAGCGAGTTGAGCAGCATATAGCTCCGGACCCGTTTTAGGGGGTTTTTTACCGGTGACCAAAGCCTTAAGTTTGGCAAAACCGAAAGACATAACGATAAAAACAGTGATTACAATCGTAAAGATTATAACCACTCCTTTTACAAGGGGAATTAAGCCGGTATCCATTTATGTGCTACAATGCTTTCTACAATCAACAGGTTTGTTATAAATTTCCAAAAATGAGCCGGATTAACCGGCGCCTGCCACCTGCATTCTAAAATTGTTTTCAAAAGGGAAAAATCTCTGAATCAGAACAGATATTCAGAAATAAAATCAAATTCGAACTTAAATGTAATAAAAAAATCATTTTTAATGTAAACGATTTCATGTTAAAATTAAATTAATAAATTAAAGGTGGAAGAGAGTGATGAATAGTTTGCATTTTAAGCTAAATGGTGATAAATTAGAGGTTCTATTTGAAAAAATTTATATCCGGAGAAGTGATTAAATGACAAAAGCCGATATTGTTGATATTGTAGCCGAAGGAACCGGTTTAACAAAACTTGAAACTGAAGCTGTTGTGGAAGGTTTTTTCAAGAGTGTTATTGAAGCCCTGAGTAGTGGAAAAGGGATTGAAATAAGAGGTTTTGGCACTTTTAAAGTTAAAAGCAAAGCTGCCAGATATGCAAGAAATCCAAAAAATGGTGAAAAGGTATATGTACCTGAACATTTTGTTCCTGTTTTTAAGTTTTCAAAAGATTTCAAAAATCAGGTCGATAACAGCTTAAAAAAAGTCAGTAATTAAAAACAAATTGAAGAGATAAATGGCTGAACAAAATAAAATGATCAGTTGTCCGATATGTGGCGCCGAAAATTCCGCAACCGCAGCTTATTGTAGCGACTGTGGAGCTTTGCTCAACCCTGAAATGAAGAAAAAAGCCGGTAAACAAGCAAATGCAGGAACCGGAACGGGTAACAAACAAAGTAAAAGGGGTGTGAAATCGGGGAGTAATCCGGAAAAAACAGCTCTTGTAACACTAATCGTTTTTGTTGTTTTGGCACTTATAGCATTAATCTCCTCCGGAGTATTTGATTCGCCGTCTGAAATTGACGCTCATGCGGGGCATAACCACCCTCCGGGGCAACACGATGCTCCTCAAAACCAGTTGGGCAGTGGAACTCAGATAAATACCGATATTATGAACATGGAGAAGCAGCTATCAGAGAATCCCGACAATCTCGAACTGAAACTTCAGTTGGCACATGCCTATTTTGATGCCGGAAATTTTGAGAAAGCAATTCCTTTATATAAAGATTATCTTGTGAAAAAGCCGGGTGTTCCTGATGTGCTCGTCGATCTTGGTGTGTGCTTTTTCAACAAAAACGACCTTACTCAGGCCGAAGACTATTTTAAGCAGGCTCTAACTGCCGATCCCAAACATCAAATTGCACATTTGAATATGGGGGTGGTTAACCTGACAAATAACAAAATGGACATAGCCAATGATTGGCTGACAAAAGCCATTGCAATTGATCCAAATTCAAATGCAGCAAAACAAGCTCAGAATTTAATTGAAAAAAACAAAAAATAACCCAATGGAGGTTTAGATGCCCTGTGGAAAAAAACGCAAAAGACATAAAATGTCAACGCACAAGCGCAAAAAAAGATTGAGAAAAAACAGACATAAAAAAAGAGTAAGATAGTCCTCTCTTTTTCAATCTTATTGTAGAAGCCACCTTAGCTCAGCTGGTAGAGCAATTCATTCGTAATGAATAGGTCGCCGGTTCGATTCCGGCAGGTGGCTCCGTGTATTTTAAAATGCAGTAATTCAATAACGCATTAATGCAGTAATTTCTTGACAACGGGAGTTGCAATACAGTCGATAATTTCCGGGATGGATTGAGAAAAATCACATCCATCAGTTTCTTATATTTGCTCTCAAGAAACAAGAAGTTTTGATCTCACAATGAAAACACCCAAAAGTATCCCGTATGGATTAGCAGATTTTAGAAGCTTGATTCTCAACAACTTCTACTATGTTGACAGAACTTCGTTTATCAGGAAAATTGAAGAGAGCCACAACTACCTGTTTTTTCTTCGTCCCCGCCGATTTGGAAAATCCCTCACTATCTCTATGCTCGAATACTATTACGGTATTCAATATAAAGATGAATTTGATTCGATGTTTTCCGGTTTGTTCATCGGGAATCCTGAAAACACCACTAAGGGCAAAAACAACTATTTTGTTTTAAGATTTGATTTCACCGGGATTAATACTTCAAATATTGATGATGTCTTAAGTGAGTTTAATAAAAAAGTTCAAAACGCACTGAAGACATTTAACGACAATTATAAGCTGATTGATGAAGAAAAATATTCCCGGATAATGCAGAATATTTATCCTTCAGCAACTTTAAGTGAATATATAACAGAGGTACTCACAAAGCTTGATCATAAGATTATGGTTTTGATAGATGAGTATGATCATTTTACAAATGAAATTTTCTCCTTCCAAAACACCTCATTTGTCGAATTAGTGTCCCAAAATGGTTTTGTGAGGAAATTTTACGAGTCCATTAAATTTTTTGCCGGAACAGGAGTAATTGAACGATTTTTTGCCACGGGAGTTACTCCGGTAACTCTGGATTCAATGACCAGTGGTTTTAATATTGGTACAAATATCTCACTCGAAGCTGAATTTAACGAAATGGCGGGTTTTACCAATGAAGAAGTTGAAAAGATGATATATGATCTTCTTCCGGGTATCCAAAAAATAGAAGCGGACAAAATTCTTACAGATGCCTCTTCATGGTATAATGGTAGTTTATTCTCAAAAAGAGCCGATACGAGGCTTTATAATCCTGCATTGTTGTTACGGTTCCTCTCAAAAATAGAGCCTGTCACTCTTCAATATCCGGATGATATGGTTGATAATAATATCCTGACAGATTTCTCGAAAATAACCAATTTGACAGAATTGGGTAAATTGGAGGATAATTTGTCAGTTATAGATACAATCATCAAGGAAGGCTCTTATCCTTCCGAACTTACAACCATTTTCACATTTGAACGCGATTTCACAGAACAAGACTTTGCGTCTCTTCTCTACTATAATGGTTTGTTAACTATAAAGGGTGTAAAAGATTTTGATCTTTATCTCCAAATTCCGAATTATGTGATTAAAGAGGTTTACTGGGAATTTTTTGCTTCTGTACTGCAAAAGGAAATTGAAATTGATATTAAAGTTAATGAGATAAGGCAGGCAATTAAAGCATTGGCTAATTTAAATGACCCTCTGCCACTCATGAAGATTGTTGAAACCGTTTTGATAACTTTATCAAATCGTGACTTTATTAATTTTGACGAAAAATATGTTAAGATGCTAATATTTGTTTATGCATCATTGGCGAAAAGATATAAAATAAAAAGTGAACCTGAAGTTAATCTTAATTACCCTGATCTAATGCTGCTCAATTCCCAGAGTTTCTTTCCGGAACATCAGCAACTTTTTGAGGTGAAATATATAAAAAGGGAAGCGGCTGATAGTCTCGAGAAAGTTAAATCTTCCGCAATTAGCCAGGTAAGACGATATATGGAACTGCCTGAGATAAAGGAAATTAAAAATCTTAAATTTTGGGTAATCATATTTACAGGAAACAAGTGTTCGGATTGTACTGAAGTGATCCGTTTATAATCACGAATCACTTACAGCAAAACAATTCCGGAAAATTATCTCTTAAGTTTTAATCTTAAACTGTTACTAACCACACTTACGCTGCTCATCGCCATGGCAGCACCTGCTATCATTGGATCGAGCAGAAAACCGTTAAATGGATATAGTATCCCCGCCGCAATTGGTATTCCGATAATATTGTAGATAAATGCCCAGAACAGATTTTGTTTTATGGTTAACACAGTATCATGTGAGAGTTTAATCGCTTTGGGGATTCTTGTCAAATCGGATGCGATCAAAGTCATCTTTGCAACATCCATTGCTATATCACTACCGGTACCCATTGCGATGCTTAAATCTGCCTGAGCGAGTGCGTTGCTGTCGTTAATTCCATCCCCCACCATTGCAACTATTTTTCCTTCAGCTTGAAGTGATTTAACAAAATCAGCCTTTTCAGCGGGGAGAACATCAGCTTTGTAGTGGTGAATTCCGGCTTCCTCTGCAATCGATTTTGCAGTGGTTGAGTTGTCGCCTGTTAACATGTAAACTTCAATTCCCGATTCCTGAAGAGTTTTAACTGCCTCAATTGAAGATGGCTTAATTTTATCGGCAATTGCAATTGCTGCTAAAACTGATTTACTTGATGCAAAATAAATTACCGTGTTTGCATGTGCCTGCCAATCCGGAATTACTAATTGGATGTCTTCCGGAACCGGAATGTTGTTTTCCAACATCAATTTGAGATTTCCAACAAACCATTCCTCTCCATTAAAAACTGCTTTTACACCTCTTCCGGTCAGACTTTGGAACCCTGTTACATCGACATCATCAGAGGACTCAATATATGCTGCAACTGCATCTGCCAGAGGGTGCTCTGATTTTAATTCAATTGCCTTCAAGATACCTGAAGTGGATTGATTATTGTCATTCCAGATTGAATTAACCACTTCAGGTTTTCCCTCTGTAATTGTGCCTGTTTTGTCGAGAACAATAGCATTAACTTTTCGGGCAGTTTCAAGGCTTTCAGCATCCTTTTATAAGAATTCCTGATTCAGCGCCTTTACCTATTCCAACCATTATTGCGGTTGGTGTAGCGAGTCCAAGTGCACACGGGCAGGCAATTACAAGAACAGTAACCATCGCCAGAAGTCCCTGTGTGAAACTGTTTTCACCTCCAAAAATAACCCACACAACAAGTGTTATCAGAGCAATAAGAATGACGACAGGAACAAAAATTGAAGCAATTTTATCAACAAGTTGTTGAACGGGGGCTTTACTACCCTGGGCTTCCTGCACCATTTTAATGATACGCGCCAGAACAGTATCTGCTCCTACCTTTTCCGCGATAAAATTGAAACTTCCTTTTTGGTTTATAGTACCTGCAAAAACCTTTTCGCCGGCTGTTTTTTCTACAGGAATTGGTTCACCGCTAATCATACTTTCATCAACAAATGAGTTCCCTGAAGAGACGATTCCGTCAACGGCTATTTTTTCACCCGGTTTTACAAGTATCTCATCACCAACTCTTACATCCGAGATGGGGAGTTCTCTCTGTTCATTGTTAAAAACTATTGTAACGGTTTTGGGTTGCAGACCAATCAGTTTTTTCAGAGCCGATGAGGTGTTGCCTTTGGCTTTATCTTCGAGCAGTTTTCCCAGCAGAATAAATGCAATTACAACCGCAGCAGCTTCAAAATAGACATGACCATGAAGCCCTCTATCGTGCCAAAAGTCTGGGAAAAGAGTGTTGAAAACACTAAAGATATAAGCGGTTCCGGTGCTCAGAGCCACCAGGGTATCCATATTTGCGGTGCCATGGGATGTCTGCTTCCAGGCACCAACAAAAAAGCGGCTGCCAAAGTATAACACAACGGGGGTGGAAAAAGCCCACATGATATAGTTTGCATACGGGATGTTCATGAAGAACATCCCGATTATCACCACAGGGATGGAGAGAAGTATCGCACCAATCGTTTTATATTTCAGGCTTTTTGAAGCTTTTCGATTCAGGTCATCAACATCCTCATCATCTCCATCAACAACGAGATCATAACCAAATTTCTGAACGGATTCTTTGAGTTTACCGGGTGAAATCTGTTTTTCATCATATTCCACCTGAACCGTCGCATTTGCATAATTAACAATTGCTGTTGTTACGCCGGGTTGTTTTCCGAGAGTTTTTTGTACTCTTGCTGCACAAGATGCACAGGTCATGTTCAACACAGGATAAGTTTGCTTTGTCATTTCTTCTACCTTTTTGATTAATTTACAAAACAAACTTACGGATGACGATAAGCCGGGATGTTACATAATAACGGGAATGATTTACATAATAATGGAATTTAGACATTGTCGAGTGTTTTTCGGTGAGAGATACCCTGCAGTCTGAATTGAGTAGGTGTGAAGCCGGTGATTTTTTTGAATTGGCTCGAGAGATGAGCAACACTGCTGTAACCCAATTGATCCGATATTTCACTCAGACTCATTTCGTTATATACAAGGAGTTCTTTTACTTTTTCTATCTTTTGAAGGATCACAAATTGTTCAATGGTTATTCCTTCAGTTTCGGAGAAGAGTTTACTAAGAGTGGAGTATTCCCTGTTTAATTCTGCGGAGAGTACCTCAGGAAAGTTGAATTTATCATCGACCCGATGATGGATATGTTCAATTACAATTGCTTTAATTCTCTCGATCTGTTGTTTCCTTTGGTCATCGAGTAGCTCAAAACCTGCACTCAGCAGCTTGTCTCGTAATTCCAGATTTTGTTCGGTGGTAAGTGGATTTTCCAACACCACTTCTCCAAGACTGATGAGGATGGGTGTCACACTCATCTCTTTAAAAATTGATTCAACTGCCAGGATGCATCTACGGCAAACCATGTTTTTTATCGTAAGTTTATTTGTACTCATTTTTAACCGGTCGTTATTACAAATGGAGAAGTTAACAACCCAATATCATAAAAAATTGGGTTAAAACAAAAAAAGCAGGTGTTGAATTAATGAACCCTTTCCAATTAATAAGACATATTTTTACCGATATTGAGAAACCTGCCCGTTTTAAAATAACAGAAAATGGGATAGCGCATTGAATGGCAAGGGTATTGTTTGGCATTAAATATGCATGGCTAAAATAGTTAATTGTGGAAAAGGATTATGTCCGGCGTTATTTTTACTGTTCCTGACAGATGTAAACGGTGTTACTCTTGCATAAGAGAGTGCCCCGCTAAAGCTATTCGTGTTGTGAACGGTCAAGCACTTATAATTCAAGACCGTTGCATCTCATGCGGGAACTGCCTTGTTGTGTGCTCTCAGCATGCAAAATGCATCGTGAGTAATATTGAATATACCAGAAGTGAGATTCTTTCAGACATTGAGTGTGAGAGAATTGCAATGGTAGCGCCTTCATTTGCCGCTTCTTTTCCTGATTCATATGACAAAGTTCCTGCTGCACTTAAAAGGCTGGGATTTGATACTGTTGTAGAGACAGCCTTTGGAGCTGATCTGATAAGTGGTGAGTATGTCGATGCTGTTATGAATGCTGATGTGAGACCAGTGATAAGCACTGCGTGTCCGGCTGTATTTAACTACATTCAAAAGTATTACAACCATTTAGTGCCCAACCTTGCAAAGATCGTCTCTCCAATGATAGCTCTTGGCAGGTACTTAAAAAAGGAAAACGGGGAGAAAACAAAAATAGTTTTTGTTGGTCCATGTGTCGCCAAGAAGGATGAATTCACTGACGAACCCGTAGAGGGAATAATTGACTCGGTAATCACATTCAGTGAATTAAAAGAGATGTTTTTTGAAGATAACATTGTGTTATCAGAATTGGAGACCGTTCCATTTGATCCCCCAAGAGCCTCTCTCGGAAAAGCATTCCCGTTGGCAGGGGGGCTGTTAAAATCAACCGACCTCCCCGGTGATGTATTGGATGATGAAATTGTGGTCGTTGAGGGGAGAGAAAAAGTTCTCGAGATAATCGGCGAGATATCGAACAAAAATATCAATGCCAGATTTGTTGATATTCTTTTTTGTGAGGGGTGTATTTCAGGTCCTGTTGTTGACAGTGAATTAAATTTTTATTCGAAAAGAGAAAAAGTTATAGAATTCATTAAAAAAGACCTCAAACAGGTTGATAAAAAAGTGTGGAAAAGTAATATTTTCAACAGCAGGGATATGGATTTTAGCAGGACATTTATTAAAACCAGTCAAAAGAAGCCTACACCGGAAGAGGCGGTTATAACTGAGATTCTTGGCACTTTTGGCATCCACAACAAAAACGATGAGTTGAATTGTGGTGCATGTGGTTATTCAACTTGCAGGGAATTTGCGATTGCAATTGCGAAGGGACTGAGTGAAAAAGAGATGTGTTTACCCCATCTTCTTGATGAGATTCGAGAGGCATACGACAATCTGCATGAGACTGAAGCTGCGCTCCACTCTGCCGAGAAACTTGCCTCAATAGGGCAACTGGCTGCAGGGGTGGCTCATGAAATAAATAATCCGCTTGGCACTATTATGGTGTATGCCGGATTATTAAAAAAATTGTGCGACAAACACAAAATTGAAGCAGATATCGGCGGTGATCTCGAGATGATTATGGGAGAAGCCAACAGATGTAAAAATATTGTTGCAAATCTGCTTAATTTTGCAAGGCAGGGAAAATTAAATGTTTCCACTTTCGATATAATTGCGGAGGTGAAGGCTATTATGAAAAAACTTTCGGTTACGGGCAAACTCGATGGGATCTCCGTTGAGATTGATCTGCCCGAAACTGCAGTTGTAATTCAGGGTGACAGAGACCAGATTGAACAGGTGATCGCTAATCTTGTCCTCAATGCAGTGGATGCAATGGCTGACAAACAAACCAGGAAGATTCGAATAAGACACGAAGACCTGGGCGAGAACCTCAAAATCTACTTCGCGGATTCGGGAGGTGGAATAAAGAAGGAACACTTTAGCAAGTTGTTCACACCTTTCTTCACTACAAAAGAAGCAGGCAAAGGAACAGGTTTAGGATTGGCAATCGCTTATGGCATTATGAAAATGCATAAAGGTGATATCAATTTTAAGAGTGAAGAAGGAAAAGGAACCGAGTTCTTTATTAATCTTCCGAAGAAACAGTTCTTAAACATATAGAGGTATAAAATGAACTACGAAAAAAAAATATTATTGGTTGATGACGATATTGATATCCTGGAACAAAATAAGATACTTTTTGAAGCAGAAGGTTACACTGTTGAAACAGCTGAAACCAGCAATGATGGCTACGAAAAATTTCTGACATTTAAACCGGCTTGTGCCGTTATCGATCTTATGATGGAAGAATATGACTCAGGATTTGTTCTGGCTCATAAATTAAAAAGGCATCCGCTTGGAAAAAAAATGCCGGTGTATATCGTAACCGCAGTCGCTAATCAGACGGGGTTGCAGTTCGAGTCGATGACTCCAGAAGAACAGGAATGGATCAATGCTGATGATATTCTGAACAAACCTGTTGAAATAGAAGAAATTCTTAGCAGAATATCAGACTTTTACGAAAATCAATCCGGTTAATAATGGAGCTCGAAAAGGGTGGAAGATTCTGATCATCCTGCCAGGATCCTTTTAGTAGATGATGAAGATTATCTAAGAAACGGTGTAAAAAGAATCCTTCAAATTGAGGGATTCGAAGTTGAAACCGCCGAAAATGGTGCCGAAGGTATTAAAAAAGGTACCGAATTCGATTTTGATGTCGCGCTTCTCGATTTGAAGATGCCCGACATCAGCGGGATAGAAGTGCTCCGAATGATAAGGCAGGCGAGACCAAATACCATCTGTTTTATGGCGACTGCTTATGCCAGTTATGAAACTGCGGTGGAAGCTACAAAATTGGGTGCAGAAGGTTATATACTGAAGCCTTTCACCCCCGACGAACTTATCCACAATATTGAAAAAGGTTTACAAAAACGCCGGCTGATCCTTGAAGCGGAAAGGCTAAAGGCTGATCGTGAAGCCCGTCTGCTTGAACTTGCCTTTGAACGAAGCAGGCTTAACACGATAATAAATCTTTTGGCAGATGGTGTTCTGGTGATAAACCAGTTTGGTGAAATGGTTTATTACAACCCCGCTGCATTGAGGTATCTTGATCTTGATGTAATACTCCTCGCAGAGGAGATACTTGAGATACTTCCTCCTGAAGTAAAGGAAATTGCCCAAAGAATGATTTCAAAAGAAAAATTTGAAGTTATGGGCGAATCTGTGCAATTTAAACTCTCTTCAAATCCTGATATGTTTGTTGAAGTTACATGTTCACCAATCCCGGATCATGACAGGAAGAAGATTGCAGGCATTGTAATCGTTGCCAAAAACATCACACAATTTAAAGAAATCGAGCAACTCAAATCGCAGTTTGTATCGATGGTCTCCCACGAATTAAAAGCTCCTGTTGCAGCAACAATCGGTTTTTTGGATATTCTCCTTAACCCAAAAATGAAATTAACCGACCATCAAAGATCCGATTTCTTAAATCGGAGTACAGCACGACTGAGAAGCCTTCTTACCATGGTTAACGACCTTCTCGACATTTCCAGAATAGAATTGAACACTGTCAAAAGAGAGATAGTGAAGATCGATCTTGCGTCGCTTGTGCAGGAGACGGTGGAAATGATGCAATTTGAGGCGGCGAAAAAAAATATTACAATAAAGTTCTCAGCAGGAGAAATACCGTTTACCATTGAAGCTGACAGGCTTGAGATTGAAAGAGTAATAACCAACCTGATGAGCAATGCGGTAAAATATAATAAAACGGATGGCGAGGTTTTGGTTTCGCTCAAGAAGAAGGGAGCTTATATTATCCTTGAAATTAAGGATACGGGAATTGGCTTAAAACCTGAAGAAAAAAACCGGCTTTTCTCCGAGTTTTTCAGGGCTAAAAATGAATTTACAAAAAGTATTCACGGCACAGGGCTTGGGTTGTCGATTGTTAAAAAGACCATCGACTACTATTCCGGAAAAATTGAATCTGAAAGTGAATACGGGAAGGGAACCACATTTAGAGTGTTCCTTCCTGAAAAGATTTTGAATAAATAATCGTTCTTTGAAACCGGGCGTGCTTAAAGAAGCACTGACAACATAACAGCGGAACTAATACACTAAAATAGCAGAGAGTTCCAGCGGGAGAAGACTCCCAGAACCAACCGGAGTAATCCGGATAACACTTTATTCATTCAAAAGACCAAAAATTAATGCAAAGGAAGAGTATGTCTCTTATAGCAATAATTGACGACGACCCGGATATTATCGATGCCACATCTCTTGTACTTATGGCTAACGGATTCGAAGTTATAACAGCCAACAATCCCGGTGACGGGTTAAAAATTATCCAGGAACAAAAACCTGCTCTTGTCATTCTTGATGTAATGATGCAGGAACCTGATGATGGATTTTTCCTCGCCCAAAAACTCCGCCGCGAAGGCGTGACCACACCAATTCTTATGTACACTTCCGTCTCCAAAGCATTGGGATTCCAATTTGGAAAAAGTGATATGGTGCCTGTAGATGATTTTGTTGAGAAACCTGTTTCTGCAGATGTTCTCATTGCAAAAGTTAACAAACTCTTAAATAAAAGTTAAGGGTAATAAAAATGTTAGTACTTGAAAAAAACAATCTTACAGAAGAGATCGAACTCTTTGCCAGCCAATATGACTTCCACAGAACAGCACTAATGCCACTGCTTGAGTACATCCAGGAGAAATATCATCATATCCCTGATTTTGCACAACAGGAAGTTGCCCGTGTTCTTGATATTCATCCCGTTGAAGTTTATGGAGTGATATCTTTTTACTCATTCCTTAATGATCAACCAAAAGGAAGAAATATCGTCCGTTTGTGTAGAACAATTATCTGTGATATGGCAGGAAAATGCCAGATTGAACAGGCTATTGAGCGTGAACTCGGGCTGAAGTTTGGTGAAACCAGCAAAGACCAGAAAATCACACTTGAATTTACCAACTGTTTGGGCATGTGTGATCAGGGACCGGCAATGATAGTAAATGACAGAGTTTACACAAAATTGGACCCCGAAAAAGCCTGTGCAATTCTTAAAGAGATTAAGTAAGGAGAGATGAAACATGCATAATGACATAGTCAATACGATACACGAATCGAGTCTCCTTTTCTCGAATTATGAAGCAGGTTCCGGCATTAAAAAAGCCCTTGAGATGGGAAGGGATGACATCCTTTTTGAACTCAAAGCTTCAAAACTTAAAGGAAGAGGCGGAGCCGGTTTCCCAACCTCCACAAAATGGATGCTTGTGGCAGCAGCCACTGGAGCAGACAAATTTATTATCTGTAACGCGGATGAAGGTGAACCCGGAACTTTTAAAGACCGCGTGCTCCTGATGAATGCTCCCTTCCTGATACTTGACGGAATGGTAGTTGGCGGATATACCGTGGGAGCAGCTCACGGCTACATCTACCTAAGAGGTGAATATGTTTATATGAGACAATTTCTCGAAGATTGTCTGAATGAAATGAGAGAAAAAAACCTCCTTGGTAATAATATCTGCGGAAAAGAAGGATTTAACTTTGATATTTCAATTGTGATGGGAGCAGGCGCATATGTTTGTGGTGAAGAGACTGCTCTTATTGAATCACTTGAAGGTCAAAGAGGTGAACCAAGAAACAGACCACCATATCCTGTTAACACAGGTTTGTGCGGTGCTCCCACTACAGTAAACAATGTTGAAACCCTGGCAGCAGTTCCACATATCATCCTTATGGGTGGAGAAAAATATGCTGAGAGAGGAACTTCTGCATCAAGCGGATCAAAACTCTTCTCCATATCAGGAGATTGTGAAAAACCCGGTGTTTATGAGCTTAACTGGGGGATCACAATAAATGAGCTTCTTGCTAAAGTCGGGGCTTATAACACCAAAGCTGTTCAGGTTGGTGGTGCTTCGGGAATATGTATTCCAAAGTCAAAATTTGACCGTAAGCTTGCTTATGAAGATGTTGCAACAGGTGGTTCAATTATGATATTTAATGAATCGCGGAAGATGCTCCATGTTCTTAAAAACTTTATGGAATTTTTTGTAGAAGAGTCTTGCGGACAATGTACACCGTGTAGAATCGGAAATCAGAAACTGCTTGAAGGTGTAGAGATGATTGAAAAAAATCAATACACATTTGCCCATATAAACAATCTTAAAGAACTGGGTGAGACAATGAAAGTTGCTTCCAAGTGTGGTTTGGGTCAAAGCAGTCCTAATCCATTCCTTTCGATTCTCGAAGACTTTAAAGAAGAAATATTTCATGCCAAAAGTGATGGAGTCTACAAATGAAGCATTTAAAAACATCGCGTGCCCCCATCAGTCAGAAAGCTTATGTTCCAAGTGCTCCTGAGAATGTGGATACAATCGGTGGCACGGTAACAGTGCAAATAAACAGTAAAACAATGACTGTACCATTTGGTACAACTATACTTGAAGCTTGCCGCATGTCGGATATTTACATTCCCACCCTTTGTGCCCATGAAGACCTGGGGATTGGGGGGCATTGCCGGCTTTGCCTCGTTGATGTAGAAGGAATGAGAACCTTACAGGCTTCCTGTGCATTCCCGATTACAGCTCCGCTTAAAGTCAAGACTTCAACAATTGCTGTCAGAAAAGCAAGAAAACATATCATGGAACTGCTTTTAAGTGAGCATGTTGGTGAGTGTTATGCATGTGTAAAAAACGGTAATTGTGAACTTCAGGATCTCGCCAAAGAGATGGGCGTCGATTCATATATGTTTGGTCACGACAATGTAAGTAAATATCCCGTTGACAGATCATCTTATTCGGTGATTCGTGATATGGATAAATGTGTAAATTGTCGCAGATGTGTGAGAACATGTATTGATCTTCAGGAAGTTGGTTGCCTCGAAGCCATTGGCAGAGGAGCTGAAACCCACATCGATACATTTATGGCAAAACCTCTTGCTGAAGTTGTTTGTATCAACTGCGGACAATGTATTAACCGCTGTCCAACCGGAGCACTATATGCCAACGATCCATCGGATGAGATTTGGAGAGCTATTGAAGACCCCACAAAACATGTGGTTATTCAAACAGCGCCGTCTCCCCGTGCTGCAATTGGTGAAGAATTTGGATTGGAACCCGGAATCTCTTTAACAAAAGAATTGAATACTGCGATAAAAAGAATCGGTTTCGACAAGGTATTCGACACTAACTTCACAGCTGATTTAACAATTATGGAAGAGGGGACAGAACTCCTCACCAGAATTAAAAAGGCTGTAGTGGATGGCGATGAATCTGTGAAACTGCCTCAGTTTACTTCGTGTTCACCGGGATGGGTTAAATATATCGAACATTTTTACCCCGAATATCTCGATCATCTTTCTTCTGCCAAGTCACCACAGCAGATGTTTGGAACCATTATTAAGACATTTTATGCTGAGCAGGCAGGTATCGATCCTAAAGATATCGTGAGTGTAGCTTTGATGCCATGCTCCGCAAAGAAATTTGAATGCAACCGTCCCGAGATGGATGCTTCAGGTTACAAAGATGTTGATTATGGTCTCACAGCCCGTGAAATGGCGATGATGATTAAAGAAGCAGGGATGAAACTGCCCTCACTTCCAAAATCGGATTTTGATAATCCATTTGGTCTCGGATCGGGAGCAGGGCTCATCTTTGGTGCCACGGGTGGTGTAATGGAAGCTGCTTTGAGAACAGTATATGAATTGGTCACAGGGCGCGAAGTTCCATTTGAAAAACTTCGTATAGAGGCCGTCAGAGGCTTTGAAGGAGTGAAGCAATCATCTGTAGTGCTCGAAAATGTTGTGCCCGACTGGTCATTCCTGGAGGGTGTGGAACTGAAGTTCATCGTTGCCCATGGCACGGCAAACGCAAAGAAAGTAATGGAATTGCTTAAAGCCGGAGAACTTTACGATGTCCACTTCATCGAAATCATGGCGTGCCCGGGTGGCTGTCTTGGTGGTGGTGGTCAACCTGTTCCAACAAATGAAAAGATAAGGAAAGCCAGAGCAAAAGCCATATATGCTGAAGAAGAGACACTTCCTGTAAGAAAGTCTCATGAAAACAGTCATGTTGCTGAGTTTTATGCCAAGTTTATTCCTGAGGGCCCATGCAGCCACAAGTCTCACGAGTTGCTGCATACCCACTATACAAAACGAGGCAAATTCATTCTCTGACAGTTTCATTGTGTTAGTTAAGAGGTTGTTTTTTTTTATAAAAAAGCAACCTCTTTTGTTTTTAAAGCATCTAACTGAAAAAAAGGAGTTAATATGGGAAGAATATTGATGTTATTATTTGTTTCCGTTTTGGTTCTCACCGGGTGTGTTAAAAAGGTGGAACCTAAAAAAGATGCAAAGCTTGAGGAAGCAAAAATAGTGGCCGGCAAAGCTGCAGGTGAGTTCATGAAGGAACTAAAAAGCATTCTTGTGGCAGAAATGAAAAAAGGAGGTCCTGAAAGTGCATTAAATGTCTGTTCAGACACAGCACAGGAATTCGCCAAAACTTATTCCGTGAAGAAAGGGATGGAGCTAAAGAGAGTCTCTTTTCTAAATAGAAACGAAGCAAATATTCCCGATGAGGCAGAAGTTATGTGGCTTAAAGAATGTGAAAACATGATGAAAGCAGAGAACTTCAACAAAGATACTGTTTTCTTCAGAGTGGAAAGATCAGCAAACAGCAGAACACTACACCTTGCAAAGCCGATTCTTTTGGCTGAAGAGTGTGTGGTTTGTCATGGTACAGATGAACAAATCCCGGCAAATATCAAAAAATTGATAGCTGAAAAGTACCCCAATGATAAGGCTGTTAATTTTAGTCCCGGTGATCTCAGGGGATTGGTTACAGTAAAAATGAAACTTTAAAATTTGTATTATCTATGGTTAAAACTTTTTAAAATATATTAAAGTGTGTTATTCAGTAAAATGCTCTATCCCGTTTTTTAAAAATCAGATAGATGACTTTAATTAAAGCATTACATTAGTATAAAATTAAAAAGTTTTAACCTTGATTTTATCATAAAAAAAATGTTGGTAGTCCTGGTATGGCTTCCAGTCACCGCCCCATTTCCAGCCATTTTTTATGAAGATTTTATAGATTAGTGCTTTTCTGTGAATTGTCCCGTTTTTGGCAGGATCATATTTTGCACCTTTGGGTGATACCCTTTTGCCTGAAACAAACGGGTTCCAAAAAGGATTGATATCGAGGGCAAGCCCATAGGCATGTTTGCTCATGCTCCGGGTTCCGGACACCAAACGATAGTTGAAACATGATGTATTGTTATAAACCATTGAACTATCGTCAGACCATTTATATTTGCTCATCGGTTCGATTTTGTCGATTACAAATCCTGAATCTGCGATTTCTTTGAATATCGACTTTATTTGAGAAGCAACCTCTTTATGCACTATTAAAAAAGCTTCTTTTCTGTCTCCGTCAGGATTGAGAAACTCAACTTTTACGGCAGAAAGTATTTCCGCAAGTTTGTCACTTTTTTTCTTGTTAATAATTTTAAGATCAATTAGAGATTTTAATTCATTTTCCAGGAAGTCTTTTGCCTCTTTTAAACTGTCTTTTTTTGCGTTATGCGATCCAATAGTTGAGTCTTTAGAGACAACTTTTGATGGTGTGGCAGGTCGTTCGGTCGCAGGTGAGCATGAGATCAACAAGAGTGAAAGTGAGAGTTTTAATATCCATCCGGTCATTTTTTCCTCATATATTTATAATACTCAAATAACAACCCAACCAAAAGAGAGATACCCATTACGGCAACCGCAACGGCAAAACCATTTCCAACCTGTTTTGTAATAATCATCGAGAGGATTAATCCTGCTGCGAGGGAGAGACCAAGATATCTTCCGGGTTTTTGCATAAATTCTGCTTCTTGTTGTTATTCTTGTAAATTTGCTACTGAAATTTAATTTATTTTTGATTGTTAAGTGATAACATAAACCGCGGTAAAAACGAATAAAAGATGGCAAGAATACATAACAACCTGTTAGAAGCAGTTTTACGAATTATAAAAAGCACGATACTTGAGAATCGTTATGCTGATTCTGTGATCAATTTTATCCTTAAGACCAATCCAAAATGGGGTGCGAGGGATCGAAAATTTATCGCTGAAACATCCTACGAAATTATAAGAAACCTGAGACTGCTCTCTTTTGCCGCATCTACCGGAACAACAAATGAAGAGCAATTCAGGAAGATTATTACTGCTTATCTTTTTATCGTCAGACTGAGTGATGAGGCGCAGCTTGGTGAAGTTGGATTAAAAAAGGATAAACTTCTTCAGAGATATGAAGAGGGGAAACAAACACGAAAGATTAGAGAATCAGTGCCCGACTGGTTGGATGAATTCGGGGAGCAGCAATTGGGAGCACGATGGGAGAAAGAGCTGAGCGCTCTTAACAAAGAAGCGGAAGTGGTGCTCCGGGTAAATACAATAAAAACCACAAGGAAATTTCTGAAGGATAAATTCGCCGAACAGGAGATAAAAGCGATCGAAGTTCCACATAATCCTGATGCCCTGGTTCTTGAAGAAAGAAAAAATCTTTTCCTTCTTGACGAGTTTAAAAGAGGATTCTTCGAGATACAGGATGCTTCATCGCAACATGTCGCCTTTTTTTCGGGTGTCGAGCCCGGAATGCGTGTTATTGACGCATGTGCCGGGGCAGGTGGCAAATCGCTTCATATGGCAGCTTTAATGAAGAACAAAGGGAAGATACTTTGCCTCGACACTGAAGAACGAAAACTTATCGAGTTAAAAAAGAGATCAAAAAGAAACGGTATCTCAATAATTGAAACAAAAACAATCGACAGTACAAAAGTTATTAAACGACTTGCAGAGAGTGCTGATCTTGTCCTGCTTGATGTTCCGTGTTCAGGTTTGGGTGTAATCCGAAGAAATCCGGATGCCAAATGGAAACTAAAAAAAGAACGAATTGAAGAACTGATTAAAATTCAGGCTGACATCCTCTCCTCTTACTCTAATATGGTTAAGAAGGGCGGTAAACTGATTTATGTAACATGCAGCATTCTTCCATCTGAAAACGAATTACAAATCAAAAAATTTATGGAATCCCACAAAGATCAATATAAACTCATCGAAGAGAAAACGATCTCCCCGGCTGAGTCGGGCTTTGATGGATTCTACATGGCGAAACTGATTCGACTATAAAGAATAAGGTAGTCATTAGCAAAGAGTTTTATAGCCCGCAGATACACGCAGATTAAACGTGCCGAAGGCATCCCTTTGGGAGATTTCCGCGGAGAAGGTTTAGGAATAGTTCCACGGATTTCACGGATTTCACACGGATTTTCACGGATGGATAAATTATTCCACCCTTTGCGTTCTTCGCGGCCTTTGCGGTTTGGCTCCAAAATTCCCTCTCTGTACTCTGTGAGCTCTGTGGTATAAAAATCTCCTTTGCGTTCATCGCGGCCTTTGCGGTTTAGCTCAAAAATTCCCTCCACAACTCTTCCAACAAATCGAATAAGACCATTCCAATTATAGATTTATCCCTCATTGTTTTACCAAATTTCTAACACAAAACACCCTGTTAAAAAATTTATTTAAACTTTTTTTCAAATATGCTTGACTATTTGCGAAAAATTTAATAAGTTTTGGGGTGAAGTGTGGAAAAGTGGGTAAGTTGCCCACAAAAAACCTCAAAAACAAATAAAAGGACCGCCTTAGTGTTCAAAGGACACTTTTTACACAATTTAGACTCCAAAAACCGTATCAGTATTCCATCGAAACTGAAACGGTTTATCAGTCCGGCTGCTGAGAACACCCTGGTACTTACCAAGGGTGTGGGTCTCGATGAGGTAGGTCACTGTATAGATCTGTTTCCTAAGGATTTATTTGCAACGATCGAGGAAAATCTTTCGAAATTGAACCAGTACAATAAAAACCATGCAAGATTCATTAGAGTCTTTCTTCACAGTGCTGAAGAGCAAACCATGGATGGTCAATCTCGAGTGATAATTCCTCCACACCTTCTTGAATATGCGAAAATAGAGAAGGATGTGCTGATTCTCGGCTCATTAAACAAAATTGAGTTTTGGAATCCGGTGATCTATGAGCAATATGAAAAGGCTTCTTTGGACAGCTTTGAAGACATTGCCGAAAATGTGATGCAAATAAATGGACAAATTTCATAGCCCTGTATTATTAAAAGAATCTGTTGAACATCTGATAACAGACAAAGACGGAGCATATTTTGATGGTACTTTTGGATTTGGCGGGCATTCGAGAAGATTTCTCGAACAGCTTAGTCAAAGTGCTTTGTTAATCGGCACAGATCTCGATCAAATCGTTTTTAATCAATCCCTCGAAAATTTTTCTCAAGACAGCCGTGTCAGACTCTACAATTTCAATTTTACAAAAATTGGAGTTGCAGCCCGACTTGAGTCCGTTGAGGGTTTTACAGGCATTTTTGCAGATCTTGGCGTTTCATCCTATCAACTCGATAATGAGGAGGAGGGATTTTCCTACAGGATGACAGCCCCCCTCGACCTTCGAATGAACAAAGCCGAGGGCATAGCTGCACATGAGATCGTAAATAATGCTGAAGCACATGACCTTGCAAAGATTTTCCGCGAATTTGGAGAAGAAATCCAAAGTGGATATATCGCAAGTCTTATTGTAAAACAGAGGAAAATTAAGCCGTTTAAAACCACTACAGATCTTGCAAAACTGATTGAGGATGTTACCCCGCAACGGTTTCTTGTTAAACGGTTATCACGGGTTTTTCAAGCACTCAGAATCGCCGTGAACAAAGAACTCGACTCGTTGAAAGAGTTCCTTGAAGAGTCAGTCCCTCTACTTAAACCCGGTGGAAGAATTGTGGTGCTCACATATCACTCATTGGAAGACAGAATTGTAAAAGATTTTTTTAAGGAGGAAGAGAAGGGTTGTGTTTGTCCACCCAATTTTCCGGTTTGCAATTGCGATAAAGAACAAACTCTTAAGATTATTACTAAAAAGCCAATATCTCCATCGATTGCAGAGATACATGAGAACCGTCGGGCAAGAAGTGGGAAACTTAGAGCTGCCGAGAGAATTTAGCAAGTGAAAAAATCGTATAAAAAGAACATACTCTGGTTTCTCTTTTTCGCCTCATTCATAGGAGTGATGGCATATTATTATATAACCATCAATCTTGTGAATACAAAACTTTCAAAACAGATTGATGATTTGAAGGCAGAAATTAAAATTGAACAGTCGAATATAAATTCAAATAAAGCGGTATTCGACAAATTAATTTCAAAAGAGCAGATAGTTCCTTTGGCAGAATCAAAACTGGGACTTGTAACAAGTTTTGATTCATCAGGAACCATTACACTGTCTCAACAGGAAATTGAAGAATTTGAAAACAAGATTAACTATCTAAATGAATAACAACAGACTTCTGTTTATCAATGGAATAATGGCAGTATTTTTTTTGATACTGCTCACCAGGATAATTGTGGTTCAGGTAGTTAAGGCAGATGACTATTCATATTTTGCCAAAAAGCAGCAGACAGGTGTTGAGCCACTTGCAGCAAGCAGGGGATCGATCTACGACAGAAACGGAACCATACTGGTTTACAGTAAAGATCAGGTCTCTTTTTTTGTGGATCCACGCTTGGCGAAAAAATTCAAAAAAGATTCACTGATTGCAAAAGTGTTGTCAGACTCGATCGGAGGAACTTATGGATTTTATAAAGGGAAGATTGATTCGGCAAAAAAGATTTTTTGCATTTTAAATAAAGTGGATGCAAAACTTGCTCATAAACTTAAAAATGTTGTTTATGACGGATTGATATACACAGAAGATCCCACAAGAGTTTATGAATATGCAAGTCTGGCATCCCATGTAATCGGGTTTGTTAATTACGAAAAAACAGGGACAGACGGGATCGAAGCCACTTTTGAAAACCAGCTCAAAGGAAAAGCGGGGAGCAGATTCGTTTTGAAAGATGGTACGGGGTCGGTTATGTCGGTTCTTAATGAGAACTACAAAGAAGCCCAACCTGGTCAAAATATTGTATTAACTATTGACAGAGCGCTTCAAAATGCTTTGGAGGTGGAATTGGAAGCCGGAGTGAAGGCTGCCAAAGCTGAAAACGCCACCGGTATAATTATGGATCCAAACACAGGTGAAATTCTCGCTCTTGCAAATTATTCGGGTTACGAGCCGGGAAATTATAAAAAATACAGTAATGAAATAAGAAGAAACAAAGCCATATCAGATGTTTACGAGCCGGGCTCAACATTTAAGGGGATTGCAATGGCGGGAATTCTGGATAAAAAACTTGTAACACCGGGAACTTCAATTAACACTGAAAACGGTGTTTACAATTTTATGGGTGGAACTATTAAAGATCATCACGGTGCCGCTTCAATGACCGTAAGGGAAATTCTTCGGTTCTCAAGCAACATCGGAATGGTGAAACTCTCCCAAAAAATGGATAAGGATGAGTTTTATACCTACATCAGAAGTTTTGGTTTTGGAAATTACACTTACCTCGGATTACCGGGGGAAGTGAAGGGAAGACTTGGTTTACCCTCTGAATGGTCGGGACCAACAAAAGGGACCATGTCTTACGGTTATGGCATTTCTGTTACGCCAATTCAGCTCATAACCGCATATTCGGCTTTGATTAATGGTGGATATCTTTACAAACCATACCTCGTGAAAGAGATCAGGGATGTAAAAGGAAATGTAACCGAATCAAATTCACCTAAAAAAATCAGACCGGTGATAACTGAAGAAACCTCAAAATTGATGAGAGACCTTCTGTTTGATGTGGTTGAAAAAGGGACCGGGAAACGGGCTAAAATTGAGGGAATTCAGATCGGCGGAAAAACAGGAACTTCCCGAAAAATTGTGGATGGCAAATACTCAAAAGAGAGATATAACTCCTCTTTTGTAGGATTTTTCCCTGTGGATAATCCTAAATATATCTGTTTGATTCTTGTGAACACACCAAAAAGTGTGGGAATTACGGGTGGTGAAGTTGCTGCGCCTGTCTTTAAAAATATTGTGAAGAGGATAATTTCAATCGATCCTTCAATCGGGAAAAATGTTAATCTCGAAAAACTCAACAAAGAGAGTGACGAGGAAATTATTAAACCTGAGTATGAAGAAGAAATCGAGATTGAATCTGATACAGAAATAGAAATTAAAAAAGTGGACTACAAATCAGTTGATCTCAACGAAATGCCTGATCTCAGAGGGGTTTCCTTAAAAGATGCGATTTCAATAATGAGAAGGCTTGGTTTGGATTTCACCTGTTCAGGTTCCGGAAGAGTGGTTGAACAGAGCATCAAACCGGGCAAAGAAATTAAAAAAGGTATGAAAATTCAAGTGAAACTGCAGGAAAAAGCATTTTCAGGAGCTAATATTTATTAAATGAGACTTAACGAAATTCTGGATCACTTAACTGTTATTCAACTCACCGGCGACTTTTTTGCTAATGAGATAACAGGGATCTATTACAACTCGGCTAAAGTTACAAAAGATTCCATTTTTGTTGCCGTTAAAGGTTACAAAACTGATGGCCATCGTTTTGCCATGGACGCTTTCAGCAAGGGAGCAGCCGCAATAATTGTTGAAGACCTTCATTCAATTCCGGATGAAATTTTTAGACGAAGTGGACAGGCTAAAATTGTTGTCGCCGACACTCGAAAAGCTCTCGCTCAAATTTCTGCTGCTTATTATGGATTCCCATCCAAAAAACTGAGATTATACGGCGTAACCGGAACAAAGGGAAAGACAACAACATCATTTTTGATCAAAAATATTCTTGAAAAAGCCGGTCACAAAACAGGTCTTATTGGTACGATTGCAAATATGATCGGCGATGAAAAAGTGCCTACTGAACTCACGACCCCTGAATCAGTTGAATTAAATGCACTTTTTGCCCGTATGGTAAATGAAGGATGCACAGCCGCCGTTATGGAGGCATCATCTCATTCTCTTTATCTCAAAAGGACTTTTGGACTCGATTTTGATGGAGCTGTTTTTACCAATCTTTCGAGTGAACACAGAGATTTCCATGAAACCATGGACGATTATGCAAGTGCAAAAAAAATATTGTTTGACGATTTAAAATCCGGAGTACCGGCTGTTTACAACATGGATGATGAATATGGATGTTTCATCTCCAGGGATACCGGTGGCAGAAAAATTGGTTTTGGCAAGCTTGGTGGAAACTACCGCCTTGAAGATATTTCCTTCGATTTTAGCGGAACTTCATTCACTCTCAATCACAATGGTGTAAAAACCGATCTGAGAACTGCATTAGTGGGAGAGTTTAATGCCTACAACGCAGCAGCAGCTTATGTATTGATGGTTGAAGCGGGTATTGACAAAGATATTGTTGCCGAAGGGATTGCCGAAGCGCCACAAGTGGATGGCAGATTTGAATTGATAAAATCAGGGAACAAAAAAGTTCTCGTTGATTATGCACACAGCCCCGGAGCACTTGAGCAGGTGTTGATCAGCATAAACAAACTTGCTGGAGAATCACCAATTTATACCGTAATCGGATGTGGCGGAAATCGTGATAAAACAAAACGCCCTGTTATGGGAAGAATCGCTGCCGAAATGTCAACAGTTGCCGTAATTACGAGTGATAATCCCAGGGATGAAGATCCTGATGAGATAATAAAAGAAGTGGTTGCTGGAATTTCAACAGATAATTTGATTGTGTGTGCAGACCGGGAAGAGGCTATCAAGAGGGCAATACTCGAAAGTCCCGAAAATGCAATAATACTCATTGGAGGGAAGGGCCACGAAGATTATCAGATTGTTAAAGGAGTTAAACATCACTTTTCAGATCGTGAAATGACAAACAAATACCTGTTTGGAAACGGGGCTCAGAAGTGATTACTGTCAGTGAAATTATTGCAGCTTCACCTAAGCCGTTAAAAATTGTTAATTCGGATGAAAAAACAGTTTTTACATCTGTTGTCATCGATTCCAGAAAAGTTGGTCCCGGCTCGTTGTTTATCGCAGTTAAAGGTGAAAGATTCGACGGACACGATTTTATTTCGGAAGCCATAACAAGGGGAGCAAGTGGAATAGTTGTCAAAAAATCAAGAATTTCAGATTATTCTGACCTTAAAGTTATCGTTATTGGTGCCGCTGATACAGAAATCGCACTCGGCTTTATTGCCGGTGAGTGGCGAAAACACTTAAAAGCAAAGGTTTTCGGCATAACGGGAAGCAATGGCAAGACTACAACAAAGGATATGCTTGCAGCAATTCTTAAAGTTAATCATAATGTTGTGGCTACCACTGCGAATAATAACAATCACATTGGTGTACCACTTACGATCCTTGAAGCCAACAAAGAGACAGAGTTTTTGGTGTGTGAAATTGGTACTAACCATCCCGGGGAAATAAAATATTCATCTTCGATTGCACAACCCGATTTTGCATTGATCACAAACATCGGTGACTCACATCTGGAATATCTGATAAACAGAAAAGGAGTCAGACTGGAAAAAACAAACTTGTTCACAGTGACTCGTGAGAGAGGCGGGGTTGTTTTTATAAATGTTGATGATCCTTTTTTAATTCGTTTGGTACCAAAAATTCCGGGTGCCATCACAGTATCGATGAAAAACCCTGCGGATGTCACCGGGAAACTTCTTACTTATACTGAAACAGGATTGCCGATTCTCCGAATTTCTTCGGGTGAACAATCAATAAAAGTTGAATTGCAACTTTTTGGGAAAAATAATGCAATAAACGCTCTTGGAGCTGCGGCATTGGCTATTAAGTGTGGGATATCATTTGAGGATATTAAAACCGGACTTGAGAGCCTAAAACCACCCAAAGGGAGAATGAACAGATATACACTTGATGGATTTGACCTGATAGATGATACATACAACGCAAATCCTGCGAGTATGAAAAGTGCATTCGAAACCATGGGAAAGGATTTGATTCATGAAAAAAGAGTGGTCATCCTGGGTGATATGTTCGAGTTGGGAGAAAAAGCCAGAGAGAAACATGAATCTCTTGCAGAACAGCTAAAAATAACAAGAGTTAAACGTGCTTTTTTGATTGGCAGCAATATGCGCCATTTGTATAATACTCTCAAAGGAAGTAAAATAACGGCGGAACACTTTAAAACGAAAGAAGATTTAATTGAGTCACTTTCGAATTATGATTTCAGAAATTCCCTTGTACTCGTTAAAGGGTCAAGAGGTATGGAGATGGAGACAATAGTAAAATTTTTGAAAGAAAAAGGCAACTAAATGCTCTATTATTTACTCGAGTATTTGAATAAAACTTTTGATCCTCCCGGTCTTGATATGATCAAATATCTTACTTTCAGATCGGGAATAGCGGCTATTACAGGACTTTTTATGGCATTTTTCTTCGCTCCGCGAATTATAAAAATGCTCCAAAAACATCAAATTGGTGAGAAAATAAAGGATTTTGGCCCTAAAACTCACTTCAGTAAAGCCGGCACGCCAACCATGGGTGGATTAATCATCTTAACCTGCGTTGTTATTCCCGTTTTGTTGTGGGGAGACATAAAGAGTACATACATCTGGCTGCTGCTTGTTGGCACGATGTTGTTGGGTGGTGTGGGTTTCCTCGATGATTATTTGAAAGTTATCAAAAAGATGCCCAACGGCTTGATTGCCCGTTATAAACTGATTGGGCAGGTTTCTGTGGGTTTGCTCGTGGGATGTGTACTCTATTTTTCACCTGAATTTGCGGATGTGAAATCATTGACCACAATTCCATTTTTTAAGGATTTGAATCTTGATCTATCATATCTTTATATCCCTGCTGTGATATTTATAATAACAGCAACATCCAATGCAGTAAATCTTACAGATGGACTTGACGGGTTGGCAATTGGTCTCACGATCATTGCGATGCTGGCACTTGGAGTAATCAGTTATATCTCCGGAAATGCCATCTACTCCGATTATTTAAACATTATTTATCTCCCCGGCTCGGGTGAATTGTCGGTTTTTATCGCTGCACTCATTGGAGCGGGGCTTGGATTCCTTTGGTTTAATTTTTATCCTGCACAGGTTTTTATGGGGGACACAGGGAGTCTTGCACTCGGTGGAGCTCTTGGGATTTTGTCGGTTATGGTTAGGAAAGAGTTGTTGTTGCCGTTTCTCGCAGGTGTTTTCTTTTTTGAGACCATCTCTGTAATCATACAGACCTCATATTTTAAATATACCAAAAGGAAATATGGAACGGGGAAAAGAGTTTTTAAGATGGCTCCAATTCACCACCATTTTGAAGAAAAGGGGTGGGCAGAACCTAAAATTGTTGTTAGATTTTATATCATTGGCATAATCCTCGCGATCATCAGCTTAACATCGTTTAAGATAAGGTGAAAAAGTGAAGAGTTACCAAAAATTAAAAATATCGATTATTGGAGCTGCCAGAAGTGGTGAAGCCGCAGCATATCTTGCCGTAAAATGTGGTGCCACACCTTTTGTAAGCGACAAATCACCTTACGAATCGATTTCTGAAGTAGTTGACAGATTAAAACTTGCCGGAATAGAAGTTGAAACAGGTAAAAACAGTGAGAGCGTGTTTAACTGTGACCTGATGATCATCTCTCCCGGGGTGCCGATGGAAGCTCCTGTGGTAGTTGAAGCCCAAAAGAGGGGGATCAGGCTGATAAGCGAAGTTGAATTTGCTTCGTCCTTGTGTAAAGGCAGAATTTTTGCAATCACCGGAACAAATGGAAAAACCACAACAACTGCACTATTGCACCACATTTTTAGTCTTTCAGGTATAAAGTCGTTTTCAGCGGGAAATATTGGAACTGCATTTTCAGAGATCGCACTTGAGTGTGATGAAAACTCCCTCGTTGCCCTTGAATTATCAAGTTTTCAACTCGATTTGATCGAACAATTTAAGCCTGAAGGTGCAGCAATTTTGAATATTACACCTGATCATTTAAACAGGTATGGCTACAAAATTGAAAATTATATCGCTTCAAAATACCGGATATTTATGAACCAGAGTGGAACGGATCTTTCACTTTATAATGCGGATGATCCTGTTCTAAAGGCACATGGTTATAAAGGAGCTCTGATTGAATTCTTCTCTACAAGGAATGAAGTGAGTAACGGAACATATCTCTCGGGGAAAAGACTTGTAACGAGGATAGCCGGAAAAGTGGTTTTCTCGTGCGACACAAGTGATCTGAAGTTAAGAGGAGAGCATAATTATGCAAACGCTGCTGCAGCTATTACACTCGCTTTAAAAGCAGGTGTCCCGACAGGGATTATTAGAGACGGATTGTTCACATTTGAAGCGGTTGAACACAGGCTTGAGGCTGTGCCATCACAAGATGGAATCATTTATATAAATGACTCAAAAGCAACAAATGTTGATTCTGTTATTTATGCGTTAAAAAGTTTTGATGCCCCGATCTATTTAATTCTGGGTGGAATTGATAAAGGAAACGACTATAACCTGATTAAAGATCTTGTATTAAAAAATGTTAAAAAGATTTATGCAATTGGTGAATCAGCTCATAAAGTAATCGATTTTTTTGGAAAGTTGCTCCCTGTCGAAAAGGTAACTTCTCTCGAAGATTGTGTACTGAAAGGACACGAGGAGGCAAATCAGGGCGAAGTGGTGTTGTTATCCCCTGCCTGTGCGAGTTTTGATATGTTTAGAAGTTATGAACACCGTGGAAAAGTTTTTAAAGAAGCAGTCAGAGAGATTGCCGGGTGAAACCTTACTCCTTCATAATTTTTGTTTGTGCAGTTCTGCTCGTGATATTTGGATCACTTCTGGTACTTAGTGCCAGCAGCACCTTTGCACAACTGAAGTTTGATAACCCTCAGGCACTATTTGCAGCGCACATCGGGAAAGCAATTGGCGGGGTGGTTTTGATGGCAATTCTGGCAATGGTTGACTATCATCATTATAAAAAATACAGTAAGATTGTCCTTATCGGGGCTATAGTCTTATTGGTTATAACTGTATTTTTTGCCCCTGAGGTTAAGGGATCACAAAGATCTTTTACCATTGGAAGTGTATCATTTCAACCCGTTGAATTAGTAAAAATTGCACTCTTTATTCATCTTGCTGCGATGCTTGAGAGGATAGGGGATGACATAACTGATATCAAACTTGGTGTGATTAATCCTTTGATTTGGGTGGGTATTGTAGTTGTGCTCGTTTTGCTTCAGCCAAATGTCAGCAATGGTGTTTTGATCCTTGCAACCGGAATTGCAATGTTGTTTGTAGCGGGAATCAGAATACAACACTTTTTAGCGTTTGCCGGGGGCGGCTTTGTGATGGCATTGGGTTATGCACTTTATAAACCCCATTCATTTAAAAGAATCTCCTCCCATTTGGGAGCGATTTTTGGTGATGGTGACTTCCACCCACAGGTGATGCAATCACTCTACGGGCTTGGTAGCGGCGGTGTTTTGGGTGTAGGGCTGGGACATAGTGCCCAAAGAAATCTCTTCCTCCCTGAGGCTTATGGTGATTTTATTTTTGCTGTTGCCGGGGAAGAGGCAGGGATGATTGGAACAGTTGGTGTTTTGCTTGCATACAGTGCGATACTTGTTTGTGGGCTTATAATTGCTAAAAACGCAAAAGATAAATTTGGCAAACTTTTGGCTTTTGCAATAGCGTTTTCCATTCCTCTTTATGGTTTCGTGAATGCTGCTGTTGCCATAGGTGTCGTGCCGGTTACGGGTCTGCCGTTGCCACTCATTAGTCATGGAGGAACTGCAATAATCATCGTTTGTTCGTCAATCGGAATTTTACTGAATATTGGATTGTCGTCAAAAACGGATGAAGCAAAACAAACATCCACCAAAAAAGAAGCAAAAACATGGCAGGAACAGCCGGTATAAGAGTTATGTTCACCGGTGGTGGAACAGGTGGACATATTTTCCCTGCAATAGCAGTTGCTGAGCAGTTGAGAGAGATGGAACCGGATGCTGATATTCTTTTTATCGGAACAAAAAAGAAGATTGAAGAGAGGGTTGTTCCGGCGGCAGGATTCAAATTTAAAAGTATCTGGATATCGGGATTTTCCAGAAAAAGTATCAAAGAGAATCTTCTCTTTCCAATAAAATTGATGGTAAGTCTGTTTCAGGCGATTGGAATTTCAATGGGGTTTAGGCCTCAGGTTATTGTTGCAACGGGGGGATATGTTTCGGGCCCATCAGTTATTGCAGCGAGAATGATGGGGGCAAAAGTTTTACTTATAGAACCAAACAGTTATCCCGGAATCACAACCCGTTTGCTTGAAAGAAGAGCGGAAGAGATTCACCTGATGTTTAAGGATGCTGTTCAATTTTTGAGGCAACCCGAAAAACTTTTTATCACCGGGAATCCTGTAAGAAAAAGTCTTGTGTCAATAAACAGGGACGATGCAAGAAAAAAACTTGGATTGGCTCTTGATTCAAAAGTGGTTTTTGTTGTTGGTGGAAGTCTTGGTGCAAGAGCGATTAATAAAACAATCGCCGCATCCATAAAAAGGTTTGCAGAGGAAAAAATATCGATTATCTGGCAAACAGGTGCAACATCATTTGATGAGTTTAAATCATTTTCATCGGAAAATGTAAAAGTTCTCTCTTTTATTGAAAATATGAACGAAGTATATGCAGCTTCCGATCTTGTGGTTGCAAGGGCAGGAGCAACAACAATAGCAGAACTCGTTTATTTAAACAAACCGGCGGTGTTAATTCCTTTTCCATTTGCCGCAGAGAATCACCAGTTGATGAATGCAAAATCGATGGTTGAGTTGGGGACAGCGGTTTTGATTGAAGAGAAAGAAATTGATGTAAAGCTGTTTTCAGAAGTGGTTTCTCTTTTAAGTGACGGGAAGAGAATTAAAGTGATGGTCGAAAATTTGGAAAAAGCAGGTGGCAAAGATGCTGCTTTTAAAATTGCAGGCAGAGTAATCAACGCCTGTAAATATGGAAATTTTAGTTAGAGGATTAGATGTTTTCAAAGTTTACTAAAGTGCATTTTGTTGGAATTGGTGGTATAGGAATGAGCAGTATTGCTGAAATCCTTATCTCCAAAGGTTTTACGGTTTCAGGTTCTGATAAAAACAGATCAGACACCACCGAAAGACTTGAATCTATTGGTGCAACCGTTTATGAAGGACACAGTGCAGAAAATATTAAAGATGTGGATGTTGTAGTTTATTCATCCGCTGTAATAGAATCGAATCCTGAAGTTATGGAAGCAATCTCCAGAAACATTCCTGTGATAAAAAGATCGGAAATGTTGGCTGAAACGATGAGAATGCAGAAATACGGGATCGGTATCGCGGGAACACACGGTAAAACAACCACCACTTCGATGACGGGACTTGTTTTAACCGAGGCGGGGATCGACCCAACTATTATTGTTGGCGGGAAACTTTCCAGTCTTGGTGGCACGAACGCAAGACTCGGACATGGAGACTTTATTGTTGTTGAAGCTGATGAATTTGACAGAACTTTTTTGAAATTGATGCCGGCAATTGCTGCGATTACAACCCTTGAGCGGGAACATCTCGACACCTATCGTGATCTTGATGACATAAAAGATGCATTTATTGAGTTTGCAAACAAAGTGCCATTTTATGGATTTGTGGTTCTGTGTATGGATGAACCTGCCCTGCTTGATATCAGGCCATTCATTAACAAAAGAATCATCACTTACGGAACAACCCCGCAGGCTGACTTGAGGGCTGTTAATATTGTTCACGATGGATATAAAACCAAATACACTGTTGTTTACAATAACAAGACTCTGGGTGATATCACTATCGGAGTTCCCGGTCTTCATAATGTCAAAAATTCTCTTGTAGCAGTTACAATCGCACTCGAGTTAAAGGTACCATTTGAAACAATTAAATTGGCTCTGGAACGCTTTAGCGGTGTTTACAGAAGATTTGAAGTAAAGTATGACAAAGAAATTATGGTGGTTGACGACTATGGACATCACCCTACAGAAACAACAGCGACACTTTCAGGAATCAGATCAGGATGGCAGAGAAGACTTGTTTCAGTTTTCCAACCGCACCTCTTCTCCAGAACAAGAGATTTTTATCAGGAATTTGGACGGTCTTTCCTCAATTCGGATGTCTTCATCTGTACTGATATCTACCCTGCGAGAGAAGAACCGATTGAAGGAATCTCGGGTGCACTCGTTGCTGAAGCGGCAAGAAAGATGGGACACAAAAATGTCATTTTCGTCCCAAACAAAGAGGATGTTCCGGCAACCCTGTTGAGGATCACTGAACCGGGTGATATAATTGTTACCCTTGGTGCAGGTGATATCTGGAAATATGGCGAAAAATTTGTTGAACTCTATTCCTCAGAGAAGAAATAACTTATGAAAAAAAGCAGGATTATTCCCGCGCTTATTCTCCTTGTACTCCTCGCAGCCGGCACTACGGCTCTGCCCGGATTCTTCTTTAAGGAAGAAATCCAGCAGAAGGTATCGGGATATGAGATTCAAGGGGCAAACCTGCTTACTGCTGAAGATTACATAAAATTTACTCATGCTGTCCCCGAAAAAGGTGAATACCCGGAAATTAATGTACTCTACGACAGAATGTTGAATCACCCGTACATCAAAAACCTGGAAATGAGATTTAGTGATGGCGGGGTGGTGAAAATCGATATTACGGAGAAGGAGATAGTCGCTTCAATTTTTTCAGGTGAAAAACTTTCACTTTTAAGCAATGAACTTGAGTTGTTGCCCGTGATGAACGAACTGAAAAATTTCGATTATCCCGTGATAAGAAATACACGGTTAAACAGTCTTAAATATTTTAGAACATTTCAGGATTCAACTGTGCTTCCCGGTTACAAAATTGCCCGGGCATGTAAAATTTTGGGTGGCGAAATCGCTGCCAATCTCTCGGAGATCGATCTCCGTAAAGGTGGTGATATCATCCTCGTTTTCTCGGATATGAAACCTCCCGTCATTTGTTCTGCAAGAGGCATTGCCGAACAGATACTTACTCTCAGAGAAATCAGAGAGATGGGTAAACAATTGGAGTTAAACAAAGATGTGGAGTACATCGATCTGAGGTATTCCGGCAAAATCTACATGGGACACAAGAAATTGGAAAGAAAAGATGAAAAACGAGATAATAACCGGACTTGATATCGGCTCCACAAAAGTCTGCGCAGTGATAGCAGAAAAAACGGGCAAGAATAAGTTTAAAATTCTTGGAGTGGGGAAAGCTCCCAGCACAGGACTCGTTCGCGGCGAAGTGAGTAATATCATCGATACAGCAAAATCGATCAAAGCTGCTCTTAACGAAGCTGAAGAACAAGCAGGTGTTAAGGTAACTGAAGTTATAGCAGGTGTTTCCGGTGAGAATATCAGCAGCATCAGGTCAAGAAATTATGTGACCATCACAAATGAAGAGCAGGAAGTAACAATGGCTGACCTGAGAAAACTGAAAGAGGATATGCGCAGTATCCAGTTTTCAAAGGATATGAAAATTCTGCACATTCTTCATGAAGAGTTTTTTGTTGACCGTCAGGGAGTTGTAACCAATCCATTGGGTGTTGCCTGTTCAAGAATTGAAGCCTCAAACCATGTGGTAATGGCCTCCGGCACGGCAATCCAAAATATTCAAAAGTCGGTTAAAAGGGGCGGATATGAAGTAAAAGATTTAAAACTTCAGTCACTTGCCTCGGCTTCCGCTGTTCTTGAAGATGCTGAAAAAGATCTGGGCGTTTTGTTGCTTGATATTGGTGGTGGAACCACAGATGTGCTTATTTATCAAGGCAATGCAATCAGATATTCAAGAGTTTATGGAATAGCCGGTAACAGGATAACAAACGATATTAAAGAAACCTTGAATGTAATTGCCGAGGATGCTGAACAGCTTAAAACCAATTATGGATACGCAACAGAAGCTGCAATCGTAAAAGATGATACAATTACAGTTAAAGGTGTTGGTCCCCGTCCAAGCACAAGGATACCAATCAGTTTGTTAACTCAGATCATTCGCAGCCGGGTTGAAGAGCTTTTTGAGATAATAAATATAGAACTTGAAAAATCGGATGTAAAGAAAAAAATTCGTGCCGGGTTGGTAATCACAGGCGGTGGAGCACTTCTAAAAGGAATTACAGACCTTGCAGAAAAGGTTTTTGGAGTGCCTGCAAGAGTTGGTTTACCTGCTGAAGAACATTTTGATGGAAGTATAGGCGAACTCTCAAAACCGGAATATGCCACCGCTCTTGGTTTGCTCTTACCGCTTGAAGAAGATTATCTTGTTGATGATTCTGAGGTGGAAAAACCCAAAGGAACATTCTGGAGTCGAGCAAAATCGAGTGACAAAATAAAAAGTGACAAATCAGAAGGAAAAAAGCCCAAATCAAAATCATCGCCGATAAAAGATTTCCTCCTTAAAATAAGAGATCAATACAATGATTTATAAAAATCCGGTATTGTTTGTCATAGGAAATTCACTTTCGGTAATGATCGAGAAGATGTCGTCACTTCTGGGACAAAATGTTCAGATCGTGTTTGTCGGAACTGAAGAAGAAGAATTAAAACAATACACTTCGGGGAAAAAGCTGATCGTCAATGAGGGGATCAGGGATTTTTACATCGATGAATCGATTCTTTATTTGAATCAAACTGAATTTGACAATTTGGAAAAAGCGATTACCTATCTGATAAGTGGTACAAAAAATTTGTTTGTACTCTTTTCACTTAGTGATCCATTATCACTTGCAATTACACCCATTCTTGCTCAATCTGCGGGAAGATCAAAATGTGATCCCAGTTTTATCGGGGTAAATATGAACAATTATAATCCGCATGAAGAGAAAATTGCAAATGAAAACATCAACTATTTTTTAAAGAACCGTTACAGGTTTTATCTAATCGAAAAAGAAGAAAACAACTTCTCGCTGCAAGCAAACGAGGAAAAATCGAACAGTGAATTGCTGGATGAGATCATCAATTCATTAGTGAAAAATTTAAAACAGGCTGAATCAAAAAATTAAGTAATACTGGAGGTATTATGTCTTTTGCAACATTGGAACAACAAGAAGTAATTTTACGCGCCAACCTTAAAGTTGTTGGAGTTGGTGGCGGAGGCTGTAACGCGGTTAATTCGATGATCAAACAGGGTCTCGAAGGAGTCGAGTTTATTGCCATCAACACCGATGCCCAGTGTCTCGATTCAAACCTTGCGTCAAAAAAGGTTACGATCGGAACAAAAATAACAAAAGGTCTTGGAGCCGGAGCTAATCCTGAAGTTGGGAAGGCCGCCGCCGAAGAAGATCGTGCAAAAATTGAAGAAGTGCTTATGGGTGCTGATATGGTTTTTATTACCGTAGGCATGGGTGGAGGCACCGGAACAGGCGCTGCCCCGATAGTTGCACAGATAGCAAAACAAAATGGCGCTCTTGTGGTTGCAATAGTTACCAAACCCTTCAGATATGAAGGTCCTAACAGAATGAAAAATGCGGAAGCAGGAATTCAGGAAGTGAAAAAATATGTTGACAGTTTGATTATTGTCCAAAACGCTAAACTTCACGATCTGCTCCACAAAGACGCTCCTGCGTTTTCAGGTTTTGACAAACCAAATGAAATTCTTTATGAAGCAACAAAAGGTATCGCAGAAGTGATTACCTATGAAGGTATGATCAATTGCGATTTTGCAGATGTAAGAACTGTAATGCAGGCAAGCGGTCTCGCCCTTATGGGAACAGGTACCGCTACAGGCGAAAACAGAGCTATTGAAGCAGCACAGAAAGCAATATCAAGTCCACTTCTCGAAGGAATGGATATTCGTGGTGCAAAATCGATGTTGGTAAACATAACTGCCTCAACAAATCTTACGATGCATGAAGTTCAGGATGGAATGGCAACAATCACTGATGCAGCCGGTGAAGATGCCAATGTTATTTTTGGTCTCGTTCAAAAAGAAGAAATGAAAGATTATCTTTCTTTTACTGTTATCGCTACCGGATTTGACACTTCAAAACAAAATAGCCGTCCAATCCCAACTGAGAAACCCGTTGAAAAACCGCAATCAGGTCAATCAATATCCGGACAGTATTCTCACAGTGCAGCTGCCGAGGCACAGATTGTTACTCCAACTTTCCCGATAAGGGACCTTAATAAAGATGACATCAACACTCCGGCTTTTCTCAGAGAGCAATTAAGAGCAACCCATGGAGCTGACTCACAGGTTCAGGAGCAAAAATCGTTTGATTTCAAAGATTCAAAACAAGACAATGTTAATTCTTTGAAATTCAAGAGTAACCCCAACAGTGTAGCAAAGGAAGATGAAGATGATCAAAGTGCATCATTCCTCAGAATGATCATGGACTAACTCAGCCCTTACACACTAAATACCTCCGTTTGGACGGTACACATCAGCCGGTGTACCGTTCCAAACATTTTTTAATATATACCCGCACCACGACCGCACCGCCGTTTTTTTGCAAATGGATTTTAGAATAGTTACACAGATTCCACAGATAGGTTCTAAAATTGGAACACGGATATCACGGATTATCACAGATTCCACGGAAGATAAAGGGGACGCAGATACACGCAGATTAGACGGAGTTACGCGGATAGGGGATTTTTGAACACGATGTTCACGATAAAAAAAGATATTCACGATGATGGCTCCGGAGGAGTCTCGTCTGGGTAGAATAATTCAAAATCAAAATGCGCCCCGTTAGGGGTGCCGTATGGGTAGAGATGGAAATAACCGCGATCATGGCCCCGTTAGGGGTCTCGTATGGATAGCAAATAATTCAAAATCAAAATGCGCCCCGGATGGGGTGCCGTATGGGTAGAGATGTTTCGTCGCAACGATCAATTTCCGCAATGCATTCCCCCTCTAATTTTAGGAGAGGGGGTTAGGGGGTGAGGTCCCTCAAATCCTCTGCGGTTCAACTCCAAAATCCCCCCAAAAAACCGTTTGTTCAAATGGAGAAAATTTCCTAATTTTCACTCTCGATTAACAAAGAAACTAAAGAATTTTGAGTACAGGATATCACCGCCTGCTGAGTCGTCCATTGATGCTAAAAAGAACGATACGAGTAGTAGAACTCTTCACACAAACAGGAGATTGGGGTGAAGTACGGCGAGTTGTATTTGATCAAAATATTTTCCAAACTGAGAATCTCAACACCATCAAAGCCGACTACTCCGAGATAAAACGACGACTCCTTACCCTTTCACCGGAGGCACTCCAAAAACTCTCTCAAGTCCCGTCAGAAACTGCAAAAATAATCAATTTGATAGCCATTTTTAATGTATATCCATTGTTTCGGGAGTTCATGTCAGAGTTTGTTTATAATAGATTTCAAATGGGGAACAGGGAATTAGTGCCCACACATTTCCTCCACTTCATCGAAGAAATGAAGTTCCGTCATGAAGAGTTGCAACACAAGGGTGAAATCACAATCAAAAAGGGTTCGGGATTTATCTTTCAAATCCTTCGGGAAACAGGTCTTCTGAATGGCGAATTAATAGTCTCCCCATTCCTCCCCTGGGAAGTATCTGACCTCCCTGAACTCAAAGATTCCACAATCCGGAAAGCCCTGCTTCAATGAACTGCAGAACCTCAGAACCTCAGAGTTTCAGCGGTTCAAGTCCGGGTTCCGAAGTTCCGAATCTCCGAAGTACAAAAACTGAATGCTTATGACAAACCTTGACAACCTTTTCAACTACATAAACTCAACCAACCTTTTGACTACTGCAAGAGCGGGGGGGCAACTCCCAATCTACCTGTATGCTTATCCAGCCACACAAGAGGATGAAATGAGTGACCTGATTGTCGGGTTAAAAAGCAGACTCACTTCTGCCGGAAAGTCGGTAATTCATAAAGACATTTTTGAAATGGTGGTGGATATCCTGGAGGATAATGACGAGTTTACTTCACTCCTTATTGTGGAACCTGAAACTCCCAAATGGGATGTGGCGGATCATATTAATGCAGTTGCAGACTTCACTGATATGGTACTCCCTCGAATTAAAGAAGAAATTGACCTCAACTCGTCTTCCGTGGTTTTCCTTTCGGGAATCGCCAAATGTTATCCTTTTTTAAGAACAAAAGGAATAATTGAAGGACTCGAAATTGGTCTTTCTGATACTCCCGTTGTATTGTTTTTTCCCGGAACTTACGACGGATGGACGATGCTTCTTTTTGGTACCGTTCACGAACACTCATACAGGGCAATAAACTTAAGCGGTCAATTGGACGGGAAATAATTTTATGAAATTAAGAGCAGGCAATTAAAATGAAAATACACGAACTTTTTGTTGATGACATCACCCGCAGGATTGAAGGCGTTGTAAAAGTCTCCGAAGTTAAGTATCTCGTTGATGAGATGCGCGAGTTTGTGATTACAGAGGAAATTGGCAAAATTTTAAGGGAACTCTTCGAAAAATACACAGCCACAAAGCAGGGCAATCCCGGTGTTTGGCTTTCGGGATTTTTTGGAACGGGAAAGTCGCATCTGCTCAAGATACTTTCGCTTGTCCTCTCAAATCGTGAAGTTGATGGTGTAAAACTTGGGAATGCCTTCCTTGAAAAACTAAAAGATGATTTTGATATTGAAGGTCTGGTGATGAAGGTGTTAAAAGAACCTGCACAAACGATCCTTTTTAACATCGACAGCATAGCTGACCAAAAACACCGCACCGGCGAAGCAAATATTTTTATGCCGTTTAAAAAGATGTTCGACCGTGCCCTCGGGTTTTCAGATGATCCTGCCATAGCCAAACTTGAACGGGACCTGATCCATATCGGTAAATTGGATGCCTTCAAGGAAGCCTTTAAAAAAGCAACGGGGAAAGAATGGGAATCAAGTCGTGAAAGGCTTCTTACAATGTCGAAGGGGCTTGATACAGCTTTTGCAGAGGTAACGGGGGACACCACTATAACCGATGTAAGAAAAAAATATCAGGAAGAGACACCCCTCTCGGTGGAAAGTTTTATTAATGACATCAGGGACTACCTCGATACAAAACCTGCAGGTTTCAGACTGGTTTTCCTCGTGGATGAAGTGGGGCAATATATTTCCCGCGACCCAAGAACCATGCTCAATCTGCAAACCCTTGTGGAAGACTTCGCCGTTGCATTCAGGGGGAGAGTGTGGGTTATGGTGACAGCCCAGGAGGAAGTTACTGAAATGGTGAAAACCATGAATGCCGCACAAAAATCCGATTTTTCCAAAATCCTTGGCAGATTTGAAGTGAAACCAAAACTCACTTCACAAAATGCACAGGAAGTGATAAAACGCCGTCTCCTCAAGAAAAAACCGGAAGCACAGACCTCACTCGATTATCTTTTTGAACAGCAGGGTGAGGTAATAAAAACAAAATTTACATTCCCCGATGACACAAGTTATAACAAACAAGTGCCCAACACAGAAACATTCACCGGGTTTTATCCCGTTCTGCCATATCAGGTTGAATTGTATCAGCAATGTCTCATTTCTCTGTCTGCCCATGGGGCGTTTGTAGGCAACTACGCTTCACTCGGTGCCCGTTCAATGCTTGGGGTTTTCCAATCAGCACTTATGAGTGTGAAGGACGCGGAGAGGGGAAGTTTTGTACCGTTTGATCTCTTTTTTGAAGGAACCCGCGCTCTTCTGAAGGCACAACCATACCATACAATTTCTGTATTGGAGGGAAACCATGAAAATCCGTTTAATCTTCGTTTACTGAAAGTGCTGTACCTCTTAAAATACTTAAATAATTTCCCCGTTACCGTAAAAAACCTTGCTGTTCTTATGACTGAGGAAAGTGACGGAAATCGGGAGGAACTTGAAAAAAAGATCAGGACTTCACTCGATTATATGGTAAGATATTCGTGGGTTCAGGAAGTAAACGGGATTTATGAATACCAGACCGATATCCAGCAGGATGTTATCAATGGAATCAAAGCAGTTCCGTTAAACCCCGGTGAACTCCGGAACTTCATTGCCTCAACAGTTTTTACAGATCTGCTTACAAAAAGTAATAATCTGAAGTTAAAACACAATCGTACAGGTCTAAACTTCCCTTATTCAAAAAAGATTGACAGGCATGACCACGGGAGTCCCATAGGCGAGGTAAAACTCCACTTAATTACGGGAATAGAGGATAATTATCCCACAGATACCGAACTCCTCTCTCTCTCAATGACACCAAATGAATTGTTGATTGTTATTGCGTCCGATAAAAAACTGATTGAGGATGTTGCTCTTCACCTTCGAACAATTCGTTATGCCCAGCTTAACAGCACAGGGCAATTGAGTGAAGAAAAGGCTGCAGTAATTCAGGCAAAAACCCGTGAGAATGGAATTCGTCGCAAAAGCATCGAAAGTCTTATCGAAATTCTTCTTAGGGATGCAAAGTTCCTTTTTAACGGCAGGGAGATAACAAGTCAGTCATCCGATTTTTTCACCCGATTAAATGAAGCAGCTCAACAGCTTATTGACGGGTCTTACATCTACCTCAATAAACTTACCAAAGTGCCTGTTAAAGCCGATATTATTAATCTTCTGCGTGACCACACCTCCGAACAGTTCATTGCTGAGATGGGTGCGTTCAACGATGTGGAAAACGAACTTTTTACGCAGATAAGCAATAAGATGGAGTCAGGTGTCAGGGTTGATCTTAATTCCCTCATAGAACATTTCAAAAAAATCCCTTATGGCTACATCGACAACCTTATTATTCCACACGCTCTTACTTCTCTTTTTGTGCATGGCAAAGTAACGATCTATTATAATGTTACGGAAATGAGTGCGCTCGATCTCTCCAAAAAGATCGATAACAGCAGGGAATATGGCTCGATAATTGTTAAAACAGTTGAAGAGATTCCAAATGATCTGGTTCAAACTGCAAGAATGTTTGCTTTCAACTGGTTTGGAAAACCACTCAACGCTACTGACAATAAATTAGTCTTTCAGGAGATGAAAGATGAATTACATAGCGAAGTCCACGATCTAAAAAACCTTGTTTTGAGAGCAAACGACTACCCCTTCCTCTATAAAGTGAATCCTGTTCTCGAGCGATTTGAACGGGTGGTTAAATTTGACATGAGAAAATTCTTCGACTACATCTCAGAGTTTGGACCCGCTTTAATTGAGGAAAAGGATGTAATTGAAAGAATCCGTAACTTCATGAAAGGTGGACAAAAGGATCTTTATGACAGGGTGTCCTCATTCCTGAAGGATCACCGTACCGATCTTGAACATCTCGAATCTGAATATAAGGATATGCTGGTGGATTATTTAAAATCCGATGAGCCATATCTTAACACACAGTTTAACAAACTCACAAATGCTCTTGATGATCTTGGAATTCTCCTGTCAAAAAAAATGGAGGGTCTAAGGCAGGAAATGTGTGCTGTTGTTGAATCCATGAGGGATAACCTCAAATCTTTCGACGGATATTCCGGTGTACCTGAAGCGGATAGATATAAAATTACGCAGATTCTTGACAGACATAATACAAAAGTGGACAGTACATCTTCAATAGCTTCTCTTCAACTACTCAGGTATAACTTCGAACTAAACCTCAGAACAGAAGTAGTACAGAAAATTCAGGATTTGCAACCAATAGTTGTGGCACCTCCTGCAACAACTGTTGTAGCAGGTGAACCAAATATAGCTCCGCCTCCTCAACCTACACCTCCTGCAGTAAAAATCGTTCAAATGAGGATGCTCAAAATAGATTATAACAAACAATTAATAAGTTCTCGCGGGCAGGTGGAAGAGTTTCTCGAATCTCTTAAAAGGAAAATGAATGAAGAGATCGACAAGGGAAATCAAATAATTTTATAATAAGGATGGACAACCCCCATGGACAAAGGGAAATTAAAATTTTTTGCGGCTGAAGCGCGCAGAAGGCTAATCAGTCATATCAGTGCAAGAATCGGTTTTATACTCACGAACGATACCGCCGAGTTTATTGAAAAAGCGGCACTGAAGGAAAAACTCCGTTCTGCTTGGGAGAAGGCTCCTGATCGTGAAGAGTTTATCGAAAGGCACGCCTACACCCTTTTTAACCGTCTTATTGCCCTCAGGTTTATGGATGTGCGGGGGTATAACTTTGTCCCTGTTGTTACCCCCAGAGTTGTTGGTGGTGATCCCGGAATCCTTGCAGATGCCAGAAGCGGACTTTTTCAGTCTGATCTCCCTGTTGATACACAAAAAATTTCCGATCTGCTTACCGGTAAAATCCCCACCCACAACCCTTTTAACGAAGCTTATAAACTCCTCTTCATTGCTGCCTGTGGATGGTATAACAAACAACTCCCTTTTATGTTTGAACCCCTGAACTCTTACACAGAACTTCTGCTTCCCGACGATCTGCTCAGTACAAACTCCATAATCAGTTATATAAACCAAAACCTCGGTGTCGAAGAATGTGAAAATGTGGAGGTGATTGGGTGGTTGTATCAGTTTTATATATCTGAGAAGAAGGATATACTGATTAAAAGAAAAACGAGATACAGCACAAGTGAAATACCGTTTGTAACTCAGCTTTTTACACCAAGGTGGATGGTCGAATATATTACTCAAAATTCATTGGGCAGGTTTTGGCTTGAATCAAGGGGTAACAGCAACTTACGGCAGGAAATGCAGTTTTTTATCGAACCGACTGAGGGGAATCCCTTCATAAAGAGAGAAATAGACAGCCCTGAAGAAATTACGGTTATTGACATCGCTTGCGGATCGGGGCACATGCTTGTTTATGCGTTTGAACTCCTCATGAAGATGTATGAAGAGGAGGGTTATTACAATTCAGACATACCGGAACTGATAATTGGTAAAAACCTTTATGGTCTGGAAATTGATGAACGGGCAGCCTCATTAGCAAAATTTGCTCTGATAATGAAAGGAATGGAATACGACAATAAACTTCTGCAAAAGAAAATTGAACCAATGATTTATTGTTTCCGGGATTCTGATGAGGTGCCGGGTTTGAAAATGCCAAAACTCTGGGGTCTTTGATTTCCACAACACAGGGAACTGGAATTTGCCATCGAAAAAGGGAGAAATTGGTTGAATCTTCAAATGATGACCTTTTCCATCTCAAAGATACTCAACTCAAAGTTTGATATACTCCTTACGAACCCTCCTTATGTGAACGGCGGATACTTTAATGAGACAACCAAAAACTTTGTAACTAAAAACTACAAAGATTTTGGTGCTGATCTTTTCTCAGTTTTCATGTTCGTTCTTTAACCTCGTTAAACCCGAAGGATACCTAGGATATGTAACACCTTTTGTCTGGATGTTTATATCGTCTTATGAGAAGTTGAGGTAAACAATATTATGACAAAAACAAATTTCTCTTGTCAGACCCTGTTATCAGCCTTCTTTGAGTCTGCCACTGTACCATTATGCTCTTTTAATGAACAACTCAATGTTAAAAGTGCAGAGCCAACCTACTTTTACCTTGGATGATCTCGGGAATGCCGAAGAACAAGTACCTCGGTTGATGGATGGAATCAACAACCCTGATTCAAAACGAAGATTTGTACAGAAACAATCCAACTTCTCAAAAATCCCCGGGTCGCCTATAGCTTATTGGGTGAGTGAAAGGGTGAGGAATATTTTGATCTTGCAAAGTTTAAAGGCTTTTGCAGGAAAACAAGGAATGGCGACCGCCGATAATGAAAGATTTCTTAGATACTGGCAAGATGTTTCAATATATTGCTCAATGCTTTCGAAAAATGGAATCCAAGCTAAATATAAATGGTTTAGATATAATAAAGGGGGTGAATTTCGAAGATGGTATGGAAACTAGATTATGTTGTTATTGGAAAATGGTGGCGAAGAAATAAAATTTTAAGACTCAATGGAAAGGTCAGGTCTCAAATTACAATGATATTATATATTTAATGATGGAATAACTTGGTCATCAATATCTCGGCCCCCTTCTATGCGATTGCTTGAGGGTTAACTCACTATTTGATAATGAGGCTCATCACTTTTATGACTAATAATTCTGTTTACTTAAGGTTAATTGAATCAAGTTATTAAAGCTAATTTAGAAATTATCCAACGCTCAATCCTAGTGTGAAATTATCAACCTGTGAAATTGCCAGATTCAATCAAAAGATATCACGATAAACTTCATTTGGTTGACAATTCCATCTCCATCTCCCGCCTGGACTGGGACAGCCGCGAGACAAGTTGGGATTTTAAGACACCGCCGTTGCTTTTGGATTATGAAGCAGAAACCACAATCCCCGATCAGGGACCGCCACCACAGAAACCCGGGGTTGACCTTCTGATATCACAACAATATGGTGCGTACAAATCCTTTTGGACAGAAAAGTTTTTCCAACTCCACCGTAACGAGGAGGAGCTTAACAGGATATTCATAAAAATCTACGGACTTGAAGAGGAACTGACTCCCGATGTTGAATTAAAAGATGTTACAATACTTCAACCCGAAAAGATCATCACACCTGAGGGGGGACTTGAATTTAAGCAGGCAGAGGTTATTAAACAGTTCATCTCCTGGAGTGTTGGTTGTATGTTTGGAAGGTACTCACCCGACAAACCCGGACTAATCCTTGCAAATCAGGGAGAGACACTAAAAGACTTCCTCGACCGTGTACCCGAACCCTCATTCCTCCCCGATGAGGACAATATCATCCCCGTACTCGATGACGAATACTTCGCCGACGACATTGTTGCCCGATTCAAAAAATTTATCGAAACCCTCTTTGGCAGGCAACACTTCACCACAAATATCAGGTTCATAGAAGAATCACTTGGAATGGATATCCGCAAATATTTTGTGAAGGAATTCCATAAGGACCACCTCCAGCGATACAAAAAACGACCAATCTACTGGCTTATCTCGTCACCCGCCGGCAGCTTCAATGCACTGATTTATATGCACCGCTACAATACCCAGACGATGAGCAAAATCTTCAACGACTACCTGAAAGAGTTCAGAAGTAAACTTATTTCCCGCTTGAAGGACATCCAGGATGGAATCTTCACAGGGAACAATCCCGTAAAAGAAGAAGACCGCCTCCGCAAACAGTTAAAAGATGTGGAAGACTTCATCCTCACCATGACCCCATTCGCCATGAACCCGATAACAATCGACCTCGACGACGGTGTGAAGGTTAACATAACAAAGTTTGCAGGCGTTGTAAAAGGAATCCAATAATGCAGTAATGCAATAATCCAATAATGTCGAATGATTCAAAATCAAAATGCGCCCCGTGAGGGGTGCCGTATGGGTATAGATGGAATACAATATATATTTTCGAACTTATATCGACCTGAATAGACAAAAGGCTCCGGTGATCGTTTTGGGTGCCCTGTGGTGTCCACATCGCAACGCCGGTGAAATGACTAATAAGATCGGTGAAATTAAAAAACAAATTATTAATAATCCAAACAGTGTTTTGGGATGGACGAATGCGCATGAGAGTAATCGTAAGGTAATTTTATCGATTGTGGATTGGTTTTTTCGAAAGGATTGTCTGCAATTTAATGCTTTTGTTGTTCCGGGAAGGGCGATACCGGAGAACCTGACGCTTGATCTGCATAAACACGAGTGCTTTTTTGAATGGTTTAATGAACTCTTGGGTTCATCCCTAAAACCGGTGGATAAATACCACATTTATATGTCGCTGAAAGACCCGGAATTAAAAGAGAGTACCACGAAATTGAAAACTGTACTTTTGCAGAATTTCACAGGTCCGGAATTGCCACCATGGATAAAAATTAATCATGTGTATCAGAATGATATCAGGCTGAGTCAGTTATCAGATGTTTTGACAGGTGCAATTTCTTACTCCTTTAAAGGGCCTTCGGCCAATCAGACAAAACATGATGTGGTCACAATGATAAGGTTAAAATCAGGTCATACTCTGCTAAAAAATACTCCGGAGAGCGAAACAAAATTTAGTTTGAAAGTATGGGAAAAGAAAGACAAAATTCTTTGAACACGATATTCACGATGGAAAAAGATGATCACGATAAAGGCCCCGGAAGGGGTCTCGTATCGATAGAACACGATATTCACGATTTAGGCCCCGTTAGGGGTCTCGTCTGGGTAGAGATGGAAATATCCGTAACCATGGCCCCGTGAGGGGTGCCGTATGGGTAGAATGATTCAAAAACAAAATGCGCCCCGTGAGGGGTGCCGTATGGGTAGAATAATTCAAAAACAAAATGCGCCCCGTGAGGGGTGCCGTATGGGTAGAATAATTCAAAAACAAAATGCGCCCCGTGAGGGGTGCCGTACAGGTAGAATGATTCAAAACAAAATGCGCCCCGTGAGGGGTGCCGAAAGGTAGAATGATTCAAAACTGAATGCGCCCCGTGAGGGGTGCCGTATGGGTAGAATAATTCAAAAACAAAATGCGCCCCGTGAGGGGTGCCGTATGGGTAGAGATGTATAACACATTGTAAAACAATAAATTAACATAAAATTTGTATAATAACATCCGTAATGTTAGATATACAAAATGTAAGATAAATAGAGAATGAAAACATGAAATGGTATTTGCCCGAGATAACTATTGATAATTATGCGAATATAAAGGAAGTAAGAAACTCCCGCCTGGATTGGGGAGAATTTGAGGCAGAGAAGAAATATCTGCTTGCAATAGCCGATGTACTGGGTGAAAGGTGGGAAGCAGTAAAGCCATTTTTACATGAAAACAAACTGGATTCATTCGATCAGGAAGGTTTCGTTTTTCTTTGGTTCAGGCGATACATGCCAGAGGTCTTTGCTTTCAACCCATGGATGCTCTCTGATCTGTTGGAAACTATAAAGTTCGAAACTCGCATGAGTATCACAGGTTTCAAGTTGGCTGGATTTTTCACATTTCAATATAGCCTTTAACATACCTGATGCTCTTATGACCACATTTGCAAACGCTGGACATGACTCCAGTTTGGCCAGATTATTGGTGCAAAGAACATTATTCTGGTGCTATGATTATAATCCGGGGAAATGAAGTAGGACTCATCCGTGCATTAAACGATGCGCTTCATAAGGGTTATACAATCGGTTATGTATTCGAATTACTATCCTACTTTGCGGAATTCCAAAATTAAGATCATTAATCGAGCATGTTGCATCGACTGATTGGGCTAGTAAGGGAATCGAGTTTTATAATGAACTTAAGGAATTCCTTGAAGGAAAGCGAAATATCTTGAAAAGGAAGAATCCAATGCTTGGTATTATCAATCATGTTATGTCTCAGGTTTTCTTGATTCTTATGGATGCCACATCCAAGTACGTCACATACGATATAAATCAAAAGGATATCTTGGATCATTCAGGTTTACTAAGTATGGTAAAAAAGCGCTTTGTACAGGATATCATGAACAAGAACTATTATGTTCTTGAAAGGTCTGTTTCAGGTGATGTAACTTTGTCGGGTGTATCTCGTTGATTTGAAGTTATATGAATAGTCCTCGAAAGTCGGAGTTTTTGCAGGTGGTACTTTTGTTAAGCTAAAGGATGGGGAACATGAATAATATTAAAAACCGGTAATCGCGACACCAATCGCGACAATCTGTCGTTAACGGGGGGTGAGGTAGAGAACATTCTGTCTTGGAGGGAGCGTGAAACAGGACGAAATTTTTAATAAAAGGAGAAAGCGATGAAAAGTTCTCAAAGCAAAGTTTTGATTTTATTGTTGACTGTTATTATCGTGCTTATGGGTGGTGTGATGGCTGTTCTTCTTCTTCAGAGAGACAGTCCCGTTGTTCCGGAAAAGAAAGAAGTGCCGCCTGAGAATGAGGGAAAGGTTTACGAAAAGAAGGGTTGACTCCATGTTACAATATCAGTTACGGAAGTGACGGAAAAGTGACAAATGTGAAATGGGACCGGAGTGCGAGCGGTTACCGTCTCCCGACAGAAGCTGAACATGAATGTGCTGCACAATTTGATTTTCAGCGGCAGCCTCTTGATGCAACGAGATTTGGATGGCTGTTTATTAACGGCGACCGGAAAATTCATAATGTCGGACAAAAGGAACCAAACAAATACAATCTTTATGATATTATCGGGAATGTTTGGGAATGGTGCTGGGATATTTACGGACCGTATGAGAGTGGTCTTCAGGAGAATCCGGTCGGGCTGCAATCCGGTGAAAAAAGGGTCTCAAAAGGTGGAAGTTATACGACAGAGAATACGCTTGTAAGAGCCAGTGATCGCGGTAACGGGAAACCCGTTCTAAAGGGAAAAGATCTTGGTGTCCGTGTAGTGAGAAGCAGCCTTTAAGGTTTTTACCGCCCCCCTGCCGCCCTCTTTATGAAGGTGGGGGAAGATTCAGCGGAATTGGGTGCCGGTTCTACACACATGTCGCCCAAAGGGCTCTTTGAGGTTAAATCAAAACAATGTTTTGTATCATAAAATTTGTTTGATAACAAACAAAATGTTATATATACAAAATTAATGTTACACAATTTGAAAAACTAAATATGCAGACAAGTACAGCTATAAGAAATTATCTTGTTCATACAACAGGAATCCAACTTGGATTTCTTACAGACCAGAACTTTGACATACTTCCACTCTATCTATTACATCGTTTCGAGATGGTTGAAGGAACATTATTCAACAAAAGTGTAATTTTCGCAATTGACAAAGGTTTAGTTAAATTGACTCCCTATGACATAAAGAGGTCTCTGGAAACAATCTTTAACAAACTTATGAAACCAGTGATTTATTGTACACCCGCCATTTCAAGTACAGAACGAAACAGATTAATGCAGTATGGAGTACAGTTCATAATTATTGGCAAACAGATGTATTTACCGGAGTTTTTGATCGCAATAGAAGATAGAGTCGAGAAAAGTGCAAGAAAGGATGAGCCATTTGCGCCGGCGACACAATTCGCTTTTTTATATCTTTTAAATAATTCTCCGGTGGAAACGACCATGGAAGGATTAGCAGAAAAGTTAAACTACTCAAAAATGACTGTTACAAGAATTTTTGACGAACTAAATGATAAAGGTATATTTACGGCTTTTAACTCAGGGCGAAGAAGATTACTTCGATATTCTGAGGATCGAAAGGGGGGACGGCGGAGCAAGGGAAGAAGTACTTAATAAACCCTGTGACAGACACAAAATTTATAAATTGAATACACAAGATTGAAGGATGAATTTCTAGAATCGGGAATTACAGCCCTTTCACACTTGAGTATGTTGAGCGATGATGCCAAGAAGACAATTGCATGTAGTAGAGATTCTTTTCAGAGGTTGTTGTCTGAAAATCGAATTATCATTATTGATTTTGAAGAGGATTCCGAAAGAAAATTAGAGATATGGCGATATGATCCGAAAAAATTATCTTCTGAGGCTATTATCGACAAATTTTCAATTTATGCAATTTTAAAAGATGATCCCGATGAGAGAGTGCAGCAGGCACTATCAAGAATGTTAGAGGAAATTAAATGGTAAAAGGGTTAAAAAAGTTTGAAGAGCATTTTGAGGAAGTGAAAGATTGTTTCGTTTTAATTGGTGGTTCTGCATGTTACATCCTATTGGAGGAAGAGAATTTGACTTCCCGTAAGACCAATGATATTGATTTGGTTCTGATTATGGATGAGATTGACAACAAATTTGCCGGGATATTTTGGGATTTTATAAAAAAAGGTGGATACTCAACCTGGCAAAAAAACAAAGATAAACACACATTTTTCAGGTTTCATTCCCCCCGAGATACTGAGTTTCCTGATATGATTGAACTTTTTTCCAGGAATCCAAATATGGAACAACTTTTTGAAAATCAAAAAATAGTTCCAGTCGGAATCGGTGATGTTCCGAGTCTTTCTGCCATTCTTTTGGATGAAGAATATTACAACTGTTTGCTCGGCGGAAAGAAATTACATGGTGGACTTTATGTTTTGACCACGGAGTATCTTATACTTTTTAAGATGAAAGCATACCTTGATTTAAAAGAACGAAAACTGAAGGGAGAAACTGTTGATTCCGATGATGTTAAGAAACACAAAATGATGTTTTTCAGACTTGTTCAGAAGGTTGGTAGGCAAAGCAAAACACACATCTCGGCAAATATAATTTCAGATGTCAATCAGTTCCTGGAAGAGATGAAAACAGACATTCCAGATGTTAAGAACTTAAAACTTAATCTCAACCTGAAAGATGCACTTACTACTCTGGCTGGAATGTATCTCGAACAGTCTTGAGTGAATATTTCCCTCCGGCAAGGTGGGATTGATATCTTTGGTTTTTAGTTAATCCCTTTGCGCTCTTGGCGGTTTTTTTTCTCAGTCCTTCGTGAGGCTAATAAACCTAATAATTTCGGAATGAAATCCGAAATAATCATAATAATTCGGGATTTAAATCCGAAATACTTAACATTTGACAAAGTAGTGACAATTAAAAGATTTAAAAGAGAACAGTATTGAACCTAAAACAACAACTGACAAAAATATTTGAGAAGAAACGAATCGTCGTTTGGTATGATGCCTACGGTGGATTTGGTAATACGGCAACTGAATGGCTTCCTGATGATGTGAGGTTGATTACCGTTGACAACAATGAGTTTGGCATAAAAACAAAAATCTTTAGTGAGAAAAACCAAAAGTTTCTGATTTATTCGAACAAACCAAAACCTGATCCTGAAGAAAACTGGTTGCTTGATGTGGCGATGACAGGACATGAGTTCAGTGCTGAAAAGGTGGCACTTCTTTTACAGGAGATGGAGTTCCCAACGGGATTCAGAGGATTTGTTGAGGATAGACTTCCATTTTTTAACAGTGAAGGACGAAAGAAAAAGCTTGCCCAACTGACAGGAAAGGAGGACCGCCTTACCGAATCACATCTCGCACTCATGATGATTGCTGTTACTCTTGGTGAACAACCAGTGATGGATGATATCCTTCTTGCTCTTATCAACGATGCAAGACTGCAAGGTGACAAATTTCCTCAGATTCAGAAATTTAAACTTGACGGGTTTATCAAGGATTATCTGACTTCACGGTTCGGATTTCAGGGTAAACTCATTATTGTTGATGAATTGCCACAGTTTCTCTTTAAAAGTGAATTTGAGCGGCACATACCGGTGGAGAGCTCCAAATCCTGGAATCAAAAAGAGGAATGGACGCCCGCAGCGGAATCGTTTTTCAAAAACTGGATGAACAACTCGAGATATAAAGAGAGTTTTGATCATTTTGCCAGATTGTTTGAAGAGGGTAGCAAGGCACAAGAGAAGCTTTCGTTACATGGTTACGAAAAATTTATAGACTGTAAAGCTCCAGAATGTGTTGATAAGGAGATTGTAAAAGGGCTTGCCCGTGGCGTTGAAAACAAAACTGTTACCTCTTCACGAATAAAAGAGATTATTGGGATAAGGCTTTATTGTTTCTATTTTGAAGGTTACAAACATCTTTATGATGCTCTTTACCATGCTGCACTTCTTACAGAGAGTGTGAAACTTTTCCCTCCAAAATTTACTACAGCCGATGAAGGTTTTAAGTATTATTCAGTGAGTGGTGCTGCGATCGACACCTGCTACAGGAAATATTATTTCAGCGTAAAAGGACGGAAGCATGAAAGCGTGCTGGGAGCTGTTACAAAGATTGTTGAGCAGACCTGGCTAAATAACTTCCTTTTTCCGCTTGAAGTGGCTTGGAAAAAAGCTTTGGAGTTGCAGGGGAAGTGGTCGTTTTCTTCGATAATTATGCAAAACAGATTTTACCAGACTTATATTCAACCTTTTAACGGTAGTGAAAAAAGAATTTTTGTGGTGATTTCGGACGCTTTGCGTTATGAAGCTGCAGCGGAACTCACGGAACGACTCGTAAAAAACGACAAATTTGAAGCAAAGCTGGAGATGATTGCCGGAGCGGTACCAAGTTACACTCAACTTGGAATGGCGGCATTGCTTCCCAATAAAGATTTGCAGATTATCCCGGGAGGTGATTCGGTTGCCATCGACGGAAAACCCGCTTCCGCCGGATATCGCGAAGCAAGGTTGATCGAGAGAAATCCTCGCTCAAGAGTATTTTCAGCTTCCGAGTTTGTTAAAATGGACTCGACAGAAGGGAGAGAGGCAGTAAAAGCTCTTGAGGTAATCTATATTTACCACAACAAAATAGATTCAACCGGAGACGATAAAACCTCCGAAGGGGACACTTTTAAGGCGGTGGAGGATGCTTTTGAGGATATTGAAAACCTCTTGAGGCGAATTGCAGCTTTTAACGGATACAATGTATTGATAACAGCCGATCATGGATTCCATTTTCAGGAATCAAAATTACCCGATAATGAGTTTATTGATGCCTCAATTTACGGTAATGTGGAGGTCCTCAAAAGGCGTGTTGCATTTGGGTCGAATTTTAAGACTGATGAAAAGGTGATTAAAATGACCGCGGAGCAGGTTGGAATCACCTCAACACACGAGTTCCTTTTTCCTGCGGGGCGTGCAAACTTCAAGTTGGCAGGTGCCGGTAGCAGGTTTGTTCACGGAGGACTTTCGCTTCAGGAAGTGGCAATTCCGGTGATCAAATTTACCAAAAAGCGAATTACAGATACCGAACTTGTTGGGATCGCAATTATCTCCAAAGGGAGTAATAATCTCACAACAAATAATCCCGTTTTTGAATTGATACAAAACAAACCTGTCAGTCAAAAAGTGCTTGAGCGGGAAGTGGTTGTTGGCATATATGCACCGGATGGTACACTTCTCTCGGATGAACAAACACTGCTGTTTAATCTTCAAGGGAGTGATGCACGCCAGCTTTTAAGGGTGGTGAGGTTTGTAATGAGAGGTGACATTTCACGATATAACAATAAACGAGTTGCTTTAATGGTTAAAGACAAGATGGTAAAACCTTCGGAAGACCCGTTAATAACCAGGATGGACCTTTTCCTGAATATTCCACTTGCCAACGATTTTGACGATTTTTAAGGAATTGATGTTGCCCCCCCGGGGGCCCCGGGCCCCGGGGCGGGACGACCACCAAGGAAAAAAAGGGAAAACAATATTTGTAACGATTGGAGCTAACACATGTTAGATGGACTTGATAAAAAATTATATGATGCTTTCCCCGGGAAGGTGGTAAGAAAAGACCTGACCAAAAGTTTGAGGGCGGGGATAAATGTTCCTGTTTTTGTACTTGAGTATTTATTGGCACAATATTGTGCTTCCGATGATGATCTGACAATAAATCAGGGGATTGAACGAGTTAAGCAGGTGCTTGAACAAAACTATGTGCGTCCCGATGAAGCGGAAAGGATTAAATCGAGAATCAGGGAAAGGGGCAGTTTTAAGGTTATCGATAAGGTGACGGTGAAACTGAATGAGAAAAAAGATCTTTATGAAGCGATTCTTTCAAACCTGGGTCTCAAAAATGTTGAAGTATCTTCGGAGTATGTAAAAAAATATGAGAGACTTCTTGCGGGAGGAATATGGTGTATCATCACCCTTAAATATTTTTTTGATCCCGAATCAAATGTCTCCCCATTTATTATTTCCGACCTGAAGCCGATTCAGATGCCCGGTGCCGATCCTGAAGAACTTCCCTCAAAACGGAGTAGCTTCACAAAAGATGAGTGGATTGCGGCACTGCTTCGAAGTGTGGGGTATGAACCTGATACCCTTGATGAGAATGTCCGTTGGCACTTTATCGCACGAATGATTCCATTTGTGGAAAACAACTATAACATGCTTGAACTGGGTCCAAGAGGAACGGGCAAATCGTATATCTATGACGAAATATCTCCAAATTCGATTCTTCTTTCAGGGGGTAAAACCACCGTGGCAAACCTCTTTTACAATCTCTCAACAAGGCAGATTGGACTTGTGGGGATGTGGGATCTTGTGGCTTTTGATGAGGTTGGTGGTATCGACATGAAGGATAAAGACACGATTCAGATTATGAAAGGTTACATGGCAAACGGTGCTTTTGCACGAGGGAAAGAACATGTAAACGCAACAGCATCCCTCGTTTTCCTTGGCAATATCGATGGAGATGTAAATGAACTGGCAAAATCAAAACATCTTTTGATGCCTTTTCCTCCCGAAATGATCGATTCTGCATTTATAGACAGATTTAATTGTTACCTCCCGGGATGGGAAATCCCCAAAATGAAACCACAATTTTTTACTTCAAAATATGGATTCATAAGCGATTATCTTGCTGAGTGGTTTAAGGAGATGAGGAAAAAAAATTACTCTGACGCAGTGGGAAAACACTTCCATTACGGGCACGATCTAAATCAGAGGGACATTATAGCTGTCAGAAAAACCGTTAGTGGTTTGCTCAAATTGATCTATCCTCACGGTGAATTCACAAAGGAAGAACTGAAAGAGTGTCTCGATTATGCCGTAACCACACGCAGACGGGTAAAAGAACAACTCTTCAGGATTGGTGGTCAGGAATTTAAGGATGTTAATCTGGGATACGAAGACATGGAATCAGGTGAAAAGTATGTGGTTTATCCGCCTGAATACAGATAAAACACCCCTAAAATCTCTCTGATAAAATCGAGGACGATTGTCGCTCCTGACACTTACGACTGAATGTTACTCAAACACTCGAGTACTCAAGTTTCTCAAGTACTCAAGTTTCTCAAGTACTCTCCCGGGGGAACCTTAATTGCAGTTTGCTTGTAAAACAGTTATTCATAACTTGCAGTTGTGATTTTTAAAAAATTGGACAAATAATGAAGAAGCTGATATTTTTATTTTTTCTAACCACAAATATTGTTTTTAGTCAGGAGCTTGATGCTACTGTTATCGTGAATTCGGAGAAGTTGTCGATTCGGTATCGTGAAATCCTCGCAGATTTTGGACCGATGATTCAAACTTATCTTAATACTACTAAATTCAGTGGCTCGCCATGGGAATACGAGAAAATAAAATGCAGTTTTAATGTTTTTTTTAATACAGTGACTGATGAATCCAACTACACTGCTCAGGTGGTTGTAACAAGTATGAGGCGCGTTTACCAAAGTGACAAGTTTTCACCTATGATGGTGGTTAACGATGGTAACTGGGCATTTGTTTATGAAAAAAATCAGACCATCTTTTTTGATCCCAATTATTTTAACGGGCTCACATCTTTTCTTGACTATTATGCATATATGGTCATCGGTTTTGAGAATGATTCATGGGAAAAGGGAGCAGGAACACCATTTTTTCAGAAAGCGTTTGATCTTGTAAATCTTGCAAATGGAAGAAGAGCCACGGGTTGGGAAGCAGGATCGAGTTATAACAAATCCGATTTTGTCCAAAATATTCTTGACAATAAATATGGTGCATTCAGAGATGCAACCACGGAATATCACCGTGGAGTTGATATCTATGCAAAAAATAAAGCAAAAGGACAGGAGCTGATAGTTAAGATGATAAAGGCTCTTGATCAGATGAAATCAAAAATCGACTTCAGAAGTGTTTATTTAAAAGTTTTTTTTGATGCCAAGAGTGGTGAGATCATTGAATACTTGAGAGATTACCCTGAAAAATCAATTTTCAAAACACTAAAAACGGTTGATCCGCCAAGACTTGCTAAATATGACGAGATTCTTCGGGCAGAATAAAATTTATTAACAGGAAGAATATTTTAAATGAATATTCTTCCTGTTAACTCCAATCTTCTTACTTCAATACCTGAAGTTTCACCATCATCGATTTGATTCCTACAGCCGAGCCTGTCGAAATTTTTACAATATAAGTTCCTGAAGCGAGTGAATTTCCGATATTCACTGGTTCTGTATATTTGCCCGGCGAGAGGAAACCAAGGTCTTTTTCATAGACAAGCCTTCCGAGTAAATCATAAAGAGTTAAACTTGAACTACCGGCTTCCGGTACAGTAAAGACTACGGTAGCAGATGAATTTCCTGCCCCTGAACTTGATGAAAAAGGATTTGGGAAGGCAGAAATCTGATATTCCTGCGGAAGTGTTTGCTCATTTTCAATTGAAGCGGGAGCCAGATATTTGATCAATTCCGTCCAAAGTTCTGTTCTGTCCCTGTCATAACCCAAAGCCCACATCCCAACACCACGAAGATTTTTCTGTTTTGCCAAATTAAATTTCAGGGCTGTACTGCTGTCATCATCAAACCACACCTGATTAAATTTATTGTTGTTTGGGATCGTATAATAAACGGTCTGCGAAGAGGTATGCCATGTAAGAGTATAAAACTGAGATTGTGCCATTGCAGCAAAAACTCTTGGATGTCCGATGTAGGAACTGATTGTTGAACCCGGCTGGTTTGTATTTGCCACCCATTCGCATCCATAATAGGGCACACCGAGTATCAATTTTTCAGGGGGACAACCACCATACTGAGTATTCACTGTATTGGTAATATTGTAGCCTCCACCCGTTAAGGGAGCTGATGGACCCGTTGTAGTGCTCCATGAACCGTTGAAGTCATAACCCATGATAAATATATAATCGCATGATGCTGCAAGCCCTTGAAGGTTCCAGCCACTCCAGTTAACGGCAGGACCGGCAAAAGAGACCTCTTTCCCCGGAAGTTCAGTATGAATATAGTTGGTTAATTCGGTCATAAATCCATTAATAACGGAGCCACGATCTGCTGTGTTTAATCCCTCAAAATCGATATTCACTCCATCGAGAGAATACTGGTTGATTGTGGCTTTCACTTTGGCAAAAAAGTTTTGTTTTGCGGTTGCATTTGTAATCAGCCAGTGGATTTGCGAAGCATCAAAATTGACGGCAGTCATGATCACTTTTACACCATTTTGATGTGCTGTGTTGATCATATTTGTCCAGGGCCAGCCTGATGGATTGGTGACATTACCGAGGGAGTCGATCTGGAAATCAAATGCAGAAATATGGGTAATGATGTCATATCTAAGCCATGTAAGTGCGCCGGGATATTCCCAATAAGGGAGAAAACCAAAAACTATTTTACCATTACCGGCTGATTTATCAAATTGAAGGGGGATAATCCCGTCGGGTTCTGTAATACCTTTATCGTAAGGTCTTTTGTTGTAAAATTCGAGATCTGACTGATGGATCGAACGCTGTTCCTGTGAGAGCAGGATGGTAGAAAATAACAGGAACAGGAATGGGAGACTAAACTTCATAATTACTAAATTCCAAAAAGTTTTTTAAATTCATCGGTTTGTTTTTCGAGGTCTTTTATTTTCTCGATTTCTTCTTTTTCATTACCCTTGCTAAAAAAACGAGCGATAAAATCCTCGGAGGTCATCGTATCGCAACAACTTTTTTTACCGTAATTGATAACCTCATGATCTGATGAGACAACAATTAATTTTCTGGGGTTTTTCGATCGGTCAATCTCATCTTTAATTACAAGATCGGCAGGTCTTGAATTGGAGTAAACAATTGTCATTTTGTTGCTCCTTATCAAATCATTCATATAGCCATCAAGAAACAGAGTTACCTTGTTATTTGAGTTACCAAATGCTCTGTCAAGTTGCACAACAAGTTGCTCCCTCACATAAATTTTATCACTTTTTATTTTATTTTTAAGTGAGGGAATTTTACCCATCAGGTTATTTCCGTCAATGAAATAAATTCTCATCAAATTGCCTTTAATAGCTCATATTGTCAAGTTTCACCTTACCTCTGAAAACCCAGTAAATACTTATTGTATAAGCGATTACAAACGGGATTCCAAAGGCAGCCATGGTTAACATGATCTCCAAAGTGGTCTCTGAGGACGCAGCATTATAGATCGTTAAATTATATTCAGGTGATATGGAAGATACGAGGAAATTAGGGAACAAACCCACCGCAAATAATGCCATAAGGCTGAGAATAGCGGCAGAAGATGAGAGGAAGGCAAAAAAATCTTTTCCCCTTTGAGTCTCTCTTGGAATATTTGCGATTGCCATCATGTTAAGAAAAGCAAGCAGAAAAAATTCAGGGTGTGCCCTAAAAGGAGTTACCATGTGTGGAATATAGATGAGTGTTGCCATGGTTGCAGTAGCATAACAGATAACAAAAAAGATTGTGGAATTGTTGATCCATCCTCTAACCTGTTTTTGGAGTTCACCATCGGTTTTCATTGCGAGATAAATTGAACCGTGCATCATAAAAGCCGCGAGGGTTGTCATTCCTACAAGAAGAGCATAGGGGTTTAACATTTCAAAAACAGTTATGTATAACTCCTTGTCCTTTCCTATCGGAACCCCCTGAATGATATTTCCGATAGTTACACCGATTAACATGGCAATAGCCATGCTTGCAATCGAAAAAGCCCTGTCCCAAAATGCCCGCCATCTTTTGCCCTCTTCTTTGCTTCTTACTTCAATCGAGATTGCTCTGAAAATAAGCATAAAAAGAAGGAGCATAAACGGAATATAAAATCCTGAGAAAGCTGTGGCATATACATCAGGAAATGCAGCAAAAAGGGCACCACCGCCCGTGACGAGCCAAACCTCATTACCATCCCACACAGGACCAATTGAATTAAGGAGAATTCTTCTGTCAAGATCGGATTTAGTTAACAAATGAAGAGAACCAACACCAAGATCGAAGCCGTCAAGAATTCCGTAACCGGCAAGAAGAACACCGATAAGGACAAACCAAATAGTGTTTATATCAAATGAAAATTCCATCACTACTCCGTCATTCTTAAGTTTTCAGAAAAATCGAGTTCCTTTGTCTTTGCTTCGGGACCGTGTTTAATTTTCTTATCGAGGAGGTAGAGGAAAACAACAAAAAGTCCGGCATATATCAGTGTAAAAAGAATCAGTGAAAAGATGATATGCTCGGAAGTAACAGTTTTTGAAAGTCCATCAGAAGTTTTGAGCAAACCGTAAACTATCCACGGCTGCCGTCCTATCTCCGCTGTGTACCAGCCGATTTGATTGGCAATCTGGGGAAGTAATACAGATACAACCAGAATTTTCAACCACAGAACGGATGTGAAAAGTTTACCCCGCCACCACAGAAAGATTGAAATTAGAGTGAGTCCGATTAGTGAAAAACCGATTGCCACCATCAGATGATAAGTTTGGAAAGTTACATTAACAGGAGGAATTTCATCTTTCGGAAAACTGTCCAATCCTCTTATGGGAACCGTTGGATCACCATGAATTAAAAAGCTCAACATCCCGGGAATTGCAATTCCATAAACTTTTTTATCAGTTTCGTTCACCCATCCAAACATGTAGAGATCGCCGGGGGAAAGAGAGTCGTAGTGTGCTTCCATGGCTGCAAGTTTGGCAGGCTGGTTTACGGCAACTCCGGAGGCGCTCGAATGACCGGTGAAGAGTTGGAACAATGATGCAAACAGAGCGACAAGAAGTGCGATCTTTAATCCTGCCTTTGCGATTTCCTCATGTCGCTTTTTGATCAAATAGTATGCGCTCACCGAGATCACGAGGAAAGCACCAGCGAGAAAAGCTCCGCCAAGAGTATGACTTAATCTCTCAACACTGGAAGGGTTAAAGACCATTCCCCAGAAATCGGTAATCTCGGCTCTTATAACTCCACCATTGTTTACAAGTCGGTAGCCGGCCGGAGTCTGCTGCCACGAGTTGGCAACAACTATCCAGACAGCACTCATCATTGAACCGAGGGAGACCATACAAGTGGCAAAAAAATGAGTCTTTTTCCCGACTCTGTTCCATCCAAAAAGTAAAATTGCCAGGAATCCTGATTCAAGAAAAAATGCAAATATGCCTTCAGCAGCCAGGGCACTACCAAAAATATCACCTACAAAACGGGAATAAGTTGCCCAGTTGGTTCCAAATTCAAATTCCATTACAATTCCGGTGGCGACGCCCATCGCAAAGGTTAAAGCAAAAATCTTAACCCAGAATTTTGTCATCACCTCATACATTTTATTTCCCGTCTTGAGATACATCCCTTCCATAATTACAAGGATGATACCGAGCCCTATGGACAAGGGAGGGTAGATATAATGAAAAGAGATAGTGAAGGCAAACTGGAGCCTTGCCCATAATTCTGTTGTCATATTCTCATCAATTTCTTTTTGGCAGAGTTAATTTAAAAGTTGAGCCAAAACCCTGTTTTGAAGAGCAACTGATATTACCTCCCAATAATTTAAGGAGCATGTAAACTATTGAGAGGCCAAGTCCTGTTGATGACTCTCCTGCCGTTGGTCTGCTGCTCAATTTTGAAAACTTTTTAAACAAATTTTTAATTTCATCAGCCGGAATACCCACACCACGATCTTCAACTTCCAATAAAACTGTATCCTCTTCCTCCGTGAACCTGATATTTACGGTGGAATTACTATAGGAATATTTAACTGCATTGGAAATCAGATTATCGATAATCTGATAGACGAGGTTTCTGTCGGAATTTATGTAGAGTTTCTCACCCGGAGCATTAAAATGAATGTTGATACCTTTCCTTTTGGAATGGGGCAGGTTGCTCTCTATTGTTTCTTCGATAAGATTGATCAGATCAAAATCATGGAGGACTACATCAAGTTTCCCTTGCTCCATCCTGTCGATATTTAATAATTTATTTATAATATCGAGCATGGAAGTTGAAGAAATTCTGATATTTTCTGCATATCTGGTGATTTCTTCCGTTTCAAGCTCATTCACTTCATCACTGATAATTTCAGCAAAACCGAGTACTCCTGAAAGAGGATTTTTCAGATCGTGCGCAACGATCCCCAAATACTCACTTTTTTCTCTGTCAAGTTGTTCAAGCTGTAAGTTGGTATTGATCAATTGTTGGTTTTTCGAACTAAGTTCGGTGTTAAGGGAAAGCAGTTTTCCTGTTCTCTCATTCACAAGTTTTTCGAGACTGTCGCGTTCCATCACAAGTAAACTGGTTCGGGTTTTAATGATTACTATTACAATAGCGAACAAAATCAAAAAATAGAGGAAGTAAGCATAATTGTTTGCGTACCAGTAGTTCCTGATTTTAAAATGAAATACTTCGTCCGGGGTGGTGAAGCCCGAGGGGAGGATGCTACGCACCCTGAATTTGTAGTTACCCGGAGAAAGACTTGCAAATTCTCTGAACGAATTTTTGTTTAATTGTTGCCATGAGGTATCGATTCCTTCCATGTAGGTTTGATACAGCACGCTTGACTCATCTTCAAAAGAGAGAGCAGAAAAATTTATTGTGATTGAGCTTCCGGGAGAAAGTTTAAGCAATTCTTTGCCCGTGGATACTCCACTGAACCAGGCTGAATCACCAATCATCACACTCCTGACAAAAGTCTTGATTTCTGATTGAGTTTCTCTTTTTGAAAGATCAAATTTTAAGAGACCGGTGCTCGTGGCAAGCCAGAGAGAGTTTTCATCAAGTTTTTTATCTGCGTAAATTTTATACACATTAAATGCGTTAATTCTTCCAATTCGTGTAATTAAACTACTGTCTTTTTCAGGGAAAATTTGAATCGAATAAATACTTCCCTCGAGAAAAACTATCAGCGTATCGGGGCAGTAGTTGGTTACAAGTGGAGAACTGTATGGGTCTCTCGCACGCAAAGTCAATTTTGATTTTAGTTGAGTGAATGCACCACCCGCCGGATCAAATTTTAGAAGTCCTGAGGTTGTAACAACAATTGGAACTCCTTTTGGATTAAGAGTTGCGATTGCATTTCCAATTTTTCCGGATTCATATTTATACCAAAAAACTTCCGGTTTCTCAAAATAACCATTTGTAAATCTGACTCTTGCAAGGGTATGTGGTGAAATTTCGAGCCAAAAATCTCCTTTTGCCAACTCGGTTATATTTCTGATTTCTCCTGTAATCCCCGCCACCTTAATTGATTGAATTACTCTGTTCCCGGCAGGATCGAGCCTGACAACATTCAGTCCATCATCTGAAGCGAGCAGGACGATGTCGGTGGAATCACCTGGTGAGAGTGCCATAAAACAATATTTGTCTGTAAGCCTGATTTCCTCATTGCCTTCGATCTTGTATAATCCTGTTGAAGAAGTAATATAAAGTTGATCTTTGTGGTGAAAAAAGCTCCAGGACTCGTCAAGATCAACATTGTGTCTTTCAAAAATGTAATCAGAGGCTATCCCTGAAAAATTGATACTGAACACTCCAAAAGTAGAGGATACAAACAGTCTGTTGTTAAAAACGGAAACATCTGCAAGAGCACCAAATAGCTTGAATCTTCTGTCGAAAATAGAGATGGGAGAATTGATATTTATCCTGGCAAGCCCTTCCTCGAGGGTTATCCAGAGATTCTTTTGTCTGTCTTCATAAATTGAGTAGGCAACATTATTCCCAAGCCCTGTTTCTTCATTTAATGACTGGATGATGGTTCCCTCTTCATCGATAATAATCACGCCCATCGTAACCGTTGCTAAAGCAATAAGTCCATTCGACAACTGTTTGACATCATAAACACTTCCTCCATTTTTAAGGATCGGAAGATCATCCCTGACAGCAGAAACTTTCCCGTTTATAACCTCATACATCGCTCCATTTTTTGTGAAGAGAAATAAACCACCATCAGATTTTGGGCATAAAGTTATCCTTTCTGCATTCGACAGGATATTATTGGTAATGAAAGGGATAAGCTTTGTTCCATCAAAAATTTCGGGGTTTCCATCGCTGAAAGCAACAATTAATTTCCCGTTTGCATTAGCAAGACTGCTGATTGACCTTTTGGAGTTAAATGTATTTAAAAGCTTTCCATCCCAGCTAAAGATTTCAACATAGGTTGAGAAGTAAACTTTACCGTTAAACCAGGCAATGCTCCATACATCAAGAAAATCTTTTTCCTTCCCTGTCATTTTCGATTTTAGAGAAGTGTATTCCGCATTTCCTGTTTGGGTATATGAGATGTAGCCAATTTCATTAAATCCTGCTACATAAACAATACCGTCAGGAGCGAGGTAAAGAGCTCTGCATGTTACGCCGTTTGGTAGTCGGATGAGCCGCCATTTTACTCCGTCATATTCAAGGATACCGTCGGAGTTTGCAAAATAGATAAGCCCGCGGGCATCTTGAACCGCACCCCAGTTTTGTGAGTGGAATCCATACATGATGGGAGGATAGTTATAGATAATGGGAAGACCAATAAATCTGGAGTTTTGCGAAAACGCAGAATTTAATGGAAGAAAAAGAAGAATTAAAAACGAAATGATTACAGGAAGTTGTAACAAAAAATAGCCTGTGTGCAAAAAATCAAATTTCTATTTTATATATTAGTAAATTACAATTAGATAATAAAATCTGAGACAAAAAAATGCTTGATCAAAACCCTTATCCACCGTATTATGTGCCCCAAAAAAGGGGAGCAAAAGATTTTTTTATGATGATGTTTGCTTCGATGCTTGGTTTTATAATCGCAAGCATTGCATTCTCATTTTTATCCTTTGGTATTATGTTACTTATCTTTGGATTGATAGCGAGCTCTGAAACTGCAGTTGTCAGTCCCGACTCGGTTTTGAAGATTACGATGAATGAACGGATTGTTGATTCACCGCAAGCTGAAGACGACATCTTTGCACAGATTTTTGTTGATGAGATGGGGAAAAAATTGAGTCTTCAGGATTATGTTAATGCAATCAACGCAGCCAAAGATGACGATAACATCAAAGCGATCTACCTCGAATTGAGTGACGCCAATGGTGACCTTGCAAACCTTGACGAGATATGGAATACACTCAACGATTTTAAGAAGAGTGGTAAAAAAGTTATCGCATATTCCGATTTTCTCGGGCTCCGCGGGCTTTATATGGCGTCTGTTGCCGATAAAATTTATTTAAATCCGAGGGGTGGCATACTCTTTAAGGGGTTGGGTGCAGAAGTTCCGATGTTCAAAAATATGCTTAATTCAATCGGAGTTGAGGCACAGGTTATTAGAGCGGGGAAATATAAAAGTGCGGTTGAGCCATTTATTGCAAATGAACTGAGTGTTGAGAACAAAACCCAGTTGAGAGAATATCTCGCAGGGCTGTGGGGTTCAATTTTGGAAAAAATCTCCGCTAAAACCGGTTTGGATGTTTCTAATTTAAACATGGTTGCCGATTCTCTCGCTGTTTTTGATCCATCCGCAGCCTTTAGCCGGGGAGTGGTTGACGGTCTGGTATATCGGGCTAAACTTGATTCAGTGTTGAAGGCAGGTTTTGGATTACAAGACGACTTAAAATTTATTTCTCTTAAAAAATATCTCAAAACCGGTGCCGGACATTTTGATTTTAACGGCAGCGAATATGTAAAAATCATCTACGCCGAAGGTGATATAGTTATGGGAAAAGGTGGAGAGGAGAATATCGGTGCAGATCCGTTTGTTAAAGCTGTCAGAGATGCGGCAGAAGATGAATCTGTTAAGGCAGTTGTGCTTCGTGTTAATTCGCCCGGTGGAAGTGCCCTGGCGAGTGATATTATGTACCGTGAATTGATGAAACTAAAATCGAAGAAGCCATTAGTGATTTCGATGGGTAATTATGCCGCTTCCGGTGGTTATTATATTGCAGCCCCCGGGGATGTAATAATTGCATCAAAAAATACTCTTACCGGATCAATCGGAGTTTTTGGATTGGTAATGAATACTCAAAAGTTATTCAGGGATAAAATCGGGATATCTTTTGATACTGTGAAGACAAACCTTTACGCTGATTTCTTCTCCGGTGTAAGACCCATGACCACCTATGAACTTGGCGTGATGCAGATGAGTGTTGATACTACTTACGAGGCATTTTTGAGCTGTGTCTCCCGTGGCAGAAAACTTACAAGAGATGAAGTAAATGAGATAGGACAAGGAAGAATCTGGTTTGCTCCGGCTGCCAGGGAAAACAAACTTGTTGACTCGCTTGGTGGGCTTTTTGATGCAATAAAAATTGCAGCTTCCAAGGCAAAACTTAAAGATTATTCGGTTTCTTACTCTACAACTTCTGAAACTTTTTTCGAAAGACTTATGAAAAATCTTGAATCAAATTTAAGTTTCAATTTTGGTGGATCAGAGACAACTGAAAGATTGGGCAAATATGTGAAAGAAATTGAAAAAATTTCCAAATCCACCGGTGTAATGATGGTAATGCCATATCATTTTGTTTGGTAATTTAAATAAAATAATTCGCATTTTAAAAAACAACTGAACGGTTTTTGATGAATTATCATTAGTTTTATTCGTTTCTTTAATATTATTTTGGAGCCGGTATGAAACGAATTTTACCAATGATGTTGTTTGTTTTGATTTTGTCATCGGCTGTAAGTTCACAGTCGATGACAGAGACAGTTCAATTGCTCAAAAAGCCAATTGTTCCGGGAAGTTTTCGGGCATTCAGCAAGGTTAACAATACAATTTTTGCAATTGGTTACGACCTTGATGTAAGCAGCCATTGCAGTAAATCCACTGATGGTGGAAGCTCATGGCAGACCACTTCATTTCCATTCACACCCGGCGACAACATCAATGGTGTTTCATTCGTAACCGAATCGATCGGTTATGTTGGTGGTGATGCCGGTCTGGTTCTTAAAACCACCGATGGTGGATTTAGCTGGACAAACAAGTCTTCATCAGTTTATACCGGTGATGTTAATGCCATCCATTTTTTCAACGAAAATGTTGGATATGTGGCAGGTGGAACTGCCAACAGTGTAAATATTGTTAAAACCACCGATGGTGGCACTACATGGACAGCAGTAACCACCCCGTTGCCAAGCCGTACTTTTTATGACATGCTTTGGATCAACCAGACTGAGGGCTTTGTTGCAGGCTCAGGCAGCCAGTATGCCCGTACGACAGATGGTGGTGCCACTTGGACAGCAGGAACAATGCCGGGGCTTTCAACCACTCTTTACAGAATCAGACAGGCGGATGCATTGACCTTTTACGCAGTTGGAACTGCGGGAAGAGCATTTAAAAGCACCGATGGTGGAGTCACCTTTTCACTTCTTACAACACCCACAACTGCAGCACTTTATTCGTGCGAGTTTTACGACGCACAGAACGGTGTTGCGCTTGGTTCCAACGGTATTTTAATTAGAACCATAAACGGTGGAGCTTCATGGACAACCATTCCCGTTTTTTCAACCGAAGTTATCCGTGCATCGCTGAAAGATGGAAATACAATTCTTGCCGGTGGTTATGAGGCTAATCTGAGCATCTCAACCGATGCCGGGGCTACCTGGAGGAATGCCGGTTCTACAAGCAGGGATTTTTATGGCATCTATGCAGAATCACCATTAAAATACACGGTCGCCGGCGATAGAGGTGAACTTCATCAAACAACCGATGGTGGGGTCACATGGAGAAAATCTGCCTTTATGATGGGTGATTTCCTCTACGATGTTTACACTTCAGGTGACAAAATATATACTTGTGGCAGACTTGGTGCCTATTTCACTTCAACTGACAATGGTTTAAGTTGGGCAGACCGATCGGTGGGTTCATCAACGACCAGAAATTACAAACTCAATTTCTCAGATGAGAACACCGGCTACATGGTTAACAATGAAGGTGGAATTTTGTTCACAACCAATTCGGGAACCCTCTGGAACACTCAAACCACAATTCCTGCCACAACACTCTACGATATCAAAATGCTCTCTTCCACCACCGGTTATGCAGTTGGATCGGGAGAAAGAATTTTTAAGACCACCAACGGAATAAATTTTGCTCATGGCACGATGGTGGTGCCTGCCGGTCAGATGACAGGAGTGGCGATGGTAAATGAGAACACCGGTTTTATATGTGGTGAAAATGGAGCTTTCTACAAAACAACTGATGGCTTCCAAACAGTCACACTGCTCACAGATACCGTAGCTCTGCAAGGAAAAGTGGTTCACGATATCGTTATCTTCTCAGAAGACAATGTGTGGGCGGTTGGAAGAGGTGGATTGTTGATTCACAGAACAGGTGGAGTAACATATTATGACACCACTAATGTGGGTATCGATTACCTTGGTGCTGTAAAAATCAGTAGTTTCGAGTTCATTGTTGCAGCTTCCGATGGCAGAGTATATAAAGTTTCCGACCAGACCGTTCCGGTTGAACTTCTCTCTTTCACTGCACAGTCAATTGGCAATGAGGTGGTGCTGAATTGGACGACTGCTTCTGAAACAAATAATAAAGGATTCGAAATTCAGAAAAGGTCTGACGATTTATGGGAAGAATTAACATTTATAAATGGAAATGGCACAATCACTTCACCTGTGAATTATTCTTTTACTGACAAGCTGACCACCGGTAAAAGTGTTTATTATCGACTCAAACAAGTTGACTTCGATGGTACTTTTCACTATTCAAATGAAGTTGAAGTATCTCAAGGTGTCACCTCATTCGAATTGATGCAGAACTACCCAAATCCATTTAATCCTTCCACCCTGATCAATTATAAAATTCCCGAATCAGGACATGTATCGCTGAAGGTTTATGATATCACAGGGATGGAAGTTGCAACTCTTGTGAATAAAATTCAAACTCAAGGTGTTTATACAATAAATTTTGATGCTTCAACTCTTTCCAACGGTATCTACTTTTACAAACTGGAAGCGGGTCGATATTCAGCAGTTAAGAAGTTGAGTTTTATCAAATAGGGTGGTTTGAATTCCGTAACTATCTGATGAAAATTACATATATTTAAGGTTTAAATATTCAAGATTAGGCAATTGGAACAGGCAAACATCAAAATCATTGTGAGAAACAGAAAAGCTCACTTCGAATATGAAATCATCCAGTCATTTGAGGCAGGGATAGTGCTACACGGAACGGAAGTAAAATCACTCCGTGCCGGAAAGTGTAATCTCACCGATGGATTTGTTGAAATAGTTAGTGGTGAAGCCTGGCTAAAAAGTGTTCATATCTCTGAATATACACAAGGAAACATAAATAACCACGATCCTTTCCGTGACAGAAAGCTCCTTCTTAATGGTATTGAGATAAAAAAACTCAACCAAAAAGTGAAGGAAAAAGGGTACACTATTGTGCCTCTGTCATTATATTTCAAGAATGGCAAAGTAAAAGTTGAGATAGCTTTGGCAAAAGGAAAGAAACTCTATGACAAAAGGGAAACGATTGCCAAGAGGGATTTGGAACGGGATAGAAAAAGAAATAATTATTAGTTCATTTTTGTTTTAGACGAAAAACAGGAAGGAGAAAAAGGTGTTCGTACCTTCTCGGATATTTTTTACAAAAGGAGTTGGCAGGCATAAGGATTATCTTGCATCATTTGAACTTGCGCTTAGAGGTGCCGGAATAGAGATGTGTAATCTTGTTACTGTCAGCAGTATTTTTCCACCTGATTGCAAGAGAATTTCAAAAGAAGAGGGTCTTAAATATCTTAAACCGGGGCAGGTCACTTTTTGTGTAATGGCCCGTAATCAGACCAATGAACCAAATCGTCTCATAGCATCATCCATAGGAGTTGCCATTCCCGCAGATAAAAATCTTTACGGATATCTTTCAGAGCACCACCCTTACGGTGAAACTGAAAAAGTTTGTGGTGAATATGCAGAAGATCTCGCAGCTACCATGCTTGCAACTACACTTGGTATCGATTTTAATCCTGAGATCGACTGGAGTGAAAGAGAAAACATCTACAAGATGTCGGGCAAAATTGTACGCTCTTTTAATGTTACTCAGTCAGCCGAGGGCCACAAAAACGGATTATGGACAACAGTTCTCGCTGCCGCAATCCTTCTCCCATAATTTATATTTAATCCGGTTGTTATCTTTGAAAAAAGGATACAACCGGAATTTTTTCCACCAGTAACGGAGGGATATGGCACCATATCTTATTTATATTCTTTCCATAATGAGTTCTTTAAACTCAGCACCCCCGGGTCACAATTTCATCACACTGCACAGGGAATATTTCGAAAATGTTTATAAACTTCCGGAAGGAATGGTTATAAACGATGAATTTAAAGTTCCTGATAATTTTTCCAATCAGGCTGCCGTAAATAATTTGTTGTCTCAGGCAAAAAAATATTTAGGGTACCCTTATGTTTGGGGAGGTACTACGGAACGGGGTTTCGACTGTTCAGGTTTTATGTATTTCCTTTTTAATAAAATTGGCAAACCCATACCCAGAATGCCTGCCGACCAATGTATCCTGGGACCGGATATTCCTTACTCAAAAATTGAACCCGGCGATTTGATCTTCTTTGGAGGGGGTAACCCAAACTCAAAATGGATCGGACATGTCGGATTGGCTTACGACCGTGATGCCAATGGAAATATCAGATTTATCCATGCAGAAGGAAGAAAAACCGGAGTGGTTATTACACTTCTTGACAATCAGTATTACAAAAAACGCTTTATTAGAGCCACACGAATTCTTAATTAATCGGAAAGCACATGAAACAAATTTCAAGATCACTATCGGTCTTATTTTTTATTACAATTTTAATGGCATCACTAACTTTTGCTGCCTGCAACAACAATACCAACGCCGGTGATAAATCACCCGTTGTTAGTGATTCTGTTAAAAAAGACTCAATAGCGCAAGTTAAAGATGAAAATGGAACCGGTGAGCCGTATGATGCTTCAAAATATAAGAGCACTTATGACGACATCTCTAAATTCTTTGCCGGGATGACGGTTGACTCTACAAGCGAAATCGCACCCCTTTTTAAGACCAATGCGTGGAAATCATACTCTAAAGGATTTTCCGGCAGATGGGACGGTCTTGAAAAGAAAAGACTTGCTCCGATTAGAGAATGGGCTGCTACTGAGCTAAAAGATATCTCAGCAGATTGCAAAACTCTTTTTTACCCTTTTGGTGGTCCCGATTTTCTTTTTGCAAATACATTTTTCCCTGCATTTGACAATTTTGTCCTCATTGGTCTTGAACCCGTTGGACAACTTCCAAATTTGAACAAATTGCAACCAAATGTCTTAAATGCATATTTGAACAGTCTTCAGACTTCGTTAAATACGCTCACAACCGGTGGTTTTTTTAAGACGATTGACATGGCATCCGACTTTCAACAGGGAAGAGTGAACGGAACAGTTCCTGTCCTTCTGATTTTTCTTGCTAAAACCGGCAACCGTGTGCTCGACATTGAGTATATCAAAATGGACAAAACCGGAAAACTGACCTACGAAAAATCTGACATTACTGAAAGCAAATTAAAAACGAGATATGACGGCGTTCTGATCAAATTTACAGATAAAGAAGCAAAAACTGTAAAAAGACTCTACTTCTTTAGTACCGATCTTTCAGATGCCGGTTTCCCTAAAAAAGCCGATTTCCAGCAGTTCATCAACAATATGAAACCTTTTGCAGCGATGGCAAAAGCAGCTTCTTATTTGATGCATCAGGGCGGATTTAACGGAATCAGAGATTTTGTTGTAAACAATGCAAGTTATATGGTGCAGGAAGACAGCGGAATTCCCCTCAAATATTTTGATGCGACAAAATGGGAAAGAAGATTCTACGGAACCTACACTGCTCCAATCCCGATGTTTGCCGGAAGAGTCCAGAAAGACCTCCAAGCCGAATATCGTAAAAAGGATAATGTAAAACCCCTCCCGTTTGGTATCGGATACTACTGGGAACCGGGCAGAAGCAACCTCATGTTTGGGATACGGAAACCTTAGAGAACCTCAGAACTTCGGAACCTCAGAACTTCGGAACCTCGGAACCTCAGAACCTCGGAACCTCAGAACCTCAGAACAGAAACTCTGAAGTACTGAAGTTCTGAATCTCCGGAGTTCTACCTACAGTACTTTTTAAGCGAGTCCGCTGCAGAAATTGAATTGCTGCGGACCGCTTCTTCAAAGGCATTACAAGCCCCTGCCTTATCTCCATTTGATGCAAGAATACTTCCCGAAACAAGCCATGCTTTTTGGTCACCGTTGTTCTTTTCAATTGCTGTTTTAAGATAGATCATAGCGGTTTCAAACTCACCTTTTTGAAAATAGGCTTCTCCAAAAAAAGTTTGTAAACTTTCAAAGTCGGGGCGCAATTTTTGTACTTTTTCAAGCTCCACGATTGCCCTGTCGGGGTCTTTTGATTTTAGGTAGAAAGCCGCTTTATAAATTGGCACAAGGGGGTTTGAGGGGTCAATCTTTCCGGCTTTATCATAATTCTCTGCGGTTTTTTTATCATCACCCATCTCTGAATAGAGGTTACCCAGAAGAATGATTGCATCAACTTTATCGGGATAATCTTCCAGCACTTTCTTAAAATCAGTTTCAGCTTCCGGAAATTTTTTCATCCCCTGGTAGGCAAGTCCTCTAAAAAGATGTGCAGAACTGTCTTTGGAGTCGATTTCAAGTATTGCATTATAGATTTTTACCGCAGAATCAAAAGCACCGGTTGTCAATTTCTCAAAAGCCTGTGAACGGAGCATAAAAACCTCTTTTCGCTCATTTTCCACCGATTTTTCATAAAAATGGTAGATTACATAAATCTGAACTATTGCAGCAAAAAATAAAAATATTGCGAGGTTTTTGTTTTTCTTCATTGGGCTTTTGTAAGTTTTGATGTTCAAAAAAAGAAAATTGCGAATCCAAATATAAAACGGACACTATTATGAGATCAATTAAATTAACTCTTTTATTTATTCTTACTCTTTTTGCCTCCTTACTTTTCGCTCAACAAGGGATGGATAACAGGGTTAAGGAATTCAGGAAAAAGCTCACTTCAGAATTAAAATCAAACCATAAACTTTACAATTTCCCCCCGGCATCAAGGGTGGATTCTGTCTTTATTGATAGTTATAAAAATTTGACAATAGTGTTTAATCGCCGGACTTCAGGCAATGTTTTAAGGGAAATTGATATTAGCAAAGCCACTGAAAGACTGACCGAATTTAAAAACAAAAACGGTTTCAAAGACAGTGGACTGAAGATATTTATCGGAGCATTTGAGCTAAAGGAAATGGTTCCAAATTATTACCGGGTGAATATGGATCAGGACCCTCTCAGGCTTCCCACCGAGCGGAACAAGTTTTCACTGGTATCAAATGATGACAAACCGTTTGAAATCAAAAACGGACTGACAGGACGCAATCTGGTTGTTTGGAATTCGCATGGTTGGTATTACAGTCACGAAGATGACAGATGGCAATGGCAGAGAGCCAGGCTGTGGGGGTCTGTTGAAGACCTTCTCACTACTTCGATGGTGGTGCCGTACCTCGTCCCTATGCTTGAGAATGCTGGTGCAGGTGTTTTTCTTCCCAGAGAGAGGGATTTTCAAATCAGTGAGGTAATAATTGACAATGAAAGCAGTAACGGGAAAAGCAGGGTTGAGGGTTTAGAAAACTGGAAGAACGATGGTAAAGGATTTTTACATAAAGCAGATGGTTATGATGCAAATGTAAATCCATTCCGGTTGGGCTCTTTCATAAAAACTTCTACGAGCAGAGAAGGAGACAGTAAACTCAGTTACATGGCAGATATTCCTGAAGAAGGTGAATATGCAGTTTATGTTGCATACGGAAAGGATTCGGAATCAAAAAACATCCCTGACGCAATTTATACCGTTTACCATGCAGGCGGAAAAACCTCATTTAGAGTAAACCAGACAGCAGGATGGGGGACATGGATTTACCTTGGGACATTTAAGTTTCCAAATGGTTTTAACCGTGAAAAAGCAGCAGTGGTACTTTCAAATAAAAGCAATTTTGATGGTAATGTAACCTCTGATGCTGTTAGATTTGGCGGTGGTATGGGAGTTGTAAAAAGAAATGGAAAAACAAGCGGAAAGCCAAAATTTGCAGAGGGTGCAAGGTATTATTTACAATTTCTGGGGGTTGAAGACACGCTCGTTTACAATATGGGGAAAGATGTTGATGATTATGTTGATGATTACAGAGCTCGTGCCGAGTATGCCAACTGGTTGAATGGAGCACCTGCAGGACCCAACAAACAAAAGGATTTTGAGGGTCTTAAGATTCCGGTGGATCTTACAATGGCATGGCACACAGACGCCGGAATTTTGGGTGCTGATTCGGTTGTTGGCACCCTGATGATTCACAGTTCATTTGGAATGGATACAACCATATTTCCCGGCGGCAGAAGCAGAATGGCGAACAGGGACCTCGCCGACATTGTACAATCCCAAATTGTTGATGATATAAAGTTTCACTTTGATAAAAAATGGTCACGCCGTGAGTTAATGGATGCAAACTATGCCGAGGCTGTAAGAGGAAATATACCGGGGATTCTTCTTGAACTTTTGTCGCATCAAAACTTTGCCGAAATGAAATTCTTTTGGGATCCAAAGTTTCGGTTTACAGCATCAAGAGCAATATATAAAGGGATGGTCAAATTTATTGCTCATTCAAACAAAGAAAAATATGCTATTCAGCCACTTCCTGTAAATGGCTTTTCAGCACTGCTTAACGGGCAGAATGTAAGTCTTTCATGGGAGCCTGTAAATGATCCGTTGGAGCCCACAGCAAGTCCCGAGGGTTACATAGTATATAAAAGAGAAGGCAATGGGGGATTTGACAATGGCACCCTGACCCGAACCAACAGTTTTGTTGACTTGAATATCCCTGAAGGGAAAGTTATAAGTTATAAGATCACCGCCATTAACAGTGGTGGTGAAAGTTTTCCGTCGGAAATTTTAAGTGTCGGAATTGGAAAAGATAAAAACAAAAAACTTTTGATTATAAACGCTTTTGATCGCCTTGCCGCTCCGGCGCAAATTGTGGAAAAAGATTTTGAAGGATTTCTCTTCAACTTTGACGAAGGAGTTCAATATCAAAAAGATGTGGCTTTCACGGGTGAGCAGATAAATTTTGACAGAAAATCTGAATTTAAGTCAAACGACGCTCCCGGTTTTGGAGCGAGTAAGTCAGATAAGGAATGTCTTGTTATCGCCGGCAACAGTTTCGACTATCCATCAATTCATGGAGAAGCGATGCTGGAAGCAGGATTTTCATTTTCCAGCACGAGTGACGAAGCAGTGGAGGATGGTAAGATACCCCTAAACGGTTTTGATTTGGTTGATTTGATTGCCGGTGAAGAAAGATATACTAAATCAAAATTGGGACTCGATCCCGTGATAGCTGAGAATTACCAACTTTTCACACCTCAATTGAAAAAACAACTGGGAGAGTTTTTAAATAGTGGCAAATCCCTCTTCATAAGTGGAGCCTATGTGGGGTCTGAATTGGAAACAGAAACTACTGAATTTGGAAGCAAAGTGTTGAAAGTTAAACTTGGAACCGAATTCGCTTCTACCAACGGAGAAGTTTCGAGTGTTACAAAATATGAAAGCAGTCTGGATATGAAATTCAAATTTAACACCGACCATTCTGCAAATATCTACAGAGTTGAAGCCCCACAGGCAATAAATCCTGAAAAAGAGGGAGAAACACTTCTAAGATATTCTGAGAACACCAACAGTGCCGCAGCAGGGTTCAGAGGAGGATATAAAACAGTAGTCGCCGGTTTTCCTTTTGAAACAATAACCGATACTCAGCAGAGAAACAAATTTATGAAATTTGTTCTCAATTATCTTGGGATGTAATTACCACAAAAAAAGAGGCTGACAGGAATTCCGTCAGCCTCTTTTTAATTAAAACTGATTTATAAATTTGATTAAATCATTACTTCAAATCAGGTGGTGCAATTGGTGCAGGAACTGAATTTTTAACCGGCTTGATTGTCTTCAAATAGGCAAACATTGCTTTCAGATCATCATCTGTCATCTTTGCATAAGATTGCCATGGCATTGGTGGCAGCAATTGACGGGTGTTGTCCAGTCCCTTAAATTTCCCCTCCCTTAATGCCTTTATAAACTGTTCTTCTGTCCAGGTGCCAAGTCCTGTTGCATCAGGAGTAAGGTTGGCGGCAAAAGTAGCTCCCCATGGACCCACAGTTGCAGTGTTGTGTGCGTTAAACAAAACCCATGACTTTAATGTATTTTTATCGACGGACTCGAGAGCCACATTTTCAGGATGCCCTGAAAGTCTCCGCTCCGGGTCGATAGCCGGTCCTTGAGGTCCAAAAACCTTGGGGCTGTGGCAATCGTCGCAACCTCCAACAGTTACGAGATATTCACCTCTTTTAACGAGATCTTCCTGTGAGGAAGCTACAGTTTTTGTTTCTTTTTTTTCTGTTTCAACTTTACAACCGGTGATAAAAATTGTGGTCAAGGCTGCAAGCGTAAGAAATGAATAAAGACTTTTTTTCATAAAAATCTCTCCTGTACTCTTTTTTTTAAAAGGATTTGATGATGATTATTAATGGTTAAATAACTGCAAAACTTTAGACAGATTTATTAAAATGGAGGAACAGGTGTTGTTAAAATCCATTGTCTCCTGTAGCGCAGTTTTATGAATGCAAAATTATGAATACTTATTTCATAAACAATCAAAATGTTGATGAACAGTATATAAAATAATTAGATGAAAGTATTATTTGATGAGTGAGATGTAGTTCTGTGAGGAGGTCAAAAAAAAAGAGGCTGTCCACTTTCATGAACAGCCTCGAATTCTGACAGATTAGTGCATCAATGCATTAATCTTACTTGTTAAGGATCATTTTCTTTACAGTTGAGAAGTTGCCCGATTCAAGTCTGTAGATATAAACACCGGAAGCAAGTTTTGAAGCATTAAATGAAACTTCATAACTGCCGGCTTTTTGTATCGTGGAGACAAGTGTGGTAACTTTTTCACCAAGAGTATTGTAGATGTTAAGTGAAACCATTCCATCAACAGGGATCGAATATTTGATCACAGTAGAAGGGTTGAATGGATTTGGATAGTTTTGCTCGAGAGCGAAAACAGTTGGTGTTCCAACTTCCACTTCAACTTCTGCTGAATAGGTAGTTGTTCCATCATAATCCACTTGTTTCAGGCGATAGATATATTTACCTGATTCAAGACCTTTATCAACAAATGAATAAGCAGTTGGTTCAAGTGAGTTTCCTCTTCCTGATACAAATCCTGCATTAACAAACGAACCATTGGCGATTTTTCTTTCAACAGAGAAGCCCTGGTTGTTAACTTCGGTTGCTGTCATCCAGTTTACAAGAACAGAATTTCCTTCAGCAGAAGCTGAGAAAGAAACCAGTTCAACAGGAATTCCACCGCCACCACTCATCATGAAATTTAATGCATTTGTTATGAACTGTGCGGCAACTGTTTGATTAACCATCGTACCAACGGAGAATGTAAAGAATGCATTTCTAACATTGGTTGGATTATTGTCAGGCGAGTAGAGGATAATACCTGCTGTATCCTGATATGAAGGATACCAGCCTGCAATTTTATAGATACCCGGTTTGTTCGGGATAATTCTCATTGCATCTCTGTCTCCATAAGAAGTGCCTGTGAATGCGAGAGAATCAGGAATATAGTTAGGCATGGTAAACATTTCATGGCCAGGTACGGTCTTTTTGAGAAGTCCGGTGCCCGACATGTCAGATACCCATGAAGAACATTGAAGAACATTATTACGGAAATAAGGATCTTTGTCTGTAGTTGTACCTGATTGACGATAGGTATAACCAACCTCACCACCTTCCACGATGGTTTTGCCACCGCGAAGTGAGTAATTGACAATAGCAGTTCTTTTTGCAAGATTGTCAAAAATGGCTGAACCAGTTTTTGCACCGGCAGTCATGACAACAACATCGTAGTTATCAAGCACAGTGGTATCAAAAGCTGTAAAAGTTACATTATCAACAATATAACCTTCAGCGAGAAGTGTAGTGCTAAAGAGTGTTCCCGAAGCTCCGAGAGGAGTGGATTCGTTTCCTTTTCCTTTTTCGCTCGATCTTTCAGCGAGTGTAAGATCATCATCAATTATAAGAACAACACCAAGGGTGTTGATTACCTTAAATTGTGATGTACCGGAAGCAGGGAAATAAACAGTGTTTCTGCTTGTTGAATTGTCCACAACTTTAATACGGTATTGAACCGAGTCACCAGCGGTGATCTGGGTGGTATCGATATTAAAGAATCCTTCATAAACACTGCCTGAAACATTGGCAAGTGAGAAAGTTCTTGGTGTTGCATTGTTTACAGTGTAGTCAACAGTTACTGAATAGATACCGAGGTTATCGGTAGCATTTGCAGAAACTTTAGGAGGCCATCTCAATTTGGCAACATCTCTGAGAGCGGTATGGGTAACTACAGGAAGAGTGTTGTCAGAAACAAATTTAAATGTATTCCAACCGGTGGATGAAGGGTGATATCCCAATGTATGAGCTACACCTGCATCTTTGGCAACAATTCTGTAATAGATTGTATCACCAACGACGATATTCGCTGTATCCAATCCAAAGACTCCTGAATACTGTGCTTCAGTTAACATTGAAAGGTTAATTCTGTTAAGAGGACCACTTGTATTCAATTTATAGAGAACATAAACACTATCGAGACCGATATTGTCTGTTACATCAGCCATAACCATTGCAGGCCATGTTTCTCTGTATTGATCACCTAAAACGGAGTGATTAACAACAGGAGCTTCAGTGTCAGTAGCTACAATAAAACTGAGTTTGTTACCTGGTGCGCCGGATGGGAACGACGAAAATCCGCCGGTGTTATCCATTGCGTAGATATAATAATTATATGTGTTAGGCTGACCGTTTCCGGGGATGGAAGCAGTCCAGTTATTCCCCGAGCTATTGGTCATGATCAAAGAATCAGTGATTTCACCATTTGTTCCTCTGCCGTAGTAAACTTTTACGCCGTTTGTTGCAAGAGGAAGAGCTGATTCAACAGTTGCGTTCACAACATAGGGACCTGCCAGATTTTCAGTATTGCCCAAAGGTTCATGATTGATTGTTGGACCAAATGATGCTTTACCTACCCAACCCTGATAAGCGTTGGTTCTGTCGTCTGCCCAGTATGCCCAGACATTATTATCTTTTGCTGTGATACCGATATAGTCACCTTGATAACCGCCTGCGAGACCGCTGATGGCTTTGGGTTTAAATTTGGAATCAGAGATTTTGATGTTTTCAAAAGTCTGTCCATAATCGGTTGATCTTGCCATGTAAACAGATGCAGAGTCATTACTCATATCACGACTGTCATACCAAACAGAGTAAACATGTCCGGTAGTTTGATCTACAGTCATCCATGGATAATATTGATCTTTACCGTTGTTTAAAGGATCATTGTTAACTCTGACAGGGGCAGACCATGTGGTTCCGCCATCGGTTGATTTCATCATTACAATATCAGGATCACTTCCTGCAGGTGCAACACCTCTTTGTGGCCATGTGATATAGATGGTTCCTCTTCCGGGTCCGTTGGTTCTGTCAACAGCCATTGAAGGAAATGATGAAACTCTGATAGAAGTGGGTTTTAAGTTTCCACGGATACCAAAATTCAAAGCTGAATAAGCTCTGGTAGCAGGTGCCCAATTAACACCACCATCGGTTGACTTGGCAAACCCGATAGCATCCTCACCACCCGGCCAGGCATCATAAATCGCCCAGGCTGCATATACTTCTCCGTTTGGTCCGGTCGAAAGGTTGATACCTTGATCGTGACTTCCGGATGCAACTGCAGCAGAGATGTTTTTAGGTGTGCTCCATGTAAGTCCATTATTACTTGACCAAACAAGTTCGATCATTTCATTATTTGGACTACCGGTAACAAAAGCTGTCCATGCATTATAAAGTCTGTTTTCGTATGGACTTCCAACTGTTTTATCAGCGGTCATGTGGTTTTTATCAAGAAGATCAGCTGAGCTTGAAGGGTTTGGTCCTGCTTGCGAAGTTGTCCAGTTGACACCATTATTTGAGGAAGAAGCCACACCCTGACCACCACCATCGTGAATGTAACCAACATGCATAAAGCCATTGGGTGCAATCACAGAAACGGGATCACCGGAGTTTCTTCCGTATGGAGGATCATCCCAACCGGTCCAGTTTGTTCCACCATTGGTTGTGAGGTAAGTACCGGTTCCATAAAGTGTACCGATCGTACTACCATTCCAGGAGGTGGAGTTAGCAGAAAGAAGAAGGATGCCCATGTTTAATGGATGAACATCGATACTGAGTTCTGACTGAGTGGAGTTGGTTGTTGGAAAAGGTCTGAAGTTAGGATAAAGAGTAGCTTCAGCGCCGGCAACGCGAAGATGCCGATTTACATTAGGTGCAGGGATGTAGATGAATGAATTATCTCCCGCTGCAGTTGTAAAATTCTGGTCTTTCATTAATTTCGACCATAATTTTGAATTGTCCTTATCGTTATCATTCGAATCCTGAGCAATCATCAGCCCTGACAGAAGGATAAAGAGGAAAGAGAATCGTAAAAATGCCATGAATATCTGGCTCCTTTATGAATAATTGAAGTGAAATGTACCCTCAAATTACGGAATTCTTGGTTTATATACAATCAATTTTACATGAGGGTGATTTAAAACATCTTTTAAATAAAAATTAAGTTTTAGTAGCGTCCAAATATTCGTGACTTTGCTCTTGGCTCTATAATAAGTATCTTTGAAATCATAAATCTAAAAGTTTTTGCAATGAAGATCGACTTTAATGACATTCCCGGGCAGTCACCACTTTATCTTGATTATCTGTATAATTTTAAGAAAGTGGCAAAATATTATATAAAGGACTTTCGAAATGAGGCAATCTACGAACCACATTTCAAGGATGTTCTTTCAAAATATCCATCTGACAGAAAACAGGTGACTCAGACCATTAAAAATCAATATCTGAGTAAAAGGATATCCACAAAAACTTCACAAAACATCAAACTTCTTGAAGAGAAAAACACCCTCGCAGTGGTTACCGGTCAGCAACTGGGAATTGCCGGCGGACCCCTCTATACGATTTATAAAACCATCACAGCAATTAAACTTGCCAACCTGCTTGCTCAAAAGTATCCCGACATGAATTTTGTACCTGTTTTTTGGCTCGCCGGTGATGATCATGATTTTGAAGAGATCAGTTCGATTAATGTTATCAACAACGATAATAAAGTTGAAAAAATAACTTATAGCGTTGAAGAAGAAGGTGAAAAAGAAGCAGGGAGTGTTGGTGGGATAAGACTTGAGCAGGAAATTGAAGATTTTATAACATCACTCGGAAGTTCACTGCGAACTACTGAATTTACACAGGATGTTATTGGCTACTTGAGTTCCATCTATCAACAGGGGAGGACAATAGCAGAATCTTTCAGCGAAATGATGTTTAAGTTTTTTGACAAATATGGACTTGTTATTTTTAATCCACAGACTGAGGATGTAAAAAGGTTACTTGTGCCTGTTTTCAGAAAAGAGATCGAAAACTACAGAGCACACGCCACAAAACTTATTTCTGTAAGCGCAGGACTTGATGAGGAATATCACTCTCAGGTTAAGATAAGACCGATTAATCTCTTTGTAAATAATGAAAGAGGAAGATATCTTCTTGATCCCCTTGAGAACAATGAATTCAGATTAAAACGCAAGAAAGTTAAATTCACAAAAGATGAATTGTTACAACTTCTTGAAAGTTCACCGGGGATGTTCAGCGCAAATGTGATTCTTCGTCCCGTATGTCAGGATTATCTTTTCCCAACTGCATTTTATGTGGGAGGACCTGCTGAGATTTCCTATTTTGCACAGATTATCCAGCTTTATAAAGCATTTAATATTGCCACACCAATTGCTTATCCAAGAATTAGCGCAACTATTGTGGAAAAAAGTGTTCAAACTCTCACCCAGAAGTTTGATCTTTCAGTGAAAGATTTTTTTGAACTAAAAGGTGAAATCTTTAACAAAGTTGCTGCAAAAATCTCTGAATATGATATTGATGGGAAATTTGAAGTCTCTGAAAATAAAGTGGCAAATGTTTTTGATGAACTAAAAGAATACCTGACCGAAATCGACAAAACTCTTACCGATCCCGTTGAACGAAGTAAACAGAGAACTATGCAATATTTTTCTGAACTTAAAGGAAAGGCAGAATCTGCCAGGCTTCGCAGACATGAAAGTACTTTAAACCAGCTGCAAAAAAGTTATTCGATGATTCTTCCACACGATAATCTTCAGGAAAGAGAATTAAATTATTTCTATTTTGCAAATAAATACGGTCTCGGATTCTACGAATACCTGATCGATAAACTTGATGTTGAATGTATCGACCATCAGGTGGTAATGTTATAGTGTTTCATTTATTGAGCCCTAAAAGGCTATCTCTTATTGGTATAACTTTTTTATTGATTACTTCTTTTGTAACCACTCCGGCACAAACTGAGCCGGGGAGGCTTTACAAATTCCATTTGCAAAATGCACCATTTCCCGATGAAGGAAGAATAAACGGCTATAACGGACTCCCTTACTCGGGTCATTATGATGATAACACTGTAGCAGTGTATGTTCCACCCGGGTATAAAGTGAATCAAAGTGTCGATTTTGTTTTCTATTTTCATGGATGGTACAACAATGTTGATGGCGTCCTTCGTGATTTTAAGATGCTTGAACAATTCCTTGAAGCAAGGAAAAATGCGATTCTTGTGATCCCTGAAGGTCCAAAAAATGCTGCAGATTCATATTACGGCAAACTTGAAAAGGAGAACGGATTTCTTAATCTACTCGAAGAAATCATGGATTCGCTTAAGGGGAGAAAAGAAATTGAAGAAACCATCCCGGGGAAAATTGTAATTGCATGCCACTCGGGGGGTGTAAGGGTTCTCTCAAAAATCCTGCTGTTTGGAGGAATTACTCATCAAATTCGTGATGTCTATCTGTTTGATGCAACATATGGTTATATCGATGAATATCTCGATTGGTTGATGACTTTTGAAGGGAAACTGATAAGTATCTGGACTGAAGGGTCCGGCACTAGAGAGGGAACCATGCGAATGCTTCAAAGACTTGAGACCGGAAACATCCCACATCTCAACATTGAAGAAGCCGCACTACAAAAAGACGACCTTATCTATAATCGGATTATTGTTATCAAAACTCCTCTCGCCCACAGTGACCTTGTTTTCCTCACCGGAAATTTTACCAAATTTCTGAAAACAAGCATGCTCGATTTGTTGGAGTTTTAAGGGACGCAGGTACACGCATAAAAATCCAGTAATCCAGTAATGCAATAAAGTAAACAGAGGACGCAGATACACGCAGATTAAATGGAGTTACGCAGAAGGGGATTTTTAAATAGTTCCACGGATTTCACGGATGCAGCACGGATTTCCACGGATGAATTTGTCGCTCAAGTTTCTCAAGTCACTGAAGTACCGGGGTTCTGAAGTTCCGAAGTTCTCAAGTACTCAAGTACCCTCTCCGCACCTTCTTTTAGAATTTCATTCTTTTTGGCAAAACAGACTCTGATCTTTTTACCGGAATAATCGACAGTATAAAATGGTGAGAGGGGAATTACGGCAGTTCCTGCTTCTGCAGTTAATCGTTTTGAAAATGTAAAATCATCCTCATCTGAATATTCAGAATAATCAAATATCTGAAAATAGGTTCCTTCCGCCGGAGTAAATTTTAATTTTGTGTTGGTGAAAAAGGAATTCAGGAAATCTCTTTTATTCTGATAAAATTCGTTTAAATGCAAATAATTTTCGGGATTTTTCAGGAACTCAGAATAGGACATTTGCGCCGGAGTATTCACTGCAAATACCGTAAACTGATGGATTTTTCTGAACTCCGCAATATATTTTGCAGGTCCGGCAATGTATCCAACTTTCCAGCCGGTTGCATGGAAAGTTTTTCCAAAAGAAGAAATCACCAATGATCGGTCAGCAAGTTCCGGATACTTTGCCATGCTTAGATGCGTTTTTCCATCGAATATAATATGTTCATACACTTCATCACTCAATATCAAAATGTCAGTTCCGCGGGTGATTTCCGTAAGTGCTGTTATGTCTTCTTCGTGAAAAATTGTTCCGAGAGGGTTGTGTGGAGAATTGATTACAATCATTCTGGTTTTGGGAGTGATGGCTGACCTGATTTGATCCCAGTCATATCTGAAGTTTTCAGTTAACGGGATTGGAACAGGTTTTCCACCATTCAGGATGATTGATGGTATATAGGAATCGTATGCCGGTTCTATTACAATTACTTCATCTCCCGGAAAAACAAATGTATTAAACGCTGTGAAAAGAGCCTGAGTTGCACCGGCTGTAATATTAATTTCAGTCTCCGGATTGTAGAATTTGCCGTAATCCCTCTTAATTTTAACTGAAATTTCTTCCCTTAACGGTTCTACCCCCGGCATAGGAGCATACTGGTTATTTCCCTGTCTCATGTTTTTATCCATCAACTCAATCAATTCCGGAGAAAGATCAAAATCGGGAAACCCCTGTGAAAGGTTGATTGCGTTATGTTCTCTTGCGAGACCCGACATCACTGCAAAAATACTTGTCGGGGCGCCGGGAAGTTTACTCCTCATCTTTAAGCCTTTGTAATTCTTCTTTCATTTTTTTGGGAAGTGCTGCTACCACAAGCTCGTAGGAGTGATCCACAAGATCATTCACTAATCTGACGGGCACACTTCCATCAAACTGAACGGTATTCCAGTGGACTTTATTCATGTGATAACCCGGGGTAATTCCTTCATACTCTTCCCGCAATTCCACCGCCCTTTCAGGATCACACTTTAAACTTATGCAATGTGGTGGAGTAACCGAAATGATGGCAAACATTTTCCCCATTACTTTGTAAACGGGAGAATCTTCATCGAAGGGGAGAGTTTCCTCAACCCCGGGTTTTGCTAAACAATAGTTTCTTATTTCTTCAAGCATGCATTTTTTATTTCGTCAGGTTAAGTATGTTATCTGAATTATCAACATCGGGAATTTTAGGGGAGCCAAGAGTTATCTTGTCTATCTTTTTGGTTCCAGGCACACTCAAAACTAATGACTTTTCTCCATTTTTCCAAACTTCTGCTGTTTTTGAGATTTTTTCAACAGTGCCGTCTTCAAATAATATTTCAAGAACCACAGGGACGGGGAAATGTCCCTTTTTTACCACTTCAAACTTTCTCCCGTTTTTAAGATCGATATCGTTTAATCCGAGTGATGGATATCCATAATCAAAAAACCATGCCTTCCAGAACCAGTTCAAATTTTTACCTGAAGATTTATTGATCGAGAAGAAGAAATCGTAAGGCGTCGGGTGTTTGTGTTTCCAGACATTAACAAAATCCTGGATAGACTTTTTAACGATATCTTTGCCAATGATGTTTTCAAGTATCAGGAAAGCCATTCCCGAGCGGGCATATGCTCCAATCATATGGGCACCACCCTGAACAAAGTGGGAAGGAATCATTAAAGGGACATCATTTTGTGTACCCATCGTGCGGCTGAGATTTGAAGCAGTCATTTCATCATACCTTAGTCCACCATAAATTTTTGTCTGTTCGCTTAACGGGAGATAAACAGCCATTCCCTCATCAAGCCAGGAGAATCTTTTTTCATTGGTTCCGGTAAGGAATGGGAAATAGGTGTGAGCTATTTCATGAGTAGTAACATAAGTTGCCAGCCAACGGTCGTTTTCGACATCCTGATTCACCATCATCGGGAATTCCATTCCTCCACTCCCGTTAAATACAGTCATTGTTTCATAGGGGTAGGGGATTCCGGGAAATTCTTCAGAAAAATATTTGATTATATGGCGGGAGAGTGTGATTACCTCACCAACGAGGGAATCAGTACCGGGTCGATACACCGAACTGATCAATACATTTCGTTTACCGTTTTCTACCGGGAGACCCACAGCCTCCCATCTCATATTGTTGGAGACTGAAAAACTAAAATCAGGCACATCTATTGCACTAAATTTCCAGGTCTTTACACCACCCGGCTTTAACACATCTTTAACTTCACCGGGTTCGCAGATGATAACGGGTTTTTCCGATTTTTTGGCTGTTTCATATCTTTTAAAGTAAGATTCAGAAAACAGTTCTTTTGTGTTTAAGTGAGTACCCGTTGCCCAAACGAGGATATCATCGGGAATTGTCAGTTCCACTTCAAAACTGTTGTTGTCGTTATAAAACTCATGCTCACCTTCATATCCCAGAGCATCCCAGCCAGTGATATCATCATAAACAGCTACCTGTGGATACCAGTAGGCAACAAAATATGACGAATCTCCATATGTGCCAATTCGTGCATCGGGATTTTTAGGCATTGTGAACGACCACTTCACCGTGATTGAAAGTGAAGTTTTTGATTTTAACGGTTCGGGAAGTTTTATTAATCCTTTTGCTTTGTTCCTTTGCATTTTGTCGAGCTGGAACGGGGCTCCGTTAATGATCAATTCCTGTAAATTCATACCATCGGTGAGGTCCTCGGGACTGACATCAACATTCCTTTGAGATCCCTTCTTATAAAGGTCAGGATAAAGATTGAAGGCAAGATTTTTCAGATCATCGGGGCTGTTATTCGAAAAAACGATGGAAGCTTCTCCCGATATCTTTCCTGTCACGGGTTCAAGTGAGGCTTTAATTTTATAGTTTGTTGAATTAACCCAGTAGGCGGATCCCGGAATACCATCCATCGTGCGTGTGCCTTTTTTTACAGCATTCTCAAACTCTCTGTAAATAAACAGATCAGAATTTTGAGCAACAAGTGGAATAGCGGTCAGGGTGAGTAAAATCAGTTGTATGATCGATCTGAACATGGTAATTTCCTGTATTATTTGACCGGGAAAAATAGTGAGAATTTTTAATTGGACAGGCAGGAATATTGATAAACGGCAGAAAAAGAAGATAAAAAAAAAGCCGCCTCGTTAAAGAAGCGGCTTTCCGATTTCAATTCATTAAAAAGTTATTAGTAAACCATTATCCCGGCTATAAGTCCATCAATTGCGTAGATGATAACTCCATATTTCTCAAATACCATCTGCTGTTCGGAACCGTAATCATCGTGGAAATCAGGTTCGCCAAGGATCGAAAGAACTTCTTCGAGATCACTGTTAACACTGAAAGTCTTTTTGTTGATTGTCAGTTTCACAGATGGATCAAAAGAAGTGATACCTACAACTTTATTAGCTTTGTCAAAGTAGATTATGAGCCCTGGTGTATCGTATGACCAGATATCGCCGTATTCATCTTTATCTTTGTCTGAAGGTAATTTAAGTTTTTTAAGTACATCATCCTGGCTCATTCCGGTTGTAAGTCCTGCAAAAACAAGTGTTCCCGGTGCGAGTGAAGATTTTACCTGATTTTTAGGTCTGGTATTTGGTCTGTTATCATTTGGTGAAGGATCTTTTTTCTTGTCAGTTGTTGGAGCTTTTTTGCCTTCGAGAACATCAAGTTTATCTTTGGCTTTTGAAGCGTAGTAGCTATCCTTAAAGTCTTTCAAGAAATTTTTCCAGGTGTTGATAGCTTCAGTTTTCATTGAGCCATAAGTGTAAGCGAGACCCATATTGAAGAGAGCTTCAGGTCTTTTTGGGTCAACCTTAAGGGCAGATTTGAAGATATCGGCTGCTTCTTTATATTTATTCTGCTCGAGCTGGAGGAAACCTTTTGCAATCATGACATCGTAAGATTGTTTGGTTACTTTTTCAGCTTTGGCAATGGCATCATTGGCAGCTTTCACATTTTTTGTAAGGGTGTTAAGCACTGCAAGATTGATATAAGCCTGGAGGTAGTTAGGATCGAGTTCAAGAGCTTTTGTGAGGGCTTTTTCAGCTTCAGTAAGTTCTGAATTCTTCAGGTTATATTCACCTCTTTTGGTGTTTACTGTAAAAATGTTTGTGAAGAAATCAACTTTAGAAAGTGTGGTTGGAAGCAGCACTTCAAGATTAATTCCCTTTTGGCTGATTTTTTGTGAAAGTACGGCAACTGCGAGGTTGTTATATCCTTCTTTGAAGTTAGGATAAGCCGAGAGAAATTTATTGTATGATGCGATGGCGTTTTTATAATCACCCGAGTTCAAATAAATCTGGGCATATTCAAAATTTCTTGCATATTCATAATAGGTTGCGATGTGTTTGAATACTTCAACAACTCTTGCTGTAAAGTTTGGATGTGTTACCGAGTTCATTGTATGAGGTGTGTACTCGTAACCCTTGTTGGTCATATAGTTGAACCATTCGATACCGCCGAGAGGGGAGTAGCCTGCTCTCATGGTATAGAGAACGGCATACTTGTCAGCTTCAAATTCCATCTCACGGCTGAGTTTCAAGAACTGTTCTTCGGTTGCATTTGGGTTTTTATTGAGGAATTCATCACCTTTTGCAGGGTGTTTCATAAGAACATGTGCAAGTTCATGAGCGAGAACAAAGGCGAGTTGCTCGATACTGTTCCCAACCGATGTGAACAATCCTGTATGTACATAAACGCTGTCGTTAATGTAAGCAAAGGCGTTGATCTCTTCATTCTGAATCAATTTGAATTTGATAATACTGTTGCCTGACAAACCGGCAGCTTTGTTGAGAATCTTTGCGATCTCTTGAATTGTTTTTGCCTGTTGGGTTCCATAAACCGGTTTCCCGTAGTTGGCAATTACGATACTGTCGTGATTAATATCACTGTTGTTTTTCTTCCTCTGAGCAGTCAAGTCAGGGGAGATGAAGGATACGATTAAAAGCAAAGCAAAAAGCGCTGCGAAAAAGTTGAAGTGTGTTTTCATGTTGTGTGTCTCCGGGTAATTAAATTTGAAATCGTTTACTGATTCTACTATGCAGAATCAATCGGGTTCCGGGATTTTGTTTGTTGTGTGACGAACGGCATATTATTGTGATAAATGAACTTATCAGCTGACGATTAAGATTAAATAAAGAACAGGTTGCAATTTAGTAAAATATATATATTTATAAAAAGTTTTTTTTAGTTAATTCGGGGTGAATAATCTTGGAATGGGATATATATTGAATTAGTGTAGAATTTGGGGAAATCATGGTTAACCGCAGAGATCAAACAACCAAGGAGATTATCACATATCCCCCTCCTAAAAACCGTATCGGGGAGTATTGCGTAACAAAATCCTTGAAATCTGTGCTAAATCAGTGTCATCTGTGGAACTATCCACCTCAACTTACAAAAATCACTTAAATCAGGGCTTTAATCTCGGCGAAATATTTTTCACACAGGTTTACAGCCACATCATAAGAAGTTGCTTCGGCTATAACACGGATAATCGGTTCTGTGTTTGATTTTCTGAAGTGCACCCAGTGATCGGGGAGGTCGATCCTTAAACCGTCATCAGTATTTATTTTCTCATTTTTGTACTTCTCTACCATCGCCTGAAGCACTTCATCGGGAGATTTCCCCGAAATGTCGATTTTCTTTTTTGCAATACTGTATTGTGGCAATGCTTTCTTCATTTCAGAGAGTTTTCCGCCAAATTCTGCCAGATGTTGAAGGGTTATTGCAACACCTACCAGTGAATCTCTACCATAATGTAGAGCCGGATAGATAACGCCGCCACTTCCTTCACCACCAACAATTGCTCCGGTCTCTTTCATCATTTGAACAACATTTGCTTCACCAACGGGTGAACGGAAGACCTTACAGCCGGCGGCAGTTGTGATGTCATCAACTGTTCTCGTAGTGGAAAGATTTACAACCACTGATCCCGGAGTTTTTGAAAGTACCCATTTAACCACATGTGAGATTGTATTTTCTTCACTAAACGGTTCACCCTCATCCGTGATGAGCACAAGACGATCGGCATCGGGGTCAACAACCACACCAAAATCGGCACCCGTTTCTTTAACTTTTTGCATCGTTTCAATAAGGTTTTCAGGAAGAGGTTCGGGCAGTCGAGGAAAAATTCCCGTTTTTTCGCAATTCATCTCGATAACTTCACAACCAAAATCACGCAGAAGTTCGGGAATTACATAAACGCCGGCACCATTTACACAATCAACAACAACTTTAAATTTCTTTGATTTTATCAATTCCATATCAATGTGTGGAAGGGCAATTGCTTTTTCTTTGTGGAGTTTCAACATTGTGGAGTTAAATGTAGAGTGTCCAATTCCATCCCACCTTTTATATTCAGCTGTTTGACCGAGGAATTTTTTCATCGTATTGTGCTCATCAGGAGACATGAACTGACCGGTGGAGTTTAACAGTTTAAGTGCATTCCATTCATTGGGATTGTGACTTGCAGAAATCGCAATTCCTCCCTGGGCACCCAGAGTTTTCACTGCAAACTGAACTGTAGGTGTGGGAACTATCCCGATATCAACAACATTAATTCCCAAAGCATTCAGAGTTCCTGCTGTAATTGAGCTTACCATAGCGCCGGTGATTCTTGAATCTCTTCCGATCACAACTGTTCCGCTGCCAATCCATTTGGCATAAGCTGATGTAAAACTTACGAGAGTTTCGGGGTCGAGACCGTCTCCAACTATTCCCCTGATCCCTGAAATACTTACCATTAATGTTGGCATGGATGCTCCTTTTGTAGAACTTTAGAACTTCAGAACCTCAGAACTTCAGAACCTCAGAACTTCAGAACCTCAGAACTTCAGAATCTCAGAACTTCAGAACCTCAGAACTTCAGAACCTCAGTTTTTTAAAAAATTATTTATTCAAAATTACTAAAAAATGCGACTCACTAAAGCACCGAATCACCGATGTACTGAAGTTCCGAATCTCCGAAGTACCGAAGTTCCGAATCTCCGAAGTATCGAAGTTCCGAATCTCCGAAGTACTGAAGTTCCGAATCTCCGGAGTTCTGAAGTTCTGATTAAAACAATTGACTCTCTGCTTCGTGAATATTATGGTGTTCCAAAACGAAGTGATTTTTTGCAGGATCCTTTGGATGTATTGATTGGGACGATATTGTCTCAAAATACAAACGATAAAAACTCCTGGAAGGCATATCGTAATCTGAAGGATAAATATTCTTCTTGGGAGGAAGTCAGACAACTCGAACGGAGAGCACTTGAGGAGGAGATTAAAGTTGCAGGATTGGGAAAACAAAAATCGGCTGCCATTCTCGAAGTGTTAAATGATCTATTTGAAAAAAAAGGGACTTTAAATTTAGACCATGCTCATTCGATGGGTGATTCAGAGATACTTGATGAGTTGACCTCTTACAAAGGCGTGGGGGTGAAAACGGCATCTTGCGTTTTACTTTTTTCTCTAAGGCGAAATGTTTGTCCCGTTGACACTCATGTAAACAGGATAGTAAATCGAGTGGGTTTGGTTACGAGCAACCAACCGGAAAAGACATTTAAATCACTGTTTGGGCAAATTCCGGAAGGGTTGGCACACAGCTTTCACAGTAACCTGATACTGCTTGGTCGGGAGTTTTGTAAACCAACAAATCCGGATTGTTCAAATTGTCCATTGTTACCTGTTTGCGAATTTAAGGAGAAAAACCTTTCTGCGGATGAGAAAAAATATCCACACAATAATTTTTTACTTCTCGATAATTTATAAATTAACAGAGTTTTGGGGTTTTGACGAAAAATTGAATTTGCTCATATTCCATTTGCCTGTGTCAGGTGATACACATTACTGAATCTGATCTACGTAGATTAAACTAATAAATTAATTAGTTTGTCAGAAGAGTAATCACAAAAGAAATTTGTAAATAATAATGGAGAATAAAATGTATAAATCAATTTCAAAGAAGTTACTGTTCATTTTACCCTGCTCCTCATTGCAGGTTTTACAGGCTGTAAAAGTGATGATAGTCCTATTCAAGCGACGGATGTTAATGTTGAAGCCATGCAAGCCATCGCTGCTGAAGACAGTACTGTCTTAAATTTTGAAGCGAACTATCAGGATGATATCACCGGGATTGCTTCAAAAGTTGCTTCCGGATGGGTCACTGTCGATGTTCACAGAAAAAATCAATTCTGTTTCAAGAAGTTTTCAGATCAGAGTGGTTGGCGATTCTGCTTTGGGAATTGCAACATTCACATTTAGCAACACCTTGATTATCAGAGCCAAAAAGACAGTAATAGTGTAACTGACACAATTTTGAGAAAAACTACACAGCGGTTGTTAAAAGAAACCTGATTTTCGAAAAGGTGAACAGCTCATCTAATCCAAGAAACAATTGGAAACTTGTTGCCTGGTCAGCGATACAAGGTGGGACAACAACCAGTAGCTCAAAGATTCAATCTTTAATGCTCTCCGCTGCCGGAATTGTTCCAATCGAGATTACTTCACCAAACAACTTTTATCTTGCTCGCGGAATTGCCCGATTTAAACAACTGCCACTTTTTGACAAAAATTCAGAAGTGACTCTTACACTTAAGGTGATTTCAACTACAGATGATCCCGATTATGTTATCCTCAACTACGGTGCAGATAACAGAGGTGTAAACAGAAATAAACAACTGTTTACTTTGGTATCAACTGTTTCAAGTGGAACAAGTTTCATCAAAACTTACCAGGCAGTTCTCAACACAACAAACTATGCGGGTTATTTCCATATGGTAATGGATGTGTTAACTAAAAATGCAGTTCAGGACGATTCCACCCCTGTTGAGAGCGATGTTTGGTCACTCCCATACGGAGTTAAAAATCAGTAGGCAATATTCCCACAAACAATCTTGAAAAGATTTGATTGATTTTAAGGCTGTCATTTTGGCAGCCTTTTTTTTATACTGATATGGATTCTTTCGTGAATCTTAATTATTTTAATATGATGGTTTTATCTAAATAAACGAAGTCAAAAAATTCGATTTGGATCATTTATTAAAAACTGTTGATAGAGTTTAATAACCTGAATAGATATCACAATTTTTTATGCAAAACTTTGAAATTCTGAATGTTCTTGAAGACCTTCTCATCTCGGTGCAGAAGGAAAAACTTCACCCCGGTGAGGATACCCATGTAAAACACCTCATCTATCTTGTTGAAGGTGAACTTGAAAAGATCCAAAGAAACACGAAATCCTTCGTATAACGCAAAAATATTCTCGGAGAATTGCAAAAAGTTTCTTTTGGGTTGACAGGGATATTTTCTCAAATGAGGATAAAGAGTCGGCAAAAGCGATTACTCCAATGGACTATCAATATTGGTTGATGGTCTTTCTTCTCACTCACTACACTGAACTTTACAAAGGTGGATATTCTCTATATGAGATAGTTGATCAATTTGTGGAATACCATAAACTTCACAGTTTAACCGCAGCAGATATCTTTATCACGGATACCGGGGTTACGCGCTGCAAAACAAATTTACGATTTGCGATTTCATCTTTGAAGGAAATGGGGCTTGTAAAACTTTATGACAAGGATGAAAAAGAAAAAAGCTGGATGTTAACATATCTTGGCTTTTTTACTGCAGCTTCCATTTGTATCGATCCTGATAAAGAAGAACAAATCCACTTTCGGGTTCTATTCCTGATTTTCATGTCTCGAGATATTTTAAGATAGATCAATGGCTGCTCGAACGGATGGTAATGTTAGGTGAACCCGGGTACTTTGGAAAAATATTGAGGTTTGTTTCACTGGATGTTCTCGAATTTCATGAGCTTCAAAAAGGATCAGAGATATTCAGAGAATATTGCGAATTTTTGAAAATCTGACCAAAAAGAAGTCAGAACAACCAAAACAAACACATGAAGCAGAAGAAATCACTGAATTCCTCTGGCAGCTTGAGGTGATCAACGCATTAAATGAATATATGACAGAATTGTCAGACAAGTTTAATTCGGATGCTTTTGTGGAGAGATTGTTAAAAGAGAAGATTTGAAAAACGTCAAAAAATGTACTTAACTAAAAAGGCTGCCAATTTTCCGGCAGCCTTTTTTTTTTGTCAATATTGGCTACTATTTCGTATAAGAGTAATGAATTTCAACAATCTCATCGTCGAGATCATAAACTTTTATAAGTGATTTTTCAGGATTGGGAGTCCGGAAGTGTTATATTTTTATATCATCTACGATGGTGGCTGCATCTCCCGTATTTGAGACTTTAACGAGGTTTCCGCCTTATCATAATCGTATTTATCGATTATCTTAATTTCAGATGCTTCAAAAACTTTTTTATCGAGTTTACCATCCTTGTTGTATGAATAAGTGATTTTGCTCGACTCAGAATTATAAGTTGAAAGTCTTCCTTTTCCATCAAACTCATAAGTACCCATTACGGAAAATTCACCACTTTCGGAATGAGAGAAAACCTTGGCTGATTCTGGCCAGGGCTCCTTTGTTTGAATATTCATAATTCCATTGTTTCATGGCACCCGATCCTCCGGTTGCAACATCATAAAGTGCGATATAACTCAATTTACCGGCATCATAACTAAATTCATATTTATGTTCAACTTTTGAACCATCGTTGCTTTTCCAGGAATATGATATTTCAGCGAGTTTTCCTTCTGAATTCCATTTATAAGTATAATCGCCGGGGTGATCATCGATTCTTAGTTTTTGTGAAACCGATTGCAGTTTTCCATTGGCATCATAAACTGAAGCTACATAATAATTAAATGAATTGGGCTCCAATTCCTTCTCAACAACATATTCCTCTCATTTATAACACCGGCTGCTTTTATCTTTTTTGCCATTCAGGCGTCATTTTTTCTGAAAAGGGGATAAAATCCTGTGCAAACAATTGAATGGTTAACAGGAGCATAATTGTAAGATGTTTCATGAATTTCCTCTATTCAACATTGTATGAAATGCTAAGGTTAATATAGGTGGTCGGGATATCATAGCCATAAACCCACCTCTCCTGAATTGAAGAAAGAACCCCGGTGGCTGCATACATATATTCAGCATCTCCAAAAAGTAGTTAAACTTTCAGTTTTTTCTTTAACAGAGTTCCACTTTTATCGTAAGTGTATGTTATTGTGTATGGATCCATTCCTTCCATTATTTCGACTGATTTGATTATCTTTCCGTTTGAATCATACTCATGAGTGGCACTACGAACATCAGAATCCTCTTTGATCAGGTTTCCGCTGTCATCATAAATGTAGTTACACCTTGGCATCAAATCACCCATAAAATAGATTTTTGAATTATCAGTAATCTGTTTAAGGGTGGAATTTTTGTTATATTCATAGTCATATGAGCCACAATCTCTGCTTTTCCCATCCTCAATTTCCTTGTGTAACACTTTGGAAAGTTGACCGTTCTCTTTTGAATAAATAAAGTCAAGTACGGTTGTAATATTGGCACCTTCGGAAGCGTGCCCATCGATTGTGTAGGAGACAATTTTCTCAAGTTTACCTGTTTTATTATAAACAAAACTGTCAACTGTTGAGAGGACATAGTTAAATGCTTTAAATTTTGCTTTTAGCAGGTTCCCGTTTTCATCAAAAGTAAAAAGTGTCTCTGAAGAAGGGGCAGGGGTGGTGATGAAAGTTGAATCCGTTGAGATAACCTGTTCAAGAACATTAGTTATATGATACAGTTTTAGAAATTTCTTGTACTCGGGTGTTTGTTTCTCCAAAAACGGGATAAAATGCTGTGCAAAACTTGCACCTGCCATCAAAAGAAACATTAAAACTACTCTTGCCAAATTATACTCCAAATGAATAATGAATATTAAAGAAAATTATTTTAAAAAGATTACTTGAATTTAACATTCAGATGACTGAATAATGTTCCAAAAAAAGTTATTATTATTCTTTTTTTACTGATTTTGTAAATTAAAATGGTAAATCGGGCAGTTTACAATGAAAATTTTGTTTTATAACCGTAAAAGAACAAAATTGAATTTTGATTCAATCTTTTACCTTTGTAATTTTACATGTCCAGTTAGAATAATTGTAGAGGAAAGACAATGCGTTTTTGTTTAAATATAGATCATTTTGCAACAGTAAGAAATTCCCGTGGCGGAGACCAGCCCGACCCAATATTAGCAGCTCTGATTGCCGAGCAGGCTGGTGCGGATGGTATTGTTGTCCACTTAAGAGAAGACAGGCGACATATAAGAGACAGGGATGTTTATCTGTTACGGCAGGTGATCACAACAAAACTTGATCTGGAGATGGCAACACACGAAGATATTATAAAGATAGCTTGTGAGGTTAAACCGGAGATGGCAACCCTTGTCCCGGAAAAAGACAGGAACTGACCACTGAAGGTGGGCTGGATGTTGTTTCAATTTGAATAAAATTAAAGAAGCCAACAAAAGACTTCATGATGCCGGAATAAAAAGTGTCTCTTTTTTATCGAACCCTCTATTGAACAAATTGATGCCTCGCTTGAAACTGATGCAGATATGATTGAGATTCACACAGGTGTTTTGCAGAGCACAAAACGGAAGAGGAAGGTTGAAGAACTTGATAAAATTGAAGCTGCTGCCAAATCTGCTCATGACAATCATCTGACAGTAAACGCAGGACACGGACTCGATTATCACAACATCAAACTATTCCGCACAATCCACACAATTGATGAAGTAAGCATTGGTCACTCGGTTGTTGCCAGAGCAATGTTTGTTGGGATAGATCAAGCAGTAAGAGAAATGATCAACCTCATAAAACACGGGACTCAGTAATTTTTGAAAATTATCAGGCTGCTAAACAAAGTATCCCGGACTTAACCTTTTAATAAATAATTCTTTTCCATTGAAAAGTGAATGTATGAAAACTGTTCTTTTATCCCTGATTTTAACTTTTGTGGCTTTTCCACAGATTCAAAATATCCGTATTTCCACTACGAGTGCATCAAGCCCCAATGAGGTGTCGATTGCCATAAACCCGTTAAATCCCGATGTTGTAGTTGCGGGTTCAAATATCAGTTATCTCTATACTTCAACAAACAGGGGAGCCACCTGGTCACAAAAACAGATGAGTTCCACTCTCGGTGTTTGGGGAGACCCTTGCCTTATTTATGATCATAGAGGTTACCTCTATTACGGGCATCTTTCAAATCCAACAGTTGGTTATTGGATCGACAGGATTGTAGTGCAAAGATCAACAAATGATGGAGTTTCGTGGAACGATGGAGCGGGAGTTGGATTAACACCACCCAAGGAACAGGATAAAGAATGGCTCGCCGCTGATTATCACAGTCCACTTTTAAAGGCAATATTTATATGTCGTGGACAGAATTTGATAACTATGGAAGTGGAGCCACATCAGACAGTTCAAGAATACTTTTCAGCAGAAGCACTGATGCCGGACTGTCATGGATGACAGCAATTAAAATAAGTGACAAAAGTGGTGACTGCGTTGATGAAGATAATACTGTTGAAGGCGCAGTTCCTGCTGTTGGACCTAATGGCGAAGTATATGTTTCGTGGACTGGACCTTATGGATTGCTTTTTTGATAAATCGCTTGATGGTGGGTTAACATTTGGAACTGATAAATTTGTTGCTCCACATCCGGGAGGGTGGGATTATTCAGTGCCCGGAATATACCGTGCCAACGGGTTGCCCATTACTGTCTGCGACACTTCACAAAGCGCCCATCGAGGGAATATTTATATATGTTGGTCAGATCAGGGAGCCGGCACCAATAACACTGATGTATATGTAGCTCGCTCCACCGATGGTGGAAACAATTGGGGAACCCCCATAAGAGTTAATGGCGATGCCACCTCAAGACATCAATTTTTTTGTTGGCTTACAGTTGATCAGGCCACCGGAGTACTATATTCAATATTTTATGACAGAAGGAGCACAACCAGCAACCTTACAGATGTTTTTGTGGCAAGATCAGCCGATGGTGGTTTAACCGGGAAAATTTTAAAGTGAGTGAAACTTCATTTAATCCCTCTCCGAGTGTGTTTTTTGGAGATTATACAGGGATTACCGCTTTTCAAGGGAGAGTTTATCCAATCTGGATGAGAGCAGACGGCTCCTCACTTTCGATCTGGACAGCACCATTTTTTGACTCAGCCGCCGTTTTGCCTGTTGAACTTACCGGATTTTCAGCTAATGTTGAAGAAGACATGGTTTTTTTGGATTGGCAGACCTCAACCGAGGTGAATAATCATGGTTTTAATGTTGAGAGAGCAAAATTGGAATCTGCTTTTGATAAAAATTATGTATTCTCCACTGTAGGATTTGTAAAAGGGAGAGGGACATCACTTTTTCCTGTCAGATATTATTTTGAAGATAAAAGGTCTGAACCGGGATTTTATAAATACAGGTTAAAACAGATCGATTTAAATGGAGAATTTGAATATTCAAATGAAATTCTGGTTGATCTTTCTCATCCACTCAGTTTTGGACTTTTCCAGAATTTCCCAAATCCATTCAACCCTTCAACAATAATTTCTTATGAAATTCCAAAAGCCGGGTTTGTTTCCTTGAAGGTTTTATGACATCACAGGAAATCTTGTAACTACATTAGTAAATGGATATAAACCCGCCAGGGTTCACGAGATCGACTTTAATGTGGAATCTACTAAATCAAGCCTTTCAACCGGTATTTATATCTACAGAATTGAAACTGAAGGATTTGTTGATTCCAAAAGATGATATTTTTGAAATAGTTCAGAGAAGGCTCCACTAAATGAAAATAATTTGATAATGTTCAATTTTAATTTTTTTTAGTAAATTGCCATAAGTTAAATTTTAAGAATATAAAGGGACGACTGTACCATTGAAGTTTTGAATTGAAATCATTATTTCCTTATCAATCACAATAAATGGAGGTCGCGTGAAGAAGTTCTATCTTTTTATCCTTTTGTTATCCTTTCCGATGTTGTCTCAAAATCAGTTTTGGACTGGCAAAATCCAAAACCTACAGGGCAGGATCTTAATGATGCCATTCAACTTTCCAATGGAAAGATACTCACATTCCTCACCGGAGGATTTGTTCAGTCCACAACGGACAATGGAGCAACCTGGTCGACTATAATCGCCGATACCAACGGTGAAGATATTTATGAGGCTGATTTCCCAACTGCCACCACAGGTTATATCTGCGGAACATCAGGGCTTTTAATGAAGTCCGTTGATGGTGGAATGTCCTGGAGTTATTTAAATTCAGGTACTACTTCCACTCTCTGGTTCCTCGATTTTCATGACGAAAATCTTGGAATTGCATGTGGAGCAAGCGGAGTTATTCTACGGGCCCTCAGATGGTGGTGCCACCTGGACACAAATTACCTCACCCGGCAGCACAACACTCTACTCCGTTCTCTTCGTTAATGCCACAACAGTTTATATGACCGCAAGTTCCACTACAATTGGAAGGCTTTTTAAGTCAACTGATGGTGGACTCACTTTCACAAACATCTCTGCAAATGTTCCTTTTGTAGCCGCTTCCACTGTTAGAGGGCTCGAATTTTTTGGAGAGAATACAGGCTGGATTTCAACTTCTCTCTATGAGGTTTATAAGACCACAGATGCCGGGGCAACATGGGCACTACAAGTTGACCTGGGTACGGGTACTCTTTATGATATAAAATTTGTTGATGTTAACACAGGTTTTATGGCGGGAACCAACGGGCAGGTATTTAAAACCACTGATGGTGGAATAACCTGGGCACTGCAAACAGTGAATGCCGTTGAAAACATGTATGTACTTTCTGTATCACCAGTCGCAAGTAGTGAAGGCTCAATTTCTGCAGTTCTTGCAGCCGGAAGATATGGCACTCTGGTGAAAAGTAATGATCTTGGTGCCAATTGGTCATCTCTACACAGCAGCCACCCAGGAAGAAGTTCGTGATATCTTTATGGTCACTCCATCTCTTGGTTACGCCGGTGGTGGTGCTGCAACATTGGGCCCAACCAACGGAGTTGTGTTAAAGACAACCGATGGTGGAAATAACTGGGCGGTTGTTGGCAATACAAATTACAGGAATTATTCAACTTTCTGGCTTGATGCCGACAAAGGATTTATGGGTTCGAGAGGCACCTATGGCGTTCTAAAAACCACAAATGGTGGTGTAACATGGGATTCCTTAAATCTGGCAGCCGGCACTGCAACAGGACTTTGGTATGGTCTTTATTTTTCTGATGCAAATAATGGATTGGCTTGTGGAAGCTCCGGTTTGGTGATCAGAACCACTGATGGTGGAACCACCTGGACAACTTCAACCTCCAACTTTGGTACATCCGTTGTTTATGCACTTAAAAATATTGAACCAAACAAATATATTATCGTTGGTTCTTCGGGTAAATATGGAATTTCCACTGATGGTGGTGCAACATTTGCGCAATCAGTCACTCCGGGATCCACTTCGGCTGTTTATGATGTGGATTTCTTTGACACTCAAACAGGCTGGTTGGTTGGTTCATCGGAACAATCTTTAAAACAACCGACGGTGGTACCACATGGGTTGAACAAGTTAGTGGTTCAACAAGCACATTATACTCTGTTAAGGCGATTAATGCAACAACCGCATGGGTTGGCGGAAGTGGTGGAACCATAATCTACACAACAGATGGTGGAGCCACATGGAAGCGTGCCCCGCAAGTGCTTGGTGCTATCTCCACAAGTTACGGAGTTGCCAGCATTGGTGGATATATCTGGTTCACCGGTACAGGTGGCGAGATCATTCAGGGTTTTGCCGATCCAAACATCCCTGTTGAACTGGCAAGCTTTTCCGCCTCTGTTAATGAAGGAATTGTTCATCTCAACTGGCAGACAGCCACCGAAACCAACAATCAGGGTTTTTATGTGGAATCAAGCCTTGACAGAAAAAACTGGACTGAAAATGGATTTGTTGCCGGTTCAGGACAACCACTGAAATGCGTGAATACAGCTACTCTGTTCCATTCAACGGAACCCGGAATCTTTATTTCAGACTTCGTCAGATGGATTTTGACGGGACATTTAATTATTCAAATATAATTGAAGTTTCACTTAATCCTTATGAATTCTCATTGTCGCAGAATTATCCAAATCCGTTTAATCCTGCAACTACAATTAACTTTACTTCCAACACCCCAAAATGTATCGCTTGATATATTTAATTCTGCCGGTGAAAAAGTTGCAACTATTGTAAACGAATCACTTCAGGCGGGATATCACTCAATCAACTTTAATGCTTCGAAATTATCGTCAGGAGTATATTTCTACTCAATTAAAGCGGGTGATTTTGTGGCAGTAAGGAAGATGATTCTGCTAAAATAATTTAGTCCAAATCATTTAAATGTAATAGAGGCTCCCGGAAACCCGGGAGCCTTTATTATTAATTTAGAATGGAGCCAGGGGGAGTGAAAAAATGAAGCGGCTTCCACTACCGATGGTGCTTTCAACTCGCATTGTTCCTCCATTTTTCTCAACAAATTCCTTGCTTAAAATCAATCCAAGACCTGTGCCCTTTTCACCTTTTGTTCCTGTCGTGTTAAGATTTGCACCAATATTGAAGAGATTATTTAACTTGTTTTCTTCGATTCCCGTTCCTGAATCTTCAACAATCACTTCAACTTGTGTATTCTTCAATTTAGCAGATATAACGATTTCACTTTCAGGAAGGAAAATTTTATTGCGTTTGTCAGAAGATTTTGCATTATTGATTTTACCATCTCCTGATCGGCAAGAACATCAATTTGACGGGCGATTTCAAGTTTGATTGTAATATTTTTGCAGCTGCCTGATCTGCCACAATCTCAATGGAATCATCGATCAGAAGATTCAGGGGAAGTTGATTCGGGTGAAAATTTAATCTTGTTCATTTGGAGAAGTGACCAATTCAACAGATTATCAAGGAGCCCGTGTAATCTGTTGACAGTAAATTGAAGGTTCTGAGTGAATTTTTTGATTGTTTGATGATCCATCGAATCAAGGTCTTCGTTCAAAACCTGAACCGTACTAAGCATGGCGTGTACAGGATTTCGAAGATCATGAGAAACAATTGAGAAAAATTTGTCTTTGGTGGCATTAAGCCCGGCTAACCTTGCTTCACTTTCTTTTAGAATTTCCTCAGCTTTTTTCCTTTCCGTGATGTCTCTTATCACCATGCTTGTTCTTAATTCGCCTTCATCATTATAAAAATATGAAGAAGAGACTTCAATCGGGAAGAGGGTGCCATCTTTTCTTTTACCCGTGAGTTCCCCCTTAAAAATTCCAGTTTTCGCCCTCTCTTCAAGTCCCACAGCCAATCTTGGATCGGTGACATCTATGATTCCTGATCTTCCTTCATTACTAATCTCTTCAGCGCTTCTGCCAAACATATTACATGCAGCCTGATTCACAAAAAGTATGGATCCATCGGGAGATGTGAGGAGAAATGCGTCAAGATTATTTTCGAGAAACAGTCTCAGTCGTCGTTCACTCTCTTTGAGTTTTTCTTCGTTTATTTTTCTTTCACTTATATCGCTAACGATGGCATAACAAAATTCTTTATCCTTAAAAGAGAGCCAGGTGGTTTGAACTTGAACTGCCACCAACCTGCCCGATTGATGTCGATGGACACTTTCAAAATTCATGGTCTTTGCTTCTTTAAGCTTTGTCCAGAGAGTTTGCCAGTCTCTTACATGATTTGGGGGGAGAAAGTCATCCACGGTCAAGTTACTAAATTCGCCTTTTGTGTAGCCGAGCATTTCGCATGCGGCATCGTTTACATATTTAAACCCGCCCTCAGGAGTTAGACAATATGCTGCATCTGCCATGTTTTCGAGTATGAACTGATAAAAAAGCAGATGCTCTTCTTCCGTCCACTCTTGAACTTTATTTTTCGATTGGAGTTCCATAAAAAATCCTGTTAAACGGTTTAATATAACTATTTGAACTTTTTTTTACTATGGATTTCAGAAAAATTATTAAACTTTTTTTAGTCGGAAAAATGAAAATAAAGGTTTTGCTTGACATTAATAAATAATATTCGTATCTTTCTGCTGTACTGCTTGAAATTAAGTGTTTTATTGTTTTTATCGTTAGGAGAGAGCTTGTTCTAATTAAGCTTTTCTCAATAGTTGTTCTTTTTATTTATGATTGGAGGTAACAGTGAAAATTCTCTTTCACTCACTGCTTATTGCAGTTCTGTCGATACCTTTAATCCTTGCACAGACATCCCAAAGTTTTGTTGAATCTTTTGATTCAGGAAATGGTGAAGGATGGGCTTTTTACACAGATGCAAGTGTTTCCGTTCAGAACGGACAATTAAATGTGGTCTCATCAGGAACTGATTTCCAGATTGCACACGTTTATCCCCAATCGGGGCAACAGTTAATGATTTTTCAATCGAAATAATTTCAGATGCAACTTCAATTGCCGACGGTGGTTTCCTCGGCAGGAATGGATTCAACTCTTTAATCGGTCTCCTGTTTGATGACGATACCGTCAATGTGGTTTACGCGATAAATATCACCGACTACATGAATCCCCAATTTGTCACCATAGGATCGATTCGACTCGATGAATTTTCAGTCAAGCCAAAGCTTTCAATACAGAAATCCGGCAATTCTATAAATGTAAATGCCTGGATTAACGACACTCTCAAATATTCAGGCACAATTCAAAATGCTCCTCAGCAACTTTTGAAGGGAACCTTATTCTCAGTCTTGTTGGTGAATCGCTTGATTTTAGACTCGATCAAATCGACATTCAGTATAACCCCTATATTCAACCCTTTTCCTCGACTTACAACGATTCGTTTGATGACCCTTCCACTCCCTTTCTCAGAATAGGTACGTGGGAAAAGGTTGCTTCCGCTGTCACTATAAATAATGGCAATCTGAATTTTAATATTATACCAACCTCATCCAGTAGTTTATATGCAGGACTACCCCTCGGAGCAGTAGATAATTATGATATTACACTTACGGGCAGTGGCCACATGGCAGATGGACTGTTTGGTATCTGGAGAATAAACAGTTATAGATATTACACAGGAATGTGGATAGAAGACGATTTGATCAAAGTGGGGTATTCTGCAGGAAGTAGCGGTGAGCCGGTTGCGGTCAATTCTGCCCCTGTCACTCCTCAGGCTACCAACCTTTTAAGGTTTGCCACCACTGTGGTTGGAAACACAATAACCATGACAGTGTATGTTAATAATGTTCTTCATTTAACTGGCAGTTTTGATTCACCGGATACCAGACTTCATTCGGGCCATATTATTTTTGGTGTAGAGGCATGGGATACAGTGAATATGGCTTTTTCTGAAATATCCATAGTATTCAACAAATATATAACAGATATTGAAGAAGAAAACCTTCCAAAAGAGTTTTCACTGTTTCAAAACTTCCCAAATCCGTTTAATCCTGAAACAGTAATTGAATATGAACTGGCTAAGGGTTCTGATGTGGCAGTTGAGGTGTTCGATATTCTTGGCAGAAAGTGTCTTACTCTTGTAGAGCAATATCAACCAATTGGAAAACACAGGGTATCATTTGACGGACTTGAACTCTCGGGCGGAGTATATTTCTACCGCCTGACGGCTGACGGTTTTGTTCAAACCCGCAAAATGGTACTACTAAAATAACCCGGGGGTGCTTTATGCACCCTCTTTCTCAATTTGTTGCACACTTAACAGGAGTTTACTCATGGAAACCATTGAAGATTTCCTTGGACTTGGAACAGTTGTCATCGCATTAATTTCTTTAATATCAATGTGGGCATTATTCAGAAAGGCTGACCTACCCGGATGGGCAAGTATAATCCCGATATTTAATATTTATTATTTCCTTAAAATGATCCGAAGGTCACCCCTCTGGATTGTTCTCTTTCTCCTTCCGGCTGTTTTCCTCTTTTTATTAAGAGGCAGGGATAACAATGCGGTCGGGTTCGTAGCCATTTTGATATTTATAATGTCAATCACCTTCATTTTCAGCCTTGCAAAAGCTTTTGGGAAGGGGATTCCATTTGCACTTGGGCTGCTGCTTTTTGGATTTATATTTCTGCCTATTCTGGCATTTGGCAGTTCTAAATATATTTATAATCAAAAACCGGATGTAACACGGGATGATATAGATCTGGAACAAGTCCACGATTCACACCCTGTGGAATCAAAACCACATGTAAAACCACCCGAAATTATTTCCGGACTTATCCAACCTGGATTGATTGCAAAAGTGTTTACAATCTTTTTTATGGATGAAGGGATGGTGCTTGTAAAGACCGGGTCGGGGTCCACAAATGCGTCAGGGTCAATGCGTGCATTCCATGGTGGCGCCGGTGCCACTGCTAATGTAATGGCAGGTATCGGTCAACTCTGGGATATGCAATCCGCTAAAAAAAGGGGTGATTATCTTGAATCGGTTGGTGGCTATTCAACTGATGCATTGGTTTCTGCCGACAAAGCAAATTTCCTGATCCCGGATAACACCGTCAGTCGGATTGATATGAAAGGTCCCGGTTGGGGTGGCGAGTTAAAAATTAAAATAACCACTATGGGAAAGGTACACAAGTTCCGGATTGACACCAGATCCGACTACCTCGCCAACAGCTACTTTAAATCATTTGATGCACGATATCCCGGGAAGGTATATAAAGCTTGAAACAAGACATAATTGAACGTGGATTTTAGCCGTAAGAGTGAGGAGTGGTAATCGTCCCGATTGCCTTCTGTATAACGAAAAACAGTTAGAGAAGGGGACGCAGATACACGCAGATTAGACAGATTTTCGCGGATGATTTTAGCTGATTTCATTGATATTCGTAGCGTCCCGATTGCCTTCTGTAAGATGAAAAAAGGTGAGTGAGGGGACGCGGATACACCCTGTTAAAACCTTTTTGTGTCCAAAATATTGTTTTATGGAAAAAATATGGGGGAATTAAAACAAGGGCTAACTCTATTATTTATAATATGTTAAAATCCCTGAATAAGTTGTTTTAGCTACAAATATGGGGAAAATATGGGGAAATATGGGGAATTGATCCGTTTTATCCCGGTATTTTTCACTAACTAACCAACTAAAGGCCCTCTCTATAAATTTCTAAAATTCTTTAATTAAATACCCTTCTTGTATCTGGCACCTTTACCCCTTCCTTCTCTAATTAGAGTTTTATTTTTTAATAATCTATCTACAATATATTTAACTTGCTCCCTGGTCCGGAAATTTTCAAGTAGTTTTTCAAAATCTCCCATTTTGGCTGTTTTGAACTCATCAAGATACTCCAGAATCAGGTTATCAATTTGGTCATTTGGTAATGGCACTACAAGCGGATGGTCAACTTTTGTGCCGCTGAAAATTTGATAGTCTTTTGACAAAATGTACTTATTAGCTTTAGTGTTACCAATTTTTTCAACCAATCCTGCTGTTTCCAATTTTTGCAATATTGATTTGTCAAGTGTACTCTGGTCGGTCTTCTTGCATACTTTACTCAGCACAATTAATTCTTGAAGACTTAACTTCTCAGATTCACTCCGTTTAGACTGGATATCTTTTATGAACAGAGCAAAGGCTTTATCTTCTACCACTGTTGAAAGACGCAATTCAACTTGGTAATCATCTGACTTTGTATAGTCCGGATCAGGCTTGGCATCAGAAATGGATCGGTAAAATATTTTGTCGATTCCTTGTCCACTTCTTTCAACTGCTCCCGTCTTTGCTAACACATCCGCCAAAAGTCTGTTTCGTGGTGTACTATTTACAGTCAACAAATTATCTATTGTTACTCCGAGTGGAAATCCCCCTGGATTGATAATATGCAATTCATTGGGAAATTGCTTAATCAGCGTTTCACTGTTCTTTTTATAATCTCGATGAGTAATTGCGTTATTAATTGCTTCTCTAATAACTTCCTGATCGAAAAAAGGAATATCAAAAATATAAGGCCCTTGTTGAACAGGGGTTTTACCATTTCTCAGGTCGATAGCCTGCCATAACAGGTCTATTGCAATAAAATAAGCTTGGAAGATATTTGTCGATTGTCGAAATTAATTTGAGCTACTGTATTGCGATATTCCAAATTTATGGCTGATTGCGGTAAAATATTTAGAAATTGATCGCTCACTTCCTAAAAGTATAATGGCGGCGTTATGTAATTTTACCATCTCTTATCAATTCAAGGTCAGACAGAGCCTGGAAATCATCGATTGCCAGAAATGAAGGATTGTTTTGTTTTTGAGAATAGGCGGATTTGAGGTTTGCAATTGCAATTTGATCTAAATCTGAAATTGATGCATCGTGACATATTTTTGCAGAAAAATCAGGTTCTTGCTCAGACAGTATGGAATAGATTTCCTCATCACTCATGTTGCGTAAACTTCCTCCAACACGCATTAGAGGAACCGCCTCAAATTTTAATGTTTTACCGACAGGTCGGGAAGGGATATTCACTACTAAAACTCGGAGTCCGTTTTCTTCCAACTCCTCAATTCTCACACGAATTCGAAGACGATTATAAACTTCATCCTCCAATTCACCAATCTTACCTTGAGCGAAGTCACTGCCAACAACTACATGGGGATGAGTGTCAGTCATCCCTAAAACCAATGTCCCTCCTCGCTCATTTGCAAATGCGACTACATAACCAAGAAAACACTTCCTTCTCTCCTCTTGCAAAGTGTGCTCACTGCCGGCAAATGAAAAGTTATGTTTTGCTTCCTTAAACTCAATTTTGTCTTCAGACTCTCTGAGGGCTTTTAATTGTTCAATAGTCATAAAAATAACCCGTTCTTTTATTCAAACATCTATTCTCTCTGTGTGTGGGTAATATAAAATCCCCCCTCACTTCACCAAAACCATCTTCCTGGTTTGGACAAAACCGCCGACAGCCAAACGATAATAATAAATCCCCGATGCAACACCTGAGGCGTTCCAAACGGCATCGTATGTGCCGAAGTTTTTTTCTTCGTTTACGAGAACTGCAACTTCAGAGCCAAGCATATCAAAAATTGAAAGCTTTACCAGGACTTTTTCATTCTTGAGTTCAGAAGGGATGGCATATTTGATGTTTGTTACCGGATTAAACGGGTTTGGGTAGTTTTGTGATAAGGAGTATTCGTTAATGGGGGAGGTGCCAGTGTATATGTCACCGCCGTCAGAAGTGGAAAGGATTGTACCGTTTCCCACAGCCCAGCCTTTATTATGACTGATGAAGAAGATTGAATAGAGATCTCCACCAATTGTTGATGGATGTGCCTGTGCGAACCAGTTGATTCCTCCGTCAGTGGTTTTGAGAATGATACCTCCTTCGGTGGAGTAGTCGGTACCTGCTGCCCAGCCGGTCATTTCATCAATAAACTGGAGTGAACTTATCCAGATTTTATTGTCGAAAAATGAGGTGACCAGTTCACCCCTCCATCGACTGTTTTGTATAATCTTCCGTTACCGCCGGCAGCCCAGCCCTTTTGGTCATTTACAAAATCGACCGTATAGAGTGTATTGTGTGAATTTAGTGTGTCGCTTACCATCACACCCCAGTTATCACCCCCATTGGTGGTTTTTAGAATCGCACCATATATATCAACTATCCATCCTGTTTGGGAATCAATAAATTTCACCTCTGTGTAGGTTCTCCCCGTGGGACCTGACTGCTGGATCCACGATTGACCACCATTTGTGGTCTTCATAACAATACCCATTGCACCACGATCGACCGGACCACCAACGATCCACCCAGTATTACTGTCGGTGAAAAAGAGTGAAAGCAGGGGACCTGTTGTGAGAGGAATTTTGATCCAGTTTTCTCCGCCGTTGGTAGTTTTAAGTATAACGGAATAGCCTGTGCCAGATTCATATCCGACTGCCCAGCCGATTAGTTTGTCAACAAAAAAAATCTGGCTTAAAGAAGTTCTGGAACTGTCGGTTTGTTTAATCCATCGTTTCCCACCATCTGTGGTTTTAAGAATGATGCCATATTTCCCTGCAGCCCAGCCTGTTTGGTCATCTTCAAAGTGGACGGAGTAAAACGGTGAAGGAACGGCAGGTAATTCCTGTCGGTACCACTGTGCGTTAATCAGTGTTATAAAAGAGATAGTGAATAAAAAAGTTAAGCGTGTTAACATGTTAACCTCCAAAAGTTAAATTTCCCAATTTTTAACAAGGATTTTAACGGTTAAACCGGCTTCCCCATCTAAGCAGCACCACAAACCTCAAACATTCTCAAATCACAAAAACGCGGAAGTCAATATTAAATCTTTAAAATCTGCTTTTAACCTAATAATATTTTCGAAAAAAACATAATCTTAAAAAAAATCAACCGTTACACTTTATCAATTCTCTTCCTGCCCCACCCGTTGAAGAGAAGTATATAACTCAACAATCCAACATCGAGAGTTAACCAGAATATACGATGACCAATAATTTCATCGGTTGAAAAACAGACTGCGGTGAAGAATATCACCAATCCCACAAACAGAAATCCACGAATATCAGTGGATACTTTTGCCACCCGAGTTGACCATCCACAGTTTTGGTTTTTCCAACTTAAAGTCCTTAAAAGTGTCAAAAAGGAAAATAAAATGAGTAACCCCTGCACAACAGAAAATAGAATATTATCACCTGTGATGTAGTTAAACAGATTCTCCATTGGGTTCATGTTATGGTGCTCCGAAAAAATGATTATTGATTGTTTACAAAGTTAAGGGTATCTTCATTCATTTCCTTCAGATTGATGATTTTGCAACCCTGAAACCAAGTTCAAAAAATGATGTTTCGGGGGTATATGCTGTTCTGTATGTTGTGCGACAGTTGTAAATTAGTCCATACCAACTGCCATTTCTTTTAACTCTTTCTCTGCCGGATCCGGACCCCGCGGGTCGGTTTGTGCATCTGTGGTGTAGTCACCAAACCAGTCCCAACACCATTCAGTTACATTGCCTGCCATGTTGAAGAGTCCAAGTTCGTTGGGTTTATATGAACCCACTTCAATCATTCCTTCTTTCCAGGGTTTTGAACTGAAAACATGTCCAACCTCTCTAAAGTCATCACTGCCGGGGAACATATAACCCTTGCTCTCATTTCCACCGCGAGCGGCAAATTCCCATTCAGCTTCGGTAGGGAGGCGGTAGCCGTTGGCAGAAAAATCACATTTTACAATCCATTTTTGAGTGTCAGAGAGGGTGTCAAGATTATTTGGGTCTTTGACATCTTTGTTGACTGAATATGCCGGAGTGAGTCCATCCTTTTTGCTTAACCAGTTGCAATATTCGACAGCATCATACCAGCTTACATGAACAACGGGATGATTTTCTCTTGAGATGTCGCGAATATTACCCCACTCGTCGCAGGTCCAGTTGATTCCGGCTCTTTTTTCCCATTCATCTTTTGTTCTGACATAAGAAAATCCGTTAATTTCGGCTGAAGTTTTATATTCAGTTGCTGCGATAAACTTTGCAAACTCTGCAAAAGTAACTTCGGTTGAAGCAATATAAAATTCGGAGACGGTGACCGAATGCTGCGGTTTTTCGTCACTGCCCACACCTTTTTCGTTGGATCCCATCTGAAAAGTGCCTCCCTTTACCAAAATCATTTCGGTTCCTGTGGAACTTTTAATTACCTCAGGATCATGTCCGCGAGTGGTTAAAAGTGGATGGAAAAGGGTTAAAAGCAGCAGAACTGTAAAAGTTGTTTTCAATATTATTCCAATCTAATTTTATTCGATTCAGGTTTTACGAACCTTTAAAGACTTGTGTTCCGGGTTCCAAATAATTATTTTACCATTCACCCAAAATATGAACTTTTTTGTCAAGTTTGTTGTAATTTTCTATATCTAATTTTAACAAGTGAGTAAATAAATGAGATCCATCACCACAATTGCAGCGATGTTATTGCTGTCAACTTTTGTAATATTTGCACAGAACAAGGAAACAGACGGAATGATAAAATCGCAGAAGGACTACAGGACTCCTCCCTCGGCAGAGAAAAAACCTGTAACATTTAAGGAATTTGGAAATACAAGGGTTGACAATTATTTCTGGTTAAGGGATAAAAAAGACCCTGAAGTGATTAAATATCTTGAAGCTGAAAATGTTTATGCTGAAGAAGTTATGGGGCACACTAAAGACCTCCAAAACAAACTTTATGATGAGATGAAAGGGAGAATCAAGGAGCAGGATAACTCCGTTCCATACCTCGAAAACGGTTATTATTATTATACAAGAACCGAAACCGGAAAACAGTACGGAATTTTTTGCCGGAAAAAAGGAAATCTTAATGCCCCCGAAGAGATAATGTTTAATGTTAATGAGATGGCGGAAGGAAAACCTACATTCCTATTTACCGGTTTTGATGTAACACCCGACAATAAATACGCAGCTTACACATTCAACACCACGGGATCGTATGCTGAATTTGATTTAAAAATCCGGGATCTTTCAACCGGTAAAGACCTTGAGTTTTTTGTTTCAGGTGTTCAATCAGTTGCATGGGCAAACGACAGTAAAACTATTTTTTATGTGATCGGAAATGAAGCTTTAAGACCATACCAACTTCTTAGAGTTGATGCATTTGATGGCAAAAAAGCTGTGTTGGTATATGAAGAAAAAGACGAACTTTTTAATCTTGGAATCGGGTTGACAAAAACCAGAGATTTCCTTACTCTCTATTCGGGCAGTTTTACTACCACAGAAGTGATGTTGCTTGATGCCAACAATCCAACCGGCACATTCAAACCATTTATGCCAAGGAAAAAGGATGTTGAATATTCAATAGATCACCACAAAAAAGATGGTTTTTATATCCTTTATAAAGATGACAAATCGAAGAATTCCAAAGTTTATCTTGCCCCACTGACAGGATATCAGGATATGTCAACCTGGAAAGAAATCATAGCTCATGATCCAAAAGTTAAAATAGAATCGATTGATGTATTCGAAAACTTTATGGCTGTTCAGGAAAGAACAGAAGGATTAAGAAAAATCAAAACCATTGATCTTTCAACATGGGTTACAAGTTGGCTCGATTTCCCGGAAGCTGTTTATTCACTTTATATGTCAGGAACACCTGAATATAATTCAAAGACTATTAGATACACTTATACATCAATGAACAGACCCTGGACAACCTATGAATATGCTGTTAAGGATAAACAAACCACAATTCTTAAAGTACAGGAAATCCCAAGCGGGTTTAATCCGGATGATTATGTGGTTGAAAGAATGTGGGCTCCGGCAAAAGACGGTAAAAAAGTGCCAATGGCAATCGTTTATAAAAAAGGTCTCAAGAAGGATGGCAACAATCCAACACTTCTTTATTCCTACGGATCTTATGGTTCATCAACCGAGGCAAATTTTAACTCCAATGTTTTTAGTCTTGTTGATCGCGGTTTCATTTACGGAATTGCACAGATAAGGGGTGGTTCCGAACTTGGTGAAGAATGGTATGATGATGGAAAATTACTCAACAAAAAAAATACATTCACCGATTTTATTGCATGCGCTGAACATCTTGTTGATGGTAAATATACCAAACCTGAAAAACTTGCCATTATGGGTGGAAGTGCCGGTGGTCTTTTGGTAGGTGCATGTGTGAATATGAGACCCGACCTCTTTAATGTGGTACTTGCCATAGTTCCTTTTGTGGATGTTATAAACACCATGAATGATGAAACTTTGCCACTTACAACTCAGGAGTGGGAACAGTGGGGGAATCCAAAAGAAGAGAAGTATTATAACTATATGCTCTCCTACTCACCTTATGATAACATCAAAGGGGTGAAATATCCCAATATTCTCGCAACAGGAGGATTAAATGATTCTCAGGTGGGATTCCATGAACCTGCAAAGTTTGTCGCTAAATTGAGAGAACTCAAAAAAGATGACAACATCACAGTTCTTAAAATAAACATGGAATCGGGACATGGCGGAGCTTCCGGCAGATTTGCCAGACTAAAAGAAGTTGCATATCAGTATGCATTTTTGATGGACAGAATGGGACTAATGCAGTAATCCAGTAATGCAGTAATGCAAGTCACAGAGTCACGGAGTCACGAAGTCACAGAGTCACGGAGTCACTTTAAGAATGGCTTGGTTTAGAATCTGTAGAGGTCTTTTAAATCCAATTCGGGCTCGTTCTTTACACAAATAAATTCATTTCGGTGGTTGTCATATTTATAATCTGACGACCACTGATTTATATTCTCTCGTATCTCAGCGATTGCGTCCGCAATAAAATCAACTTCCTGATTTGTCATTGTTGGATGAAGAGAAACCCTCACCCAGCCCGGTTTTTCGGAGAGATCACCGTGACTGATTTTTTCTGTGATCCTTTTCGACATATAAGGATCTACATTCAACAAATAATGTCCGTAAGTTCCGGCACATGAGCAACCACCTCTTACCTGAATTCCATATCTGTCGTTCAGAATTTTTACTATTAAATTGTAATGGATATTATCGATATAAAAAGAGACACATCCAAGACGGTTTCTGTGGTTTCCAGCGAGCATATGAAGATTTGGGATCTTGTCTAATTTTTCCATAAATCCGGGAGTTATCTCGTGTTCTCTCTTTATAATGTTAGCTGTCCCCATCTCTTCCTTTAACATTATTGCGAGTGCTGCCTTAATCGTTTGGAGGAATGGGGGGGTGCCTCCATCTTCCCTTGCTTCGATATCATCAACAAACCGGTATTCACCCCATGGATTCGTCCAGTCAACTGTTCCACCTCCCGGGTTATCGGGGACTGTGTTATGATAAAGTTCAGAATCAAAAATCAAAACTCCGGGTGTTCCCGGTCCCCCGAGGAATTTGTGGGGGGAGAAGAAAATGGCATCAAGTTTTTCAAGCGGATCTGCGGGATGCATGTCGATATCAAGATATGGAGCCGAACAGGCAAAATCTACAAATGCGTAACCTCCGGCTTCATGCATTATTTTTGCAAGTTTGTGGTAATCGGTGATTATACCGGTAACATTTGAACAAGCTGTGAATGAGCCAAATTTGACAGGACGGTCACTATACCTTTTAAGCTCAATTAAAAGATTTTCCTCAGAGACAAGGCCGTCTTCCGCCGGGGGAATTATAACGACATCGCAGATGGTTTCGAGCCATGAAGTTTGATTGGAGTGGTGTTCCATGTGAGTGAGGAAAACCACGGGTTTAATTGTCTCTTCCATGTGAATAAAATTTCGAAGCAATTCAGGTACTCTCAAACCAAGAATCCGCTGAAATTTGTTAATCACACCTGTCATTCCTGAACCGGCAGTGATAATAATATCGTTTTTCCCGGCATTTACATGTTTTTTTATAAACTTGTGAGCGTGATGATAAGCTTGTGTCATCACCGATCCGGTATAGTTTGATTCAGAGTGAGTGTTGCCCACCAGAGGACCAAATTTCATTGAAATGGTGTCTTCAATGGGAGTGTATAACCTTCCACTTGCGATCCAATCGGCATAAATCAGTTTTTTTTGTCCGAAAGATGTGTTAATTTTGAAATCATAACCGGCAGTATTTTGACGGAAGGGTGAAAAATGTTGTTCGGTTTTGGTCATTTATTGAATTATGTTCGACTGTTATGCCAGTCACATTTTAATGAATGAAAATAAATTAAATTAATTTTAGAAATAATGATTCTAAAGTTAATCACTCTGATCAAAAGAAATATTATGAATATACAAACCCCTGAGCCATGGGATATAAAAAAAGGCGACTATAAAAGAGATTTTTCCGAGACAAACAGATTCCTCAGACAGCAGGAAAGGAACCGGAAAATTCGTCAGACTATACTGCTTGCAGGTTCAGTCACCCTTTTATTTGGCATTCTTTACGGAATATTTTATATCATGACAGAATAACCACTTCTTAATTTCTTTTTGAGACTTGCATTTCTTATTTTAGCTTTCCTAAATAAGAAAAAGAATTGTTCAAAAATAAGAAATTTAGAGATGCATTATTACATCGGAATTGATGGTGGCGGAACAAAAACTCATCTTGTTTGTCTTGATGAAAAAAAGAACAATTTGGGAGAGAGTTTTGGAGGCAATTCCAACTTTCTTTTAAATGGGCTTGATACCGTCACCGAAACATTATTTAATCTTATTAATAATTTCATATCTTCGAAAAACCTGAACTACGCAGATCTTTCAGCGGTAGTTCTTGGAACCACAGGAGCCGGTCGTGTAGCGGATGCTCAACGGCTCGAAAAATCTGTCCTTCAAAAATTTTCTGAAAACAACATCCAACTGCCTCGTTTTACCGTGGTTTCTGATGCAAGAATTGCACTTGAAACTGCATTCCCCGGCGTAAGTGGAGCCATTATGATTGCCGGAACGGGATCAATAATGTTTGGTAAAAATGACTCGGGGGAGATTTTCAGAGTTGGTGGATTTGGCAGATTTCTCGGTGACGAGGGGAGTGGTTACAAACTTGGCCAGAGAGGATTAACCGCTGTTGCAAGAGCAATGGATGGCAGAGGCGATTCTACAATTTTAAAGGATATAATCTCACAAAAGTTTGGATTTAATGAGCCAAACGATATGATTTCTGCGGTTTATTCCAATGGATTCGACATCGCATCAGTAGCTCCGTTTGTTATTGAAGCTGCTGAAAAAGAGGATGTAATAGCAGTAAAGATACTCGATGAAGAATCAGATGGTTTAATTGATCACATTAAAGCAATGAAATCCAAATTTGGAAATGAAATTCTTAAAGTTTCATTTGTTGGCAGTGTTTTAACAAAAGAGAATATATTTTCACAGCTTTTTAAGAAAAAACTTGCTGAACAGCATCCTGATGTTATAATTCAACAAACCCTTGAACCACCCGTAATGGGGGCGGTTTATCTGGGAATGGAAGTAAATAATTAGAAATGTAACCTGAAAATAAGAACAAGATGAGTAAAAAAGAAAAGAGACATCCATGGTCGTGGATACCCACACTTTATTTTGCTGAAGGTATCCCGTATGTAATTGTAATGACTGTATCGGTGGTAATGTATAAAGATTTGGGAGTTTCCAACACTGATATTGCCCTTTTCACAAGCTGGTTATATCTTCCCTGGGTGATAAAACCACTCTGGAGCCCGATAGTTGACATTGTTAAAACCAAAAGGCTTTGGACTGTGAGCATGCAAGCATTGCTTGCTCTTGGATTTATTGGTGTTGCCTTTACATTGTCCCTTCCGCTCACTTCGTTTTTCTGGCCCTCGATTGTTTTTCTGGGACTGATGGCACTTGCATCCGCCACACACGATATTGCCGCGGATGGATTTTATCTTCTTGCTCTCGATAAAGATCAACAATCGTTTTTTGTGGGGATAAGGAGCACATTCTACAGAGCTGCCACCCTGTTTGGTAATGGTGTTTTGGTCTTTATGGCGGGTTATTTCACCAAAGAATATTTTAATGGTGAGGCAGAACCGGCATGGATGATCGTTTTTGGAGTGGCTGCAGCATTATTCCTGCTGTTTTTTATATACCACAAATTTATGCTCCCTTATCCTGCTGAGGATTCACCCAGAGTGGAAGAGGGGAAAGACAAAATAAAAGAATTTTTCCTGGCGTTTGCGGAATTTTTTAAACAGAAAAAGATCGGGCTTATTCTCTTTTTCCTTCTTGTTTTTAGACTTCCCGAGGCACAGCTGGTAAAAATGGTTGCTCCATTTCTGAAAGATCCTGTCCTGAAACAGGGAATGGGTTTATCCAACGAACAATTCGCAATTGTTTACGGAACAGCAGGCATTCTTGCACTGACTATAGGCGGTATCCTTGGTGGTATCGCTATTTCCCGCCATGGACTAAAAAAATGGTTGTGGCCCATGCTTCTTGCCATGCACCTTCCAATTATCGCTTTCTGGTATCTTGCCGCAACACCTCCACACGATATCTTTATAATTGGCGTTGCAGTGGTTGTTGAACAGTTTGGTTATGGTTTTGGGTTTGCCGCTTACATGGTTTATATGATGTATGTATCTGATAACAAATATAAAACTTCATCATATGCGATATGCACAGGCTTTATGGCTCTTGGGATGATGATTCCCGGGATGTGGAGCGGGTGGCTTGAAGAAACGGTGGGTTATGAGAACTTTTTCCTGATTGTACTGCTGACCGCCATACCCAGCTTTTTTGCCACATGGCTTGTTCCACTTGACAAAGATTTTGGTAAAAAAGTCAAATGATATCGGGGTTCAATTTATTCAGGTTTGTTAGAAGCGGTGCACTTTGTGTATCGCTTCTTTTGTTTGTTTCAGGTTGTGGAAAAACTGATTTTGATGAGGCGATTCATCAAGCCACACCTGCCGGTGATGAAATTTTTTCCGGGATAACAGACACCACATCCGCTGAGGATTTGTTTTCAGATGCTCCGGATCATTTTATAGATTCACTTTTGAGCAGCATGTCATTAGAGGACAAAGTGGGACAAATGTTGTTTCCTGCTGTTCAACCCGGGAGACAAACAAAAGATGAAATGGAGTCTAAACATTATAAAAACTACAAACCGGGTGGTTTTGTATTGTTTGGTTCAAGTATTACAAAAACAGCAAAAATGATCCGTGAACTTCAGGATGAATCTGAGATTCCTCTTCTGATCTCAGAAGATTTTGAGCGAGGTCTTGCGATGAGAATTCCCGGATCAAAATCATACCCGTTCAACATGGCATTGGGTGCCGCCGATGCGCCTCTACTCGTTTATGAGATGGGTAAGAGGATTGCCACTGATTCAAAAATAATAGGTGTCCATTGGAACCTTGCCCCGGTACTCGACATCAATAACAACTCAGAAAACCCGATCATTAATGTAAGGTCATTTGGAGAAGATCCTGAACAGGTTGCCAATCTTGGGATCATGATGATGAAAGGTTTGCAGGCGGGAGGAATTCTCTCTTCACTTAAACACTTCCCCGGACATGGAAACAGTTCTGTTGATTCCCATTCAGATCTTGCGGTGATAAAAGGGAGTAAAGAAGAATTTGAGAGGAACGAACTCTACCCGTTCAAAAAGAATATCGACAAAGGTGCATTCTCGGTTATGGTAGGGCATTTGGGCATTGAGGCATATAATTTACAGGATACCCCGGCAACACTTTCCTACAGAATAGTTACTGAGTTATTGAGGAAAGAGTTAAAATTCAAAGGGATAATAAACACAGATGCCATGAGTATGAAAGCCATCTCAAAATATCATTCACCCGGAGAGGCTGCGGTTCTTGCTGTTAATGCCGGGGTTGATGTAATAATGGCATCGCTTAGCACAATTGAGTCGTTTAATGCAATTTTAAACGAAGTCAGATCAGGGAGAATGAGTGAAGAGCGGATAAATCAGTCGGTCAGGAGGATAATTCAGGTTAAAAAGTGGCTTGGACTTTTCGAAAAAAGGTATGCCCCAATGTCGGAAGTTGAAAAACTGATGAATGAAGATCAACTCGATGAGATTGGTAAAGACCTTGCGATCAGATCGATCACCCTTGTAAAAAACGATCCAAAGATATTTCCTCTCGACAAAAAAACCAAATATCTCCACATAGTGGCGAAAGACGGAAAAGATTTTCCAAATGAGAAAATTTTTATTGAGGAGATTGAAAAGCGAAATAAAAATATTGAGACCTGGCAATTACCTCAACAGCCGGATGCAACCGACCTGATCACCTTCAGGGAAAAGACAGAGGGATATAAGACTGTAATTGTGTCGGTTTATTTGCAGATCAGAAATTCGACCGGGCGGATAAATCTTGACAAAAATAAAGTGGACCTGATAAATTCTCTTGTCAAAAAAGGGAAAAAAGTTATTCTACTTGCCCACTCTCATCCGTATGCGCTTAAACATTTTCCTGAAGTTGATGTATTTGTTACCAATTACGGGGCTGAGTATGCGAGTGAGGTAGCCCTTGCCGCTTCAATTTTTGGTGAGCACAACATCTCCGGCAAATTGCCTGTCTCCGTCAAGGGAACAATCTATAAAAAAGGCGACGGGATTAATCTGTTAAAAGAAAAGGGCAAAACGTCCGGAAACGATAAAAAATTCAAAATAATTGATGAGCTGGTGCTAAAAGGAATCAGCGATTCTGTGTTTCCGGCTGCCTCAATTGCTATTATCAAAGATGGAAAAATCTTTTATGAACAGGCTTATGGTAGATTCACTTACGACAAAGATTCTGATCCGGTAAAACTCAACTCTCTTTTTGATCTTGCCTCACTCACAAAAGTAACTGCAACCACTTTTGCCGTTATGAAACTTTATGAGGAAGGGAAAATAAATCTTGATTCTCCTGTTGAAAAGTATTTCCCCGAATTTAAGGAAAAGTCAAAGGTTACGATAAAACATATTTTAACTCATTCGTCGGGATTACCTGCTTCAAAAGTTTATTATAAACTTGAACTTGAGGGGGAGGAGATAATCGCCGATATTTGTAATCAAAAACTTGAATATACACCCGGTTCAAAAACAGTTTATTCCGATCTGGGTATGATTATAATGGCGAAGGTGGTTGAGCGAATCAGCGGGAGAAGCTTTGAAGAATATCTTGCAGATCATTTGTGGACTCCACTTGGAATGACCCACACGATGTTTAAACCTGAGCTGCTCAACAGACAGTTTTGTGTACCAACAGAGATAGATGACTACATAAGACACAGATTAATTCAGGGGACTGTCCACGATGAAAACTGTGAACTGCTGGGGGGTGTCTCCGGTCATGCAGGACTGTTCGCTTCGGCACAGGATATCTCAAAATATCTTTTGATGCTCCTTTCAGGGGGAATGTTTGAAGGACAAAAAATTCTTGAACCGGAAACAATCAAGAAATTTTGCACACGACAATCATCAAAATCATCCCGTGCACTTGGATGGGATACAAATCTAAAATTTGCCGGTATCGCAGGAAAGGGATTTTCGGAAGGGTCGTTTGGGCATACCGGATTTACAGGAACTTCAATTTGGGCTGATCTTGATAAAAGGTTTGCAATCATTCTTTTCACCAACCGTGTATATCCAAGCAGAAAAAAAGAGGGGATAAGGGAGTTCAGAATCAGGTTCCATGAGTCTGTTTCTTCGCTTCTTTTATCAAAATAATTGATAATCCCATTATTTTTTTAAATATTTGTTTAGTTGATTTTGAATTCTTGGAGAAATGTCTTGGAAACCGCCACTTTTAATAATGTTAAACCACTTTTACAAAGTTACACACTTGATGGTGACTTGATTTTGTGTGTGTTTAAGTGCCCTCAAACAGGGCAAAAATTTGCTGCAATGACACACATCCCCCTAACGATAAATGAACCTGTTTTCAGGGGAAGTGAAGAGAGTGCTTTTAACAATATCAGACATGCACTGACCAGGATATTCCAAAAAGTAATCAACGGGAAATTTGGCAGCAGGGTGTTTGATGATGAAAAGTTTTTTGATACCCGTGCAATATTAAAAGATGAAGCACACACTCATAATGAAGAAGCGATTAACGCCGGAATTGTTAGAGCTTTTCTTTCAATTAGTTCCCATTTTGGATGGGACGAAAATACAGAGTCATGGTTTGCTCTGCAGTCGAGCGTTAGAAAAGAATATGGCTTTGAAAAAATATTGCGTGAAGGAAAGCCGGAAAATGATGTTGAAAAAGAATTTTTCAGTAAAGTCCTTCTTCTTGTTGCAGGAGCTGATGAAACTTTAAAAGAAATTGAAAAACTGTTCCTGTTCGATTTTGTTTTTCCTGTACCCCACGACATAAGTGAAATTGCTTTACCGGACGGTATATCAAAAGAGGAGTGTGAATCGATTAAAAGATTTGAATTTAAAAAGGCTGCCATACTGTGTGCCTGGGCAATTGCTTTAACCGACAGAGAACTTGACCGCAGGGAAGCCGATTTTATTATGAAACTCGGGATCGATCTCGGAATGGATGAACTTTTAGTGATGAATATCTGTGAAACAGCGGGAAAGTTTGTTCTTGTTAAATATCTGGAACACCTTTCACTCAGTATTGATGATCGCGGAAGAGTTAGGAAAAAAGCAAAGGGAGATTTCACGGATCCTTTTGCTAAATGAAGAAGAAGCGGAAGAAGTCATCAGTAAATTTTTTAATGACTGATACTTCAATATACTTTATACCAAATTATTGCTGACAACCCAAATATGAAATTTATATCGTCGTTCTTTGAATTGGAAAAGCACGGATCATCCATAAAAACGGAGATTCTTGCCGGTTTAACCACTTTTTTCACAATTTCTTATATTATTATTGTAAACCCCAAGGTGCTTGCAGTTGCAGGTATCCCCGAAGCTCCCACCATGGTCGCAACTATCCTTGTGGCTTTTGTTGGAACATTTCTTACCGGAGTGTATGCAAAAAGACCTTTTGCAATTGCTCCATATATGGGGATGAATGCTTTCATTGCGTTTACTGTCGTCCAAATAATGGGGCATACCTGGCAAACGGCGATAGGTGCAATATTGATCAGTGGCATCATTTTGATAGTTGCCACAATTACAGGATTCAGAGGATGGTTATCAAAATCAATTCCACAATCCCTTAAAATAGCTTGTACCGTTGGAATTGGACTTTTCCTGACCTTCATCGGTCTGGTCAAATCGGGAATTATTATCGGGGCTGAGAATCCTCCTGTGAGAATAGGACATTTTAATGAGCCGGAAGTTCTGATGGCCATTCTTGGTTTTATTGTTATGGCACTTTTGATGATGAAAAAAGTAAAAGGAGCCATACTACTCGGGATTCTTTCAATTACTTTTATCGGGTTTGTCAGCGGACTTGAAGAATTACCCGCTGAGTGGGTTAGTCTCCCACCCGATATTTCTCCAATCTTTTGGCAGTTTGATCTGGTGGGGGCATTACAGTGGAGTTTTGCTTCTGTAATATTAACAATAGTTGTAATGGACATCGTTGATACCATCGGAACTCTTATGGCACTTTCGATGGTGGGGAAATTCCTGAATGAAAAAGGAGAACTTCCTGAAGTTGAAAAACCGATGCTTAGTGATGCGATTGCAACCACCGTTGCCGGTCTGTTGGGAACAACAACTGCGGGAACTTATATCGATTCAGCAACAGGAATTGAAGCTGGAGGAAAAACTGGATTAACCGCAGTGGTAACATCAATCATGTTTCTACTTACTCTTTTTCTGTCACCTTTTATTTCTTCAATTCCGGCTTATGCATATGCACCTGCACTTATGGTGGTTGGTTTGCTTATGATGGGAATGGTTACACAACTCGATTTTACAGACCTCAGCGAGGCAGTACCCGTTTTTGTTACTATAGTTCTCATGGCTTTTAGTTATAATATCGGTATAGGAATGACAGGTGGATTTATTGTTTACATCATATTTAAGCTTGCTGCTCGAAAAAGTTCCGATATTTCACTCGGGATGTGGGTACTGGGTATAATTTCATTGATATTGTTTATTATTTACCCTTACTGACATAGAGGAGCAGCATGGAAAACGAGAAAGGAAGTGATGTCATGACAACCAAAGCCGGTTATGTTACAATTCTGGGAGCCCCAAATGCGGGGAAAAGCACACTCATGAATGCTCTTCTCGGTGAGAAGATATCGATTATAACATCAAAACCCCAGACTACGAGGAAACGGGTGCTCGGTATTCTTTCCGGAGAAAATTATCAGATTATCTTTCTTGACACCCCCGGTATCCTCGAACCGAAGTATAAACTTCAAGAAAAGATGATGGAATATGTAAATATTTCGTTGCAGGATGCCGATATAATTGTCTGGTTGCACGATGCTCAGGCACCCCCACATTCAGAAGAAGATTCTGCTATTGGTCAGATATTAAAACTTGTAAAAAAACAGAATGTTCCCAAGATTGCTTGTGTTAACAAAATTGATATCGATGAACAAAAAACAATAACAAGTATTGAATATTTTGAAGAAACCAAAAAATTTGACAAGGTAATCCCAATATCCGCACTTGCAAAAGTGAATCTTGATATAATCAAAGAGTTTTTTATTGAAAACCTTCCGGAACACCCAAAATATTATCCTGAAGACGATCTCTCCGATGAAAATGAAAGATTTTTTGTTTCTGAAATAATCAGAGAAACCATCCTCGAATTGTATGAAAAAGAGGTACCATACAGTTGCGAAGTGGTGATTGATGATTTTAAGGAACGGGAAGGAAGGAAAGATTTTATAGCGGCTATGATTTATGTTGAGCGCGATTCTCAAATTGGAATCATTATCGGTAAACGAGGCTCCATGATAAAAATTCTTGGTGAAAAGGCAAGAACTGCGATTGAGTCATTTTTAGGCAGGGAAGTTTACCTCGACATCAGAGTTAAGGTGAGACCCAATTGGCGGAGTGATGACAGACTGCTCAGGCATTTTGGTTATTCACACGATGAAGTGGATCAATAACAGGAATGAATCGTTCAAGATTAATGGAATTTAAGGCGGAATTAATCCTTATTCTGCTCACAGCAATTTGGGGAGGCACATTTGCGTTGATAAAAGGTGCGCTTGATTATGCCTCCCCTCTCGTTTTTGTAAGCATAAGATTTGGAATCGCAGCACTAATTCTTTTACCCTTTGTTTATAAACAGTTTAAAGGACTCACCAGACAACAAATTCTCGATGGACTTTTAATTGGATGGTGGTTTTTCCCCGGATTTATTCTCCAGACTGTGGGATTGCAATACACCACTGCCTCGAAATCAGCTTTTATAACCGGTACATTTGTAATTTTTACACCGATTGCCCAAATGGTAATTATGAAAAAATTGCCAACTCTTGTGAACACCATTGGAATTGGGATTGCCGGGGTGGGTATTCTGCTCCTGTCGAGCGGGGATGGTGATGTAGTTTCGGTGCTCTCAGAACTTGGCAGCACTTTTAATTTTGGTGATCTGCTTACTCTCATCTGTGCCATGTCATTCAGTATTTACATAGTATATCTTGATGTTGTCACAAAACGGAATAACTATCTCTACGCAACATTTTCACAACTTGCGTTTACAACAGTGGCTGCTCTTATACTGATGCCCGTCTTCCATTTTACCGGTGTTGAGCGGGTGATGTTTGAGTTAAATAATGAGCTGATCTTCGCATTTATTTACACAATATTTTTTGCAACCCTCTTCAACATCACGATGATGACAAAATACCAAAAAGAGGTTCCACCGGTAAAAGCTGCGATTCTTTACTCTTTTGAACCAATATTTGCTGCATTAATAGCTTATCTGCTGCTTGATGAAAGGTTTACAACTCTTGGATTTATCGGTGCCACGATAATTTTCACAGGATTGATAATTACCGAAGTGTTCAGGAAGGAGGAGACAGCAGATGGTTAGAGCACATATGGTTGTCTCCGGCTTTGTTCAGGGTGTTGGTTACAGGTATTTTATATACCGTGAGGCAGTGGCTGTTGGTGTAACAGGTTTTGTTAAAAATTTATGGTCGGGTGAAGTTGAGATCATTGCAGAGGGGGAAGAGTGGCAGATCGAAACACTTTATGAAAAGGCAAAGATTGGTCCCTCCCGTTCAAGGGTTACATCGGTAAATATTATTAAAGACAGTTCAAAAAATGAATTCACAAAATTTGAGATAAGACATTGAAATTTAGAATTGGAAATGGATATGATGTTCATCAACTTATTGAAGGGAGAAAGCTTATTCTCGGAGGAGTTGAAATTCCTTCGGAAAAAGGGCTTTTAGGGCACTCTGATGCGGATGTCCTTCTTCATGCAATTATGGATGCGATGCTTGGTGCACTCTCTCTTGGAGATATCGGAAAACATTTTCCCGACACAGACAAAGACTACAAAGATATCGACAGCAAATTGCTTCTACAAAAGGCAATTGAGCTTGTTAAAGAACGAGGTTATCAGGTTGTAAATTGTGATTCGGTACTCGTTCTTGAAAAACCTAAAATTGCGCCGTATGTTCACCTCATGAAAAAAACCATCTCGGGCATTATTGGATGTGGTGAAGATGATATCTCAATTAAAGCAACAACTTCGGAGAAACTGGGTTTTATTGGCAGGGAAGAGGGTGCTGTTGCTTATGCGGTTGTTCTACTTCAGACTTTAGAAACTCGAGAGACTTGAGAGACTTGAGAGACTTTAGAAACTTGAGAGACTTGAGTAAATCGAGCAACTATTAACTCAAGTACTCAAGTCACTCAAGTACTCAAGTCACTCAAGTACTCAAGTTTCTCAAACAATTAAAACAGATTAAAAATGATTAAATTTTTTAGAAGTATTCCAAAAACTCCTGATGAGAAATTAGCTTTAAGAAACGACAGATTCCTTCTGATTCTGGCGGGTGTGCTGACAGGTTTTGCGTTCCCTCCAATCCCTTTCCCCGTCACTGCGTTTTTTGCTCTGGTTCCTCTGCTTATGGTTTTAAACAGGAGAGAGAAACTGATTGATCTGAACAGAGCTGCCTATTTTTATGGGTTTGTTACAGGGATTATTTCACTCTACTGGGTTGGGGCTTACACTGTCGCAAAAGATCCTTTTCTTATGGCAGGCGGGGGATTGACGATTTTTGCAAATCCCATCTTTTTTATCATCCCCACCACACTTTATTATGGAATATCAAGATTTGGTAATATCGGGAAACAAAACGCCATTTGGTTTTTACCATTCTTCTGGGCATCCTATGAATATTTTTATATGAATATTGACCTGAATTTTCCATGGATTACTCTGTCAAACACAATGGCAAACTTTCCGGTTTTCTTCAAAATTGCGAATGTAATTGGTCCTCTTGGTATGACAGTTGTTTTGCTGTTCATCAATATTTTCATTTTTAAGATTTGGACAGCCTGGAAAGCTGAAAAGAAGATTGACAGATTTGCTGTTCGCCTTTTATACCCGTTTCTTTTGATTCCATTGTTATATGGGATATTTTCAACTGATACCACACCGCCAAAAGAGACTCTTAGGGTTGGGTTAATTCAACCAAATCTTGACCCGTATAAAAAATGGGCCGGGGGTAATCTTGATGAGATAATTGACAACTATTTTGATCTGACCAGTAAGGCTGTGAAGGATGGAGCGCGTATTGTGATGTGGCCCGAAACCGCTTTACCTGTATATCTGCTAAATGGGCAGTATGATGCACAAGTTTTGAAAATCCATAATCTTGTTGACAGTTTAAACATACATCTGATGACCGGAATGCCTCACATGAAGATTTTTCAATCGAGTGATCGCCTGCCACCTGATGCCAAAACATTCCCGGACTCAAAGATCAGATATGGCTCTTATAATTCTGTTCTTCTTTTTTCTCCCGGGGACAGGGTAATTCAACAATATGGGAAAGTGAAATTAGTGCCTTTTGGAGAGAGAACACCATATATTGATCAGATTCCTGTGCTTGGCGATTTACTAAAGTGGGGAGTTGGGATAAGCAGCTGGAATGTTGGACAGGATACCACAGTTTTCAAAGCTGTCTTAAAGACTTCACTAACAGAAAGAGAAGTTAAGATCGGGGCATTGGTTTGTTTTGAATCTGTGTTTCCATATTATGCTTCTGAACTAACAAACAGAGGTGCTGAATTTTTCACAGTGATTACCAACGACAGTTGGTATGGCAACACTTCGGGTCCATATCAGCACAAAGAATTTTCCACTTTAAGGGCAATTGAGAACAACAGAGCAGTGGTAAGAGCAGCAAACGGGGGGATATCATGCCTGATTACCGCCGATGGAAAAACCATTTCTTCAACGAAGATGTATGAATCAGCTGTTTTGGTTGTTGATGTACCTCTCCAAAGTGGTGAAACTGTGTTTGTTAAAACTTCCTCTGTTTTTCCGTATATTTGCTACGGAATTTCTCTTTTTGCAGTTATATTCTGGATAGTTGGAATAATTGAAAAAAAGAGGATAAAAGAGAAAAAATAAATCGAGGCAGTGATGAAAAAAATTGTATTATTCAGTTTACTTTTAGCGGGGTTGTTTTTTTCCGGTTGCAAAGATATTCCATCAGGATCGATGATGGACAAGGAATTTGACAAAGTGAGGGCAACCGTCAAAAGTCTCCTTGGTGAAGAATATGAAGCGGTCAACTTTAGGGTTACAAAGGAAGGTTATGTTGGAGATCAGAAAAATGAATATGAAGTTGATTATAAATTTGATTTAAATAAACCTGTACCGATAGTTGGAGTTCAAAAGGATATCCCCGGATCACTAAAATTTGAAAAAAAAGAATCAGGCTGGGAGTGTACTCTTAATACGGGAAATGCACTCGAATTTTTTAACCTGATGAAATAAGGTTAAAATGAACCTGAAAATATTATTTTGGCTTCTTCTGCCTGTTCAATTTATTATTGCACAGGGAAGTATTTTTGACGAAATCGCCGGGACGATCAACGATCTGACAAAAATATCGCTAAACATTCTTGATATTAGTGATACTGAAGAAAATGACATTGGAACTGCTCTTGCTGCAGAACTTGAAAGTGAGATGAAAACGGGTACCACCAAAAAGTGGGATGTTAAAAAGATTTTCAACAAGGTTGTAAAAACTGTTTCAAGAAAAAATATTAAGTACAGTTACAAAATTGTCGCCGATGATGAAGTTAATGCTTTCGCAATAGCCGGAGGCAGGGTTTACATCAACACAGGTCTGCTCAATTTTGTTAAATCAGAAGAGGAACTCGCCTTTGTAATTGCCCACGAACTTGCACACATCGATAAAAAACATTGTATCAACAAAATTAAACTCACATATATCGCCGGTAAAGTTAATGTAACTCTTGCAATGCTGGTGGATGCGATGAAATCAGTTTACGATATTCCTTTCAACAAATATGACGAGTTTGAAGCGGATGATTTTGGGGTTAAAATGATGCAAAAAGCAGGTTACAATAAAAAAGGTGGTATTGACTTCTTCAAAAGACTCGCAGTCCATTTTGATGAGAGCGAAAGAGACCCGATAAACGATTTTGTTGCTTCTCATCCCCTCTCTTTAGAACGGGCAAAAAGAATCGAAAAAATGAAGTAAAAAAAAGGGGTTTCTCCTCATGAGTAAAAAAAGTATCCTGTTGGTTGTTTTGTTCATGCTTTTAATTGTAGCGGGAGTTACCGGTTATTTCATAATCAAAAACCAAACGCCTCAATACAGTGGATTCCGCTCCGTTAAAGTTCTAAACATGAATGATTCCACGCTGAATGCCGAAGTGGTTGTTGGAATTAAAAATGTTTCATTTCTGGCATTGACCCTCGAAAAACTTAAAGCTGAATTAAAAGAAACCGGAGTAAAAATAGGTGACATCTCTGTGGATACACTTGTTGAACTTCCAACTGATTCCGTTGTTGACTTAAAATTCCATCTGAATCTGAGACTTAAAGAGACACTGCCTTTACTCGAACGACTTCAAGATACTCTCCACTTGTCTGTCACCGGCAAAGCAATTGCGGGGGTTTCATTCTTATCCATCCCTGTTTTCATTGATATACCTCTGCCACTTGAAATGGGAAAATCTCTTTTTTCAGGTGACAATAAAAGCACTCCCGATTCTCTTATTTCAGTTAAAGCACTTAAGGGACTCACTCTTGAGGGTGATTCCGTGAAGTTTGACCTTGTCATCGAAATCAACAATCCATACAATATTGAGTTGCAAATTGAGTCAATTGACAGTGGATTTGTGATTACAGGGGAAAAAACCACCGGCAGCATATCACTTGAACAGCCTGTTAATGTTGGCAGAAATGAATCCGGGGTTGAAGCAGTGATCAACTCAAGTTGTTATGTTGGTGATCTGATTTCTGCAAGTCCGTCAACTCTTTTGGGACTGTTCACCTCGGGGGGGAAAATAAAATATGAAGTTAAGGGGTTGTTGGTGGTCACTCTGGTGGGAAAGGAATCCACAATTCCACTTTTCCACAAAGGATCATTTGACCTTAAGGAGATATTAAAACCATGAAAGTTTGCCCGGGCTGCGGAAGCAAAAATAACGATGTCGCGAAATTTTGTGTTGATTGTGGGGCACCGATGTTACAGATAAATGGAACTTCTAAAGTCATTACTATCGGGAGGGGAGCAGGTAACTCGGTGGTTTTGAACAATCCCGCTGTGTCAAATTTCCATTGTGAATTGGTTATCAAGAATGGGGTTGTTGTTGTAACCGACAAAAATTCTTCTAACGGAGTTTTTGTAAATGGTGTAAGGATAACAACAAAGGCACTTAAAAAAGGGGATGTGGTAACCCTTGGATCAAAATTTGTTTTCAACTGGGAAGATTATTCCACCGGAGGGGCAGGCTCACCGGCAGTCCCTGATTCTTCCTCCAACGGGAAATCTGAATATATCATTGGGCGAGATCCATCATGTGATCGCCAGATCGACAACATCAAGGTAAGCAGGAAACACTGTCGGCTGTTTTTGGAGGGAAATTCATGGTTTGTTGAAGACCTTGGGAGCAGTAACGGAACATTTTTAAATGGGGCAAAAGTTTTAAAATCCAAAATTATTTCCTCTGACATCCTTACCGTTGGTGGTGTCCCGTTTTCGCTTGAATCACTTCGCGGCGGTTCCAAAGAATCCCTTGATGAGTTATCGATCTCTGCACAACATTTGATCTATTTTGGAGGAGAAAAACGACTTATTGATGATATCTCTCTTAATATCTCGCCGGGTCAGTTTATTGGAATAATAGGAGGATCAGGTGCGGGGAAAACCACTCTGATGTATCTTATTTGCGGAATTAACAAACCCGCATCGGGTGATGTAAAAATCAACGGAGAATCACTTGTAGCAAATCCCGAAAGCTTCAAAGGGGTTTTTGGTTATGTGCCGCAAGATGATATTCTGCACAGAGAACTTGAAGTTCGTGAGTCACTGCTCTACACCGGAAGGTTAAGACTCGGTCATCAAATTCAAGAAGATGAAATTGATGAAAGAGCCGGGAAAGTCATTAAAAAATTGAGACTTCAGGAAGCTGAGAATGTGAAGATTGGTTCGCCGGAGAAAAAAGGTATAAGTGGTGGACAACGGAAAAAAGTAAATCTGGGACAGGAATTAATGACTGATCCAAATATTCTTGTGTTGGACGAACCAACATCAGGACTTGATCCCCGTTCAGACAGGGAGGTGATGCAGATACTCAGGGGTATCGCTGATGAAGGAAGAACAGTCTTGCTCATCACACACAACATTTCCGAAGCAAATTTCAAGTATTTTACTCATGTAATTGTTTTGGCTAAGAACGGAAAACTTGCCTTTTTTGGACCTTCATCTGAAGTAAAGGAGTATTTTGGAGTTGAAGATCCTGCTCAGATATTCGATGAGTTGGATAAACTCACTCCTGATGAGTGGAAACAGAAGTTCAAAAACTCAAGATATTATAACAATTTTGCGAATCCGGATACAATCATCAAAAAACCGCAAAATACAAAAAGACCTGTTCCACAAACAGCCGATCTTTTAAACCAGATGGTCACACTTACCTCCAGATATCTAAAAATCATGATGAGGGATACTTTAAATCTTGCATTTCTTTTGATTCAGGCTCCTTTTATAGCCATATTAATAAATATTCTTTTTAAACAGAAGGAGGGTGAAACAACAGCGTTGTTTGTTCTTACCGTATCATCCATATGGTTGGGTTGCTCTAATTCTGTCAGAGAAATAGTTAAAGAAAGGAGTATTTATAAACGGGAGAGGATGGTTAACCTCTCAATTCCGGCATATCTTATTTCAAAACTTGCAGTTTTATTACTGTTTTCTATCTTCCAAACCTTTGTACTCGTGTTTATCACCAGCAACAAATTTAATTTTGAAAATGACTTTCAGTTGTTTTTTATTCTGCTATTAGCGTCTTTCACCTCCACTGTAATGGGATTGTTGCTCTCAGCTTTCTCCAAAACAGATGCTTTTGCCCTAACGATCCTTCCATTAGTGTTGATTCCCATGGTGATTTTTGCCGGCATGGTACAACCGTTCAGAGCCATGGCAGAATCAGGTATTGATATTCTCGCCGGTTTCTGGTTAAGCCGATGGGTATTTGAACTCACACTTTTAACCTCACATGACCTGAAGGTTAATGAGATGGGTTTTAATATCGATGGTACGGGAATCGCTTTTTCTGTAATAGTACTAATGTTGGTGTGTTTTTTCACAGGGTTGGTTTGGAAATTAAAGAGTCTGGATAAACGCAAATAAAAAATCCCCGAAAGCATTCACTTCCGGGGATAAATTATTTTCAGAAATGTCTATCCGAATTATCCTCTGATTATCGCAAGCAACTCTTCGGTTTTGGCGTGCATCAACGGGATATCTCCAACAGTTTCCACATTTAATCTAATTATCGGTTCGGTGTTCGACATTCTGAGATTAAATCTCCAGTTTCCATAATCAACACTGACACCATCGGTATAATCAAATTCACCATCACTGTATTTCGCCTTTATCTCCTCAAGTTTTGCGGGAGCATCGGCAATTTTCGAGTTTATCTCACCTGAGCAGGGATATTTTTCGATCATTTCGTTTACTAATTGAGAGAGTGACTTGCCTTCCTCTGACATCAACTGAACAACCAGGAGAAATGGAATAAGACCTGAATCAGAATAGGCATTGTCGCGAAAGTAGTGGTGAGCCGACATTTCGCCGCCATAGATCGCGTTTACTTCTCTCATTTTTTCTTTAATGAAGGCATGTCCGCTTTTTGATTGAACTGCCTCACCACCTGCTTCTCTACAAACTTCGATTGTGTTCCAAACGAGTCTTGGGTCGTGAATGATCTTCTCACCGGGGTTCATTTTCAGAATTGATTTGGCAAGCATTCCAACGATATAATATCCTTCGATAAAATCACCCGATTCATCAAAGAAGAAACAGCGATCGTAGTCACCATCCCATGCAACGCCGAGGTCTGCCTTGTTTTCAATTATCGCATCGATGGTTGGTTTACGGTTCGCCTCAATCATTGGATTTGGGACGCCATTTGGGAAGTTGGAATCAGCATCGTTAAATAGTTTGATCATCTCAATTGGGAGGATTTTTTCCAGTCTATCGAGCATCGGACCAACACATCCGTTCCCTGCATTTACGACCACTTTCATCTTTTTCATTTTATTTACATCATAAAATGTTCCAAGGTGCACTACAAATTCATCTGAAATGTCTCTCCGGGTGTAATTCCCTTTGGTTGCCGAAAGAGGGTCGAATCCGGAGTTACCAATGATTTCTTCAATTGTATTGAGACCTGAATCGTAACTGATGGGGATTGATCTTTCACGGACAAATTTCATTCCGTTATATTCAGGCGGATTGTGGGAAGCTGTGATCATAATTCCGCCATCGGCATTCAAATATGAAGTTCCAAAATAGACCATCTCGGTTCCGCATAAGCCGATATCAATTACATCAACTCCCGAATCCAGAAATCCGTTTACCAGAGCAGTACTCAATTCTTCGGAAGATTTTCTGATATCCCTTCCGATCACAATCGACTTACACCCTGTAAATTTTTTGTAACCCCTGGCAATATTATATGCCAGGTCAACATTTAATTCAGAAGGGACCACCCCTCTGATATCGTAAGCTTTAAAACACGCAATTTTCGACATTTAACTCTCCGTATATCATCAAAATAATTAAAAAACATTTCCTAATTTAATGATATGTAGGGGATTAGAGAAACTTGAGAATTTTAGAACTTTAGGACTTTATTCTTGAGAGCCCAAATGGAAGAGAAACTTTGAGCCTTTAGGAAAGGAGTGGTAATCGTCCCCGATTGTCTTATGGAGAAAATGTTATTTGAATCCCAAAATCCTTCCCGACGCTTCGGGATTATTCAGGCAAAAAATCACTATATTTTCCTCCTGATTCAAAGAATTTTATGAGCCGAGAAATGAAGAAGCGAATACCATCAAAGTCATCAAATTTTGCAAGCCTGATAGAAGAAAATGCTTTTTATGTTGATAAAACTGAATACATAAAAGTTCTCGAATCGATTAATGATAAATATCTGTTTTTCCTTCGTCCTCGTCGATTTGGGAAGTCGCTGTTTCTTTCAACTCTGGAACATTATTATGGGATTCAGCATAAAGATAAATTTGAGTCGCTGTTTGGAGAATACTTTATTGGTCAACCTGAAATACCACACCATTAAAAAATAAATATTATATACTGCGTTTTGATTTTTCGGGTATTGAGACTCAAGCTGAAGATAAAATAAAAGGATCATTTAATAACAGAATAAGCTCAGGCGTCAATGAATTCGTTTCAAACTATGGTGGATTTGACGGCGAATTAGTGTATCAATATGAGAGAGAGTTAAATCCTGCAGACTATCTGTCTTCATTTTTGTCGTCAGTTTCCTCGAAATTAAGGGATTGTAAACTGTTTATTCTAATCGACGAATATGATCACTTCACAAATGAACTATTTGCTTTTAATAAAGGGCACTTTAAGGAAATAGTATCAAGGAATGGATGGGTACGAAAGTTCTACGAAGTTATCAAGCAATTTATGGGAGAGGGGACAATCGATCGTTTTTTCGCGACAGGTGTAACCCCGGTAACCCTTGACAGTATGACGAGCGGATTCAATGTTGCACAAAACATAACTCTTGATGAAAAATTTCATAATATGGCAGGATTCACAGAAACTGAACTTCGCAGCTTGATTGAAAACACAATTTATGAAGAGGGAAAGTTCGAGATTGATACTGTGATCTCTGATATGCGTGCATGGTATAATGGTAGTAGATTCTCAGCCGATGCAAATGAAAGATTGTATAACCCCCAAATGGTTATATCGTTCCTGGCTAATTTTAGCAATAATTTTACATATCCCCGAGAGATGGCAGACATAAATGTAACCTCTGACTACAAAAAGATTTCAAATATACTCGCACCTTTGTCACCCGAAGAATCAGACGAAATTATCTCAACAGTTCTGGAAACAGACAGCTTCACCGAAAGGCTCACTGTTCAATACAATTTTGAGCTTCCCTACACAAAAACCGAAGCTGTGTCGTTATTGTTTTACAACGGTTTACTGACAATAGAAAGTGCCATTATAAATTTGTACAACTTCGTAATTCCTAACTATGTAATCAAGCAGATGTATTGGGAATTTTTCAAGTACAGATTTACAATAGAGAAACAACTTCGCTTCGACAGCACTAAAATCGATAGATCGATAATGCAGATGTTCATGGATGGGAAAATAGATATGCTTGTTGAGTATGTCTCTTCAATCCTCAAAAATCTCTCCAACCGTGACCTTCAGAAATTCAGCGAAAAGAATATTAAGATGATTTTTATGACCCTCTTGATAGGGAACAACGCCTATTTTGTAAAAAGTGAACATGAGAACAACGAAGGTTATGCCGATCTCCTTTTAATCCCAACTCAATTGAACCCCGGGAAAGAGAATTTCCTTTTGGAATTGAAATACCTGAAGAAAAGCAGCAAGACAACTCTCGAGACAGAAAAGACGAAAGCAATCGAACAGGTAGGGAAATACAAAGCAGAACTTGCAGCAGAAGGGATTGATTGCAAGACATATGCGATAGTTTTTGTTGGGAAAAGTGAGTATGAGTGTAGGGATAGTTACGCGGATTCCACGGATTATCACTGATTCCACGGAGGGGGTTCTTTAATGGTTCCACGGATTTCACGGATAAGGCGGATTACCGCGGATGATGTGGAGGATACCCCGTCAGGGGTTCCCTCCGGATAGAAATGCCGCATCCCAAAGCCCTCTACCCGGCGAGCCAGGTTAAATATTCGTAGCAATAAACTCCCCAACAACACAGTTGAAATTCAAATTAATTTCCTATTTTAACCACATTAAAAATTTTCAATTTACGGGCGTATAATGGGCAAAATCATAAATAACAATTATGAATTACTGGAGCAATTGGGTCAGGGTGGTATGGGCGTCGTTTACAAAGCCCGCCATATTCATTTTAAAGAAATCGTTGCAATAAAAAGGCTTTGGGAACAATTCAGCAAAGACCCCACGGTGTTAGAACTCTTTCTAAACGAAGGCAAGATTCTCAGAAAACTCCACCACAAAAACATTGTGGAGGTTTCCGACCTTTTTGAATTTGAAGGCAGTCATTATATCGTAATGGAATATATCCATGGACGGACACTCCATGATATAATAAAAAGGGAGACAGGTCCTATCCGTCGTGAAAGGGCAATAAACCTCTTCAAACAGATGCTTGAAGGTGTAGCGTATATACATAACCAACCTGAAACAATAATCCATCGCGACATAAAACCCCTGAATATCCTCGTTACCGAAGATGACACTGTAAAAATAACAGATTTTGGAATAGCAAAAGCACTCGACGCAGGGGGTCATGCCAGTACTGTTGTAAAGGGAACACCTGTGTATATGAGTCCCGAGCAAATCATCAATCCCAAAACTGTAGATATCAGGACAGATGTTTACAGTCTCGGAATGACATTTTACGAGATGCTCTGTGCAAAAACCCCATTCTCCGGAGATACCACTACCACCCCCACCGCAGTATATGCCGCAATAATGAATGGTGAAGTGCCACCTCCAACACAATTTTACCCGGGAATTACAGATGCTTTGTCAGATTTTGTAATGAAATCCATCCACAAAGACAGAAGCCAGCGGTTTGCGGATGCAAATGAGATGCTTAGGGAACTTGAGAAATTGGAAAACAGCGGAGCCACCACTTTTCAGGAACTGCCGAAATATGTACCGCCTGTTGTAAAGAAGCCTGAACCTAAAGAGCCAATTGCATCAACAGTTGTACCAACCCGGATAGAGAAGCCAGAATATAAACCGGAAGAATCGAATAGTTCTGCAGTAACACCAAAAGAGATAAAAATTAATAAAAATAATATATGGAAATGGGTAGTCGGGTTTGTGTTGGTTTTAGCAGTTATTTTGGTTATCACGATACCAAAAAGAAAAAAGAGGCTCCACCCACTGATTCACCAACTGTGGAATCTGTATCCTCTACTCCGGATCAACAAAAAGAGATGATAAGTGTAGAAGGAGGCACTTTTGAGATGGGTAGCGGTGACGGGCAGTCAGATGAGAAGCCGGTACATGAAGTAACAGTGGAAAGTTTCATGATTGGGAAGTATGAGGTTAGTCAGCAGTTATGGGAGAGCGTGATGGGTAGCAAACCCTCAAATTTTAAGGGAAATGGAAGACCTGTTGAAACGGTTTCATGGTATGATGTAGTTGAGTTCTGCAACAAGCTAAGCGAGAATGAGGGTTTACAGAAGGCATACTCAGGAAGCGGTGCTAATGTAACCTGTGATTTCAACTCAAACGGATACAGATTACCAACAGAGGCGGAATGGGAATATGCAGCAAGAGGAGGAAAAAAGAGCAAGGGCTACACATATAGTGGTAGCAATGACATAGATGCAGTATCCTGGTACACAAACAACTCAGGCAGTACCTCCCATGATGTTGGAACCAAACAACCAAACGAACTTGGTATCTTTGATATGAGTGGCAATGTATGGGAGTGGTGTTGGGACTGGTATGGAGATTATACATCAAGAGTCAGACCAACCCAAGGGTGCGAATGCCGGTTCCACTCGTGTGGCTCGTGGTGGCAGTTGGATCACTTGGGAGGCTGCCGTGTTGCACCGTGTCCGCACGACCCGGAGCAGAGCAGCCTTTTGGCTTCCGGTTAGTGAGAACAAAATAGGTTGTCTGAATCAGGATTTACAGGAGGAGTTAGATGATTTACAGGATTTTTCATGAAGATCAAAACCAATAGCCTCCGGTTTTAACCGGGGGACTTCAAATTTATGACAATCTGCAAACAATATTCGGTCTCTTGCGGTTTAAGATTATTCTGATGACAATCGAGGACGATTGTCGCTCCTGTCTCTCACGCTATTAATTCGCAATTACTCAGGTTCTCAAGTACTCTGGTACTCATGTTTCTTATGGTGTCTGAAAACTTTTTTCTCTTGCAAGTACAAAATCTATATATAGGTACAAATTTTTATATATTATTATACATAGCAAATAAGTTAAGTTGAGGAGTTGAATATAATTGGAGGAGCTATCGCGAAAAAAGCTACAAATGCTAAACATTTTGCCAAATGTAACAATGTGAAATGTGGAAGCTTCTTCGTTCTTGAGCCGGGCTTACAAGACGAGGAACTTGGTTATTTGTGTCCGGAGTGTTCGGGCAAATCTCAGAGGTATCATATAGTTCAATGCTCTAGCTGCAAAACCGTTCTCAATTTCATTGGTGCGTCAGACAAGGAAGACAAATTTGTTTTTACTGTTGAAAAATGTAGTCACTGTTTTGGAACGGAAGAGGATGAATGTATGATCCATCCGGTTTACGCCACCGACCACTTTATCTGAAGCTTGGAGGCTGTTTTGATATCTGATATCAGGCAGCCTCTTTTTTTTATTCGACCTCAAACACCTCAACTTCAAACTTACCAGAGAATAATATAAGATAAGCGTGAAGCTTTGTTAATTTAGTAACAGTAAGAGAATTCCTGTAGTTGGTGATCTGTTCAATGCCTTTTCTTCTAATCTCGTTGTAGTCCTTCTTATCAGCTTTTTTTAGATATTTTAATTCCAACAAGTACTCATGACCACCGGGGTTAAGTTCTGTTTTGCGAATAAGTAAATCCAAATATCCTTTGTGTGTCTCGAGTTCACTTGTAGTATAAAAAGCATTTGTCCCCATGATTATTGTCATAAAAATCATTTTCAAATTACTCTCTCTGAAGTTTTCGAGGTCTCTGAACGAAATGGTACCCATCACTTTTTGAGCATATTTGATTAATTTGTCAATTTTGCCATCAAAAGCAAGTTCTTGTACCAGTAATCCTATCTCTTTGTTATCATACATGAAACTGTTGTCCCTCTCGTATAAATAGCGGAGAAACTCCCAGTATAATTGTTTGATCACATAGTTGGGTATTTGATAGGTTACGAGTTCAAACACAGCTTTTTCAATGGTCAGCAATCCGTTATAAAAAAGTAACGACACTGCATCGGTTTTGGAGTATGGTCTCTCAAGATTATATTGAAGGGTGAGACCCTCTTGTATCTCTTCATTCGTGAATACATCTTCTATGATTGCATTAAATTCATCTTTGGGCAGGAATTGTAATATCTTTCCAATCTTTGTGTAATCAGAGGTGACATTGATATCTGCCATTTCACGGGGATAAGTAAAATTGTTTGAAAAATTAGAAAGAAAAGTGATCACCATTTGTGGATTATACAATTTGTCTTTTGCGTCCGGCGAAAATCTGCTGCCATTATACCACAATCGCATATCGGCAACCACCGCATCCAAATCAAATCTCCCTTCTTCGTATGTGGTAGCCTTTATCATATCGATTAACTCATTCTCTGTGAATCCTGCCATCTCATGAAACTTATTGTCTAATGTGATATTTTGGGCAACATTAAATCCACTGGTCATACTGTCAAGCGTTACAGGGGTAACACCTGTTGCAAAGAAGCGATCGATTATTCCTTCACCCATAAACTGCTTGATTACTTCGTAAAACTTCCTCACCCATCCATTACGAGAGACTATTTCCTTAAAGAGTTCTGTGTTGAAAGCAAATAATTCATTAGTGAAATGGTCATATTCGTCTATTAGTAGATAGATTTTTACACCGGGATCAGAGCCTCTGATCTTAAACAGGAAATTTCGTAGTATCGTATTTGCATCGTTGGATGAATAGATTTCTTCTCTGTCACTTTCAGAAACTACATTGTACTCTTTTATAAATAAATCGACAGCGCCCCTGATTTCTGCTGTGAAATGCTTAAAAATTTCATTGACATCATCAGTCTTAATTCCGCTAAAATTAAATTTTAATATATAATAACTGTTCCTCAGAGGGGTAATATTTTCAGGTTTACCGATGTAATATTCACCAAACAGTTCTTCGAATCGAACACGGTGTTGGATACCATAATAGTACTCAAGCATTGAAAGATGGAGTGATTTTCCGAATCTACGAGGACGAAGCAAAAAGAGGTTTGGGAAATTTAATCCTTCCATTTTATGAATAAAGGAAGTCTTATCCACATAATACCCATTTCCTGCAACAAGTGTTGCAAAGTTTGAGGTTAAAATCGGTATTCGCTTTTTCGTTTTCTGGCTCATAAATTTCTCTTAATCAATAAAGAAATATAGTAATTTTTAAAGATTCATGGGGATCTTTGGCTAAAGGGTTGTTCTTAAATAATGCAGTTTCGCCTGAGTCACCTCCCAAAAACAGTTCCGCTTAATCCGCCATCAACCGAAATTGACTGTCCGGTAATATAGGATGAAACATCCATTGCGAGATATGCTGCGAGGGATGAGACTTCATCGGGCATTCCAATCCGGTTCAGTGGTGTTCTTCCGACGATTTTTGTATAATTCTCATTATTTGAGAGATAATCTTCGGTCAGGGGAGTTTTTATGAACCAGGGAAGAATAGCATTTACTCTAATATTGTATTTACCCCATTCTGACGCAAGAGATCTCGTAAACTGATTCACTGCTGCTTTTGAGGAAGCATAAGGAAAGCCTGTTCCATCATCAAGAATTGAGGCGATTGAACTAATATTGATGATAGAAGCTTTTTGTGATAGTTTCATCAACGGGAGCAATCCTCTGCACAGTTCAACAGCGCTAAAATAGTTCAACTCAAAAAGATATTTGATCTCCTCTTCAGAATATTCATTCGCCTTCTTCCGAATATTGGAGCCTGCATTGTTAACGAGAATGTCAAGCTTATCCAATTTTTTCAGTAACAACTTAACAACTTTCAAACGGTCTTCTTTAACAGAGACATCACATGTTATCCCGTCGATTTTGTCGCCCTTGTGTTTTTCAATAATATTTAACAGGTTATTCTCGTCTCTCGCAACAATAAAAACGAAGGCTCCGAGTGAAAGGAATTCCTCGACGATTTCAAGTCCAATTCCTTTGGTTCCTCCGGTAACAAATGCGTTTTTGCCTTTAAGGCTCCATTTTTTCATAGTAGTTCACCATAAATTTTATTAAGTTCTTTTGTAAAATATCATTTTTAATGTTATTTTAGGCAAAACATGAAATAATACACACGGATGAAAATGAAACGCATAATTCTATTAGTCAGTTTAATGGTCATTTTTGTAAACGCTCAACAAGCAGAGAAACCCAAACTTGTTGTTGGAATCGTTATTGACCAGATGAGGTACGATTATTTATCCAGATACCGGGATCTTTTTGGAGAAGGCGGTTTTAAAGAGCTTGTGGAAAACGGTTACCAGTGTAGCAACACGCAATACACATATTTACCCACATATACAGGTCCGGGGCATGCTTCAATTTTTTCAGGAACCGCTCCATGGATGCATGGAATTGTTGGAAACTACTGGTTTGACAGGGGTTCTAAAAAATCAATTTATTGTTCCGATGATTCCACTGTAACTGCCGTTGGTGGAACACCCGAACAGGGGAGATATTCACCTCGATTACTTCTTTCAAACTCAATCGCAGATGAGATGAGGATATCCAATTCCTTCAAGTCAAAAACGATTGGCATCGCAATTAAGGAAAGAAGCTCAATTCTTCCTGCAGGTCATTCAGCGAATGGTGCCTACTGGTTTGATGAAATTCTGGGTTTATGGATAACTTCCACCTACTATATGAATGAACTGCCTCAGTGGGCAAAAGAATACAATGCCGGAAAGAGACCAAACGAGCTTTTAAAAATGAAGTGGGAAACATCGTTCCCCTGTCGAAAAATATACAATGTGCTCGGAAGATGACAATCCACATGAAGGATTATTCAAGGGAGAAACAAAACCTGTGTTTCCGCACGATATTCCCACAATCACAAAAGCATTGGGGAATTTTAGTGCGATCGAAGGAACTCCACAAGGATTAACTTTAACCCGGGAATTTGCAGAAGCAGCAATAATTGGCGAAAAATTGGGGCAGGGTGAATTCACTGATATGCTCACTCTCAGCTTTTCATCAACCGATTATGTTGGTCACAGATACGGGCCACAAGCGATTGAAACTGCCGATATATATATAAAATTAGACAAAGAGTTAAAAGACTTCATCTCATTTTTGAAAAAACAATTTCCAAAAGGTGATTATTTGGTTTTCCTTACTGCTGATCATGGTGCTGCCGAAGTGCCCGGTTATGTAAGGCAAAATCACATAGATTGTGGTCTTCTCGATTTTTCAGCATATGACAAGGTGGCTGAGGATGCTCTTCGGAAAAAGTTTTCACATCCATCAAATGCAAAGTTTATTTCGGATATCAAAAATTATCAGATCTACTATGACTATGATATGCTCAAAAAATATAACACTACAATTTCTGAAGTTACAGGAATAATTAGACCTGAACTTCTAAAATTTGTTGAGCTCAGAGAGGTTTTTGAGTCAACCGATCTTGAAACCCGTTCAAGTTCTTATGATCCCCTAAGAAGTAGATACTTCTTTGGCTACAATCAGAAAAGAAGTGGTGATGCCTGGATAGTTTTTAATCCCGGTTGGTTGCAACACGACAGCAAAGGTACCTCACACGGCTCACCGTATGAATATGACACCCATGTTCCTCTCCTTTTTTACGGTATGGGTGTAAACAAAGGAGAATACAGAGGAAAAGTGGAAATTACCGATATTGCCCCCACTGTCTCCAATTTTCTGAAGATCAGTTTCCCGAATGGAAGTTTTGGAAATGTAATTGAGGGAGTCTTTAAAAAGTAGCATTTTTTATATTTTAATGAATTAAATTTGAAACCTGAATGTCGTTTTATTGGCATTCAGGTTTTCTTTTTCCCACGAAACTCCGGATTGGGATGTTTTCCATTTCTACACTCAAAAAGACCGCTTTTTTCTCTCTGTTGCTTTTTGCGGCAACCATGACCAATGCTCTTTTTTTTAATCAACTTGGCTATTATGCTGCGTTGGTCTTCCTCTCTGTTGTTTGGATCAAAGGAGAGAAGGATATTTTCCCCAAAACCGGGCTTGGTCTCTTTATGTTGCTGTTCCTGTTTGCCGAAATAATGGCAATGGCATTTTCTGACAATAAAATACAGGCACTCGAATTTGGATTTAAACGGGTGATTCTTCTGCCAATAGTTTTTACAATTGCGGCGGGAATAAATGATGAAAAACAGCTGAAAATATTTTTCTTTACTTACCTCGTTTTTGCCCTCGGTTCCGATTTTATGTATATCGGTTTTTCGATAGAGTATTTTTTGAAAGACCTTTATAAATTTACATCGGAGGGACCCAGTGTTCTTCTGCATCCGATCACAACAAGTGAACTGACATCATTCACAGCACTTTTCCTTTTTGCGCTTTTTATCAATGAGAGCAGAAACAGATGGAAAATGGCATGGTTGGTGCTTTTTCTTATTTCTTTTGTTTCACTTCTTGCAACATTTAAACGAACAGGCTGGATAGGGCTTGGGCTTGGCATTCTGGTAATTTTAGTCTTGAACAAAAATTATAAGATTATAGCCTTGGGAGTGATGATTTCTATCGTTATGATTTTCTTCTCCAAAAACGAATCACGGGTTTTTATTTCCGATCTGAATGGAAAGCAGATTGCATCTTTTGAAACTGATGGACTGGCATATAAAGTTCAGACCGGGGAGGATGAACTTTTTGTTTCCGATTTTAACGGTGGATTAAAAATTTATGAAAAGGATACGCTGAAATCTGTTCTGGAAACTCCCGCCCCAATTTATGAGATAGAAAAGTGGGGAGATAAATATGCAGCATTTTTAAGCGATTCAAGGATATTGGTATTAGGGAAGGATCATAAGAAGGGATTTGTAATCGAAAAGGAATTTACCTCCCCCGGTTATTTGGGCAGAGTGCGTGTTGAAAGGGGAATGCTTTATGCCGTTGACAGCGACAGTGGAATAACTGTTTACAGGAGCATAAATGAGATCGACAGACCTCTAAGGTTTCCTCAATTCAGGCGAGGCATCGGTATGATTGTCGATTCAAATTATATAAATCTGATCTACTCGGACTATTCCCAAACAACGATTAGATTGGACTCTACAGGTTTCCCATTGGACACAGTAGCTTACGAAACAAAGATACCACAAGGATCATCATTTATTAGTTTTATTGGTGGCAGATCACTTTTTTATTTCAACAAAGCTTTTCAACTTGCTGATCCTGTAACCCGAAAAATTATTCCACTTCCTCCTAACACAGATTGTAAGGGAGTGGCTTATCCAACCGTGGCAGCCGGGACCGACTCCATTTACATTGTCGGGATGGACAAAAATCTCTATAATCTGACAATAAGGGGCGATTCAGCAGTTTATCTCGACATTAGAGACAACCTCGGATTTTATCCATTTTCTTTAACAGCTTCGGATAAAAATATTTTTTATACCGACATTAAAAAGAGCAGGCTTTTAAGCTTTTTTGATTTGACAGGGGAAAGCAACAGAAACAGATTGGTAATGTGGCGCATTGGTTGGGAGATATTTAAGGACAATCCCTTTTTTGGTGTGGGAGATATTGATCTTGCCGGTATTTTTAAGGAATATAATCGTCCCTATGAGAAAGAGATAAAGGGCCACCTCCACAACAATTTTTTCCATCTGCTTGCAACTTTAGGTGGTTTTGGAATAATTTCCATTTTATTGTTGTTATATATGATGTTACTAAGAATGTACAAAATATTTAAATCAACTCAACAAAAGTCTTTCCACAGGGCACTTTTAATGGGTTCACTGGCGTGTTTTGCTTCATTTACGGGAGCAGGTTTAACAGAGTTTAACTTTGGTGACCATGAAATCATTACCATGGTCTGGTTCTCTGTGGGTCTTTCTTTTGCGGTGGCAAAGGTTTCGAACAATTTGATGAAAGAAAAATAAACGAATAGCATGGCATTAACAAAACAGATTCTTTTCCTTTCCATTATAATATCTTTCATGGTTTTTCCCCAGACACTTTCAGTTAGTGGAAAAGTGGTTGACCAAAAATCCGGGGAAGCACTCTCCTTTGTGACATTGCGGGTTGTGGGAAATAAAACCGGAACAACTTCAAACAAAGATGGCAATTATGAGCTCCTCCTAAAAAAGGGGAATTATAAAATTGTAGCTTCATTTGTAGGGTATCTTTCCGATACAATTGCAGTGGATGTGAATAAGAACCTCACAAATGTAAATTTTTCATTAATCAGTTCACAAGTGGAGTTGAAAGAAATTACCGTATTCCCGGGGGAAAATCCTGCTTTTGGTATAATTCGAAAAGCAATTGAAAGGAAAAATATCCGTAAGGAGATTCTTAAAACTTATAAATTTAATGCTTATACCAAAGGAATAATCAGAACAACAGATGATATAAGCGTTTCGGGAAGCAGAGCCGGGCAGGCATTAACCTTGGGAACCGCCTCCGATACAGGTGACCTGAAGATAACCGGAATAATTGAAAATGTCTCGGAAGCCTACTTTAAAGCGCCTTCGCAATACAAAGAGATTATCACAGCGAGAAGGCAATCTGCAAATGTCCCCTCGTTTGCAAATATTTTAACCGGAGGAAGGTTCATCGCAAACTTTTATGAGGATCAGATAATCTTTTTTGGAAACAACAATTTTATCGGTCCTATTGCAGATAATTCAACAACTCACTACTATTATTACATTAAAGATACGCTCTCGATTGACCACAAAAATATATTTAAGATACACATCGAACCCGATGATCCGGCTGATCCGGGGTTCATCGGCGACCTGTATATCCTCGATAAATCATTTGATCTGATTAAGGTGGAGCTTTCTGCCAACAAGGTAGGAACAGTAGCAAATTTCTTCGATTCTCTTACCTTTTTCCAACAGTATCTGGAATATACAGACAATGCGATCTATATGCCGGCAGACTATAGAATAGCCGCCGATGTCAATTATCTCGGTTTACTCAAAGCGGGATTTGAGCTGAACACATCATTAAATGACTGGGAGATCAACATCCCGCTCGATGATGATATTTTTGGGAAAGCACTGATAACTGTGCTTCCTGATGCTGATTCAAAGGATTCATCTTTCTGGAATGTTTATCAGGGAATTCCCAACACAGTTGAGGAAGTGGAGGCATACACCCGAATCGATTCTCTGGAAAACCAGCCACAAAGTTTTTGGGATAATTTTTCAATTCTCTCCGACAGAATTTCGTTAAACGATAATTTTTTCATCAGCGGATTACCTGCTATGTACCATTTTAATCCTGCAGAAGGGCATACTGCCGATTTCAGGGTAAACGGTTTTGATTTGATGAATAAGCGGCTAACATCTGTTTTGAATTTAAGTTATGGTTTTGGTGATGAAAAGTTTAAAGGTGCTTTAGCAACCACCTTTCTGCTTGGTGATTATCGGACTCACAGGCTTGATTTTAAAGTTTTCGATGGAATCAACACACTTTTCAGAAGTAATCAGGAATACGGCAAGGTTTTCACCTCATTGAGCACTCTTTTCTCAAAATATGATTTTAATGACTACTACTATTCAAAAGGTGTTGAATTTTCATATTCGGGAGAAATTTTTCCGGAGTTAAATATCGATCTTGGCTTCAAAAACAGAACTGACAATTCAGCGGTCGTTACCTCAAATGCTTCAATTTTTAATACCGACAAACAATACAGGCAAAATCTCCCTGTAACGGAGATGCGATTAAATGAATTTTCCGCCGGATTAAGGTTTGATTCTCGAAATTATATTGAAGATGGACTTTACAGAAGGAGATTGTGGGGAAATTTTCACTTTACAACAGAGGCGGAAATCAAATATGTGCCGGGTGATTTAAGCTCCGGGATAGACTATAAAAGTTATTCACTGTGGGGACGAATGTTTCTAAGAACATCATTAAACACCACCATGACAATCAGGGCAAATGTCTTTTCAACAGATGGGGGAATACCGGTTCAGATGCTTTATTCACTTCCCGGAAACATTTCCGGTACCTCCCAGAATCAATCGTTCAGAACACTTGATCTGGGTGAATTTATCGGTGACAGGGGATGGACAGTTTTTATCGTACAAAATTTAGGTGATTTACCATTACGACTTACGGGAATTTCATTCCTTAAAAGATTAAATCTCCAGTTTACAGGATTTTTAAACGCCGGAATGATTGAGTATGGTCAGGCATCCCTTGCGCTTCAACCGTTTAATGTAAAAAGGCTGACCTCTCCACTCTATGAGATTGGATTTGGGGTGGGGCATCAACTTTTCCCGGTCAGATTTGATTTTGGTTTTCGCCTGAATCACACGGAGGAAAAGAATTTTAGAATAGGAATTAACACATTTTTGATTTTATAGGAAACCATTATGTCAACAATTGAAATTAAAACAAAGGCAGGCAGTTTTTACCCCGGTAAAGTTCTTTGTGTTGGAAGAAACTACGAAGAACACGCAAAAGAACTTGGAAATGAAGTTCCTGATTTTCCGCTTTTTTTCATGAAACCCTCCTCTAATTTGGCACATTCAGGTGCTGTAATTGAGATTCCCCCTTATTCCGACGACATGAATTACGAAACCGAGCTTGTGCTCCTGATCGGTAAAGACATAAAAAATGTGTCACCTGAAGAGGCAGAAGAGGCTATAATTGGATATGCTACCGGACTTGATATGACTTTGCGTGATCAGCAGAATATCCTTAAGGGGAAGGGACACCCATGGGAGAAGGCAAAATGTTTCGATAATGCTGCAATCGTTTCAGAATTCATTTTGAAAGAAGACCTCCAACTGACACTCGATGAAAAAATCGTATTGGATGTTGATGGTGAAACAAGACAAAATGCCCCGTTAAATCTAATGATATTTAAACCGGCTGTTATCGTATCCGAAATATCAAAAATGATGACAATCGAAAAAGGTGATCTTGTGTTTACCGGTACCCCCGCAGGTGTTGGAAGAGTAACCTCGGGAGCAGTCTTGTCCGGATATGTGGAGGGGATTCCTGAAGTAAAAGCAACGGTTAAATAAATTTAGCCCGTCAGTTTTTTCAACGCCAGCTTCACAATTTCTTCTACTGAGGCTGTAGGATATTCGTCGCAGAGGGAGCCAACAACTTTCTCTGCGGCTTTTTGATTAAACCCAAGAGTGATAAGAGCAGTAAGAGCCTCAACCCTCGCTCCTCTGTGAGCAAACATGGTTGAAGAGGATGACTGAATTGAAGAGACTTTGGTTTTTAACTCGAGAACAAGTCTTTCAGCAGTTTTTTTACCGATACCCGGGGCTGCATAAATACGGTGTATGTCACCCAACTCTATTGCATTCCGTAGTTCATCAACCCTGATACCCGACAGAAGCGCTATCGCTGTTTTGGGACCAACACCTGAAACAGAAATCAGCAGCCGGAACATGTCTCTTTCATCTTCCGAAATAAACCCAAAAAGTGTAATTGCATCCTGACTCACATTTGTGTGAATGAAAAGAGAAGCTGAATCCTCTGCGCCAATCTTCTCAAATGTCATAAGTGAAATTGATACATCATAGCCCACACCATTTACATCTATCAGTAACTGTGTGGGTTTTTTAATTAATAACTTGCCTGTTAAATAACCAATCATGTTTTTATAAGGTATTAAGTATTAGGTATCAGGTATTAAAACCTTTTAATTACATTTTTTAGAGTTAATCACTAACCGCTTATTATTTTGGGATTTTGTTTTACAAATTCCGTCCATGATCTGGGCTTTTTATCTTTTGTATCCGTCTGAAACGATGCACACAGGGCGATTGCCAGTGCATCTGAAGCATCGAGTGGAATATCTTTTCCACCAAGATTTAAAAGTGTCTTCACCATGAAGTTCACTTGTTCTTTTGATGCATTACCTTTTCCGGTGACTGATTTTTTTACTTCCTTGGGAGAATATTCGGATACCATTAATCCACTTCGTATAGAAGCAATTATAGCTGTTCCTCTGGCGTACCCAAGTTTTAGAGCTGACTGGATGTTTTTTCCATAAAAAGCTGTTTCAACGGCACATTCTTCAGGGTGGTATTGCCTTATGACATTGTCGATCTCATTATAGATAAAAGCAAGTTTGTTGGGCATCTCCAGATTTGATGGAACATAAATAACACCATATCCCAGATTTTCCCTCCGGTTTTCATCCTTCGAAATTATCCCATATCCACATTTAACCGTGCCCGGGTCAATCCCTAAAATTATCATAAGACCAATCTAATAATCATTTTAATAGCAACATCTTCCTTGTTTGAGTGAAACTGCCGGCTGTTATTCTGTAGAGATAAACTCCTGAAGGAAGTGAAGAGGCATCAAACGATATTGAATATTTCCCGGGTAACATGGTTGCATTAACCAGAGTTGTTAACAATTCACCGGTGGTGTTGTAGATATCAAGTGTCACAAACTCTTCGGACTTTATCGAAAATTTTATTCTGGTTTCAGGATTAAACGGATTTGGAAAATTTTGTTCCAGACCAAATTCGAGAGGAATTCCTTCATACTCAACCGATTGAGGTTCCTCCCATCTGACAATGAGTTCAACTTTTGGATGAGCGGTATCATTTGACCAGATTCGTAATGTGTCAGTATAAATTGGTGGCGACATCGTGACCGGAATCATTAATTCAATATAAAACATCACAGAATCACCTCCCGGAATTGTTGCATTCATTGGCTCGATGTAAGAGAAAAATTCCAGGTTTCCCGTTATGGTTAAAGAGTCAACAGTTAGTGTATCATCACCAACATTTTTCACATAAAATGTATCGATCCACTGGGATGAAGTTGTGTATTCAAGGTTTAGCGAATCTTTTGATACAACAATTTGTTGCGGAGCAAGAGCACGACCTCTCATTGGAATTCTGATGACTGAATCCTGGGGGTCATTTGATTTCAGGACAAGAGTGTCTAATTTAAGTCCACCTGTCAGAGGCATAAAAACGAAGACCGCAATATCACTGTCACCCGGTGCAATTGTTTCAGGGTAATCGAGCCGGATGCTGAAATCTGTGCTGTTCCAGTTGTAACTTTTTAATTGTAGAGTAGAATCACCCGTATTTCGGATCATAAGATCAAATTGTGATAAACCAAAAACAGGAACGGACCCAAAATCCATTACTGAATCATCCACAACAATGTTTGGCTCCTTAAAAAGTTTCCCTCTTTTAAGGAGGATGTCACACAAAACGACACTGTTTATCACTGCCGCAGGAGAGAAAGTAATTGCAATTTCGCCATTACCTTTTGCAGCGACAACACTTGTGTTTCTTGTTACATATGGACTTCCCGCATAAAATACATTCATCGTATCGCTGAAAACACCATCTTTCAGGTATTTCAAGAAAAATCCCTTACCTGAAGCTGACTGTGAAGATTGCCATACAAAAAAGAAATTGTCGTTGTCATCCTTTGCAAAATTAGCATAACCAGCCGGAAGTTGACCCGCAGGTGTAAAACTTACAGGTGTGGAAAAAGCTCCAGAAACATTATTAATATATTGCAGAGTACGGGAAGTTTCATTTCTGAAAATGATATGGATTTTATCTTTGCTGTCAATCACAAGTTTTGGATTTGCAATATTTGCTGTTACTCCTGTAGCATATTCAGTGATAGTGCCTGAAACATTATTATAATATTTCAGGATACCGGTTGAGACGGTACCTGCTTTAAAGACAAAATGCATAAAACCTTGTGAGTCGAAAACAATTTGAGCATCAACATCACCTGATGCTTCACCCGCAGTAAGGAGCAATTCGGGAGAGAGTGATGAGTCTGCCGGGTCATACCACCGGTAATAAACATTATCGGCGCCGGTTACATATGTATAATATACAAAGTGAACCTTTCCATCGGGACCCACCATTGAGGCAGGGGTTGCTTTGTTGATACCTCCGGTTGTAATATAAACAGGTGTAGTGAAAGATCCGCTCGAATTTCCCGTATATTTTACCTGATAAATACCGCCGGCGGGGTCTTTTCCGATCATCCCGACATGTACATTACCTGCTGAATCCATCGAAATGGTTGGGTAGTTCTCGTCATTCAAATTATTTGTCAGTTGTTGCGTGATGAACTGACCATCAGTGCCTTCCTGAACATAATAAATTTCTCTGGTATCACTTGAACTGCCAACTGAAGAGGAATATACTAATCTGATCTTTCCTTCACGATCGAATAACATCGTTTGCCGATTGTTAAATTTATCGTTTGCAACGATGGTATCCAGAGGAAAAGGGATCGATTGTGAAATAATTTTTACAGTGAGGAGAAAAAATGTAACAAATGTTTTCATTTTATCATCTTTATTTAATAATTTTAAACTCGGGAAAATAACTTAATCATTCCTGCACAAATAATCAAGCACAAATAATTAAAGCAACGCTATGAAGCTAAAAATCAAAGTTCCGAATACATTAATTCTTCTATCTTCATTATTGGTGATAGCAGCGGCACTCACACTTGTGATCCCCGCAGGCGAGTTTGCCCGAACTAAAGGTTATCAGGGGTTGGATGTTGTGGTGCCCGGATCCTACAAACAAATCGAAAATGTATCTCAGTTTAATCTGAATATCCTGCTTGCACCCATCAAAGGGTTTATGGCAGCTTCAGAGATTATTGTTTTTATTCTCTTTGTAGGTGGAGCATTTTATGTATTCCAAAGAACGCAAGCAATTGATTCGGGAATAAAGGCTTTGGCAAAAGCCCACAAAAAATCTGCAATGGTTAGAAAGATGTTGATTCCCATCTTCATGGTGATTTTCTCGTTGGGGGGTGCTACTTTTGGCATGAGCGAGGAGACTATTCCTTTTATTATGATTTTTATTCCTCTGGCTCTTGTTTTGGGTTACGATACTGTGACGGGAGTTGCCATCCCCTTTGTTGGAGCTTCTACGGGCTTCGCTGCAGCATTTATGAACCCGTTTACAATTGGAATTGCTCAAGGTATCGCAGGTTTGCCGCCGATGTCCGGAATAGGGTATCGTCTAATTATTTGGGTGATTTGTACAACAGTTGCCATTTGGTTTGTAATGAGATATGCGGCAAAAGTTAAAAAAGATCCACAAGCGAGCATAACCTACGAACAGGATATTGAAAAAAGGAAAGACCTTCGGGTTGAAGACCTTGATAATTTTAGTGGTATGGATAAAAGACACTCCGCAGTGTTGGTTACTTTCCTCATCGGAATTCTTACTGTTGTATTTGGTGTATTAAATTACGGTTGGTATATCAAAGAAATTTGTGCAGTATTTTTGGCTACGGGTATTTTAACGGGAATAGTTGGTGGACTAACCGCGAATGAAATATCAGATTCCTTTGTTGCGGGAGCAAAAGACCTTATTTCAACAGCGTTTGTTGTTGCACTATCCAAAGCTCTTCTTATAATTGCCTCCGACGGCAAGATTATTGATACTATCCTCTATGCATTTTCTGCACCACTTGATGGACTTCATCCGATTGGTTCGTCAATTGTGATGTTATTTGTTCAAAAAGTTATCGTCTTTTTTGTACCGTCCGGTTCAGGTCAGGCAGCTTTAACGATGCCTGTGATGGCACCATTAAGTGACATACTTGGTGTCTCTCGACAGACCGCAGTTTTGGCATTCCAGTTTGGTGAAGGATTTGCCAATATGATCATTCCAACCTCGGCTGTAACCATGGGAATTTTAACACTTGCAAAAATTCCATATGAAAAATGGGCAGTCTGGGTTTTGCCATTGGAGATTATTTTTATTATTTTAGCATGTCTGTTAATGATTCCTCCATTTTTTATCTGGCAATAAATGAACTATATAGAACTTGCACAAAAAGCTCGTGAAGCGCAGAACGGAAGTTATTCACCATATTCAAAATTCAGAGTCGGGGCTGCGCTCCTGACTGATGATGGTGAAGTGATTCTTGGTGCAAATGTTGAAAATGCATCGTATGGATTAACCAGTTGCGCTGAAAGAAACGCAATTACAAGAGCTATTAATGATGGCAAAAGAAAATTTAAGGCTATGGCTGTTGTAGGCGACATGGACGAATATTGCACTCCATGTGGTGCCTGTCGCCAGGTGATGGATGAATTTTGCGGCAAAGAATTCGAAATAGTTTTGATAAATTCGAAAGATGAATTAAAAATTCTTAAAATGAACGACATTCTCCCGTTTTCTTTTAACGGGGAACACTTAGTCTAAGAACTGCAGAACGTCAGAACTTCAGAGATTCAGTATTCCAGAGATTCAGAACTTCAGAGATTCAGTATTCCAGAGATTCAGAACTTCAGAGTTCCAGTGCTCCAGAGTTCCAGAACTTCAGAGTTTTAAATCACTGAGGTTCCGAGATTCTGAATTTCTGAGGTTCCGAAGTACTGAAGTTCTGAAGTACTGAAGTTCTGAATTACCGAAGTTCCGAGATTCTGAAGTTCTGAGGTTCACAACATCTCCATACATTTAACACTAAAAAACGATGATGAACGAATTTCCACATTTGCAGCCGAGAGGATCCGGATGGATCGAAGTGGTTGCAGGTTGTATGTTCAGCGGCAAAACCGAAGAATTAATAAAACGATTACGAAGAGCCAAGATAGCCAGGCAACGGGTATTGGTATTTAAACCTAAGATTGATAACCGGTATGCTGAGGAATCGATTGTATCCCACAGTGAGTTATCACTCCCTTCGATAAATATCCAGAACATCAATGAAGTTTATGATCTTGTTGGCGATGCTCAGGTGGTTGGAATTGATGAAGCACAATTTTTTAGTAACGACCTTATTGAGGTTTGCACAACTCTCGCCAACAGTGGCAAAAGGGTTGTAGTTGCCGGACTGGATCAGGATTACAAAGGTGTTCCGTTTGATCCTATGCCCGAACTTATGGCGATAGCAGAGTTTGTCACCAAACCGTTGGCTATATGTGTGGTGTGTGGAAGTCCTGCATCAAGAACTCAAAGAAAAACCGCTTCGGGTGACCGTGTTTTAATCGGTGCTTCAGACAGCTACGAAGCCAGGTGCCGACAATGTCACTACATCCCCGGTGAACAGGAAGATCCGGCCCTTTTTTAACAAAAGAGAAATTTATGAAAATTAGAATTGCGTTAATTTTATTAATGGCAACCATGGTGGGTTATGGGCAAAACACACAAGATTCAATCGTAAAAACCTATCATCTTGGTGAGGTAGAGATTACCGGCTTCAAGATTGAGGAAGTGCCGATGCCCCAAACAACTAAAATTAACTATTGGGATCTGCGAAAAGCGGATGCACCCGATTTGGCTCAACTTCAGAAAAATATCCCTTCCGGTAGAATAAGGACAAACTCCCGTGGAGAATCTATCCTCTTTTTGAGAGGAGCAGGGGAGAGGCAACTTGGGCTCTTTTTTGATGGTGTGCCCTATAATGTCCCGTGGGATAATCGTTTTGATCTTACCTTTTTACCTCTTGATGTTGTGGGTGAAATTTCAGTAAACCAAAATGCCAGTTCCGTTTTATATGGTGCAAATGTTCTTGGAGGAGCAGTTAACATAAATACATATGAGCGAAGTTCAAACGGAAGTAACGGCTCACTCACCATAAGTGGCTCAAATTCGGAAACTTATTCGGGTTCGGGGTCTTTTGATTGGAAAAAGGATAATTTTAATTTTACTGCTGCACTCTCATATCTTGATTCAAAAGGAAGTATTCTACCGGCAAATTCACCACCGGAATTACAGAGTCAGGACAGGGAAGCAAAATATATCACCAACACCCAAAGGAAGCGGTTTTCCCTTTTTACAAGAGGGGAATGGTGGTTTGGTGAATCTTCTAAAACAGGATTATCTGTCAATTTTGTAACGGGTTCCAAGGGAGTTGCCCCGGAGACCCATGTTGCCCCGGCAGATGCCAGACTTTGGAGATATCCCGATTGGAACAGGGTGACTGTCTCCTCAAATTCAAAATTCAAGTTAAACAGCAAACTCGATCTTACCACCGTTTTTTGGTGGGATAATTTTGGACAAAAAATTGAGACATACTCCGACCTCTCATTTTCCAAAATAACTGAATCACAACAGGATAGAGACATTACTCTTGGAGGAAGAGCGTCACTGATTTATAAATTGAATGAGAATCATTCTCTTCTCGGAGTTGTAAATTTTTCAGCGACTTCGCACAACGAAATAATCTTAAATGCTTCGGGCGGGCAAATCTCCGATTTTGATTATTCACAAAATTTCCTGAGCTCCGGTTTGGAATATTCTTACAGATATGAAGAATTTTCCATTCTCGGTGGAGGCGTTTTTGATTTGAGTATGATTAACAAAACAGGGGCATTCACACAATACGGAAACACAAATACATCTGCGCCCGGCGTTTTTGCATCTGCAGCCTGGGAAGTTTCTCCCGGTTGGGAACTGTTTGCAGGAGTGACCTTCAGGAACAGATTCCCGTCTTTGCGAGAATCGTTTTCCGGGGCTCTTAACAGGTTTAAGGCAAATCCTGACCTTAAGCCGGAAAAAGGTACCCTGACTGATTTTGGTGTTAAATTTGGAAGAAATGGATTAACATTAAAACTTTCAGGATTTTATAACATTTATTCCGATCTGATTAGTCAAATTCGATTAACCGCAGCCCAGGATGCCCAACGCAGAAGAATGAGAATCAACCTCGCTGATGCAACCATAATTGGTTCTGAGTTGGTGTTTGAGTACAAACCTTCTACCTTTATTGGCATATCAGGTAACCTGACTTATATGGATGCGAGAGGAAAAGCTGATGGAGTGGTTGAGGATAAATTAGATAACAAACCTGAAGTTCTCGGAGGTATAACGATAGAGTTAAAACCATTTAACAAGATCGGGATTTCCATTGAATCAGAGTTTACAGGTAAACAAGTTGAAACAAATCCCGATAAACCCTCTGATAAAATCGAGATCGCCGGCTCGGCAGTTTTTAACCTAAGATTATCTTATTCACTCTTATCTGCGGGATTTTCGGGAGATGTATTTTTTAGAGTAAATAACATTTTTGACCACTACAGAATCTATCAACTTGGTCTTATTGAACCCGGAAGATCACTATCAGCCGGGATCACCATTAAATTGTAAAAATTAAGAAATTAATTTTCATTTATTGGAAGATTTCTAAAGATTGAAAAAAGGGAGTGCCAAGCGGTGCTCCCTTTTTTGTTTTAAGTTTGTTAAAAACTTTGTTTTCAAGCTGTTTAGGCACTTATACAGTTTTTAATAAGAGGAACTCTCTTTTGGCATGGATATTGCTTAATAACAAGTGATTGGTTTTGGATTGAATTTATTAAAATTTTATTAACTTAAATAAAAAAAAATTAAAGAAAAAGGAATTGTATTATGGCAGTACTTATAACTGACGATTGCATTTCATGCCAGGCATGTGAAGTTGAATGTCCAAATAACGCTATCTATGCAGCAGGCGACGAATGGTTACTTGGCGGAGATTCTCATCCTGCACTCAACGATGACCATACATATATCGCATTTGATAAATGCACAGAATGTGTTGGTTTCCACGATGAACCACAGTGTATCCCTGCTTGTCCATCAGACGCAATCGTGCCTGATCCTGACAGACAGGAAAGCAATGATGAACTTCTCGCCAAAAAAGCAAAATTAGACGAAATCGGCAGATAATTTTTTATTGATGATGGTTTAAGCTGCTCCCGGTAACGGGGGCAGCTTTTTTTGTTTTGAAGTTAAACCGCCGAGGACGCAGAGGATGGTGCCGACCAGGGGGGAAAACGGGGGGAAAGAGGGGAGAAACGGGGGGGAGCACGGGGGGGGGGGGGGATTTGTCACCACTTTTCAGAGTCTGTCTGAAAATATCATTATTTTTGGGGATAATTTTTATCATTTATGGCAACTCTATCATGAAAAAATCACTCCTTATTACACTTACACTTTTATTTGTTTGCTCATCCCTGTTTGCACAAAACAACTCCACTAAAGTTGAATTTAGAGAACCGAGGTCAGGATATTGGGATACAATCCAAAAAGGGATTGATACCTATCTGGGCTTAAAAAATCCCAAGGCAAAAAGACAATCATTAAAAGCTGATGTTTCTAAAATTGAACACCCTTCAGCACCGGGCGATTTTAAGTACTATTGGCATAACAAACCTCAATCGCAGGGGAGAACGGGTACCTGCTGGTCATTTTCAACTACTTCATTTTTTGAGTCGGAAGTTAAACGGTTAACAGGAAAAGAAGTTGAGATATCAGAGCTTTACACTGTGTATTGGGAATATATCGAAAAAGCTAAACGATTTGCAAGTGAAAGAGGAAATTCGACTCTCGGAGAAGGATCTCAGGGAAATGCATTACAAAAGAATTTCAAAAAATATGGTGCTGTTCCTTATGAGGTTTATTCAGGTCTGTTGCCGGAGCAAAAATTTTACGATCACCAGGATTTGTTTAATGAATTTTCGGCATTTTTGAATAAATCAAAAGAGAATCAAACCTGGGGGGAAGACTTTATTGTTTCAGGTGTAAAAGCCATTTTGGATAAATATATGGGTACTCCGCCTGAGAAGTTCACCTACGAAGGAAAAAACTGGACCCCACAAACCTTCCTTAAAGATTATCTACAGATTAATCTTGATGATTATATTGCTGTAATGTCGATTAAAAATCAACCTTACGGGAGTTATGTAATTTATGATGTCCCTGATAACTGGTGGAGAAACACCGATTATTACAATATACCCCTCGATGAATTTATGGGCACGCTTAAAGCAGCTGTTGACAATGGATATACCGCAGCTTTTTTTGGTGATGTTTCAGAACCCGGAATAGACGGATTTTCAGGATTGGCCATTGTGCCAGATTTTGATATAAATCCTTCTACAATTAGTGAGGATGCAAGAGTATTTCGATTTGTAAATGGACAAACGACTGATGATCACGGAATTCACTGTGTCGGTTCCACAGAAAAAAATGGATACACCTGGTTCTTAATCAGAGAATCTGCAGCGGGATCATTTAATTCACCCAATCCGGGATATATGATGTATCGCGAGGATTATGTAAGATTGAAGATGATGGGTTACCTGATCCATAAAAGTGCTGTAAAAGGACACAAATAATTTATGATAAAATCGTCGGTAATTATTTCATTTTACAAAAATCTTAAATATCTTCAAATGGTGCTTGCCGGATTTGAGAGGCAAAACAACAAAGAATTTGAGATTATAATTGCCGACGATGGTTCACCATTCGAAGTTGTGGCTGAAATCGAAAAGATGTCCGCCCTCCATTCATTTCCGATTTTGCATGTCTGGCATCCTGATAAAGGCTTCAGGAAAAATAAAATATTGAATAAAGCCATCGTGGCATCACGCTCTCCTTATCTCATTTTTATCGATGGTGATTGTGTGCCGCACTCCAAATTTGTGTCGGGACATGTAAACAACGCAGTTGAAAATACGACACTAACAGGCAGAAGAGTAAATCTTTCACAAAAACTGACTGAAAAACTTTCTCCTGTGAAAGTTCGGATTGGCTGGTTGGAACACCATTTCAGCAGGGTTGTGCTCGATGGACTTTTTGGTGACTCATTTGATGTTGAAAAAGGATTTTACACAGAAAATGAGACCATACTCAAATATTTTAACAAAAAGAAAAGGGGCATCGTAGGCTGCAATTTTTCCCTCCACAAAAAAGATATCCTGAAAATCAACGGATTTGATGAAAGATATGAAGCTGCTTCAGTAGGGGAAGATTCCGACATTCAATTCCGCCTCGAACTCCTTGGTATAGAAATTCGATCCCTGAACCACATCGCAGTTCAATATCACCTCGACCACAAACTCCAACTCCGCCCACAGGAAAATCTTGACCTTTTCTCGCAAGTGAAAAAAGACGCTCTGGCTTTTACAAAGTTCGGAATTGAGAGAACTTAAGTTTTTCGGTTCTCAGCCTCTCACCTGCAAAGCACCATCTTAATCGTCCTGCTATATCCTGTTGAGGTCAATCTGAATATATATATGCCTGAGGGGAGGGCGTTGGCATTAAAGTCGAATGAATAAAATCCCACCTTTAATTCTTCATTTACAATCACTGAAATTTCTCTTCCCAGAATGTCATATACAACTCCTTTTGTGAATCCCGGTTTTGCGAGATCAAATTTTATCGTTGTTGTTGGATTAAACGGATTTGGGTAGTTATAGTATAATGCAGTGGTGAGAGGAATTAGAGTTTGTGGCGGATAGGTTGTTGTATCGGGAGTTATTGATGTGGTTGTATCCTCAATAATAAACAGATGACTTGATTTATTGTCAGTATTTAGATAAAGTCTGAAATCACCAACAAATTGAAGATCTGTTGGATGAATAAATGGTGTGTAACTGTAAATTTTTCTTTTTGATCCATCGGGGTACCAAAGCCAGACATCCTTGTCGTCCTTAATTGCAATCACACCTTTAGAATTAAGTGTCCAGGGGCCCAAACCTGAAAATTGTGGAGATGATGGGCTGGCTCTTTTCCTCCAGGTTACACCGTAATCAGTGGATTCAAAAAAGCCATAATACTCACTTTTAGCAACAATCCATCCTCCGGGGGCTGCCTTAATTGGATTCCCGGGGAACCAGACACTTACCGAGTCTGGAAAGATGGGTGACCAGGTAGTTGCGGTATCGAAGCTGATGTAAATTGAAGAATCTGCAGTGCCTACAAGCGCCTTTTTCTCCGGAAGCGCAACAAACTTAGTGATCTCTTTTGTCAGGACTTTTTGGGTAATGGAATAATTATTCCCTGAAAAAGTAACAATAAATGCCCTGAATTCGGGTGTCATGGAATATTTATCGGCTATGGCAACAAATGATGAATCACTTAAAGTTGTAGCGTCAGTAAACTTGTAATTCTCCAGAGTAAGCCGGGTCTGCCATGATCGACCGGTATCTTTAGACAATACGAGATCGATGTGATAGGTGCTTGGATTGGGGTATTGATGTGAATACCTGCTCGCAGCGACGACAGCGAGTCCGTTTTTATTTAACAAAGGGAAACAATCTCTTTCAAGTCTGGTAGGGAAAGCAGCTTTTCGCCAGGTTTTTCCACCATCAGTTGTACTCTCACCCTCACCCGTTATCGCTATATTTGAATCAGCCCAGTGTGAGACATCCGAAAGAAGATGGTATTTAGAGACATCAGTGCGCTGAAGAGGAGATCCTTGCAAAATTGAAAAGGTACCCCTGTCTCCAACTGCAACTGCATATTCCGGTGATGACATGGCGAGTGAATTAAAATACCTGTCTTCATTTGACATATATGGCAAGGTCGCAATTGTTGTAAAATGTTTGCAGGTGTCGGTTGATCTGGATAAGTATGGATTTTGATACATGTAAACAGAACCATCCGCTAATTTTAAAGCATCACTTAATTTTCTTGAAAAACTTTTTTGAGCGAATGCCACCCAGGTCAGGCCTTTGTCTGTCGTTTTGTAAAGAGTGTCATTCGAAGCTGCCATGAGCGCGAGCGATGGGCTGAACTGAAAAATGTCCGAAGAGAATTTTGCGTTAATTACAGTCCATGTTAAACCGAGATCGGATGATCTGTACAGACTTGTTGAAGTAGTTGCCAAATCACTCCTCCATTTAACATGGTAACAGATGATTGTGTCATGCTGTCCGGCAAATCTCTGCCTGTCCAGTTAACCCCGCTGTTAGTGGTCACAAAAATGTCATGGAAAAGGGTTTGATAGCCAAATTTCGCAATTCCATATAAGGAATCACCAAAGCTGAGAGAATAGCTGTTATACATCGTGGACCAACTTGTAGAAGCAAGCTCTTTCCTCGAGAAAGTCCCACCTCCATCGGTTGTAACAAACAATTCTCCATATATATTTAGGCCAACCCATCTAAGAGGGGTTATGACAATGAGCTCTTTTATTGCCCTGCCCCAGGGTTGTTCAGGGTAAAAGCTCCATGTCAATCCACCATCATACGATTTGCACATACGACTCTCGGTTAATACAGCTACAAATGTGTTCCCCTCGATATGGCGGACAATATCGAAGGAATATTCGATTGGATTGGGTGCAAGTAACTCGTGGCTTATGGCAGGCACCTGCGCGGACGCAGTAAACAGGAATCCTGTTATGGTCAGAATGAGGAATAAAATTCTCAAATTCGATTGTTGAAAAGTGAAACTCTTATTTTTGAGTAACATACCTTTTCCCTCGCCTATATTTTTACTGATGTTGTGAAACTTACGAATATTTATTGATTTAGTCAAGCGCAGCATAGGGACTGCCTCATACTTCGCTTCTATTTCAGAATGATCAATTTTTTGCTGATATTTATGTCGTTAACTCTTAGAGTAAATATACTCCTGCAAGTACCAGATTTATCGTTGTTTTGTGTCTTCCTGCAGTTTTATACTCATTAACCAGCTGTTTTATCAATCTCCCTGTTATGTCGTATAGTTTAATTGTTACATATCCCTCTTCCGGCAGTGCATATTCAATTATTGATGAACTGTTAAACGGGTTTGGGTAGTTTTGTGACAGCTCGGTTGTCTCTGGTAAAACAGGTTCTTCGGCTGTAACAGATGTTAGAGTAGAATCAAGTGTAAACTTGTGAACAGATTGAAAGTTGGTGTGGACATACAAAATATTAGAACCAACAAATTGATCGAAGTGACCTCTGTAGTGGAAAAATTTGTGATTTTGTGAACGGGGGTGGGGATATCGATTGCGAATTCAGGATGACTTGGGCGGGTCTAGTCCAAGTTATTCCATCTGAAGATTCAGCTTGAGATTTTTGAAACGCGCGGGGCCGCATGGGAGGGGTGGGGCGCAGAGCGGGGCGGACACTTTTTAATTTTCATTCTTACATACTACAAAAATGGTTATTGCCAGGATGATTCTTTCAACGAATTGTGGTCGTCTAACGCCGTTTGGATGGAGGGACGCTGTTTGGGGAAGGGTTTTTGTCTGCGTTGCGAATTGGAGTTTTGGACAACGGTGGGTGTCCGCAGGGTGTGTGTGTCTGAAAAAGGAGAGTTTTAGAAGCGAACTGTTGTTAAATTCGGAAATATACAATTTTGGGTTATTGTTCCAGCCCTTTCGACCAATGAAAACTTGGGGTTGGCGGCACGGACAAAAGTTTGTTTATTGTCAGGAGGTGAAGTGACCAGAATGAGAACTCTTTTTTGACCTTTCTCCCTTTTTTGTGTGAACTCGATTCTAAAGCAGGAAACCAGAACCTCAGATCAGAGCTTGAGTGACTTGAGAAACCAAGTATCTAGTTCTAAAGTTCAAAGTTCTAATAAATTTAAAGAATATTTTCTGTTTTGCCTTAAATTATTTGGAAGATATATTATTCTGTCTTTATATTTAAGGTATTGATTTTGAAAATTTCTTAATTCTTTAAATTTTGGAAGTACGGGAAATGCTTGACGACATAGATATCAAGGCTCTAAATATATTACAAGACAATGCTAAAGTGAGCAGAAGTCAACTTGCCGAAGTGTTTGGCATGTCGATCCCTTCAATCAGTGAACGACTTCACAAATTGGAAGACAAAGGGATCATAAAGGGATATTACACAAAAATCGACAGAAAAAAATTCGGTTTTGACATCATGGTATTTATCACTGTGATTTCTGAATCATCCTCACAATACGATCATCTGGTGGAAAATGCAGGGAAACACCCCCACATCCTCGAGTGTCATTCCATTCTTGGCGAGGGAAGTCATATTCTTAAAGCAGTTGTAAAAAATTCGGAAGCTCTCGAAAATTTGCTGGCAGAGATTCAACAGTGGCCCGGTGTTCTTTCAACACGCACTTCATTTGTCCTTTCAACTCTGAAAGAGACTACCAAAATAACATTGTAATTTTTCAATAATTTAATCACAGGTAAATATATATGAGTGACAAAAAATCACAGATAGAGTCGATTCTTTCCTTTGCGAAGGAAAAAAACATTGAGTTTGTGGATCTTAAATTTATGGATTTCCCCGGGCAGTGGCAGCATGTAACAATTCCGATGCCTGAATTTGATGAAGGCTCGTTTGAGAACGGATTTGGTTTCGACGGTTCTTCTCTTAGGGGATGGAAAAGAATAAACGAATCAGACATGTTGATTATTCCTGATCCTTCAACAATGTTTTTTGATCCTTTCATCAAAGCTCCAACAATGAGTTTGATTTGTGATGTTTATGAACCAGCCACAAGAGAAAAATATTCCCGCTGTCCTCGCCATATCGCAACAAAAGCAAATGAATTCTTAAAATCGACCGGACTTGCTGATACCGCCTTTTATGGACCTGAAGCAGAATTTTTTGTATTTGATGATGTCCGTTTTGAAGTAGGCTCCAATTTCAGCTATTTTGAAGTTGACAGCAACGAGGGTAGATGGAATTCAGGTAGAGCTGAAAATCCAAACCTTGGTTACAAAACCAGATATAAAGAGGGATATTTCCCTGTTCCTCCAACTGATAAACTGATGGACCTTCGTAACGAAATGGTTCAGAACCTCATTAATTGTGGAATTGAAGTGGAAGCTCAGCATCATGAGGTGGCAAGTGGTGGTCAGTGTGAAATTGACATGAAATTTAAACCAATGCTAAAAGCTGCCGATCAGTTGTTGCTCTTTAAATATGTTGTAAAAAATACAGCAAACGCAAACAACAAAACTGTTACTTATATGCCAAAGCCAATCTATGGCGATAACGGCAGTGGAATGCATGTGCATGTAAGTCTCTGGAAAGGTGGAAATCCACTTTTTGCGGGTAACGGGTATGCCGGATTAAGTGAAATGGCTCTCTATTTTATTGGTGGACTTTTAAAACACGCTCCATCACTTCTTGCATTTACAAATCCAACTACCAACAGCTATAAGAGATTGGTACCGGGATATGAAGCACCTGTAAATCTTGCCTATTCGCAGAGAAACAGAAGTGCATCAATCAGAATTCCAATGTACAACATGTCACCTAAAGCTAAAAGAGTAGAATTCAGATGTCCTGATCCATCTGCAAATCCTTACCTCGGTTTTGCAGCTATTTTAATGGCAGGAATTGACGGTATCATGAATCGTATCGATCCGGGTGATCCTCTCGATAAAGATATCTATGATATGTCACCTGAGGAATTAAAAGATGTTCCATCAACACCACCATCCCTTGAAGCAGCTCTTCAGGCACTCGCAGAAGATCATGATTACCTCACAAGAGGTGATGTCTTCACTAAAGATGTTATCGAAACATGGATCAACTACAAAATGGATAAGGAAGTTAAGCCAATGGCTCTTCGTCCACATCCGTATGAATATGATATGTATTATGATTGTTAAGAACCTCAGAGATTCAGAACTTCAGAGTTTCGGTACTTGAGAGACCAGAGTACCTGAGTACTTGAGAATCTGAGTAGTAGATTTAGCCCCGGAGATTTTCGGGGCTTTTTTATTTTAAATTGGTGGGGCATTTTGTTCTTATATGGATTTAGTTTTTTATTTGGAATTGAGGACTGGGTATCCTAATAGTAATTTTTTCTTTAAATAATTGTAATATTCAGCTTTAAAATTTTGATTATCGGAAAAATGAAAAAGAAGATTCTTGTTGTTGATGATGAAATAGAACTTAGAAGACTTATTCATAAACTTCTTAAGATGGAAGGGTATGTTGTTTCCGAGGCAAATGATGGTGAAGAAGCTTTTGCAATGATCAAAAAAGATGATTTTTCCGTTGTTCTTTCTGATATCAAAATGCCAGGTATCTCCGGGATGGATCTTTTATCAATGATCAAAGAGTATGACAGTTCAATTGAAGTTATTATGCTCACAGCCTACGGCAGGATAGAGGATGGAGTTGACTCAATTAAACGGGGAGCTTTTGACTATATCACCAAAGGGGATGATGACAATAAAATAATTCCGGTGGTTGCGAAAGCTTTTGAAAAGATTGCACTTAAAAACAAGATTAATCAACTTGAAAAAAGGATCGGTGAGAAATTCTCGTTTGATTCAATTTCAGGAAATTCTGAAAAAATCAAAGAAGTTCGAGACCTTGCAAAAAAGGTTGCAGCTACTGATGTACCTGTATTAATAAGTGGTGAAACAGGAACGGGTAAAGAGATTCTTGCTCAAGCAATTCACAATGGAAGCAACCGTTCGCATGCCACTATGGTGACAATCAACTGCTCTGCAATCCCTAAAGATCTTATTGAATCAGAATTATTTGGTTATAAAGCCGGTGCTTTTACAGGAGCACTAAAAAATAAAAAAGGTTTATTTGAGGAGGCACACACCGGAACTCTCTTTTTGGATGAGGTTGGTGAACTTGAACCTTCTGCTCAATCAAAACTTCTGCGGGTAATTGAAACCAATTCATTCCTCAAGACAGGGGATACCGTTGAAACGAAAGTGGATGTAAGGATTATTGCAGCCACAAACAGAAATCTTGAGATGGAGATTTCAAAGGGAAATTTTAGATCCGACCTTTTTTACAGACTTAGCGTATTTAATATTCATCTTCCTCCACTCAGAGAGAGAAGTGAGGATATTTCCCAAATAACAATGGAAATGGTAAATTCACTAAAAATCAAAATGAATTATCCTGAGATAGACATCGATCAGGATTTTATGGAACTACTCCAAAAATATGATTTCCCCGGTAATATCAGGGAATTGAGGAATATTCTCGAGAGGGCACTTATTTTATCTCAGGATGGCAGACTTACAAAAAAACAATTACCCTCTGAACTTCAAAATCAATTCCATTCAAAAGAGGGTGTTGTTACTCTGGAAGAGATCGAAAAAGAACATATTCTTAAAACACTTCAAAGTTGCGGATTTAATAAAACAAAAACCGCTTCAATTCTTGGTATTGGAGTAGCCACTCTTTATCGAAAACTCGAACATTACGGGATCACAACCGACAAATAATTCCCCCTCAACCCTGTCATTTTGATAGACCCCACTATATCGTTTTGATAGACTCCTGATTTCATCCAATCTAATTTCTTCAATTTAAGAGCAAAAAAACACCTTTTTTAACTTCGGCACACTTTTAGCATCAATAGCTGAAAAACTGAGGAAAAAATGGAAACTTTATTGATGCTCCTTGTTGGAGTCACATTCTTTTATTTAATGGACCGTCTCATTTCATTCTTTGAGAAGTTGTAGGAGTCGGAAAATGATATTGCTCCTTATTCTGAGTATTCTGCTTTTTATTTATCTCTTTTATGTGCTGATAAATCCCGAAAAATTCTGAGGTGGTTGTGTTTAATGATATTATTGGTGTAGTATTGATATTAATGGTGGTTCATATCGCCGCCTACCCTTTGGGGAATTATATCAGTCGCGTTTTTAAAGGTGAGCCCGTATTTACAGATTTTATGCGACCATTTGAGGAAAAGATTTACCACCTTTGTGGGATTGACTCAAGGCATGAGATGGACTGGAAGGGCAATACCAAAGCATTATTGAGATTAAATGCGATTTTTTTTGTCTGGGCGTTTATTATTTTGGTGACCCAGGGAGCTACCGGATTTCTTAATCCGGCAAATATAGTCTCCATGGATCCATTTTTAGCTTTTAATACTGCTGCCAGTTTTGTTACAAATACAAACCTGCAGCACTATTCCGGTGAGACGGGACTCTCATATTTCTCCCAAATAGCAGTCGTTGTTTTTCTTCAATTTGTTTCTGCTGCGTCGGGTATTGCAGTGTTTGCACTCCTCCTTGTTGGACTTGTCAAACGGCAATCGGGTTTGTTGGGCAATTTTTATTACTTTTTTGTCAGGAGTGCCACAAGGGTACTCCTTCCATTGGCTCTTCTTGTTTCCCTTTTATTACTTCTTGCGGGAACACCAAACAACTATTCAGAGCCGGTAAGTTATATAAATCTGGAAGGTGACACCACGGTGGTTGCCATGGGTCCGTCGGCAACAATCACATCAATAAAACAACTTGGTACCAATGGTGGAGGATTTTACGGTACCAACTCGGCACATCCCTTTGAAAATGCAAACTACATTACTAATGTCATCGAAAACATTTCAATATTATTAATTCCGGTTGCTCTGGTTTTCACTTTTGGATTTTATATCAATCACCGAAAATTGGCAGTATTAGTATTTAGCGTCATGTCGATGTTATTTATCTTTTTTGTTGTTGGTGCTGTCTATTTTGAGTCGCAGGGGAATCCCTTGATCACCAAAACGGGATTGATGCAGCCCACCGGCAGTATGGAAGGAAAAGAGACAAGATTTGGACCAATGCTCTCTGCCTTTTGGGGAGTATCAACAACTTCAACCTCAAATGGTTCGGTTAATTCGATGCATGACAGTCAGACTCCACTCGCCGGTGGAATTTATATGCTGGATATGATGATAAATGCAATTTATGGCGGAGTTGGAGTTGGGATGCTCAACTTCTTCCTTTTCATTTTGGTGTCCGCCTTTATTGGGGGATTGATGGTGGGAAGAACGCCTGAATTTCTCGGAAAAAAAATTGAGGCAAAAGAGATTAAAATTGCGGTTTTGGTGATTTTACTCCATCCAATCCTGATATTGGTTGGATCTGCCATCTCTTCACATTTGATGACAATAAATCCCGAAAATGGTTGGCTGTCAAATGATTCTTATCACGGTTTTTCACAAATGTTATATGAATTTACATCGGCTTCAGCTAACAATGGTTCCGGTTTTGAGGGACTTGCCGATAACAATGTTTTTTGGAATGTAACAACAGGTTTGATGATGTTATTGGGCAGATATATACCGATAATTGGACCTTTGGCGATCGCAGGGTCATTGGCATCCAAAAACTCTGTTCCAAGTTCGGAAGGTACTTTGGATGCCTCAGGTATGGCATTTGGTGTAATTCTTATTGGTGTCATAATCGTGGTAACAGCATTGTCGTTTTTCCCTGCGCTTTCACTCGGACCCGTTGCCGAATTTTTATCACTTTAGGGGAGCTGAATTAAAATGAAAAGAAATAGAACACTTAAACTTTTTGAGAGAGCTTTAATCTTAAGCGCGTTGAAGGAATCATTTGTAAAACTGAACCCAAAAGTTATGATGCGCAATCCTGTTATGTTTTCAGTTGAAATAAGTACTCTCATAATGATGGTTATCACTTTGATGTCGATGTTTACAAACGACATTGAATATGGAAGTTTTAATTACAACCTGGTAATTGCCGTTCTGCTATTCCTCACACTTCTTTTTGCCAATTTCGCTGAAGCGATTGCAGAAGCCAGAGGAAAGGCACAAGCAGCTTCCCTCCGTAAAACCAGAGAAGACACTCCCGCAAAAAGAATGGAAACCGATGGAACCATAACGATTATAAATTCCGCTTCACTCTTAAAAGATGATTTATTTATTGCCGAAGCGGGTGACACAATTCCTTTGGATGGTGAAATAATAGATGGTATAGCATCCATTGATGAATCTGCCATAACCGGTGAGTCGGCTCCCGTAATTAGAGAAGCCGGAACTGATCAGTCCGGAGTAATTGGCGGGACGAGAGTGCTTTCAGACAGGATAATTGTAAAAGTTACGACAGCACAAGGGGAGTCTTTCCTTGATAAAATGATCCAGCTTGTTGAAGGAGCCAACCGTCAAAAAACACCAAATGAGATAGCTTTAACTCTTTTATTGGCAAGTTTTACAATCGTGTTTCTGGTGGTAACGGTTACTCTAAAACCATTCAGTGCCTTTGCAAATACACCCGTTACAATAACCGCTCTCATTTCACTTTTTGTATGTCTGATTCCAACCACAATCGGGGGATTGCTTTCAGCTATTGGAATTGCAGGAATGGAAAGAGCTCTGGGAGCAAATGTGATTGCAAAATCAGGGAAAGCCGTTGAAAATGCAGGTGACATCGATGTTGTATTGTTGGATAAAACAGGTACAATAACAATAGGGAACCGTAAAGCAACCAACTTTTTCCCGGTGGGTGACTCAACTTATGAAAATCTTTCAAAGTATTCACTCCTCAGTTCACTTTCTGATCCCACCCCTGAGGGTAAATCCATTGTAGAATTGGCAGATTCTTCAAAAAGAATGTTGTCAACAGAGCTCCTTGAGGGAGCAAAGTTTATACAATTCAGTGCAGAAACCAAAATGAGTGGTGTTGACCTGAACGATGGAACAACCATCAGAAAAGGGGCGTGGTCGGCTATCCAAAAGTGGGCAACTAAAACTTCTGATAATTCCGGAGTTGATCTTAAATGTAGAGAGATTGGCGAAAACGGAGGAACCCCACTCGTTGTGGCGATGGATAAAAAAGTTCTGGGTGTAATTCAACTTGAAGACATTATAAAACCGGGAATCAAAGAGAGATTTGACAGATTACGCAAGATGGGCGTTAAAACTGTGATGGTTACGGGTGATAATCCTCTAACTGCGGCTTTTATTGCAAAACAGGCGGGGGTTGATGATTTTATTGCCGAAGCCACACCGGTTGACAAATTAGAGTATATTTTAAAAGAGCAAAACGATGGCAAACTTGTGGCAATGATGGGGGATGGAACCAACGATTCACCCGCTCTTGCCCAGGCTGATGTTGGTGTTGCCATGAATTCGGGTACACAAGCAGCCAAAGAAGCGGCAAACATGGTGGACCTTGATAATGACCCCACCAAACTTCTTGAGGTAATCGAGATTGGAAAACAACTTTTGATTACAAGAGGGAATGTTACCACTTTCTCATTGGTCAACGATGTGGCGAAATATTTTGCGATTGTGCCGGCCCTTTTTTCAACCAGCATCCCGGCATTAAATTCACTGAATATCATGCAACTTTCAAGTCCAAATTCAGCCATCATATCTGCGGTCATTTTTAATGCATTTATTATTCCGGCTTTGATACCGCTTGCATTAAAAGGAGTAAAGTATAAACCTCTCGGTGCCTCGGCATTGTTAACCAGAAATTTATTGATCTATGGTTTGGGTGGATTAATAGTTCCGGCGATAGCAATAAAACTTATTGATATGGCAGTCTCACTATTTTAAGGAGTCAGAATATGAAACCGTTTATAAAAGACATTAAACTTCACTTTGTAACTTTGTTGATTTTTGGAATTGTTTTTCCATTGATAATATGGTTGTTCAGTTTGGGTGAACCAACCTCGGCGTTTGGCAATCCCATCTACAAAAATGGTAAAATTGCAGGATTTGAAAATCTTGGACAAAATTTCCATTCAGATGGTTATTTTTGGGGAAGACCTTCGGCAGTTAATTATAATGCAGCTGCCACCGGTGGTTCAAATAAATCAGTCTCCGATTCTTTTTATAATGCAACCATTCAAGAGAGAATAAACGACTTTCTGAAAAGAAATCCTGGAGTTAAAAAGGAGGAGATTCCTTCAGATATAATAACTGCCTCGGGAAGTGGAGTGGATCCACACATCTCAGTTCAAGCTGCGATTATACAAATTAAAAGAGTTGCAAAAGCGAGACATCTTCCGGAGATGGAAGTAACAAAAATTGTGATCGAGAATATTGCCCCGCCACTTCTGGGAATGTTTGGTACATCAAAGGTTAATGTCCTTAAATTAAATCTTAGTTTGGATTCTAAAACCAAAGAAATTTAATATGTCAACTCAAATTCGAAGTTCTGCTCTCCAGTTTTTAAATCTCATCAGAGAGTCAAAAAAAGGAAAATTAAAGATATACATCGGTATGGCAGCCGGAGTAGGGAAAACTTATCGAATGCTTCTTGAGGCAAAAGAATTACTTACGAACAATATTGATGTGGTTGCCGGGTATATTGAGACTCATGGCAGGAAGGAGACAATAAAACTTTTAGACGGCATTCCTGTTTTGGAGAGGAAAAAGGTGTTTTACAAAGGGAAACAACTCGAGGAGTTTGATCTTGAGTCGGTTCTGCTGCAAAACCCCGAAATTGTTCTTGTGGATGAACTTGCTCACACAAACATTCCCGGTTCGGCAAATCAAAAAAGATGGCAGGATGTCCTTCAATTGATCGATTCAGGCATCAGTGTAATCACAACTGTCAACATTCAGCATATCGAAAGTCTGAACGAACAGGTTGAAAAAATCACCGGCATAAAAATCTCGGAAAGGGTACCCGATACCATAATTCACCAGGCTGATGAAGTTGTGAATATCGACCTTACAATAGAGGATTTAATAGATCGACTGAAAGAAGGGAAGATATACGATCCAACTAAAGTTACAACTGCATTGGACAACTTTTTTCAAAATGACAAACTTCTTTTGTTAAGAGACCTGGCGTTAAAAGAGGTGTCGCATCAAGTGGAGCGGAAAATAATCAGTCAGATTCCAATTGGTAATCGGCAAAAGATGGAGGCGATAGTGACGGCAATAAGCAGCAACTATCATTCTGCCAAAAGAGTTATCAGAAAGTCTTCCCGAATAGTTTCAATTTACAATTCCAAGTGGTACACGGTTTATGTACAAACCCCAAAAGAGGAACCTCTAAAAATTGATCCAAAAGTTCAGCGACAACTGATCAACAATTTTAAACTTGCCACAGAGCTGGGGTCAGAGGTTGTAGAAATCAAAGGTATTGAGGTGGCAAAAGAGCTTGTTAAATTTGCTGTCTCGGTTGAAGCTTCACTTATTGTTATAGGGAAACCCTCTTTTTCCATACTTTACAGACTTAGAATAAAAAACTTTTTTAGAGAATTAACCAACTTAACAAACAAAGAAAACATCGATTTGTTTCTGATTGCTTCAAATGATGACAATAAAAAATAAGATCATATTTGGCCTTGGCGGGCTTTTTCTGTTAATCCTCCTTCTGGGACTTGCCGGAATTGGTTTCATAAATCATCTTGCCCAAAAATCAAAAGGCACCATAGTTGATAATTATCATTCCATCGGTTATACCGTTTCAATGATGGATAATTTAGACATCATTTATCAGATGGAACAAAAAAAGTTATTGGACACAGCGGTCGATTCAACACACTCCCGGTTTTTGTGGGAAGCAAAATCAAATTTTGAGAAGGCATTGTCGAGAGAGACTCAAAACATTACGGAGGAGAATGAAGATAAAATAGTTGTTTTGTTGCAGGAGAAATACAGAAATTTTCTATCAGGCTACAGTGAAGACTTTGATTCGGGTTTAACTTTGCGTGAAAAAACTGCAAGAATGGAGTTGCTTTTCACAGAGGTTAAAAATGCAATAATGCAGATTTACGATTTGAATATGAAAGCAATTCTCGACAAAAATGAAAACCTGGTTTCAACTTCAAACACTTTAACAATATATCTTGTTTTAACGGTTTTGGTTAGCATCATAATGGCGTTGATCATGATTTTTGCATTCCCGCAACAAATAATTAGACCGCTAAGCGATCTGACAGAAAAAATTGAGATGATAAATGAGGGGAAATATCACCAGCGATTGGATGTGGTGAGTAACGATGAAATCGGCATCCTGGCAAAAACTTTTAACAACATGGCTGAAAAACTTGAGAGTTATGAAGCTCAACACTATGATGAGATAATTTTTGAGAAAAAAAGAATGGAGTCGTTGGTTGAATCACTAAAAGATGCCGTTATACTGATCGATGAAAACAGGATGGTTGTGTTGATCAATAACACCGTTTTGAAGATAACAGGATTGGAAGAAAAAGAAATTCTGAATCAACGAATTGATGAAGTGGCAGGAAAAAATGATCTTATAAAAACGATTGAAAATTTAATACCCCGGATCAGGAAAGACCGTGAAACAGATATAAAACCTTTAAGAATCATTCTCGATGGGGAGGAGTATTTTTATAAACTTGAATTTGATGAGATTCTCACTTATTCAGCCTTCCTTAAAAAGGAGATGTTTATTGGAACCATGATCCGGCTTAAGGATGTAACACTGTTTCAAAAAAGAGACACAGCAAAAACCAATTTACTGGCAACCGTTTCACATGAGTTAAAAACTCCGTTATCTTCAATAAATCTTAGTCTTAAAATGCTGGATGATAATAGAGTCGGGGAGTTAAATCATGAACAAAAAGAGTTGGTGGTTGCTCTTAGGAACCAAAGTAACAGGTTATCGAGAGTGATTAAAGACCTGCTTGAGTTTTCACAGATTGAAACAGGAAACATAAAGTTGAATATGGGGATATTAAATCCCACTGACATTCTGGAGTTGAGTGTTACTGCTTTAATGATGTCAATTTCTGAAAAGAAGATTGATCTGGTGGTGGATCTGGATGAAAACCTTCCCAAAGTTTTTGGAGATATCGAAAAATCAGTATTTGTATATGTAAATCTGCTTAACAATGCCATTCGTTATTCACCAGTGGGGAGTTCAATCACTCTTTCAATCAAAGCCGACCAGAAGCATGTCAGATTCTATGTTAAAGATTCCGGTCCCGGAATTCCCAAAGATGATCAGGAAAAATTGTTTAAAAGGTATGCCCAGTTAAATCCCAAAGAAAAAACAGGGTGGGGGCTTGGACTCGCCATCGCAAAAGATTTTGTGCTTGCTCAAAGTGGAGATATCTATGTGCAGAGTGAACCGGGTAAGGGATGTGAATTTTGTTTTACCTTGCCTTTAGCACTGGGGAAAGGGTCAAATGCGATTATTCTCTGAAATTTGATAATTTTGAGGGAAGTCACAGAGTCACGAAGTCACAGAGTCACAGAGTCACGAAGTCACAGAGTCACGAAGTCACAGAGTCACGAAGTCACAGAGTCACAGAGTCACAGAGTCACGGATTTTGGCCGTCAGTGTGAGGAGTGGTAATCGTCTCGATTGCCGTCTGCAGAATAAAAATTGCTTGATTTTCACTATCTTTGTACAACGGATATTTTTTGGAGATCAATAATTAAAAGGATTGTTCATGAATTTTGAATTAACTGAAGAACAGTTGATGATTCAGCAAATGGCACGGGAATTTGCTCAGGAAAAAATTGCACCAACAGCAGTAGAAAGGGATATCAGCACTGAATTTCCCTTTGAAATAATTAAAGAAATGGGAGAATTGGGATTTATGGGGATGATGGTTTCACCCGATTATGGTGGAGCCGGTTTGGATACTGTCAGTTATGTTTTGGCAATGGCTGAAATATCAAAAGTGGATGCCAGTGTTGGAGTGGTGATGTCTGTTAACAATTCATTGGTATGTTGGGGATTGGAACATTATGCATCAGATTTTCTTAAAGAGAAATACCTGATTCCACTTGCAAGTGGACAAAAACTTGGTGCTTTTGCCCTGTCTGAGCCTGAAGCCGGAAGCGATGCAACAAATCAGCATACCGAAGCGGTGAAGGTTGGCGATAACTGGTCGGTTAATGGAATTAAAAACTGGATTACAAACGGAAAAAACGCCGATTATTATCTTGTGATGGCACAAACCAACAGAGAACTCCGCCACAAAGGAATCACCACTTTCCTTATTGAAAAAGGAACCCCGGGATTTGATCAGGCGAAAAAAGAGGATAAACTTGGAATTCGTTCATCTGACACCTGTTCCATCAGTTTTTCTGATTGCCTTGTCCCCCACGAAAATATAGTATGGGAAGAGGGAAAAGGATTTAATTTTGCGATGAAAACCCTCAACGGTGGAAGAATCGGAATTGCCGCCCAGGCACTTGGAATTGCCGAGGCATCGCTTGAAGCTTCGATAAATTATTCAAAACAGAGAAAAGCTTTTGGCACCGAGATTAAAAATCATCAGGCAATTCAGTTCAAAATCGCTGACATGGCAGTGCAGGTTGAAGCTTCAAAACTTCTTATTCTTGAAGCAGCAGCTTTGAAGGATGCCGGCAAAGATTACACAAAGCAGGCTGCAATGGCAAAGCTTTATGCATCCAAAGTTGCAGTTGATTGTGCTCTTGAAGCTATTCAGATTCATGGCGGTTATGGTTATGTTCGTGAATATCTTGTAGAAAGATATCTTCGCGATGCCAAAATCACAGAGATATATGAAGGTACCTCAGAAATTCAGAGAGTGGTAATCGCAAGAGAACTGCTAAAATAAAGCAGGTTTCAGGTAACAGGTCAATAAATGAAACTTCTCTGTGTTCTCTGTGTTCTCTGTGGTTTATTTAACTCCCAATCCTTTACACAAAGCTGGGAGCCAAAACCGATCGATTATACTGAGGAGATACAAGCAAAGTCAAAATACTATAAAATTGAAGGCGATATCCCGGAGGCGGCATTTAAGCTGTTGGTAAACGGATATCGCCTTTTTATTTCCGAGCCCGATGGAGAAAATTGTCCTTTTAACCCAAGTTGTTCACGGTTTTTTGTGGATGCTCTTGGTCAAACAAATATAATTGAGGCATTTCTTCTGGCATCCGACCGACTTATCCGTGACACAAGTTTTGGTAATAAATATAAACACTACCATATCGATAAATACGGTTATCTGGTAGATCCCCCCTCCCGCTACATTTCAGGCAATTGAATTGAGATTCAGGTTAACTCTCGTCTCCATTCTTTTTGTTTTCTCTGTATCCGCCCAAAACGGACTTCATTCTCCGGAAAAAATTTTAAGTTTTGGAAAACATATTTATGAGCTCGGGTTTCATGACAAGGCAAAATATGAATTTGAACGATTAACGGGCACTCCTCAATTTAATGAAAAAACACAGTTTTATATCGACCTTTGTAGAATTGAGCTTGAAGATTATCTTACTTTTACCAACAACCGTTATCTGCCCCACCTGCGATACGCAATAGATAAAAAGAGGTTTGAGTCGGGAATTGATGTTATTGTCAGTCCTGATAGACTTGAAATAACGGACACAAGTGAATTATCACTGAACATATTAAAATTGAAAATTCTTTCTGATATCAGGTCTAAAAAATTTGATGATGTTGACAAAAATTCCATACACCTTTTTGGTAGTGAGGGGAGTGAATTCCTTTTAGACAATCTGGTGGAGAGAGTTGACCCTTCTACAAAATCTCCACTTTTTGCAGGGATACTCTCGGCGATAGTGCCGGGTTTGGGAAGAGTTTACACCGGGAATTATGGAGATGCTGCAGCGAGTCTGTTTATCACAAGTATTTTTGCATATCTTGCTTATTCCAACTTTTTTGACGGACATTACCAGAGAGCCTGGATTTTTACGGGAATTGCGGCATTTTTTCAAGGCGGAAATATTTATGGTTCGGTTGCTTCAGCAAAAATTTATAATGAATCGCAGAGAGAGTTGACCGAAAAGAAGTTTTGGGAGTATTATCAAAAATCAAAACCGTTGAAACAACCAAACAAGATAGTGGAGGAGGAGTGAATTTCCGTTCGATGTTTCTCCATTTCTTCTTATTTTTGACATTGCCAATAGTAATAAATGCGCAAAAAGATGATTTGGCGAAGCAGTTTGATTTTGTAGATTCTCTCTATGATTCAGGCAGATATTACGATGCGATGATCGAAGCTGAGCGGTTGCTCTTTTTTGATTCACTTAAGTTATATCACTACAACGCAAACTTTATTAAAGGGCAGTGTTATCGGGAGACGGGTCAATTCAAAAACGCCCGATATTGTTTTGAACTTGCGGCGGTAAATACACCTTCCAGAGATGAAAAATTTCTCGCAGAGCAGGAGATTTTAAGGGTTTTAATTCTTGAAAGAAGATATTCTTCATTTGATAAAAGAATTGAGATACTTGAGAGAGTTTTCCCTGAAAAGAGTGTAATATTTGATTATTGGCGGGGTTGGAGATATGCTTTTTCCGGTGAATGGGAAGATGCCCGGGAAAAATTTTCGATTTCCGACACTTCCTCTGAATTAATAAAGCTTTGCTCCATGGCTGAAGAAAAAGAACTATCAATGACAAAAGGATTAGTTCTTTCCGCACTTATCCCGGGTGCAGGTCAGGCTTATGCAGGTGAATATCTAAATTCAGTGATAACCCTTGGCTGGGTGGCTTTTGGTGCCTGGCTTGTGTATGACGCAATAAGAGCTGACAGGTTTTTTGATGCACTGATCGAAGCAAATTATGTATTATTCCGGTTTTACAAAGGTAATCTTTCCAATACGATTGACTATATCAACCGCAGGAATCTTGAAATAAAAAATGAGACATTACGATTTTTACAAATAAATTATAAAGGACTTAAACCTTGAATATTTCAGAACAACAGATTTGGGACCTGACCAACCAGGCTATCGATAAATTGGGTGCAAACGCTTCCCCTGATATGATTCGGGATTATGTTGAAAAAGAAATTGCCAATCGACATGGAGGTTCTCTCCCCACCGAGAAGTTTGAAGGGAGAGTTATTATCACTGCTTTTGGCATTAACAAACCCGGAATTGTTGCCAAAATTACCGGTTCCCTCGCAGAGATGGAGATTGATCTTCAGGATATCTCACAAAAGATTATGCAAAACTTTTTTACTCTGATCATGATTGTTGATATCACAAGTTCACCAAGGAATTTAAAAGAAGTTCAGGAAGAGCTCGCAAGAGTTGGTAAAGAACTTACAATCAAGATTTATGCCCAGCACGAGGATATTTTTCAGTATATGTTCCGCATTTAGGAATAACTTTCTGTGAGAAACAATTTTTGAACTGAAAGGTCTCTGGTTTAATAAACCTCTCTGTGTGTTTAGTGGTTTATTAAAATATTAATGAAAGTCGATATATTATTGAATTACTGCATTATTGGATTATTGCATTTTCTTTGTGTGCCCGGTAGTTTTTAAAAAATCCCCATCGGCACTTCAATTTTTTAAATAATGGAAATAAAATGAATTTTGAATTTAGCGAGATACTCGAAACAATCATGATGAGTGAAGTTGAACACTTCGACATCAGAACCGTTACCATGGGTATTAATTTAAGGGATTGCAGTGACAGAAACATCAATGTAGTCACGCAAAAAATTTATGAAAAGATTTTAAGGCTTGCCGGAAACCATGTAAAAAATGCTGAATCGATTGAAGCGGCTTATGGGATAAGGATTGCGAACAAAAGAGTGGCGGTTACACCGGTGTCATTTATTGGTGACTCATTCTCCTCGGAAGAATATGTAAAAATTGCAGAGGCACTTGACCGGGCAGCGCACGAAATCGGTATTGACTACATCGGAGGTTATTCAGCCCTTGTTCAAAAAGGAATGTCGCCCGGTGAAAAGAATTTTATTTTATCGATCCCACAGGCATTAGCCACAACAAAAAAAGTTTGTTCAAGTGTAAATATTGGTTCAACCAAAGCCGGAATAAACATAGATGCAGTGAAAATGATGGCTCAAGTGATTAAAGATACTGCATATATTACTCGTGACGCAGGGTCGATTGGCTGTGCAAAATTAGTTGTTTTCTGCAACGCAGTTGAGGATAATCCCTTTATTGCAGGTGCATTTCATGGGATTACAGAGGGAGATGCAACTCTAAATGTCGGAGTGAGTGGACCAGGAGTGGTTCTTGAGGCGTTAAAAAATCACAAAGATGCATCAATTCAGGAACTGGCAGAAGTAATTAAAAAGACAGCATTTAAGATCACTCGTGCAGGTGAACTCATTGGAAGAAAAGTTGCTGAAAAAGACGGCGTTGAGTTTGGAATAGTGGATATTTCTCTTGCACCAACTCCAGCTGAAGGTGACAGTATCGCTGACATTCTGAAAGAAATTGGACTTGAAGATGTTGGAGCACCCGGAACCACAGCCTGTCTTGCGATGCTTAATGACAGTGTTAAAAAAGGTGGCTTGATGGCAAGTTCATCTGTGGGTGGACTCAGTGGAGCTTTCATTCCAGTAAGTGAAGATCAGGGAATGATCTCTGCCGCTGAAAAAGGACATTTAACAATCGAAAAACTTGAGGCAATGACTGCTGTTTGTTCCGTTGGTCTCGACATGGTTGCCATACCGGGTGATACACCTGTGAACACAATCGCAGGAATAATCGCTGATGAGGCTGCAATTGGATTAATAAATGAAAAAACAACTGCATGCAGACTAATTCCGGCTTATGGTATGGGTGTAGGTGAGGCGGTTGATTATGGTGGTCTTCTTGGAAAAGCACCGATTATGGGAGTGAAGGTGTTAAGTGCGGATGTCTTTTTTGGAAGAGGCGGAAAAATACCTGCACCGGTTAGAAGTTTAACAAATTAAACTTATGGAGAAATCCGGAGCATTGGGTGCTGTTCCATCAGGTTTAACTTGAGGAATTCGAATTCAAAACTTAAAATTGAGGCTGTCGCTTAAGTGGCAGCCTCTTTTAATTTTTATTGAATGGCTTGTAATGCAACTAAAGCAATAACCTTGTCATCCGCATAAGTTAGAAGCATGATACCATGTTTTTTGAAATAATATTCAGAAACCATTTCAGTTTTCATCATGTCATCAGGCTTTCCCAGGATTTCAAGAGCTTTATTGATGTCTGAGTTCACGGCGATCTCTTTGCCATCTATCATCAGGATTGAGGTTGGATCATCCGACATCACCTCAACCACCACCCCGTCCGTGTTGAACTGAACTGAAAGTTTAAGTCTGTCGTATAGCCATAAATTCTCATCATATCCTTCCGATCTGGGTGACTTAAGGGCTTCTTTCACCTGATCTTTTGTCATTCCCAATGCAACGCCATCAATTGTTGCACCGATTTTATCACCGGTTTCCTGGGAAAACACTGACAGGGAAAAGAGAACTACAAGGAAAAAAGTAAACAACTTTGTACTCATGTTAACTCCATATGTTAAAAGATTTGGAAACTGAATATTATACTGCTCAACTTGCAAAAAGTTTTTATCTAAAACAAAAATTCAGATGAGGGAGTATCAATTAAAGTATCGGAGTAGCGAAGAATCCAAACAGCACAGATTTTAAGCGTGAGGGTGAGGAGTGGTAATCGTCCCGATTGCCATCTGCAACACGAAATGGCTCAAGTTACTCAGATCCTCGAATCACTAAAATACTTAAGTACTCAAGTTCTTTCTCCCCCCATCCCTGAATTTTCCTTATATTTACTTTTTAAATATTTCTTTTTCCGGGAGACCGCTCCCGAGACCAATTTCCAATAATTTTGTAAGATTTGATGAGCAAAAAACAAGTATATATTGAGACTTATGGATGTCAGATGAACACCGCCGATACCGAATTGGTGATGGGAATCCTGAATAATAATGGTTATGACTTCGCTAAAGATGTACAAAGTGCAGATGTTGTGTTTTTAAATACATGCAGCATCCGCGAGAATGCTGAACAGAGAATTTATGGACGACTCGGCAATCTTAAAATCCTCAAAGAGAAAAATCCACAAATGGTTGTGGGAATCCTCGGATGTATGGCTGAGAGGTTAAAAAAGAACCTGATAGAAGAGAGAAAACTTGTTGATATCATCGTAGGACCGGATGAATACAGACGCCTGCCGGAATTGATGGATGTGGTTTATGGCGGTGGAAAAGGGATTGGGGTAAAACTTTCAAGAACTGAAACCTACGACGACATAATACCTTATCGCGAAGAGGGGCTTCAAGCGTGGATTTCAGTGATGAGAGGGTGCGACAAATTTTGTACCTATTGTGTTGTCCCTTTCACCCGTGGAAGAGAAAGAAGCAGAAGCCTCGAATCGATCGTAAAAGAGGTGGAACATCTCTCGGCAAAAGGATTTAGAGAAGTTACTCTTCTTGGACAAAATGTGAACTCTTACGACGACAACGGAAATGATTTTGCTGATCTTCTTGCAGCCGTTGCAAGTGTTGATACGGGAATACGGGTAAGATATATGACTTCTCACCCCCAGGATTTTTCTGACAAGCTGCTTTATACAATAGCCGCACATGAAAACCTGTGCAATTATATTCATCTTCCTGTTCAATCGGGTTCAAACAGAATTTTGGAATTGATGAACAGAACCTACACGGTTGAACACTATTTAACGATTATTGAGAAGGCAAAAAAAATAATTCCGGGTGTGAGCTTTTCCACCGATATTATATCAGGCTTTCCAACCGAGACTCTTGAAGATCATCTGATGACGCTTGAGCTTATGGAGAAGGTAAAATATGACGGTGCATTTATGTTTAAATATTCTCCGAGAGAGGGTACAAAAGCATACAGAATGGGGGATGATGTTCCTGAAGAAGTTAAAAGTAAACGGTTGCAACAAATTATCGAGCTTCAACACCGCCACTCATTGGAATTAAATTCTGAATTGATTGGTAAAACTGAAAAAGTGCTTGTTGAAGGTTTCTCTAAAAAAAGTGATAAGTTTTTTGCGGCAAGAACCGACTCCAACAAAATTGTTGTAATTCCCATTCAAGATGGAATTGTTGAAGGTGATTATGTTGAGGTCAGGATCGACCGTGTAACATCAGGAACACTTTTTGGTGAGGTTACTTCAGTTTTTGATAAATATAAAAGTTCAGCAGTATAAATATTATGAAGATATTATTCAAGGCTCTGGCACTGATAGTTTTGATTTCGATACCCGCTTTTAGTCAGGTTCCTACACCAAAAGAGATATTTGAGGTGTATAAACAGGAAAACCATGACGAATTAAAAAAGATTCTTGGTGAATCGGGGGAAAAGATTGATACGGATATCAGTCTCTACATAAAAGCCTTGCTAACAAGTGATGGAGAAAAATCAGCGGCATTTCTTGAACTTTTGATTCAGAGATATCCAAGGTCTGAGTTCACCGTCGCAGCGTATGCCGGATTGTATCTCTATTATCTTGCAACCGAAAATTTCAGGAAAGCCAATAATTGCGTTTTTGCAGTTGAAAATGAATTCCCGGGAGCAGATTTTGAGTATTTTTTGGATGATTCTGTATCATCCGGTGAGACTGATGAAGAAATTCAACAGCCATAATCAACTAAACAGTTAGTGAACTGATGTCTGATTCCATCAAAATAGTATTCACCGGTACCGGTTCAGGTAGATCCTCTCTCAACCGGTTTCATTCTTCATTTCTAATAAGATCTGACTCTTACAATCTGCTAATTGATGCCGGCGACGGAATCAGTCGAGCACTTTTGCGGCTTGGAATTGAATTCAAGGAAATTGACGGGGTTTTAATTACTCATTTCCACCCTGACCATTTTTCGGGATTAATTACTTTAATTCAACAAATGAAGATGTATAACAGGCAAATGCCCCTTGATTTGTTTGTATCAAAGAGCAACATCAGTTTTCTAAAGGAATTACTTAATAAAAGTTATATGCTTGAGGATCGGCTCGGGTTTGTTCTCAATTTCCAAAAAATTGAAACTGGAAAACGACTCGATTTCAGGGGTAAATTTACTTTGACAGCTCTTGAGAATTCACATTTGCAGAAGTATCGGGATTATCCCGGTAAGGGGCTTGATTTTAAGAGTTATTCACTCGCAATTGAATCGGCAACGGGTGATCTTTTTTACTCGGGAGATGTTGATTCGCCCGCTGATTTGGATGTATTCAATTTTAATGCAAATTCAATTTTGGTTACTGAAACAACTCATATCTCGATTGAAGCTGTGATAAGATTATTACAAGAGAAAGAGATTAAAAAAATTATTTTAACTCATTTGGATGCAGACGACCCTTCAACACTAATTTCAACCATCTCTGCTTCCTTTCCGGAGGGATTAAGCAGAATTACCATTGCACACGATGGTTTGATTATATCGGTTTAAAAATGGAAGACATTCAGAAAAAATTAGGAATTATCGGCAGATCAAAAGAAATAAGAGACCTTGTAGATATTATTTTGCAGGTTGCGCCGAGTGATATCACTGTGTTAATCTACGGTGAAAGTGGAGTGGGGAAAGAAGTTTTTGCTCATGCGCTTCATATGGTGAGCAAAAGGGCTCAAAAAGAGATGTTGTCACTGAATTGTGGAGCTATTCCCGAGAGTTTACTCGAAAGTGAGCTTTTTGGGCACACCAAAGGTTCGTTTACCGGGGCAATAGAAAGCCGGAAGGGATATTTTGAACTGGCGGACAATGCAACTCTATTTCTTGATGAGATTGGTGAGATGCCTCTTTCCACTCAGGTAAAATTCCTGAGGGTTTTGGAAACCAAAGAATTTATGAAAATTGGTGCTGAAAAGACAACCAGGGTTGATGTAAGAATTATTGCCGCCACAAACAAAAATTTACAGGATCTTGTGGATGAAAAAAAATTCAGGGAAGACCTCTATTTCAGACTGAAGGCAGTTGCACTCGAAATTCCCCCTCTCAGGAAAAGGAGACAGGATATCGAAGAGTTTGCACTCCATTTTGCCTCGTTATATTGTAAAAACAATCAAAGACCTCCTGTTGAGTTTGCAACCGATGCCATGAATCTGTTATATGAATATCCTTGGCCCGGAAATGTACGGGAATTAAAAAATGCCGTTGAAACCGCAATAGCCCTCAGCCGTAATGGCTTACTGACGGCAGATTCGTTCAGAAATCTGTTACGAATTGATGGAAGGGCACCGGCTAAAAATTTGCCCGTCAGACTAAACAAATCATCGGATGAGGTTGAAAGAGACTTTATTTATAGAGCACTTTTTGAATTAAAAAAAGATATTCTTGAGCTCAAAGAGATGGTTTCCAATCTGACAGTAAACAACGGGCAGTTTGGCGATTTTCACATGTCGATGGCAAATGATGATCGTGATGACTTGAATGTTGATAAAGTTGAAAAAGAATTGATACTAAAAGCACTTCAAAAAGCCGGGGGCAATAAAAGAAAAGCTGCCATGTATCTTAATATTTCGGAGAGAACTCTCTACCGGAAACTTGAAAAACTTGGATTCGAGGATTTTGATGCCAAATAGAATTAAATTATTGCAATACGGATTATTGGGCATCTTGTTAATAACAATGGGTCTTGCCGGGTGCAGTTGTCCCTATTCTTTTACCGGTGCTTCCATTCCTCCACACTTAAAATCACTTGCCATACCTTATGCAAATGACCAGAGTGGATCGGGTGAACCGGCACTTGGACAACAGTTTACTACTCTTTTAACTCAGAAATTTATAGATGACAACAGTTTTATTATAACTGATAAATCCCGATCGGATGCAGTGCTTGATTGTTCAATTCTTGGAATATCTGACACACCTGCGGCCATCACAACGGGTGAGCAGGTTCAAGCACGGCGATTAAATATTACTGTTCAAGTTTCATATAAAGATCTCAAAATGAAAAAAACCATTTTTGAGAGGCAGTTTTCGAACTACGCCGATTATCCCGCAGTTGCAGGGCAGGCAGGCAGAAATGAAGCAATTCAGCAGACGCTTGAAAAACTTACTGAAGATATACTGCTTGAAACGGTTTCAGGCTGGTAGAGAAGGAAATCAGATTGAAAGATACTTCAGAGAACTTATATAAAACAGCGATAGAGCAGCTTGCTTCTGAGTCGGGACTCCCCGCACTCTTTTTGCGCAGAGCTACAATGTTGTTTGAAGAAGGGAAGTTTGATGAAGCACTTCTTGAGGTAAAAGGGGGATTAAAATATTTCCCCGGTCACCCTCCGGCTTATTATTTATTGATCAGAATTTTTCTTGAACTCAAAAAGCCAAACCTTGCCGAGATAACACTTAACTCGGCTGCCAAATTTTTTGCCACAAATGAACTCACAAACTACTATCGCGAGTTGATTAGTGAAGTTGTAACTGAGATAGAAAACAGGAATTCGAAAGATTCCGGGGCTATTTCAAAGTTTTCCATCCCTGAATCTGAGGAAGAACCCGAACCCGGGGCACTTCCAGACGAAACTGAAATTGATGACCCGGGGTTGGAAGAGAGTACACCCCCCGGAGAGACATCACCCTGGATTGACCTTGAGCCGGAGGAAGAAGACACAATTGATGGTTCATATCACAACATCGAACATGACAATGTTGATGAATCGACAGAACAATTGCCCGAGGAGATAAAGGCGAAGCCTGTGGATATTGCCCCACATGGAGATGAGATAATTACTGCAGGAATGGCAATAATTTACGCCCGCCAGGGAAACACACCCAAAGCTATTGAGATATTTTCAAAACTGATTGAAAAAGAACCTGAGAAGAAGGAGAGTTATGAAAAAATTATCTCATTGCTCAGGAGCAAATCTCAACAAACCTGATGTCACTAAAAAAAATAGTTTTGGTCAGATACGACCGGATTGGTGATGTTGTTCTCACACTTCCGATGGCAGAAGTTTTGAAGCAGCGGGGTGACTGTGAACTCATTTTTCTCGGAAGGGACTATACAAGAGTATTGGCGGAGGCTTCACCTTACATCGATGGATTCATCAGTTGGGATGAATTAAAAAACAATTCGCCATTTGCTATATCAAAAAAACTTAAGAAATTTAATTTCGACGAAGTTTATATTGTCTCACCGGGATTTAAGATTGCTCTCGCTTTTTTTCTTGCCGGAATTAAAAAGAGAACCGGAACGGGCTACCGCTGGTATTCATTTCTGTTTAACAATAAAGTATTTGAGCACAGGAAAACAGCTCAAAAGAATGAATTGGAATATAATCTTTCGATGTTGGGGTGGCAGGGGGACTACCATTTCCCACCGGACTTTTTTGCCGGAATTCCAAAATTTAAGCGATTTTCACCCGATAAAACAAAAATTATTACGATAATTCATCCAGGGAGCGGAGGAAGTGCAGCCGATTTACCGTTGGAAACATTCCGTGAGCTTACTTCGGGATTGTGTAAAGATGGAAGATTTGATGTATATCTAACGGGGTCGAGGGAAGAGATCGGAAAGTGTCAGGTTGTCAGGGGGGAAAGTTCCGCAAGGATTTTAGCAGGGGAATTGGAACTTGATGAACTGATCTCATTCATAAAAGAGGGAGATTTATTCATTTCAAATTCAACAGGACCTCTCCATATTGCAGCTGCAGCAGGCTGTTTCACGGTCGGTTTTTATCCCCGGGTGGTTCAGTGCTCTGTTGAAAGATGGGGACCATATACTGACAAAAAGTTGATTTTTAAGCCTGAAATAGGGTGTTCTGATTGTACACTGAAACAATGTGCCCGTTTGGAGTGTATGAAAAGTATAAACAGCGACAATATTTTAGCTGCAATTGATAAAAAGTTTGTAGAAATAAAGAATGGAAATGAAAATGAAACGAGTAATTTTTAGCATAACACTTTTGGGAGCCTTGTTTTTACTTGGTGGTTTTTTTACCCCCGGTGAAGTGTATGATGATTTCCCGAAGGTAACCAACAAAGCATTTAAAGTAGGTGAAAAACTTACATTTAATGTTAATTATGGATTCGTAACGGCAGGTATTGCCACGATGCAGATACCGGCAAAGAAAAAAGTTGCCGGAAGAGATACTTACAATGTTTTGTTTCAGGTTAACTCAGTTCCCTCATTTGATGGTGTATTTAAGGTTCGCGACAGATATGAATCTTATCTTGATGTAGAGGGATTATTCCCCTGGAGATTTGAACAGCACATTAAAGAAGGTAGTTTTACCAAAGACTATTCAGCTTTTTTTGATCATAGAGCCGGAAAAGCGAAAACATCTGATGGTGACTACAAACTCCCCAAATATACACACGATATAATTTCGGCATTTTACATCTGCCGCACATTTGATTATTCAAAATCAAAAAAAGGTGATGTAATAAAACTCAAAAACTTCTATGAAGGTAAAGTGCATCAGCTTGATGTAGTTTTCAGAGGAAGAGAGAGAATTAGTGTAGCTGCCGGCAAATTTGATTGTGTAATACTCGAACCCCTCGTAAGAAAAGGCGGACTCTTTAAAAACGAAGGAAGCATCTATGTCTGGTTGACTGATGATGATATCAAGATGCCGGTTAAGGTAAAAACCAAAGTTGTTATCGGTTCTATTGATGCAGAACTTACCAAATATGAAGGTTTGGCCGGAAAACTAACCTCAAAAAGGTAAAAACTGATCTTAGTAGGTAAATTTCATAAAAATGTAGTATAATGTGGTTTAAGTTGCCTGATTTTTTAAACCGATAGAGAATTGGAAACAGAGATGTTTGAGTGTCCCGAATGTGGCGCACTATTTGATAGTGGCGCACCCGTTTGTCCCGAGTGTGGTGTTGTTGTTGACAATCCACCCGATGGTTCTGTAAGTTTCTACACAGATGAATTTCTTTTCGTTTACAGTTGTTATGATCTGTATGAAGCAGAAATGATAAAAGCCAATTTGGAAAGTGGCGGGATAAAAACATGGATTGTGAATAAAAAAGACAGCTCTTACCCCGGATTGGGGAATATGTCTGCAATTCTTATTTTCGTAAAAGTTGAGGACAGCGAGTCGGCTTTCGAGTTCTTAAAAGAGTATAACGAATCAAAAAAAGCCGATATCGAAGAAGACCCTGATTCGGAAGAGGCATTCAACTAACCAAAAGAGGACATCTCTCTCTTATATGAAATTTACCGATCTTGCTTCCAGAGTTGCAATCGCACTCACTCTTGGACCCCTCGTATTAGCAACTGCCTGGTTTGGCAGTTACTGGTTCATGGGGGTTGTTGCGTTGATAGCTGCAGTTTCTTATTACGAATTTAGCCTTATGGCGTTCAAAAAAGAAGCAAGTTCGTCGATGTGGTCGGGCATTGCGCTTCTTCTGTTGTTCCTCGTAAATCTAAAATTTAGCTGGCTTGATACCCTCGAATCGATTTATGTAATAACTCTTGTTGTAATGTTCAGAGAGTTGTTCAAAAACAAGGGCTCTGCAATTCTTAATGTTGGTGCCACCCTCACCGGGATATTTTATATCGGTGTTTGTGCGGGAAGTCTTTATATGATAAGGGCATTTGGTGATTTTAGCCATGATCAGGCAGGCCTGTTTGTTATCGCCTATCTGGTTTCAATCTGGTTGAGTGATACAGCTGCATATTTTGGTGGTGTATCCTTTGGCAAACACAAGTTGATGAAACGGGTAAGTCCTAAAAAGAGCTGGGAAGGATTCTTTTTTGGACTGGGGGGAGCCATAGGCAGTTTTTTCCTTTTTAGATTCTTTTTTCTTGAGTTTCTTTCTCCGCTTGATGCCGTTATGTTGGGTCTCATAGTTGGAGTTGTGGGACCAATGGGTGATCTGGTGGAATCCCTTTTGAAAAGGGATGCAGGGGTGAAAGATTCTTCCAACATTTTGAAGGGGCATGGTGGATTTTTTGACCGCTTTGATTCGGTTATCGCATCAGCACCTGTAATCTATATCTATTTAAAAAATTTCATAAATCTTTAGGAATATGGCAAAAAAAGTTGGGGTAATCACCCTTGGATGTTCAAAAAACACAGTTGATTCAGAACGATTGATGAACCAGCTTTTGTTAAACGGTTATGAATTAACAGAGAATCCGGAAGAAGCAAACACAGTAATTCTGAATACATGTGGATTTATCGAAGCTGCAAAACAGGAGTCGATTGAAGAGATACTTAAGGCAGTAAAGCTTAAAAACGATGGTGTTATTGAGAATGTGATCGTTGCCGGTTGTCTGAGTGAACGATATAAAGATGATTTGATGGCGGAGATTCCAGAGGTTGACAAATTTTACGGTACTGAAAAGTATGAAGAGATAATTGAGGATATGGGGGGGCATCTCAAATATGAGTTGCTGGGTGAAAGGCACCTTACAGGCCAGAATCATTTTGCCTATCTAAAAATTTCCGAGGGGTGTGATCATCCCTGTTCTTTTTGCTCAATTCCGCTAATGCGAGGGCTTCACAAATCGAAACCGATGGAAGATTTGATAGCTGAAGCCAAATTTCTCGTAAAACAGGGTGTCAAAGAGCTTATCATCATCGGGCAGGACACAACTGACTATGGAAAAGATATCTACGGTAAGAGAAATCTTGCAGAATTGTTGCGGAAACTCTCATCAATTGAGGGAATCGAGTGGGTAAGGTTGATGTATGCATATCCATCTCATTTTCCTGAAGACCTGATAGATGAGATAGCTGAAAATCCTAAAATTGTTAAATATGTCGATATCCCACTCCAACATATCAGCGATCCTGTGCTCAAATCGATGAGAAGAGGAATAACTCAAAGGGCGACGCTTGAATTGTTGGACAAACTTAGAAAAAGAATTCCGGGTGTCACGATCAGAACCACCTTTATTACAGGATATCCTGCCGAGACGGAAGAGAATTTTAATGAACTGCTCAAATTCATAAAGGAGTTTAAATTCGATCGCCTTGGTGTATTTACTTTTTCTGTGGAAGAGAACACTTCGAGTTTTATACTCGGTGATCCAGTGCCTGAAAAAGAAAAAAATCGCAGGAAGCGGAGAATAATGGAAATTCAGAAAAAAATCTCGACAAAAAATAATGCTTTGTTTGTCGGTTCAACTCAAAAAGTGATAATTGATTCTGAAGAGGGAGATTATTTTATCGGCAGGGGCACAATGGATGCTCCCGAGGTTGATTGTGAAGTTATTATTGACAGAGAAGATCATAACCTGGTTCCCGGGGATATGGTAAATGTTTTAATCTATGATTCAGCCGAATACGATTTATTTGGCAAGATTGAGAGAGACTGATATGAAGAGATTATTTGTATTTTTTATCATTCTATTCACTGTTGGAATTAATGCCCAGCCGGATCAGGGCAAACCACAGGATTACAGTAGAGAACCTGTTTTCTATTTTGATATTTACAATTTTTATTCCGGGGACAGTGCCAACACTAAAGTTGATTTTTTCCTTCAACTCCCTTTCGAAAAATTGAGTTTTATTAAAGCCGGTGAAAAATTCCGGGCGGAATACTCGGTTTCTGTTACTGTTAATGATGAAAACAAGTTGAAACTGATAACTGAGAAATCGTGGACTGAAAAGATTGAATTGCTTGATTTTAATAAAACAAATTCAAAATCTGACTACAATCTTTCCGCCCGATCATTTAAGCTTGCTCCCGGGAAATATTATTTCACGATTCTCGTAGAAGATTTGGATTCACGGAAAGAATATCGAGCAGAGGCAGAGGTTCCCGTTCGCACCTTTGATCAAGAACTTGCTATCAGTGATATCATGCTCATTTCAACAAAAACCACATCCGAGTCGGGAACAGTTAAAATCGTTCCGAACCTCTCCAGGAATGTTGCAGCACAGAAAGGTGGAATTCCAATATTTTTTGAAGTTTACTCTTCAGCTGAAAGGGAATTGGAACTCACCTACACGATAGTTGATACAAAAAACAATCCATTGTTTACCGACAAAAAAATTGAAAAGCTTAAAATGGGGAATACCCAGCTTTTTTACACTTTCGATTTTAAAGATGCCGGAATGGGTGAATACCGTATGGTAATCAGCGCACCTTTTGTTGATGATAAAACAGTGGTTGTGAGCACAAAGTCATTTTTTTCAAGATGGTCGGGGATGCCATCAACTCTAAAAGATCTTGAAAAAGCATCAGATCAGATGATTTATATTGCGGGTCCAGATGAGATTGATTTTATTCAGGATGGAAAGGATTTTGCAGAGAAGCTCGACAGGTTTATGCAATTCTGGGAGAAAAAAGACCCGACACAAGGAACACCCGAGAACGAGGTGTTTAATGAATATTACAGAAGAATAGAGTTTGCAAACAAAAACTTTAAGCAGATGCTTGAAGGTTGGAGGAGCGATATGGGGATGGTTTATGTCACTCTTGGTTCACCAAACAATGTTGAAAGGCATCCTTTCGAATATGACAGCAAACCTTATGAAGTTTGGGATTATTATGACATTAACCGCAGATTTGTATTCGTAGATCAAACAGGATTTGGAGACTATCGTTTAGTCACCCCGTTTTTTGGAGAATACCGCTACAGATATTAGGAGCAAAATTTGATACTTACAGTAACACTTAATCCGATAATTGAGCAGAGGCTACATTTCTCAAAAGTTTTGAGAGGTGAGGCAAACAGGGCTCATAAGCAGAGTTATTATGCAGGTGGTAAAGGGATTAATGTCAGTCGCCAGCTGAATAAAATGAATATTAAAAACCTTGCATTAACCTTTCTTGGTGGTGATAACGGGAGAAGATTAAGAGCTACTATGACTGCGGAGGGACTAAACTTCACGGCAATTGCAGTTAAATCGGAAACCAGAAGCGGGACGATTGTAATTGAGGATGAGCCGGTAAGAGTAACTCATCTTTTTGGAGAGAATTCGGTTATTACACCGGAAGAGGTGAATGAATTTAAGTTTAAACTTGAAAAAATGATTCAGAATTGTGAGTATGTTGTTTTTTCAGGAAGCAGTCCTTCTCCCGCATGCGATGATATTTTTGCATATGGAGTTCAAATTGCTGAAAAATATGACAAAACCGCAGTAGTTGATACCTACGGGAAGGCACTTGAGCTTGCCATAAAAGAGCAGCCTGCAATTCTTCATATTAACAAAAAAGAAGCTTCCGACTACTTTGGTAAAAAATTTGAAAATGAAACGGATGTTATCTCGGCTCTTGAGGAGTTTCATAAACTTGGAGTGAAGATCGGAATAATCACCGATGGTGATTCTCCTGTATATATGAATCATTTTGGGTTTATTCACAAAGTAACACCCCCTGAAATTAAAGTTATTGATGAAACGGGAAGTGGAGATGCATTTGTTGCAGGGCTTGTATATGGCTTGTATAATGATGAAGTACTTACAGATATTCTAAGAATGGCAACAAGTTGTGGAGCTGCCAATGCAAGCAGTGTATCAGTTTGTGAAGTTGATTATTCTGATATCGAACATCTTCTAAATGAGATTTTGATAGAACCCATAGGCAAGAAAATGAACCTGATGAATGAAATGCTTTAAGCTTTTTTTTCTTTTTATATACACACCTCTGTTTTGCCAATCGATAACCGGAATCGAATTTTCGGGGGATCGACCTTTGGAACAAAAAGAATTAATTTCAGCTTTGGGAACAACATTTCCGATCAAAACCGGACTCTTTAACCTTGATTCCTTAAATCACCGTATCTCCACCAGACTGAATTCAAGTGGCTATTTCCACCATAAGCTCACCTCAGTGGTAATCCCGACAGATTCAACAAGCTCAAAAATTTTTATTAATATAACTTCCGGGCCAAGAGCGGTACTGAAGTCTCTAAATTTTCTTGCTGATTCTGATTCTTTAATCCCGGGGATGAGGTCACTCGAATTTAGTGAGGGAAATCCTTACGAAGAAATTGAGATACAGTCGATATTTGGCGAAATCCTTGATGAACTTGAAAAAAAAGGATATCCATTTGCGAAGATTGTTGTAAATTCTCTCGGGCTGGAAATATCCCCGGATTCTTCCTCCTCTTCGGTTCAACTCAATGTTACTCTTGAACCCAATCTGAAAGCTGTAATATCCAAAATTGAAATTGTTGGTAACGAAAATACCTCCGCGGATGTAATTCTGAGGGAAATAAAAGTTAAGTCAGGCGACATCTTTTATCCCGAAAACAACAGGTTACTTACTTCGCGACTAAACAGATTACGCTTTTTTGAGCCTGTCCCTGATCCTGAATTCTATTTTAATGAAGGAAAAGAAGGCATCTTAAAAATTACCGTAAAAGAGACCAACACCAATAATTTTGACGGGATAGTCGGTTACATCCCTCCTGCTCAGAACGAGGAAACGGGTTATTTGACCGGGCTCGTTAATATAAATATGAGAAATCTTTTTGGTACGGGGAGGAATTTCAGTTTTAAATGGCAACAACTCGACAGGAATTCGCAAGAGCTCGATCTTCGGTACCTTGAACCATTTCTGTTTGGGCTGCCACTCAACATCTCACCACGGCTTTACCAAAGGAAACAGGACACTGTTTATGTTGATAGATTTGTAGAAGTGACTGCCGACTATCAGACGGGCGAAAACTTTTCATTCTCCGCAACATTTGCATCCCAGTCGATAATTCCGACACTCTTTGAGAAACCTGTGTTTACTGTCTATAACTCTTCAATATTAACAGGCGGGGTTGGACTTAGATACGACACCAGGGATGACCCTGTATCGCCCGTTAGAGGAATCAATTTCTTTTCCTCTTTTTCAATCTCCAACAAAAAAATAAATGGACCTGCTGAGTTCATAACACCAAATCAGGTGCTGCAAGTAAACTTAAAAAAGATTAATTTTGATTTCGATTTATTCCTTGAATTATTTAACCGTAATATAGTTGCCCTTGGAGTGAGCGTAAGAGAGATTCAGGGCGATTTTATTGAGGAGAGCGACTACTTTAAGCTTGGTGGTAACTCAACCCTCAGAGGCTATCGGGAAGAGCAATTCAGGGGTAACAGAGTGGCATGGTCCAATATTGAATACAGATATCTGATTTCGAGAAGGTCGTATCTGTTTGCTTTTTTTGACTCCGGGTATTATCTGGTAAATGGTGATGAATCAAAAAAAATTGTTGAAACAAGCGCATTCAAAAACGGGTATGGTTTTGGGATGAGCTTTGAAACAGGCATTGGGCTGTTGAGTGTAAGTTATGCCCTCGCTTCCGGTGAGGGATTTAGTGATGGTAAGATCCATTTTGGAATAATCAACCAATTTTGAGTTTATGGAAAAAACAGTAAAATATATTGTAGCACCATTGATAACGATAGTTATCCTGTCAGTTGTGGTTTATTTCTTTTTTAAGTCGATTCTTGGAACTTCTGTTCCCGATTATGAGGGTGAGTTTGAGGTAGCAGGTTTGCTCGACAGTGTAGCTATTTACACAAACAGAGAGGGGATACCCTTCATAAAAACTTCAAATACAAAAGATATGTTTTTCACTTTGGGATATTTACATGCGAGAGACAGGCTGCTCGAACTTGAGTTTAATAAACTTGTTGCTGAAGGGCGACTCTCGGAGTATTTTGGTTCAAAGATGGTAAATACTGATAAATATCTCAGACAATTGATGCTTCCAACAAAAGCTGCTTCACAATTGAAGGAGATTAATTCAACAACCCTCCCTCTGCTTCAGGCTTATGCCGGGGGAATTAATTATTGCATTAACTCTGAAAATGTAATTATTCAAAGTGAATTTGCTGCAACCGGCATAGTACCGGGTGAGTGGGATGTGAAGGATATAATTCTCCTCTCCCTCCTCGAAAACTTCAGGGATGAGGGGAAATTCAAGTTGGGTGAACTCACCGGACTGATGAAGGAAAAAATGGGGATTGAGAAAGCAGCATCAGTTTTTGGTGGTGCCGTAGATTCTGCAAAAGTGAAAGAATATTCAAAAATCAGGGAGTATTTGTTGCGGGAGGAGACGGCTTTGAGGGGACAACTCGGGTTGATGGGGGATAATAGTGTTTCATATAAGGAAATTTCAGGAATAAAGGGGGCTTTTGTCTCTCTGAACGGATCATATACATTCCCCGGCAGATATTACACAGTATCATACGAGGTTGCAGGGATAAAAGGCTCCGGCATTACTGTTCCGGGGGTGCCTGTTCTTTATCTCGGGATGAAGGGGGAAGAATCATGGGTTCTTCTTACTTCCAAAAAAGACTTGAGGCAAAAAAAAATTACACATTTTGATGACCGCGGCAATCTCCTGGTTAACGGGAAAATTAAAGGGAAAACCGGACTTCACAAAGACACGATTAAAATTAAAGATAGTGAACCGGAAATATTAGAGATTCTGACAGGTGCCGAGGGTGAAGTAATCACCGGGAAAGAACCGGGTGAAGATATCTACAATTCTGACTCTACCGAGGTTTTAAAAGTTTATTTTGCTGAAAGTTTTTACCTTTCAGGTTTTAACGCCGCGGCGTTTCTAAACTCAGGAACAGGATTCTGGACAGAAAATGTTTCTACAAAATATTTTAGTTATGAAGCCAACACCGAGATACTCTATAAAGCAAAAAGTGAAGCAGTTAAATTAGTAGCAACAAAAAGTGTTGTCCAAAAAGAGACACAGGAACCTTCCTCAAAAAAGAAAAAACCGGCGAAGAAAAAGGCAAAGCCCGTGGTTGTGAAGGAATCACAGAAGGATCAGCCAACTGATGAGAGTGTGGAATTTGTAAAAGTGACTGAGTCAGGTGACATTACGGGGGATGGATTTTTCCGATTGGTACCTTCTGTTTCTGAACGGCAATGGCTACAAAAGCCTGAAGGGAAAAATATTCCGTCTTTTCTGCTTAATGATGTAACTTCAGATTTTAGTCTTAAAATGGTTCCGTTAATTATAAATGCTTTTTCGGGAGCCACAAAAAAAGACACAAACATCACCCAGTCGTTAAGGGTGATTTCGGGTTGGAGTGGTGAATTTTTGTCAGGTCTTCAAGCACCACTGATTATGGCGGAGTTTCTAAAATATTATACAGTAAACATTTTTGGTGATGAATTTACAAAAGAAGATTTTGAAATATTTTTTGGTGTTGGTGGGTATCCACTTGCAAGATTAAAGGAATTATCTTCTGAAAAAAATGCGCTGGTTTATGATCTGAGGAATACTTCAGCTATTGAAGATCGTGATCAGATAATACGAAAAAGCTTCACTGAAGCTCTTGCTTCAATTGAAAAAAAATATGGTGATAATCTGATAATGTGGTTATGGGGAAATGAAAATATTTTTATACCCGGCCACATACTTGGCAAGCTGATGGGTGGCATTTCGGATGTACTCGTTTTGGAGACTGCGGGCATGAGCGGATTTTATGATACTCAATTTAGATCTGCAATCAATCCGTTTTCTGTGTGGACAGGTGATAAAAGTTTTTCAGGCCACGGCACGCTTAATCGCTTTTATCTTGAACCGGAACGGGGAATTCTGTTAACCATACCCTATCTTGGTAATTCTGGAAACTTTGCTGATAAAATGTCCGGCGTTACCTATATTAATTTTCTCGAAGGTAAATTGATTTCATTGGCTCCTTTTGCCAACGAAAACGACAAAGTTTTGAAATTAATTAAAAAAATGTGATTTATCGTACTTAAGATTTTTAAATTCATCGTAAATTAGTATTTTAAGTAGTATTCATTTATTAAACTCTATAAGTTCCATGAAAAAGTTTTATACATTCTTATTTCTGATACCCATTTTGCTGCTCACCGGTTGTCAAAAAAGTGACACTGCCTCAAACCCCGTAACCGGGGATGAAACAGGAACAGTCATAATTAATGGTGAGGTGGTCGATTTTTCAACAGGGTCTCCCGTTGCAAATGCAGCAATTTCATTAACAGGTTTTTCAACGGATACTACAATTAACAAGAGTGCTGTTTCAGACGGGAGTGGGAAATATACTTTCGAATTTACTATCAAAGCCGGACTGGAACTTGCCGTCATTGCAAAGAAAGAGGGCTTTGTTTCTGATTCAACAAAGGTATTTGCAGTTGCAAACAGAACTATTACCGCATCAAAACTTCTTCTTAAGGCTACAGGTAGCGGGGGATCGGGAACGAGAAACCCGGCTTCAGTTTATCTTTCCGGCACATCAGTACCCCATATAGGTATCAAAGGTGCAGGAGGATTAGAGAGTGTTCAACTTATTTTCCAGGTGGTCGATTCAATGGGGGTTGCGCTTGATCTCGATAATGCAGTTAATGTCGGGTTTGTTTTGGCTGCATCTCCGGGTTCGGGAACTGTATTAAACCCTCCATCCACTCGAACCGATGCAAATGGACAAGCTTCTGTTGTATTAACTTCGGGCACAAAAGCCGGAGTGGTTCAAGTGACAGCTTCAATTTCGGTCGGTTCCAAGATTATATCTTCGAATCCGGTTGCTGTAACTATTCATGGCGGACTACCGGATTTAACACATTTTAGTTGTGTCCCTGCCAAAGTAAATATCCCCGGATATAATATTTTTGGTGTCGAAGACATTATCACAGCTTATGTTGGTGATAAATATTCCAATCCTGTCAGACCCGGTACCGCAGTGTACTTCTCCACAGAGGGAGGGATTATAGAGGGATCGGCACTCACGTCAACTCTGGGAGTTGCTTCAGTTACACTGTATTCGGCAAACCCGTTACCAAATCACCCTGTTTTTGGACCGGGATTTGCTGCAATCACTGCTGCAACAACCGATGAGAGTTTTGCAACCATAAGACAATCCACTTTGGTATTGTTTTCAGGTGTTCCCATTATAAACTGCTCACCGTTTGGATTTGATATCCCAAATGGTGGCTCACAACTTTTCAATTATACCGTGATGGATCAAAATGGAAATCCTTTATCTGAGGGAACTTCAATCACGGTGTCAGGTGAAGGGAAAGATTTTATCTTAACCGGTGACAAGGAGTCAACTCTCCCTGATACTCAAAGTCGGGCATGGACAACATTTTCTTTTACAGTTGCGGATGCGATTGATACTGTTACAGCAGTAAACAGATTGGTTATCACCATCAAATCAGATGGCGAAAACGGTAAAGCTTCACTTATCTTCTCAGGGATTGTTCGCTAAAAAAAATCAGATATAAGGGATGAAAAACCCGGTACTTTTTTTATAGGAGTCGAATTCCCCTTTAAAATGAGAAGCCAACATCTCTTCTTCTTTTTTTGCTCTTAGTAGCAGAAGAGGAAAACTTGCAACAAGCGTCAGGATGATCACGGGTGAAGAGAGCAGGGCTACCCCAACACATAAATCTGCGAGCAATTGACTTAAATATTGCGGGTGACGGATGAACTTGTAGAATTCGTTTTTCACCAGACGATGGTTTTTATATATCATTACATCTGTTGAGTAATTTTCACTCAAAGTTTTGTAGCTTCTTATTTGAGTAAATGAGAAGAGGATAAAAAGAACAAAAAACAGAATGCGGACGGTTGCATCGGGAGTATATCCCAAAAACCAGGTATCCACTATTGGGAAACACCCCAGGAACTGAAGCAGTGTTGAAACCGCAAGGACATTTGGTGGCACAGTTTGCAGCCACCCTGATGCCCGGCGAGCAACAAGTCCCATTTTACCTTTTAAACTTTTTTGACTGCCGGCATAATTTGCCGACATCAAAAATACCAATGCTATGAGTACAAGAATATTGATCGGATCCATAATTACTAATTTTGTGACTCGTAAAGTTACTTATTTTTGACTTATCCCGAAACTTCTTCGAAGTTCTAAATGAGCAATATGATGAATAATAACGACCAAACCCCGGGTATTGCAGAAGATGTTATCAACAGTAACAAAATTGCTGCTCATGATATTAACAATCTTTTCAGCAGCATCTTCGCAAGCATTGCTGTGTTAAAAAAAGAACTTACGGCAAAACCTGATGCCTTGTACCTCCTCGAAAACATCGAACACTGCTCGCTCAGAGCAACTGAAATAACTGCCGAAGTGCTCTCTGACGGCACATCTGAGATCAACAGGGAGAGCAGGATTAACACCCGGCTATTGATAAACGAGGTGGTGTCTTCGATGATTCAATCACTTCCTCAAAATATAAAAATTGTTACTGAGATAGAAAGCATAGTTTCCGATTTAAAAGGGAATTCCACTGAAATCTATCAGGTACTTGTAAATTTATTGATGAATTCCGTGGAAGCGATCACAAACAAAGGTGAGATCAGGATAATCGTAAAAGATGTTCCACCTTCCGGAGCAAGAGACAATAATTCGGCAGAATCCACTCACCCAAAAGTAAATATTGCGGTAGTGGACGATGGAATTGGAATTCAACCTGAGAGCATTTCAAAAATCTTCAATCCTTATTTTTCCACCAAAAATAAAGGGAGAACCAGTGGCATTGGTCTCTTTTCTGTTAAGAAAATAATCAACAGTCATGGTGGGTCCATTGCGGTTGAAAGTCAACCCGGATACGGATCAAGATTTGATCTGATATTACCCGCTTATTGTGCGAGAAGAAGAACGCGAAAAGGTGATAAAGTTAATATTCTTATTGCAGATGATGAAGTTCTTTTAGTGTCTATTTTGGAGGATTTGTTAACTGCTGCCGGACATCAAATAACCACAGTACCTTCTGCGGAGGCTGCAATAAACAAATTACGCAATCAGGAGGGTTTTGATATGTTGATAATTGATCTCAGGATGAACGGGATTGACGGGTTAAGCGGGATCAGAGAAATAAGGAAATTTAATCAGGATATCAAAATTATCCTTTCTACAGGTACTGTAGGGATCAAGAATATGTTGTTCCCTGAGGATGTGAGGGTGGATGCAACATTACAAAAACCTTATGAACTTGAGACCCTTTTGGCATTGATTGATTCAATGGTACAATAAAAATTACATATATAAAACTTTTCTGATGGAAACAAGCAACTCATCAAGATCATACGGTTTTGTGATGAAATCGCTGGCACCAAGTTTTGCAGATCTTATTGCTGAGGTAAGGTCGGCATAAGCTGTAAGTACAATTACTTTTAAGACAATACCCTCCTTTTCCATCGTTTCGAGGACATAATACCCGTCTTTTTCAGGCATATTAAGGTCGAGCAGCATAAGATCAATCCTGTTTTCCTTCAGATACTCAAGCGCTTTTTCAGCTGAATCCACTGTTGTTACAGTGTAGCCTACTTCGGTCAATTCTTCTTTCAGGATTTGACTTAAATTAATCTCGTCGTCAACAATAAGGATTGTTTCCATGTTTTAGTATTGCTTCGTTTCTAAAAATATTTGATTAAAATCTATTTTTTTTCCGGTTCTTCACCGTTTTTAATGTGTTTATTCGGGCTTTGTTCTTGAATAGTATCGTTAACCGATCTATGTTCATCAAGTTTCTCTTTAAACTGATTTTTGTCTGCCATGATTTTCATTCTGTCTTTAAGTGTCGGCAACAACTCGGTTTTTATTACGATGATAATCTCTTTTTTAGTAATTTTTTTCTGATCGGCACCTGCCAGGTATCTTATACCAAAAACCCACCATGGCAAATCTTTAAGGATGGGTATTCCGGTTCTGACATAAGTTTCATCGGTGACATAAAGACCACCAATTACAGTTTCCTCACCATTAAGCATAAGGAGCTGAGAATTTGCTTTGGTTTTTCTTATTTCGGTGGAGAGTTCACTCGGGAAAGCGGTGCTTCTCTCAACAGCAAGTCTCAACACAACATAATCGATTCCATCCTCGTTGTAAACATGAGGTGTTACATCAATAATGGAGCCTGTTGAAAAGAATTGATCGGTGACATTTCCGGCAAAGTCTCTTTGTTTGATGGAAAAGTCTGATCCTATTTGAATTTTTCCAAGTTCGCCTGTCCTAACAGTTATCGAAGGATTGGCAATAATCTCGCCGAGGTTCTCTGATTCGAAGAATCTGAAGGTACCCAAAAGGTTTCCTTTAAAATCGCCAAGGTTGAGTTTAGTTGAGCCGGAAACAAGGAAATCGGTCGGGGTCTGATCTGCAGATGTGGTTTGTCCAAAAGTTTTAAGATCAACGCCGAAGCCGTTTGTCGGGTCAGAGAGGAGAGCCTGCCAGTTGATACCTCTGTCTCTGAGAGCTGTGTTATCAGCTTCAAAAAAGATAGCCGAAATTTTCACTTCTCTTGAATCGATCGGTGCATAAATATCTTTTGCCAATGGTTCAGGTTCTTTAACAACAACAGGTTCATTGGGTCGTTTCACAATAACCACATCCGATTTTTCCTCGATGATTAATCCTCTATACTGAGTGAGAATTTTCAAGGCTTTCATGTAGTTGATGTTTGTCAATTCAAGTCCGATAAGTTCGGAACTCTGAATTGTTGAAACGATGTTTCTGCCGGTCACTTTAAGCGAAATCTTAGCGAGAATTTCAATAGCGGCATCATAAGAGATAGATTGAGAGAGTGTAACAACCTCATCGGGGGAGTTATACTGGCTCATTTCTTTCTCAAGATCTTTTTGAGCAAATGAATTAAATGACAGAAACACTGTCAACACCAGAAAGATTAAAAACTTTTTCATTGGATCACCTCGTTGTTTCTTGTTGCTGTGAAGGATCAGATTCCTGCATTAATCTGATTGTGACTGTTTCAATCACTCCTCCTTTATTCAGCACGAATGTAACACTGTTGTTTTCTCTGTCGATGGAAGTGAGGAAGCCAAGATAGACTTCATCACCTTCGGCAAGCACATATGTTCTACCTCTTTCATCCATCAGGAATGCACCATCCGGAAGCAGGGCGAGCAGTTTAGAATTTTTTACATCGAGCAAATCATAAATGTTTGGTTCGATTTCAGTACGGATAACCGGATAAAAAATGTTGTAAATATTTCCCGCTTTTAAGTCATTCTCTGAAAATTTTGAAGATGTAAATCTGTCGTCAGGAGAAGAATAAACCCTGACCTCAAATGAAAAATTCACAAAATAATAGGGTGATTTGTCTTCATCAAAAACAACATTCTGGCTGAATGACACCCCTTTAACTTTTTTGAGTTCTTTACTTTCTTCAATTGCAAAAATCAGCCTCCAAAGTTCACTAAAAGAAGATTGTCCGCTAAGTTTATATTTTTGAACAACAAACGAACCCTCCATCTCCATCCCCGAGTATTCCATATTCACATAACTAAGATCAGAGAGCCCGGGAGTTTGTGCAGCCAAAAACGAGTAGAATTTTGATTGATGGATATCAATCGGAACATTATATTTTCTTAACGCCAGGAGCGAATCGAGTGCAACAAATTTCCTTTTTAATGTATCAAGTTGAGCATTCAACGATGCAGTGTCATACTGTGCATTACTCTCCCGCAGTTTTTTTAACTGGAGATTTTTATCTTCGATCTTCCCTCCAAACACAAAGAAATGGAGGATAGCCCAAACGATGAGTACCAGAAAAACCAGAACACCGATGATTAAGCTATTTTTTGACTTGCGTTCCATCCGGTGCTTTCGCTAAGGTATCTGATACGATGATAGAAAATTTTTGAACGCGTTCGTTAGAGATTTTTTCAGAAGTTACTCCTTGCAGAATGGCACCATCGAGAAACTGTGTAAATTCACTAACGAGGGGACGGTTTCTGCTGAATCCAAAAATATCAATTCTGTTTGGTTCAGGTGCATTAATGCCGGTGATCCACATACTTCTGCGTTGTTCAACAAAGCCGGCAATTTTTCTTATATAATTCTGCCATGCACCTGCATCTTTGGTTACACTGTCAAGAACAGCCTGGGTTTCATCAAAACCTTTTACCTTTGCATCATAATTTGATATTTCGTCTATCAATGCTTTAAATTGGCGTTGCTGTTCTGTTAGAACTGCAATTTCCTTGTCGAGTTTATTCATTTCATCAATTTTTTGGAGAATATTCCCCGTAACAAAAACTGACAAGGCAAAAAGTATAAGAATAACGATATAACCATGCCATGCGAGTGGAAAGGTTTTTTGCCTTTCGACCAACATCGAAGGGATTAAATTAATCCCTTTATGTTCTTTTTTTAATTCTTTTGAATATTCAACTGCCGCCGCAATTGGGACGCTGAACATGGATATATTTTCTTCAATGTCCCTGTCGAGCAATGAAGTATCAATGTCATCAAAATCAATACCGGTTATTCTCGACCGGGGGAAAGTACTCCGGAGCAAATCAGGAAGAGTTTCACTCCAGTCTTCTCCACAAACTACGATATTGTCGAGATTTGAAATGTCACCATTTTCCATCTCAAGCATTATCTTTGAAGAGAAGATGTCAAACGAATCAATATTGCTTTTTCCGATATTAAGCATCGGAGCGATATGTTTCACCTGATCTCCCATAAGGAAGATCATCCTGCTGTATTCTTTTCCGATATACAACACAAGAGTGTAATCGGAGAGGGCAAAATTAAACTTCGTTGAAAGATAAAAACTGAGGGAAGTATCAGCAGCTTTTACACAAGGCACTTTAATCTGTTTTTTGCCGTTCGCCAGTGCGATTGAATCAATAAGATTAATGTACGAGAGATCAGAGCTTGGCACAATTGTCATTTTGCCACCATCTGCCATATCAATCGAATTGTTGGCAGCGTCGATCTTCTCGATCACTTCTTTTTTGAATATCTGAGTTTCGCCCTTATCCGGTCTTTGGAAACTAACATAAGGTTCGGTAATTACAGGAATTACCACTAATTTTGAAAGATCCACCCCAAGAAGCAAAGTGCTGACTGACCTGATATAACCCTGATCAAAATCGTCATGAGTGGTTAATCCCAGATCGGCATCACCCGTCATTTTTAATTCTGATGACTCAAACTGCAGTGAAGGATCTTCAAATGTATGTTCATCCGGCCTGTTGATTTCAGCAGATATTCCACGGAGGAATTTTACGCCGGCATCATTAATTTCAAATAACGCCGCTTTACTGTCGGAACCTTCAAGATAAAGACAAAAAACATGTTTTCCTGCCATCTACACCACACCCAGGATTTGTTTCATTCTGCTTTTTTGGTTGGCATAAGAAATGGCTGTGTCGAGCGATATCTTTTTTGCCATATACAGGTTTTTGATGTCCTGTTCCATAGTGATCATACCCTGAGCAGACCCCTGGTTAATCATCATGTAGATTTCACCCGAATTATTGTTTTTAATGGCAGCCTGAATATTTGGCGTCATAACCAAAACTTCTTTTGCCATCACCCGTTTGCCATCGAGGCTGGGTAACAATTTTTGTGAAATAATTACGGTTAATACATCTGCAAGTCTGTGTCTTACACGAGGTTGTTCATTTGGATGAACCTCGGCTATAATTCTGTCAATTGATTCTACAGCGGAGGAAGTGTGTAATGTTGAAAAAACTTTATGTCCGGTATCCGCAACTTCAAGGGATGCCATGATGGTTTCAGGGTCTCTCATTTCACCGATAATTATGATATCCGGATCCTGACGCAAAGACTGAATTACACCATCCTTGAATGATGCCACATCCTTTCCCACCTCCCGGTGGCGGATGATACATTTTTTAGAGATATGAACAAATTCGATCGGCTGAGCGATCACAATAACCTGAGCATTGTCCGTTTCATTGTGCATATCCACAATTGCATCAAGAGTTGATGATTTTCCCGAACCGGTAATACCCGTAATCAAAACAAGCCCCTGCTTAATGTAGAGGTGGTGCATCGACTGGAGCGCAACCTTGCTAAATCCCATTGTTTCAATTTTTCTGACAACGGGGGAGATGGCTCTCATATTCAGCGCTAATGAGTCCATATCATAATATGCATCAGCTCTGAATCTAAAGGTTCTAAGGGGTTCACCGGCGGTGAAAGAGTGGGAAAAGTCGATGTTTTTATTTCTGAGTAATACTTCTCTCTGTTTATCACTTAAGAGATTTATAATAACAATTGCAGTTTCATCTTCTGAAAATGACGGCAAATCAGGGGTTCTGTCTTTTTTACCATGAATCCTGAGCCAGATCTGTTTTTGAGTGGCAAGACCTCCAAATTCGATATCGGAAGCCTCTTTTTTTATCATCAAAACCAGAATAGAATTAATCAGATCGAGCAAAACACCCTTGGCATTATGGTCTAACCCCCCCACCAGATTAACGAGGAAAGGGATTCTTTCCGAACTTATTACAGACCTGGGTACCTGACTCGTGATGGAGTTAAGCAGAGGTTTTGCGGTATTTAAAATCTGATCTAAAGATAACATCATTTTTCAGTTTGTCTTGGGTGTAAAAAACGAGTATATTAACTCAAAATATATAAAAAAAGTATGAGAATTCAGGATTTAAGTTTTAATCTTCCATTGTTCCCGTTATAACTTCATCAAAAGAAGTCATTCCAAGTTTAACTTTTTCGAGACCGGTCTCACGCAAATTCAGAGAACCATCTTTTTTTGCCTGTGCTTTCAGTCTTTCCTCATCCACTTCCTCACCGGAGGAAACGATTACTCTTTTTAAATCCTTTGTAAAATACAGAGCTTCATGGATTGCAATTCTACCTTTGTAACCACTTCCGGAGCACTTTGGGCATCCCACAGGTTCGTAAACATCATATTGTTTCCACTCTTCTTCATCCAATCCCAGCAATTCCATTATAGCATGGTCGAAATGAGTCATTTTCCTTTTACAATCAACACAAAGTCTTCTAATGAGCCTTTGAGCAACAATAATATTAATCGCATAAGCGATAAGGAAAGGCTCAATTCCCATTTTATAGAGCCTGGATACAGCAGAGGGGGCATCATTGGTATGAAGCGTGGAAAAAGTTAAGTGACCTGTGTTGGCGAGTTTTATTGCAACTTCGGCAGTCTCCTTATCACGCATCTCACCAACAAGAACGATATCGGGATCGTGTCGCAGAATCGCTCTGATCGCTTGTTCAAAATTCATTTTATGCCCGATCTTTAACTGCCGGGCACCTTTAATTACATACTCAACCGGATCCTCAACTGTAAGCACATTAACTGTTGGATCAATTACCTGGTAAAGTGCGGCAACAAGAGTTGTACTTTTACCACTACCGGTTGGGCCCGTAAGGATAATCATCCCCTGTGGCTTTCTGATTGCATCATCAAATGCAGTTCTTGCATAACCTGCGAGACCAAGTTTATTAAGGTCGGTAATTACTTTTCTATCATCAAGAATACGAATTACAACAGATTCAAATTTGCTTTTAAGCTCGGTTCCCACCATCGGAAGGATTGAAACACGGAAACGAATAACGGTTCCGTCAATCTCTCTTTGAATAAATCCATCCTGGGCTTTCTCCCTTTCGAATCTGTCGAGTCCTTTTGCTCTGTCTTTTATAACGGCGATAACAGCTTCGGGGTATGTATTCTCTTGAGTGTACCAAATCTGCAAATTACCGTCAATTCTGAACATCAAATCGGTTCTTTTTGCTCCTGCAGGCACAATATGAATATCGGAAACCCCTTTTCTTGTTCCCTCAACCAGGGCTGCTTCAATCAGATTGATTAAAGCACTTTTGTTGATCTCGGCTTCAAGAGCTTCCTCGTCCAACTGTGAATCATCCGGAGTATCAGTTATCATCTCCTGTGGGAGGTCTTCAATATTCTTGAGGAATTCATTTTCCACAGGGTTGATATGAGAAACCAGCTTTTCATACTTCGCCTTTTTAATGAAAGTCACTTCATATTTTTTGGCTTTCAGATCGAAGGCAATCTTTGAAATCTTTTTGTTTGTGGGGTCAACCGCACCGAGGATCATCTTGTCTTTTATGACAGGATCGAAGAGGAGAGGGATAACTTTTTGCAAAGACATCAATTGCTGAAGAGAATCAGGCAGGGATTTTATATATTTTTTGAGCTCTTCAATTTTTTCGTCTGTATATCTTTCGGCAATGGTATCAAAATCCCTGAAAGCATATAACGATGCGACCTCGGCGAATACGGTGTCGTGATCATACTTAAAATCTTCAACAAGTATTTGTGCAAGATTTCGTTTGATCTTGTTTACATCGTTCGCCTTGGCGTCGAGGGCTTTTTCTAGGGTCTGAACATCAATTATACCTTTTCGTAAAAGGGTATATCCGATCTTGTCAGCAGTTTCCAGTCTTGGATCGACCATTGTGCGTTCTGTTTATCCAGGAAAATTTCTTTATTTTGAGTGCCCGGAGGTTTCGGACTGACAGTGGCAGTTTCAGCAGAGACCACAGTGAGGGCAGTCATAACAAGCATAATAACCATGGCAATGATGACTTGCACCAATTCGATGATATTTTTTAGCTTGTAAACTGTTTCGCTCTCATAATAGTTTGCGAGCTGCAACATGCTGTTTTTAATATTTCCCGTCTCTTCACCTGAGTGAATACGGGAGATGGCTGTATCAGTGAATACTCCGGTAGCTTCAAGAGCATCTGTTATACCAATACCCTGTTTGGTCATTATGGGTATGGCAACTCTTTTAATTCTGTCTTCAAAATATTTGTTATCGGTTGCTTCAGCCGAGATTCTCAAAGGAGTAATGCTCTCGGCAGAACCGCTGTATAGTGTGTAAAATACTCTGCAAAAAACTTCAATAGCAGTTTTATGCACAATATTCCCAATAACAGGCATCCGTAACATATATTTGTCTTTTAGGTATTTTCCTCGTTCAGTTGATATAAATACAAAAAACCCAATAAGCGGACCAAAAACAAGAAGAGAAATTAAAATCGGGTGAGCCATTAAAAAATCGCTGGCTTGAAGCGTCCCCTTGGTCATCGGTGGTAATTCGATCCCAAATCTAAGAAACATGTTCGCAGTTTCAGGGAAGATATACATTACATAAAACAAAACTGCACCAAAAAGAACCAGCAGAGTGATTATCGGGGTTACAAGTGCACTTTTGAGATTTTTCTTAAACTCAGCTCTTCTCTCAAGGAACTTTGCAGTTGCTCTGTAGATTTCACCCATATTACCACTTTTGGCAGCAAGTCCGAGCATAAATGCAGTAAATTTACCAAAAACATTTTGATAACGCGTAAAGACCTGTTCAGGGTCAGTTCCCTTTTTTAGTTCCTGGTTGATCTCTTTAAGAGTTTCTTTCAGGGTTTTGTTGGATGTATCGTTTATAAGAAGATTTAAAATTTCTCCATAGGGGAGTTTCTGATCGAGCAGTTCAGCGCTGATCTTCACATACATTAAAATATCCTGCATACCAGGTTTGCCCTGATAGTCAATGAGTTTTCCCCGAACATAATGAATTTTGTAACCAAGTTTGGTAAAAGCATCGGTTACTTCTTGCCTGTTAAAGGCTTTCTGTTCTCCAAAGATTGCTTTTTCAGCCCCTCTTTGGACTTTATAGAGGAATGTACGCCTTTTCTCGATCGATTTAATCGAAAGGGTGTTTTGTACAGCGAGTCTTTGAATCTTCTTTTTACCCTCAGAATAAGAGTTTGCAGAGAGAGAACCGCTGATTATTTGTCCATTTGCCTTTACGGCAGAAAAGCGTAACTCAGTCATATAACATATTTAAAGGGAAGGCTATCCTTTTGGAGACAACCTTCCCTTGAAAATAAAGTTAAATCAACAATTATCTTGAATTGATAGTTGTCGAAGTGATATTCGAAGGTCCAACGACCATGGTGACTCTAACTGAGTCAGTTCCATTGGTTCCGATCTGATTGCCTTTTCCAGTTAATGTAACAGCCTGAGCAGCTACAGATGCTGTATAGGTTCCATTTGCAGATGAAGCAAGTCTTGCAGGAATTGTATATCCTGTGAAAGCATTGCCGCCACCGCCCATGTTGGTAGGCATTTTATAAAACTTCTGCGCATCGCTTGCGATGTTGGTTAGATCAGCGATAACTGCATCTGTATTAGCCTGTGAACTGCTTGTCGTAAAAACGTTAATTCCTACGACGACAGCGATACCGACTATGATAACGCCGAGAACAATAAGTAACAACTGTTGTTGTCCCATAGTTATTCCTCAATGATTTGTTGGTGAATGTGTTGCTTAAAAAAAATTTTATTGTTTGTCAAAATACTAAATCAATTTTAAATTAGGATATAATATAAATTAAATAAGTTAACAATTTACCGCAAAAGTAATTATTATTCAATCTATATGATCAGGCTCCCATCAGCTCTAAGTTTTTGTGTTGCTTCTTCTCTCTGTTCATGTGTTGCAATCCTGAGATATTCATTTGTCATTCTCTCAAGATTTTTTGCAAGGTTTACCATTACAGCTTTGGCTATATCAGGATTCTCTCTAATAAGGAGGTCGAAATCACTGGGGATCGGCACCAGGGTTGTTATCTCCATGGCAATCAGAGAAGCAGTTCTCGGTTTACCCAAAATTGCACTCATCTCACCGATAATGCCCCCTTTTTCTTCAAAAACTCCAACTTGCGTATCACTCTTAAAGATACCTACGCTTCCTTTCATCAAGACAAAAAGATTAAAAGAAGTGTCACCTTCTTTAACTATTGACTCTCCTTTTTGAAAGATCATGCCAAACTCCTTGCTAAAGAAATATAAATTTTAATTGTTTTCAGTGATCATGTAGTCACTTTCAGTTACTTGCACAGTTACTCTAATGGTATCCTGCCCAAGTTGCATCATTCTGTCAAGTCCGGTGATCACAAGATTATTTGTCGAAACTGAAGATATACTGTAAACTCCTGAATCTGTCGTGTCAAGCAATGCAGGAATGGTCCATCCCACAAATGATCTTCCACCCCCACCCATAGTTATCGGAAGCCTGTAATATTTTTGTGCCATTGTTGCCAGGTTAGCGCCTTCACTTTTGATCTGATTCTTTTTGTTTTCATTCGATGAATACTCAAAAAGAATCAGTCCTGTTACAACGGCGATCCCTACGATAATGACTCCAAGAGTGATTAAAAGTAGCTGTTGTTGGCCCATAGGGATTCTCTCATCTCTTTAAAATCATCAGTTTAGGGGCTGATCAATAAATTCATTTAATAGACAATTTAAGTTATATAAAAAAAACAGTATTTGCAATAAAAATTTTTCAGATATGATTCAAATCAACTAAAAACTACCTGTTTTTTAAATTTCGGGCAGTTAATCTGAGTTGTCGCCAAAAAGCTGTGGAGTATTCATTATTATAAGCGGCCACATTTTCCACTGTAACATCAATCTGAATTGTTGCAATCTCAGATGGAACTGCTACCGGTGTTGTGAGTTTGTTACCAAAAGTATTAAAGTATAATAGTTTAAATTGCGTGATACCCAGATTTGAACCTTGAGAGGAAACATTATTTACATTTCGGTAGAGGTACATATCTCTGGGATTCGGGGTTGATGACAACTCTGAAGTCGGACCGGTTCGATATTCAAGAGTGTCCACAACTCCGTTGTGGGGATAAATGTCGGTTATAAATTTGATTCTGGTGGAATCGGCAAAAAGAATCGCTTTTGATGGATCGGGGATTTTTGAATAATTTAAACAGTAACCGATTTTTCGGAAATCATGTTCGATTATCTGAATTGTTGCAACCAGATTACCCTGAACAATCACATCACCCATATATGTATAGGTGCTTTGTGTAGCTGCATCATTCATTCTGAGCAGTATCAAAAATATTACTGAACCAATTATTGTTGAACCAAGAATATCAAGCATCGCTGAAAAACCCATAAGTACCTACCTGTAATACCAATAACTGTAAATAGTTGACATTTTAATCGTGTCAGTCATATTTTGTGAAAAGACCATAACTTCCATAGTCTTATGCCATTTTTGAGTATTAACCTTTGTGGCAGGTGCAGTGTCGTCAACATAATAAACCTTGCATTTGATCGTAAAACGGGCGGAGGTAAGAGTGGTATCGACTTTTGTCAAATTGTTGTAATCATCAAAGTCGTCAAAAGTAGCATAAGTTTCACCGGTTTCAGGTCCTAACAGGTTATAAGGAGTCATATTGGCAACATTTCCGATACCCATTGTTTCCGATTTTGTATCGAATGCTTTTCCACTTGCTTCCTCAATAATTGAGACCGCAAGTGAACTCGCGAGAACACCATACTTCGTGGAATTGACCACATCGCCTGCGAGCAATATCGATTTATTTGTGTTAACGATGGTGAATGATAATAAAATCATCGCACCAAGAGTTAATAATAACTGTCCGCTTCCCATAAGTAAGGGCTTTCAGAAAAAATTGATGAAGTTAAATAATTGGATAAAATTCTACTTCAAGATATAAAACAGGACGCATATTTGCAAGGTTGATAACTGTAATGTTGTCCCAAATCAAGTTTTAATGAGTGTGATGTAAGATACTTTCGCCTTAAAAGAAAATTATGTATATTTCTTTTTTAAGATTGAGGTATTTCAATGGGCGGGAAAGCATCGATTTTGATGATTCTTGGTTTTAATTTGATCTTTATGGTGGCCGGTTACAACTACTCTCGTATGACGATGGGAGCAATCGATAATGAGGTTGAATACATCGACCAGAACATAGCACACAATATTGCTATTAGTGGTGCCAACATGGCAGCCAACCGTATTTTTCTGAGTAAAGTATGGACCACCGGCTACAATAATACTCCACTCTTTGGTGGTACATTAACAGTTGTGGTGGTAGATGCAGGATTAAATAAAATCGTAACCTCAACAGGAACATACAAATCGAAAACACATACTGTAAGAATTGAGTTAAAACCAAGTTATTATTCAAAATTTGGTAATTTTTATGAGACTATAAGTGCTTATCCTGCGACGGGTGACACTTTTAATGGTCCCTTTCATGTAAATGGTACCCTGACCACCTATGGAACTCCTGTGTTTAACGGGAAGGCTACAAGTAAACTTAATTTGAGTAAACAAGGATCACCAAAAGACCCAAAGTTTTATGGAGGTTATGAATCAGGCATTGATATCCCTTTGGATTTTGATACCACTGGTATGCGACAAGCTGCTGCAAACAATGGGAAAATTTTAAATGACACAACCAACACCGGAAAAGATATTAATGTTGAGTTGGTTTTTAATGCCGATGCCACTGTAACCTGGAGGTACTCCAAAAACGACGGACTAAATATCTGGACAGCTCCGAAAACTGAGTCGATCACCTCTTTTGCTCCAAATGGAGTGATTTATGTGGAGAAAGGGAATATATTTGTGAAGGGCACTGTTTCCGGGCAGGTTTCTATTGTGTCCTCCTCCAAGGGGAGTACAAAATCGGGGTTTGTGTATCAGACTGATGACATCGTTTACGAGGATGATCCAAGAATCAATCCTGCATCAACTGATATCCTGGGGATTATTGCCGAAAAAGATATCAGACTGCTAAAAAATGCTGATACTCAGGGACAGGATATTATCACTCAGGCATCAATGTTTTCGAAGAATGGAAATATTGGTCCTGAAGATGCTCTGATCAATTATGCTTACCTTGGTTCATGGCGGATACTTGGGGGAATGATTGGTAAAAATACAAGGCAAACAGCTAAATATGGTACGGTTGGGGGAATAACTGTCCCTGTTCAGGGGTACATGCTCGTCCACACTTACGATGAGAGATTTTTGACTTTTGTACCGCCAAATTTCCCAAACACAAGGATGTATGAGATTGTGTCGTGGTTGGAATAATTCTAAAATCTGAAGTTTTGGTTCCTGTGTCCCCGCGGGAACTGACTTTTTAGACCTCTTTCGGTAACTACTCCTGTGCCGATAATTTCACCGGCGGATCGGATGACCACTTGTCTTTCTGCTCCGGTGGTTTTTGCTGTTGAAGCGAATTGCTTGACAACTCCACCTTCCATATATGATCGCAAATCTGCGGTGTCGTCGAGGTCGATGATACCTTTGGTAATATGAGGTGCAAGGGATTGAGCAGCGATGCTGTTCAGGATTAACTGGTCGTGTTTTTCATAACTACCCAGTTTAAGGCCTATCCTGTCATAAATTCCGGTTCTCATGTCATCCCAGTCACCTGAAACAAAATAAAGCTTTTTACCATGATCGGGATAGAGGAGAGTAGAAAGATAATCTTCGTCTATTCCAAAATTCTTGATAATTGAATTAAGGGATTCTTTCACCTTTTTGAAAGGTTTTATTACAATCCTGCTTTCTCGTGGTTCTTGAGATTTTATTTTCTCTGTTTCGTCGATTTTAACCATCTTAGCGAGAAAAAATCCCTCGGAATTGCTTAACCAGGGTAACACCCGCGCAGTTTTTGCAAGTTCGGGTGAAAATTTTTTACCGGCGACTTCAGTGAATCCGGGTATTCCGCCCGGAACAGAAACAGGAAGAAGTTCAACAGGATATTTATCAATAACTTTATTGATTATTTCTTCATTTTCTTCAGTTGTTAATGTGCAGGTTGAATAAATAAGTTCACCGCCGGGCTTCAACATCTTTACCGCTGCAATAATAAGACTAAGTTGAAGGTTGATCAGTCCTGTAATGGATTGAGTGCTCCACCATTTATTAACTTCTTCTTTTTTCTGAATTATTCCCAACCCGCTGCAGGGGACATCCACAAGTATTTTGTCAAAATAATTCTGATAATACCTTCCGAGCCATTCTCCTTTGTCCTGAATGATTCCTGCATTAAAAACATTATTTCTTTCAATATTAAAACTGAGTGTTCTTAATCTGTCACCTTGCACTTCATTAACCGCCAGCATACCGGTGTTTTTCATCATTGCGGCAAGTTGAGTTGATTTTGAACCCGGGGCAGCGCATAAATCGAGAACTTTTGAACCCTCTTCAGGTTTGAGATAAATTGGAGGGAGCATGGAAGAGATGCTTTGGATGTAATAATAACCCAGCAGGTGTTCAAAGGTTTTCCCGATCAGGTTTTCACTGTCATCCTCGATTACAAGAGCGTCAGGAATCCATGGATGAAGAGAGGTCTTAATCCCGTATTTCAGGTCGAGTTTTGATTTGATATCGTCAACATTTGCTTTTAGTGAGTTGACCCTTACTGACTGCTTTCGCGGGTTACCCAACAATTCCATAAAACGATTTACTTCGTTTTGCGAAAAAAGTGTAAGAAGATAGTCGTGGATGTTTTCGCTGATTGGTTTCAATTGTCAGCTATTCATAACTTTTTCGTAAAAAGCCTCATACATCGGGACGATTCTGGAAGCCGAAAATTTATCGACAGCAGTGGCACGGGCATTTTTTGAGAAAATATTATATTTTTTTTCATTTGTGAGGAGATCAACTGCATATTTTGCCATTCTCTCAACATCACCAATCTCAGCAATGAAGCCTGAATGGTTGTGCGAAATAACTTCCGGCAGGCCTCCTGTGCTGGTGCTAATGACAGGCAATCCCACTGCCATTGCCTCGAGAGCGGCAAGTCCAAAACTTTCAGACTGTGAGGGGAGAAGGAAGAGATCGGCACAAGCCAAAAGTTGGGCAAGTCCTTCCTGTTTTCCAAGGAAAATCACTTCTTTTTCAATGCCCAGTTCTCTTGAAAGTCTTTCACATTCTGATCTGTCAGGTCCGTCACCAATAAGCAGAAGTTTTGAAGGAACATCTTTTCTTACGATATCAAAAATTTTGATGGCATCCTGAACCCTTTTTACAGGTCTGAAATTGGATGTATGAATCAGAAGTTTTTCACCATTTGGAGCAAATCTGCATTTGAAGGCTGTGGATTCGTCAGGTTTGTAAAGCTCGATATCCACAAAATTTGGAATAACTTCTATATCTTTTTCAATTGAATAATTGGTAAGAGTTTTCTCTTTAAGAAATCTTGAAACGGCAGTAACTCCGTCGCTCTGAAGAATACCAAATTTGAGGAGGTGAAGATAAGTTGGCTCGAGACCAACAAGCGTGATATCAGTTCCGTGAAGGGTAGTTACAATCTTTATATCCTGATGTCCCTTACATATCTGTTTCGCCAGATAAGCACTTGTAGCATGAGGTATGGCATAGTGAACATGAATGAGGTCAAGATTTTCGTACATCATCACTTCAACCATTTTTCCGGCTAATGCATCACTATACAGAGGGAATTCAAAAAGGGGGTAAGTGCCGGTTTCAACCTCATGGTAAAATACATTATCTATAAAACGATTTAACCGAAAAGGAATGGCATAACTGATGAAGTGTATTTCATGACCTTTTTTGCGAGTTCTATTCCAAGCTCTGTGGCTACAACACCACTACCACCATAGGTAGGATAACAAGTAATCCCGATTTTCATATCAACTTCTTTTCTTCATAAATTTCAAATTCTAAAGAATAAATTTAGTAAAGGGTGGGGGAAAAACACTCCCAAATAAAACTCACTTTTTGTTTTCGAGTTCTTCCCAACGGTCATAAAGTGATTTTACAACTTTTTTTGCATCATCATGTTTGTTATTCAACTCAACTGTTTGGGTTGCATATTTTTCGTAAAACTGCGGGTCGGCAAAAATTTTCTCTATATTCTCTAATTCCAATTCAGCTTCCATGATTTTTCCCTCGATTGCATCAAGTTCTTTTTGTTCGTGATAAGAGAGTTTTTTTACCTGTTTTTTTTCACGGGTATCTCCTTTTTTCTCCTTTATAGGGACAGAATTACCGGAACTTAAAAGGTCAGCATCTCTTTTTTCGACATAATAGTCATAGTCACCTTCATTAAATCGGGTTACTCCATCTCCTTCAAAAGCCAAAATTCCCGTACACACTCTGTTGAGGAAATATCTGTCGTGACTAACAACAACCACACATCCATCAAAATTAATTAATGCTTCTTCGAGGATTCGAAGAGAAGGCAGGTCAAGATCGTTTGTCGGCTCATCCAGAACAATAAAATTTCCACCGTTTTTAAGAATTTTAGCGAGAGTTAATCTGCTTCTTTCACCACCTGAAAGTTTACCCACTTTTGTCATGGTTCTTTCATCGGTGAATAAAAATCTTCTCATATAAGTCCAAACAGGCATTGTTAACTTGCCAAACTTGACTGTCTCGCTTCCTTCACCAATTGTTTCAAACACTGTCTCCTCATCATTCAGAATGAGCCGTGATTGATCAACATAGTTGAATATTGTTCTCTCACCTTTCTCAATTCCTCCCGCAGCAGGTTTTAATTCACCAAGTAAAGTTCTCACGAGAGTGGTTTTTCCCGCTCCGTTTTTACCAACGATACCAAGTCTTCTCCCCGGTTCAAAGTTGTAAGAGAGGGAGTTCACCAGGGTTTTTCCTGCAATAGCAACTGAGAGTTCTTTAAGTTCAAGCACTTTGTTACCAAGTCTTTCTGGAGTTGGTATAATCAAGTCAATGTTTATATCTTTTTCAGGGGCTTCTTCACCCGCGATTTCAAAATATTTATCAAGCCGGCTTTTGGCTTTTGTTCTTCTGGCTCGTGGACCCCGCATAACCCAGTCGAGTTCATTCCTCAGAAAACTTTGCCTTTTTTTCTCTCCTGCTTCGCGGAGGGAATCCCTCTCGGCTTTGTTCAGAAGATAGTCGGTGTAATTACCTTGATGGGAGAAAAATGTGCCGTGTGCAAGTTCAACGATTCTGTTTGCTATTCTATCGAGGAAATATCTGTCGTGAGTGACAAAAATACAGGCACCTCTCCATGAGGCAAGAAATTTTTCCATCCATTCGATGGTATTGGTATCAAGGTGGTTGGTTGGTTCATCGAGAATAAGCAGATCGGGCTGTGCGATCAAAGTTCTGCAAAGAGCGGTTCTCCTTTTTTCGCCACCTGAGAGGGTCGCAACGATTCGGTCGCTGTCAGGAGCATCAAGGGATGTGGTGAGTAGTGTCAGTCTTCTGTCAAGATTCCATCCATCAACATGGGCAATCTTTTCTTCAAGGATGTGTCGCTCTTCCGAAGATGGATCAAGTGATTCATATTGGTCGAGAAGTTCTTTTATGTAACCTGCACCCGACATGATGTTGTCTTTAACGGTTTTTTCTTCATCAAGAGTAAACTCCTGGGATAAAAAGCTTACAACAAGTCCGTTCCGCTGAGCGATTTCACCGGAATCAGGTTCCATCAATCCTGAGATAATCCTCAAGAAAGTTGATTTTCCTGCACCATTTTTGCCAACGAGACCTATCCGATCACCATCGTGAATACTTAGTGAGGCGACCTGAAGAACCTTTTGCTCACCATACTCCACAACCAGATCTTTGGCTGACAGGAGAACAGGTGTTGTGTAATTACTCAAACAGGCTGATCTTTTTAATGATCGAATATTGTGGGATCATATCCACAATTTTTTGCCCGTCAGTAATCCTCCCAAACAGGGTATATCTCGAAGTAAGGTGAGGGAAGGTTCCTTGCATAACAAAAAACTGACTTCCTTCAGTATCTTTTCCTGCGCTCGCCATTCCAAGGGCTCCTGTCGAATATTCAAGAGGAGAGTATTCAGAGATAATGTCATAACCGGGTCCACCCCAACCCGTTCCTGTTGGATCGCCGGCTTGAATAACAAATCCCGGAACAACGCGGTGAAATATTACATCCCGGTAAAATCCTGCTTGAACCAGCGTAGAGAAATTACCAACTGAAATGGGGGCATATTCAGGGAAAAGTTGAAGTGTAAAAGTACCTTTATCGGTTTCAAAAACTGCTTTTTTATACTTGAACGCGTTATTCCAGATCGATTCAAATACTGTTGAAGAATTTTTTACAGGTTTAACTCCTGAAAGTGCCTGAATTGAGGAAACAGCAGAATTTATTAAGATCGATTTAATTTCCAGTTCAAATTCAGGTTTGATTAAACCGGCAAGCTTTAATAAAGACTGATGAGCCTCGAGAAATCCTGCATTATTTAATTCCTCATTAACAACAACTAAAATCTTGTTTGAGAGTTTCTCTTTATTGTTGGAAATATAAGTTGAATCAAAAATTTCGCAGATCGTTGAAACAACTGATGCATACCCCGATTTTAATTGTTCAAATCCAAATGTTAAAATTTTTTCCCGTTCAATCTCTTTTTTGAACATTTTAACAAGAGCTTCTACAACAGGGAGTTTAATTCTTTCAGGATTCGAAAAATAGATTGAGGTCAGGTCATCAAATGGTGATTGCCCTAATTCCGGGTATTCGCTAAGCAGGGATATCTGTAACCGGTCGTTATCGTAAATTTCCTTTTTAGCAAAAAGGTCGCCCCTCTTCTGAGGCATAATTGCAAAAATGGAAAGAGCCAGTTCATGAAAAGTGAGCGAACCGGGTTTATGGTAAAAAAGAGCCTTCTCAAAAGAGTCCATTTTTGAATCAATCACTAATGGTTCAATTACGATCAATTTTAACATCGAAGCAATTGATGAACTGATGTTCTCATTTGCATTTCCCGTTAGCTCAAGAATAGCCTCAAGGTCTTTTTCTTTGTCAACTTTAAAATATTGAAGTGTTGAAACCAGCTCTATCTGCACGGAGAATGGTAATCCTGGCAACATGTTTTTCACTTCAGTTGGGGAATAGGGGGCAACCTTCAAAAATCGAAGATTCAGCACCAGATATTTCATCAGGTCATATTCTTCCTCAAAAACCCCGTCGCTCATCACATCGGCGAGTAGAGTTTTTAAGTCATCCACCATTTCCGGGGAAGGTCGTGTGCGCAGCAGGGCATAAGCCGCCAAAAATTTGGTTTTGTTGTCGAGCGAGCGTTTTGAGATTATTTTCATCAGAGCTGATGGCGCCTGTGGTGATTTTATACCTCGCAGGGCAAAATTTGCAATTGCCAGTGAGACACCCTCGGCTTTCCAGGCATCATTTGCTGCGTTGAGTTCTGTGATCCACTTTAGATCGGTTGAATCACCAATTTTCCCAAGAGCATCAAAAACATCTTTACTCGTTGTCCCTTGAACCGTTTTTGCTTTTTCCCGCAAAAAGTCGAGAGAAATTGCACTCGGATTGTTACATCCGAAAGCAAAACTGATGTATTTGCCATACTTTACAAAATCGAGTGAACCGATCTCATCGTGAAAAGTGGTGTCGTTCAGGTTCGCCAGCCCAAGTAAAACAGCTTTGGTTTTCCGTTCATCTTTTGATTTTAGATATTCGATGAAAACAGGATTACTTCCATCCCGGTTGAAAACGGCTTCAATCAGTTTTTTGTCCTGGATATTGTATTGCGCTGTTGCAGTGTTTATTACAAAAAAGCCAACAAGCAAGAGAAATTTAAAAGGTGTAATCATAAACTCTGAACTTTTTATATAATTCACCTTCCATCATCAACGCACCACGCACCATTTTTTCGTTATCTTCCACTATCCAGCTTGCATCTCCAAAATGGATTCCAATTTCATCGGCTTTGTCAATGATTTGTTTATACATAATGCCGTCAAATCCTTTCCCGTGGTATGCTTTTGATACACCAAGGAGAATTATTCTGCATCTCGTGATGTCTTTTTTTCGTGTCCACATTTTAAGGAAATTAAACGGGAAAAGCCGTCCGTTCATTTGTCTGAAAATCTGATTATAGTCGAGAATTGTTAACGAAAACCCTACAGGTTTGCCATCGATTTCAAGGAAAAATGCGAGTGACGGGGTGGCGAGCTGTTTAAGATCATCAGCCATAGCGTCAATTTCTTTATCAGTGAGAGGTACAAACCCCCAGTTTCTTTCCCAGTTTTCATTATAAATCTGTTTAATCAGCTCAAGTTCCTTTTTATAATTTTTGAGATCCAGATTTCTGATTTTAACATTATATTTTTGTGTTGCAAGCGCAGCCACTCTGGGGATCTTGTTTACTTTAATAATTTTTTCATTAATGATCTTGTAGCCGTGAAGGTCTTTAACCTTTTGGAAACCATAGTTTAACACAAGATCATGGTAGTAAGGAGGGTTATATGGCATAAGCAGAGTTGGGTAGTCATCATAACCTTCAATCAGCATCCCCCATTCGTCGTTACTTGAAAAACTTGCGGGACCGCGCATTAGTGTCATTCCGCGACTTTTTATCCAGTCTTTGGCAGTATCCAAAAGTGCATTTGCAACTTCCTGGTCATTTATCGATTCAAAAAATCCAAAAAAAGCCGATATTTTCTTCGTGCACCTGATTGTGCAGGTCATTTTGGATGGCAGCAATTCTTCCAACGGCTTCACCGTTTTTGTAAGCCATAAAATAGTCGGCAGATCCATGAAGGAAAAAAGGATTATGCTCTTTATCGAGCATCTTTTTCCTGTCCATTATGAGAGGGGGCACCCAACAGGGATAATCTTTATAAATTTTCCATGGCAGTTTTATAAACTGCATTATCTCACTTTTGGATTCAATCTTTTTTATCTCGATCTGGCTCATAATTGTTTCTTTGAATTTTTTGGGAATGTTAAACTTCAAAAATAAGGAATAATACAATAATTTAGAGATCGAAATATACGCAATCCTGGCCCCGGAGGGGTCTTGTATGGGTAGAGTCCAACAAATGAAGAATTTGGCCCCGGAGGGGTCTCGTATGGGTAGAGTCCAACAAATGAAGAATTTGGCCCCGGATGGGGTCTCGTATGGATAGAGACGAAAATAAACGCAACAATGGCCCCGGAGGGGTCTCGTATGGGTAGAGTCCAACAAATGAAGAATTTGGCCCCGGAGGGGTCTTGTATGGGTAGAGTCCAACAAATGAAGAATTTGCCCCGGAGGGGTCTTGTATGGGTAGAGTCCCACAAATGAAGAATTTGGGAGGGGTTGTAGGGTAGAGAAATAGACCTGGCCCCGGAGGGGTCTCGTATGGTAGAGTCCAACAAATGAAGAATTTGGCCCCGGATGGGGTCTCGTATGGATAGAGACGAAAATAAACGCAACAATGGCCCCGGCGGGGTCTTGTATGGGTAGAGTCCAACAAATGAAGAATTTGGCCCCGGAGGGGTCTTGTATGGGTAGAGTCCAACAAATGAAGAATTTGGCCCCGGAGGGGTCTCGTATGGATAGAGATGAAAATAAACGCAACAATGGCCCCGGATGGGGTCACCTGTGGGTAGAAGGTCTTAACAAAAAAAAGCCCCTCGTTCTGATTTCTCGAAGAGGGGCAAAATATTCCGTTAATTCAGTTCTCTAAAAAATAAGAACCACAAAGATTAAATCAAACCGATCTCACTGCCAATCTTTTTGAAGGTATCAATGATATAATCAAGGTGTTCAGGTTCGTGGGATGACATGTAAGAAGTTCTCATCATCTGTCTTCCGGGGGGCACTCCGGGAGAAATAAATACATTCACAAAAACGCCTGAATCATAGAGCATTCTCCACATTTTGAATGCAAGTGCATCGTCACCCACAATTACGGGTACAATTGCCGTTCTTCCGTCGGTTACCGTAAATCCGGCATCTCTTAGTTTTGTACGGACATAATTTGCATTCGAGATCAGCCTGGTTACGCGTTCCGGTTCAGCTTCAAGTATTTCAAGTGCTGCAAGTGCTGCTGCAACGGAAGCGGGAGTTGGTGATGCAGAAAAAATGAGGGCAGGGGAGTGATGTTTCAGGTAATTAATTACTCTTTCGGGACCGTAAACAAATCCACCAAGTGAAGCAAAAGTTTTGGAAAAGGTACCCATTCCAAGATCAATCTCTTTTTCGAGACCAAATTCAGAAGCTGTTCCTCTGCCACCCTTACCTATCACACCAACCGAGTGAGCATCGTCGATAAGGATTTGCGCGTTATATTTTTTTGCAACTTCATTTAATTTTGGAAGGTCAACAATTTCGCCACCTGTTGAAAAAACACCATCACTTACAATAAGTTTGCCTGCTTCAAGGGGAAGTTTTGCAATTTTCTTTTCAAGGTCGTGCATGTCGTTATGTTTATATCTCACCATCTCAACCATGGAACCCTTGGCAATCAGATTACCCGTTACGATGCAAGCATGATTGTCTTTGTCAGAAATAATATAATCACCTTTCTGAACAAGGGTAGGGAGAACTCCCAAAGCTGTCTGAAATCCTGTTGAGTAGAGGAGCACTGCTTCAGCATTAAAAAACTTTGCCATTTTCTCTTCAAGTTCGATATGCATGTCAAGAGTACCTGTAAGGTATCTCGAACCGGAGCAACCGGTGCCATATTTTTCAATGGCTTTTATGGCAGCCTCTTTCACTTTTGGGTGGGCGGTAAGTCCAAGATAATTATTGGAACCTGCCATCACAACTCTTTTTCCCTCAATCTGGACAACAGGCCCTTCATTTGCTTCAATCGGTCTAAAATATGGATACAACCCTAACTCTTTAATGTCGTCAGCTCTGGTAAATTCATTACATTTTTTGAACAGGCTCAAATTTCCTCCAAGGGATTTTAAGTTACACAAATTTAAATAATTAAAATTTCGTTAAATTTAAAGTTCGAATGTAAATTTATTTTTTATGAAAAACAAAAGAAATCGTTATAAATCATTATTTCTAATGCACTTACAAGGATATAAGTGAATTTAATGAGTGATTATTCAATAATGAACAGGATTGGACAAAATGAGTAAAGAAATTGCAGTAGTTACCGGAGCCAATGGTTTTGTCGGTAGTCATCTGGTTGACCGGCTTTTGTCGGAAGGTTACGCTGTAAAATGTATTGTCAGGAAGACAAGTGATCTTAAATGGTTGAATGGAAAAAATATAGAATTAATCAATGCGGGACTTGGCAATAAAGAGGAGTTAATTAAAGCTGTTGACGGAGCCTCCTACATATTTCATATCGCCGGCACTGTTAAATCAAAAAGACCTGAAGGTTATTTTGAATCCAATGTTGGAAATACCAAAACCCTTTTGGATGCAGCTATTGAATCGGGTGCGCCAATTAAGAAATTTGTAGTTTCAGGGAGCCAGACTGCTGCCGGACCCTCTCCTGACGGAAAACCGATAAATGAGTCACATACTCCAAACCCCCTCACTACCTACGGCCGCAGCAAACTTGAACAGGAAAAACTTGTTATCTCATACAAAGATAAACTTCCTGTCACTGTTTTGAGATGCCCTGCCATTTATGGTGAAAGAGATACCGAAGTTGGAATCTTTTTTCAGACATACGCTAAAAGACTTTTTACAAAGGTTGGGTTTGAAACAAAAACCATTTCTTTGCTTCATGTTGATGATGTGGTGAATGGACTTTATCTCGCTGCAAAAAGTGATAAAACTTCAGGTGAAGTTTATTTCCTTAGCAGCGAAAAGGTTTATACCTGGAATGAAATTGGAGATGTTTGTAAAAAAATATTTGGAAAAGGTGCAGTAAAACTCGTTTTCCCTCACTTCATGGTTTACACCGTAGCTGCAATAGCACAATTTTTCTCTTCATTCAGTAGCAAAGCTGCAACGCTGAATCTTGAGAAGGCAAGAGACCTCGTGCAGAGTCACTGGGTAACAAGCCCTGCAAAAGCGATGAAGGATTTTGGGTTTAGACAAAAAGTCAGTATTGAAGAAGGAATAAAACGGACGATTGAATGGTCAAAAAAAGAAGGCTGGATCAAATAAACAACTGAAATTTTTGTCAGTTGTTTTTTGCACCTTCACCAACCCATGTTCTGAATCCTTTTATCTGATTTATGGTCATATTCGGATAACCGGCAGGAGGCATTGGTGATCCACCCGAGATTCCCTCAACAACCCAGATGAGACGGCTGTTTTGAGGTTCATTGGGCACAACGACTGTCATATCTTCAACGGTGTTGTAAAAATTGGTAAAACTAAGTCCCGCTGCCCGGGTTTGGTCGTCGTGACACCCCGAGAAAGCACATTTTAATAACATTACGGGTTGAATATGCGATTGATAAGATACATCTTTATCAGGAATCACTACTGCATCCACATCAGCCTGGTTAATGGTATCTTTACAACCGTAAAATAAAGTTGTAATTGAGAAAAAAAAGATTGATATTAGGGAATAAGTAATAAAATATTTCATCGGGTCGATTCAAAAAGTTTAATTATCAGTTTTCGAAAAATATGTTGTAAAGGTACAATGAAAAACGTTAAAATTTGGTTCCTTGTTTTTATACTCGGAATTTCCGTTGTTGTTGCACAGAACCCCAAAAGAGAAATGCGAGCATCGTGGGTAGCCACAGTAACAAACCTCGATTGGCCCTCCACTCGTGGTTTAAACGAAACAGCTCAGAAAAAAGAGCTGCTTCTGATTTTCGATTCACTTAAAGCCGCCGGAATAAACACAATAATTTTCCAGGTGCGAAGTGAAAGTGATGCTATGTATCCCTCACAGATTGAACCATGGTCCTTCTGGCTTACAGGTCAGCAGGGGTTGGCTCCCAGTTATGATCCACTTCAGTTTGCGATTGAGGAAGCTCATAAACGGGGAATGGAAATCCATGCCTGGTTTAATCCATACAGAGCGGAAAGAGCGGTTGGCAACTATACTCTCCACCCGACACATGTTTTGGTAGAGAACCCAAGCTGGGGACTTCAGACAGGAACTGCAAAATTCCTTGATCCCGGTCTGCCAATGGTTCGTGATTATGTTCTCTCTGTCATTCTGGATGTGATTAAAAGATACGATGTTGATGGTATCCACATGGATGACTATTTTTATCCATATCCACCCAACCCAATTACCAATCAGGACAGTTCATCATGGCGGCTTTACAATCGTGGATTCACAAATATCCAGGACTGGCGTAGAGATAACATCAATATTTTGATAAAAGCCATTAATGACAGCACCCATTTTTATAAAAATCATATAAAGTTTGGGATGAGTCCTTTTGGTATCTGGAAAAATGGTGTGCCACCCGGAATTACGGGTCTGAATGCATACGCAGATATCTATTGTGATGCTATTACCTGGCTTCAGTGGAAAGCAGTTGACTATTTAACTCCTCAACTTTATTGGCCCTTTGGTGGTGGACAGGATTATGCTAAATTGATGCCCTGGTGGGCAGACAGTGTTTTTGCCAATGGCAGACATTTTTATCCCGGTCAGGCCACCTACAGAATCCCCCAATGGAATAATGCAAGTGAGATTCATAACCAGATCAGAGCAAACAGAAGCAACCCCAAAACTCTTGGCAGCGTTTTCTTCAGAGCCTCCGATTTTGTCTCAAATTTTAAAGGATTTGCAGATTCTCTAAAAGGTAATCTTTACAGAACAAGGGCACTTCAGCCGATAATGAACTGGAAAGACATTGTTGTTCCAAATCCGCCACAAAATCTTCATTTTGAAAGAGTTCCGGGAACCGGCACATCTGCACTGATTTGGGATAAACCAAATCCTGCTCCTGATGGAGACACAGCGATGAGATATGTTGTTTACAAGTTTACGACTGCAAATCCCACGGGAGTTGATTTTGAAAACAGTAACAACATTCAGGACATTTATGGATTGAAGGAAGCAAGACCTGCCCCGTCTTCAACCCCAACCACTTTTTACTTCGCAGTTACGGCTCTCGACAGAAACACTAATGAAAGTCTGCCGAGTAATATAGTTCAGGTTGCTCCTCTTGCATCAGTGGTTTTGGCTCAACCGGCAAATGGCTCCGGGGGTCAGCGTGATACAGTAACCGTTTCATGGAACTATTTATCAGGTGCGTCAAATTATACCCTTCAGGTTGGAGAGGATGCCTCATTCGATTCACTCGTAATACTTGGCGTTAATGATCTTATCGATACCTCTTTTACATTCACAGGTATTAAAGGTCAAAAAATGTATTATTGGAGAGTGAGAGCACAAAATGCCGCCGGTGTTGGTGCATGGTCAAATACATTTTCTTTTGTAACAGCCACTCCGGGTGCACCTGTATTACTGGCACCACTTGACAAGACAACCAATGTTGGGCTCGATTCTGTGCTCGTGTGGGCAAGTAACCCATTGGCAACTTCATACAGTGTTCAACTTTCCAGTGCAAACAATTTTGAACCCGGAACGCTCGCAGTTGATGTTTCAAATTATACAAATACATCAATTCCGTTTAATGGCCTTTCACTCAATAAGGTTTATTACTGGAGAGTAAAGGGAGTTAACACTTTTGGTCATGGCGAATGGTCGGTTCCATTTAGATTCAAAACCAAAGTGACCACGGACATCGAAAAAGAAGAGGGAATTCCTTCTGATTATCAATTATATCAGAACTATCCCAATCCATTTAATCCTTCAACTTCGATTAAATTTGCTATCCCCGAAGCGGGACAAATTTCGCTCAAAGTTTACGATGCAACAGGGAAGGAAGTGGCTGAGCTCATTTCCAACTACTACTCCGCCGGGAACTATGTTGTTAATTTTGACGCTTCAAGCCTGCCTTCCGGTGTGTATATCTACAAACTTGAAGCCGGAAATAAAATCTTCACAAAAAAATTGATGTTGATAAAATAGTGCTGCAAGGCATTAACAATACAATCTGATAATTATCTGCCCCTCATTCAAGAAATTGGATGAGGGGCTTTTTAAATTGAAATTCTCTGATGCACTTTGACCGCTATTTTTTGGAGCTCGTTTCTTTGACTAAATTTATTGATGCTGCAAAGCTGTCCAATTATAAAGATGTTCCTGACAACTGGCTTGTAATAATCACTGATATAGCCAATTCAACCATTGCCATTTCCGAAGGGCGCTACAAGGATGTTAACTCTCTCGGTGCGGCTGTTATTGCGGCTGTCAGGAATGCGATTGGGAAAGAGAAATTTCCGTTTATCTTTGGCGGTGATGGTGCAATTCTTCTGATTCCCGATTCTCACAAGGATGAAGTTGTTGAAGTCTTGAAGAAGATGAAATATTTTGCTCTTTCGAGTTTTGATCTCGATTTGAGGATCGGATATGGTTCAATCAGAGAACTCAGAAAAGAAGGATGTGTATTCAAAACCGCAAAATATAAATTTTCTGAATACTATCAGCAGGCTCTCTTCAGGGGGAGTGGTTTCGAGGAGGTGGAAAAGTTATTAAAAAGAGGCTTAAAAACAGCAGGTTTTTGTCTTATTGAAGAACCGATTGAGGATATTCCCGATCTTTCAGGATTTGAGTGCCGTTGGAACAGCGTAAAGTCGCACAAAGGATTTACTCTTGCACTATTAATTAAAGCCAGATTAAGGGGTGACCGTGAAACAGAAATATATGAATCCATTATAAGCGAAATTTTCCGGATTTATGGCTCGGAAAACGATTTTAACCCTGTTTCCGAAAAGAACCTGAACCTCGTTTTTTCTTACAAAAAATTGAAAAATGAGATCATTTTGAGGGGAGGAAACTCCTTCTCGAGGATAAAATATTATTTTAAGCTTTTGGCTCTTAATATTGCCGGAAGTTTCTTTTTTAATGGTCTGCTAACCAAAAAAGGAAGTCACTGGAGGGAATACAAAAAAGGTGTAAGGCAAAACGCCGACTATATCAAAATGGATGATATGGTCAGAATGATTATTTCCAGCAGTGAAGAAGAAAAAAAACAACTTGTGCATACTCTTGAGGAATTTACAAGAAAAGGACTGATATTCTACGGCATGCACATCTCCGATGCTGCACTCTTGACCTGTATCGTTGATACCTATGAAGATGAGCATTTTCACCTCATAGATGCCAGTGACGGTGGTTATGCACTTGCAGCCAAAGAACTTAAACAGAAAATTTCACAGGGGAGTGTGGAACTTTAGTTTAATCAGGAAAACTCTCGTTATATAGTCGCTGTCTCTACTTAAAATTCTCCAAAATCTTGCCCATCTTCTCTTTTTTCTGATCAATACCTGCTTTGACTTCGGGAGAAATATTTCCTGAATTTGAAATCGCGGCATCCATCAATTCCGAATATCTGGAGATATAAAGCCACGCATTATCACCATCATTTTTTTTAATCGAGTAACATCCCAATGCAAAAATGGCATCAAGTTGAGTTACTGATCTGTTGGAGATGATTGCAGCTCTGTCAATCTTTGCATAGGCAGAGTCGGGATTTCCTGACTTAAGGGCAACTATTCCATCGTAAAGATTAACAAAGTATTCCAACGATGACTTTGTGGCGGGGTGGTTTTGATCCGGCAATGTTGAAGCTGCATTTCTCGCTGTTGCTGTATGCTGCAAAATAATTTCCAGTGTTTCATTCACCTGCGCATTAAGGTTATCGCCCGGCTGCATTTTTTTTGGAGTGACGGCAAGGTTTTCGCTGATCGCTGCTGCTTGTTCGTTGGGTTTGCCACCAAATAAGGATCCTTTAAAAAGATATAATAACCCACCTGCACTTATCACAACAATGAGTAGAATGAGCAGCAGATTAACCATTGAAAGTTTTGGTTTGTGACTTTTCTCTTTAATCAGGTTGTCGGCGGTAGATTCGGCGATTGTATCAGAACCTTTTAAAATGGCTGTCACCTTTACCCGGGAGCCTGATTCCACTCTTCCGGCATCTGCAGGAACGGCAAAGTTTTTTGAAAGGTCGGGTTCATATTGAGGTCTGATGGTTTTCAGATCATGAATCATTCCGGAAACATCGGTGTATGAAGGTTTATCAATGTTAACAGCCTTGTGAATAATCTCCAGAATTGGTGCAGGGATACTTGCCGGAGAACTTTGAAGCACTTTACTAAAACTTAGATTTGTTGTAAGCAGTGTCTCCTGATTTAAAAATCTAAAAAGAATGGAACCACACCTTGCAACATCCTGCAATTTTGCCTCTCTGCTGTCGTCCCTTGCAAGCTCAAATTCATCAATTGCTTTTAAGTTTTCGTAATGTACCAGCCAGTTTCCGCCTATTTTAATCTTTTTCCCTTGGAGGAAAAAAATAACACTTTCATCGAGATATCCTATGGCATAACCGAGGTTGTGCAAGTCTTCAATAGCAGTAAGAATGGTGAGCAGGAGGTCAATCGCCTTATAAGGTTCCAGAGGTCTGTTCAATGTATAAAAATAATCAAAAAGTGACATCTGCCCCGGATACTCGGTGGCAACATAAAGCCTGTTCTCATAATAGTAGAGATCAAAAACTTTAAGTACAGACTCAAATCCCAGTTTCCTGAGTTTTTTCAGCTTGTCAAGATGTAGCGGTTCCACCTCATCTTTTGATCTGAAGAGTAGAACTTTAATACCAAGATCGGTGTGAATTGCTTCGAAATAATCGAAGTTTTGCCACGATCCTTTTTGATTTTTTAGCAGGTAACTGCCCGCAGTGGTTGTTTCCATAATTCCTACTTACTTTTGAATTAAAAATAAGAAAAAGATTTGAATTGGGGAAATATTATCCCTTAATTCTAAAAAGATTAAACATGGCAGCTGAGAAGAACACAATATTCACAAGCCATGCTGTTATGAGTGGCTCAAGAGAACCGTTTTTCCCAAGTGCGGTGACGATCTGCATCATACTTAAATAGATAAAAGTAACGAGGATGTTAATTCCAAATTGAAGAGCAATTCCGGTTCTTCGTTTAACTGTCGATATCGGAAGTCCAAAGATAATAATAATAATGGCAGTAAATGGGAATGAAAACCTGGAATAATATTCAATTTCAACTCTTTGCGAGTCATATCCGGCATTTTTGGTATCGTCGATCAGTTTTTTTAATTGGACATTGCTGAGAATCTCAAGTCTTTGTTGTTTTACCTGCAGGTCATCGGGAGTAAATTTAAGCCCGGTTATCTCCATCTCTGCAAAAGAAGTGAAGTTTTCATTTAATTCGCTAAATTTTCTGACTGTACCGTTGAAGGCAGTCCATGTCCCTTTTTTAGGATTAAATACAAGTCTTTCGGCTTCAATTCTTTGAGTCATTTTTATAGAATTGAGTGTGTCGTAGGTTTGAATCCCTGTTTTATAAGCCTCAAGTTTCTCCGGATTAAAATAGAACATGTTGATGATTCTGTTGGGGGGATCCTGAAAAAAGAGATTGCTTATTGCGGAAGACTCGTTCTTTTTAAGATATTCTGCCTCAATCTGTGTTTTTCTCACATTTGCATTGGGCACAACAAACCCGCCAAAATAGAAGATAAGCCCCGAAATAACCACACATACCATAATAAAGGGGAACATGAACCTGTAAATGGAAACTCCACTCGACTTTATGGCAGTCAGTTCGTTGTTGCTCGACATTTTCCCCGCTGTAAAAAGGCCACCAAAAAGCACAGCAACGGGCGTCATCAACTTGAGTATTTCAGGCGTAAAAACGAGATAATACTCTAAAATTATGAATGTACCAACATTATTATCGATAAAATCATCAAGATTTTCCATAAGATCGATAATAACAAAGAGCAGAGTAAACGCCATCAATCCATAGAAGATTGAAAGTATAAAACTCTTGATGATGTATCTGTCAAGTATCTTGAACATCACCATCAGACTTTCTGAATCTCTTTGGCAAAAAGCGCTGGATCGAAGCCAGGTCGATCGTGGCATTATCGCGGACAGATCTGTAGAAAAGATATACACCCGTAAGGGCAAGTATAAAATTTGCAGCCCACATGCCAACAAAGGGGGAGACGAGTCCACGGTCAGCCAGTTTTTCCCCACCAATCAGGAACGACCAGTAGAGGAGGAAAAAGAAAAGACTTATACTTGCTGCTGCACCAAAACCACCTCTTCTTGTCATCATTCCAAGAGGGGCACCCAGCAACAAAAAAACAAGACATGCCGCCGGAATGGAAAACTTCTTCTCAACCTCAACCTTATAAGCATACTCCTGTAAGATTAGATAATCTATCGCTGTTAGAGTTGTTTCAATCGTTGAGAGTTGTTGTTTAACTTTTCCTTTTAATCTTTCGTAGTAAACAGGAGTTCCGGTGTCGCCCGCATTCATAGGAGGTAGAGCATTGCCTACAGAATCCCCATAAAAGAAGGGACTTGAGATTCTGCTCATGATTTGAACATGCTCGTGAAGAACTTTTTTTATACTGTCAGCCCTTAGCTCAAGGTCTGCAATCCCAAGTTCACGATCTGAACGATAATCATCCGTAATTTTCTTTAAAGAAAACTGCTCTGAATTCATCAGAAGCAGATGTTGCTTAAATTGAATTTTTCTATAAAGGTTGTTTTCTCCCTGTTCGTGAATTTCCCCTTCAAAGAGATTCATCACAAGTTTTGTACGGTCAAGATTAAAGTTTAATTCACCTCTTTTTGCAGTAAGGATATTAACCGATCCGCTTCTGCTGTTGTCATAGATTTTTACATTCATCAGTTTGTTTGAATCTTGTGTCACTTTTTCTGCAAGAATCGCATAACCTGATATCTCTGTCATAAAAACATTTGGTACAATTGAAAGAGCCGGACGGGTTGCAGTAATCTCCCACATAAGATTTTTGGTTTTATGATTTGCATCGGGAAGAATTTCGTTATTAAAATAGATAAGGAAATATACAAGCCCGGCTGCCAGAATCAACGGCAGAATTGTCAGTTTGTAGATACTTAGTCCCGCGGCTCTGATGGCGGTAATTTCGTTATTCTGGGATAACCCGCCAAACGCCATTAGAGTGGCAACAAGCACAGCCATAGGCACTACAAGCACCATCATCCAGGCAAGGTTGTAAACAATCAACTGAATAATCAGGGTTGTTGCAATACCTTTGCCAATTAATTGTTCAGAAAATCTCATCAAAAACTGGAGGATGAAAATCGAGAAGAGTGAGAATACAGAAAAGAGGAACGGTATAAAAAACTTCCTCATCA